>NZ_JAKKCQ010000001.1:0-1574720 GCF_021728315.1 Vibrio sp. L5-1 | reverse complement strand
TGGCCCGTAGGCATTATGCGGTATTAGCCATCGTTTCCAATGGTTATCCCCCACATCAAGGCAATTTCCTAGGCATTACTCACCCGTCCGCCGCTCGACGCCCATTAACGCACCCGAAGGATTGTTAGTGTCGTTTCCGCTCGACTTGCATGTGTTAGGCCTGCCGCCAGCGTTCAATCTGAGCCATGATCAAACTCTTCAATTTAAGATTTTGTCGGCTCAATGAATACTGACTTCAAAACTACAAAAAGTAATTCTAAAGCTATTATCTTTCCAACAGAAAGATAATGAATTGACTGTGCCAAATACTTTCTTTCTACAAGAGAAAGTAGTTATTCGTATTGGTCACTCAGTTCATTGAAACCAAAGTTGATTCCGAGGAATCTGTTTTACTTCTCTTTATAAAAAGGGAAGATAAAACGTTTTGATATTCATCAACGAGTGCCCACACAGATTGATAGGTTTAAATTGTTAAAGAGCTTTGCTTATCGAAACTTTCTTTTTACAAAGAAACCCTTGAAAGCGGACGTGAATTCTAGCGATTTAATCTTAAGTGTCAAACACTTTTTAAAATTAATTTCTTTCGAACTTTCCGTCTTACTGATTACCGCTGAAGCCTTGTGGCGTCTGCCGTGTCAGTGAGGCGGCATTATAGAGATCATCGTAAACATGGCAACCCATTTTTTGATAAAAATTCAAAAAAGTTGCTTAAGCGTCTACTTTTACGTCAAAACCCTCTTTCATAGGCCAAAGTTAATACAATCAAGAGCATATAACTTAGAATTTCGCGACTAAATCTTTCGAAAATGCCTTTATATCCAGTTCGATACTCCACTTTTCACTCAGCTCCACTATGTTATCTAGCGATTGCTGAACCGTTTTTATCGTCAATGTATTGTTATCTAGGTCATATACTTGTTTTTGCGTAGTGTAATAGAAGTAAAGGATCGTCAGTGCTTCTCGATCGCCTTGCTCAGCTTTCGGTTGAATACGCTTGAGCTTGCGATAGATTTGATTGTGAGTTTGTTTAAGGTTCCACACATAAAGTGCTTCCTTAAAGTAATCATGCCCTTTCACACGACTCGCGATAAAGGCATTCAGTGCGACTGATAAAATCACCCCGAGTACATTCAAATGGAAATTGCCTGTCGCTTCCCCAGTAACGGATCCAGCTGAACCAAAAAGTTCAATCAGAATGCTACCGAATACGATAGCAAACAAGGCGAGTGACCCAACCAATGAAACCAACAGCAGGTTCATCTTCTTTCTATATTCTTCTTTATTAATCTTCTGTAACTTCATCGACTACTTCCTTATATATAATACCAATCGTAGTAAATAACTGTTCATCCTAGCTGGTTAAAACGCTCAATAACTGCGTTAGAAATTTTGATTGTAGAATAACTACTTATCGAAACTCTTTGTCGAATAGAGCCGCCTTGTTTTCAAGCCTTTTTCCTGCACTGTTTATGATCACTTACTTACTGTGATTGGTATAAGTCGCCTAATAATTTGCGCATACTATCTATGTAAACCTTGGTTCACTTCAACTTTTACCGTCTTGTAATGTGGTCACTCTCTATTTAATACGTAAAGCTCTTCTGATCAGTACTATACATAACTCCATTTGACTTCATTAATAGAAAAGAGTTACATACCGCCATAATTTTGGTTATTCATCAATTCATGCTGATAAAGCCTGTTTCGCTTTATCACATACTGACAAGGTACATCCCATGCGTTCATTTGTATTACGCGCTCGCGCAGCCCCTACAGAGAGTAAACTTATCTTAGAAGGTGTTGGACAAGACGCTCATACCGAGATTCTGGCTCATACTCTGATGAACACGATCTTCGTTGCTCAATCTCACCGTGAGAATGTCACCGTGCACCTTGTGCTAGAGAGTACTAAAGACTTTTCACGTACCATTACATTCGATTCCAATGAAATCACCAACATTGGTGGCTTTCATGAATCTGCACTGTTATCTGCGGTAGTAAGAGCGGTTGACGCTTCTCAAGGCATGACAAAAGAACAGACACGTCAGGTAGAACCGGGCATCACTGTCCGTACCATGAGCTTTGAAAAGTTGGTCAAAGAACTGGCCGAAGACCACCAGCTGTACATGATGGATAAGAAAGGCGACTTTATCCGTGATGCAGAGATTGCGGAAAACCCATGTTTCCTTCTAACTGACCACATCCCTATGCCAAAGAAAAGCTACAACAGCTTAAAGCGTTTAGGAACAGAGAAAATCAGTTTAGGTCCGAACATGCTGTTCGCTTCTCAGTGTGTAGTGTTGATCAACAATGAGCTTGATATTCGCGGTTTCTAACCTCCTAGCTAATTATCTAAACAAAAAAAGAGCTCACTTAGTTGAGCTCTTTTGCTTATTTATCTCTCAGTATCGATGGTGTTATCTCGAAATCAGGCCTGATTAACCAAAGATGAAGCTGTATAGGAAGCCTGCACCCATCGCCATGCTTAGGATAACGAATAGGAATGCTGCAATCATTTGGTTCTTGAAGATTGATTTAAGCAGGATAACTTCCGTTAAACTTGCGCCTGCACTACCAATGATCAATGCCATTACTGAACCCAACGCCATACCTTTTTGTACTAAAGCTGCACTTAGTGGGATTACCGCTTCAGCACGAATGTACAGTGGAATACCAATCACGGCTGCTACTGGAATCGCATACCACATACCTTCACCAGCGTATTCTGCAATTAGGTCTGTAGGAATGAAGCCGTAGATGAATGAACCAATCGCGATACCCATCATTAGGTAAGGGAAAACTTGTTTGAAGTCTTTCCAAGTTGAGAACCAAATTCTCATCCAACGGCTAGGCTCTTTCTTCTCTACGATTTCAGCCGTCGCACTTCCATCCGTTGAGCAGCATGAAACAGTGACTTGTGGTTCTTCTTTTTTAGAATCGCAGCAAGATGTCTCTTTCGCCATTACTGGTGCAGGTTCACCACATGCGCTTGTTCCACATGAAGACTCTGCCTTCGCTGGCGCTGCTTTCATAGGAGCAGAATCACCACAGCTAGTGCCACAGCTTGAAGCAGAACCTGTCGATTCATACGCTTCAGGTTTTACGTAACGCTCAAAGCCAAGCTTCTCAAGTGCGTAACCAGCCACTACCGATACCGTCATAGCTACTAGGAAGTAGAAAACCGCCACTTGCCAGCCGAACGTAATCACGAACAAACCAATGATCACTGGGTTCAATAGTGGGCTACCGAATAGGAACACCATCATTGGACCGAAACCCGCTCTTGCACGCAGCAATCCTTTTAAGAAAGGAATGGTCGAACATGAACAGAAAGGTGTAATTGCACCCAATAGTGCTGCAACCACATAACCCTTACCATTACGTGAGCTCAGGATAGATTGAATCTTTTCTGGTGTAAGGAACTCTTGAAGAATCCCAACAATGTAGCTGATCGCTAAGAAAAGGATAATTAGCTCTACTGCTAAGAAAGCGAACATATCAAGTGCGTCTTTTAGCATTGTTAACATTTCATTGCTCATAATAACTCCAAACTGGATTTAAGGCGGGACTCTATGAGGAAAGTAACCAACCCTTAATTTCGAATGTTCTCGAATTATAGAAATATTTCGTAACAGATCAAGATTTATTTCGATAAAAATCGAATTGATTTTTAAAAGGAAGAATTTTCAATAAGTTATAGAATCACTATTTTTACATTTGTATTCGGACTACATTTCGACTAATATCGAAATTAAATCTTGAGGAGTTAATATGAACTTAGAAGTCGTTGCGAAAGCACTTAAAGAGTTGGGTCACCCTATTCGCCTAACTATTTATAAAAGTGTCGTTAAAGCTGGCTACCAAGGCATTGCGGTTGGCGGCCTACAAGAAGAGCTCGGAATTCCGGGGTCTACCCTTTCTCACCACATATCAAGCTTGGCATCGGCAGGACTAATCAGCCAAAGACGAGAAGGAAGAACGTTATTCTGCGTGGCGGAGTATGAATGTCTAGAAGGCGTGATTGATTTCTTACAAGACGAGTGTTGCGTAAATGAACAGTGCAACTAATGCACCTTTGAACGGAGCACCTTTGAATAGGGCATCTTTGGACTTAGAACAGGTTTGGGCTGAGTATCAGCAAGCGTTAAAGTCATTCTTGCATTCTAAGGTCAGCAACACCGCCGATGTAGACGACTTGCTTCAAGAGATCTTGATTAAGACTTATCAAAACCTAGACAAAGTCCAAGATACAAGCAGCGTAAAATCGTGGCTATTCCAATTAGCCAATCACACCATTATCGACTTCTATCGTAAGCATGCTAGACAACAACGTGACAGCCAAATTGATGCTGAAGATCTGTGGTTTACCGATTTAGACCACAATTCTGAGTTCAAACAGAAGCTTTCATTATGTATTGAACCCTTTATTCAGGCGCTACCTGAACAAAGTTCATCATTACTGCTTGCTGTCGACATCAAAGGCCAAAGCCAAAAAGAGATCGCAGAGGCTCAAAACATCAGCTACTCGACCGTTAAGTCTCGTGTTCAGAAAAGTCGCGGGGATCTTAAAAACCTGTTTGAAGAGTGTTGTAACCTGTCACTTGATCAACAAGGCAATGTGATTGACTGCGAGCTCAAGCCAGACAACGATTGCAACAACTGTTAATCGTTGCATTGAAATAGAACAAAGCCAGCAATTGATGCTGGCTTTGTTGTTTTTAGAATCTACAAATCACTTTGCTTAAGCTAACCTAGTGCTTGAGCGAACCTAACTACTCTGTTTCCACTTACTACGCCGCTTCCGCTTTTACGACCGGTTGATAGCGCCCCGGTTTATGGTTCATCGCTAGAATCAAGTTGGTGACTATCGCACCAAGCACAGACAATAGAACCAGTGACACGTCAACAATAAACAGTGAAAGCACTACAATCGTACAGTCTAACGCCATCTGAACTTTGCCCGCTCGAATACCAAAACGTTCTTGTAAGAATAACGCCAAAATGTTGAAGCCACCCAAACTCATCTTATGACGGAAGATCACCAGCATGCCGGTACCAATCAAGCCACCACCGATTAAAGCTGCATACAATGCATGAATTTCGGCAATCTGAATCACGTGATACAAGTGATCCACTGCGAACGAAACAATCGAAACTGCGATAAACGTATTGATGGTGAAACGCCAGCCCATACGAGCGACCGACAAAATATAGAAAGGTAAGTTAAGTGCGAAGAACACTTGGCCAAAGCTTAAGTCTGTCACTTTGGTAATGAAGATCGCTAGACCAGCCGTGCCTCCAGTGAGCAAACCGACTTGATTGAAAAAGATAACGCCGAGTGAAACTAGTGCGCTTCCTAAGATCAGTGCCAGTAAGTTTTCGCGAAGGTTATGATCTTTATCCATGTGAATGACTCTCCCTGAATCTTTTAACATCGCGTTTCAGTAGTTTTGAAACGATTTACGCCCAAATTTACGATGTTTGACAGATAAGTCGAGTGAACGGCCAATGTTGCTTAGTGATTAGTTTGTATATTAGTTTTTACAGTTTTGTGAAATCTTCAATTAAACAGATAGTTAAAAACCTGAAGTCAGGCTCTCATTATTAATTGCATGTTTCTATCGCTGAATGAGTGAGCTTCGAGTTTTCCTATTTATTGGTCACGTTTCGCTCTAATTCTAACGATGCTTAAACCTATGCATAAAACGCATAGACTAAATCACAAAAGGTCATTTGATACATACACTACTCGTCATTATGATGCGCGACTTCTTACAACATTGAGCGCATGTAAACACCTTATGTTTTCACAATCTCTTTTTGCCCAACTGGCCCGAATGACGCTATTCCTCGTCATTAGTTTGATTATTGTGCATCACAGTCAGCCATTGATTGATCTCTTGGCTCAGCATGCCGTGAGCAGTGGATGCCACCAGCAGTCAGCGCATGAGCATTCTGGACACGAACATCACCATGAGATGACTGACCAACACATGTCAGCGCAAGACCACTCACATCACCACCATTAATTTAAGAGTATTAGAATGAGCATTTTCCGTTTTCCTTTACTGGTATGGCTTGGGATCGGCACACTTATTATCAGTCTAGGGATCAGACAATCATTCGGCATTTTCATGATGCCAATTTCAGAGCATTTCGGCACGGGGCGAGAGTTTTTCAGCTTCGCCATTGCTCTACAAAACCTGCTGTTCGGTGTGTTCCAACCTTTTGTGGGTATGGCCGCAGACAAATGGGGAGCAAGACGCATCATTATTGCTGGCGCATGTGCTTACGGTTTGGGTTTACTTCTTACCTCAATTTCTACCGAATCAAGCATGCTTTACGTTTCATTGGGCGCACTCGTTGGCCTTGGATTGAGTGCGACAAGCTATGTGATCGTGTTAGGTGCAGTAGCAAAAGTAGTACCTGCAGAGCACGCGGCTAAGGCATTTGGTTTAACCACAGCAGCAGGTTCGTTTGGCATGTTCGCTGTGATTCCAGGCGCACAATACATGTTGAACGAATTCGACTGGCAAAGTGCGATGCAAGTATTTGGCGTGCTTTGTTGTTTCATGATCTCTTTTGCCCTGTTTATGCGAGCGCCGAAGTCGGCAACCAATAAACAAGTAGAAGACACTCAGACACTAAAAGAAGCGCTGTCTGAAGCGTTTGCGAACAAAAGTTATTGGTTAATTCACGCAGGCTTCTTCGTGTGTGGTTTCCACGTGATGTTCATTGCGACGCACTTACCGAGTTACTTAGCCGACAAAAACCTACCCGCGAGCAGTGCAGCAATGGCATTGGCTTATGTGGGTATTTTCAACATCTTCGGGTCTTATTTCTGGGGTGTGATGGGCGATAAGTTCAGCAAGCGTCATGTAATGTCGGCACTGTACTTAGTTCGTACTGTAGTTATTGGTGCGTTTGTGACTCTTCCAGTAACTGAATCAACGGCTGCTATCTTTGGTGCGGCGATTGGTTTCTGTTGGTTAGGAACTGTACCACTCACCTCTGGACTAGTTCGTCAGATCTTCGGTGCGCGTTACCTATCTACTCTGTACGGTTTGGTGTTCTTTACTCACCAAGTGGGTAGTTTCTTAGGCGCTTGGGTTGGTGGTCGTATTTACGATTACTATGGATCTTACGAGCCAATCTGGTGGTCAACAGTGATACTGGCATTTGCGGCTGCGCTTATCCACTTACCAATTAATGACAAGCCTATTGAACGCCTGAAATTGGCAATGGCTTAACGTTTAACGCTGACTCCCCCATCAGCTAAAAACCAACAGTCATTCCAATAAAGAGAGTGAGTATTGAAGGATAACATCCTGAGGTATTCGCTCTCTTTTTCGTTGCCCGTTATATCGACAATAATAAAGGTCGATATTTGCATAAACCTCACTGAATAATAAGACTATTCTTTTCGTTTTAATTTATAGTATTCGTTAGCTCCTTTAAAATTAATCCACAGGCTTATGGAATACATAGATCAGACAGTACTTATCGCGATGGCACTCATTTTTGTCGGCTCGTTTGTGCAAACCGCAATCGGCTTTGGTTTGGCTATTGTGGCTGCCCCACTGCTGTTTTTAGTCTCACCTGACTACGTACCCGCGCCTATCTGTCTCGTTGGCCTGTTCATTTCTATATTCAATGCGTTTAAACACCGAGCAAACATTTCTATCGGCGGATTAAAAATTGCACTGCTTGGACGCATTCCGGGGTCGATTGCAGGGGGTGCTTTGTTAGTGATGGTTTCAACGAGCGTGTTGTCTCTGTGGTTAGGCTTATTAGTGGTATTTGCGGTGATTGTCAGCTTGCTGCCATTTAGGTTAGAGCCAACACCGACCAAGATGGGCATTGCTGGATTCTTCTCAGGATTCTTTGGCACCAGTTCAGGTATTGGTGGTCCACCAATGGCGTTACTACTTCAGCACCAAGATGCCAATCAACTTCGTGGTAACCTTTCTGCGTTTTTCGTGTTTAGTTCTATCATTTCATTACTGGTACAGATCCCAATTGGCTTCTTCACGATGCACCATTTGTTCATCACAATCCCGTTGCTTCCTGCGGCTTGGTTGGGTTACAAAGTGGCGTTAATGACCACGCAAAGCATTCCTAAAGAGAAGATACGTATCGGTTCTTTATTGTTATGTTCTATCAGTGGCTTTACTGCTATCTGGCAGGGCTTAGCTGGCTAGTTCATAACGAAAACGCTGATAAAGAAATAAGCACAGTTCCAACACACCCATCTATTGAAAGGACACTCCTATGACATACGACGAGTTCAATGCATTCTGCGAGTCACTACCTGCCACCAGCTATGTGATGCAGTGGAATAACTCTCACGTTTGGAAAGTAGGTGGGAAGGTGTTTGCGATTGGTGGTTGGGGGCCTAACGACGAGCCTGCGTTTATCTTTAAGGCATCCGATCAGAACTTCGACTTTCTGAAAGAGGAACTGGGCTACAAACCCGCGCCCTACTTTGCTTCGCGCGGAATGAAGTGGATTCAGCTTTTTGAAAGCACATCAGAAAGGGATGAGGAGCTGAGATACTACCTCACTGAATCACACCGAATTGTTTCATTAGGGCTAACCAAAAAGAAACAAGCAGAACTAGGGCTCAATCAATAACGTTTATCACGTATTGCAAATCTGAGCCCTCTTTCGGAGTGAGGAAGGATCCCTAGGAAGTCTGTTTCAAAAATGCAGGTAAATAGCGTTCTATTTTTTGCTCTGAGATAAGCGGCACCAATAGGTAGATAAGACCTGCAAAAGCGATAGATCCGGCTAAGTCTTCTGGGCGATGCATGCCAAGCCAAACTCGGCTGTAAGCGACACCACCAGCCCAAACCAGTAAACCACCAACCAAATAAAAACGCTTCGCTTCTAAAAACAATCCACCGAAGAACGCCAAACACACACCGACGAAAATCATGTGTCCAGATGGGAAAGAATAGTCAGTCTCACCCAACCAGTGGCGCGTTCGCCACTCACTCACCTTATCTTGCACAGATGCAATCGCTGCGTTCTTTTCTACCAGTGGCAGTTCATAAAACACTTCTGGCATTTCGACAACTTCTTGCGTCACCAAATACTCTGAATAAGGTCGAGGGCTTTCTGTTGAATGCTTTAAGAAGGTTTTCGCTGCAAAGCTAAGAACCAACAACAGGCCAAGCTGCAGACACAGGCTGACTAGCTTAGCTTTGGAAAACTTCATCGTGAGCAATGCCAGAGACAAAACAGCTAGCGTTACCAAGAATCCTTGATTGCCTGCTGAGTACGTCACGAACGTCATGAAGGCACCATAGAAAGGCAAAACCGCACTTCCAAGGTCAAAGTTCGATCCAAAGATCAAAAAAGGTACGAGAGAATACAAACTTAGAACGAGAAGTAATAAGCCTTTGGATTTGTTAGAGAACAGAGAAGTCATGGCTAAGATCTTTTAGATAAAGTGTCCGGATGCTATCGCAGCTTAGCAGCGCTAATATCAATTTTATGTCAAAATGGTCAGTAAGACGTCATGGTGTAACAATATTGAATTATTAAGCCACGTTAGCATTCAGTTGATAAACATTTGCTTTATCAACGATATGAATTGGACACACACTCATGTTCATAGACACATGAAAACTCTTTCAAACATCAAAAATCTACGCACAACTGTGTATGTAAACCAAGTGATGTCTGTTTCGTTGATAAAATGAGCACTTACCGCATTCAAAGAGCAGAATCTAAAAAACTTTGCTGTCAGTCCTTTAAATCCACTATTGAAAGGATTACCATCTGGTCTGCTTTCAAAGCAAAACAAATTATTAATTTTTATTCTCAGGGCGGGGCGAAATTCCCCACCGGCGGTATGTCCTTAGCAAAATCTAAAGATAAGCCCGCGAGCGCTCGATTCGTCGAGGTCAGCAGATCTGGTGAGATGCCAGAGCCGACGGTCATAGTCCGGATGAGAGAGAATGAAAACACACTCGTTTAAGTTGGAAAGGCATGCCCATTTATTGGGTTCATTCCTCCAACTTAGACGGGTGCATTTCGTTTTGGATAAAACCATAATGAGCTAAAGCTACTTGTAATAAGTAGGCTTTGTTGTGCTCGGTTGAGATCCCTCATACAGCCCTGATTCTGGTGATATTTTAGGAGTTTAACCATGAATCAGTCTTCATTACTTGCCGAATTTGGCGAACCAATCACTCGCGTTGAAAACGCACTGCAAGCTCTACGCGAAGGTCGTGGCGTACTTTTACTTGACGATGAAGATCGCGAGAACGAAGGCGACATCATCTACTCAGTAGAACACCTAACCAATGCTCAGATGGCGCTTATGATCCGCGAATGCAGCGGCATTGTGTGCCTGTGTCTAACCGACGAGCAAGCAAATCAACTTGAACTTCCACCTATGGTTGTTGATAACAACAGCGCAAACCAAACTGCGTTTACCGTAACTATCGAAGCAAAAGTTGGTGTAACAACAGGTGTTTCTGCCGCTGACCGTGTCACGACGATCAAGACAGCTGCAAACCCAACAGCTAAACCTACTGACCTTGCTCGCCCTGGCCACGTATTCCCACTGCGTGCTCGCAAAGGTGGTGTACTTGCACGCCGCGGTCACACAGAAGGCACTGTGGATCTTATGCAAATGGCAGGTCTTCAATCGGCAGGCGTACTGTGTGAAGTAACCAATCCAGACGGCACGATGGCAAAAGCGCCAGAGATCGTTGCTTTCGGTAAAATGCACAACATGCCAGTACTGACCATTGAAGATATGGTGATGTACCGCACTGAGTTCGACCTTAAGCTTGCGTAACGTTTAATCGTCAGTGTCCCGCGCTGGCGATAATTGGATCGCTAGTAAATATTGAAAGGCCTCACTTTTTAATGCTGTTTCTAGTTAATAGCATTAAAGAATGAGGCCTTTTTAATTTCCGTACTTTGAGACGAGCTAGAGATTGACCGCCGAAGTGTCCCTACCTATCGAAACCTCCCCAGCCTAATCACAAGAAAAGCGTAACCTCTCAAAAAATCCTGCAAAATATGAGAAACATTCACTCGAATGGTGAAGTCATGCACCATTATTGATCATCCATAAATAGAGAAAAACATAAACTACTGAAATATAACACTTATTGATTTTGGCACGGTGTCTGCACTACCACTAAGTAGGTATGCACATATTAGGAGTTAAATATGTTTGTAATTATTTCAGTTGGTTTATCCATAGCAGTACTTGCTGCCCTATTTCATTTTTCCAAAAAGAGACAAACGGCGCTATCACATAGGTTTGAAACCTTAGTTCTACTCAGAGAACTATTGCTGCTATCACGCAAACATCGCGCCGCAACGCATTATGCTCTTGGTTATAAGCTGTCTAGCGACTCGATTCGCAAAGTGAATGAAATTTACGACAACATACTTGAGGTGTCTGAACTACTTCAATCTCATGTGTCGTTTGATAGCCGTCCTATGTATCGCATCTACCATCTAAAACTCATCGCAATGCACAGCGATTGGCAAAATCGTAGCTTGGTGCGTAACCAATCTATTCACGGTAAAACCATTCGCCACAGCATGTTCTTGATGGATGAAGTCATGATCATCTGGCTGATCCAATCTGAACGAGAAGACATGAGTAGCGAATACCATATGAATTGGCAACAGATCTTGGACTGCATGGAGATCTTGACCAAGCTTAGAATGTCTATCCCTGGAATAGAAAAGGCGGATATGGAGAAGCCAGAAGAGTATGCGAGATTCAAATTCTACGCCTCTCAGACACACAGAAAACTTAACCAATTATCAATTATCTGCCCTATAAGCAGTGGATCACCCATTTGTACACGTGCGATGCATGCACTCACCGAGATCGCATCAAGTACCGAAGCAACTCAACCGGCAGATAGCATGTACGAATTAACAAGTGATATATCAACCGTCGTTTCAAAAGTATACGACCAAGTATTGACGGACATTACCAGAAGCTTGTATCGACCTTTACCTGACATTAACGAAAAGGCGATAGACACCCGATTATCCGTACATCATTACATGTAAAGACTTCGTGAGAGGAGAGCGTGCTGGAACTCTGAATTATTGAGTTCAAATCCGATATCACCTTTGATATCGGATTTTTGTATTTATATGTTTATGCCTTGTGTACTTGTGTACTTAGGATATATAACCTCAAATATCCTCAGATTTAATATCGTTAGACCAAGCTTCTGCTGCAAAATCAATAAACTGACGTACAACAGGGAGTTGATAGCTGCGTGATAGATACACCGCCCAAAGCACACTGCTCGGTGAAACAAAGTCTTCCAAAACCCGTTTCAACTTACCATTGGCAATCAATGGATTCGCTAAGTCACACGGTAATCGCACGATCCCTTTGCCATGCTGTGCGGCGCGGGTTAACACCCCAACATCATTGGCTTTAATGGTGCCAGACACCTCAACCGAATAATATTGGTTATCTTTCACGAAATCCCACTTCGTCACACTCAGATGGCGAAAGCAATTATGTTGTCGAAGTTCTTCAATCGTTTTAGGTTCACCGTGCTTGTCTAGATAAGCAGCAGATGCACACACAACGGAATCGATTTCCATTAGCTTTCTAGCAATTAAGCTTTCATCAGGTTGATCGGTATATCGAAGTGCAATATCTATCCTCTCATCCACCAACTGAGTAAAACGATCCGAAGCAAAGAGTTCTACCGTAATATTTGGATGATGCTCAGTGAACTGCTCGACCACATCCAATAACATGTTTTGAGTCAGCCCAATAGGCGCTGCGATTCGAATTGTCCCGGAAAGATCATCGGTTTGATTAAGCGCAGTAACCTCTAGCTCTGCGGTCTCATGGAGTATTTTTTCACAGCGTTGTAATGCGATTTCCCCTGCCGCCGTCAAACTCACCTTTCGAGTTGTTCTATGCAAAAGTCTTTGTTTTAGCCACGCTTCGATCTCTTGAACGTGGCGCGACACTTGTAATCGACTCATGTCCAAATGCTCTGCCGCTTGCGTAAAACTGGCACAATTTGCCACTTCGACAAAGCTGCGCATCGCCGTCAACCTATCCATCGCACTCTCCTTGAGCTGTTTAGCAGCTAACCGAATCTTATTAGATCACTATATAGATACAATCTACATCATTTTACGATATTTATCGCAACCCAGTAAGCTATTAGACTGCAATGGCTGTCGAGAAAACGACTCAATAAATTCGATAATTGGAGAGACATTATGAAAATTGCAGTATTAGGCGCATCAGGTTGGATTGGTAGTCACATAGCTCAAGAAGCTCAATCTCGTGGTCACGACGTGGTTGCTGTAGTAAGAGATGCAAGCAAAGTAGAAACCAAAGGTGTTGAAGTTCGTTCATTTGATTTACAAGATGAAGCAGCAAGCCTTGCAACCGCGCTATCCGGCGTAGATGCGGTTATTGCTTCGATTGGCGGACGTGCTTTGGGCAATCACGACATCGTAAAAAACACCACGACTAAATTGCTGGCAACATTACCAAGCATTGGTATAGAGCGCCTACTTTGGGTTGGCGGTGCAGGCTCATTAGAAGTGGCGCCAAACGTACCGTTAGTTACCGTTCCTGACTTCCCAGCGGATTACAAAAACGAAGCACTAGCACAAGGCGAAGCGCTTGAAGTGTTCAAGCAATCTATTAACGAAGTTAACTGGACGTTCATCAGCCCTGCAGCAGAAATTTTCCCGGGTGAGAAACTATCGACCTACCGTACAGGTGGCGATCAACTGCTCACCGACGAAGATGGTAACAGCAAAATTTCCGTCAGCGATTACGCTATAGCGATGATTGATGAACTGGAAGCGGGTAAGTTCCCGCGCCAACGTATTGGTGTCGCTTACTAGTCAACCTATATGTAAAAGTTAAGCCTGTACAAAAGAGATATATAAAAAGTAAGTACGTAAAAACTAAGAAAGCCGCTTGTTCACTACAATGCGGCTTTCCCATCTTTATATTGAGCATTCCTTTAATCCAATGGCAAGTGACCCGTTTTCACTAGGATGACGGTCTCTTCTTCCACATAAGGGAAATGTTCGCTCATGTGAGGGCTACGCATCCATGTGTGTTTTGGATACTCGCCATGTTCGTCTTTAAAGGTGCCAGACAACACAAAGATCTCTTCACCACCAAAGTGACGATGCGGCTGAAAACGTTCACCAACTGGCCATTTCACCAAGGCCACATTTTCGTGTTCAAAACCATGCAGTGGCATCACTTGTAAACCACCAATACCCGGAAGCCATTCCGTTTCTAGAGTATTGATGCGCACTTGAGTTAAATCTCTCGCATCAAACTGATTAAGCTTAACCAAGATCGTACAGCCATTTTTGCTTGATGGGGAATGCGCGCTGCCCGGCGGATTGCGGATATAAGTACCCGCAGGGAAATCTCCGGTTTCATCAGAGAAGACACCCTCTAACACGAATATCTCTTCGCCTTGCGGATGCGGGTGCTCAGAAAACGAAGATTCAGGATCGTACTTCACCACGCTGGTCGTGTGACCCGATTCTTTCTCTTCTCTTTCAAGCGGCTTGCGCCAAACCCCTTTAGCAGGGCTTGCAATCCAGTCTAATGATTCGGTTTCAATAACCAGCTTTTTTGAAAAGTCCATGTTGAACATAATGGCGACCTTACTCTTGTTATCGTTTTAATTATTCTTATTATCTTTCTAGCTTTTATTCTACGCGAATACTCATCAAGGAGGCCATCTCGTTGCTATTTTCCTGCGCGACAGCCACCTAAAAAAAATCCTAATTAATTGCGGCCAGCAATCACACCGCCATCAATATCCCAGATCGCACCCGTTACCCAATCTGCACTGTCTGACAGTAAGAAAGAGATGCTATTGGCAATGTCTTTCGGCAAACCGACTCGACCAATAGGGTGGAACGCGTTGAAGCCTTCTAACGCTTGGTCCACTTCTTCCGGTTTGATGAAAGATTCGTAAATCGGCGTTTTAACCACAGCCGGAGACACTGCATTCACGCGAATGTTATGCTCTGCCAATTCCATTGCCATGTGTTGTGTTAATGCGTGCAGACCAGCTTTAGCCATTGAATAGGCAGAAGATGGCGTCGCTTTGATTGCTTGCTTACCCCACATAGAACCAACGTTAACCACACTGCCACCTCCGTTCTTGATCATCAATTTGCTTATCGCTTGAGTGATGAAGAAGGTTGCTTTATTAAGCTGCATGTATTGCTCGTAATCAGATTCTTGGTGCTCAATAAACGCTTTAGGGTTGAAGTAACCAGCCGCATTCACAAGGTAACCAATACCCTCTTCAAGTGACTCTAGATGCGTAATAAGATTCGACACACTCGCATCATCATAAAGGTTAGCTTGCCAGCCTGAAGCGTGACCTAACGATTGCAGTTCTGACACCGCTTTATCTAACTTAGTTGGGTTATTGCCGACAACCAACACATGGATGTTCTGAGCGACTAACTGCTTCGCTGTTTCAAAGCCCATACCACTTGTGCCACCGATTACTACTGCAATACCATTTTTAGTGAAGTTCATTTTGTTATCTCCTAAGTCATGTGAACGTGGTAATCTTAGGCCTTGAACTAACACTATGAATAGTAAGTACAAATCGGTTAGGTAGGTACTTATTGGTACATCTTTATGAAAAATCAGGAAAACTTTTTTTCAAGAAAATCAGCACCAGAGCGTTCAGCTCGTATGGTAGAAACCATCTATGGCTGTAAATGGTCGCTAACGGTTTACCAATTACTGGCAAATGGCATTAATCGCCCCGGTGAAATGGTGCGCTCAGTAGAAGGGCTATCGACCAAGGTATTGAATGAATGTTTGAAGCGAAATGTAGAATTTGGGATTTTAGATAAGCAAATGTTCAACGAACTGCCACCAAGAGTTGAATACCAAGTGACGCCGTTCGGTGAGAAGTTTTTACTGATTTTGGACCAGCTGGAAAACCTACAAAACGAAATCGACGAGATGTAAGTTCGAGCCAGTCAAACTATTGTCAAAAAACGGAAGACAGCACGCAGCGCTTAACTGACTGGCATTTGTTCAAAACGTCCTTTCACAAAATCAATGAAGGTTCGAATTCGGCTTGGTTGATAGCGGTCTCGATGGTAGATCGCTGAAAAGTCCACTTTCGGCACCACCCACTCATCAAACACTTGCAGCAGTTGCCCGTCGTTGAGTTCTTGTAAGCAATAGATGGTTGGAACACGAATAATCCCATTACCCGACTTCGCGCCCTGTACCAACACTCGCCCATTTTTACATTGCAGTCTGCCCGTCACATGCACATCGACCGTTTTCTTGGTGTCATCTAGCGCTTGAAAGCTCCACTTACGCACCGAGCCGGTTAAGCAATCATGATGGATCAGATCTTTGGGGTGACTAGGCTTTCCTTTACGAGCAAAGTACTCTGGGCTCGCGAGTGTTCCCATCTCAATGTCCAGAAGCTTTCTTGCGATAAACCCTGCATCTTCTAAGCTCCCCATGCGAAAAGCGATATCGAAAGCGTCTTCAATCAGATCGACTCGGTTACTACTAAAATCAAGACTGATGCTGATGTCTGGGTAGAGCTGCATAAACTCATTGACCAGATCCGCGATGATCACCTCACCAAGATAACCCCCGACACAATTTACTTTTATGTCGCCACGCACTTCTTCGACATCGTCCACCGCAGCAATCAAGGCTTGGTCTATATTATCTAAGGCTTGTTCACATCTCGCGTACAGATCTTGCCCTGCTTGCGTCAGTCTTAAGGTTCGAGTGGTGCGGATAAACAGTGTCACACCCATCTGTTTTTCCAGGCTACTCACTTGGCGTGATACGTGGGAGCGTGACACATCAAGCTCCTCCGCTGCTTTAGTGAAGTTACCTAAACGAGCGATAAGCACGAAAGAACGAATATCAGACAGGTTAATTTGATTGAGCATGGCCGCCAGCTTACTAATGAAGTTATGAGAAAGACGCTTTTATTGTTGCACCACAGCAACAGTGTTTCAAGTAAAGAGCTATATATCAACAATGCTATTTTCCTTAATATACCTCCATCGCAACGAAGCAAGGCAACAAGCACTTGATTCGAATGCACTTAAACAACACGTCGTAGCCAACCGACGCAATAAAAGTACAGAGGAAATAAAATGAAAAAACTAATCGTAATTACAGGTGCAAGCTCTGGTATTGGTGAGGCAATCGCTCGTCGTCTAAGCGATGAAGGTCACCCTCTGCTACTTTTAGCTCGTCGTGTTGACCGCCTTGAAGCGCTGAACCTACCAAACTCTCTATCTGTAAAAGTAGACGTAACAGACAAAGCGTCTTTTGATGCAGCAATCGCACAAGGTGAAGAGAAATTTGGCCCTGTAGACGCGCTTATCAACAACGCTGGTGCAATGCTTCTTGGTCAGATCGATACTCAAGACGCTCAAGAGTGGAAGACAATGTTCGATGTGAACGTGATTGGCCTTCTAAACGGCATGCAATCTGTACTTGCTCCGATGATGGAACGCAACACAGGTACTATCATCAACATCAGCTCTATCGCAGGTAAAAAAACATTCCCAAGCCACGCAGCTTACTGTGGTACTAAATTCGCGGTACACGCTATTTCTGAGAACGTTCGTGAAGAAGTGGCTGCTTCAAATGTTCGTGTTACGACTATCGCACCGGGCGCTGTAGAAACTGAGCTTCTGTCGCACACTACCTCTCAAGAGATCAAAGACGGTTACGATTCTTGGAAAGAAGACATGGGCGGCGTACTGGCAGCTGACGATATTGCTCGCGCGGTATCATTTGCTTACCAGCAACCACAGAACGTTTGTATCCGTGAAATTGCTCTAGCGCCAACTAAGCAACAGCCATAGGCTTTACGCAATAACAAACATCACGTCATAATTGACATTGAATAAAGAAGGGACCTGTAACTAGAAATAGATTGCAGATCCCTTCTTTATTTGCTGCTTGTTCGCTGAAAACACGTTTTTGTATCTCTATCAGAACTGCTCTCTACCCTGTCTCTATCATTGCGTTTCGCTTGATACAAACAGTCGTCGACTTCAAAAATGACTTTTCAGTTTTTGAGACACTTTTAGCAAGCGCCTTTTTGAAACGGTCGGGTTAATAAACCTTGTAAGTAATCGCCAGTAAAAATTAATGTTGTCCCATTTCCGTCGTGGAATTAAGTGAATATGAGCATGAGGAATATGCTGTCCTGAATATGTTCCATTGTTTACCACCAATGTATAATCATTGACATCATCAAATGCCTCGATAACTCTCAGCCCCAACTTCTTAGCGAACAAGAACAACTCCTTGTATTCATCATCATTTAGCTCTTCAAGATGAGAAACGTGACTTCTACTGAGAATAAGTAAGTGACCTTCCGTTATCGGATGTATGTCAAGTACAGCTATCAAACAGTTAGACTTCGCAATGAGGAAATGAGCAGATTGATCACGATTAATCTGACAAAAAATACATGATTGAGTAGCGTTAAAAACTTTATTCATTGGCTTTCAACATCTCCATAATGGCTCTACGATCTAACTTTCCACTACTGTTTGTAGGAATCTTATCTAAAAAAACGATGGTATCGGGCACCATATATGTAGGTAGCGACGAACGACAAAGTTCAACTAGATCCTCTGCACTAAAGCCAAGCTCGTTATGACACAAAGTTAAACCACTACACACCTTTTCTCCATAAGGGTACGGAACGACTACGATCCTATCTGAAGCAGTAAAACGACGAATCAATGATTCAATTTCTTGTATCTCTATGCGATAGCCTCTGAGCTTAACTTGATGATCGACACGTCCATGGAAGTACATTACGCCACTAGAGTCATAGCTCGCCAAATCTCCGGTCTTATAAAGCCGTTGAACAACGCTATCATTCCATGGTGACCATTCTATAAAAACTTGGTTTGTTTTATCACTATCTGTCCAGTACCCGTCTACAACCTGAGGGCCAGTCAAATAAAGTTGCCCCACTTCACCAAACTCGGCAGGGAGCAGCTCATCATTCAAAATAACGCAGCGGTTTTGGCCAAAAGGCTTTCCAATTGGGACTATTGGATGCGCTGCTTCATCGTCTCTATTAACCCTAAACAAAGTAAACGCAATTGTTGCTTCTGTTGGCCCATACAGGTTGTCCAATGTTGAGTTTTCAGCCAAACAACTCCAGTCTTCAACAACACTGTCCGTTAAAGCCTCACCGCAAAAAAGACTATGTTTCAACGTTGGCATCTTTTCAAACTGAAAACGTTCTCCCATTGCCTGCTTCGCAAATGTCACCATTGATGGCGTGGAAAACCAGACTGTTAACTTGTGGGTGTTAACAAACTTAGTCGGAAGCAATTTATCAAACTCAGTGGCTGCATATAGGCACCCACCAGTGGTCAAACATACAAAAATGTCATGAACCGATAGATCAAACGTAAAATCGAAAAACTGACTATGTCTATCTAGATGATCGAAGTTGTACAGTGAAGTAATGCCATCTAAATAACTAAGTAAGTTCTGCTCATTAACTGGTACGCCTTTTGGTAATCCTGTACTACCTGAAGTGAACATTAGATAAACATAAGAACTCTGCAAATTATCAAACTTTTGTTCATTGCAACCTGAAGTAAGATCACTACGCCTAGAACCTATTTTGAAAATCTTATCCTCATGGATATCTATCGCTAAATCATATGAACGAATAATTTTCAGCTTCCTATCACACAAAGGTAATAGAGACTCTAGTAAGTCAATGCTTTCTTCATCGACTAATAAAGTACTGCATCCGCTCGTACGAATAATCGAGGCAATTTTTTCAACAGGAAATGTATTGTTGAGAGGAATGTAAGTTATTTTAGATAACGTGCAAGCAAGTATAGAAGCATAACCGTCAAACGATTTTCCAACCAATAGTAGAGCATTGGGTTGCTCTAGCTGGAGTAAAGATCGCGCCAACTGACTGGCGCGATCTTCAAGCTGCTCATAGGTATATGTTACATTTTTTACCCATAATGCAGGTCGTTCTCGGTGTGCTTGAAAAGCTTGCTTAAGTCGAAGACTAAGCTGGAACACCTTCTTGCTCCTTTTTAAATTGCGCGATAAATTGGATGATCGACTCCGCAAGCGAGCTGTCATAGTAATGAGCAAAATGACCACTATCTTCTAACATTAACAATCGACCATTACTCAAAGACCTCGACAGCTCAACAGCAGATTCAGGATGTGTAATTTCATCGTTCTGACAACCAACAACTAACATTGGTTGATGAGCATCACTTGTATATGCATCGTCTCGTTCATTAAATAAGTTGTTCATCATATTGGCATATCGGTACAACGTTTCACTGTTTTGATAAGGTAGGCTTGTCATTGCCATTAATCTCGGGTCAGTGCTACTTATTACCGAATTGATTGCTCTTTTATCGTCAGCATCTCCTTGGATGTTTCCGTATATCAACTGACAATATAGTTCTGCATTTCTTCTAGACGAGCTAATTTTGGGGAGAAGACTCTTCAAACTTTGTTCGAATTCACTTACTGGTAACTTCCTTTTCTGCAATGAAATCCCTCCATTTAAGAGTACTGCTGAAGAAAAACGAGAAGGAAATGCACTCAAGGCTCGCAGTGTAACTTGGACACCACTGCTCCAACCTATCATTGAAGCTTGTTTAACGTCGAAGGAATCGAGTAGGCTTATCGCATCCCTTGCATGCGTTAATGAGTGACACTTTTCTAATTCAAAACCTTGAGTAATTCCAGGCACCCAACGGGTATCCCAAGTGACAACGTGATAATCTCGCGACAAGCGAGAGGCTAGAGGTTGCATAAAATCAACTGGCATCCCATATGCGTTAGCAATAATGAGCGTCTCTTTTTTAGGTGACCCCATTGTGTATACAGTTAGTAAGTTACCATCCCAAGTCTTTACTTGATGACGTTCAAACGAATCATCGCTACCTTCAAGAACAAGTTCTTCTTGAAACATACGAATATAGTTATCCATAACATTTAGTGACATTGGCTTATGATGAGGCAATGAACGTTCAAAAGATTTCAACGTGCCATAATACCCTTCATAGAACTCTGTTCTTCCATCAAACATTGATTCAAGTGTTGTCGTTTCACTATCTCTAGAATCAACAATGTCAATACAGTCAGTCCCTATGTGTTGTTCACATTGTTGAATTACGTCAAAGACCCTTAAGTTTGAGGGGTTTACAGAATGATAAATAGGTTGTGAACCAAAGTTAATCGACCGTAGATATAGTAAGTCTGCTACTACCTGATCGACAGGAATAAAATTGCCAACAGCTTCGGGATCGCCTACGAGTCGAATTTTATGGTTTAACTGAGATAACGTTGATTTGATCTGATACATCTCATTAAAAAATCCATACAAACCAAATCGAGTTCCTCCACTGCGCTGAGTCAATACTGGCCCCAAAACAATGGAAGGTCTAACTATCGTGGAAGCAATCCCCATAGATGCAGTATATTGTGAAACTAACTTTTCCGCATAGCACTTACTCTGTTCGTAATAGTTAGTAAATTCTGTATCCTCGCTATGCAGTTGCTCCTTTATTGACCCGCTAGTTTTACCTGCGGTATATGCTGTTGATATATAAATAAATCGCTTAACTTTCAACTTTTCTGAAACATCCAGTAAGTTTTGAGTACCTATTAAGTTTGTCGCATCAATTTTATTTTGGTCTTCCCAACGATAAGATAAACTTGCTGCAAAATGCCATATTTCGGTTATATTTGCTTGTTGTAACTGTATTATCTGCTTTTGACTGAGTCCTAATCCTTGTGACTTGAGGTCTCCTCGAACACACACGAGCTTCCGCTCTAACTCATCTTCTGGGATATCCGGCAGATCATAACTTTGAGCACAGGATTTCAAGTTATTTTTAATACGCGAAAGTGCCTCTTGCTCAGAATCGCCTCTGGATAGAACAAATATTTTTCCCGGAGTATGTAACTTCCAGTAAAGGTAGTTACCTCCTAGAAAACCCGTCGCTCCAGTTATAAAAATAGATTCTTGACTATCATAAAGAGGTTGTTTAATAAGTTCGAGTAAATTGATCTGTTGGCTTTTATTAGACATATTGATTTTCATCCTCAAAGAAGTGTTTTTTTACCGAAGCTAGGGTTTTTACTTTATCATGAAGAGTTTCATCGACTTCAATAATCAAGCCTGTTGACTGTTCAAGAACCATTAAGAACTCAACAAAAACAAGAGAATCTACGATCTTGTTTTTAATTAAATCAATATCGTGTTCAATTGGTGAATTTAATTTTGTTCGTTTTTGTAACCATTCACACAACTCCAAGAATCCTTTTTCCATTTTATTACTCATTGATAAGCTTCCTCCAAAGGTATACCGCACCTGATGAGCAATCGAGTGACATGTTTCAATAATTTTTCTCGATGGAATTCGATGCGCATTGGATTATTCATTAGTTCAGTTCTCAGTGCCAGTGGTTCTAATATCCCAGCATCACGATATGCAGATGTGTTATAGAGTGCTCCAATATTAATATCTATCGATGTTTGTAGCTGCTTCGCTAACATTTGAGGGCTTCCCTCACTTTCAAGCGCCGCAGGAGCCAAGTATTCAAGAAGTTGACGACCGTATGCTATATGTCTTGATTCGTCTTTGTAGTGCTCTTCATTTATTTCTCTTACAAAAGGGTGAACACGCTCATCTTTAGCATTAACAATATTATAGTGGTGGCCAATCTCTTCAAAAATCAATATTCTCGCGAATATTAAAAACTGTTCTTCAGAAGGAGTTAATACTGGATTTTCCAATTGAAGCTTTCTATTAGGATAAACAGTATTGGTATAGTCTTTACAAAACTTATGGAAATACCACATATGCTGGTTTTCTTCATCAATCAAATGAAAAAGATATTCTCTAGCATCTTTTAGTGTAACTTTATTCAGTATCCGGCTTACCTCATGTATCAACTCCAACTCTCCGGTATAATTGAGGCTAAAAGTATTCACGCACTCCCATTTAGATAATTTTTTAAGTTGTTCTTCAGAAAAAGTTTCGAATTTTTCAGTAAGGCTAACACTTAAAATATCAGGAGATTGCCACCATGAGTCCTCTTCAATATGTTGGGGCCAATTAAAAAAACCAAATGCATAGTTGTGCTTATTCACAGACAACTTAGATAAGTTGTCTGTCCTTCTTAATAGCTGTGACATTGTTAGTTCCGTCTAATTTAGATTATTTATGCGCTTGCAGACACTCGTTTAGAGTAAGCAGTGTTAGAAGACTTATCTTTCTCTGTTAATTTACTTTCAATGATGACCTCATAAGGTAAATTCAAGTTAAGTAAGTGTTCATAACGCTCTTCAATTTTATCCCTTTTGAGCTTTAATGTAGGCGTTAGCAAGCCATTCTCAATACTCCAGGGCAGCTCAACTAAAATCAGGTGATCTAGCCGCTCATGAGCTTCTAATTCTCTGTTTACTTTCCTTAAAGTAGCTTTAAGTTCTTTTCGTACATGCGCAGCGGTACTAGGTGTGCCTTCGCCTAAAACAATTAATGCAATCGGTTGTTTTCTACCAATTCCCATAACACACACTTGTTCAATATCTGGATTCCTACCTAAGCTGCTTTCAATGGGTACAGGTGAAACGTATTTTCCTTTACTCGTCTTAAACTGTTCTTTTACTCGTCCAATAATTCGCCACGAGCCATTAGCATTGAGCTCGGCTTTATCACCCGTCTTAAACCAACCCTCTTCAAAAGCGGCTTTGGTGGCTTCTTCATTTGCGTAATATCCCGAGAAGACAGCATCCCCTTTGATCAGAACTTCACCTTCTTCAGATAATTTCATTTCGACACACGGTTGAGGCGTTCCAATTGTTCCAAGGTGCTCGAAATCAAAAGGGACATTGCTACACGATAGGCCTGACGTTTCTGTCATCCCCCAACCTTCACCGATACTAATACCGATCTTATGGAACCACAGAAGCACTTCTGGGGAAATAGGTGCACTACCAGACCCAAATAAAACCGTGTCTTGAAGTCCTAGATTTTCACGTATTTTACGCGCAACAATTTGGCCAATAATCGGGATTTTTAGTAGTAGCTGTAAACGATTATTTGGCATCTTCGCCAAGATTTTAGACTGGAACTTAGTCCATAGTCTTGGTACTGAGAGGAAAGCAGTTGGGCGAGCATATTTAACATCTTCAATGAAGGTATCAATTGATTCAGTAAAAAACACTTCAGCTGGATTATAAATCGATGGAAGTTCAACCACACAACGCTCAGTGATATGAGCTAATGGCAGATAAGACATAACGCGAGTTTCCCCCGGTTGAAAAAATATCTCACTGCCAGATGTTGCTGACGACGCAACGTTTAAATAACTAAGTTCAACTCCCTTTGCCAAACCAGTGCTACCAGAGGTGTAGATGATCGAAAACGTATCGTTAAGGCTGGGGATGTTAATATTTTCAAGTGGCGTTAACATCGGCAACCAAGCACGCCAATCAAGCTTGCAATCAACTTTAGCACTAGGCATTGCTATGGTAAGTAATGAATCAGGTAAAGCTTTGCTGAGCTCTTTGGAATCATCAAGCTTGCCGATAAACATCGCTTTAGCGCCACTATGTTCCAACACGTACTTTATGTTGTCTGAACTTGCTGTTGGGTAAATCGGGACACTAATCAGACCAGCCATCATTATTGCTAAGTCACATATGTACCACTCAGCCGAATTTTTAGCGATGATGGAGACTTTGTCCCCCTCGACTAGTCCATTGTCAACTAAACCTTTTGCGACTTTCCGTGCCGCGATATCTGCCTCACACCATGTATAAGTATGCCACTTACGATCAACAGGTTGATGAAGCCACACTTTGTCAGGGTGCTTTTTAACATTAGCTTTCAACTGTTCTAACGGCGTACAGTAAGTTGTCATAGTTTAACTTTCCTTAGTTATTAAACGGTTTCAGACCTTAAATTCAACAACGCTACAGCACTTCGATAAATTTAAGCTCCCTAAAAAAGGTGTAAATTTAACCACCACCTGGTCAGACCACGTTAATTTTTATTAACATTTAAGCAACAAATACTTATCATCTAGTTATTAAACTGAGATATGAGACAGCAACACTTAGCCCGACAAATGATTGTTTTATAAATTAGAAAGGTCATTTACAAAATGGTGAGGTAACTTCGGAGTACATTTGTTGCCCGAATATATTACTGTTAATTCAACAACCGTAAGCGCTAAATCTATAGGGTGCCTATTTTTATCAACACGTCTGTCGTATATCACGGTAGTCTTTGCAATCGTGAACTTACCTATGATGAATTAACTTAATCTCCCCCATTTAACTGATGGGGAAACAGTTGAAATCGACGTTTACCTACTTCTTTAAAAGTGTGTCATTGAATAGATGTCGTTTGACAAACATATTTATTACGCAGCAGAAAAAGCAAGCTTTCTATATAAGCGCTAGAGGAACTTTTGATACCAGTAAGCGAGCATGGCTGAAGAGACGTTACTATGTTAAACCTTCCCAAAATGAAGGTATGAAATTTTTTCATCAAAATGTTTGCTCTTCTCTGATTGTTGTTCGGCGACTAAACCCTACAACTTACTATCGTTTATTTTAGTTTCAGCAAGCCATCAATAAACTAAAAAAGCGCCACGACTTAACAAGTCGTGGCGCTTTTGTTTTTGTTGAGTCTAGTTACACGCAGTAACCGTGATTAAAACTCAACGCGATAAACTGATGTGCTGCCGCTCACTTCATTGCCAACCGCGATAAAGTGGTTACCAGAACGAGTGAAATACTTGATCGACTCAGGGCCTAGGTCACCTGCTTTCGGGTTGTACGTATCGTTGTCGCAATCACCGTCTTCATCAACCTTAGTGCATACAGGTTGAGTAAAATTGCGGTTATTTAGATAGCTAATGAAACTTGTATTTTTAGGCTGCGTTACATCGTAAACCATGATGCCACCTTGGCGCTCAAGTCCAATAAAAGCATACTGCTTGCCGTTAATCTCAGCGACTTCAATAGCTTCAGGCTCTACCCCTTTATCATCACTGCGATCATCACCGCTCTGGTTGTTATCATTGGTGCTGTTGAAGTTTTCAGGATCTTGCTCAAGTACGATTCGAGCAAAATCATCACCGCTATCAAACACTAACTCGCCTGACTCATCCCAGATAGAGAACGAGCGGCTACCGAATACTTGAACCTTTTGATCAGCAGCAAGTGTCCCTTGTGGCTTAATCACCTTAAGACGAGCAAGTTGCTTATTGTCTTTCAATGCACCAGCTAATGGGTGGTTAACATCAACGTCTAGCTTCTTGCCACGCACTTCATCGACATAAGCAATACAAAAGTCTTTTTCTGTGGTGTAGTTTTCGGTGCCTTGGTAATCGTCACCATCCCACTCAAAGCCTTTGTCATCACACATTTGTTGTGTCGTCTTGATGCCATATTCACGGCCATCACCTTCGTTCGCAGTCACAATATAGGTGTTGCCATCAACACTGTAGCTGGTGATGCTGTCTGGCATGTAAAGGCCTTCTAGCATTGCGTAGCTTTGTAGGTTACCGATGTTTTTGTCTTTGTTTGACGCATCCAACTGAGCAGTATCCCAAGGCTTTCCACCTAATCCCAGAATCGCATCCACTTCTGCACTCGCCACGTCAATCGCTGCCAATGCATTGTTTTCTTGAAGGGCTACGTATAGCTTTCCGTTATCAGCAAACGTTAGGTATTCCGGTTCAAGGTCTTGAGCAACGGTTACATTAGGCACTGAGATTCGAACCTTGTCGGTTAGTTCTGTATGGCGTGGCTGGCCTTGGTTAAATGCCTTAAAATCAATCTGCGTGACTTTCGCTTGCAAAGGACCATTGGTTAGATCCACCAACGTTACTGAGCCTTCAGGGTCAATGCTGTAATCCGCATTCGGCTCACCTTCATTTGCAGAGGCAATATAGCGACCATCTTTCGAGAAGCTCACCATGTCTGGCAATGCACCAGCAGTGTATGTGGTGATAAGCTCTAGCGTGTCTGAGCGATACAGAGCAATGATGCCATTTTGTTGCTTGTCGGCGTTTTCAATCGCGACAGCAACTAAACCCTGATGAGTCGATACACTGTTCGCAGCACCGATATTAATACCAGAAGCCGCAGCGGCTGATTGAAGGTCGATAGAGCCCTCAGAGGTTGGTGCGCTGTCAGCGTTCATCGACAACACATCGACTTTCTGCGCTTGAGCGTTAACCACATAAAGCTTGTCGGTACATGAATCGTAGCTGACGATTTCGGCTGCAGAAGTATCAAACGGGGCGTCGGCAATAGCACGACCAACCAGACTGATTCCGGTTACCTCAGCATCACTCGCGATTGGCTGTTGGATGGATTGGCATTGAAGGCTAAAAGCATTAAGTGACGTTTGAGATTGCGGAGCAGTTGTTGATGGTGTTACCAACGTTGAAGTTGACTGAGAACATCCAACCAGAGCAGAACTTACCGCGATAGGCAGTAATAGAGTCAGCTTATTAAATTTACGATTCATATATCCTCCATAATTAGAATCGCGATCATAGAGGGCTGTTATGACAGTTATCTTTCTCTTTTATTAACAATAAATGACGATAATAGGTTTCTTTTACTCATAACAACAGAAAGTTAAGATGAGCACTCTATTAACAAGAAAGCAAAAAAAAACGCCCAAGCTGACTGATGCTTGAGCGCCTTTAGTAAACAAATAAGGAGGGTTAGAAGTTGTAACCACCACCGATCATGAATACCCATGGGTCGATATCAACGTCTGTTGAGTACTGTTTTCCACCCGCTTTGTATTTCGCTGTAGTGCTAATGTCTGCATACCAAACTGACGCATTCAAGAACCAATCTTCATTGATCATGTAGTCCATACCGATGTTTGCAGCAAGACCCCAAGAGTCATCAAGAGACAAGTCACTCAAGCCTGCATCTTTACCCGTACCATTCAAACTTTCATCAAAGAAGACAGTGTAGTTAATGCCCGCACCTACATAAGGGCGGAAATCACTGTTCGCTTGGCCGAAGTAGTACTGAACCATAAACGTTGGCGGAAGGTGTTTAGTGTCAGCAACTTTACCTAAACCATTAACAGAAATACTGTGAGAAAATGGGCTCGCGGCTAATACTTCAAAACTGATGTTATCAGTAAACATGTAGCCGAAAGTAAGGCCAAGCTGAGTATCAGAATCAACCGAGAACTCTAGGTCTGGATTGTTAAGTACAGCGCCGCTGCTGTCGTTTGGAGATACTGTTGCTGCACCTGCACGGATGATGAAATCACCTTCTTTATGAGCAAGAACATTGGTTGACATAAGAGCCGCAATAACCGCAATACCACATACTGTTTTTTTCATTATAATTTCCTTTTGAGGGCTTAATTCTTTATTGGTGAATGAGTAATCATTTCTTATTTTGCGTGCAAGGTAGCATATAATAACCCTACTTTATTGATGGAAATCAATTTGTGAAAACTTGTGATTATTTATGTAAATTTATATCGACTCGATCACTTTATTACCTCATTTTATTGACAATTTTGTAATGCAACTTTCCCGTGCGTCATGCCGTTAAACTCACCGCCTCAATCTTGCTCGGACCTTTTGGATCAAAATGGAGCAAGCCAACATTTCGTGCGCATCAATTTGGTGCGTTCTCGTATTATTAGCTCATACCTCGCTTAATATTCAATAGGTTACATTTGGCTTAGTGCTTGCAAGTGTATGTTCATAATCATAAATACATGAGGTTCTGACCATGCAAGACACTCTAACGATCGTTCTGGCCGGCGGTGTTGGCTCTCGGCTTTCTCCCCTCACCGATAACCGTGCAAAACCTGCGGTGCCCTTTGGTGGCAAATATCGAATCATCGATTTCACACTTGCGAACTGCCTGCATTCTGGGCTTCGCCAAATTCTAGTGCTGACTCAATACAAGTCTCACTCTTTGCAAAAACATTTACGAGATGGTTGGTCGGTGCTTAACCCCGAGCTTGGCGAATACATCACCAATGTTCCCCCACAAATGCGAACGGGTGATAGCTGGTATAGCGGAACAGCAGATGCGATTTATCAGAACCTGTATTTGCTTTCTCGCAGCGAAGCGAAACATGTGGTGGTGTTATCAGGCGACCATATTTATCGTATGGACTACGCGCCAATGCTCAAACAACATAAACAGAGCGAAGCCGACTTAACGGTGGCTTGTATGGAAGTTTCGATTGATGAAGCCAAAGAGTTTGGCGTTATGGAAATTAACGAATCGCATCAGATAAACAACTTCACAGAAAAGCCCCGTTATCCTGCCTGCGTACCCGGAAGACCAACACGAAGCATGGCTTCAATGGGGATTTATATTTTTGATAAAGAAGTGCTTACACAAGCACTATTGGCGGATGCAGAAGATCCAAATTCCAGCCACGATTTCGGTAAAGATGTGATACCTAAATTGGTGAGGGATAAAAGCGTTTATGCCTACAAATTTGGAGACACCGAAGGCAGAGTTACACAAGATGCTTATTGGAGAGACGTTGGTACCCTCGACTCTTATTATCAAGCCAATATGGATTTACTAAAGCCAGTTTCCCCTATCGATTTATACCAACCCGATTGGGCAATCCGCACTTACGAACCTCAATTACCACCCGCTCGAACCATCGCTTCAGTTGAAGGTAATCAAGGGATCTTCATCAACTCGATGATCGCAAATGGTGTGGTGATAGAAGGTGGTTCAGCGCAGAACTCCATCTTTTTCCCAAAAGTTAAAGTCAACAACGCGGCCATTGTTATTGACAGTATTCTGTTTGAAGATGTTGAAATTGGGAAAAATTGTCATATACAAAACTGCATCATCGACAAGCATGTGAAAGTGCCTGATGGTACCCAAATAGGTATTGATAGTAGAGCGGATTCAGAACGATTTCATATATCAAAGAAAGGCGTGATTGTGGTTCCCTCTTCTTACCAATTTGAAGAGTAATCTTGGTCATTGTAATAGCTTTTCTTTAAACGAAAAAAGGCAGCGAATTCGCTGCCTTCTTAGTAATTCACACGGCCTCAGTTAAACCCTAACTGTCCATGCATTCGATTAAACAGAAACCCTTAGAAAGGCCCTAGCTCAATCATTTGAGCAATCACAACTGAAATCAAAGCACCCACCGACCAGAACAAGAACAGCGGTAAGAAGAAGCGAACCCACTTAGTGTAAGGCACTTTTGCAATAGCCAATACCGCTAACAAGCCACCATTGGTTGGGTAAATATAGTTAGAAATACCATCACCCAGTTGAGAAGCCAGTGCTGCTACTTGACGAGTCACTTGACCAATATCTGCCAATGGAATGATGATTGGCATAGTGATCACAGCTTGGCCACTGCCAGACGGAATGAATAAGTTGATCGCAGCCTGCGAGAAGTAGATCCCTGCCGCTGCCACGAGTTTAGAGCTACCAGAAATGATCTGTGCGAGATAGAAGATAATAGAATCGACGATCTTCGCGTCTTCCATAATGGTTAACACTGATCGAGCGAAGAAGATGATCAGCACTGCCACCAATACATCGCTAACACCTTTGGTCCAATACTCACAAATCTTGTTCGGAGATAAACCGGCAACCAAACCCGGAATGATCGCCATTGCCACGAATGCACCCGCAATCTCGGTAAAGCCGAACCCCATCGTCAACGTGCCGAAGATCATGTATGCGAATACGCCCAAGAACGCGATGCCCGCAAGCTTTTCACGAGTAGTCAGTGTTTTCGCTTCAACGCTAGATTCGTAGTGGTACCCCGTACCATGCAACAAACTTTTGGTTGGATCTTGCTTAACTTTACGCGCGTAGTTAAGCACATACCAAGCACCCGTTAGCAACATGAACATGCCAACAATAAAGCGGTACCACATGCCTGAATACATAGGCAGTTCAGCAATAGTGTGTGCGATACCCGTAAAGAATGGGTTAGCCAAAGCTGCAGCGAAACCGGCACAACTTGCCAGTAAAACAACGCCAAGTGCCGTGATCGCGTCATAGCCAAGCTTAATACAGATCGGGATCATCAAAGAGATAAAAATGACATCAAGCTCACGCATACCCGTGAAGGTGACGTTGAAAAAAATCGCCGTCATGATCACAGGTGCAATCACGTACAAGCCTTGCTTCTTTAGCTTCGTCGTCAGCGCAACGACGGATGCGTCTAACAAACCCATGTGTTTGATAATGCCGAAAGCACCACCAACGAATACCACAACACCCATCACGCCAGAAGCGGATTTGAAGCCTTTAAAAAATGATTCGAAAAAAGAGGCTAATGTCGTTGGGTTACTGGTTAATAATGTGTAACTGTCTGGGTCAATCACCGTGCGGCCATTCATGACCACTCGTTCAAACTCACCAGCAGGGATGAAGTAAGTTGCGATTGCAGCAACAATAACCATGATAACCAAAGAGAGAAACGGGTGGTTTACTTCTTTCTCTATCGGAGCTGTGTTACCAGCTTGAGATGTAGGTACGGACGTAGATACCGTAGTCGTCATATAGACTCCTTACTTGTCAGCAACTAAGGAGTACTTAGCCGCCGAGAGGGATTTTTGGAAAAACGAAACCCTTCACGCAGAACTAAGTTCGCGCTAATTTAGGCTGTTTCAAAAAGGCCTTTGATAGATGGTGCTCTCAAATGTACATAGTGAAGTAGTGAGTACTACTCTCTTTGCGTCCGAGCAAAATGCAGATGTTCAGCCAAGTCAGGCCAAACTGAATGAGGTCATTACGGGCAGATAAACAAAGAAATCCGCTGAGTAATATGTTTTTTATCAATTACAAAGACAAGCCGCGCATGCTAACACAACGAGCGGTAAATTGTCAGAAAAGTGTGAGTTTCGTCATGTTTTGGTGGGCTTTAAAAAAGCGCCTAGCAAAAACTGGGCGCTTTTTTTACATTGAACTGAATTACTTAGGCGCTAGCTCATAGTTTTCTTGCATCTCATGAGGGGCAATCCCGTACTCATAATCCGCCAAGTAACCATCCTTATAGACCTTCATTCCCTTCTCATCCCAGCTCACTTTGATCATTGCCGTGTTGCCATCTTCACTGCCTAACAGCTCAAGAATTTCAGCATCGATCTTAATCGCTTTAATGGTTTTAATACGCTTAAAGGGCTTAAATTCAGTGGTTGAGGTTGGCAAAGATCCGTAGCTGCTGATCCATGTCTCTTTAGGTACTAGCCATTGGTTGAAAACATCATCCACAATCGCTTTCGGCATGCTTGCGATAACAACAGAATCTGTCATTACGTTATTTGTCTCGATGCTGTAACCGCCCTCACCGTCTGAAACATAGGTAGGGAAATCAATGCCAATTTCAGACTCTGCTGGCAAACGACCTAGAGTGACCGACTTCTTAACGTACAGTTCTGCCGTTTCAAACTGCTGCATGATCTCTGGAATTTTCTGAAACTCAACAGGGGCAGCAAAGGCATTAAAAGCGAAAGAAAGGGAAGCTGCGATTACAGCGAATTTAACAGGCATTTTCATGTTAACGGATCCAAATAGAAGATGGCAGTTAGAGTATCCCGTACTAAAATTCATCTCAATATCTCATTGTTCTTTATATCAGTAATTGTGATATAGGCAGAGCAGATATGTTTTGTTCACTAAAATGGATGTGGATTTATAAAAGCAGACTAGAATAAGTATTTGGAGTGATGCGTGATTAGGGCGATAAAAACTAAGTTGAAAGAGTGAATTGGAGTAATACTTCAAAGGTGAGGGATTTTTAAACACGTTTGAAATTCACGAAACATAATATGCGACCAGTTCATCGGACTTTCAAGGGAGTAATGGGAGATTATTTGATAACACTGAAGTGAATCACACATGTGCTATTTCGCAGTTGGTTAAACTCACCGATGTTTGCTACGTTTAAATGACACAGTCATTGGAAAGGTATGATTTATGAAAATAAATGTTCAAACACATCACGTATCAATTAACGACGAGTCACGCAAAGACATCGAAAGTAAATTCGAGAAGATATCGAACCATTTCCCATCACTGATCAGTTGCGACATCATCATTACTAAAGAACACGGTCAACATCAGGTAGAAGTATTCACCAACTACGAAGGTGTACGAGTAACAGCAAAATCTACAGACGATGTTATGTACCCAGCTATCGCTGCAGCACTCAAGAAACTTGAAGCAGGCTTAAGTAACCGTAAGGGACAATTGAAAGCAGACCTACACGAGAAACCAACGAGCACGAAGCCAGAAATCGCTTCGGACATCATCCAAGAGATGAAACTGGTATAACTCGACAAGTAGTTAAAGCGCACTAACGAATAGAAGCGCACAAGAATTTCAAAGCCAGCACATGTTGCTGGCTTTTTCGATCTACCCCTCAATTTCTTTATCAATCTATCACTTTATCACTTTATCACTTTGATTTTGCCTATCGCGACGGTCTAACCCCCCCCTTCGCTTCCCATCTTAGAACCAAGCCCAACTCTATATCGTTTTTAGCAAACTTATGTCACTGGCTGCTATAACAATCGCTAGTCGTATTTGGTACAGTTATAAGCAGAAATTTAGAGAATAAAGGAATCTTTATTATGAAAAAAATCGCGCTAATTCTATTTCTAGCGACTCAACTGATGGCTTGTACAGAAGTGGGCAGTGAAGCTTGGTGTACAGATATGAAAGAAAAGCCGAAAGGCGACTGGACTGCCAATGAAGCCGGTGATTTTGCTAAACATTGTGTTTTCTAAACACGGTTAAGCTTTAATTAACGTCACTTAGTCAGACTGAGAGAAAGACGTTTAACGACGAACAGAGCACTCCACGCAACACAATAAACCCGAATAAGTGAGTTTGAGGATGGAACACCAACTAGGTAATGACTGGCAACACATCAACTGGGTATTAACCGACGTCGATGACACGCTCACTTGGCAAGGTTCACTCCCTCCAGAAACCCTGATTGCGTTACAAAAGCTGAGAGACAATGGAATCAAAGTGGTCGCTGTAACGGGAGCCTGTGCTGGTTGGTGTGACCATATTGCGCAGCTTTGGCCTGTCGATGCCGTGCTTGGAGAGAACGGCGCCTTCTTACTAGAGAAGCAAGATGGTGCATTACAACTCTCATCTGAAACACCGCTAGAACAAGTGCGTCAGAACCAAGCAAATCTAAAACAAGAAGTTGAAGCGATCTTGTTGAGTTACCCCGACCTATCGCTAACTTTGGATCAATCTTACCGCTTGTGTGAGGTCGCGATTGATATCGGCCAAAACCGTAAGCCTGTTGATCCTGAAACTGTTCAAGCCGTACTCGAAAGAATACACGCTTTAGGCGCACACGCGACGGCAAGTTCGATTCATATCAATGCTTGGTATGGCGAACACTCAAAGAAAAACGCCGTGCACCGTTTCCTTACTAATAAAGGCTTATCGCTTGAGCAAATCCACAATCAAGCCTGCTATGTCGGCGATTCAATGAACGATCAACAGATGTTCGAATCACTACCACTCACCGTTGGCGTGGCAAACATTAAGCATTATTGGGATAAGTTAGATCATCATCCAAGTAAGGTGATGTCGCAGTCAGGTGGCTATGGGTTTGCAGAATTTGTGGATGCGCTGCTGGCAGTTAAAAGCTAGACACTTAAAAACGAGTCACGCCCTTCTAACAAGGTCTCAGGTCACTCAATAGACATAAAAAAACGACCGCTAGGTAGACCGAAGTACCTAGGGTCGTTTGAGCTTCAAAATGCTAGATAAGCTCTTAACTTTGACACATCACACAAAACACGCTGCATTGCACCATATGTTTATATGAGTTTGTTACGGATGTGGATCACTACGGCTTCTGCAACGATAACCACTGCGAAGATACTCACTAATACCATCGAAACTTTTTGCCACTCAAAAAGGTTCTGCGCATCGTTTAGCACCACGCCAATACCACCAGCGCCCACTAACCCCAATACCGCAGATTCACGCACATTGATGTCCCAACGGAACAACACGATGGAGTAGAATGCGGGCATCACTTGTGGCCAATACCCTTTAAGCAAGATGCTCATCCAAGAAGCGCCGGTTGCGCGCAGAGCTTCGATAGGCCCCATGTTCACTTCGGCAATCGCTTCCGCTAACAGCTTCCCTACAAAGCCGATACTGCGAATGGCAATTGCCATAATGCCTGCGAGAACACCGGGGCCAAATAGTGCGATAAACAACAAAGCCCAAACCAATGAGTTCACAGAACGTGAAGACACCAGAAAGAATTGAGCCACCCAGTTCAGCGCTTTATTAGGTGTGATATTTGGCGCGTTCAACAACGCCAACGGAATTGCAAATATCAAGGTAAACAAGGTACCTAACGTCGCAATGTGCAGTGTTTCAATCATCGCTGCGTGGATTGATTCAGGATAGAAAGCGTAGTCCACTGGCACCATACGCTCGAACATATCAGCAAACTGCGCTGGCGCGTCGTATAGGAACTCAGGAATCACTTCAACCGTCTGCCAAGACCAAACAATCGCGCACACAAGGCTAAGGTAAACGGCAAATCGAGCCACGCGTTCGTTTGGTGTAAAGCGCTGCCACTCTTTATCGATAGATGCTGTTGTCATTAGAAGATTCTCCTAACAATGTTGGAAAGAAATTCACCCACAAGAATCAATGCGATAATGGTGATCAAAATAGCGGCAACAAAGTCGTAATCGAAGCGTTGGAATGCAGAGAAAAGCGTACCACCAAGGCCGCCCGCACCCACAATGCCAACCATGGTTGAGTTACGTAGATTTGAATCAAGCTGGTAACTAGCAAAGCCAATAAAACGAGTAAATACTTGAGGCATTACCGCATACAAAATGACGCTGATAAAACTGGCACCGGTTGCTTTAATCGCTTCAACCGGTTTAAAAGAGATCTCTTCAATCGCTTCAGCAAAAAGCTTGGCAATAAAACCAATCGATGCGAAGACCAAGGTCAGGATCCCAGCAAGAGCACCGAAGCCCACCGCTTTCACAAATAGGATTGCGATGATCACCGGGTGAAAAGAGCGACATAGTGCGATGAAACAACGTATTGGCGTCGATACGATTGAAGGCATCATATTTCTCGCAGCTAACAAGCCCAGAAACAATGAAATAACGATGCCAAAGAAGCTTGAGATAATCGCAATTTGTAAGCTTTCCGCTAATCCACTCAGCAGTAAGCTAGTACGCGAAAAATCAGGCGGAAACATTCTTGATAGTAACCGCTCACTTTCACCAAAACCGATGACCAAACGATCAAAGGTTAGCCCTAACGTCGAGAAACTGTAAAACAGATAAGCAACTATCGCAGCGATGATTGCTCGGTTAGTCCATGAGATTTTGAATGGGTTTTCATGCTTCGCTGGCGACTGGTTTGACGGTACGCTTGGCGATGAACTTGGGGTTAATCCAGCCATGACTCACCCCCGTAAATGATTTTTAGATCTTCTTCTGAGATCCCTTCAGGGCTACCGTCATAATGCACTTTACCGTTACACATGCCGATGATGCGCTTGGCATAACGCTTGGCTAAGTTCACATCGTGGATGTTAACCAACACGGGAATGTTTTTCTGTTCTGCGAATGTCTCCATCAACTCCATGATCTCAACCGCGGTTTTCGGGTCGAGTGATGAAGTCGGTTCATCCGCCAATAAGATATATGGGTCTTGCATAACGGCGCGAGCGATACCGACACGCTGTCTTTGGCCGCCCGATAAACTGTCGGCACGTTGGTTAGCAAAGTCTTGCAGGCCAACAAATTCAAGTAACTCGAACGCTTTTGCTAGGTCTTGCGCAGAGTAGTTGCGACGCCATGCATTCCAAGCGGTCATGTAACCCAAACGGCCACTCAACACGTTCTCGATAACCGTTAAACGTTCGACAAGGTTATATTCTTGAAACACCATGCCGATGTGTCGACGCTGTTTACGTAGCGCTTGGCCTTTTAATTGAGTCAGGTCTGCGCCATCAAATATGATCTCACCTTGGCTTGGATCGTTGAGTCGGTTGATACAGCGTAGAAGTGTACTTTTACCTGTACCAGATGGACCAATGATCGCGATGATGCCTGGTTCATCGATATCAATATTAATGCCTTTAAGGATTGGCTTGCCTGCCACATATTCGTGGAAAAGGTTGTTTATCTTTATTCCTTCATAGCTTGCTACGGCCATACTGCATTTCCTTGTGCGAATTTTCGAATGATCTATGCCCTACCCGCGAGGGCATAGATATTTAGTTGAAGTAGGTATTTTAAAAGGGCTAAGTCTTTCTAAAACTTAGCCTTCTAATAGAAAAAGAGTTAGCCGTTGTTTGCTTGTTTTGCTAGCTCAGCTGCTTTTTTCTTTGCGCGTTTAGCCGCATCTTTTTCAGCCAATTTCTTCAGGCCTGTTTTGGTGTAAGCCGTACCTGTCGCATGAGCGATATCACGAATCACATCCCACTCTTCTTTGTAGCTGATTGGCGAGAAACGATCTGCACCTTTAAATGATGCGCTCATCTCTGGTGTAAAGCGGTAGCTAAAGAAAGCTTCGTTGATCTTCTCAACTAGCTCTGGTTTTAAGTTGTACGCGTAACCAAAAGCAGACGTTGGGAAACGAGGGCTACGGTAGATGATCTTCAGTTCAGAATCGTCAACACGACCTGCTGCTACCATACGATCGTACACGTCCGATGCCACAGGTGCTGCGTCATAATCTCCATTGAAGACACCTAGAATCGATTGGTCATGCTTACCTGAGTAAAGCACTTTATAATCTTCATCTGGCACTAGGCCTTTCGCTGGGAATAACGCACGTGGAGCTAGGTTGCCAGAGTTGGAAGATGCAGAAGTGTGTGCAACCTTTTTGCCTTTCAGATCAGACATTTTGTTAATGCCGCTATCTTTACGCACAATCGTGATTAGGTTGTAGCCTTGAAAACCAGACTCATCGCCCTTCACCGCAATTGGAACGTAACCTGCCAAGTTAACTGCGTAGCCTGTTGGGCCCGTAGAGAAACCAGCAACGTGCAGTCGACCAGAACGCATCGCTTCTACTTGCGCAGAGTTCGAGTGAACTGTGTAGTAAATCACTCGCTTACCTGTAATTTTACTTAGGTGAGCTTGGAAATCCGCAAACGCATCTTTGTACAACGCAGGGTCTTCTACTGGCGTGTAGGTAAACACAAGCGTACTTGGGTCATTCCACTCATCTGGGTTCTTTGGTGAATCGGCCACCAAATCTTGGTTTTCATCACAGTATCGATCGTCTAACACACCACGACTAGAGCAGTCGCTTGCCATAGCCATTGAAGGAAGTAGTAATGAGCTAGCGATTAACAGTCCTTTAACACTGATTTTCATATTCAAACCTTACTTTTACTTATTGTTGAAAGTCACCTTAGCTACTGCAGCCTTCGTGCCATATTTTTATTTACTAAATTTCAATAACTTACAACAAAACTCAAACTAGCCAAGATCTTTTGAGTCATTCGTGTCCAACTAAAAATCCATCATTTGGGTCATTTCTGTCCCACCAATTTCAGTGGTAAAAAAAGAGCCCGAAGGCTCTTTGGTTCACTGCTTTTTCTCTTATTATTCTTTGGCTAAGCGCTCTCTATACAAACGCTATAATTAGCGACGTAACAGCGCTCTCAGAATCGCCTATGCGTCGCTGTCCATGCAGTTAGCGTAATAAGTTACCGTTGCAGGCCAGTCGCTGAATACACCCATCACACCCACATCTTGTGCCAGCACATCAAGCATTTTCATCATATCGCCATCATTGTTGATGCCGTCCTTCACGCTCTTGTAGTACCAACCACCGCCTTGCGCTAGCGGGCCAGAACGTTCCAGTGTCCATGCGATAATGTCGAGGTCTGCATCCTTAGCCAGTTTCGCGTAGTTAGACGCCACTAATTCGTTGTTCTTATCAAGTTCAACCAAAGCAAACAGAGGTGGTGCGATGATATTCACACCCGCATCGTGCAGTTCTTTCATGTTCTCAACAGACGCGACAAAGTCCGTTTGCTCATAAACACGGTCATCAAGGTAAACCGCTTGTTTGCCGAACTTCGGCGTTTCATTGATCCAATACTTCACATCATCCAAGTTAAATGACTGTAGGTAAGTCTCAGAAGGCTTGAAACCCGCCTCTTTCAGTTCATCCACCAACTTCTGCGCGTACATCTCTTGGCTAAATCCATTGAAAGGCATGTCTACTGCTGCCGATTTCAATTCAGGAGTCACTTTCACGCCGTGCTCTTTAAACAGTGCTGCACTTTCTGCGTGCGTCATCAGTGTCCCACTTTGACTGTAAAGATCGGTTCTCCAACCTGGAGTGCCGTTCATGTACTCTTCAACCGTGGTGGCTTTTGGATTCGCACCATCCATTTTACCTTTGAGCGTCTTAAACTCAGCCAGCGTGAAATCAGAAGTACGGCACTCAACCTGAGCATCTTCGCCTGTCGTTGGATTAGCTGGTGTAAACGGGGTTGAGCACTTCTTAGCAAGATCTGGGTGCGCTAATACATCGGTCGTCGTGTGTAGATCACTTTGCGAGTGACGACATACCAACGCCTTATCTTTGGTAAAGGTCACATCACACTCTACAACACCTGCGCCCATTTGAATCGCCGCTAAATAGGATTCCTTAGTGTGCTCAGGAAACTGCATCGCAGCTCCGCGATGCCCAATAGAAAAATCACTACGATGAAAAGGTCCTTCGCTGCAACTCAACAGCTTAGTTTTCAAAGGGCTCTCATCCATATTGTTGACTAAAAAGAGGGGACGAGGTCCTAAGTTTGCTGGTTCTGCAGCGGCCCATGCCGTTATTGAACTCATGCCTAATATCAGAGCAATCGAACCTTTCAGTATTTGCTTCATGTTTGTATCTCCTTGCAACAAGCAATTATTTTTCTAATGTCCTTTATTCGATCATTCAATGTTGGATAACCGTCATATGTTTTTTTGACTCAACACTGAATAACCTCATGTGGGCTGACGCCACAATGTAGGGATTGCACGCTTTGTGCCAGATGTTAAAGCTCTTTTATTACAATCACTTGAAACAGTTAGCCATTCGACTAAAAACCAAATGGGTCATTGTTGTCTTGTGCTTTTTCTTTTGGCTTTGGTTTTGCTTTTGGTTTTCCATTTAACAAACACCTGAACGAATTAAGCTTTGAAACTCTCTTTATCCAATTGGTGTTTCTTCATTTTTCGATAAAGGGTTTTACGCGGTAAATTCAGCTTACTTGATACCTCGTTAATGTTACCTGCGCTTTCAATTAGCGCTTCCGTCAGTACATTCCTTTCGTACTGCTCCATCTGCTTTTCAAAGGCGAAATCTTCTCCGGACGCTTCACAAATTGGCGATTGAAGATCGAAGCCATCACCGACGATACCCAGCACAAATCGATCAGCGACATTACGTAGTTCACGTACGTTACCCGGCCATTCATGCCGACATAGCTGCTGTATCTGCTCGGGGTAAATCGTCGATGGGCGCGTCTTATATTTGTGGCTCGCTTGAATCACAAAGTGGCGAAACAGCACCTGAATGTCTTCTTTTCGTTGGCGCAGTGCCGGAAGGTTTAAGCTTGCAATGTTCAAGCGATAAAAGAGATCGGCTCTGAATTCCCCAGACTCACTCAAGCTCACAAGATCGGCTTTACTGGCTGCGACCACGACAATGTCGACAGGTATCAACTCATTACCACCAACACGCTCAATCATTCGCTCTTGAATCACACGCAGTAGTTTTATTTGTACCGCAATCGGCATGCTCTCAATTTCATCGAGAAACAGAGTACCGCCATTGGCTTGTTCTATTTTGCCAATGCGCTTCTTGTTCGCGCTAGTAAACGAACCCGCTTCATGGCCAAACAACTCACTCTCAATAATGCTCTCTGTCATACCACCACAGTTAATCGCGACAAATGGCTTAGTCTTACGACGACTGAATTGATGCAGAGCTTGAGCTATCACCTCTTTGCCCGTTCCCGTTTCTCCGTTGATGATGGTATCGACTCCGGTATGCGCTAAAGCGAGCACTTGCTTACGTATCGTATCCATCGCTTTTGATTGGCCAATAACCACAGATTCAATCGGTAAATCCTCCTGCCCATCGCCATCCGAGGTTGACGGGCAACTGTGCTGACACTGGGCAATCGCCAAATCAAGCTTCTCCACCAGCTCACTCGAATTAAGCGGTTTTTCCAGAAAGTCGAAAGCGCCCAGCTTCATCGCTTCGATCGCCATTGGGATATCGCCATGACCACTCATCAATAAAACGGGCACATTCGGGGCACGGTGTTGGATTGAGCTCAACAACGTCAAACCGTCCACTTTCGGCATGCGCACGTCACACAACACAACCGACTGACTGTTTGCTTTAAGCGACTTTAGGCCAAGGTTGGGATCAGTAAAGGTGGTGACACTAAACCCTTCTAGCTCTAACATTTCGCTCACGGCTTCGACGACATCTATTTCATCGTCGATAAGAACTATGTGTTTTTCTGAAATCATGAACCTGTGCCTTTTGGTAGAGTGACGATAAAGGTGGTGCCTTGGTGTTCAACCGATTCCACGTGAATCGAGCCGCCAAAATCTTTTATTATGTTGTATGCGATAGACAAGCCGAGCCCGAGCCCTTTACCTGTTGTTTTGCTGGAATAAAATGGGTCAAACAAATACGGGATATCTTCTTCAGGTATGCCCAGTCCGTTATCCTTGACCAAAATCTGCATGGTGTTCGAAAGCTCTTGCGTTGCAATACTAAGTTGAGGCTGCTCTTTATGCTCAATCGCATCCAGAGCATTGCTGATGAGGTTCACCAGCACTTGTTCCAAGCGTATGCTGTTGGCTCGAACCATCTGGTAGCTTTGGGGCGAATATTGAATCGATACTGGGCTCTGTCTGGTTTCAAACAGATCAATCGCATCGCCAATCACCTTCTCTAGTTCCACATTATCAATCTTGCCGTCGCTCTTACGTGAGAAGGCTTTTAAGTGACGAGTTATCGCAGCCACCTTTTCTAGCAGGACTTCGATCTTTTTAAGATTCTCTTGTGCTCTGTCTGGTCTATTTTTACCGAGCCAAAGCTGAGCACTTCGAACGTGGCTATTCACAGCCGTCAGAGGTTGATTGATCTCGTGAGTTATCCCAACACTGAGTTGCCCCAATGCAGCCAGTTTTCCGGCTTGGATTAACTCATCTTGAGTCACTCGCAGCTTAGCTTCGGCTAGGGTGCGCTCTTCCACTTCAGCTTCTAATTTTCGGTTGGTTTGCTTAACGACTTTGGCCGTGGTTTGGAATACCTTTAGGTACTTGGCCATTTGCGTCACTTCGTCTTTGCCACGAATGGACACTTCGGTATCTAAATGGCCGGTAGAAATCGCAAACATGTTGTCTTTAAGCTGTAAAAGTCTTTCCAAAATGCTCTTACGCACGTAGAACCATGAAATAGCAGCGGCAGCCAACACGCTAAATAGAGAAAGGAAAAGAGAGAGACGCTGGTTAGATTGCAAAGATTGCTGCGCCTGCTGAATCGATTGGTCAATATTGCTATTCACCTTGCTGGTGTTGCTTTCGATCTGCACGGTTAATTGGTTCAAATGCTCGCGGCTGTTTTGCAGGAAGTATTGCTCTTGATAAAGATGATCGAGCGCTTTGTTTTTCATTCCATACAAGCTGCTATCGCTTGAGGCAAGGTTATAAATCACCGTGAGTTGATGATCTAATTGAGGAAAATCACTTCTTAAATCACCACTGACCCAGAGCTTCCACCACTCTTCCCCTACCTGCTCTAATCGCAAACTGGTGTAATCCAGTTCATTAAAACTGGAGTCGTTATACAGCTTTTCGACCAAGCCTAATTGGTAATAAAGCAGAGACTTGAGCTGTGTGTACTGGATTTGATCTTTGGCAGACTCTGGCAAGTTATCGAGTGAGTCACTGGCTTGCTGCAATAGAGGGTAAAAACCTTCGAGCAAATTACGAAGCTCTTGGTTGAGCTGTTCTGACTCAATTTCACTTTGATACAACAAGCTAAGGCTGTTATTAACTTGAGCGATAAGATCTTTAAAATAGGAGTGATAGTCCGGGAACTGAACCATAACGCTATTCATCACGGAAATAGCGTCTTCGATTTTTAGCATCGCCTGTTTGCGCTCTAAATTCGATTCAGCGTCACTGAGCTGAGAAGATGTTGTGATAATCACTCGCACCATATCATTAAGGCGTGCAGCATTATCTAAGGCCGGGATTTCACTCTCCTTTAGCTCAACAAGACGTTGGTTTAAATCATCGAAAGTAAAGCTGGAGACAACCGAGAGGAAGATAGTAGTCATCGATAGCATGGCTAACGCAAGTACCAAGCGCAGCTCAATACCTTTCCAACCAAACCACTTACGACGTGGGATTTTGATCGAGAACGGGCGCTCGAAACTATCCTTATTTTCTACAACCTCGGAGACATGACTACTCACTCGCCCCACCTTCTTCTCATCAAACAATCAACAGGAACTGTCAATGATTCAATTAGTTAGGGTGTGAGCCTTACTTAGGTTTGCATCGAATAGCTTTAGTGAAACTATTAAATGAAGAGTAATCATTAACATTTCACATAAGATATCATAACAATTGTTTTATAAAACTTGAGCTGTCTGTTTTGCGATGATAGAAAGTGACCGCACCGACAGAAACGTGATTACTTTATCAATACGCCCGTAAATCATACGAATAGCGCGCTCAATCAAGCAGTAAAAACCTTTGATTATTTAATAAGTTAAGGACTAGAGATCTAAAAAATCGCACAAGCTTTCACTCGTGCGATTTCATTTATGCCATGTCCATCGACTAACCCGAGGCTCAACGAACTTAGAGAATAATCATCCCATCGCGATAAGTCAGAGCAGGAGAAACGTCTTGGCCAAGTAAGACTGGGCCATCAAGGTCGACGATTTCAGATTGAACGGCGATAGGCAGAGCTGCACGCATCGCCAAAGAAGTACCAAGCATACAACCAGACATCAGCGTAAATCCTAGCCTTTGGGCTTCTTCTGCAAGAACCAATGCTTCAGTCAAACCACCCGTTTTATCGAGCTTGATGTTGACCATTTCATACTTACCCAACAACGATGAGAGCTGTGAAGTGGTATGACAGCTTTCATCAGCACACAGTGGGATCGGGTGCTTGATGTGTGCCAGTGAAGCATCATGTTGCTGTGGAAGAGGTTGTTCGATCATCGCAATATCAAACTCTGTTAGTTGATTAAACAACTCTTCGAGATTCAGCCCCGTCCACGCTTCATTGGCATCCAGTACAATCTGAACATCTGCCGCAGCTTCTCGTACCGCGCGAACACGCTCTACCACTTGCTCTCCATCAAGCTTCACTTTCAGGAGTTTTGCCCCATTTTCGACATAGTCTCGAGCCTGAGTCGCCATGGCTTCTGGAGTGCCAATCGAGACTGTCATTGCTGTCACGATTTGATTCGGTAACTCAAACAGGCTATTTGGGAAGACCTGGTCATGTTGTTTGGCTTCAAGCTCCCAAAGCGCACAATCGACCGCATTTCGCGCTGCCCCTCCGGTCAATAAAGACTGAAGATGATCTCTTAGCTCTGCCGGAGCGGTAACGCCTCGCTCAAACATACCTTCAAGAGCACTAGACGCTTGTTGGATTTGCGCTAACACAGACTCCGATGACTCGCCGTATCGTGGATAAGGCGTGCATTCGCCCTGAGCTTGTTTGCCATCATGTTCAATGTAAACACGAACAACGTGACACTCAGTTCGGCTGCCACGAGAGATGCGAAAAGGCGTTTGCATCGCGATAGTAATGGGTTCTGCTGTAATCTTCATAATTTCACTCGGTTGATGTTCGCTTTAACAAATGGAAACGTAGAAATGATGAAGTCGTTAAAGTGAATGTCGCAAATGATCAGTAATGTGTTGTACACCAAAACGAACTGGGTCCGTCACGGGTACTTGATAGAGTGTGGTCCATTGTTGGCATAATGTCTCAGCGTCTTCAGTGCTAATCGCCGACGTGTTCAAACAAATGCCAACCAGTTTCACGTCTGGATTCGTCAATCGCGCGGCTTGCAAGTTAGCTTCGATCGTCTGTTCAATCGTTGGCAATTGCGCATGAGGAAGGTTACGAATATGTGGTCGCCCGACTTCATGGCACAACACCAAAGCATCAGCTTGTGCGCCATGTAAAAGACCCAAACTCACGCCTGCAAATGAAGGGTTGAACAAAGAACCCTGCCCTTCAATGATGTCCCACTCATGGTCAGTAAATTCGGGGCTAATCGCTTCAACCGCGCCGGAAATAAAATCCGCAACCACAGCATCAATCGAAATCCCGCTACCTTCAATCAAGATACCCGTCTGTCCTGTCGCTTTAAACTGAGCTGACGTTCCCACTTGTTTAAGCGACTTTTCGATCGCCAACGCCGAGAACATTTTTCCTACTGAGCAATCTGTTCCGACCGTGAGAAGGCGTTTACCTTGTCGTGGTTTGCCGTTACCAACCTTTAGATCACCATCAAAATGGCGTACATCATGAAGCTTAGTCAATCCTTGTTGTTGCATGTCAGCAAGCGGTGAAAACTCGCTCAAGCGCTGGTGCATGCCAGATGCAATCTCAAATCCCATTTCTGCAGCTGCCATTATGATTGGCTGCCAAGAGTCAGGAATAACGCCCCCCGGATTTGCAGTGCCAATCACTAGCGTTTTCGCACCCTGCGCTTGCGCCTCTTGCAAGGTCATGTCCATTAAGCCCAGTGAAACGGTATCTCCCGTTAAACGCAGTTGGCCTAGGCAGATTTCTGGTCGCCACTGGTGAATACCGCGAGCAGTTTTCGCGGCGAGCGGGTCAGTAACATCCCCAAGAAAAAGAAGGTAAGGTTGAGCGATAGACATGAGTATTCCTAATTAATGAATCCTTGTATGGATTTACTCTAATTAAGAACTTGGAAGCTGCCGAATACCTATTTATGGCGAGCCTATAACCTTAAGTTATAGGGTGAGTATGGCTCTTCAATGAAGCGATAAATTGCTTAACGGAAATCGACTGAGGGGTGTGCTCTGCGCAAAGCATCGATACCGAGAATTGGATATCTGGTTGAAGTGGCAACACACAAACCGAATCGTCATTTTGATACTGCTCTGCCGTCCAAGGATCCACAATCGCAAACCCAGCTTGATATTTAACTAATTCAGCAGCCGCACTATATCCACGCACAGATATTGGATGATGATAATGCTCATCTCGCGCAATAAGGCTTTGATGTAACAGCAGACCTAATGGATCGCGGCTATCGAGCCCGATGATCGGCAACGGATAATTGATCAGATCATCGAGGGTTAACTCTGCAGGTAACCGAGCAGCCGTATCTGCTGGAACCAAAACCTTAAGTGATTGGGTCAACAAGGTTTCAGCCAATATCGCCGGCGGCGCTTCATCTCCAAACGCGATAGCGATATCTAACTCATGCTTTAACAACCCTGCACACAGTTCATCACGGTTGGCAGTCAGTAACTCAAAAGAGAGCTCTTGTACGCGAGACATTTGGGCTATCACCGGCGTAAGTAATTTAGTCGCCAGTATCGGTGGCGCACCAATGCGCAAGTGTTGATGACCTTGCTTGACTTTGTTGGTCAAAGAACGGAACTGCCCCAATTGCTGATAGACCTTTTCCGCTTCTGGCAGCAAGGTTTTCGCTTCAACTGTTGGCACTAATCGCCCTTTAACACGTTCGAATAAACCGAAGCCAAGCTGTTGCTCGGTGTGCGCCAGAATACGGGTAACATTGGGTTGTGACACATGCAGATTACGCGCCGCTCCGGATACGGTACCGGTCTGCATAATGGCGTAGAAGACTTCCAACTGTCTTAGGTTCAAATCAATGTCCTTTTGGGTTCACTTACCTATTTAACTGTTTAAACACTTATCTAATCAGCTATCTAATCCGTTACCTGAGCGAGTTTATTTTAATAACGCTTCTATCTTAGGTTGGAGAACCTCAGCCCAAACTTGATAAGCCTTAGCATTCAAATGCAAGTCATCACAACTGTACTCATTGGATAGTAATTGATTCGGTGCTAGCACACGGTTTACATCCAAAAACTCGATATCATGTTGTTGGCAATAAGCCTGTAGTCTTTTATTGAGTTCTGAAACTTGAGGATTCAACCCTTGCAGTTTATTGCCTACGTGCAGCGTTGATTGAACAAGAACAGTAATACCTTGAGCTCTCCATGTTGTCAGTATCTCAACATAGTTCTGATAGATATGATCAACGCTGTAACCTTGTGCAAGATCGTTAATTCCCGCCATAAAACACACCAGCTTTGGCTTCACGTTCAACGTGGTATCAATACGGCGCAACATACCCGTTGTGGTATCACCCGCCAGGCCACGGTTGACCATTGAGACATCACGGAAAATATCCGCCCACGGAGCCCACTCAGTGATCGAATCACCAAACACGACTAGATCCGATTTTGGCGAAAAATGACGGTGATTATCTGATGTCATGATGTAGCGACTCATACTGTGGCCTCGCTGTTGAATCTCAGATTGGATTGCGACCGATTCTAGGATTTCACTATCAGACGTGGTGCTATCGAATTGAGCCAGTAATCCTTCAATGTGAGGCTTGAAAGGGCTAAGACGAGTATTTAATTGATGCTGTTCTTTAAGGGAAGATAATCGCTCTAATAAAGCATATAAAGAGTGGTTTTGACCGACTTCTTGGAATAACTGGTATAAATCGAGGACAGGATTTTGTTGTAGCGCGGCAAGTAATTGCTTGTCTTCCATGGTGTTATCTAACCCTTCAATTATCTGGTGGTGAACTCAGATAATATCCGATTGCATGAGGGATAGATAACACTAGAAGCGGAGAATTACTTTTCTTTGACTAATAAGTGGTTACGATTATCACGGCTTTTCTTAATAAGCTCGTTGCTCTCGTCCATTTCATCCGATTTCGCAAGGCGATCATAAAGTAGCACGTTGACCGTCGCAGCTAGATTCATACAGCCTACCGTTGGTACATACACAACGTGATCGGCTCTATCTGCCACATCTTGAGAAATAGAACCGTCTTCAGGGCCAAAGATATAGATAGCATTTTCCGGGTGTTTAAAACGCGGCAATGGCGTTGCGCCTTCTGCTAGTTCCACACACACAATTTGTGTTTCTGTATCAAGGTTATCTAAAAATGACTCGACACTAGTCAGCGGAATAGTGCGCGTTGCACTCTTAGTATCGGTATGGAATTTAGCGGCTTTTTCGTAGCGTTGCCCTGTGTATTTAACTTCGTCGACTTGGTAACAACCAGCCGCACGCATAACAGCACCAACATTCGTCGGGCTCTTTGGGTTAGTTAAACCAATAGTCACATGGCTTTTGTTCATGAATTTTCTCACTTAACGAATAGACATAGCAGGGTGCTACAAAGCGTCGCATTCTAACAAAGCAACGTTCAATTCAAAAGCACATAAACGATCCTCATAGTTATGCGCACTGCCCTTGATTACATAGGCCTGCGAGCAATAAAACAGAACCACCTTCATATTTACAAAACAAATGCCATTTAGGGTAACAATTAAACAACAAGTTCATTTACATTTTGAAACCACATTAATAATCTGTTGAAAACTGCATTGGACAATCGCACAGGAACCGTGACATGACCCTAACCATCAAGAATCGCCTCTATATTCTCTCCTTCATACCCTTGTTGCTAATGGCAATCGGGATGATGAGCGTGACTTATATGAAGAGCACCGAGCTAACGGCTCAGCAAGTAGAATCGACGCGTAGCAATATGATGGCGATGAAAGAAAAGGAACTCAAAGCGTATCTCCAAATGGCCTACTCTTCGATAAGCCCATTTTTGGACAGAGGGGCAACGCTTGAAGAGGCTCTACCAACACTGAGAACATTAGAATATGGCGAATCTGGATATATTTTTGGGTATGACTCTAAAGGTGTCCGAGTCGTTGTTGGGCAAAGTAACGATGGCATTGGTAACAACTACTTCGACCTACAAGACAAGAAAGGTAACTACTTAATCCGCGACCTCATTAAGAACTCCAAACTGGGTGAATTCACGACTTACTATTTCCCAAAACCGGGGCAATCTGTCGCGCTACCAAAGCTAAGCTACTCAGTATTTGTTCCACAGTGGGACTTAATGCTTGGTACTGGCTTCTATACCGATGATATCGATGCTGTTATTGCAGAAATGAAAGAGAGCTCGAATGTCGCTCTACAAAGCTCATTAACTGCTATCGCAATTTTCTGTGGTTTGATTGCCCTTGTCGTTGCTGTATTCGCTGTTGCTGTGAATCGTACGATCATGCAGCCACTTGAGCAGTTTGACCGTTCGATTAGCGCTTTTGCTAGTGGTGAAGCCGATTTAACCGCACGAATGGAAGCGTTCAAAGCACCAGAGTTCACTAAGCTCAGCGAAAACTTCAATGCCTTCGTTGCTAGCCTGCAAACCATCATTCGTAGCGTAAGTGATGTGGGCCAGCAAGTCGTATCAGAAACCAGCAGCATGTCTTCTCGCGCCGCACAGGTTGACGAGATTGCCACAGGCCAACGTGAAGAAACAGAACAGGTCGCGACGGCAATGACCGAGATGACCACGACGGCACAAGAGATTTCAAGCAATGCAAGTCAAGCAGCAGACTCAGCCAAACAAGCGGAAAACAACGCCAAAGAAGCTCAACAGATTGTTAATGCGGCTGCAAACTCGGTTGCAGGCCTTGCCAGCGAAGTATCAGAAGCGAACACTGTGGTATCTAGACTTGAAGGTGATGTACAAAACATCTCGTCTTCACTGACAGTCATTCAAGATATTGCAGAACAAACCAACTTGTTAGCACTGAATGCAGCGATTGAAGCCGCACGTGCTGGTGAGCAAGGACGTGGATTTGCGGTGGTAGCGGATGAGGTACGTAAACTGGCAAGTCGTACTCAAGAAAGTACGGGCGACATTCACAAAATGATTCAACAACTAAAAGCCGCTTCAGATGCCGCCGTAAAGGCCATGGATTCGAGTCAAAATAGAAGTGCTCAAACCGTAGAAGAAGCGAATGCCGCTGCTGCAGCACTGGCGAAAATTCAGGCGTCGATTGATACCATCATGGACATGAACTCGCTTATTGCAACCGCGACTGAACAACAAAACATTGTAGGCCAAGAGATATCACAACGTATTGTCGTGATTTCAGATCAAAGCTCACAATCGGCATCACTGGCGAATCAAAACCGTACAGGTAGCCAGAACCTAAACAGCCGCGCGAATGAGCTTTACCACTTGGTGGATCGCTTCACGGTTTAATACATTTTCAGTCTAGTTAATAACAAGCAAACGCTACTTAACTATAAACGTTTTCGCACTACATAAAAGTTTTCGCACCACATAAAAAACGGGCTTCAGAATCACCATTCTTAAGCCCGTTTTTTATTCCAATGATATATTGATACAGTAAACTCGTTGAGTCGAACTAAAGTCAAACTCCTGCCTTAGTACAACCTTGATTCAGTGGGCAATGTTCACACTTGGGCTTTGGGTTACAAAACTGCTGGCCGTGCTCTACCAATAAGCCATGATAGTAAGCATACCCTTGTGTATCCAACGGAATCACACTCTCCATCAAGGCTCGGAATTTCTCATACGATTTAGGGACATCAAGCCCGTTGCGAGTGAAGATCCTTCTTGCGTATGTATCAATCACAAAAGAAGGTTTACCTATCGCGTACACCAGAATCGCGTCAGCCGTTTCACCGCCGATTCCTTTGACTTCCAATAGCTCTTTTCGCAACTGATTCTTATCTTGCTGCTTCACTACTGACAGATCGTATTCATAACTCGCAAACCATTCCGTAACAGCCTTTAATTTGATGGCTTTTTGATTGTAATACCCACTGGAACGTATCTTCTGCGCAAGCTCATCAATATCCATCATAGCAACGGCTTTCGGATTACAGTCTTCTCCAAGGTTATCTATCGCCTTCTCTGCATTCTTCCAATTGGTGTTCTGAACCAGAATAGCGCCAAGCATTACCAGGTAAGGAGCATCCGTTTGCCACCAATCAAAATAGCCATAGTGCTGCTCAAGTGTATCGAACACTCTGAGTATCAAGTCGTTTGGACTGATTGCATTACGGTGGCTTGGCGTCATAGAACTAGTCCAATTGCTCAGACAGGAAGTCCACCAGCAAGCGAACCTTTGAAGACAGGTTACGGTTCTGCGGATAAAGCGCCCAGATCCCTTCTTTATCGTCTCGGTAATCGGATAGCACCTCAACCAACTCTCCCGACTCTAGATCTTCACTCACGTAATATTCTGGCAGTTGAACCAAGCCAATGCTCTGTTTAGCGGCGTCCAATAAGGCTAAGCCACTGTTACACCTAATTCGTCCATTAACACGAACCGAACGCGGACGACCATTTTCCTTGAAGCGCCAATGCTCAAAACCACCCACTAAGCATTGGTGATGACTCAATTCAGAGAGCGTATGCGGCTCACCATAGCGTTCAATGTATTCAGGGCTTGCACATACATAAAGCTGTCGCTGCGATAACTTCTTTGCGACCAAGCTTGAATCTTCTAAGCGGCCAAGGCGAATCGCCACATCAACACCAGAATCGATGAGATCGAGCTTTTGATTGGTCAGCATCAGCTCAAGTTCTACTTGTGGGTGAAGCTTTAAAAATTGATGAAGTATTGGAGCGAGTTGGCGCTCACCATAGGTCACAGGCGCAGTGACTTTCAGTAAGCCTTTTGGCGTGGATTGCATCTGCGTGACCGCAAGCTCAGCAATTTCTAAGCCTTCAACCAGCAACTTACACTGCTGATAATAGAGTTGCCCAGCCTCTGTAAGAGAAACCTTACGCGTCGTTCGATTGAGCAGTTTCACCGCGAGTCGTTCTTCGAGATTTGCTACTCTACGACTGATTTGAGCCACCGACGTAGCGAGCTTCTGCGCCGCACCGGTAAAGCTTTCACGCTCTGCCACTGCAACAAACTCACTTACCCCTTCCCAATTGGCCATGTTTTTACCTTATGCTGAACGATGGTTACCCAGACAGTGTATTGAAGATAGATATCAGTGTCACCTTGCTTGATATGCGCTGTTCATAAATGGTCTTCATCTACAATCGTTCAAAATCAATACAACCAACACCTGACATTTCTCCATATTCCTTACTTAATACTAACAAAATCGGCTTTTATCCTGACACTCATCTTACCACTTCATTGGTATGTTGGTTCTGTACCGGAACACAGGTATTCCAACAAAGTAAGGTAATCCTATGAAAAAATTAATCATACTTGCATCAACTCTTGTTCTCAGCACCACAGCGTTTGCAGCAACTAAAACAACGATTCAAGAAACAACGCTAAAGTCTGATACATTTGTTACTGAAGCGGAAGCATACGATGCAGGCACGAACCTTATGGATGAGTTAGGCACAAAAACTTCTTTTGAGCTTTCAAGAGAACTGCCACAGTTCCAACAAACAACAAAGTACGATTCGTTCAAGATTGATGACGCGAATATGGAAGTGAAGAAAATCACGAATATGAACGGCGACATTCATTACCAAGCGAACGTAAAAGTTGACTACCGTTACACATACAAAGACGGTCGTAGCAGCTAACACCGAATGATTGATTAGGTCTAAAAACTGATCACCTAGTCAAAAAAAAGCCCGCACTCATAGAATGCGGGCTTTTTTGTCGTTCAGCTATGATCAATGGGAGCCAGAGCGAGCAACCATTGTCAGCTCATGTTTATCTGCTTATTTTTGAAGATTAAACCTCAAACTGAGATACAAGGCTATCAAGCGCTTCACACTGTTCGGCCAATGCCATGCAAGCATTCTCAGCGCTGCTCGCCATTTCAACCATTTGCATAGTGCTTTCTGCGATGCGTTGAACATTCTTGTTCACTTCTTCAGACACTTGAGACTGCTGAGAAGCTGCGGTTGCGATTTGTGTGTTCATGTCATTCATCTTGCCGATTGAGTTACGAATCTCACTCAGTGAAGACGCCGCAGTTCCTGCCTGAACAATGGTTTTCTCGCCACTCACTTTGCTTTCAGTCATCACGCCAACCGCGTGTTTAGCACCCACTTCTAAGCGTTCAATCATTGATTGGATTTCACCAGTGCTGTCTTGAGTTTTACTCGCCAGCGCTCTTACTTCATCTGCGACTACGGCAAAACCACGGCCTTGCTCACCGGCACGAGCGGCTTCAATCGCCGCATTTAATGCAAGCAGGTTGGTTTGCTCTGCAATGCCTTTGATCACGCTAAGAATTGAAGCTATGTTCTTCACATCGGTATCCAGCTCTTGAACCACGCCACCCGCGTTCTCGATATCTTGCGCAAGGCGTTCAATAGAAGTCACGGTTAAACCCAACGTCGTATCTGCCGATTCCACTTCATGATTGGCAACGTTACTTGCAGTTGCGGCATCCAGTGCATTACCACTGACCACTTCGCTAGTTGCTTGCATTTCATGAACCGCTGCCGCTACGACTTCACTTTCTCTCTGTTGGTTCGATGAAAATTCAGCAACACTTTGCGTGAGCGATTTGATGTTTTCCATCTCGCCACGTACTGCGTTCGATGTGAGAATAACTTGTTCCACGGTTACATGAATCTTGCCAACAAACTGGTTAAATGCGGAGCTTAAGCGAGCAATTTCGTCGTTGCCTTCAACCTTCATGCGTTGAGACAAGTTACCGTCGCCCGATGCGATCTCATTCATCGCTTTCTCTACGTTCTGGATTGGTTGGACGATAAAACGGTTAGATAACCACATCGCAAAAAGCGCAGCGAAAACAGCGACCGCCATTCCCACTTCAATGATCAACTTACTTGATTCGATAGAGTCAGCAGCTTGCTGGCGAAGCCCTCTCTGCTTCTGTTCAATCAGGGTTCTGATATCACGAAGCTGAACACGAATGATTGAAAACTCAGCGTCTAATGCTGGTGAGTAATTGATGTTATATTGGTATGCGTTGGCAGGATCTGCAAACATTGGCTCATGCAGCGCCACCCACTTGCTCATCGCGTTCACAAGCTTTGACAACTCACCGCGAGAAGAAGGATCCAGCACACCCGCTGTATATAAAGTTTCCACACTTTCAAAACGAGGAACCGCTTTGTAAGCGTTGTCTTTAAATTCAAATTTTTGGTACTCAATCGCCGCTTGGTCTTTCGCGAGTAGCAGACCTTGAGCAGAAGCAATAACTTGGTAAATGTCACGATACCCATCTTCCAAATTGTCTAGCACGGGCTGAACCACATTATTCAGCTCATGGTTGATCGCAGCCTGAGCATTAGATCTAATGACATTAAGCACAGTAACAGTCGAGAAAACAATCACGATTACCATTAGTGGAATCGCAATTTTACTCTTAATAGATAGGTTGTTGATACTCATAAGGGGGTTAATAACCACACAGTAAATAGGGACGCGCGCATAATATACAGTATCAATTTAAAAGCTAGCTAAAAGTTTGTGAACCTAGTCGCATAGCAAACGTTACCCTTGAATCGACTGTCTATTATTTATCCAAAGGTCAACTTTAAAAAGTAGAGCCAAAGACGTTTTTGCACTTATTTACCACAGACATGCTCAAATACTGGAGAAGTAATGGAAATAGCACCATAATGTACGGCTCAAAAGTAAATAGGTATGAACATGAAAATTTGTGGTGTTGAAATCAAAGGTAACGATGCTGTCATCTGTCTTCTTTCTCTGTCAGATGGTGTATTTAATATCCCTGATTGCCGAGTTTCAAAGGTTGCGATTAGCGACGCAAACGACACGCAGAATATGAAAGACTTTCAATTCTCTTTTGCAAAGTTAATGGAAGATTACCAAGTAGACAAAGTTGTGATTCGTCAACGCCAAACTAAAGGCAAATTTGCTGGCGGTGGCTTTGGTTTCAAACTAGAAGCAGCAATTCAACTGATCGACGGCCTAGACGTAACCGTTGTATCACCTGCTGACATCAAGGAGAGCCTTAAGCGCAACCCTCTTATGATGAAGTTCAAAGAAACTGGCCTTAAGCAATACCAAGAAGCACCGTTTACAACGGCTTACGCTTGCTTGATGCAGCGCTAATCAATAGTCGCTAGCCAATATTTGATACAGAAAGAGCCTGAATATTCAGGCTCTTTTTTGTTTCTATCACTCGGCTTTAAACCCAGTTAGTTTTGATGAAATACGCTTACCGCTCTAACGCTGTTCGCCTGCGAGCCTTGATCCATTCTGGCTTCTTCACCACCAGATAAACAGCAGCGGCAGACAAAGCGAAGCCCATTGTGCCGTAGATATCGAACGACTCACCAAAGATAAGCCAGGCTTGAATGGCTGTCGTCGGTGGCACCAAGTAAAACACCGATGCCACACTTGAAGATGCACCGTGCTCTACCATGTAAAGCAGCAAAAGGATGGCAACACAAGACAGAACAACCACCAGCCAGGTTAGAGTCAACGTGAATTCTACCGTCCAGTTCACTTGCATCGTTTCGTAACGCATTGCAAACGGTAGAAACAGCGCAGCAGAAGCCAAGTATTGCACCATCGCACCGCCGACCATATCTGTCCCCTGACAAAAACGCTTCTGATACAGAGTACCGCAGGTAATACCCACTAAAGAAACCAAACACAACAGCGTTGCCAAGCCTTTTTGGTCGTCTGACTGCCATTCAATATTGCCCATCAGCACCAAACTGATACCCGCAAAGCCGAGCGCTAATCCCAACCACTGTGCAAAATTAAAACGCTGTGAGGTACAGCTAATCATAATCAAGGCAGTCAAAATCGGTTGTAAGCCTACCAGTAAAGAACTCAACCCGGCAGGCATACCCATATCAATCGCCAGATAGGTGCCACCAAGGTAGAAACCATGAATCAAGATGCCGACCACACAAGCATGGAAGAATGCACGACCACGAGGGATACGACGCTTAAGGATTGCAATCAAAACCAAGAACAGCGCTACGTTGGCCACCATCCTCAGTGAGAGTAATGTTGCGGGTTCCGCGAATTCCACACCAAGACGTGCGCCGACAAAACCTGACGACCACAATATTACAAACACAAACGGAATCATTTTAATCAGCATTACAAACCTCTGGTCAACTCTTCATCAATGCTGTTACCTTAGTTGGGTACAGATAACTAATAAAGATACAGATATAACACTTTAAATGGTTACAGATTAAGAGTGAGCAACGAGGGAGAAAAACGTGGAAGTGGAAGCAGAACTCAGCGGCAATAAATATCTTGCTACCGAACAACATATTAAGGCTCAGATCGATAAGGGACTCTTTCATCCAGACGATCGCCTTCCCTCAATCCGTCAACTAAGCGAACAGCTTGGCGTGAGTAAAAATACCGTGATTCGCGCCTATCAAGAATTGGAAGCAACGGGTTGGGTTTACTCAGTACCTAAATCTGGCTATCGCGTAAAGACACCGAACACCACCAACTGGGATACACCAAGCCAACCTCAAAAAGTGGACCTCTTGTCTGTCACCAAATCGGTACTCTCTCGCCCGAAAGGCCGCCTGAAACTGTTGGCAGGTTCTGCGCACCCGAACATAAACAACCCTGCGATTCGTAGCTTGTATGCCGAGATTGGCCGCCACAGTCGATTACAAACTCAATTGCCCGGTTATTACCAATTACCTCCCGGCGATGAGCAATTAGTAAAGCAATTGTTAAAGATCACCCATGATCTAGGCGTACCTGCGGGATCGAAAGAGATTGCGATTACTCATGGTGCTCAACAGGCGATCAGTTTGGCATTACGTGCGCTCACCAAGCCCGGTGACATCGTGGCGGTCGAGTCGCCCTGTTACTTCGGTAATCTACTTTTACTTGAATCACTTGGCTTGCAAGCCCTTGAAATACCAAGCAGTGTTAGCCATGGCATTGATATCCCATCACTACAGAGTGCGTTGGACAAATGGGAAGTGAAGACGCTGCTGCTAACACCAAACTTTACTAACCCAACCGGCTCAAGAATGCCATTGGCGAATCGAAAAGCATTACTGGAGATCACCGGATCTTTACCAATTATCGAAGACGATGTGTTCGGTAGCTTGGCGTTCGATACACCAATCGCTAGCCTCAAAGAGCTTGATGACCAAGATAGAGTTATCTACGTGAACTCTCTATCCAAAACCTTAGACTCTCGCCTACGAATTGGTTGGTTACTCTCGGGGCGTTACCAAGCTCAAGTCGAAAAATATCTACTTTGCGACAACATGGGCAGTTCCAATCTCATGCAATCGGCGGTCGGACAGTTTCTCACCACAGGCAAATACCGCAGTCACCTGTCCAAAATGAAACGACTCTATCAAACCAATCAAAAGCAGTTTCAAAGCTTGTTAATACAAGCATTGGACAGCTATCCTCATATGGAAGGGCATTATCATTTATCGAAGCCAGAAGGCTCTTTTTTAAACTGGATAACACTGCCGGAATCGGTCGACAGTTATGCCGTTTATCAAGATTGCTTGAAACATAAACTAGGAATCTTACCCGGCACCGTTTTTGGTACGCACGATCAATTCAAGCACTGTTTGCGCTTTACTGTGGCTAACATTGAAGAGAGTAAAGATTGGAAAGAAGGGATAGTGACGCTGGCGAAATTGATCGCTAAACATGCACGCTAAATACTCACATATTCGACAAATATTCTCAGCTCGGCTTTCAGAAGCTTTGACCTTACTAACATATTAAACAGTAGAGATTCGCTACACTCGCAGCCTTTCTATGCTTGGCAGAATTATACGTGGCAACAATAAAAGATGTAGCAGCACTTGCAGGGGTTTCGACAGCAACGGTTTCTCGAGTATTAAATCGTACCTGCTATGTCGAACCTATAACCTTAGAACGCGTAGAGCGAGCAGTAAAAGAGCTCAACTACCACAAAGATGCGCGTGCAACCGCCTTAGCAAGTAGAAGCAGTAACACGCTTGGATTACTGACAGGTAACCTTGCCGACCCATTTTTTGCGCTCGTTGCAAAGAGTGTCGAGGAAGTAGCGAGAACCAATGGATACCAGCTCGTGGTGGTGAGCGGTGGGCACAATGCACAACGTGAAAAAGAAGGGCTCGATTTCTTAATCAGCCAAGGTTGTGAAGCGATGGTCGTTCACTCGAAAATGCTCGATGACACTACACTATTACGTTACACAGCTCAGTTGCCCGCCATGGTATTGCTCAACCGCACCATCGCTCAAGTATCCAATCGCTCAGTATGGGTAGATAATAGACTAGGCACTCAGGTATCGGTGCAACACCTTATTAAGCTTGGACACAGAAAAATAGCTTACGTCTCCAGTGATCTTCCCATCCAAGACAGAACCGATCGGTTAGAAGGCTACAAAGACGCAATGAAAGCAGCTAACATCGAAGTACAACCTAACTGGGTCATCAGCCAAAGCTTCAGCGAGTCTGGTGGTGAAGCCGCCGGTGATATATTGGTAAGCCAATGCCCAGAGGTTACAGCCGCTGTCACCTTTAATGACGTAATGGCTGCAGGCTTAATGACTAGTCTGCATGATCAAGGTATCTCTGTACCAAATGATATCTCAGTGATCGGCTTTGATGATGTACTGCTCGCTCGCTATCTCTACCCTCGATTAAGCACAATGCACAACCCCATTGACGAAATGTCGACCTACGCAGCTAACCTCGCCATCAAGTTGAAGACAGCTGGATACGCCCCACCGAAACAACATAAATTCGAAGCAACCTTAGTCGAAAGACAGACAGTTACGCCAATCAAGAACTAAAATCAGCCAAAATGTGACTAAAATCTCATGTATGCACCTCATGTAACCGCTTACATGAAAACAGTGTTGAAGTCCCACTTTCGATTTCAGAGCGCGCTTATTATCCATTCCGAACAAACCCTACATTAACCTGAGGACAACTAATATGAATAACTCAAAGCCTCTACCATCGTTCGGATTAGCACTGGCACCCATAGCCGTTATGTTTGCGCTGCTCGCTATTGGATACGGTGTTTTAGGACTTCGAATTGAAGTTTTGCTACTTATTTCTGCAACGTTCACAGCATGTATTGCCTGGAAGATGGGCTACAACTGGGATGACATCATCAACTCAATTGTTGAGAAGCTTGCCAAAGCGATGCCTGTCATCTTGATTTTAGTTTCGGTGGGCGGTCTGATTGCCAGCTGGATGATCAGCGGCACCATCCCATACATGGTTTACTGGGGGCTTAAAGTCATCAGTGCTGAATACATCCTGAGCGCCGCATTCTTCGTAACTTCTATCGTCTCGGTATGTACTGGTACTTCATGGGGTTCTGCAGGTACAGTTGGTGTTGCATTGATGGGTGTCGCCGCAGGCTTAGATGTGTCACTTGCTGCTGCCGCAGGTGCTGTTGTATCCGGTGCATATTTTGGCGACAAAATCTCCCCTCTTTCTGACTCAACAAACTTTGCGCCTGTTGTCTCGGGCACCACACTATACGAACATATTCAGCACATGCTTTACACGACGCTACCAGGCTTTGTGATTGCTTCTGTGGTCTTCTTCTTTGCAGGACAAAGCGCTGATGTCGCAAACATTGGTCAACCGGAAAAAGTAACGCAAATCCTTGCGGGGCTAGATAGCCTTTATAACTTCAGCATCTTCCTTATCATTCCGCCAGTTATGATTCTTTGGGGCGCGTTAACCAAAAAACCTGTTCTGCCCCTGATGTTAGGCGCTTCCGCCCTAGCAATTGTACTAGGTATGGTTCTTCAAGGTTTCTCTCTACAACAAGGTTTCCAAGCTTACGTCGACGGCTTTAACGTTTCATTATTTGAAGCGAACGGCACGGCGATTAATGGGTTAATTCCTGACGTATCGAAGCTACTAAACCGTGGTGGTCTGTTCTCAATGATGAGCACTATCCTATTGGTTTTCTGTGCGTTTTCATTTGCAGGCGTTTTAAGTCTAACTGGCGCCTTGAATGTGGTTCTAGGTCGCTTCTTACACATGATTCACTCGACAGGACAACTTATCGCATCGACTGTAATCGCAACAATTACAGTGGTATTCACCACATCTGACGGCAAACTAGCACTTCTTATCCCAGGCGAGTTATTCCAAAACGCTTACCGTAAAATGGGGCTAGATACGAAGAACCTATCAAGAACCATCGAAGATGCGGGCACGATTATCGAGCCACTAGTACCTTGGACAGCCGCAGGTATTTACATGGCAAGTACGCTAGGTGTCGCGACATTAGACTACCTGCCTTGGGCTATCCAATGTTACACCGGCGTCATTTTCGCTCTGATTTATGGCTTCACTGGGTTTGGCATTGCACGCGCAAAGCCTGAACAGTTAGAAGACTCAGTAGAAACATCTCTAGCTCACAGCACTAAGTAAGGCTCACATCTTATGAATTCTTTCGACAATACGATTAACCGCCGAAACACAGGGTCGGTAAAGTGGGACTTTATGGAGCAGAAACTAGGGTTGGAAGGATCTGACTTGCTGCCAATGTGGGTCTCTGACTACGACTTCCAAGCACCTCAGCAAGTGCTCAACCGTTTATCGCAAGATATCTCGCATGGTATTTTTGGTTACTCAGAACGTCAGGATGACTATTACCGAGCTGTGATTGATTGGTTCAAAAGCCAACATAACACTGAGATCGAAAAAGAATGGATCACGACAATACATGGTGTATTGCCCGGTATCGCTATGGCATTACAAATGCTCACACAAGTGAATGATCAGATAGTCATTCAAAGCCCAGGCTACGGTTCATTTCGTAAGATCATCGAACTCAATGATCGTCGAGTTCTAAACAACCCATTGATTGAATCTGATGGTCACTACCAGCTTGATTTTACACATTTGGAAGATTGTTTCGCCAGTGGCGCAAAGGCTTTGATCTTCTGTAATCCTCATAATCCGACAGGAAGAGCCTGGAATGAGCAGGAGATTACGCAAGTTGCCGAGCTTTGTAAAAAACATGATGTATGGCTGATCAGTGATGAGATTTGGAGCGATTTAACACTAGCACCCAATGTATTTCACTCCACTTTGAAATTGCCAAGTTCACTAACCGACAAACTTATCGTCGCAACAGCGGCCAGTAAAACCTTTGGTTTGTCGTCATTGCGAATTTCGAATTTTATCATCCCTAATTTGCAGTTGAAGGATCAGTTTGTTCGTCGTTTGGATGCTCATGGCATGGATTGCTTCAACAGCCTGTCAATGTCAGCGGCGACCACAGCGTATCAAGAGTGTGAAACTTGGTTGACGGACTTAAAACACTATCTGCAAGACAATATAGAAACGCTGAACGGATTCATAAAAGCAGAATTGCCTCATATCCGTTTCACAAAACCCGAAGCGACTTACCTTGCATGGCTAGATTGCCGAGCAATGAAAATAAGTGATTCAGAGCTAGAACGTAAACTCATTGCAGCCGGCATTGTACCGAGCATGGGTTGTGCCTTTGGCGAGGAAGGTTCAGGGTTTATTCGCTTGAATCTAGGGTGTCCTGCAGAAGTATTGGCAGACGCTTTAGCGCGACTTAAGGCGGCATTAGGCATAGATAAATAAATAGATAGATAGATAAGCAATAAGAAAACGTAACCCAACCAATACAACAAAGCCCCACTCAACCGAGCGGGGTTTTCACTATTCTGACTCTTTACTTAGCTAAAGGCGGATTAACCTTGCCAAGCAAACTGTTCGAACACCTTGTCTACTGGTGTTTTAGCAACGTGGTTTACGTAGTTGCTGATCACTTTCTGAGACAAACCTAAAATGACTTCTAACACCTGTTGTTGACCGTAACCCGCCGCAAAGAAGGCTTCCATTTCGTCCGCAGGCACATTGCCACGATTACGTACCATGCTTAACGTGAAGTCGTGCAATACTTGCAGTTTTTCAGTTGGCAGTGCAGTACGGTTACGAAGTGCTTCGGTGATTGCAGGATCAACCTTCATTGAATGTGCAATGCCAGTATGTGCCGGCACACAGTAGTGGCACTCGTGCTCAACATTTATGGTTTGCCATACCACGGTTAACTCATCAGCATCAAAAGACGAATCACTAAATGCTTGATGAAGCTGCGTGTAAGCTTTGAGAGTATTAGGTGATTCAGCCATCACCCCAAAAAGACCAGGAACTCGACCCATCTGTTTTACAGCCCCTTCAAGAATGGGTTTGCTTTGCTCTGGTGCTGATTCTACTGAGTGAATTTTAAAGTTGCTCATGTTCTATTCCTTTCGATTCTTTATACTAATTTGATTCACAATCGGAGTGATATATGACTGTTCTCCGTTGGCGTGAAAACAATATAGATCAAACTGGAACGATCGTTCAAGTATTAATTTGAACAATCGTTCATATTGACACTGTTTATCGAATCAACAATTAAGAAATAACCGTATTCATTTGAGAAGTTCTGACCCTATCCGTATGATTTAAAATAAAAAGCCCATCAGATAACATCTGATGGGCTCGCTTCTAACTCTGAGTTCTTATTTCAATCAACGATCAATATTAACGGTACAAGCCTTCAGGTCATCTAATCACATTTAATCTCATCACAAGGTTAGACACTTTTCCCTTCAAACTGGTAAAGCTCTCTAAGCGTGTCTTTTAGCCATAGAACGATTGGGTTGTAAGCATTGCGTTTATGCCAAATCATGGTGAACGGGATCAGCAGCTTTTTGGCGTTCTCTTCATCTAGAGGAATAGGCAGACAAGTAAGATTAGGATGAAGTTGTTCAACGTAACGTCGGCAGTAATTCGGTGCCACGGTAGTCATAGTGTGGTTTGACTGAGCCGCCATAAACAAAGACTGCTCAAAACCCGCTAGCGTAAGTGCGATATGTCGGTCGAGTTGCAAATCTGTGAGAATTTCATCCAACGCCCATGTTTCACTTTTCTCCCACACAATATTGATGTGAGGGTATTTGAGGAAAGCCTCAAGGTTCCACTCTTCTTGCAAGGCTGGGTGGTCTTTTCTCAGATACACCACGGGCAAATCGTGGAACAGTACCTCGAAATCAATGAAGTATGGCAGTGCATCTAGAGATTCTTTCGAACGAGGGTGGCTTTCTCGCCCTGAAAATCCAATATCAGATTCGCCACGTACGATGGAATCTATCGAATCGTAATCCCAATTGCGCATTTTGATCTTCGCATTGGGATAACGTTGATACACGCTTTGCGTCAATTCGTTCAGCATGATCAACGATAACGGAGATTCGGCTTCTAAATTTAAACGTAAGTCCTTTGGGGCATCGTCGCCACGAGTAGTGAGTATTTGACTACCAATCTGCAACCAGTCTTGAAGATCTTTCACCATGCTCAGCGCAAGTGGTGTTGGCGTTAAGCCCCTCGGCGTTTTCACAAATAGAGGATCATCGAACCAGTCTCGCAGCTTAGTCAGTGATTTGCTTACCGTTGAAGGCGTGACGTTAAGCTTTTTGGCAGCTTTTGAAACACTCTGTTCTTGCAACAGCAATTGCAGAGTGAATAACAAATTCAGATCAAGACGGGCTAGTGGCTTCTTCATAATCACTTTTTACTTGGGAAGGACTTATCCATAGTATTAGAGCAATACTGATAACTCCACCAGCAGCCAATATAAATACCAACATATTCAATGCACTTAGCCCGATAACGCCCATAAGCCAGATAAACAGTGCTGAAGTACATACTTGGGAAACTCCGAGTATTGAACTTGCCACACCAGCGCGCAGTGAATAACAGCTCAATGCTTGGCTCATCGCGACACCAAAACCCAGTGAGAAGCCGCCGCACACGAAAGCAAAGCCCAACAAAGTCACGTAATGCCCTAACCCACCGTCAATCGATGCGAGCAACAAGATAGCCGCAACGACAAAGCAAACTTGTGAAGTCAGCATTAAGTTCTTTTGCTTAAACACATTCAAAGCAAATGGTGCAGAGAATGACACCAACATACTCACCAAAGCCGTGAGTGCCATGGTGTAAGAGTACTGACCTCGATCGAAGCCAAGCTCTGTCATGATAAGCATTGGAGAAACATTTACGTAAGTCAAAATCGCCGTCACGCCTAAGCTGGTCATGATCACACGGCTGATAAACAACGGGTCTTTAAACGTTTCGGTTGAGGTTGATTGAGATGTCTCAGATAAAGAAACTTTCGCTAATACTGACTCTGTAACCTTAGGTTTAGTCTCTTTTAGTACGAGCACCGACAACAAACACACCACCACACCCATGCTCGCCATGGTCGTGAACAAGCTCGGCCACGGGTAAACCGTCATGATTAAGTGGCCAATCACAGGCGCAAGCACTGGTACGATGCAGGTAATGCCATTCATCATCGACAGCACCTTAGCGCGTTTTTGGTCATCCAATACATCTCGCAAGATAGCGAACGCCACCACATAACAAGAGCCAGCACCCACACCTTGAAAGAAACGCACGAGAAGAAATGGTTCTGCACTGGTCACAACACCGCCGAACATCGAAGAGGTAGCAAAGACAATTGCACCGAAAATAGCGACAGGTTTTCTTCCTACACTGTCGGCAAATTTACCGGCAAACAACATGGTGGTTGCCATTCCTGTGAGATAAATAGAGAACGCGGCATGAAGCTGAGCCTCAGACGCATTTAGGTCCGCGGCAATTTGAGGCAACCCAACCAAATACAAATCAATAGCCGTTGGATACAAGAGAACAAGCGTAAAACTACAAAATAGAAAACGGTACATAACACCCCCACATAATTGGTGTGAGGATAATAAGAGCGAAACGCCAAACTACCGAGTGGTATCTACGACAACGGATCTTTCCATTTACGACAAACCCTCATGCTACAACTGGATAGTCTCTTCATTGAGGAGATCCAATTAATACTCATAAAATAAGGGAATCCGGCAGGAAATCATCAAATTAGCAAGGTTTTGACTTGGTTTCACTGAAATTAAGGCATCCGTTAATCAGCCGTATAGAACGAATGATTAAACGGCTGTTAATGAACATAAGTTATCAAAAAGATAAAACAACTCACAAGATGAATATCAAAAACAACCAGCCATATGCAGCGCAAATCTCTTCGTAATTTTTTTAGAAAAATTCAAAATTTATTAGAAATTAACCCCTAACTTTACTGAGTAATTTGTTAGTCTTGGCAACAAATATTTACAATCCAACTAAAAATTATTTGGATACTTCGAGGTTGTTTTCTTGAATATGAAATTATTCGGCAGTTCCCTAATCCTTTCAGGGACTGCATTAGGTGCAGGCATGCTGGCCATTCCGATGGTATTGGCTCAATTTGGTTTCATGATCAGCTCAGTACTGATGCTACTTATCTTTATCGGCACCACCTACTCTGCGCTTCTACTAGCGGAAGCGTGTACAAAAACGAAAGACAACAGTGGCATGAGCAGTGTTGCTTACCTAACTCTGGGCAGCAAAGGTAAACACTTTATCAATGCACTCTTTTACTTGCTGTTGATGTGCATGCTCATCGCTTATATCTTGGGTGTCGGCGACATCATTCATAAGCTACTGCTCGATGTCGGCGTAGACATCTCTGCATCCGCTGCTTATACCGTTTTCAGCCTATTAATGGGTGTGATTGTGGTGGCGGGTAAGTCGTATATCGACAAACTAAATCGCGGTTTATTCATCACGATGGTGGTGATGCTGCTTATCGTTATCGCCTCTTTGTTTAGCAACATTCGCCTTGATTACCTGACTCAAGCTAGCAAATACACGGCTAATGACGTGGTGCAATACAGCGCGGTTATCTTTACCAGCTTTGCCTCTATGGTGGTGATTCCGTCACTGGTTATATACAACCGAGAAGCGACTCAAAAGCAGATCCGCAATATGATTCTGCTAGGCTCTGTGATTCCACTAATCTGCTACCTCACTTGGTTATTCGCGATTATCGGTAACCTTGGTACAGACGCTATCAGCCAATTCCATAACATTTCAGAACTGATCTCGGCGTTTAGCGGGCAGTCTTCTTGGCTGAAAGTAGTGATTGCGCTGTTCTCAGTATTGGCATTGGTAACCTCTTTCCTTGGTGTGTCTATGGCGCTGTATGACCAAAACAAAGATGCAGTCACCAGCAACAAAGCATTGGCTTATGCCCTAACCTTCGTTCTACCTTTGGTATTAGCTGAGTTATTCGCTAGCCAATTCGTGAGCATGTTGGATTACGCGGGGATGGTGTTGGTGTTCTTAGCTATCTGGGGACCACTTGCAATGGTAGTTAAAGTTCGTAGGCCAGACTTTCCTCACCTACAGACTCAAGGCAGCTATACCGCAGCCGGTGGCGACACGGCACTTATCGCAACATTTGGTTTTGGTGCGTTGATTTTTATCTCTTGGTTTATGGGTTAATTCTCAAACTAATACAATATCAAGTGACCATTTCAACGGTAGTCGATACCAGAAAGCCCGTGAGCATTACTCTGGATTAGCAATGACCGCTAATTAGTAGTAAAGGCTTATGGGCTTTTCATTTTCTGATTATCATTGCCGAGAACTAAAAGCCCTCTCTCATTTGGTCAAATTACCAAGCAATTGCTCACACTGTGCTTTTAGTGATTTAAGCTCATCTTCGTTCATCTTGGAGAGACACAGCATTTCGACTGGCACGGTTTGCGCTTGTTCTTTGAGATCGACCCCAGCAGGTGTCAACGTGATAACTCGAACTCGTTCATCTTCAGCACTGCGAGTTCTAAGCACATAACCTTTCGCTTCCAAACGCTTGAGTAGTGGCGTCAAGGTGCCTGAATCTAAATGCGTTTTTGCGCCTAGCGCTTTGACATTTATCTCTTTTTCTTCCCAAAGCACCATCATCACAATGTACTGCAAGTAAGTAAGATCAAGCGCTTTCAGTAAAGGTTGATACGCCCTACTCATTGCATTCGACGCACTATACAACGCAAAACACACCTGATTATCCAGCTTTAGATAGTCATCTTGGTCGCTCATGATCACCTCACCAATAAATTAAATTGTGCACAATATACTTGCGCGCTCAAATTTTATCAATTAAGCTAGCTTTAAAATTAAGTTGCGTGCAATTTAATTTTACACAATTCAAATAAGGACTAAAACAATGACAACACTCTACACAACTTCTGCAACAGCAACGGCAGGTCGTAATGGCCAAGTATCAACTGATGACAATCTACTCTCAGTGGCATTGAGCTACCCTAAAGAGATGGGCGGTTCAGGTGAAGCGACCAACCCAGAGCAGCTATTTGCTGCGGGCTATTCTGCGTGCTTCTCAAACGCGTTGCTTCATGTAGCGAAAGAGATGAAGATTAAGATCGCATCAGCGCCAACCACTGCAACGGTAGGCATTGGTCCAAATGAGAATGGTGGCTTTGCTTTAACCGTTTCACTAGCCGTTGAACTCGATTTAGATCAGGAACAAGCTGTTACGCTTGTGAAAACGGCTCACCAAGTTTGCCCTTACTCAAACGCGGTTCGTGGCAACATTGATGTGAAATTGTCGGTTAACGGACAAGCGCTTTAGTTCTTGGTTCTTGGTTCTTGGTTCTTGGTTCTTAAAGCATAGAACGAGAACCTAGAACTTAACGATGAAAATCAACACGCCGACGATAAGCGTGAATGACATTCTTACCTCAATGCAGCTAAATCATGATATCGAGATATTGCGATATCTTACTTTAAAGAGTATATTTCACGTTAATCGAAAACAGCAGCCAAACGCCATGTCAGATATGAATGAAGTTTTAAAGTCAATCAACAACCCAGTACGAAGGGATATTCTTCACTGGCTAAAATCCCCGCATGAGCACTTTAACCTAGAGAAACAACTCGTTGATACCGACGTTGAAGGGGTATGTGTCAGCATTATTCAAGAGAAAAGTGGCTTATCCCAATCGACCGTCTCGTCTTATCTCTCTAACTTGCAACGTGCAAAGCTGGTTACTTCAAAACGCATTGGCTCGTGGACGTACTACAAGCGTAATGACGAATACATCGAGAAGTTTTTAAAAGAGTTATCTAACTCACTCTAAGAAGCAGAATCAAAACAGACTGGGTGGATAACGCCGCCCATTTTAATCTTATCTATTTTTGGAAGATTAGATATCGAGATTTCTCGATATCTAGCTATGCAGATGTGCAATTAAATAGAAAAAATATACGAAAAATTAAACGGAGTTGGTAAACATGAGCAAGTCTATTCAATCTTTTAATCCTAGTAATGGAGAACTGCTTGGTGAGGTCAATAACGCCTCTAGATATGAAGTAGTTCAAACGATTCGCCAATCAAAGGCAGCACAAAAAGCATGGAGAAAACTCCCGATAAATGAGCGCGTGCGAACCATTATTAGAGCTTACCAACACCTTGATCAGCATGCAGACTCCTTCTCAGAATTACTTGCCCGCGAAATGGGTAAAGATATTGGTCGTGCAATTGGCGAAGCAACAGGCGCGATTTATATGGGTCAGCATTATGCAGAAGAAGCACAACGCGCGCTCAACACTCGTAAATTGTCGGGGTCAACAGAGCTTCAATATCGCCCACTTGGAGTTGTCGGTGTAATCTCTCCTTGGAACTACCCAGTGATGATGGCAAATAACCTCATCGTGCCTGCGTTAGTCGCGGGTAATACTGTGATTCTAAAACCTTCTGAAGAGACCCCTCTTATCGCTCAAGCCTTCTTTGGTGAGCTACAGAAACACCTACCCGAAGGCGTATTAACAATTTTGCATGGCGATCGCGAAACGGGTAAGGCTTTAGTTGAAGGTGACATTCAAATGATTGCGTTCACGGGTTCTAAAGCAGCAGGCCAAGACATCATGGTTCGTGCAGCAAGCAAAGTGAAACGCCTTGTAATGGAGCTGGGCGGCAAAGACCCCATGATAGTGATGCGCGATGCTAACTTAGAGCAAGCAGCACGTTTTGCCGTCGCGGGTAGCTTTGAGAACTCAGGGCAAATGTGTACGTCCATCGAACGTATTTATGTTGATGAGCGAATCGCCGATAAATTCGAACAACGTGTTACTGAGATCGCCAATATGTACCAGATTGGCCCGTGGGATATGCCTAACGTAAACATAGGACCAATCATCAACGCGACACAACACGCTAAGATTGTCGAACAGCTAAAAGACGCACAACAAAAAGGGGCAACTTTCCTTCTAGGCGGGATTGAACAACCAGAGCGTTATATCCGCCCTACTGTTATCACTGGAATGACTCCTGAAATGACGTTAGAAACAGAAGAGACTTTTGGGCCAGTGGTCGCTATCAGTCGCTATTCCGACATTGATGATGCGATTGAACGTGCTAACAACAGCGAGTATGGGTTGGGTGCCGTGGTGTTCGGAAACCAAGGTGTCAATGACGTTGCTGATGAACTTGATGCTGGCATGGTTGGCATTAATCAAGGACAAGGCGGTAGTGGCGACGCTCCCTGGGTTGGCGCGAAACAGAGTGGCCTTGGTTACCACGGCTCGGTTGACGGGCACCGTCAGTTTGCACAAGTAAAAGTGGTTTCAAGATAGAGGTTGATGATGAATAACAAAGAAAATTTTTATGTCGTTCGACGCGAGTCTGGTACTCAGCGCAGTGACCTTCCCGTTTGGGCACCAAAGTCGGCTAATCCATTTGCACTTGATAACAACGTGAATGCAGTGTCACGCGTTGAAGTAAACAATGTACCAGGTGCTTTCCAACTAAGAGATGTACTTCTTCCTGAAGAGGTTAAGCGGATACTTAATGAAGCGAACCAACTTGGTTTTACAGAAGATGCCGCAGTTTCATTGCCAAGAGAAGTACGCCACAACCGAAACCTCAACCTGATCGCCGATCCTAAAACACTCGAAATCATCTGGAACCGCTGCAAAGATCATTTCGTTGATAAGTACGATCATTTTGCTGGAGTGAAACCACTTGGAATCAACGGTCGTTTTCGCTTTTATCGCTACGATGAAGGGGATTTCTTTAAGATGCACACCGATGGCTCTTGGCCCGGTAGTCAAGTTGTCGATGGAGAACTGATCGATGACTCTTTTGGCGACCGTTGGAGCATGTATACCTTTTTGCTTCTCTTGAGTGATGATTTCGTCGGTGGCGAAACTCAATTTATGGTTAACCGGAATGACCCGAGCAAGCCTGCTCGTCGTCAAGGGCATAATCAGGAGAATGCCAATGTAGAATCGGTTAGAACACCAAGCGGCAGCGTGCTTTGTTTTCCTCACGGTACGCACCCCGCCCATTGTATTCACGGTTCTGCGCCGATACTTTCTGGGACGAAATACATTATTCGCACCGACGTTCTATTCGAGCTCTAAGCGACTCTACTGGTCGTTTCAACTCTTAAAAAAATGTCCCGCATTAGGCGGGACATTTTGTATAAGATGGAAAACTTCTAACTCTGGAATGTTAACTCTTAAACGTATTCGAAAGCTCTTTCAGTGATGTAGCCAGTTCAGCTTGCTCTTTAGCTGTTGCGGCAATTTGGGTTGCACCCGTCGTAGATTCTGTCGACTTCTGCTCAACCGCCACCACGTTCTGAGCAATGTCTTGTGTCACGACCGCTTGCTCTTCTGTTGCCGTTGCAATCTGCTCTGTCATGCTGAATATCTCGCTCACAGCACTTGAAATATCTTGTAGCGTTTGTTCTACTTCTCGCGAATCTTCAACCGCTCTTGATGACATTTTCTTACTGTTCTCAATCACATTGAACGCCGTTTGAACATCAGACTGTAGCGAACTGATGAAGCCCTCTATCTCTAACGTCGACTCTTGCGTACGCTGAGCCAATGTACGAACTTCATCAGCTACAACGGCGAAACCACGTCCTTGTTCACCTGCACGTGCCGCTTCGATCGCTGCGTTTAGTGCTAACAAGTTTGTTTGATCAGCAACCGACTTAATCACATCGATAACGCTGTTAATGTTATTGCTGCTTTCGTGTAGGTGGGTAATTTTCTCAGCTAAGCCGTTAATCTCAGATGCCAAGATTTCAATCGATTCATAAGAGTGTTGAACTGTGCTCAAGCCCTCTTGTGACTGTTGATCCACCATTTTCGCCGAAGTTGCCGTTTGCTGCGTTTTAGCCGCGACTTCATTCACGGTTGCCGAAAGCTCTTCAGTTGCCGTTGCAATCAGCCCAATTTGGTCTTGTTGCTCAACTAATGTATTGGAGTTGTATTGGCAAGTTTGCGCCGTCTCTTCTGCTGCCGAAGCGAGTGTTAAGCTTGATTGAGACAAGTTATCGATCACCTGAGAGAACTTCTCTAACGTTTCGTTAAGCGATGAAGATATCTGACCAAGCTCGCTCTCACCCAAGTAAGTTGCGCGAACCGTTAGGTCATTATCATCACGAACCTTTGAAAGCACTAAATTCAGGTCTTTAACTCGGGTGGTTAGGTCTGTAATGGCTTTGAAACTGACAAAGGTTGCAAACAAAGTAATCACAACAAACATCGCGATACTGCCCATCATTGCTGATTGAGCTTGCTGAGTTTTCTGATCAGTCAATGCAATAAGAGAGTCTGCCAGTTGGTTCTCTGTCTTTTTCAGCTGAACAATGCGCGCCGTTGATTGCGCGAACCAGTACACAGGGTCGACATCAAATCCGCTCATTTTCGATTCAGCCACATCACGAAGCTTCTCGACTTCCGCGACCGAGCGGTCATTCAATTGTTGTTCAAAAAAGCGAACATTGTCTGGATTACCCAGTACTTCAAAGTTCGAGAAATAGGTATTTTGCTCGGTCACCAAAGAGATGAATTTAACCAGCATACCTGGGCCAAATTCATTTTTGGAAAAGGTGTTGTTAAGGACCGCACGTTCGATACCCGCACGCTCTTTACCTTGAAGGAAGTTATAGTAAGCGATGGTTTCAGTAGTAATCGTCGAGTCTGAGCTCAGTTCCGCAATCAAAGCCGATACACTAAGCAGTTTTGCATTCAGTTTTGTGTAGTAACCTAACGCCTCAGAGAGTGGAATTGATTGAGAATCCACTCGGTTTCGAATCGTGGTTATTTGATTAAGGCTTTGGCTTATTTCACTGTTCAAGCGATTGATCTGTGGCAGATCGATATCAGCCGACTGCCAGTATTCGTTTCTCTGATCACGTCGACTATCCGCACTAGTACGTTGTGAACGTAATTCACTCACAAATTGAGTGCCTTGAGAGCCGATAAAGCCAGCCGTCATGCCTCGCTCTTTTTGCAACTCATGTACCAATTCACTGTAAACAACCGACAAGCGTGTCAGTTGATTCAATGATGACATTTCACTCGTCGTTTCTACGCCTTTTGAAATCGCAGAAACACTGAGCCATAGAAACCCTAAGATCGGCAAAATAAGCAAAGCAATGATTTTTTGCTTAAAAGACATATCGGATAATTTCATTTTTATTCCCTAGCAGCTAACAAATCTCTATCTGTCATGTAATTAGACACACTTCTAAACCGGCATGCCCTTGTTGAGATCATATAATTATTCAGTTTTAACAATTGCCGTTCTATATCGACGGCAATCGATAAATCTAACACTTAACCTTACAAAACTCATTGATTTATTTATAAAACTGCAAGCTATGCAACCTTAGTAGCCATACAAATGCGTGCAACAACATTTTATTGGCGGAGTGACTAAAAATTGACAGATTTTGCATAACCATAAAGAGGTAGATCGGCGCTCACAGTATAATCCTTACCAAACCATGCACTCGCGATCATCTATAAATTCAACATCAAATATGTATAATGCCCAGCTCTTAAAATTAACGTAGATGCATAATTAGAGGTTTTATGAATTGTCCTGCTTGCGAAGAAAACATTGGATGGGAGTGGGTAGAAGAGGCCGCAATTGAACCCAACGAAGAATTCAACTGCCCAGAATGCGATGAAACTCTAATGTATACCATTGATGAAGGCACCTATTACGGCGCGCAACATAAAACCGTAGAAGTAGTCGACGCGTAAATTACGGCCTTATAGCGACAAGCTGACCACCTTATTTCAAATACTTAGCAAATAACTAAACTAAGTGGCTTACTTTCTTGCTGGCTCTTCTTTACTAGAACGGGCGTTCAGCATAAAATATTGAACATATGTTCAGATTAATGAAGTAGATGTTATGGCCAAGACAGCGAAGTTCGATAGACAAGATGTAGTAGATAAAGCAACTAACCTGTATTGGGAAAAGGGCTTTCACGCAACGTCTATGCGTAACCTACAGGACGTGATTGATATGCGCCCAGGAAGCATCTACGCGACTTTTGGCAGCAAAGAAGGCCTATTTAAGGAAACTCTTGCTCGTTATACCGAGCTTGGCATCCTAAATCTGAATCGCTTCCGCAGTGAAACGGACTCGCCGATTAAAGCGCTCGAAAATTTTGTGAAGCGCGCCGTGGTCGAATCTAAACAGAGCTCTCCTAACGGCATGTGCATGTTAGCTAAAACGGTTGCTGAACTGACTGACGAGCACGCAGAATTATTAGCAGAAGCGAAGAAATCATTAAAGATCATGGAAGGTGAATTCGCCAAGTTGATAGCTGAATCACAAGATCTAGGTGAGATAAGCAAAGAGCGAGAACCCGCTCAGCTTGCTCGTCATGTTCAAGTTCAGATCGCAGGCTTGCGTACCTATGCCAAAACATGCGACGACATCGAATTACTCAACTCGATGGTTGAGGACGTATTTAAGTACCACCCTTTTTAGAGGCTGAACTTATATAAGCTCAGACCATATAAAAAGACGCCCAAATATTATTATCAATACTTGGGCGTCTTTTTATTTATCGCTTTTCAGCCGATCTCAAGAGCCGATTACTTTGATACTTTCGTCATGATTAACGCCTGTGCATTAAGCATCGCTTCTTTGGTGCTGACATCTAAGGTTTTAACGTTCGCAAAGCGCTCGACTTCTTTGATTGCCACATCGTGAGCAAAAATCACTAGCCTAGCTTTTTCAATATCTTTTTGTGTAATGCGATTGCCTATCCCGTTTGCACCTTGTGTTTCGACTTTTATCCGAACCCCAAGATGATGTGCCGCCTTTTCCAAAGACTTAGCCGCGAGAAAAGTGTGCGCGACACCTGACGGGCAAGAAGTAATAGCAAGTACATCAGCTTGCCCTTCTTCCGTGACCGAACCACCCGCAAATTGATTAGAGCGAGACTCATCTTCAACCACATTCTTTTTAAGCAGTATCACGATCGCAGCCGTCGTCAGTGCACCCGCTAACGTTCCAACAATGTAGCCAATCTTGCCATCAACCACAGGCAAAACAATCCAGCCCCCCCAAGGAGCATGGTTTACTACATGGAACATAAAGCCAACCACGTTACCGACAATGCCACCAGCCACAACCGCAGGCAGAACACGCGCAGGATCGGCCGCTGCAAATGGGATTGCACCTTCACTGATGCCAATCATTCCCATAATACCTGCTGCTTTACCTGCTTCGCGTTCGTCTCGTTTAAACTTCTTCGGCGATAAGAAAGTCGCCAGCGCCATACCTAATGGGGGTGTACAGATGGCAATGCCAACACCCCCCATTAACCATGGCTGAGTATTCACCTGAGTTTGTGCAAACAGCGTGGCTACTTTGTTGATTGGGCCGCCCATATCAAACGCGGTCATTGCACCTAGAATGCTACCCAGTACTACTTTTCCTGAGCCAGCCATACCAGTCAGCATTTGATTCATCTCAAGCATCACCTGCGCAATGGGGGCACCAATCACCCACATCACAGCCCCACAGGTAACAAACGTGCCGACAAGCGGATAGATGAAGATAGAGCTCAGCGAGATCATGCTGTCTGGCAGCTTGATCTTCTTAAGTAGATTAACCACAAAGCCTGCGAAAAAGCCGACCACAATCGCACCAAGGAAACCAGTGTTGTATTGATTGACCGCAACCCAAGAACCAATCATACCCGGTGCTAAACCCGGTTTGTCTGCCATTGAATACGCGATGTAACCGCCGAGCACGGCGGTAAAAAGCGTTAAGCCCGCAATACCCATTTGTGCAATGTCAGCCAAAACGCCGCTCTCTGGAACGGCACCGTGACCAGACATCATGACCGATAAAGACAACAGAACACCGCCCGCGACCACGAATGGAATCATGTGTGAAGTGCCGTACAACAAGTGTTCTTTAAGGCGATTGAGAGATTGAGCCCAAGGGCTGAGCGGCTCGATGTACACTTCATGATAGTTGGAGGCGTAGTTGTCAAAAGAGTCAGAATTAGCTTCGAGAAACAACTCTAAAGCTTCCTCTACCGACTCCATCGCCTTTAATTTTGTAACAAAGTCATCTTCAATCAGTTTGGTCGATATTTGAGCCAATACCTCGATATGGTGATCATCATTGTTATCGGGTGAAGCGAGCATGAAGAACACATCAGACAATTCACCACCGTCGGCCCCATAATCGATTCCAGAACGACTGATACCAACGGCGACAGCAGGTTTAGCTACGGCTTTACTTTTCGCGTGTGGAATCGCAATACCATCATCAAATCCAGTATTACCTATAGCTTCACGCTTCCAGATATCATCAAGGAAATCACTTTTACTCGAGAGCTTACCGGCACGGTCGAGCAGTTCAACAAGCTCTTCAAATACCGCCTGTTTCGAGTCTGCCTGTAATTCCAAGCAGATAATCTCTGGCTCGATAATGTTAGTGATATCCATATGCTGCCTCGTACGAGTGCCGATTTAAGTAAATGAGCTAAAGAAGTTAATGAGATGAAAAGATTAACGACGCATGGCTTCTCAATATATAGGACGAAAAGTGCATTAACTGGATAATTGTAACCAAGAACTCAGAGTGTGACGTCCACCTTTGAATTAAAAACGGCAATCCATAAAATCCACAGATTCGGATAATAGTATCTGATCCACACAAGCCGAGAATAATAATGAGAATTGTAGCGGTAACTGCGTGCCCTACAGGCATTGCCCATACCTACATGGCAGCGGATGCATTAATTAAAACTGCCCCTAAGTTCAACGTTTCAATCAAGGTTGAAACGCAAGGTGCTATGGGTATCGAAAACTTACTGACAGATCACGACATCGTGCAAGCTGATAAAATCCTGATTGTCTCCGATATCGACATTGAACAACCAAACCGATTTGATCCTGCAAAAACCGTGTTGATCTCAATGGAGGAAGTACTGTTAAGCGTCGAAAAGGTCTTTATCAAGCATTGTCGTGACCTAAAACCTTGTCGTGATACGAAGCCTTGTCGCAGCTAATCCTCGGTATGAATGAATATCAGATCACCTTCTTCGTAGACGACCCAGCGGCTAATTCTCACGTTGCGCAGCCTCTCACCCGTTTGGCGAAGAAGTTCAAAAGTAACATCCGTATTATCAACATCACTCAAAATCGAACGGCCGATCTATCCAAATCTGTCGCGATGTTACAAGTCGGTCTACTTCGTGGTGATTTGTGTCAGATAACCGCTGTTGGTATCGATGCGGAACTGGCGTGCTTTGTTCTTAAAGACATAATCGCCGAGCATTACGCCATGGTTGGATCGCAAGTAAACCATGAGTTCTCTAACGATTTAATTCAGCGTATGCCGCAGATATGCCCACCTTGTGAGATCAAATGGCATCATGCCAAAGCACAAACTCAATTAACCAAATTCGAATGCTTAAAAGGACTCGCTCACTTAGTTCACCCAGACGATCCTGATGAGCTTATTCTGGCTTTCATTAAGCGAGAAGAACGCTCTTCAACGTGTGTATCGCCGGGCATCGCATTACCTCATGTGATGTTTGAATCGACCAAAGATCTTTCCATCGCGGTCATCGTCAGTGACGAAGCGATTGATTGGGCGTCTCAAATTGGCCAAGTACACGTTGCCATCGCACTTGTACTGCCAACCAAACCACAAAGAGAACATATTGTAGCGGCCACCAATCTAACCAGAAACCTGCTCCACGATCAGGTCAACGAGCGTTTACAGAAGACCCGCAGCAGCGTCGATCTGCAAGCCCTGTTGATGTACATCTCATCTCGCCTTATTTGATTCATCAAATAGCTTGGGACTAGATAGATCCACGGTATTCGGTTGGGGTTTTTCCGGTTCGGTTTTTAAATACTCGGCAGAAGTAGTTCACGTCTTTGAAGCCGCAACGAACCGACACTTCATTGAGCTTGAAGTTGTACTTCTTGAGCATGAATTTAGCGCGGTCAACTCGCACACGGGTGATGTATTCTGCTAGCGTCATGTGGCCTTGTTGACGGAACATTCGCGACAAGTGGTTCGATGAAATGCTAAAGCGCGAGGCGATGCTGTCTCGGGTGATTTGGCGGTGGAAGTTCTCTTGAATGTAGATACAAATCCCCTGATACACATCCTGAACTCGGCTGTGAGATTTTTCGACAGGCGCTTCCAGCATGGTTTTACTGTATTGCAGTAGAGCTTGCAGCAATAACTCATCCATCGGCTGCTTGTTACTCTCTCTCGCTAACGAGCTGAGCGCCTCCAAAATGTTATCAATCGCAAACCCAGAGCGAGTCTGAATACTGTGCTTTTGAATATCGTAAAAGCTCTCTTCCCCTTTGCGCTTACTCACCAAACTTAAACCCAGCTGACGACGCCCAAACAACATGCTCAACACAGAACAATCGGTATCCCAATTAGGCTTATTCCAGCAGTTAGGCGGAATGAAAATCGCATCTCCGGCTTTGGCAATAACGTTAGTTATCTTGCGATCATGACTTTCCATTTCATTAATATACTCTCCGTCAAGAACCAACTCTAAACGCGGAAAGTTCACCTGATAACTAAAAGCTGAAGGAGTATGAAAATCTCCAGCAAACCAGATGTTATGAAACGCTTCTCTCTCATTTAGCACCGAGGAGATTAAGTCATGAAATATCATTATTCGTACTCTGATGGGCAGCAATAAGGCTACGAGAATAGATATACCCCTTAGTGAAACATAGCGCTATTGAGCAAAATCACAATTTGAGATCTAGGTTACAAAAATCTAGTCTTGGAAATAAATCTCCAGTGAAGAAACCGATGAAGAACGTTATTTCCCAGATAACAAAACACGCCGCAGCCCTTATAAGTAAAAGCTTCAAAGTACGACAAACCTTGTCAACACAGGGCTAAAAACGCCCGTTCGACCGATCAAAATCACACTCCACTTATAACGCAACAATCATCCAGTAAATGCATTTTTTCTTCACTACAGAAGGCAAGCCGTAGATTCCAGAATACCTCTAACAAAATAAAAACAGAGTAGGGGTTCATTATGATCACGACATTGATCAATCAAGATTTGATTAAGCTTTCACTTAGCGCTAATTCAAAAGAAGACGTATTTAAAGAGCTAATAGACGTGCTTTATGCACAGGGTCGAATTTCAGATAAAACACAATTTCTTGCCGATATTAAGGCGCGTGAAGCACAAGGTAATACTGGCTTTGAAGAAGGTATCGCTCTTCCACACGCGAAAAGTAGCGCGGTAATCAAACCCGCGGTTGTGATCGGCGTCCACAAGCAGGGCATCGACTACGGCGCAGATGACGGTCAGCCATCCAAACTCTTTTTTATGATTGCCTCTCCAGATGGCGGCGATAACCATCACATCGAAGTTCTAGCAGAACTTTCTTCAAAACTGATTGAAGAAGGCTTTATCGAAAGCTTCATGAATGCCGACTCAGAACAAGCGGCGTTGGAACTACTGCTTACTAAACCTGAACCATCAACAACCGAAACCAACGTTGAGAAGCAAGGCTTCATCATTGGCGTGACTGGTTGCCCTGCAGGCGTTGCACACACTTATTTGGCAGCAGAAGCACTAGAGAAAGGCGCGGCGGCACTTGGTTACGACATCAAGGTCGAAACCAACGGTTCTATTGGTGTTAAAAACAGCCCAACTCAAGAAGAGATCGAACGTGCTGACGCGATTGTCGTGGCTTGTGACAAGCAAGTCGACATGGCGCGCTTTGCGGGAAAACGCGTCATCAGCACCAACGTAAAAGCACCAATCAAAGACGCACAAGGTTTGATTAAGCAAGCGCTCAACGCACCAAGTTATCAAGCAGACCAAACGCCGACCAACCAATCTGTTGTAGAAAAAGCCTCACAAGCGCGTTCAGACCTTTATCGTTACTTGATGAATGGCGTATCACACATGATCCCATTCGTAGTAACTGGCGGTCTTTTGATTGCGCTTGCACTGGCGATTGGCGGCGAGCCAAGTGAATCCGGCATGGCGATTCCTGCGGGCAGCATGTGGAACCAAATTCTAGAAGTGGGCGTGGTTGCCTTCACCCTAATGATCCCAATCTTGGCTGGCTACATTGCTTACGCAATTGCTGACCGCCCAGCCCTAACCCCTGGCTTGATTGGCGGTTGGATTGCGAACAACGGTTCTTTCTACGGCGCTGACGCAGGTACAGGCTTCATTGGCGCAATCATCGCAGGCTTGTTAGTCGGTTACTTCGTTAAATGGATTACCTCATTTAACTACCACAAATTCGTTCAACCACTTGTGCCTATCATGATCGCTCCGATCACTGGCTCTCTGTTCATCGCGGGTCTGTTCATCTTTGTGATTGGTGCACCTATCGCTGGGCTGATGGATGCACTGACTGCACTGCTAACGAGCATGAGTACAGGCAACGTGGTTCTACTAGGTATTGTCCTTGGTGGTATGGCAGGTTTCGATATGGGCGGCCCATTCAACAAGGTGGCGTTCCTATTCTCGGTCGGCATGATTGCCAGCGGTCAAACTCAATTCATGGGTGCAATGGCGTGTGCAATCCCTGTGGCTCCACTAGGCATGGCTATCGCGACCAGACTTGGACGTAAGTTCGACCTATTCGAATCATCTGAAATTGAAGCAGGTAAAGCCGCTGGCGCAATGGGCTTAGTGGGCATCTCTGAAGGTGCAATTCCTTTCGCAGCTCAAGATCCGATGTCGGTTATCCCTGCCAACGTACTCGGCTCAATGACTGCAGCGGTTATGGCGTTCTCATTTGGTATCACCAACAGCGTGGCTCACGGTGGCCCTGTTGTGGCTCTACTAGGTGCAATGAACTACCCAATGCTAGCGCTGCTGTGCATGGCGTCTGGTGCGGGTGTGACTGCGGTGACTTGTATCGCGCTTAAAAATCTACGCAAAGCCAAGCTAGCGACAGCAGCGGCTTAAGCCATTTCAACTCCAATGGCTTGAGCCCTTCTACTCTACTGTTTTTAGTAGCTAATACTTTAGTTGCAAATAGGCCGAATAGAGCTCAAGCCATGTTTCCCTTCATGGTGATTTCGATGTCTGATTTTTCTTTAGCGAACGACTCGTTCGTACAACGCTTTTTCTACCCTATGACCAACGTGATTCAAAACTACGCATGGGGTAGCCCTTCTTCGTTTAGCCAACTGTTTGGTATTGATAACCAATCTGGTGAGCCGCAAGCGGAGATCTGGATGGGCGCTCACCCCAATGGTTGTTCTATGGTGAACAATAACGGGCAGCAGACCACCCTATCGAGCTTGATCTCTCAGAACCTAAACCTGTTTCTAAGTGAGAAAGTGGCGAGTCGTTTTGGTGAGCTGCCGTATCTGTTTAAGGTATTAGCAGCAGAGAAAGCGCTCTCAGTTCAAGTACACCCGAATAAGCAACAAGCGGAATCTGGGTATGCACTCGAAGAGCAGCAAGGCATTCCAATGACGGCGGGCAACCGTAACTACAAAGATGCCAATCACAAGCCAGAACTGGTGTATGCCCTAACGGACTACACTGCGATGAATGGTTTTAGATCAATCAGCGAGATCCTTGAGCACTTCCACTACCTCGATATTCCAGAGCTGCATTCGATGATCAACGATTTAGCGGGCGATCAAACTCCCAATGGATTAGCGAGCTTTTTCGCAAGCCTGTTATCTTTGGAAGGCGAACAAAAAGGAATGGCACTCACCATGTTGTTGATGAAGGCCAAGCTTTCAGATACACCTGTGTTCCAGTTGATTTCAGAGTTGGAACAACAGTATCCGGGTGATGTCGGCCTGTTTGCCCCGCTGCTATTGAATGTGATCACTCTAAAGCCAGGGCAAGCCATGTATTTGGATGCCGAAACGCCCCACGCTTACATCAAAGGGACTGGATTAGAGATCATGGCGAATTCCGATAATGTGCTTCGTGCCGGGTTGACACCTAAGTACATGGATATCAATGAACTAGTCTCTTGTACTCAATTCAATGAAAAGCCTGCGGATAGGTTACTGCTAAGCCCAGTTGAGCAAGGTGATGTAATGGAATACCAAATTCCCGTCGAGGATTTTAAGTTCTCTATCGTCCTGAATTCTCATAAGAGAGAGATCACTACTGAGGGCGCAGAGATCTTGCTGCCGCTCGATGAATCCATGGTGCTCACCCATCAATGCGGTGAAACCTGTGTGATAGAGAAAGGCCAATCGGTTTTCATTCCCGCTTATGCTGAGAGTTACAAATTGGATTGTGTTGGGCGTGTTGCACGCGCTTACAGTTAGTCAGCACTGAGCAAATCTAAATAAACTCACACTGATCATGCCCTGCTTTTGCGGGGCATTTTTGTTTTTACGAAGCCTATTGGCGTATCAAAACATAATCAAAACGCCATTAAGTATGACCCGTATCACACTGCATTAATGATGCAAATCACACTTAATTTTGCTTGGTACAAATATGCAGTGAAGGGCTTTTATTTGCTATTTCGCGAATCGGGTTAATCCATTAATTTTAATTCAAGAACTTCAATAGTGAATGAGTTAATAAATGATCACACAGCTAACTAACGTCAACTTAATTAATAACAACCTTCAAGCGAAAAATAAAAAAGAACTGTTTGAAGAATTGGCAGGCATGTTATTTGAAAACAAGCGAATCAGCAGTAAAGAAGCCTTCTTGGCAGACATCGAAGTTCGTGAATCTCAAAGCATTACCTCAATGGACGGCATTTCTTACCCACACTCAAAAAGCAAGGCAGTCACTGAACCCGCAATTGCTGTCGGTGTTAAGCGTGAAGGCATTGAGTATGGCGATGAAGACGGCATCAATCCAACCGTATTTTTTATGATTGCATCACCAGATAACGGTGCTGACCATCATATTTATGTACTACAAGAACTATTTGGAAAATTCAGCGATGAATTTATTCAAAATATCCATAACGCAAAAGACGAACAACAAATCCTTAATATTTTAATTAATTCATAAGGCGTAGAAAATTATGAGCACCCTAGCAAATCAAGCTACCAATACCAGTAGCAATTCTAATAATAAGAATAGTAGTAGCGACTATAAAAAAATCCTCAGTACTATGAAAGGTCACCTGCTTTTTGGTACATCACACATGCTACCTTTCATCGTAGCCGGTGGTGTTCTGTTGGCTTTAGCGGTAATGGCATCGGGTAAAGGCGCAGTACCTGCCGACGGCTTGCTGGCAGACATCTCTAATATCGGTATCAAAGGCCTTGTTCTTTTCCCAATCATTCTTGGCGGCTTTATTGGTTACTCAATTGCAGATAAACCAGCACTTGCTCCTGCTATGATTTCTTCTGGCATCATGGCTGACATGGGCGGCGGCTTCCTTGGCTGTATCGTGGCAGGCTTTATCGCCGGTGGCGTCGTCTTCCAGCTTAAGAAGATCCCACTTTCTGCGAACATGACAGCGCTGGGTGCGTACTTCATCTACCCGCTTCTAGGCACTTTGATCTCTGCAGGTATCGTTCTTTGGGGCATCGGTGAGCCAATCAAACTGTTCATGTCTTCTATGAACGAGTTCTTAGCTTCAATGGCTGGCGCATCTAAGATGGTTCTAGGCACAATCCTTGGCGGTATGACGGCGTTTGACATGGGCGGCCCTATCAACAAAGTAGCGACCCTATTTGCTCAAACTCAAGTAGACACACAACCATGGCTAATGGGCGGTGTAGGCATCGCGATTTGTACACCACCTCTAGGTATGGCATTGGCGACTTTCCTATTCAAAAACAAGTTCTCTAAACAAGAGCAAGAAGCAGGTAAAGCAGCAGCAATCATGGGTTCTATCGGTATCTCTGAGGGTGCTATCCCATTCGCAGCGAATGACCCAATGCGCGTACTTCCTTCAATCGTTGCCGGTGGTATCGTGGGCTGTGTGTTCGGCTTCATGACAGACGTTCTACTGCACGCACCATGGGGCGGCCTAATCACTGCGCCAGTATCAAGCAACATTCCAATGTACGTGGTCGGTATTGCGCTTGGCTCACTAACCACAGCCGTTATCGTTGGCTTCTGGAAACCTGTAGCGGTTGAAACCGATGAAGACATGGCTGAAGCACCAGTACAAGCTCAAGCGGCTCCTGTAGCAGGAGAAGGCGAGTACGACATCGTAGCAGTAACATGTTGTCCTTCTGGTGTTGCACACACCTTCATGGCAGCAAAAGCATTAGAGAAAGCAGGTTTAGCAGCAGGCCTTAAGATTAAGGTAGAAACACAAGGTCAAAACGGTATTCAGAACCGCATCAGCGACCTAGATGTGGCTAACGCAAGGCTGGTTATCTTGGCTCACGATATTCAAGTGAAAGACGCACACCGCTTTGCTAACGCGAACGTGATTGAATGCTCGACTAAAGAAGCGATGAAGAAAGCCGCGACTATGGTCGCTATTTAAAGCCAAAGGTTATCTAAAGCCAAAAGCTATCTAAAAGAATCAATAAATTAGTGAATGCTCACTATTGATAAAGTAACTACCCCCTAGTAACTAAAATCCCCATTCGTTTATCAACGAATGGGGATTTTTTATAGTTAGGCTAACAGTATCCTTCTCGATACAAGTCATCTGTATCCCTGTCGCTTAGATGAAAAAATATTACGTTATGTTGTTGAACATGGTTCTTTTTCAGGGGTAAGACTTACTTTTAACTGTTTGGAGGACATCGGGTAGCCTAGATAATAACCTTGGGCTTGTTCGCAATTTAACGTTTTCAAAATTGACAACTGTTGAGCATTTTCAACCCCTTCAGCCACGACATTAATGCCAAACCCTCGCGCGATATCAATAATACCAGACGTTATGGCTCTAGAACGATAATCATCTTCTAACCCATTGATGTAACTGCGATCGACTTTGATTTCATCTACATCTAATTTGCTAAATATACCAAAAGAAGTGTAACCAACACCAAAGTCATCTATCGAAAAGGACACCCCTTGTTTTTTTAACGTCTGAACAGCGATTGCACACTGATCTATATCTTTCAAAATAGCGGTTTCAGTGATTTCAAGACAAAGTAAGCGAGCAAACTCGGGATCCTTTCGTAGATATTCATCCAGATGGTTCATGTCATCAACGCTATTTAGCTCTACCGCTGAAATATTGACCGAGACACTATTAAGCTCATTTCCTAGCAAGCCATTAGCCCTAAGTTGTGACGCAGTCTTCTCTAGAACTAACGTAGTCAAATCACGACAAAAATGATTCTCTTCTGCTAGCGCGACAAAGATATCCGGTGAAACGACACCATAGCGCTCATGCGTCCAACGAGACAACACTTCCACGCCAGCGACAAATTTACTTTCAATGTTGTATTTAGGCTGAAACACAATATCAATCGCTTTGTCATCAATCGCTTTACGTAATTCTTGCACCATTTCTTGACGTTGACGTTCAAGCTCTGTGAGTTTAGGGTCATGAAACTCAATCGTATTCTTGCTTTTCTTTGCTTCAGTTAAGGCGTGGATTGCTGATGCCATAAGTTGCTTGGCATTATTTCCATCAGAGGGGAATAGAGCAGCGCCAATACAACAAGTGGCGTTGATATCATAACGATAAGCACATTGGTTAAATCTACGATGTACGAGAGCAATGTAGGATTCAATATCTTCCTTATCATCGAGTTTGACTAAACATGCGAAACCATCGGAATGTACCCGTGACGAAAGTGGTTGATGCTCAATAGGAAGTTCAATCGATCGGGCGATGTCTTTTAAAAATAAATTCGTATTTTCGAACCCAATCTGATCAGCTACAGATTTGAAGTTATCAATGTCGAGTAAGAAGAGGACATAATGGTCACTGGCCTGGGATTTTTTTAGCCTTTTGTTTAAATATCGATAAAAAACTGATGGGCTATGAAGCCCAGTGACACTATCAAGATCGTTAGCGCTCTCTAAATCTCGATTATTTTTCCGAACCATTACCCATAACAAAGCAGACGTTAGAATGATAAATACCAGGCCTTTGACTGTCTGTGCTAAGGCGTGTTCTTGCAAGTCATTTGATAGTGATTCGACCGCGAGATCAGAAAATAAAACCCATAAAGATGACAGTATTAAGTAACTGAATACTATGTTGGCCGGATATCTTTTTGTCTTGTTCATCGTTAGCTGCTATCTCTCAGTCTAATGTGTCATGACTTATATGTTATAAATTGCTCATAACGTAGCACCAACATAAATCGCAATCTACCGCTCGCGTTTTTATTTTTAACTTTTGTTTACCGATTTTCGTCATCACTCTGCGCGACGAAAACCTTTAAAGGCTAAAACATGCCAAGAACAATTTGAGTGGATATTAGCTCTTAGCCAAACTAAGAGCTGCCAATCGCTTTTGTTGATGTCGAGTAACTGTCATATGACTCTTCAATTACAATTGTATTTCGTCCTTTAAGCTTTGCTTGATAAAGCGCCCTATCAGCGCGATCGACACAGTCTTTCCATTTTTCATTTTCTGATAGCAAGCTAATACCAAAACTAGACGTAATTGTTAAAGTTGGTTGTTGCTCAAGTTTGATCTTCTGAATTGCTGAGCGTAATTTCTCTGAAAGGGCTGCACACCAACTGCCAATGTTCTTGAAACAGTCGCTCGCAATGGGTGTCTTCGCTTTCGAGCTTGCCGTTAGTCAGTTCGATATCAACATTCTGACAAGGGGTGGTTGATGGCCAGTCCACCAGCTGAATATCGAGCCTGATAAAAGAGTATTTTTTATAGAAGGGTGGCAGGCGAGGAAGGCTTCTAAACTTTTTAGCTGCTGACTCACCGCAGCTTGTGTAACGCAAAGCTCTCTCGCGGCAGCGCCAATGGAACCGAGACGAGCAACAGCTTCGAACGCAACAAGGGCGCGTAGAGGGGGTAACATGGCTTCATTGAGCGATAGATCCAAGCTCGCATCAGACTTATCTATTCTTTGATGTAGCGATCTTTGGAATAACGCAGCTCTAGAAAATGCAGATATTTGCGAAGCACGCACCGCTTAAAGACGTTGAAGAGAGTAAACCCATCACATCTAAAGTAAGAGTACTCGCTCTACTATTTTAATATGATGAGTTTCTAGAAATTAAGGCTAGACGTATTTAAATAGCGCTCTAGCCTAACTGAATAAAAGTCTGATAATTCCTCGTCTTCTTCATCGTGGCAATCTATACAGCTATCCTTAGGATCAAATTCTTCATGAGGAAGATGACACTCGACGCACTCCATCTCCTCGCTCTCTTTGTGCTTTAGATTATGCTGGTGCCCCTCTAGATGCCCAAAATCATCATGACACTCCACGCAGCTGTTATATTCAAACTCAAGATCGTCAGAAGGTTCCTCGTCTAGATGGCACTGCCCCGCACATGTTTCATCCTTCAGGTGAATATTCGCTAGATTATGCTCATCTGGATTAGGTAAATCTTCAGCGACTACCAGAACGCATACTCCAGCAAGTAATACACCAATTAAATATTTAGTCGTACTCATAAAACTGGCTCCTTCTTACCGATGCGACTTAAGCGCTTTCTCACGCAGAATAGCTTCATGGCAGGTTGCACATAGCCCAATACGGAACTTCTTACTGATACCGATAATCGGGTCTGAATCTCGATGTAAATTGTGGCAGTTGGAACATGTTAATTTGGTGGCGTGTACATCGTGGGTCCACTCACTGGCCCTCAAGCTTTCTGGAGAATGACAGGCGATACACTTTTGGTTTTGTTCGAAAATTGGTAAGTCGACATGATCATCGAATGGAATCACACTCACTAAATCAGAATCTTTGGGGTGAGAACCTTTTCTGCCATGACAAGCCGTGCAGTTGTTGTGAAACTCGGTACTGGCATGTGCGCCTACAGAAGCGATGGCATCAATATTTTTAAGCAGACGCTTTTTTTGATGGCACCGTATACAACGCTTATTTTCTTTTATTAAAATCTGCATTCCCGCTTCATTGGTAATTTGGCTAGAAAACGGTTCTACATTATGGACAGCGGAATCCTGAACTGTTGGCTCAGAACAGAGCGATAACGGAATAAAGAACATACTCAACGTGGTCAACACAAATAAATAAGAAACATATTGAGTAACTGTTTTGACCATAATAGTATTCTTCTGTGAAGAAATGATTTGAGCCGATTATTTCGACACAAATCATTTCAGTTAGTGACGAGTGTTATACTTATTTAAACTCAAGATTTAACACACCACGATGGTATATGTGATTAATTTGAGAGTTATCAAAAACCGCAACACCAAATGGATATAATTGGCTCAAGTCGTTAAATTGCACATCTTGCGTTTCTGAATTTTCACCCGTAGTGACAAGCTTACGCTTCATTTCAAGAGTCCAAATACCCTCTTTCCAAACGGCACCGACTTCGATATCACCACGAGAACCGGTAAATGGCTTACCCGTTAAACCTGGGATTCGTTCCAACTGATTGTAGTCAGGTGTAAATGGTTTCTTCCCTGAGTCTAAAATCAGTAACGTTTCATTAGTCAAGTTATCTGATACATAGGCTGGCTGGCCGTCTTTTACGTTATTAACGTACCCACCACCTGTTTTGCTGTCACCTTTACGTCCCCAACCTTTGTTTTGTTCTGGATCAGTATTGTTATCGACGTATTGGTCATCGAGCTGGTTATGAACCGCAGTTCTCACACCTTTCCAGTGCCACATATCAATAAACTCACCTTCACGATTGGTGTATTTCCGTGCAGGGTTCTTGTCATCACGCCCTGCGTTTTTTCCCTTTTTAGCTCTGTGACACGCAGCATTACACCCCTTATCAGAAAAGCCTTCAGCATTGATATTCCAATAGACCGCAAATTTGTCTTCGTAGTAGGTATTGTCATGTCCGGTGTCATCTTTATTTTTTAACTGTTTCCATGAACCATCCTCTTGCTTAATCCAAGGAAAGCGGTCAATACTTTTGGTCGGATCGGCATAACTAAACAAGAAATAAATGTATTCATCGTCATACATTGATTTCATTTCCACGCTGGTTTTTTTAATACCCTCATAGCCATTATTTGGCTTATACGGTAATTTATTCACCTTCTGAGTCAGTGGTTTAGCTTGATCCCAAACGGCATCAACGCTGCCATCGATAACTATATTTGAGGCAAGCTTACTGCTCTCTAGTATCTTATCTTTTGCTTGAACAGCACTGGCTGGAATGATCATAAGTACAGCCACGGCTGATAGCGTCATCATTGAGTACTTCATTATTACCCTCCTAAATCCCATTGCTCTATTTATATAATTAAGCGTAGGAATGAATTAGGCTTTTTCAATTGATCGATATCAACTTAAATACAAATAGACTAAATAGAAAAATAGATATTTAGAACTCAACAAATAGAGGGTAATTTTTGCAGAAAACCTCAAATATTATAAATATCAATAGCTTTATTGTGGCTCTTCGTAACGAATTCACAAATAATAATGGTTAGTATCGACTTCGAGCCTCAACGTTCATTTATAGGCAGCTAAAATTTCCTATAAACAGCCTTATCTAAAACAGAGATATAATAAAGGGACGTTAATCATATATTTATGTTCAACGTCCCTCTTCTTCTTTTTTTGATCTTTATGCGCTATTTCTTAGATCCGTCATGTCTTCAAACCGCCATATCAGATCTCACAGTTAATCTATCTATTCTTTGATATAAAGATCCTTAGAATAGATGCGCCCTTCAACGTTGTTCTTAGCAAAACCACCGACACTTGGTCGCACTAGGCGAGCCTGCATGTAGTAATAGATTGGCGCGATAGGCATATCTTCAGCCAGTAACTGCTCCGCTTGATCATAGAAACCTTGGCGATCTTGCTCATTGGTTGCGGCTAATGCGCTGTCCATCGCTGAGTCGTACTTGTCGTTGTTGTAACGAGCAAAATTACCCGATGACTCTGAGCGCAATAGGCTCAAGAAGGTCGACGCTTCATTGTAGTCACCGCACCAAGACGCTCGCATTACATCAAAATCACCTTGGCGACGTGATACTAGGTAAGACTTCCACTCTTGGTTTTCTAACTCAACTTGCGCGTCTAGATTGCCTTTCAGCATGGATGCAATCGCCACCGCAATCGACTTGTTCGATTCACTGGTGTTATAAAGCAATTTGAAATCTAATGGGTTAGACGCATCGTAGCCCGCTTCTTTCAGTAGCTCTTTTGCTTTTTGGTCACGTTCCTTTTGAGTCCATGTGCTGTATTCAGGCTGAGTCGCATCAAAGCCTGCTGTATATTCATGAGCAAAGGTAAAAGCCGGCAAGTTACCCACCTGAGTGACGCCATTGGTAATCACATCACGCATCATTGAGTAAGACACAGCTTTACGCACTCTCGCGTCATCAAACGGAGGTCGTGTGGTATTGAATGCGTAGTAATAAGTACACAGTAGAGGGACGGCGGTATAAGCATCTTGATACTTTGTTTTCAGCTGTTGCGCCATATGTGTTGGTACATCAGACGTGATATCAACCTCACCCACCGCATAACGGTTAATCGAAGAATTTTGGTTCTCAAACGGAATGTATGTCACTTGAGTTAGGTTCGTATCTGAACTGTCCCAATAGTTAGGATTTTTCTTCAGTTCAATCCGTTCGTTAACCACCCACTCGTCTAAAACAAAAGCGCCATTCCCCACAAACTGCTTAGGATCGCTCCACGGCTTGTCGCTGTTTTCTAGCGTTGTCTTGTGAACTGGCATCATTGAGGTGTGGCCTGTCATCGCCACAAAGTAAGGCACTTTACTATCAAGCTCGAACTTCACCGTGTATTTATCGACAGCAGAGACACCTAACTCTTCAACGGGCTTCTTACCTTCCGCCACGTCAGCAATATTGCTGATTTGAGTAAGTTTAAGATACCAAACATTCGGCGAAGCCAGTTTCGGGTCGACCGCTCGTCTTATCGCATACACGAAATCATCGGCTGTCACCGGGTCGCCATTAGACCATTTAGCATCTTTACGCAAGTGGAATACAAACGTCTGGTTGTCTTCGGTTTCCCAAGATTCCGCAACACCCGGGGTGATATTGCCATCGCGATCTTGGATCACTAAACCTTCAAATAGGTCACGTAGAATGTGCATTTCAGGCAAGCCTTCTGCTTTCGCAGGGTCAAGCGTCGCAGCTTCCGCATCATTGGCACGCACCAGGTGTTGCTCTTTCGCCAGAGAAGTTCCGGCAGGCAATGTTTCAGCAACGGCAGTCACTGAGATAAAAGGGGTCAATAAAGATGAAATGATTAAAGCCGTTGAATGTTTCTTAAAATCCATGTTTTTTTGCTCTCCTAGCCTATCTTTGAAGCAAAGTAATAAAATTAACAATGCGACGGTTGACGAGTTTTGACGCTATGGTTTATTTAATAGAGGTCATCTAAATAGTAGTGACACTTTGATAGTACTTGATCAATCAGGAGATTAAGGTGAGTTTAATTCCAAGAACGGAAAGAGCTGCGTTTTCGATAAAGCCGCTGTCATATGGAAAATCGGGGTTGGGTGCGCCTTTGCTCTATTTCCCCGCGCAAATAGAAAGCGAATCTCGCGGGCTGATTTTAGCAGGCACACACGGCGATGAAACCGCATCTATCGCAGGTTTGTCTTGCGCGCTAAGAAGCTTGCCTGCCGCCAACTTACGACACGATGTGATTCTGTCGATGAACCCAGATGGCAATCAATTGGGTACTCGTGCCAACGCTAACCAAGTCGATCTCAACCGCGCCTTTCCGACACAAAACTGGACTAAAAACGGCACCGTCTATCGCTGGAGTTCTCACACACCAGTCAGAGATGTAAAAGTGAAAACGGGACAAGCCGAGCTGCTTGAACCCGAAGTGCAATCGCTCATCAACCTCATTGAACAGCGCAAACCTAAATTCGTCATCTCTTTCCACGAACCACTCGCTATGGTCGACGACCCAACCCAATCTGAACTCGCCATTTGGCTGGGTAAACAGTTCAACCTACCACTTGTCGAAGACGTCGATTACGAAACCCCAGGCTCATTCGGCACTTGGTGCCAAGAAAGAAACCTACTGTGTATTACCGTAGAACTACCGCCCGTTTCTGCGGATTTGACTATCGAGCAGTATTTGGATGCGTTTGTGGCGGTGTTGGGGGGAGAGGGAGGGCAGGTTGACTTATTGTTGGACAAAAGTGTCTCAGGACTTACTCTAAATTAGCAATTCGTGGATAACTAAAGGTATGGAAAAGTGAGTATTGGAGAGCGAGCGCGATGCGTAAAATCGCACTAGTAAAAAGGTTGGTTTAGATGCCGACTAAATGCGGTTCCGCTCAAACCACTATTATTGAATAAAAAGCCTTTAGCGGTGGAGCTAGAAGAAATTCATCCTTCGAATTGACTTTGTAGTGTAAAAACGACTCCCTATCGGGAGCCTGTCATATGTCTAAATCTCGGTGCGGATTAAGTGCAGTTAAGTTCAATCAACTATCGATGTTGCATGAAGGTTGTATTTAATTACATCGAATGTAATCAGATTCCAAACATATTTTAGCTCTTTTTTTCGCCTTATTGACATCGATTAATGTCATTCTTTTAGTCATTATATCGAAGTCGTTTTGCATCCCTTCCTTGCCATTATATTGAGCTAATTTTAACCACATGTAAGATGTTTTATCGTTTTTAGTCACACCTTTACCTTCTGCGTACATTGATCCAAGATTGTATTGAGCTGTCGCAAGTCCTTGCTCAGCTGCCTTTGTGTACAAAGACACCGCCTCTTTATAGTCCTGAGAAACACCTCGACCTTCTGCGTACATAACGCCTAGATTGTTTTGAGCTGTCGCAAGTCCTTGCTTAGCGGCCTTTCCGTACCAAGACACCGCCTCTTTATCATCTTGAGAAACACCGATGCCTTCATCGTACATCCACCCTAAATGGTTTTGAGATCTCGCATGCCCCTGCTCTGCAGCCTTTTCATACCAATACACCGCTTCTTTATCGTCTTGAGAAACACCCGCACCTTGCTCGTAAGACATTCCAAGGTTATGTTGAGCATCTACAAGCCCCTGCTCAGCGGCCTTTTTATACCAAAACACCGCTTCTTTATCATCTCGGGAAACACCTCGGCCTTCTCCGTACATAACGCCTAGATTGTTTTGAGCTAGCGCAAGTCCTTGCTCAGTGGCTTTTCTATACCAAGATACTGCTTCTTCATAATTTTGAGAGATACCTCGACCTTCTACGTACATGCTGCCTAGATTGTTTTGAGCTAGCGCATGCCCTTGCTCAGCGGCCTTTCTAAACCACAACACCGCTTCTTCATAATCTTGAATTACACCCACACCTCGTTCGTAAGACAATCCAAGATTATATTGAGCATCCATAGCACCCTGCTCAATGGCTTTTCTATACCAAGACACCGCTTCTTCATAATTTTGAGAAACACCTCGACCTTCTGCGTACATGGTGCCTAGATTGTTTTGAGCTAGCGCGTGTCCTTGCTCAGCGGCCTTTCTATACCAAGATACCGCCTCCTTATCATCTTGAGAAACACCTCGGCCTTCTCTGTACATAACGCCTAAATTGTTTTGAGCATCAACAGAACCCTGCTGAATGGCTTTTCTGAACCATGACACCGCTTCTTTGTCATCTTGAGAGACTCCTCTGCCTTCTGCGTACATAACACCTAGATTGTTTTGAGCTAGCACATGCCCTTGCTCGGCGGCCTTTCTATACAAAGACACCGCCTCTTTATCATCTTGAGAAACACCTTGGCCTTTTTCGTACATCCATCCTAAATTGGTTTGAGCTCTCGTATAACCCTGCTCAGCGGCCTTTCTATACCAATACACCGCCTCTTTATCACCTTGAGAAACACCTCTGCCTTCGTCGTACATAATGCCTAGATTGTTTTGGGCTCTCGCATACCCCTGCTCTGCGGCCTGTCTATACCAGGACACCGCCTCTTTATCACCTTGAGAAACGCCAGTGCCTTCGTCGTACATAATACCTAGATTGTTTTGGGCTCTCGCATACCCTTGCTCTGCGGCCTGTCTATACCAAGACACCGCCTCTTTATCATCTTGGGAAACACCTCTGCCTTCGTCGTACATCCACCCTAAGTTAGTTTGAGCTCTTGCATACCCCTGCTCTGCGGCCTTTCTATACCAAGACACCGCCTCTTTGTCATCTTGAGAGACACCTCTGCCTTTTTTATACATCCATCCTAAGTTAGTTTGAGCGCTCGCATCCCCCTGTTCAGCGGCCTTTCGATACCAAGACACCGCCTCTTTGTCATTTTGAGATACACCTCGGCCTTTTTCGTACATAACGCCAAGATTGTTTTGAGCTCTCGCATGTCCTTGCTCAGCGGCCTTTCTATACCAAGACACCGCTTCTTTGTTATCTAAGGAAACACCGATGCCTTTTTCGTACATCCATCCTAAGTTAGTTTGAGCGCTCGCATCCCCCTGCTCAGCGGCCTTTCTATACCAAGACACCGCTTCTTTGTCATCTTGAGAAACACCTCGACCTTCGTCGTACATCCATCCTAAATTGTTTTGAGCTCTCGCGTTCCCCTGCTCAGCGGCCTTTCTATACCAAGACACCGCTTCTTTATCATTTTGAGATACACCTCGGCCTTCGTCGTACATCCATCCTAAATTGGTTTGAGCTCTTGCATACCCCTGCTCAGCGGCCTTTCTATACCAAGACACCGCTTCTTCATAATCTTGGGAAACACCATTGCCCTCTTCGTACATCCATCCTAAATTGGTTTGAGCTCTTGCATACCCTTGCTCTGCGGCTTGTCTATACCAAGACACCGCCTCTTTATCATCTTGAGAAATACCTCGGCCTTTTTCGTACATCCATCCTAAATTGGTTTGAGCTCTCGCATGCCCTTGCTCAGCGGCCTTTCTATACCAAGACACCGCTTCTTTGTCATCTTGAGAGACACCTCGGCCTTTTTTGTACATACGTCCTAAATTGGTTTGAGCTCTTACATATCCCTGCTCCGCAGCCTTTCTATACCAAGACACTGCTTGTGTATCATCCTGAGATACACCTTTCCCTTCTTCATACATAACGCCTAGATTAAATTGACCGTGAGCGTCCCCTTGCTCTGCCTGATGAAAGTATGCAGCTTTTTTTGCTTCAATATCGTCTTGATGTCGATCTTGAGTGCACCCAGCCAAGCTAATAGAAACTATTAAAAAAATTAAAATTCGCATCTCTGACTCTGTTGTATAAGTAATAATTATTATTTATGTGTGTAACTTGTGATTTCCACAAAATCTATGACAAGTAGTAGTAAAGTCGCTATAGCGACCTTTAAATAGCAAGTAATAAGATAATGCGATCTTCTCTTTGTGACTTTTTATAAAATCAATAAGTTAGAAGAAAGTCAATCGAGTGAATTGCTTATTGTTGCATATGTTGAATATTTACTGCGTTTGAGTGAATTCTAGTCGGGAAAGGCTCGTCGCTAAATTATGTAGAGTATTCAATCTGTCAAATAAACGGGCAGGGATGTAACAGTCGAGAATCAACCAACTCGACTATTGAGAAGTTAACTAGGAATAAGTTCTTGAGGGTAATCCTCGATTGAAGTTTCTCTACAGACAAACAAAAAGGACCCACGAATTCATCTTTAGTGGGTCCTTCTTTAATCCAATGATCTAGAAACCTAGTCAGCTATAACAAAGCAATGAAACTTAGTTTACTGTCGTAGAGCCTCTAAGAATATCGCGCTTCACTTCACCTTTCAGATCGGTCAGTGTTTGTTGGTCGATATCAATCAAGAAGTGGTCACTCGCTTGGCCTGTTGCGAATTTTTCAAGAATCACGAACAAGCTACCAAAACGAGAGCGGAACACTTCACCAACGGTATATTGGCCAAGGTCACCCAGTTCAGAATCCACGGTGCCGTCAAACTCAGCAAGCTCACGGCTTAGCAGTTCGTATTGGCGCAGTTGTGTTTCACCGATATCACGGAACGCCAGTTCGTCTGCGTTACGTAGTCGATAGAAATCTGTCGCTAGTAGCTCACCGATCCACTCTGCAAAGTCAGCTAATTCTAGTCCCTCTAGAGAAGCCAGCTTTTCAGCAACAGCCTTGGCTGTCTGCCAATCCTGTTGGAATTGCTCGTAGTCATCCACACCATTTTCAACACAAGTACCTACGTCGTAGCCGAGTTTGTTCGCTAGCTGACAGACCGTGAAGTTGGTTTGTAGCTGAGACATAATCATCATCTCTTCACCGTTCATGCGCATGATCATTTCACGCATTTCGATTGGCCAATCACTAGGAAGGAAACGCAAGCGCGTTAATTCACGGATATGCCAGTCAGTCAGTTCTTAGTAGCTCTCTGAATCCAGAATATCTTTGTTCCAGATCTTAGCTTCTGCATCAGGGTCTCCATTCGCAGCTTGAGTAAGGTATGCATGCTCTTCTTCGTAGTGACTAAACAGTTCGTTGTAACGTTCAACTTGATCGATAACCACAGTCTCGACCTCGATTTGGTTATCAGAGCGAATGTTCAGCAGCTTGTAAGCTGGGATGTAACCCGCTAACGATGGCGCTTGGATATTAAAGAGCGTGTGCTGAACACCATCGATATTGAAGCTTTTCTTACCTGTATCGTTAAAGTGCATGTGACCGCCAACGTGGATGTTTAAGCCCGTTGCAGCCAATGCTCGGCTGGTATTATCATCTGGTTCACGAGCCAATTGATGGCTTCCTTCTCCAAACAAATCTTCAATCTCTTCAGAGGCACCGTTGTAGAAATCGGTCATTGGGAAGTGTGAGAAAGAGACCAGAGTCTTATTCTGTTCATTCGCTGCTTTTACTACATCAGAGATCCAATCGATCACATGTTCTTTGTGGGTCAGCATCATGTTGTAGCCAGCACTGCTTGAGCCATCAAACGTATTTCCATCTAAAGAACTATCAGACGAACCTTCTTTGGGACGATAAACATTCGCGTCGATTGCCAACAACCAAAGTCCTTTCACAGGCTCTACTAAATAGCTGGTATCAGGCACTTCAGAACAGCTTGAGTAACCGCTCTCTTTGTAACTGCCTCCAGTGCCTTCGTAACAGATCTCGTACATACGTTTGTCAAAGGCCGCTTCTTCTTTAGCTAAGTCATAGCTGTAGTTAGCACGAGCTTGGTCACTACTGTAAGGCGTTTCAAAGTAGAGATAATCTTGCTGAGGGTAGAAGCCGTGAGTTCCAAGGATACCCATGATCTCTTCATAGCCCCACTCACGTACTTCTTCAGTACATATGGTTGCTAAGTTGTCGCCTTGTCCAGGAATGGTTGTCCACTCACCCTCATAGCCAACACACTCTTCTTTACCGCGGCTGTAAATGCGTTGATTCTTACCACCTTCTCCTAGGTAATCAGATTTACCTGCAGGAATAGTAAATGGACGCACTGGATCGTGGTTGCCTGGGGCGGCGAAGAACTCAAGGCCGTACGTGTCACGATAGTGATCAAAAATGCTAACTAAGCCACGCATATGAATCGGCTGGCCGTCGTCACTGAAGTCACCCGGCAGGGCTACGTATTTCACGCCACGCTCAACCACATCATCAAGCGCTGCGATCATCGCAAAGTAGTTTTCATTGAACAAACGAGTAGAGTTCATCTGCGACTCCATCGTTCGAATTGTCGCATACTCACCACTATCTGAGTTGTAGAGCCCAGCGAACGAACCGTCTTTAAAATCACCGTAAACGTCATGAAAATGGATATCAGGCATGAATGCGACTTGCACTGCACTCTCTAGATTACCGCTGTCATCACTTGGCGAACTTGAATTACAACCCGCTAATGTGGCTACTATCAAGCCTGACAGTACGGTCAATGTACTCTTTTTCATTTTCTCTTCCCAAAAAGTTAGAACTCAAAATTTGGCGAGGAGATTAGGTGAGAAAAATGACATTATTGTTTCTGATATCTTACAAAACGTCGCATATAGAGTGCTTATGCGACCTTGCTTCAATCCTTAAAATTCAATTAGTTAGTTAACATCACAAGCGTCAATAATTTGATAAGACAAATCACATGCAAGTATACAATCCATCACGCATCGAACGACCGAACATCAATGGTAGCAATGCATCCAAGTGATTCAAAGTACCACCCCTTTCCTAAAAGTGGCTTGTTGGTCTGAAGGTTTACGACCACTAAGTAGTGGTTGACTCTCAATACCTATTATTACAAATACGTAATAATCATTTTCTATTTAAGGGGATTATCAAAACATGCACTCACACCTATACTAGCTCCAACAAAACGAGAGAGCGGAAACAATTAAGCTCAACTACTCTTAACGGGTTGAAGCTAATTGCACAGTTATCCGCTGTACTGACATATATAGGAAGCATCCAATGACAATCGAAATTAAACCTGGTCAAACTCATATCAAATCAAAAGCAATGGTTGCATGGGCAGCTGGCGAGCCACTAAAAATGGAAGAAGTTGATGTACAACTTCCTAAAGCTGGTGAGGTTCTAGTTCGCATCGTTGCTACTGGTGTTTGTCACACTGACGCATTCACATTATCAGGTGACGATCCAGAAGGTATCTTCCCTTCAATCCTTGGTCACGAAGGTGGCGGTATCGTTGAGATGATCGGCGAAGGCGTGACAAGTGTTGAGATTGGCGACCACGTTATCCCACTTTACACAGCTGAATGTGGCGAATGTAAGTTCTGTAAATCTGGTAAAACTAACCTGTGCCAAGCGGTTCGTGAAACGCAAGGTAAAGGCCTAATGCCAGACGGTACAAGCCGCTTCTCTATCAATGGCGAAACAATCTTCCATTACATGGGTTGCTCGACTTTCTCTGAGTACACGGTACTTCCAGAAATCTCTCTAGCGAAAGTAAGCAAAGAAGCACCACTTGAAGAAGTTTGTCTTCTAGGTTGTGGTGTAACAACGGGTATGGGCGCGGTACTGAACACAGCTAAAGTTGAAAAAGGCGACAACGTTGCTGTATTCGGCCTTGGCGGTATCGGTCTTTCTGCAATCATTGGTGCTCGCATGGCTGGTGCTGACCGCATCATCGGTGTTGATATCAACGAGAGCAAATTCGAGCTAGCTAAACAGCTTGGCGCGACCGACTGCATCAACCCAACTAAATTCGACAAGCCAATCCAAGACGTTATCGTTGAGATGACAGACGGTGGTGTTGAGTACTCTTTCGAGTGTATCGGTAACGTAAACGTAATGCGTCAAGCACTTGAGTGCTGCCACAAAGGTTGGGGCGAATCAGTCATCATTGGTGTTGCGGGTGCAGGTCAAGAGATCTCAACTCGTCCATTCCAACTAGTAACTGGTCGTGTATGGCGTGGTTCTGCTTTCGGTGGTGTTAAAGGCCGCTCTGAGCTTCCAGAAATCGTTAACCGTTACATGGCGGGTGAGTTTGGTCTTCAAGAGTTCATCACTCACACAATGGGTCTGCAAGACGTAAACGAAGCATTCGACCTAATGCACAAAGGTGAATCTATCCGTACTGTTCTACACATGGATAAGTAACACCCCTCGGTCTCGGCACTTAGGTGTCGAGACCACAGTTCTGACTTAACCATCAGAGCGAAACTGTCTTCACCACCTCCTGCCCGGTGGGTGGTGAAACTTTAGATAATATAGACATGTTATTCCCCAAAACCATCAACCTAACGGAGCACAATAGATGACAATCGAAAACATTAGCCAAGCAAAGGTTGCTGGTGGTTGGCACAAACAATACACCCACTTTTCTGCAACGCTTGACTGCAACATGCGTTTTGCGATTTTCTTGCCGCCTAACGCAAGCAAAGAAAACCCAGTTCCTGTTTTGTATTGGTTATCAGGCTTAACCTGTACCGATGAAAACTTCATGCAAAAAGCCGGCGCGTTCAAAGCTGCGGCTGAGCAAGGCATTGCCATTGTTGCCCCAGACACAAGCCCACGTGGCGAAGGTGTTGCCGACAATGAAAGCTACGATCTCGGCCAAGGTGCAGGCTTCTATGTGAATGCCACTCAAGCACCATGGGACAGCCATTACCACATGTACGATTACGTGGTAACAGAGCTTCCAGCATTGATTGAATCTTTCTTCCCTGTGACTTCGGTGAAATCGATTTCTGGTCACAGCATGGGCGGACACGGTGCCCTAACGATTGGTATCAAAAACGAAGATAGCTACCGTTCTATCTCCGCATTCAGCCCAATCACCAACCCAATGCAATGCCCTTGGGGACAAAAAGCATTCAACCAATATCTAGGCTTAGATATTGAAGAATGGAAGCAATACGATGCCTCTGAGCTTCTAAAAACCAAAGGCACTAAGCTGCCAATGTTGGTTGACCAAGGTGAAGCCGATAACTTCCTGATTGAGCAGCTTAAGCCTGAGCAATTAGTCGAAGCGGCTAAGGTAACCAATGCCGATTTAGAGCTACGTATGCAGCCAGGTTACGACCACAGCTACTACTTCATCTCTAGCTTTATTGACGAACATATTGAGTTCCATGCTGCTTACCTAAACAAGTAGTCACACCGAATTAGCCCACACCTTGCAAAGCGTGAGGTGTGGGCTTTTTTGTACCTGCTGTTTGGGCAGCTCGTTGTTATTCAATAGCAGCAACAAAGATTCACTCTTTCAAACACTCCGCTATACCAACAAAAACAATACAACTAAAAGGTACGACTATGAGCTGGTTTTTCTTAATGATGGGCGTGATGGCGGAAGCACTTTCTCACGTAGCACTTAAAGCAACCGACGGTTTTAGTTTGTCTAAACCCATCCCTGCTCTATTGGTGATTTCAGGACACTTGGCGGCATTTCTATTTTTGAGCCAAGCAATGAAAGAGATGCCTGTAGGTGTGGTTCACTCTTTGTGGGCGGGCTTGGCTATCGTAACCGTGAGCTTGATTTCTACGTTTGTTTACCGCCAGCACCTCGATACTATGGTGTGGGTTGGTATGTTATTTGTGGCGGCAGGTGTTGTGATGATCAACCTATCTCAAGGTCACTCACACTAGTGTAGATAGTGACTTATTAACAGTGTGTCAATTCATTCAAACTTCCTAACAGAAAGGTGTCGCCTTCACTTATTCATACTCTTACAATCAGCAAATCAAACCTGTTACCATAGCGTCTTCAACATCACCTATTTTGAAGGTTGCTATGAAAGCAATTAAGACTCTTTTCTTCCTGATGGTTTTATTGAGCGGTCTGTTTACCGCTTGGCTGTTTATCCCGATTCCAGCGACCATGGACAAGCAAACGCTTGATGTTCCATTAACGGAACCATTCAAGCTTGTGGCGTACCGCAGCAACCCAAATGATGCGAGCAAGCCGCTGACCTACCACTACTATGTGATTTCAGATGTGGTTGGCGTGGACGACATGGACCCGTTCCTAGTTACCACAGACCAGTTCGTGAAGCTTGGCGAATTCGACGAGAACACGTTCAGTTTAACGGTTAACGGCAAGATCGAGAGCTACACCAACGATTTGTGGATCAAGAAAGCTGACGGCAAACTGCAACACTGGTACGTAAGTGTTGATGCGAACTATATTCGTTAGAGTAAACCTTAGATAAGATTTATCTTCAGACTGCGCTTTGGCTTCCAAGCGCAGTTTTTGTTTCTAGCGCAATTTTTTTCAAGCCGCCCGCTTTAAACTCTCCCTCACTTTTACCCACCACTGCCGTGCTCTTAAAAATGCTACAAGCAGAGCAGGTGTTATAAGCCCTTAAGATGTTATAAGCTCCACCTATGCTCGACTCCCAATAAATCAAAAATAATAAAGGATCACCCGTGGAATTTACGCTCGACAAATTTAACGGCATCATCATTGACCCAGCAACAGCCCCTCACGACGCTGCCTCATTCAATGCCGAACTAAGCGAGATCACCCAATTTTCAAAGCAGAATAACAAAGGCATTATTTGGATTAGCTTGCCTATTTCATTGTCGCACCTTATTCCGGTGGCGACTGAACTTGGCTTTGTATTTCACAACTGCTTAGAAGACGAGATTACGCTGATTCATAAATCCGAGATGGTAGAATTTGTACCTTTCATCCCTACCCACACCTTGGGTGCTGGCGCGTTGATCACCAACGAACAAAACCAAGTGCTGATGATTAAAGAGCACGGTATGACTGGCTACAAGTTACCTGGCGGCCATATTGAGTTGGGTGAAGGCATTGAAGAATCGGTTGTTCGAGAAACCTTGGAAGAAACCGGTATCGAGGCAACGTTCGTTTCTGTGGTTGGCATGGCGACAAGGCACCCGTATCAATTCGGTAAATCGAACCTCTACTTTATTTGTCACCTTATCGCTCAAACTCAAGAGATCGCGATTCAAGACACTGATGAAATTGCAGAAGCTAAATGGATTGATGTTGAAGAGTATATTAACAACCCCGACAGCTACCCATTTAACCGCCAGTTGGTCGGTACTCTGATCGGAAAGCAAGGTTTGGAGCTCACTCAGCTAGAAGGCAACTATGGCCCGGTCCACAAGCCCGAGATCTTCTTTTCGAAAAGCTAGAGTGCTTCAGATATAAAAACGCCCAATTCGAATGAATCGGGCGTTTTGGTTTTACTTTTTGTTTTTATTAAAGCCGACTGCGTTGTTAGTTATTCTTTGTACCCATGATTCATTCTCATTCTTTTAGAACGAACCTGTATTAGAAGAAGCCCAACGGATTAGTATCGTAGCTGATCAACAGGTTCTTAGTATTTTGGTAGTGGTCGAGCATCATCTTGTGTGTCTCACGGCCGATGCCTGATTTCTTATAACCACCAAACGCGGCATGTGCTGGATAAGCATGGTAACAGTTCACCCAAATACGCCCCGCTTCAATGTTGCGCCCCATGCGATACGCTAGGTTTGCATCACGCGTCCATACGCCTGCACCCAAGCCATACTCGGTGTCATTGGCGATCTCTAGCGCTTCTGCTTCATCTTTAAACGTCGTTACCGCGATAACAGGGCCAAAGATCTCTTCTTGGAATACACGCATCTTGTTGTGCCCTTCCAGCATGGTTGGTTGAATGTAGTAACCGTTGCCGAGATCATCTGGTTGCTGCGCTATTTCACCACCTGTCAGCACTTTCGCGCCTTCTTGGCGGCCAATTTCTAGGTAGCTCAGAATCTTATCGAACTGCTCTTTAGAAGCTTGTGCGCCAACCTGCGTATCAGTATCTAACGGGTTACCTTGTTTAATAGTTTGAGCACGCTCGACCACCTTGGCGATGAACTTGTCGTATACCGATTCATGGATCAGCACACGTGATGGACAGGTACACACTTCACCTTGGTTGAAGAACGCAAGCAGCATGCCTTCGACACACTTGTCTAAGTATTCATCTTCATGGTTAAAGATGTCTGGGAAGTAGATGTTTGGAGACTTACCGCCAAGCTCAACCGTTGATGGAATCAAGCTTTCAGCCGCACATTTCAGAATATGATGTCCAACTTCAGTTGAGCCAGTAAACGCCAATTTCGCCAAACGATCACTGGTTGCTAATGCTTGGCCTGCTTCGCTACCAAAACCATTCACGATGTTGACCACGCCTGCAGGTAGAAGATCGGCGATCTTCTCCATCATCACCAAAATCGATGTCGGTGTTTGTTCGGCTGGTTTCATCACCACACAACAGCCCGCAGCAAGTGCTGGTGCCAATTTCCAAGCCGCCATTAAAATCGGGAAATTCCAAGGAATGATCTGCCCCACCACACCAATCGGTTCTGGGAAGTGGTAACTCGCAGTGTTTGAATCTAGCTCAGCTGCGCTGCCTTCTTGTGCTCGGATACAACCCGCGAAATAACGGAAGTGATCGACAACCAAAGGAATGTCTGCCGCTAAGGTTTCACGCACAGGTTTGCCGTTTTCCCATGTCTCGGCGACTGCGATTTCTTCCAGGTTTGCTTCAATGCGGTCGGCAATTTTAAGCAGGATGTTCGAACGTTCAGTCACACTGGTCGCAGCCCAACTTGCACGAGCTGCATGCGCGGCATCGAGTGCCAAGCTGATATCCGCCTCGGTTGAGCGTGCCACTTGGCAATACACCTGACCATTCACTGGGGAAGTGTTATCAAAATACTCGCCGCTAACAGGTTTCACCCACTCGCCACCGATAAAGTTATCGTATTGCGCTTTAAAGTTAACCACTGCGTTATCACTACCCGGCTGTGCGTAAATCATAGTTAGATCCTTCTTTGATTTTTAGTCGTTGTTATTTGTTATTGAGCTTATGTTGTTGAGCTAGCATGGCGGCTTCCCTTGAGAACAGATCTCGTGAGAAGAAAGCTCGTAAGAAGAGAGCCACCATGTTTGTGCTTTCTGTTTAAAACACTGATACTTCGTGTTTTCTTCACAACAGTAACAACGCAAATCACACGCCAGAACTTCAAAACTTGTTGTTAATAAATTGTAAAACTATGATTACCAAACGTTTACAACCCAAAGTGAGTTGGCATTGAACGGACGTATGGAAACCACTCCAGTGTTCAACTGTTCCAAATTGGTACACCCTCACTGTTACGACATGGAACAGTCATGCACCTTCAACAAGCAAACACCTCAGATTGGCTTTCATCCTCTTGGCACCGCAGCACAGAAGCGGGTCTAAAACAGAGACGACTTCCCGAAGACATTCGCCTGCCACAATCGATTCTTAAGCAGCGACGTCATCAATCGTCTGACTTGATTCAGATCGTCGAACGCAATGCGCTACCTCTGTTTAATCAGATGTTTGCACGCACTGACAGCCGCTTGATTTTGACCGATATTGAGGGAGTGATTCTGGCGAGTTGGGGACAGGAGCGGTTTAAGGAGAAACTAACTTCGATTGCACTCAGCTCTGGGGCGTGTTGGCAGGAACAACTTAAAGGCACCAACGCGATTGGCACCGCGATTGTTGAAGCCAAGCCAGTATCGATCATTGGCGAACAGCACTTCATCCACCAGCATCGTTTTATCAGTTGCTCAGCGAGCCCGGTGTTTGATCACCAAGGTCAAATGGTGGGCGTATTGGACATCACCAGTGAGCAGCAACAACACGATACTTCGGTACAGCTACTGGTTCAAAATATGGTTCAGCTTGTTGAAAATCAGCTACTGAGTCATATCCCACAAGGCACCACTCGTATTGACCTTGCGTGTGAAAAATCGTTGTTACACAGTGGTTGGCAAGGGATAGTGATAGCGAACGAAGCTGGCGAGGTAGTGGCGCACAATCAAGTTGCCTCTCAGCTGCTGGATCAAACCTCAATCGTCGGCGAGTGCATCGACACTCTCTTCAACCGAACCTCATTAGACACGCCCTTTGTGTTTGAGAAACAGCATCTCAAACAAACAACGACCAAGCGCACGCGTTCCATTTCAGCATCGTGCGATTTGCACCATGGCGAACAACAGATAGAACACGCTTGGCAGCAAGCTAATAAAGTTATCGATAAAGGGGTCAGCCTATTAATTCTAGGAGAAACAGGGGTCGGAAAAGGCGAATTTGTTAAAGCATTACACAAACAGAGCCAACGTAAATCGTCGCCTCTCGTGGCGGTAAATTGCGGTGCTCTACCGAAAGATCTTATCGAATCAGAACTGTTTGGTTACGCGCCGGGCGCTTTTACTGGCGCAAGCCACAAAGGTTTCCAAGGTAAGATCCGCCAAGCGGATAAGGGGATTCTGTTTCTCGATGAGATTGCCGACATGCCTTTGGAAGCTCAATGCCGATTACTGCATGTTCTGCAAGACAAATCCGTAGTGCCTGTTGGCTCAAATCAGAGCTACCAAGTCGATTGTCAGATCATCGCCGCGACGCATAAAAACCTAGAACAGTTAGTCGCAACTGGAGAGTTTCGACAAGATCTCTTTTATCGCCTGAATGGCTTGGCCTTTACTCTGCCAAGCTTGCAACACCGACAAGACAAACACGCCTTAATCGAGCACATTCATCGTAAATACGCCGAAGATGAGCAAACAATCTGCCCGCACTTAATGAGCTTACTGTGCGCCTATTCTTGGCCGGGCAACATACGTGAATTAGACAATTTACTTAAGGTCGCCGCCCTACTCGCCAGTGACGAAGCAATACTCACACTAGAGCACGTACCGAGTCACCTCGCTCAACACCTCACGTCATTAGCGCAAGATAATCATCATAAGCCCATGACACTTAACACCATCGAAAGTACACCAAAGTCCGATTTAAAAAGCACCGTTGAAGAAACCTTGCTGCAAACCTATCAAGCGAACCAAGGCAACATCAGTAAGACATCTCGAATACTCGGCATCAGCCGCAATACCATTTATAGAAAGCTAAAGAGCTTGGGGATTCTTCAATAATCACCATGGACGATCCTAGCCCGCCCTTTTACTATCAATAAATAAAATATTCATTTCCAGTGAGACATTTTGCCCTCTGATTCGTAATGCTTCAAAACGAACGAGGGCTCAGATGCAAACAATCAACATAGTGTGGCTAAAGCGAGATTTAAGACTCACCGACCACGCCCCTTTACTACACGCTTTATCTGATAAACACCCAACGATATTGCTCTACATTTTCGAACCCATGCTGTTAAACAATGCCCACTATTCTGAGCGACATTGGCGATTTGTTTGGCAGTCACTCCAGTGTATGAACCTGTCATTGAAAGAGTACGGGCATCAGGTTTCAGTACTCCATGGTAACGCTATCGACTGCTTCGAAGCAGTCCAATCTCGTTACCACATCCAAAATGTATTCTCCCATCAAGAGGTAGGATTAAATTGTACTTTCGATCGTGACATACAACTCTCTGCTTGGCTTAGAGAGCACAACATCCATTGGCAAGATTTCGCACAGGGCGCTGTCGTGAGAGGGTCGAAAGACCGAATCGGTTGGGATAAGCACTGGAACAGTGTCATGCGCGCTCCCATATCAGAAATTCAGTTGACCACGGAATCACTGTATACCCTGGATACTGAAGAGCTTAAGTTAGCTATGGAACCTCCAGAAGCATGGTTAACCAAAGGTAACGGCATACAAACGGGCGGCAGCGCACTGGCATGGGCAACTTTGCATGATTTCTTTGAACGCCGTGGTCGCGATTACTACCGCAGCATCTCAAGCCCAGAAGCCTCACGACACGCTTGCACTCGCCTGTCCCCGTATTTGGCTTGGGGCAACATATCGCTACGTGAAGTTTATCAACACCTATTGGAACACTGGCAAGTTGCAGGGTTTCGTCGCAGCCTAATTGCCCTTTCTTCAAGGCTTCACTGGCACTGTCATTTCATGCAGAAGTTTGAATCAGAATGCGAGATGGAATTTCGCTGTATCAATAACGCCTACGAAGCACTATTACAAAAAGAAACGATAAAAGATCCAGCACGTTTACAGGCATGGAAGATAGGGGTAACGGGCGTGCCATTGGTCGATGCCTGTATGCGCTGCCTACATCATACGGGGTATATTAATTTCCGTATGCGCTCTATGTTGGTGAGCTTTCTCACTCATCATATGAATATGGACTGGCGTGATGGTGTCACTCACTTAGCGCAGCTGTTTCTCGATTTTGAACCCGGTATTCATTACCCACAGTTTCAAATGCAAGCTGGGGTAACAGGGATAAACACTATCCGAATTTACAATCCAACCAAGCAAGCACAAGAGCACGACTCTGATGGAGACTTCATCCGTAAATGGGTGCCAGAACTTTCAGACATACCCACCCCACTTTTGTTTGAACCGTGGAAGATGACACCCATGGAGGTGATGATGCATGATTTCGAACCTAACTCACCCTACTTAGATCCAGTGATAGATTTAGAGGCGAGCGCAAAAGAAGCACGCGTACGTTTGTGGTCATGGCGAAAACTGACTGAGGTAAAACAAGAACGAAGCCGTATTTTGGCTCGCCATGTCAGGCCGTCAAAGAAGCAAAGCAAATCGACACGGGCGAGCTAATACAACGCGTCCCCTCTTTAAATTACTTATAAAAAGATTAGTAATTCATTAGGTTAAATAAAATTAATTGTGACCGTTGTCATATAATGAGTGATCGACACACGGTCACAAACTAGAAAAGCTGAATCGCAGCCTTAGGAAAACATTAAGCTGTCCTAATTATCATGAACACTAATAAATACATAAGGTTAGCGATTGCTAAATGATGATTTTTATCTTCCTCTAGACGTTGCGACCAAAGCCAAAACTACACGTTATGCAATCCTATTTATAATTTTGATCTCCCTATTCTTTTTGTGTTCATTATTCTGAATTTTCCATTCACTTATCTTGTTTAAAATCTCTGTAAAACTACCACTATTTGGTTACAGGGATCTTATGTTTAACAGTATACGTACGCGAATTGCGGTGAGTGCAGGTGGAGCAATGGCTTTCACTCTGTTGATCGCAATGGGCATGACCACCAGCGCCTTTACCGATGTGAACAAACAAGTCACTGAAAAAGTAAAGACGCAGCTGACAGAAGCCACAACGACAGATTTGCAAAACACAGCCATTCAACAAGGTTTAAACATTGCCAACCAACTTGACCCTGTACTAGCAAACCTTAAGCAAGCACGATCTATTATAGAGTTAAGTTCAGAAACCAACGCAAGCGCAGACCTTATCGTTAAACAGTTTACTGCCGCCTTGGAAGCGCAAAACAAAGCTGTATTTGCGGGTTACATGGTGTGGGAGAACAAGACTTGGCCACAACAAACCGATCTGAATAACGCGATCAGCTTTAACACCGAATTAGGTTTTAACAGTCAGGGCTACCTTGCGCCTTTCTTCTCTCCAAATGATCAGAACAGCTTTGACGCCGTCGCAATGGAGAGCTTCAGCAATACCGAACTCAACAGCAACGGTGAGCGCAAAGACGACTGGCACTTAATGCCATACCAAACCGGTAAGACATTTGTGATGGAACCCTATTTCTATCCAGTTCGCGGTAAGCAAGAGCTCATCACTACCATCAGCCAACCAATCAAACAAGACGGAAAAATCATTGGCTCAATTGGCTTTGATTTGTCTTTGTTTGAGCTTCAAAGCCAAAGTGAATTGCTTGCACGTAACTTGTTTGATGGCGAAGGAAAAATCCTTATTACATCATGGAAAGGCATAACTCTCGCCAATAGCCGAGCTGGAAACATGGTGGGTAAAAGAGTCTCTTCTGAATTGGAATCCGAATGGTCGACAATTCAATCTATCGCTAAGCGAGAAGGTGCAGGCCTTGTTAATTTCGGCGGCGATGAGTACGCAATAACAGCCATTGATACCAGTGATGCGCCATGGGTAGTCATGGTATCCGTTCCCAGTAGTCACCTTACAAAAAGCGTCGACGACTACACGCAATGGAGTGATGCACAGAATTCAAAAGCACTTGAAAAAGGTGTGTGGGCGGGGATCATCGCAGCTATTCTAGGTATTGCCTCAATGGCATTCATTGCCAATTCTCTGGGCAAGGTTCTAAACAATTTAGTAGAGCGTTTTAAAGATGCTGCACAAGGCGAAGGCGACTTAACTTACCGCATTGAAGTGAAAGGAAAAGATGAAACCGCTCAGCTTGCACATTGGTTCAATACCTTCCTATCTCGTATGCAAGAGATGCTACTTACCGTGATGGTAACGGCCGACCAAGTAGATAAAAACGCAACAGAAGGCCAAGCTCGTGCTGAAGTTTCACGTGACCAGTTGAACTCTCAGGTTAACGAGGTGAACTCACTTGCCACAGCCATTAATGAAATGAGTGCGACTGCGCAAGAAGTGGCAAGCTCAGCCGTTCAAGCAGCCGCGGCAGCAAGCCAAGTACAAAGCAACAGCCTTAATGGCATGACACGCATGGACAATGCCGCCAGCGCGGTAGATAGCTTGGCTGTTCAGGTCAATGACGCACAACAACAAACGCAAAATTTGGTCGATTCGAGCACCGCTATTCAGGGTATCTTAAGCGAGATTGGTGGTATTGCAGAACAAACAAACCTACTAGCGCTTAACGCGGCGATTGAGGCTGCACGTGCGGGTGAAGCAGGACGAGGCTTTGCTGTCGTGGCAGATGAAGTGCGTAACCTCGCCAATCGTACTCAAGGTTCGACAGAAGAGATTCGCTCGATGTTGGCTCGCCTAGAGCAAGAGACTCAATCTATCGTGATATTGATGGAGCAAAGCCAGAAGCAAGCGAACGATACCAAAGGCGAAACTCAAGCTGCACACCTCGCCTTGTTTGAAATCAACCAAGCAATTGAAGTGATTAACGACATGAACAATCAGATTGCTTCGGCTGCCGAAGAGCAAAGCTCAGTATCAGAAGAGATTAACCGTAATGTAGTGATCATCAATGACACCGCTGTGGAAGTGATGGGCACCATGACATCATCAGTAGCAATCAGTAATGAGCTGACAGTGAAAGCCGGAGATTTGCACGGTGAGTTAAGCAAGTTCAAGCTTTCTTAATTACCAACAACGTCTCACAATAACTAGGCCGAGAAACACCATGTTTTCTAAGAAACACAATGTTCTCGGCCTCTTCATTTCTTAATTCCCACTCAGCTCCAAACTCATCGATTGCAGTTCATCTATTAAATTTTACGGAACAAAGCTAATCAGACTCTATTTCCACGAGCTGATTGAGCACTTCTTTGTCTAATACGGGGTGATGCTTACTCGCAAGGATCAGCACAATATCCACTGCTGGTAACGGCGGCATATCTTCAAGGATTTTCAAATCCGGAGTCACGCTAAGCTTACCCATAGCACCAATCGCTAAACCCGCTTTAACAATTGCTCGCTGCGCAGAAGCCGTGTTACTGCACGCCAGCAACTGATAAGACGTACCTTGCTTGGTTAAACCATTCACTGCTGCAGCATGATATTTACAGTCTGTTTGAAACAAGGCTAATGGAACAGGCTTGGAACCATCAAACACATAATCAGGGCTGCTTATCCATACTCCCACATCATGTGTAAGCCAATACCCCTCTTCGCTGTCGGGCGCTCGGGTGACAATTGCGGCATCTAAACGGCCGTCATCCAACCACTCTCTCAGCGTAATGCTGGGCAGGCTGAATATTTGGATTGAGCACGTAGGCTCCGCTTGCTGTAACAGGCGAATCACTTTCGGAAGAATGGTGTCGTTGTAATCTTCAGGGCAACCTAATCTTAAGGGCTGTTTGTCTTCGTAACGCTTTACTTGCTTGAGGGCTGTATTGTGGAGCGCGACCAACTGTTCGGCATGAGAACGCAGCGCTAAGCCCGCTTCAGTCAGTATTAAATTACGTCCTTCTTTTTGGAAAAGAGTGACGTTGAGTTCTTCTTCCAACTTACGCATCTGAGCACTGAATGCCGATTGGGTGCGGTTGATCTGCTTCGCGGCACGCGTGAAGCTGCTGGTTTCCACAAACGCGAGAAAGCCTCGCAACGCATCAATATCCATATCGAAATCACCACCCATCGTTTTTATTAATGTATTGCATCAAAATTATCCGTTAGTGCCTCGCAATACAATCCCCTAAGCTCAAAAGCATACCCACCAAACGCAAGGAAGCATCTATGCAGCTTTATATTGGAAACCAGAACTACTCAACTTGGTCACTGCGCGCATGGCTGATATTCGACAACTACAACCTGAATGCAGAAGTCATCAAGCTTAAACTTTTCACCTCTGATTTCTACGACACTCTGGCGAAAGTGACACCAACGGCTAAGGTTCCAACCCTAGTTGATGGTGACGTTGCAGTGTGGGATTCATTGGCGATTCTCGAATACGTTAACGACGCCCACTTGAACGGTGCAGCGTGGCCTAGTTCAGTGAAAGAACGCGCCCATGCCCGAGCAATTTCCGCAGAAATGCACTCTGGATTTTTTGCCGTCAGAAATGAAATGCCAATGAATTGCCGCGCACAACGAAAGCTAAAACTCAGTGAAGATGCACTGAAAGACATCGCTCGTATCGATGCAATATGGTCAGCGCAAATGGAGCAATATCCAGAAGGCTGGTTGTTTGGTGAATGGTCTATTGCCGATGCGATGTTTGCACCTGTGGCGCTGCGCGTAGAAACCTATGGCATCAAACTTTCAGAGAAGGCATCACAGTATCAGCAACGCGTGCTCAACAGCCCATCAATACAAAAATGGCTGGCAGAGGCAAGCTTAGAAACCGATGTGGTTGAAGAGGACGAGGCAGGCAAGCCTGTATAAATAGTTAGCAATGAGTCTCGATAAGGGCATCGAGACTCGTTCATTATTAGATAATTAGAAAGCTATTTCCTTACCGGCTACTCTCAGCAACGCTGTCTTGATGATCATTCGGTTCAAACTCCAAAATATCACCAGGTTGGCACTCTAAAACTTCACACAGCTTATCGAGTGTCGATAGCCTTACCGCTTTAGCTTTACCATTTTTTAATACTGATAAGTTGGCTTCAGTAATCCCAACTTCTTTTGCCAATGTCTTCAATCGCATTTTTCGTTTGGCCATCATAATGTCTAAATTAATGCGGATAGTCATGACAAGTCCTTTAAATGGTTTGGCTATGTTCGTCAGCCAGAATATAACCTTCTTTCATCACCCATGAGATGATCAAAATAATTATACCCAATATCAGTGTTAAAAAGTCCATACCAACAAAACTAATCTCAAAGATACGTTCACCTGGTGGATTATTGAACGACAGAATCACTGACATCAATGAACCATAGATAACTGAACCTAATACCCAATAAAACAGGCTATATCCGAGCTTCTGGTAAGACATTGCGTTTTCTAAAGAGAAGATCTCACCTCGTTCATAGTTACGGAATAAACGTATCAGAACCATCAGTGCGTACATAAGGATGCTGGACATCAATAAGCCTGTGAACGCAGCAACGATTCTTGTTGTCATAGTAAGCGGCAACATCGTGAAATACCCGATGTCGTAGGTAAGATAAAAAATGCCCGTCGCACTAATAAAGTCATAGGGAGTCTCAACTGTTAGCCAGAAGTAGCACACCATTATAGGGGTAAGTACAAAAAGGGATTGCAATAGCATACGTACACGTCGGCTTTGTTTTTGGATGTTAGACATACTTATATTCCTGTTGAATTGACAGGAGGATACTAAGATCAAAACAAACGCTAATCAATAAAAAATTATCGAAAAACGATAATTTTTTATTGATTAGCGTTTGACAAAGAAGCTATTCGCTATTTTATTTTCAGAGTATATTTTCCAACAACCCACTAAATCTAGACGCTATCCACTGATGCGAAGCGGATGTAAATGTACGTTGATGCTGCAATAAATAGAGATCTACGTGATATTGTTTACTGTCTACGAAATCGTAAATGTCCACAAACCGACTATCGAAATCCGGTAATGAACTCAGCGCGTTCATACCAAAAATTACCGCGTCTGAGCGAGACGCAATCTCCATTAACACATGAGTTTGAGTACTTCTAAGTTTTGGTCGTTTATCGCTTTCAAGCTCTAACAATATTTGCTGAAGAGGCGTGTTGAATGCTTGTTTGTGGTCTTCTTCTACATTCATCGCGAGCACTGGGTATCGCATGATTTCATCTAATGTAGTAGTACTTCCCACTAGAGGATGGCCTCTCCGAACAAACAGCTTGGGATAAATGGTACCTAACTTTGTCGCTTGGTATTTTTGATCTAGCGAACTCGAATAATGAATCGCAAAATCTAACTTCCCTTTATCGAGCAGATCATAAGGATTACTTTTCGCTGCCATTTCTATCAAGTTCACATCCGGAGCTTCATCAAATAGCCCCAAAGCCAAATTAGGAAGAATGGTACTGCCCAGAAAAGTAGGCAAGGAGATCGAAAACGTATCGTTACATTCTCGAGGATCAAATTGATTACGCTGAAACAACGCACTTAGTTGTGGCAGAATGTGTTGCAGTTCTTTGCCTAACTCTAATGATTTTGCTGTCGGTGTCAGGCCTGTCGATGTTCGAATAAAGAGAGGATCATCGAACGTTTCTCTCAACCGTTTTAAGCTCCGACTCATGGCTGACTGCGAAACAAACAACGCCTTAGCAGCATTGGTGACATTACGTTCCTTAAGCAACGTATCAAAGGCCACCAGCAGATTTAAGTCGACTCGATTCAACTGATATGAAATATCTTTTTGCATAAGCCCTCTAGCTAGATTGAACAATGACATTGTTTAGAACGAAATAACCATAACATGAAAAGATACCCCCAGTTAAAGGGGTATCCAATCTAGATTAGCTTTCTATTCTACTTTGATAGAATCACTTGTTTACTTTGATAAAGTCACTTGGCTTCCATGAGTTATCAAACCACTTTTCTGTTGGTGAATACATGCGGAAAATAATATTAAAACCCTTACCTTCCGTCGTTTGAACCCAGTTATTTTCCATTCCTTTGGGTGCATTAGGAGCAAAGTGGATGGTGATAGAACCATCGGCATTTTTCTGAATACCATCACTCAAACCATCAATACCCGCAGACTTTTGATCCGTTTCTAACATAGAACGCGTCTGGTTATCGTAGATCATAAATGACCAAAACTTCTCTACAGGCGCATTCGGCGGCAGTGTCACCGTGTAATGTTGGCTACCATCCAATACTTCTTTGTTCGCATCACGTGTCGCTAATAGGTAATCCGAGCCTTTGCCTACGGTTTTTGTCACCATATCAGGGGTAATACCCGTCGCCATGAAGTGGAAGGTGGCTCGCATGTCAGAGTCAATCACGCCATTCGCGTCTTTAAATTCATGGCCAGAGACTAACGGAGTAAACCATTGTCTATCATCGTAGCGGAACATTTCCTCTTTAGGATGAAAGTAGGTTGAGCGCGCTTCAGCCGTTGCTATTTTTGCCGCTTCCGACAGTATTTTCTGCATGCGTTTATTAGGAGCAAACTCTTGCCCTTTTTCTATTCCAATATCTTTAGCCAGCGACAGCCATTCAGCATCAAAAATAGCCGTAGGCTCATATTGAATCAATGCGTTGATTTCATCATAAAACGTCGCGTCCATTGCATGAATAGTGTTGTAGTCGGCACCTGAAATGTTCATGAACTCTGTCTTATCTTCTTCTCCATACGGGTAAAGCTTGGTGGTCGCTTTTAATGCTTCAATGCTTTCTTTCATCTCTTCTGGAGAACTCACAAGGCGAAGTAATAACCAGTGCTGGTAACCTTCACTGACAATCTCAATGTACCCCTCTGGTACTTCGCCTTTCCATGATGAATGACGAATAAAGTACTTCCCTGATTTAGCGACATTGTCTGGATGAGTCACACCAATTCTGTCTACATATTTAAATGCAGCATTGTCGAGCAAACCAAGTACTGGATTGGGAATATCCAAAATGACGGGGCCGTTTCTTACATCAATTTCTGATGTGATATACGGTGTGGTCGTGTTCGCTGTTAACCAAAGGCTATTCGCGTCTAGATTATCTTCTGAAATTGCGATGGTTTGATTCGGTTTCATTCCGATGCTTTCATGTCCCAGCAGCAAACCTTGTATTGAAGCAACGGGGATACCGGATAGAAAAACACGAACGGCATTGGACACCTGAACAAAATCTTGCACCTTGGAGTGCGTTTCAGCTGTCGGTGCGCCATCGGTATAATTCAGTTCACCCAGATAGGTAGACTCAACCTTATTTGGCGTGATGATGCTCTCTGGCACTTGTGCACTAAATTTAGGTTCAGCAAATGCGAAAGACGAACAACCTAAAGTAATCAGCAACGTAGCAATAATCGATTTTTTCATAATAGTTTCTCTTATCTAAGGTGATTCAGATAGCCTAGGCCGCACCAATTGATATTCTTCGCTTAGGTGTCACGCTCTAGGCTATTTATTTCCAGAAACGGGTTAGCGTTTATTGCTGGTTAGCCACTGATTTTATCCATGTCTTCTAGCATCCAGTTTTTAAAGAACGTCTTCGATGTTGGACGGTAAAGTCGGAACAGTAAGAAGTAATCTTCACCACCGGTAGGAACCCAGTTTTCCTCTTGTCCTTTTGGTGCTTCTGGGCCGAAGTACAAATCGTAAGAACCATCTGGATTCTTTTTCATCGTGTCTGCATTTCTAGACGATAGTCCTACTCGGTCGACTCCTTTAACAAAGTTTTTGGTTTCCATGTTGTAAACAATGGCAGACCAAAAATCCTCAACAGGCGTGTCGGCTGGCACATTAAGCTTGTATGTCGCTTTGCCATCTAACATCTCACCTTTTGAATCACGTAAACCCGTTAGATAAAAGGTTGAACCGCCCAGTTGCTTCGGCAAATACGTTACGTAGAAATACGACGCAGCACGCTTATCGACCAAAACTTCATCTTCATCCACAAAAGGGAAGCCAAGCTGAGCTTGAGGGCCAAAATTCCAGAAGGACCATTGCGACAAAGGCTCGCCATTTTCATCTTTCCATAACGCACTCACCGTCTGATCAGGTTCTACAAATTTCGACTGCATGTGCGCATAAGCCATCAATACACCTTCACGTATCGCTTTTTTCTGCTCATCTGTTGGGTCGAATTTTTTACCTTTTTCGATACCGAGATCTTTTAGTAATGACGCCATCGCCTTGTCTTGAGCTCTGACCGGGTTCTCTTGGATAACGTCATTGATGTCTTGAAAGAACGTCTCGTTGTAATACGGGAGGCTGTCATACGCGACTTCCGTTGCATCTAAGTAGTCTGTTTTGGGTGGGTTTTCAGCATCAACAAGATTGTAGATTTTGATTTTCTTCGCGTAGTTACCCGCATCTAAATCTGTCGCACCATTTGTTAACGATGGTCTGAATGAAAAACCATACAGATAAGTGTCGGTTTCAAATACCAGATAACCTTGCCTTTCTAGCGCTAGCTTCGAACCAAACTCGTTGTTGTAACCTGGCGGTAAGAAAAGATATTTGCCTCCTTCACCTTCATCAGCACCTTTGTAGCCAACATCCGTGATCGGCACTTCCCACTGATTCACAACCGAACCAAAGTAATTCACTTTGTCTGTTGCTGCTGGCACTTCGATAACGACTGGGCCATTTTTCGAGGTTGTGGTTGCCCACGCATAAGCTGTGGTGTCATTAGCAGTGAGGAACCCCTTTTCTGAGCCGAAAGGTTCGTTCACGTAAACCACGTCATTGTAGTCGCCATTCAAATCACGACGGGTTGCTTTCAAAAAATCAATCTGAGTAACGGCAGGCATATAGTGAATAGCCGTTTGAGTGGCACGCTGCACCATCATTTTGTATTCAAGGTTTTCAATCTGCGATGCGCGATTAAGGATGTCGTCGGTATCATCAAACGATTGAGAATAAACAGGCATTGTGCTGATAGTGAGTAGCGAAGCTAATAGAAGTTTTTTCATGTTGAGCATATCTCTTCGTAAAGGTGAAACATTCAATTGTTCAAAAAACATCCTTTGTTTGAACCGAGTATACGAACGCGACCAAAATTCATCCAATGACTTATAGTCATTACTAATTATTCTAATTTTGGATAATGCTCGATGAGATTCGATTAACTCAATACGACTCAAGGACCTTTAAGTTTCCCCTCTAAACCGTTTTAATTTGATCGATTGTGATCACCGAATCACAATGTGCAGATGTGATTGTTTATATTCAACGAAACTCAAATCATTAAGATAAACATCATGTTACGAGCAACGATCGCATTACTCAGCGTGGCCAGTTTCACTGTATCTGCCAATGTCCCCCTTCCTTCCGGAGAAGACTGGATTAATCATGCTTCTGAAGGGCTCGCACCTTACTGGCTAATGCCTAGCGCTCAGGGAGAACCGATAGGCAATTTCCCGACGTTTCGTTGTGATGACGGTACCTTGCTTGATGTTTCTGATGTGTGTCCTGAATTAGACAGAGGCTGGATCACTCCCCACTTCGGCAAAGAGTTTACGCGCATGAAATCACGTCAAACTTATGCCTATGGCGTGCTCTACCATCTTACCGGAGACAAGCAGGCTTTAGCGCTTGCCAAACAAGGTGCCTACTACCTCATTGATCAACTAGAAGATAAGCAAAATGGTGGCTTTATTGGCTACACAAAAGAGGGCAAAGCAGGTCAGAATTGGCAGCAACGTACCTCTCAAGATCAAGCGTATGCGCTGGTTGGACTCGCGATGTATTACTACCTGACGCAAGACAAAAAGGTAGAAGAAGCTCTCATCGCCCAACAAGCTTTTATCTTTGATAAGTATCGACTTAGCGACAACAGTGGTCTTGCTTGGGTACTTGCTGACGGTGAAGATGGAAAAGCCACACGACGTGAATTAGTCGCGCAACTTGATCAAATTAACGGTTACATGCTGTTAGTCGCCCCTTTACTGAAAGAGCCCACCAAATCAAAATGGCTTGATGACCTAAATTGGCTAACACAAGCTATGATCGACCACTATCACTCTGAAGATGAACAACGCTTCTACGGCGCAATTCATGATAAAGCTGCGATGATGCCGAATGCTAATCACAATGATTTTGGGCACACCATCAAAGCGTATTGGATGACCTATCTAACCGGTCATGCATTAAATAATTCCGATTGGTCGGAGTTTGGTTTAGACGGCATGAAACACACTCTGGATCAGGCGCAATATCAGAAAGACTTTGCCAATGTATCTAACTACTTTGGTGAGCGACTTCAGAAGATGTGGCAAGGGCAAGATATCACGGGCTGGCAGAGCAGACCGCACAGCCAGTGGGCGTCATCATGGGAGTGGGCTGAGCTTGATCAAGCGGCCATGACGGTTTCGCTGGTCGATGGTTCAATGAAAGACGTCCTGCAATACACCTTACCGACCTTTCATGATGTATGGGTCGACCACAAATACGGTGGCGTTGGGCTTGATCCTAAGCGTACTAAAGCTTTCCATTGGGGCAATGGCTATCACCAATTTGAACATGCGCTGATTGGCTATTTATATACTCAGCAAGTTGACGCTAAACTGGCTGTATTGCACTACGCAAGACCGACCAACAGCAATATGCCAATGGAACCGTATTACTATCAAGGGGACGTGGTTAAGTTGGAGAAACTTGGAGATGGTACGCAGAAGGTCAGCTTCAATAACATTCGACCTTAGCATTGGTTGTTAGCTCTGAATGAACTTTATGTGCGAGGAATGGGCAAGGTCAAAGAGCTAGCACAATAGTGATGTCGCAGACCAAACAAAAGCCGCTGTTGATCAGCGGCTTTCTTGATGGAGATAAGCGGAGGTTAGTCGTCCAACCCTTTAATTGGGTTCATCGAGTGATAAACGGTGTTCACGTCACCAGTCATCGACAATGAACTCAAGTCATCAATGAAGAAACGGCTGGTCATTGTGTGCTTACCGCCATTGATAAAGATTTCGATCACTGACTTATCGACATATACCTCGATGGTTTGCTTAGTGCTCAACCTCGGAGCTTTTCTCACCGAGCCAAACTCTTCCGCGTAGAGTTGAGACATCTTACTGCGATCAAGCATGAACTCCGATTCCGTGGCACTGAACACGATGTTATCGCCCGCAGCGTTAGCAAGCGTTAACTCAAACTCGTCCGTTTCCGTTTCAAGCTGAACCATGAAGCTGGTTGTATCCAGTTCAAGAACGCTCTCAACCGCAACAACTTCGCCTTGCAACGCGTTCAATTCAGGTAAAGTCGATTGCACCAGATAGCCATCTTGGATGTTAAGCTCGCGTGGTAATGACAACATACCCGCCCATTGGTGCGCTACAGATGGAGCGTCGATATCAGGAAGGCCTACCCAAGCAATCAAGATCCGACGACCTGAATCGTCTAAGTAAGTCTGAGGAGCGTAAAAATCAAACCCGTAATCAGGCTGCGCGATATCTTGATGGTTTTCAAATTCCATCGAATCTAAATTCAAACAATCACCAACAATGTAAGCCACTGAGTAAATGTTTTTAAAATCGTACGGATTATCGCTAGAGACACCTTGTGGAGAAAACAGCATCACCGACTGATTATCGATTTCAAAGAAATCTGGGCATTCCCACATATAACCAAGGTTGTTGTAACGAGTTTGAATAGAACCTTTATGCTGCCAGTTCATGAGGTCACGACTTCTGTACAGCGCCATTGAACCACGTTCTTCTTGGGTCTGAGCCCCAACAACCATCAAGTAATCGTCACCGCCCTTCCACACTTTTGGGTCGCGGAAATGTTCGGTGTAGTGTTCATTTTCGATAACCACACCATGCTTTTCTATTTGCCCTTTGACAGACATCTTGGCAAAACACTGAGTTGAGGACCTTTCCCAGTTTTCATCACGATGATTCCCCGTGAAGAATAAAATAGCTTCGTCGTTTTCAACGAGAGCTCCACCAGAATAAACCCCATGAGAATCGTAATCTTGGTCTGGGTGCAAGCCAATGCCGTGGTCTTCGAAATGAACGAAGTCTTTGGTAGAAAGGTGGTACCAGTACTTCATACCATGGACTGGGCCAACTGGCGTCCATTGGTAAAATAGGTGGTGTTCACCATTAAAAAAACACAGACCATTCGGGTCATTAAGCAGACCAAACTTAGGCGCAATATGGTAGCTCGGATATCCAGCATCTTGTTTGCGAAGCTTTATCATCGCATCAATGCTGTCTTGTGAAATCGCTTCTATACGACGATATCTTTGCTCTACCGTCCAGTTCGAGTTCAAACTCATACACTCTCCTCGACGGCATTCGTATTTGAAGAGTCTTTTTGAATAAACTGAGTTAGAGCCTCTTGCGATGGAAGTGCAGTCATCGCACCTTTTTGCGTGGTTGCCAATGCACCACAGCCATTTGCCCACTGGATTGCAGAGTCAACGACTTGTTGATTATTCCACTCTTCATGTTGAGAAAGCTTTGCAAGTAAGCCGCCAACAAAAGCATCGCCTGCGCCTGTAGTATCCACTGGCGTCACTGAGCGACCTGAAATCAACACACCTTGGTTTTCAAATACTCGCCAAACGCCTTTCGCGCCCTGCGTAACCAAAACAAGCGTGTTGTTAAGATCTGCAATGTTAGCCAAACCTTGTTCCATCGAAGTTGAATCGGTTAAGGAATCCAGTTCTTCTTCTGAAAATTTAACCACATCAGCTAATTCAACCGCTTTCATGACCACAGACTTAATTTCAGGTGGGTTTTGCCACACTTCATCACGAAGGTTTGGATCGAAGCTGATGTAACCACCCGCGGCTTTCATACGTCGGATCGCTTCGAAGGTACTGCTTCGGCTTGGTTCATTAGCCAAAGAGATTGAGCAGACGTGTAGCCACTCGTTTTTCTTAAATTCGGGAATGTCTTCAACAGACATAAACTGGTCGGCACTTGGCTTAACCATAAACGTAAAGCTGCGCTCGCCTTGGTCATCAAGATCGACCACCACAGTGGATGTACGTTGTTCAGGGTCCTTCACCAAACGGTCGGTATTCACACCTTCCTTTTGCAGAGTCACTTCCATAAAAGTGCCAAACGGGTCGTTACCCACTCGGCCGAAAAATGCGCTTTTGCCTAAAAGGCGAGAAATCGCTACCGCGACATTAGCAGGCGCACCGCCCGGACATTTCAATAATGTCGCGTCAGTCTCCGGAATGAGGTCGACGACGGCGTCTCCAGTTACCCAAACTTGATTCATCTTTCTTACCTTAAAACTGAAAATCATGACAACCGAAAGCGATGGCAATCGAAAGCAGTAGCAACCAAAAGCAAGGTGACACTTCACGCTGTCATGTGAAAATATAAAAAGGCTAGCTAAGCCAAATCACCTAGCTAGCACCCCAAAGCTTAGGAAATGAAGTGAAAAGGGGGGCTTCACTTCTAGGGAGAAACGTTAAGCTGTTGCTTTAATGTTTTGCTTGCTGCGCTCACGCAGACCTAAAACAACGGTCAAAGCAAAGGCAGTCACGAACGCGATAATCATACCTACCACGTAGTAGCCAATTTTTTCTGGTGATATTGAGATGATGCCAGGAATACCCGCCGCACCCAGTGCTTGTGCTTTCACATTGAACATCGTGATAAACGCGCTTGAAACCGCAGCTGCACAAACCGCAGCAATGAATGGGTAGCGAAGCTTCAAGTTCACGCCGAACATTGCAGGTTCAGTAATACCAAGCAAGCCAGTCACACCAGAAGGAATCGCGATACCTTTCATTTTCTTATCTTTACTCATGAAACCAACCGCCAGTGCCGCTGCACCTTGTGACACGTTAGACATCGCCGCGATAGGGAAGATGAACGTACCGCCAGTCGTTGCTATATCCGCAAGCAGCTGAGTTTCAATAGCAATAAAGCTATGGTGCATACCAGTAATAACGAACGGCGCATAAATCAAACCAAACACCGCACCACCAATGAAGCCAGCGCTGTTGTATAGCCAGTTAAGACCATCACCCAGTAGGAAGCCGATATCACGTGTAAATGGACCCACAACCGTGAATGTCAGAAGGCCAGTCACGAAAATAGCCAGTAGCGGCGTTAGCAAGTTATCCAGAACCGAAGGAATAACTTTACGTAGGCCAAGCTCAACTTTCGCTAGAATAAACGCAGAAACAAGAACGGGCAGTACTGAACCTTGATAGCCCACTTTCTCGATTTCGAAGCCTAGAATGTTCCAAACAGGAATACTGCCCGACACTGATGCGCCACCGAAGCCCCAGCCGTTAAGCAAGTCTGGGTGAACCATCAACATACCTAAAGCCGCGCCAAGGTATGGGTTACCACCAAACTTCTTACTCGCTGAAAATGCTAATAAAATAGGTAAGTACACAAAAGGGGCATTAGCAAATGTATTGATCATGTTTGCTAAATCGGTCAAACCCGGATTAGCGTCGATTAAAGATTTGCCATCAATGAACAAGCCTTGAGCCGTCAATAGGTTGTAGATACCCATCAACAAACCACCAGCAACAATTGCCGGAATGATTGGTACAAAGATATCAGACAGACCTTTCACCGCGCGTTGCAGAATATTTTGGTTATCAGCACCTGCAGACGCCACATCGTTGGTCGACATTTCCGTCATTTCCGTCAGCTTAGCCAACTCAGCATAAACTTGGTTTACGATGCCTGAGCCAAAGATGATCTGATATTGACCCGCCACTTTAAACTGGCCCTTAACCCCCTCTAGGTTATCAATCGCCTGTTCATCAATTTTATCTTGGTCTGCAACCGCAAGACGCAGACGAGTCGCACAGTGTGCGAGTGCGGTGATATTACTTTTACCACCTAATAGAGAAAGCAGCTCTTTTGCTATTTTTGGATAATTCATTACATACCCCATTGGATTATCATTTGAGCCTTTGAATTTTCGGGAACGTTTGCAGAGCAAATTTTTGCCTAGAAATAGCAAATGATCAAAGATAACTGCTCAATACTGTGAGAATGATCTTCAAATTATCTCCCTAGGATAAGAAGACCGGGTTAAAATCTCCTAATAACAGGTGAATTTGATGATCTGTTTGCAAACAATCCCAAAACTAAAATTACAATTGGATAATGAATAATGGCTAGTCTTCATGATGTCGCTCGTCTCGCTGGAGTTTCCAAGTCGACGGTCTCAAGAGTAATCAACGATGAGTATGGCGTAAAAGACACAACCAAGGTGAAGGTGCGTCAAGCGGTTGAAGAGTGTGGCTACCTCCCAAACCAAGTCGCTAAAGACTTAAAGTCTCAAAAAACCAACCTGGTTGGCGTGATTGTTCCTAGGGTTTCTTCCCACGCCACCTCTCAGGGTGTCGATGGTTTAACTGCCGTCTTAGAGCAAGCGGGCAAGCATGTTTTATTAGCGAGCACACACCAAACACACCATAAAGAACTTGAATATATTCAGATATTTAACCAAAAACGCGTTGAAGGTATCATCCTGTACGCGACCCACCTCGACAACAAATTAGTCAAAGCGATTCAAAGCTCTGCTGTGCCGGTGGTATTGGTTGGTCAAGACGGGTCAATGTTTAACATCCCAAGCATTGTGCACGACGACACTCGCGTAGGGTTTGAAGCAGGTAATCGCTTCATAGCGAAAGGTTGTAAGCACATGGGGTTCATCGGCGTGCAAGGCGATGATATTGCGGTTGATAATATGAGATCGGAAGGCTTCGCTCAATCGCTTAAATTTAACGACCTCATACTGCAGTTTCACGCCCGTGGCGACTTCACCATAGAGTCAGGTTACCAACTGGCTAAACAGTCTCTAAAAGAGCACACCAAGCTCGATGGCCTGTTCTGCGCAACTGACCGTATCGCAATCGGTGCGATCAGAGCGATTCAAGAAGCTGGCCTCGTTCCAGGAAAGGATGTCTTGGTACTCGGCGTGGGTGATGATGAACTCGCTTCAGTATGCACACCAACGCTGTCTACGTTTAACTATGCGTTTGATAAAGCGGGAGAAAATGGAGCCAAGCTGCTGCTCGACCGTATTGAAAAAAAAGGCTTTGAAATGAGCAAGATGGTGTTGACCTTCACCACTATTGACCGAGAGTCTTGCTAGCGATTTATCTCAGAGATTAAGTTATCCCAAGATGAAAAAATGCCAACCTTCGAGTTGAAACGATAAGGTTGGCATTTGATGATGCGACTATCACATCATGATTAACACTCTCTATCTAAACGATATATCAGGTAATTAGAACCAAGTTTCCATCTGCAGTGCAAACAGAACCTCGCCGCCCTCTCCCATCGTTGCAGCATCTGCTTCAGTGCTGATCGAGTAACCATTCAGGTCTTCACTCCAATCCACATAACTCACAGCGAAACGCAATTCTGGTCGGTCAAAGAAACCAGTGCTGGTTGAAAGCTTGAGTGTTGGTGCCACTGTCGCTTTATAGAAACCGCCGCTCGCTTGCTCTGTCGAGTTGTCTAAATCCATGTACTGCAATGAACCTTCGTAAACCATCTCAAAGTTCTCTGTGAACTCTTGAGCCAATCGAACGTTTAAAGAGGCCCATGTGAACTCGTCATTCTTCTTCAGACGGTCTTGGCTATGCTCTGCCATTAATGCAGGTGCTAAGCGCCAGTTGTCGCCAATGCGAGTGACACCGTAGCTAAACAGGCGAACGGCTTTTGCGTCATCCAGTAGATCACCATTAGAACCGATGCCTTTTAGCTCTGCACCTAAGCCACTACCCACTAACACACCCGTTTTAGAGAAGCCTTCGCTCAGACCAAAGAAGTTGCCTCCATGGTACGCAAACATGGCGTGTACACCGCTTTCAGCTGCGCCATTTAAGCGGCTATCGTTGTCTGCTGAGGTCATGCCGCTCAACATCACTTGCCATTGGCCAATACGGTTATTCATGGTTGCAATGTAGTTTTCTACATCTGTTGATGAGCTATCAATCTCACCAAAATCTCGGCCATAAATAGAAAAATTCGCTTTCCAGTTGTCGCTCATCTGAACATCGTAAACGCCCGCACCAGTACCTGATAAGAAGACAATATCCGAATCGAAAAAGTGAATATCAAAGTTGTCGCGATCGAATCGTTTACCCGCCCAAAACGTTGCTTCAGAAAACGCTTCGGATTCAGAGAACATGCTCAGACGGTTCAGTTCTGAATACACTTGTCGTACATTCAACTGGCTTTCACTGGCTGTCCATTCGTTATTTGTTTCAGTACTGTCGGCTAACATGATACGAAACAAGGCACTAGAGCCATCATCCGCAAAGCGCTTATGAATCAAGTTCGCTTCAACGTAATGATCATCTTCCACACCAAGTCGTCCAACTGGTGCACCAATCGCACCCGCCGCTGTCATATAAGGACCAGTACCTGTCGCGCCGTTTAGGTCGTCGTTGATCAATAATCCAGAGCGTGCATAGCCGTAAAACTCAAACGAAGAAGCCTTTTCATTAGCTTCGGTAGAAACCTGCTCCGTTTGTGCAACTCTTTGTTCTAATTCATTAATACGTTGCTCTAATGCTGCAACGTCTTCACTTGCTAATACCGATGTAGTCATTAGCCCCATTGTTACAGCAACCGCTAAAGTGTGTAGTTTCATTCTTATGTTCTCACGTTAATTGTTTGGATTGTTTGCAAACGTTCCCAAAATAATTCGTAAGCGCATTTCGGCTTATACTTTTGATGTACAAGCTCTATATCGAAGAAAAAATAGAAATCAGTCGTGTTGATCACTTCACTTTTGTATCTGGATGGATGATAGATCGATACTTTCGGGAACGTTACCGAAAATGCATAATTCTGATAGCTTTGTCACAAGTGAAATTGATTAATGGGCGAAAAATAGTGTATCGCGCACATTGACAGCTTTAGCAAGGTAGTCGATAAGCTTGAGTGAATAGCGCACAAAGCGTGACTCGCCACTCAATAACAACCCACCTTAACTGATGGATAGCTCCATTATCGAAAGTAAAGACGGTTTTGTTCAATCTCATAAATGACGATTGAATGATAAAAGTAGGAGTTAGAAATGAATCCACATGGTTATGAAAGCGCCTAATAAAAAAGCCAAGTTGAACTTGAGTAATCAACTTAGCTTTAAATGGCTCAATGAGTGCTTTCTAGAGCGTTGAAACGCTACAAAAGTAGAGATTATTTAATTGGATAATGTCGCTCTAAGAACGCAATCACATGCGGTACATACTTATCAGTAGCAAAAATTGGATCACTATGGCCAACACCTTCCTCGATAAATAGCTGATTCTCAATGCCGTATTTATCCAAAACATCTTTAAAGATCTGGCTTTGCGCTAAAGGCACTCGCTTACAAGTGTTCCATGAAACTGAATGTAAGGCGGAGCATCACTGTTTATATAGCTGGTCGATGAAGTATTGAATGCGTCACTTCTTCTTATTCTGCTCAACCAGCTTTTCATTCCACGCTACGTTGCCGTCTCGCTTACTGACATCATACTCAGAACAGAACTGCGATATGGTCATGTTGTTATCGCCCGTCGCTAACTTTAATGCCAACTGAACTTGTTGAAGCTTGCTTTGAAGGCGAAGGTTTTGGCCTGCCTTTGGGCTTTTTTCTTTGGCGAACTTTAAGGCGGCATGTTTACGCTCGGCGGCACCCGCTCGGCGATCGGCTTCTGATAATAGATATTTTAGCTGCGCGACACTTCTCCCTTTTTTAAAAGCAGGTTCAAGCAGTTCGACACACTCATCAAATGATGGATTTATAACATACGGATCAATTTTATGCGCTTGTTGGCGCATCCACTCTAGCGCGAGCTTTTCATCTGACATTTTACAATCTTTACCAATAAAACAGCCGTACATGGTATCGCTCAATAGCAAACCGCTGCAATAAAAAGTTGACCAAGTTTTGCCTTTTTAACGAGTACTTGTAGTCAGGTATCAATAACGACAAATCGGACAGCGGCTCCAGCCCCGCAACGAAGAGCCAAAGTTGACGCTATTGATAGCTATTTCGGTCTTTTTAACGCATCACAAACAGCTCTTCGTGATAATTCTGGTCAACGTTGAACTTGTACGTACCCAATTCTTTTTTAAGCGATGTTGAGAACAGCTCTGGCCCGCAGAAATACAGTTCATAATCGTTTAAATCACCACACTGGTGAGCAATGCGTTCAGCGTTTAATCGAGGTGAGTGCAAGGTGTCTATCACGTTCAACTTCACTCCTACTTGATGTGCAAGGTGCCATAGCTCATCCACCAAATGCTCATCGACACCACGAGTGCAATAGAATAGCTCGATGCGAGAGTGAGTCTTCTCTGTTTTGAGCGCTTCAAGGGTTGCAAAAAACGACGCTATCCCAACACCACCCGCAATCCAAATTTGTGGCTTACTTCAGTCAAACTCAAGTCGACCATAAGGCCCTTCCACCGTAACAGCATCGCCCGTATTTACTCGTTCATAAAGACCATTCGTAAAGTCACCCAACTCTTTAATCAAGAAACGCAGTTCTGAATCTTCGCTGCCCGAAACAATGGTAAACGGGTGCGGGTCTTCATTCCCGAAGCGCAAGTACGCAAACTGCCCTGCTTTGTGGCCTCGCCAAGATGTTCCGGGTTTTAGCACCAACTCCATCACTTCGACCTGTGGAAAGTAACGAGTGGAAGAAACAGCAGCAGAGTGACGATTACGACGCCCTACAAAACCCAACAAACTGTACATCGCTGCGACAGACCCAATCAAAGCAAAGGCCACCGTTAGGTAATAAATGGGCTGACCCCAATAGGCATGTTTGAGCAGTAATACCGAGTGAAACGCGATCAAAAGATACGCGACAGACATCAAGCGATGTGACAGTTTAAACGGTTTGTATTTCACTGCCGCCCACAACGACGCCACCAGTAAAACAAGCAATAGATAGAAACCCCACTCGCCAATATTTTCAGCAAAGCCGTGGAGCCCATTGACCCACGCTTCCCAACCAGACATAGTTCTTGCCGGGCCGGAACCATCATGACGAACAGGCTTAGCCAACACTCCAGACATCACTAGCCACTTAGGGATCTGGTACCACAACCAGTGTGTCACACCCAGAGCTACACCACCGATACCCAACCATTTATGGACTCGATACGCTTTATCCATACCGTTGAGCCAATTCTCAACCATAGGTAGACGCATCGCCAAGATCATGGTGATGGACATTAACATCAGAGACAAAATACCCGAGTACTGAATCATGGCCGAGCGCCATTCAAATAAGTTGCTTGAAGCGAAGAGTTGCGGTTCCATCGCAAACCAAAAGGCTGACATTGTGGCAATCATTGCCCAGATGACATTGCGGACTGTTTTCATGTTTTCGCGCTCTCAAAGACTATAACTTTACTTTAGTTTCTTGAATGTAAAGGGACGTCAAAGTGCGTAAATCTATGCAAATAGTTTGCACCACATAAAAAATCACACTTTAAAGAAGCACCTGTTTCGCAAAATACCGACGAAACCAGTGCCACATAGCTATTCAGGGCAAACCCGTTGATCGATAGAAAGTGATACTGCGTACATATTGATCCGTTAGTAAGCAAGTTTGTGATAAACAAAAATGAGAAGAAGAGAAGATATGAAGGACATGACCCTTTCAAGACAAGATATCCAAACGATGGATCAGCGAGAGCGCGCTCGCTTAATTAACTCCTTATCGGGGTTCAAGAGCGCCAACCTGATTGGTACGTGTGACAAACAGGGGTTCGAGAACCTTGCTGTTATCAGCTCGGTAGTTCATTTAGGATCGAGCCCACCACTGTTTGGTTTTATTGTTCGCCCCTGCGAAAGTCGCCGCCACACGCTAGAGAATATTCTAGAAACTCGACACTTCACCATCAACAGTATCGGCGCTGATTTTGTTCAGAAAGCGCATCAAACTTCGGCTCGTTATCCAAAGTCGGCTTCCGAATTCAAAGCCGTCGGACTCACCCCTTACTATGACGACATGTTTCCCGCGCCGTTTGTATTAGAAAGTGCACTCAAGATAGGGCTAGTTTTGAAAGAACAGATATCAATAGAGAGTAATCAAACCCAGATGCTGATTGGAGAGGTTATTACGATTCAAGCACCCAAGCGTGCCGTGATGCCGGATGGCTACCTTGATTTAGAAGCGTTGGACTTGGTCACGATTTCAGGACTGGATAGCTACCATGTTACTCAAAGGCTGCATCGTTTAAGTTATGCCAAACCACATGAACCTTTGTTTCCGCTGACTCGTGAAGGTAACCCAACTTCATGGGAAGCTTTTGAACTCAATCTAACTCATTTTGTTCGGTAATTTTCCGTAAAAAGTGCTAACTTTCTTTGACTCCAAGAGAGGCAGCTCAAAAAAGGATTCATAAGGACGCAACTAAACGGTATGCATCCTTCAAGAGCATCTCACTCAATCTTAATTCTGTTCCCAAGGTCCCCCTTTGAAGTTAACTCACTTTAAATACAAAGCACGCAAAGGCCCAGACTACCGACATGGCGATCAGGTGTCTTTTATGGACATCAAGCAGACCTTCGGTATGGGCAGCATTCGCGTGGGAGCTTGGGTTTCTAAAGAAGAGAAGGAGCTGGCTGCGAACCTGATATTCGATTCACTAGCAGACTTGGCTTACATCTTGGCTCTGCCGCCAGAAGCGATTGGCCTGCGCGGCACGTTAGGCTTAGCCTTTGGCAGTGGTGGTAGGAAAGGTGTGCAAGCACACTACGCACCGAACCAACGAGAGCTAGCCCTCGCCAAGAACGCTGGCGCCGGTGCATTAGCCCACGAGTTCTGGCATGCGTTTGACCATTACATTGCCGAAAAGGCGTTTGAGATTGGTGATATGTCCGGCCCTCGAAAACACATCTTGTTCGCCAGTGATTGTTGGCTACACGATAGAAAGGTGCGACCTCATCCATTAAACGAGAGTTTGATGTCTCTGTTCGATGCCACACTACTCAGTGACAACAACCTAGATAAACACGACTACGTTGCGCGCAGCGTTATTGCAGACAAGGCAACGTCGGCTCGTTACTTCTCACTACCGACAGAAATGATGGCGCGAGCCTTTGAATCTGCGATTGAATCCTGCTCAGATATCGAGAATTCTTACTTAGTCGATGGCACCACCAAGCCTGAGATGTTCCCTTTATATCCCGATCTCGCGCATCGAGAAGAGATTTATCAAGCGCTTCAGGGATACTTCGCGCCATTAGGTCGTTCTCTAAGTAAGTAACGTCTTAAGTCGTTTGCTTGAAGAGATGACCAAGCAGTGGAAAATGTTTATAGTCGAGGCTCAAACTTCAACATGCATGATTTAGAGGCAGTAATGATCAGTTGGCCATCTTTGGTAAAACTCGACGGTGATGATGAGCTTATTTACGTTGCATCCGAGAACGATTTTCAAGCAGAATGCTCAGACATGATCTTGGGCGAAGAGGATTATCTGATTGATTCAGAGGGTGACAGCTACTCGCTTCAATCAAACTCAAATCAACTGTCTCTAGCGAAACGAGCAAACCAGTATTCGGTTGAAAGCGTGACTAAACTTATTCGAAATCACGAGTTCCAGAAAGCAGAAGTCTGCCTGATGAAGATCCACTTCTTGACTATCGAAGAAGCGATTCAGTCTTTGGCTTTTGAGCCACGTTAATAATGGTTATTAGTTCGAAACCTAACTTCGAAGCACAGTAGTGAATTAATACAGTACAAACAAAAACAGCGCCTCAATAGGCGCTGTTTTTCGTTTTATCTCGCTCGTAAATTACGCGACAAGAAGTTAGGTTAAGCGATAAAAATCTGTGCCAGTGCGTAGCCTAAACAACATGCACCTACTACACCGATTAAACCCACCGACATGAATGAGTGGTTGAAGTACCACTTACCAATCTTGGTGGTGCCAGAGACATCGAAGTTAACCGTTGCGATGTCTGATGGATAGTTCGGGATGAAGAAGTAGCCGTAAACTGCTGGCATCAAACCGATAAGCAGTGCTGGATCTAATCCTAAGCCAAGGCCAACAGGTAGCATCATACGTGCAGTAGCGGCTTGCGAGTTCACCACAACCGATACGATGAATAGCGCTAGAGCAAACGTCCATGGGTAATTCGTTACCATTTCCACGATGCCAGACTTGAACTGAGGCATTGCATATTGGAAGTAAGTATCCGACATCCAAGCGATACCGAAGATAGCAATTGCTGCCACCATACCCGATTTGAATACCACACCATTTGGTACATCACGTGGGTCAGTTTTGGTTGCCAGCAAGATGATACCGCCGAAACAGAGCATCATCATTTGGATGATCACCGACATCTTGATTGGCTTGTCGCCGTCTACGATAGTTCTGATCTCAGGCACCATCGCCACGATAACAATCACGACAATTGAAAGTAGGAAAATCAACACGGCATTACGAGCCGAAGTTGGAAGCACTTCATCCAAAGACGTCGCCGTCGTGTTCTCGATGCGTTTTTTCCACTCAGGATCTTTTAGACGTGCTTGATAATCAGGATCGTCGTTCAGTTCTTTACCGCGTTTCAAGCTATATAGAGAAAGTAAAAGTGTGCCGAACAGCGTTGCAGGAACCGTCACCATCAAAATGGAAAGCAGAGTAATGGAGTGTTGGACATCGGAAAGTTGCGCGAGGTAATACACCACTGCAGCCGAGATTGGAGAAGCCGTAATCGCTAGCTGAGACGCCACTGATGCCGCTGCCATTGGACGCTCAGGACGAATACCATTCTTCAACGCAACATCGCCGATGATTGGCATAATTGAGTAAACCGCGTGGCCAGTACCCAATAGGAAAGTCATCGAGTAAGTCACGAACGGTGCTATCAAGGTGACGCGTTTCGGGTTCTTTCTCAGTACCCTTTCCGCTACTTGCAACATGTATTTCAAACCACCCGCCGCTTCTAAAATCGAAGCACAAGTCACAACGGCGAGAATGATCAACATGACGGTGACAGGTGGAGACGTTGGTGGCATCTTGAAGACAAACACCTCGATAACCAAGCCAATCCCAGAAACAACACCTAAGCCGATACCGCCATACCGAGATCCGATATAAAGTACGACTAATAAAAATAGAAACTCAAAATACAACATAAGCAACCCTGCTAAAAATATGGACTAATGATATTTTGTCCTTTAGTTCAGCCTTTTACTTATTACTTGGTCACACTCTGATTGCAGGCTTCCGCAAATTGTTTTTTATAAGATTATGGTCACGCTAACACGTCTGTAAGTTTATGAATTGTAATAGGAAGCTAGGCACTCAACCTAGATTTGTTATGTATGATAGCCATTATTGTGTCTGTTAGAACCGCATGGCCTATCAAACATCAGACTCATAACTGAACGATATTATTCCAACGCAAGTTAATCAGACTTATCCTCATCTAGAAGCATATTACCGAGACAATTCGGCATATTCTTACTGAACACTGACTCGCCTATCTCCAGGCACTATGTCAAAATACTCGCCCTCATGATGACAACACATAAAGAACCACGGATATGAATTTTCAAGCTGCTATTTTTGATATGGATGGACTGCTGCTCGACACCGAGCGACTTTGTATGCAGGTTTTTGAAGAAGCATGTCACGCGCAAGGTGTTCCGTTTTTGCAAGATGTCTACCTAGGCATCATTGGCTGTAACGCAAAAACCATCGAACAGATCTTTAGAAATGGCTACGGTGAAGGGTTAGATTACCCTGCGCTGAACAACGAATGGCGTACTCGCTACAGTGCAATTGTTAAGCACCAAGCTATTCCAGTAAAAGACGGCGTGATTGAGCTTCTTGAGTGGCTGAAATCAAACGACATTCCAATCGCGGTGGCAACCTCGACTCAGCTTGATATCGCGAAAAAGAAGCTTGAGCTGGCTGGCCTAGATTCTTACTTCACCTCACTAAGCACAGGCTGTGAAGTGACCAATGGTAAGCCTCACCCCGAGATCTACCTGCTAGCGGCAGAACGCCTAGGAGTTGCCCCAGAAGCCTGCCTAGCGTTTGAAGACTCAAACAACGGCATTCGCGCATCAATGGCAGCCAACATGATCAGCTTCCAGATCCTTGATTTGGTTGAGCCTTGCGAAGAAGTGAAAGCGCTTGGACACACCATCAGCCCTTCATTGCACCATGTGTTAGCACAGCTTCAACAAGCCGCTGCTTAGGCTATCACTTCTGTTGATAATGCTTTTATCTGTCTCGTCCTAAAATACGTAGACAAGCCTCTCTATCAAGCCGACTCACAGAGTCGGTTTTTTGTTGATATTCCTTTTATAAAAGATAAAAACTCGCGCTTGAAACTGTTAAAGTCGATATGAAACGACACTGATCGATAAGCAACATTGATAACGTCTAAAAATGGAGAAAGGGACGCGTGATAGAAAAATTAGAAAGCCAACTGCTTGATTTTGCACAACAAGAAATGACACAAGATGCAGCGCACGACATCAGCCACATCAAACGCGTAGTCAAAACCGCCAAGGCTTTGTGTGCTCAAGAACAGGCTAAGCTTGAAGTCGTGCTACCCGCCGCTTACCTTCACGATTGCTTCACCTTTCCTAAGAATCACCCAGACAGAGCCAAAAGCTCACAGATGGCAGCAGACAAGGCCATCTCTTTCCTCAAATCTATCGAGTATCCTACGTCCCATCTTGATGAAATCCATCATGCCATTGTCACGCACAGCTACAGTGCCAACATCACACCTGAAACCTTAGAAGCACAGATCGTCCAAGATGCCGATCGACTAGATTCTCTCGGTGCGATTGGTATTGCTCGCTGCCTGTATGTGGGCCAGAGCTTTAACGCAGAACTCTATAACCACCAAGACCCGTTTGCGAAGCAACGTGACTTGGATGACAAACATTACAGTGTCGACCACTTTTACGTGAAGCTATTCAAGCTGGCTGAAACAATGAATACAGAATCTGCCAAATTAGAAGCCAACAAGCGCACCGACTACATGCGTGGCTTTCTTGAACAATTGGGCGCCGAAGTTTAACGGCTTAAAAAAAGAGACACGCGATAAGGAAGAGAGAAGGATATGGAAATAAACCGCTTTAAAGCATCCGACGCTGAAGAGATCGTCACTTGGTTTACATCCCTAGAAGACTACGTGCTGTGGGGTGGGCGAACATTTGGTTGGCCGTTAAAAGCAACCTCGGTCATCGAACGATCACAAGAGCCACATGTCGAGCTATATACCTTCTCTGCATCTAAGTCATACTCTGAACTGAACACCGATTCAAACGCCAACTCAAACGCCAGTGACTTACTTGGCTTTATGGAGTTTCAACGCATGTCAGACAACGAACTTCGTTTCTGCCGAGTCGCGATTCACCCAAACCAACGAGGCAAAGGGCTTGGGCAATCCATGATAGAAAGTGCATTAGAAGCTGCGAAAAAAATACCAGATGTCACCACCATTTCCTTGGCGGTATTTAAGCAAAACTACGGCGCAAAGCGCTGCTACGACAAAGCGGGCTTTCAAGTGGTAGACAAAGAGCCAAAGTTCAAAGAATTCAATGGCAATACCTGGCCCCTATATCAAATGGAATTAAAGCTCGGTTAGTATGTTTTAATTAACAGTATGATTTTAATTGCCAGATTTGACCCCATATCATTAAGCATTGGCTAGACCACTCAAGATACACAGATGTAATTTGGAACCTTCATGACCCAAGAAAAATTCGACACCATTTATCAACGTGCGGCTCACCGTAAAGGCGGAGCAGCCGAGCTCGAAAAGATTGTTCGTGCGCCTCTTTCACAAGCCGAGTTATCACAAATCACCGACGACCGTTGGCTTGCAGCCTTTACTGAGAAGGTATTCCAGTGTGGTATTTCGTGGAATGTGGTGAGAAAGAAGTGGCCGCAATTTGAAGAAGTGTTCTTTGAATTCAATATCGAAAAAATGCTGATGCTGCCGAATGAAATGTGGGAACAGAAAGCACAAGACCCGCGTATTATTCGTCACCTTACTAAGGTGATGACCATCCCTGCCAATGCCACCATGATCCACAACGCCAAGCGTGAAGCCGATTCATTCTCGCAAATGGTTGCCGACTGGCCATCAGAACGTATCACCGAGCTGTGGGATTACCTGAAAAAACACGGCAAGCGATTAGGTGGTAATACTGGTGCCTACACTCTGCGCCAAATGGGTAAAGACACGTTCATCTTGTCATCAGATGTTGAAGCACACCTACGCAGCACAGACGTGGTTGATAGCGGTCGTAACACCAAGCGAGCACAACTGGCAGCGGGTAAAGCCTTCAACGAATGGCAACAACAGTCAGGTCGTAGCCTGAGCGAAATCAGCCAGATCGTTGCCTACAGCTGCGGTGATAATCGAGTTTAGTTGGATTAGAAATGGCTTAAAGCTAAAGATTGCACACAGTTCCCTGCAAACAAAATGTTATAAGTCATTAACAAATAAGCGTGCATCGCACTTTCATCCGGTGGCATTGTATAGATAAATGTATACAATATAGAGTAATACTCATGAATTATTCTCGACCAACCCAACCCAACTCGACTAAACAAGGGTCCTTATCTCTATGACAGTTCTCAAAAACTCTGTCTCCAAAGGTGTAAAAACGAAAGTAACAGGCCAGACTCAAGACGATGTTGTTTACTGCCATATCTTCGACGCGATACTAGAACAAAGGCTGCCACCAGCCACCAAATTAAGCGAAGAAGCGTTAGCAGAAATCTTTAGCGTTAGCCGCACCATTATCCGCCGTGCCTTGCTGCGTCTTTCTTTAGAACAAGTAGTGGTGATCCGTCCTAACCGAGGAGCTGTGATTGCTGCGCCAACGGTTGACGAAGCCAAACAAATCTTTAAAGCACGTGAAGTGATGGAAATTGCTATCACTGAGCTGGCGGTGAAAAACGCAACCAAAGCTCAAATAGAAGAATGCAGAAAATTAGTCGCGAAAGAGAACTGTGCCTTTGACCAAGGTGATTACGGTTCTGGCTTGCGATTGTCTGGCGAGTTTCACATCAAACTGGCTGAAATGGCAGAGAATGCACCACTGCTCGCTTTTCAACGCAGCTTGGTATCGCAAACCTCACTGTTGATCGCTCAATACGAGACAGGTAACCACTCGAACTGTTCTCTAGACGAACACTCAGGCTTACTGGATGCGATTGAGTCTGGCAACGAACAACAAGCAGTAGAATTGATGCAGGAACACCTAAGCCACATCCGTTCAAAGCTCAACCTAGACAGCAGCACAGCTTCTAGTGATCTGCATGTCGTGTTCTCAGATCTGCTTAAGAGCAAGTTATAGACGATTCAACAAACGATTAATAACCATCCGTTAACAACTTTTTGTTAACAGCTTTTTGTTAACAAAACAGGAGAGAAGTAAGCCCCTGCGTTTACTTCTCTTTTTTATGCCCTCTCCCCTAAAAATAAAGACGACGATCGGCTCACATCCATCTAAAAACACTGTCTATTCTAGCCTCAACAACGATCTTAGCCTCTACAGAATCACTTCCAACAGTGCCATAAACCCCGCCTTTATCTTGTATACATCGCTATCAATTCATTCACACCAAAAAACTGCTCACCTTAAATTCAACCCCTTATAAAACAAACAACTACAGTCAAAATGAAATTGTATACAATCATCCTCGAAGACTATTTGTTGCATTTTTGTAAATAAATAGTTGACCACAGGGTCAGGATGGATAATTATTGACCTAGAAGTCAAAAAGAATACACATGGAAATATGTCGATTTACAAGGAGGTCTCTTGATTACTTTTTTGCTCAATCAGGAAATAAGACGTGAAGATAATCTGTCGCCAAATATGACAGTGCTCAACTACCTTCGTACCAAAGTTAATAAAACGGGTACAAAAGAAGGTTGTGGGTCGGGTGACTGTGGTGCATGTACGGTAGTTCTGGGTGAAGTGGTTGATGGACAGCTGCAATACCGCTCGGTGAACTCTTGCCTAACTTTCGTTTCAGCACTGCATGGCAAGCAACTGATCACAGTAGAAGATCTACAAAACCGAGATAGCTCTTTGCACCCAGTGCAGAAAGCGGTGGTTGATTTTCACGGTTCACAGTGTGGTTACTGCACGCCGGGCTTCATCATGTCGATGTTTGCCCTAGGCAAGAACAAACCCGATGCGAGCAAAGAAGACGTCATGGAATCACTGGCGGGTAACCTATGTCGCTGTACTGGCTACCGACCAATCGTTGATGCTGCGATGTCACTTTCAACAGACCAACCTTTGATAGACCAATTTGCAGAGCTTGAACGCAACACCATCAAGAAGCTAGAAGGTATTCAAGACACTGAAGCCAACTTACGCCTTGGTCACCTCACCGCTTTTTCCCCGAAAAGCACTGATGAGCTGGCCAAGCTTTTTCAAGCACATCCGAACGCTAAGCTGGTTGCTGGCGGTACGGATTTAGCACTGGAAGTCACACAATTCCATCGCGAGATTGAAACACTGATCAGCGTAAACCTTGTGGAAGACATGAAGATATGCGAAGAGACCGACACCGACTTAATCATTGGTGCCAACCTGCCTATCAGCGATTCTTACGCACTACTGAAAAAACACTACCCAGATTTTGGTGAACTGCTACACCGCTTTGCTTCACTGCAAGTGCGTAACCAAGGCACCATTGGCGGTAATGTGGCGAATGCCTCACCTATCGGTGATACCCCTCCTCTGCTGATTGCTCTCGACGCGAAGATCAAACTTCGTTGCGGCGGTGAGTCACGCACGATGCCGATTGAAGATTACTTCATCAGCTATAAAGTGACGGCGCAGAAAGAGAGTGAATTCATCGAACAGATCATCATTCCTAAGCCAACCAACGACAGCTTCCGAGCTTACAAAGTGTCGAAACGTTTAGACGACGACATCTCTGCGGTGTGTGGCGCGTTTGATATTCAAATTGAAGATGGCAAGGTTTCTTACGCTCGTATCGCTTTCGGCGGTATGGCAGCAACGCCTAAGCGTGCAACTCGTTGTGAAAATACGTTATTAGGAAAACCGTGGACAGACGCTAATATTAAGTTAGCGATGCAGGAACTGTATAACGACTTTGAGCCGCTATCTGATTTCCGTGCAAGCCAAGAATATCGTTCATTGTCAGCAGCCAATATGTTGCGTCGTTACTTCATTGAACAACAGAACAAAAACAACCAAATCGAAACAAGGGTAACGTCTTATGTCTAAATCAAATTCCTCTGGTCACAAGAGCAATGCGATGACCCACGAAGAGATGGTTACCATTGCAAAACAAGACCTAAAAACTGGCGTAGGTAAAAGCGTTAAACATGACAGTGCAGCCAAGCAAGTCACGGGCGAAGCGGTATACATTGATGACCGCCTAGAGTTCCCAAATCAGCTGCACGTATACGCACGTCTGAGCACGCAAGCACACGCCAATATCACCAAAATAGACCTATCTCCGTGTTACGAATTCGAAGGCGTGGCGATTGCCATTCAAGCCAAAGACGTACCGGGTGAACTGGATATTGGTGCGATTCTTCCAGGTGACCCACTGCTCGCTGATGGCAAAGTAGAATACTACGGTCAACCGGTGATTGCGGTAGCAGCTAACGATTTAGAAACCGCACGCAAAGCCGCACATGCAGCCATTATTGAATACGAAGAGCTACCCGCGATTCTTGATGTAAAAGAAGCACTAGAGAAAGAACACTTCGTGACAGAGAGCCACACTCAACAACGTGGTGACTCAAAAGCAGCACTGGCAAAAGCAAAACACGTGATCTCTGGTGACCTAGAGATCGGCGGCCAAGAACACTTCTACCTAGAAACTCAAATCAGTAGCGTGATGCCAACCGAAGATGGCGGCATGATCGTGTACACCTCGACCCAAAACCCGACCGAAGTTCAAAAACTGGTTGCGGAAGTGATTGGCGTACCAATGCACAAAGTCGTGATTGATATGCGTCGTATGGGCGGTGGTTTTGGTGGTAAAGAGACTCAAGCTGCCTCTCCAGCTTGCATGGCAGCAGTGATTGCTCACCTCACCGGCCGACCTACCAAAATGCGTCTGCTGCGTAACGAAGACATGCAGCAAACCGGTAAACGCCACCCGTTCTACAATCAATACACCGTCGGTTTTGACGACAACGGTGTGATTCAAGGTGCCGATATTACCGTTGCAGGTAACTGTGGTTACTCTCCAGACTTATCAAGTTCTATCGTCGACCGCGCAATGTTCCACTCAGACAACGCCTATTACCTAGGTGATGCAACTGTTGTGGGTCATCGATGCAAAACCAACACGGCATCGAATACCGCTTACCGTGGCTTTGGTGGCCCGCAGGGCATGATGACCATTGAACACATCATGGACGAGATTGCGCGTTACCTGAAAAAAGATCCTTTGGAAGTACGTAAGGCGAACTACTACGGCGAAGAAGGCCGTAACGTGACCCATTACTACCAAACCGTTGAAGACAACTTTTTACCTGAGATAACCGAACAACTTGAGCGCAGCAGTGACTATCACGCCCGTCGTAAAGACATCGCTGAGTTCAACAAGCAAAGCCCTATCTTGAAGAAAGGCCTTGCTATCACACCCGTGAAATTCGGCATCTCGTTTACTGCGACTTTCTTGAACCAAGCAGGTGCGCTCATCCATATCTACACCGATGGCAGTATTCATTTGAATCACGGTGGTACGGAAATGGGGCAAGGCTTGAACATCAAAGTGGCACAAATCGTTGCACAGGAGTTCCAAGTCGATGTCGAACGTATCCAGATCACCGCTACAAACACAGACAAAGTTCCGAACACATCACCAACCGCAGCCTCATCGGGCACCGACCTCAACGGTAAGGCCGCGCAAAACGCCGCAATGACCATTAAGCAGCGCCTGATCGACTTCGCTTCTTCGCACTTCAAAGTGTGGCCTGAAGAAGTGGTATTTAAGAACGGCATGGTGCAAATTCGCGACGAGATCATGACCTTCAGCTCATTTGTTGAACTGGCTTGGTTTAACCAAATCTCGCTATCGAGCACTGGCTTCTACCGCACTCCAAAGATCTATTACGATCACGAGAAAGCACGCGGTCGTCCGTTCTACTACTACGCGTATGGTGCCTCTTGCTCAGAAGTTATCATCGATACCCTAACCGGCGAGAACAAGATTCTGCGTGTCGATATTCTGCATGACGTAGGCGCTTCATTGAACCCAGCAATTGATATCGGCCAAGTCGAAGGTGGCTTTGTGCAAGGTGTCGGTTGGTTAACCACGGAAGAGTTGGTTTGGAACCAGCAAGGCCGCTTGATGACCAATGGCCCTGCAAGTTACAAAATTCCAGCGATAGCTGATATGCCAATTGATTTCAGAACGCACCTTTTAGAAAACCGAAACAACCCAGAAGACACCGTCTTCAACTCGAAAGCCGTGGGTGAACCGCCTTTCATGTTGGGTATGTCGGTATGGAGCGCACTGAAAGACGCCATTAGCTATGTCGCCGTCGATGGGGCGATTCCTAAGCTGAATACACCTGCAACGCCAGAACGTATTCTCATGGCGATTCAGGAAGTGTCTGAAACGGCTCCGACCTCGGTCGATGCTCAATCAGAAACGGCTTAAGGCTCATATCGATCGTTTAGCTTGGGAAGCATAAAAAAGGGATTTAGGAGGACATATGTTTAAGGATAATTGGATTCACGAACTGGCAAAACTGGAAGAGAACTACGAACCGTGTGTAATGGTGACGGTGCTCGAAGACAGAGGTTCCGTTCCACGCGATGCGGGCACCAAAATGCTTGTCACTCGCGACCGAATCATCGCTACGATTGGTGGTGGTCACCTTGAACATGTGGCCACTAAAATGGCTCGCGAAATGCTGATTGCCAGCGAAAAATCACTCAAAGTGGAACGCTTCAACCTAGGTGCTCGCTTAGGCCAATGTTGTGGCGGAATGGCAACACTCAGCTTTGAACCGATTGGCACTCAGCAGAATCACCTTGTGCTGTTCGGCGCTGGCCACGTGGCCAAGGCGCTGCTGCACATTGTCGCAACCCTGCCCTTCCGCGTGACCTGGATTGATGAACGTGAAGAAGTGTTCCCTGAAACGCTGCCACATGGTGTGAAGAAGCTTGTCTCAGACGACCCAGTCGGTGAAGTAAAACACATGCCACCAAACAGCTATTACCTAGTTATGACCCACAACCACCAGCTCGATTTCGATTTAACCAAAGCGATTATCGACCGTGAAGACAGCCGTTATTTTGGAATGATTGGATCACTCACTAAACGCAAGAAATTCGACTTCCGCTTAGAGCAACGTGACTACAGCCAAGAACAAATTGAAACCATGCTTTGCCCTATTGGTATTAGCGCCGTGAATGGCAAACACCCTGCGGAAATTGCGGTATCGGTTGCAGGTGAACTGATCGCACACTATCAAGGCCAAGCACTTGAACAAAAGCGCCCAACCAAACACTATCAAAATCAGGATTTGACCGATCAACACAGTCAACCAAGCGATATAGGCGAACCACCATTGGAAGAGAAGATCGCCTAATAAAAGTCGCAAAGCTTCAGTGGCCATAAAGTCGCTGAAGTCATTAAAAGGAAGTAAACATGACAACCCAACGCAAAGCTTATCGCGCCAGTATTTTACACAGCGTCGCCGACCCAAAAGACGTCGGTATCGATGAGTCTTACGACTATTTTGAAGACGGTGTTTTAGTGGTTGAGAACGGCCATGTCGTCGACTTAGGCCATGCCGACGAAGTATTGGCTCGCCAACCTAAAACACTCGAAGTAAAACAATACAAAGACAAGCTGATCACCTCTGGCTTTATTGATACGCACATCCACTACCCTCAAACAGGGATGATCGCGTCTTACGGTGAGCAGCTTCTTGATTGGTTAGAGAACTACACCTTCCCAGAAGAAAAACGCTTCAAAAACCCAGTTTACGCACACAAAGTGGCGAAGCTATTCCTAGACGAATTGGCAAGCAACGGCACCACTACGGCACTGGTATTTGGTACAGTGCACAAAGAGTCGGTGAACGTGTTCTTTGAAGAAGCTGAGAAGCGCAACCTACGCATGATCGCGGGTAAGGTTCTGATGGATCGCAATGCGCCAGACTACCTCACCGACACACCGGAATCTGGCTATGCTGACTCAAAAGAGCTGATCGAAAAGTGGCACAAGCGTGGTCGTTTGCACTATGCCGTAACGCCTCGCTTCGCGCCAACCAGTACACCAGAACAACTTGCTACTGTAGGTAAACTGCTAGAAGAATACCCAGACGTGTACATGCACACTCACCTTTCTGAAAACGAGAAAGAGATCGAGTGGGTGAAATCGCTGTTCCCAGAACGCGACAGCTACCTAGATGTGTATGACCACTATGGCTTGCTGCACAAACGTTCGGTATTTGCTCATGGTATTCACCTTTCTGATTGTGAATGTAAACGCCTAGCAGATACCGATTCGGCAATCGCTTTCTGCCCAACTTCTAACCTTTTCTTAGGCTCGGGTTTGTTCCGATTACCAGAGATGGAAGATCACGGTATTCGTGTCGGCGTGGGTACTGATGTAGGCGCAGGCACCAGCTTCTCAATTCTGCAAACCATGAGTGAAGCGTACAAGATCATGCAGCTACAGCATAAGAAGTTGCACCCGGCTAAGTCGCTGTTCTTGGCAACTCTAGGCGGTGCACGTTCACTGCATTTAGAAGACAAGATCGGCAACCTAGAAGTCGGTAAAGAAGCGGATTTCGTGGTGTTGGATCTACACGCTACACAGCTGATGCGCTTTAGAATGGAACAAGCCACCAAGCTTGAAGAGAAGCTATTCGTATTGATGAGCTTGGGTGACGACAGAACCGTCAGCGAGACTTACATCTACGGCGAAAAAGCCTACGACGTGAATTTCAAAGATTACAAAAAGCTCGTTAGCTAGATTTAAAACCGAGTAACAATCGCTAGACAGCGACAGCCGTCGTTAATTAAAAATCCGTCCAGATTTATCTAGCCTTTAAAGACCAGTTGCTGATGCCACTGGTCTTTTTTGTGCTTCATTCAAAGAAATATAAATTAACCGCTCACAGACAACGATCTTCGGTGACGCCAAGTCATTATATTGATAGGTTAATGTTTATACATCTCGACTTCATACTTCACTTTAGCGTCTCTCTAAAACATTCGTTTCTCAGCTAAATGGAAGCACTCAATCTAGAAAGGAATTCTATGTTCGAACAGGTCGTCAGCATTCTGTTTCCCGTTTTTGCTTTAGCCAGTGCTGGCTTTGCGGTGGGTCGTTGGCTCAAGCCCGATTTCAAACCGATCAATCGCATCAACATGGATGTTTGTATTCCTGCGTTGGTGTTTGCATCGCTGACCACCATGCCCCTCGACACAGAACAACTGCCACTCATCTCCGCCTCTTTGGTCGCGGTGCTAGTGCCTGCATTGTTGATGATTCCGATCTGTAAGATCTTTAAGCTCAACTTCAAAGCTTGGGCTCCGCCACACATGTTTCGCAACAGTGGCAACCTCGCCATTCCTCTTTTCACTTATACCTTTGGCGAGAGCGCATTAGCCCCTGCTGTATTGCTGTTTGTGGTGTCGGCGTGTGTCCATATTAGCGTTGGCCTAGCGCTATTGAGCGACGGCAACCCGATAAAACAGATCCTCAAGATGCCGATATTCTTAGCCGCTGCATTAGCGATGACGCTGAACTTATCTGGAATTGGTGTGTGGAACCCAATCTACGAAGCCACATCACTACTCGGCCAAGCAGCCGTACCTATCATGCTGTTGTCGCTGGGTTCGCAAATGGTCAACTTGAGATTGAGCGGATTAAAAGTCGGCTTATTGTGTACGGCTCAATCACTGTTTACTGGGGCCATCGCCTTTACCATCATCTACTTCTTTATCCCGCTGCCAACGCTGCACCTGCAAATGATGGTGCTGTTCACCATGCTGCCACCCGCCGTGATGAACTACCTGTTTGCAGAAAGGTTCAATGTAGAGCCACCCAAGGTCGCGTCTATGGTGTTATTTGGCAACTTCCTGAGCGTGGTCACCTTGCCGATCTTGCTGTCGTTCGCGCTGTCTATGTCGAGTTAGCTGTCTATTTCTAACTAATAGATGAAAGCTCCACTGAAAAATCGCCATAAACAAAAAATAGCGTCAGTGATTCATACTGACGCTAGGCTTTGAAGGGCTTACTTTTTTTGCGTCAGGCTTATTCGTTAGCGCTTCTCTCCGCAAGCACCTCTTTAAATGCGAACATGCCATTTAATGCCGAAGGGAATCCCGCGTAGACCGACATCTGCAATATCACTTCTTTAACCTCTTCCTCGCTGCATCCAACATTGAGTGCCGCATTTAAATGCACCTTAAGTTGAGGAGCACAATTACCGAGTGCGGTAAGGGCAGCGACGGTCGCGATCTCTCGTGATTTCAAATCCAAACCGGGGCGTGAATAGATGTCTCCGAAGGGATACTCGATAGTATACTTGGCAAGATCAGGGCAAATGTCTTGGAGGCTGTCGATAACCTGTTGCCCTGCTTCTCCGTCGATGTGATTAAGTCTTTCTAAGCCAATGTCGAAACGTGATTGATTCATAAGTCTGTTCCTGTATTTATAGTCCACTGGAACACCTTACAAGTTAGAGTCGACTCTAAGTCAACGGACTTTTCCATCTCGATACAAACTAATTTTTTCTTCCAACGCTGCCATGTGCTTTTGCTGCTCTTCGATATGGGCTCGCAAATTCTGTTGATGTTGTTCAAGTAACACTTGGCGTTGAGAAGTCGATTCTGGCCCTAACTCCCTTAGCTTTGCGTATTCTAGAATCTCATCCAGTGGCATTGCGGTGTCTTTTAAGCGCTTCACAAACTCAATCCAGGTAACATCCTTCGATGTATAGACTCGATGACCGCTACTGTTCCTCTGAACATTTTTCAGCAAGCCGATTTTTTCATAGTAGCGAAGCGTATGGGCAGACAAAACCACCAACCGAGAAAACTCACTCACATTCATTACTTCACCTTTTCTATCTGGGTAATAAGTACTAGGAACTCAAACTATGTGCACTTATCTAATTTGAGCTCTGCGGTGACTTTCGTCAAACGCAACGCAATCGCGAAACAAACTAAGTAAGGACTCACATACCAGAAGATGCTTTCTAATGGCTGCTTCACCTGCGCTTCTCTGGTTTTTATGTATTGGTTTTTCTGCTTCTCATACTGACTCAGCATGCCACTCACCCACACTGCATCACTTTCAACCAGCGACACGCTCGGCGCAGGAACCGTAAAATCCGATGCGTTGGGTAACAAGGTGAAATCGACATCTTTGAACGTGATCGCCGTATTCAAATACCACAAACACGCTTCGTGGTGCTGAGCGTGATTATCTAAAGATGGCTGACCGGTGCAGGTATCACTTCTTAATTTATCCAAAGAAAACTGCTGAACCGATTCTAAAATCGCCACCGCTCTGGTTTGTTCTGTTTCAACCCAATCACCCGCTACTTTCGCACGAATCTCAGACACTGCACCCAGCATCCCGATACCCGCTAGAAACGGCCATAAATAATCCATGAGCTTCCACTTTCGTCGGCTCAAGTTGAACCCACACCAAATCGGAAGATGAAAAAGGAGCGTTAGCCCAAGCGATAGCAAAACGAAATTCAAGGAGCTAGAGAGCATGAGTTCGCTATCAAAGAAGTTCTTCATAATGAGAGACTTGCCTGTGTAACAAAGAGAAATTTGATACTAAATTCGATATTTGAAAGGAGTGTAAGAGGAAAGTAAAAACAGCACCAACAATTGGCGTTGGCGCTGTTTATTTAAGCAACTAACGGCTTTTCCATCGGGATGCAGTCGAGGCTAATACCTCTAGGCGAGTGATAAGTGGAAAGTTCATCGCCAATAAAGCCACACGAACGATAAAACGCAGCGGCATTCAGAGTCGATTCTAACTTCATTAACGGCAAATTGTGTTGAATCGCGAGTTCCTCTAAGAACTGCAACATCTGCTTCGCTGCGCCTTTTCCGGAAAAATCTGGGTCCACAAAAATAGCATCAATCATACCAGTTTCGATGTTGATCTTGCCGCTGCCAATCACTCGGTCATCGACTTCTGAAACGTGAAAAGTTTGGACTACATCGCTTATGAATCCATCAGACATTCCACCCTGCGTCCATATTGACAGCTGTTCTTCTGAGTAATAAGCCGAGCACTTCTCGGCAATGGCACGGCTTCGAATATCGAAAATATCCTGAGCATCAGACTCAACCGCTTTTCTAATTGTGATCATAAGCCTACCTCTGGTGACTAAAAGATACTACTTGCTAGTAAATCGAATAACTACTCGGTGACTAACGTTGGAGATTGCTTCCCCTTAGCTGACATAAGATAAAAACCAACGGCACCAACAACTGAAATTAATATCACACTAAACCAAGTGAAAGTGTACCCATAATCATCGATAAAGTAGCCAATCACGATAAAACTAGGCATAACGAAAACCGTTCGCAAGGTAATGAGCACGCCTTGAATGCGTCCACGATGACTCGAAGGGGAGTTGTTTGCTAGATATATGCCCTCTTTTGTCAAAAGAAGAACCTCGCCCGCAGATAGAAATAGCCAAGCAAAAAAATGAACAGGAATGTTAGGAAACAACATGACGAGCATATAACCAAAGGCAAACATAAAGCCTGCATAGGCAAGGCTTACGGTTTCAGCCTTACCTGACGTGAACTTCATTAAGATTGGCGTAATCAGCACCACCACAACACAAGCGTAAGTCATGAGTTGCCCGAAAATAATTGGGCCTTGCTCTCCAAACACATGGCTCAAATACAATGGACTCGCCATAGTCATTTGATTTAGCGAATACCACAGTAATCCACATAGAAAAGTGAACAACAAAAGCCGTGGCCTTGATTTTAAAACTGACCAAACCGAACCAGAAACGGGCTGTTCCAGTTCACTCTCGCTGGTCGATTCCGTTCCAGGTTGCAACTTCACAAATACAGCCACAATAAAAACACAAAAAAGAGCAGCAAAACCGTTGCCGAAAAATATCCAGTCGGTGTGATTCCAGAACAAGTAGCCAGCCATAACAGGACCAAGAGCTGAACCAAAGTTATAGGCTAGATAACTTAATGACATGACTGCATCACGATTCTGAGGGGTAGAAAGATCGGCAACTAAAGCATTACTCGCGGGTAAAGCTAAACCGCCAAAGAAATAGGCACAAAACAAGAACACAGGTACGACTACCGGAGCATCGGCAAAGAAACCACAAATAATCAATAATACAGCACACATAAACTCGCCAAACACCATGACCCGTTTATGTCCCAACCTATCCGCTAATCTCCCACCTAAAAAGCTCCCTAAAAGGTAAGAGCCCGTCACACCCATGGCAAGGGAACCTGCGACTGTTGCGGAATAACCCAACTTATCGGTTAACAGTAAGACTAAAAATGGAACGATAAAGTTACCCATTCCCAGAATCATTCTAGCCAGTGCTAAATAATAGATATTATTCGGTAAATACCTATAAATAGAAATGGCTGAGAAAAGCTTATGAATCATGAAGTTCCTAAAGTATGTAAGTGCTTGATTACGAATTTCTATTCGATAGTACTGAAATCTAAGTTTCTCGGCACTGAAACATTAATAACCTGAGTTCCTGCAATTAAGTCATGCAAACAGCGTCTGTTTTTACGGAAAACAAACAGGTAATTAAGAATCGATATATATTGACCAATAACAGGAATATAAACAAAGATGTTCATAGGTAAAATTCGTTTGATCATTATGTTGAATAGCCCTAGTTGCTTGCCATCCATATCAACAATCGCAATTTCCATTACATTTTTACCGATCGTTTGTCCCTTCTTTTGCAGTAAGTAGCCATTACACAAGAGGAATATCACCCAGCCATAAACAAACATCATGATTTGTTCATGTAACTCTATGACTCCATTAGAAACGGCTCGATCGAACAAATCGGTATATAGGACCACTGGAATCATAGCAGCTGCATAAATGAGGCCGTCGATAACAAACGCCCAAAACCGAGACCATCGAGACGCGAGTACAATTGCAGGGGTGTTTTCTATTACTTCAGACATGTCCTTTCCTAAGGTGGTATTGATTATTGGCGTAGAGCAATCGATTTTTGATAGCGCCAAGTTGATGTACTGATAGACAAATCTTGAAATTAATCCGAAAGAAAACACTTTGCTTTCAATGGATAAGTCACGCTTTATAAAATCATGCGAAACATAACACAAACCAATACCTCCACTAATACCCTATGCAATATGTGTGAGCTTAGTTGCGTAAATTTAAGCTATTAAACCGTGGTAAGATAGTTTGAAGGAAATTTAAGAGGGTCAATCTTCAGAGGTAATGTTTTTTGACTTAACACACTGTATTAATAAAACTTTTGTTAATTGGACAATTAGAGGTGAGGGGCACTGTTGCTATTTCAGATCCAGCACATGCTCGATAAAGTCAGACTTCTTTTCACGGTACTCTTCTTGCGGCCAACCTTCGCAAGACATTTTGAGGGTGTTGTATTGCTGAACTAATTCCGGATTCGCACGTAGCTTGTCACGAAACCTTAGAAAGCATTCGAACTCAGAACCATTGGCGACCACTTGCAAGGCCACATCATCAGAAGATGTAGATTCCAACATACACAGTTCCTGCGTTCTTAAGGTATCGAGTTTCTCATTGAAGCCGAGTATTGTGAGTCTCTCTATAACATCCTCAAGTTCACCAAGTTCAACACCTACGAAAATATCTAGATCGCCCTTAGACACGGCAAAAGGAATAGAAGATGCGCCTACGTGCTCAACTCTCGCGTTAGGGATTAGCTTTTTGATGTCACGTTCGTATCGGATAAACAGCTCGTTGCAAGCCGCTTGGTATTGTTCCGCGGGGTAAAATTTCATATATCCTCACTCCGAATCACAAACTATTGAAGACACCAATTGCTAACAGAAATAACACGATGCTAATAGCTCCGATATAAGAGATTCTGGTTCGCTCTTTTTCAGTTGGAATCAATGGGGGGAAGCGCCCTAATGTGAATACTTTACAAACTATCCAGCCAGCTCCGTAACCAATGAACTCAATCAATATCGACTGAAACAGATACCTAAAGAATGAGCTCAATGCCCTAAAATACGCGACTATCAAGTCTTCCATTTTTTGTCCTAACTAAAGTCAATTTGGACTAAAAATGCCACGTGTAGATATTCATATCAAGCGCCTTATACAGGACAGTCTGCTTAAAACATCTCCCGAACCTTTAAGGTGAGATAATTGAAGGTCATTTTTCAGTGAGGAATAACACTCGTTAAGAACACTTCCTATAAACATTCCAGCTCATCTTGATAGGTTTTAACTATCAAAGTTCAAGCTTCAATAGACATATCTTAAAGTTAAATGGTATTATTGATTAATATCAATAGGTAAAACCTATCAACATTGACTTGTATATTCTTAGTAAAGGTAAACATGGAATTGAGTAGCATTGTTCACATAAGTTCGATTAGTTGTGCTTGCACAGCTTGTACTCGCCTACTTTGGCTTAATGACTTCTCATTTAAAGGATTAGAACTAGATACTCTTATTGTGCATGCTCAATCAGCAGCGATGCTACCAATGGCATTGGTACTATTAGTCGCCAGCGTAAAGCCTCAAATAACACAAGAAATACAAGGCTTGAATGCCCATTACTTAATATCTGCAATTTCATTAACTTATGTTTCAATCAGCTCACTTCAACTTTAGTTACGTGAAGTTAGCAATTTATTCCAAGAAGTTATTCCCTTTGTCCAAAAACAAAAAGCCCCGGTTATAGGAACCGGGGAAACAGGGTGGGATGAGTTTGGCGCGTGCCCGAAACCAAACTCTCCCCAAGCCTCACCTAAGACTCATGCTCTTAGGTAAAGGATTCACATCATTATTGAAGCGTAGCGCCTTGCTCTACCCAAGTACCGATGAGTGCGCGCTCTGCGTCGGTCATTTGAGTCATGTTGCCGAGCGGCATCACCTTGGTTGTTACGGTTTGAGCAACAATCCTTGGTACGTTGGCTTTAATCTCTTCTGGGGTATCAAACATCACACCGGCTGGCGCAGCAGCAAAAGCGGCGTGGCTAGGGGTTGATGAATGACACACAGAACAGCGCTCTTGAATGACTTTGTTGATGGTTTCAAAGCTTACGCCTGCGCTAGCAGTTTGCATTGCGTGATCTGCTGGTGCAGCTTGAGAACTAGCCGTAGTTGAAGCAGTACCGTTTTCAGCAAGCTCTTCTGTCGCCGATTCAGTCGCGCTTACTTGCACTTCTTGAACCACTGGCGCTTGTACAACCGGAGTCATCTGCTTTTTGGCGTAAGGCGAGGTCACAAACGCGAGAGTAATCATACCCAATGCCGCTACAGGTACTGTCCATGCAAACTTCTGACTTCCGTGACGCGTGTTGAAGTAGTGACGCACTAAGATACTGAAGATCGCTAGCCCAGCAAGAATCAGCCAGTTGTATTCCGAGCCGTAAGTACTTGGGAAGTGGTTACTGATCATAATGAACAGCACTGGCAGTGTCATGTAGTTGTTGTGACGAGAACGCAGTAGACCTTTCGCTGGCAGTGCCGGATCCGGTTCACGCTTCTCTTCTATCGCTTTCACCAAGTTGCGCTGTGCTGGCATGATAACGCGGAATACGTTACCCACCATAATGGTACCAATGATGGCACCCACGTGGATGTAAGCACCACGACCACTGAACACTTGAGTTAGACCATATGTCGCAGCAACGAGCAACACAAACAGCACAACGCCAAGCAGTACCGGGGTTTTGCCTAATGGCGAGTCACACAGTAAGTCGTAGATAAACCAACCAGCAACGAATGAACCAATACCAATCGCGATTGCCGTTGTTGAATCAAGGCCAGAGCCCGGTGCAATCAGGTAGATCTCAGCGTTGAGGTAGTAAACCACACCCAGTAGACACACACCAGTGATCCACGTGAAGTAGGCTTCCCATTTGAACCAGTGCAGGTGCTCTGGCATTTCTGGTGGCGCAAGTTTGTACTTCTCTAGATGATAAATACCACCACCGTGAATCGCCCATAAGTCGCCCGAAAGGCCCGTTTTTGGGTTTACTCGGTTAAGGTTGTTCTCTAACCAAACAAAGTAAAATGATGCGCCTATCCACGCAACACCAACAATCATGTGAGCCCAGCGTATTGCTAGATTCAACCATTCTGTAATATGCGGATCCATAATAAACTCCTGTATCACAACGCTTTAGCTAAGCGTTGCTCTTCCTTAGTGTCGTCCGTTGGCAGACCGTCCAAATGCAATGCCACTCGGTCGCTGTCGAAATAAACTTCGTCACAGTTGTGCCCTTCGCCGCCTCTATCGACGATCAAGAACTGATCTTGATCGGTGAGTGCGAGAACTGGGTGATGCCACACCCCTTTGTGATAGTTCACTCCTTGACGGCCGTTGCTCAAGAAAGCTCGGCTATTGGCTAATGTTGGATCGTCGCCTTTTGGCGCAACAACAATTAAATAGGGTTGACCAAGTAATGGAATGAATGCCTGAGAGCCAAGTGGATGACGCTCTAACATTTTGATGGTCAGTGGGTAGCTCAACGGTGTGGCTTGGAAGATGCTGATGATGGCTTCTCCATCTTGGTCTTGCACATCCGTTGTCGCTAACTTGTGGTAGCGACGTGTTGATCCACTGTTGATCATGAAGAAATCACTATTATCGGACTCGATAACATCGCCAAACTCTGCAAAAGCCTGCTTGGTTAACGGTTCGATGGATAAACGACGCATTCCATTACTCATATCTGACTTCCTTACCTATTTCGCCTTCGTACCAAACAGACGCAAACGGCTGATACCACCATCTGGGAATATGTTTGCACGTACGTGAGTAATCGCACCAAGGTCGTTCACCTCAGAAATGAATTCGTGAATCTCGTGCGCTTGCAGCTTTTGTGCAGGCAACAGTTCACGCCAGAATAGGCTTTGCGTTTCGACTTGATCGTCGGTACCGCCTTTCACGTAGGCCGCTTGAATCGAGCAGCTGTCAGGATAGTTACCTTTGAAGTGAGCCGTATCAACGACAATGCGTTCGATGTTACCTGGGTGGCCTAGTGCCACGATAACCCAGTCGTTACCCGGTGTACGACGACGTGCTGTTTCCCAGCCATCACCCATGTTTTCACCGCGGCCAGGGCCTAAAATGTTGGCTTTGTTGCCGTAGTGCTCGTCACTACATGCGAGTGCTCGGCCACCGTGTTCAACAGCTGCTAGGTCAACTTGTTGCTGAGAATCTATTGCTTCCCAATCCACACTTGGTCGCCCATAAACACGTAAGCGTGCGACACCGCCATCTGGGTAGATGTTCAAACGTAGGTGCGTAAATACTTGGTCGCTTTCAATCGCTTCAAGATGATGATGATCACCTTGTAGTGCCATTGAAGGCAGAATTTCTTGCCACTCTGTTGAATCAGTTGGCTCACCTTGTGATGAATAACACGCGTCAATTGATGCCGAAGGTGGGAAATTACCTGTGAAGAAAGAGGTATCAATATCAACGCCAGCAATGGTGCCAGCTAGGCCAAGGCGAACGACACAGTAGTCGTAACCTTCACCACGTTTACGTCTGCTTTCCCAACCGTCCATCCACTTGCCGTTATCGTCATATAAGTCGTCTTTCCACTCTGGCGCTGCGTGGCTGAGTAGACGGCTTTTATCGGCGAAAAAATCATCGGTTGCGAAGGTGGCTTCTGCGCCGAGTTTTTCGTCTGCAAGGTTTATGTACTGTTCAAATTTATGGGTCATGTCCGTGTAATCCTATGAAATTAATCAAGTAATAATAAAATGAGAACTTAGTGGCTTATGTTTTTACAAATCAAAAATTTAACGCACTAAGACTGGGCTGAGATAGCTGTTAACTCCGTTAACTTACATATCCCAGAGACGAAACATCGCGATCTTGTTGATCTCTTGAATCGCCGTAGCAAACTCAGTTTCACTATCATTTCCTAATCGCATCTCGAACGACTCAAGAATTTGGTAACGATTGGCTCCCTTCACCGCCATGATAAAAGGGAAATTGAAGCGACTTTTGTAGCTGTTGTTATAAGAAGTGAATTTTTCAAATTCTTCGGCGTTGCACTGGTCGATGCCCGCCCCCGCTTGTTCTTTGGTCGACGACTCGGTAAGTTCGCCGTTTACTGCTGCTCGACCGGCTAAATCCGGGTGAGCATTGATCAAAGCCAACTGTTTGCCTTGGTCTGCACTTAACAAAGTCGATGCCATTTTCAGATGAAGATTCTCGATATGGTCGTCTTCGGCATTCAAACCTTGGTCATACACCAGTTCTGCAACCCACGGGCTGTGTTCGTAGACGTCAGCGAAGTGAGCGACAAAGATATCGCGGTCCATGGTTGTTGGTTGGCATGATCGAAATTTAGTCACGTTAAGCCTCCTTGCTTCACTGCTACTTTTGCGGTTGATGGATAGCGTTATTTGGTTGATATGGATGATGTTGGTGCCAGTGGTTAGCAATATCGATTCTACGACACAACCACACGCTGTCGTGCTCTTTGACGTAATCAAGGAAACGTCTTAATGCAGCAATACGACCGGGGCGACCAATCAAACGACAGTGAAGCCCAACCGACATCATTTTCGGTGCGGTTTCACCTTCCATATAAAGGGTGTCAAACGTGTCTTTCAGATACTGGAAGAACTGCTCACCCGAGTTGAAGCCTTGCGCGGTTGAAAAACGCATGTCGTTCACATCGAGAGTGTATGGGATCACCAGTTGCGGATAACCAGTCTCGGTGTGCCAATAAGGCAGGTCATCATCATAGGCATCCGAGTCGTAAAGAAAACCGCCCTCTTCTGCAACCAAACGACGCGTATTTGGACCCGTTCGACCTGTGTACCAACCTTGCGGGCGTTGCCCCGTCACTTGTTGGATGATTTCAATCGCTTTGGTCATGTGGTCGCGCTCTTCAGACTCATCAATGTATTGATAGTCTATCCAGCGATAACCGTGGCTACAGATTTCGTGACCGGCTTCGACCATGGCTTTGGCAACGTCTGGGTGACGCTCAATCGCCATAGCAACCGCAAATACAGTCAGTGGAATTTCATATTCATCGAACAAGCGAAGAACACGCCATACACCCGCACGGCTACCATATTCATAAATGGATTCCATGCTCATGTGACGTTCGCCTTTGATCGGCTGTGCGGACGGGATCTCTGAAAGAAAAGCCTCAGACTCGTCGTCTCCATGTAACAAACAACGCTCACCGCCCTCTTCATAGTTCAATACAAAAGAAACCGCGACGCGCGCATTACCTGGCCATTGAGGGTTTGGAGGGTTAGCTCCGTAACCGATCAAATTTCTTGAATAATCCTTATTCATCCAAGTACTCCTAACATAAGTGGTTGGCTTAGTCGCTCTTCAAGTGAGTCACCAAATGATTCAACCAAATGGATTATCGATAAACAGAGCAACCTTACCCCTGTACATTTATTGTATACAATTATTTATCTCAATGTAAAGATTTTGTTATTCAAGTTAAATTTACGCACCATTACCAATTAAAAACAACAACTTAACCAAGACAACACTCACCAAAAAACGATAATCAAGATCTATAAATTCAGAAAAAACGATACAGTGGTTAACATTTTTCCAACAATTCGCTTTACTAATTGTGTACAGTTCGTACATAGTTAGTGATAACAAAGTGACCAGTTGCATTCTTTGCAAGGTCGAAACAGACAGATAAACCACGGAACAGAGGAGCGCCAAAAGCGCTATTAAAGGACTATGGGAAGATTAACAACACACGTATTAGACACCACGCACGGCTTACCGGGCACAGAGATCAAAGTAGAGCTTTATAAGGTCAATGAAGACTCAACAGAAAAGCTGGCGACGGTGATCACCAACTCCGATGGCCGAACCGATGCGCCGATTCTGGCAGGGAATGATTTCCGTCCGGGGAAATATCAATTGGTGTTCTACGTTGCGGATTATTACAAAAGCAAAGGTGTGGAATTGGATGGCGTACCTTTCCTAGACGATGTGGTCATTCGTTTTGGTCTAGATGATCCAGAAGCGCATTATCACGTTCCTCTTCTCGTCTCGCCGTACAGTTTCTCCACCTATCGGGGCAGTTAGTCCCGTGACCTAGAACTTCGAACTAGGCTCAACCATCGAATAATAAACAGATTCGTGCGTGTATCTAAAATGATGCGCGCTCACTAAACACGCTCATATAAAAATACTAACAACGTTATTAGTTAGAGAGTTGATGACTAAACAACAGATAACTAAAGAAATAACGGCTAGGAAAAAACCTTAAAACTTAATATTGAAATCTCGCTGTATTCAATAAATGGATCACAACATAAAAGGACTTGCTGACATGAGTGAGAGTAAAACAGAAATACTCAACCAAGACGCGAATAACGGAATTTTAGAGAAACTCTTTAAAATTAAGGCCCACGGAAGCAGCGTGAAAGATGAATTAATGGGGGGTGTGACTACCTTCGCCACTATGGCTTACATCATCTTCGTTAACCCACAAATTATGGCCGCATCGGGTATGGATGCAGGGGCGGTATTCGTCGCAACCTGTATTGGTGCTGCGATCGGTTGTTTGTTAATGGGACTATTTGCGAACTGGCCTGTCGGCCTTGCACCAGGCATGGGCTTGAATGCCTTCTTCTCATTCACGGTAGTAAGCGAAATGGGCTACACCTGGGAAGTGGCGTTGGGTGCGGTGTTTATCTCCGGCATCTTGTTTGTCGGGATGAGTTTCTACAAGGTTCGACAATGGATAATCGAAAGTATCCCGGTGAGTCTGCGCTATGCCATGACAGCGGGTGTTGGCCTATTCTTAGGTCTAATTGGCCTTAAAACAGCGGGCATCGTCGTCGAAAATCCAGCGACTTTGGTTTCTTTAGGGGATTTTACTAAACCTGAAGCTCTATTGGCCGCTATCGCCTTCTTGATCATCGCGGTACTCAGTGAGCGTAAAATATTTGGTGCCGTGTTAATCGGAATTTTGAGTGTGACTCTGGTCGGCATGATGCTTGGCTTAGTGCATTACAACGGCTTCTTCGCGGCTCCACCAAGCTTAGCGCCTACATTCCTAAAAATGGACATTATGGGCGCGCTTGATGTTTCAATGATCAGCGTTATCTTGGCTTTCCTTTTCGTCAACATGTTCGATACCGCAGGTACTTTGATGGGCGTGGCTGAGCGTGCGAATCTGACGAACCCTGAGACAGGCAAGATCGAAGGTCTGAGCAAAGCGCTGAAAGCCGACAGTATCTCAAGCGTGGCAGGTGCGTGTGTGGGTTGTCCGCCAGTCACCAGTTACGTAGAAAGTGCCGCAGGCGTTGCAGCAGGCGCGCGAACTGGCTTATCAGCGATTGTGGTTGGCGTGTTGTTCTTAGCGGCGATTTTCCTATCGCCACTTGCAGGCATGATCCCCGCTTACGCAACCTCTGGCGCGCTGATTTACGTGGCGTTCGTAATGATGAGCAGCATGCAACACGTTGATTGGAAAGACTTCACCAACGGTGCGCCCGCAGCTATTACTGCCCTGATGATGCCACTGACATTCTCTATCGCAAATGGTATCGCACTGGGTTTCATTACCTACACGGTATTGAAATTAGCGACAGGCAAAACAAAAGACGTATCAATTTCGATGTACTTCCTAGCCGCGATTTTTGTCGCGAAGCTCGTGTTCATCGGTTAATCAAATCGTTCTTGAGCCGTCGCTTAGACATTTGGTCATTTAGAGATGGCTCAAGAATGAGTGCTTGGTTTGTTCACAAGCCAAGCTATTAAGACACATGCTAGAACAACATTTTTAAGAAAAAGCTAATAGTGCTAATCAGCGGAGTGCAGACGCATTCCGCTCGGTTAGTGCACCTTTTTTATGACCCTACGCAGTTTGTAGAAGTCATTATTTGACCGCCAATCGCCTGTAAACGGAAACGCAGGCAGAGGAATATCAAATGAAACTTCTGTACACCCTAAATGAAAGACCGCCTCACGGCTTAACCTTCCTACTCGCATTACAGCACATGCTCGCCTCGATTGGTGGCATTGTAGCTGTTCCCCTCATTGTCGGCGCTTCTATCGGCCTACCTAACACAGAGATCGTCTCGCTGATCAATGCTGCGCTGCTGGCGTCAGGTATTGTGACCGTCGCTCAATGCCTTGGTTTCGGCCCTGTAGGCATTCGACTGCCCGTTGTGATGGGCTCAAGCTTTGCCTTTTTAGGTGTGGCGATTTCGATCGGTAACGAAGGCGGCGTCGCCGCGATTATGGGCTCGGCGTTGATCGGCTCGTTTGTCGTGATTGGTGCCAGCTTCTACATGGACAAGGTTAGAAAGCTTTTTCCAACCGTGGTAAGTGGTGTGGTGGTTACCCTAATCGGCTTAACCATTTTACCGGTTGCCATGAATTGGGTCGGAGACTCGCCAGCCAATACTGAACAATTCGCTACACTACCAAAGCTGTTTCTAGCACTGGTCTCTTTGGGGATTGTGGTTGGTGTATCGGTTTACTGTAAAGGCGCGGTTGCCGCTTCTGCCATCGTGATTGGTTTAGCAGGCGGCTACATTGTGGCGCTATCGCTCGGCATGGTCGACCTTGAGCAAATCAGCTCTGCTGCTTGGGTTGGTGGTCCTGAACCTTTCAAGTATGGCTTTACCTTTTCTGCGAGTGCCATCATCAGCATGAGCTTGGTGTACATCGTGGTTATCGCCGAAGCAACAGGTGACTTCATGGCACTAGGCAACAACTGCCAAACCCAAGTCAGCGGTAAAGACTTAAAACGTGGTCTATTAGGCGATGGACTTGGTAGTACCTTGTCTTCCATTTTAACTGCAATGCCATTGGCGTCATTCAGTCAAAATGTCGGCATTGTAGGTATCACAGGTGTAGCAAGTCGCTATGTAGTGGCTGCAACCGGTGGTTTGCTAATTTTAGGTGGCTTATTCCCGAAATTAGCCGCTATTGCCGTCACGATTCCGAAACCTGTTCTAGGTGGTGTGGGTTTTGTGATGTTCGGTATGATTGCCTACGCGGGTATCCGCATGTTGATCAAGGCCGCAGACACCAAGCGAAATGCCTTGGTAATCTGTGTCGGTTTGGCGTCTGGCTTGGCCGTAACTTTCGAACCAAGATTGCTGCAACACTTGCCGCATGATCTAGCGAACTTTCTTCATTCTGGCATTACAACAGGCACCATCATGACGGTTCTGCTAAACCTTGTGTTGCCGAAATCTTCACGAGCAGAAGAGCAAGAAGCGTTGGCCGAGAGCCAAGCGCAAGTTGAGCTAGAAATGAAAGAACAGGCTGAAGAAGAACGACACTCAGACGAGCAATTAGAGATTCAACAAGCAAGTACAGAAGCAGACGTTCAAGCGGCATCAGAAAATTCTGAGCCAAAAACGAACTAGCTGATTCTCGAACTAACTGTTTCACTGACTAACGTAAAACCGATTTTCACAGAATCAGGGAATGATTAGAACATTGAACGTTTTAACGCCCCTGATTAGAATTTATCTATCAACAGCAAATACCAACAAAGACCCTCTTCCCTGAAAAGGCTGAGATGGCTAAGGACTACTATGAATGGAAACCATCTGGATTAAGAATCCTCTCGCAATCTACACTGGCTCACTGGCTGATGCAGAAGGCGGTATTGTCATTAAAGGTAATACAATCATTGAGCTGGTTGGCAAACACAAAGAGCCAACCTTACCCGTAGATTACAGCGTCGACGCCTCTCGTCATGTTGTAACTCCTGGGCTTATCAATGCGCACCACCACTTCTATCAAACCCTAACGCGAGCCTACCCCGGCGCACTGAATAAAGAACTCTTCCATTGGCTACAAAGCCTCTACCCTGTTTGGGCTAACCTCGATGCTGAGATGATGAGCCTTGCCACTGAACTGGCGCTGGTTGAGCTAATGATGTCAGGTTGTACGACAGCGTCAGACCATCATTACTTGATACCTAACGGGCTAGAGCACGCCATCGATTTACAAGTCGAGGCCGCAGAGAAACTGGGTGTAAGAGCGATATTCACTCGCGGCTCCATGAGCCTTGGGGAAGATGAAGGTGGACTACCTCCACGACACACCATTCAAACCGAACAGACCATCATTGATGACAGCCAACGCTTGATTCGTGATTACCACCAACGTGATGAAGGGGCGATGATTCAAATCGCACTCGCGCCTTGTTCGCCGTTTTCAGTTACCACCGATCTAATGAAAGAGACAGCCAAGATCAGTGAGCGTGAAAACGTGATGATGCACACTCACCTATGCGAAACCTTGGATGAAGAAGACTTCTGCATTGAGAAGTTTGGCTTACGCCCTGTCGATTATCTCGAAGATGTGGGCTGGTTGAATGAACGCACTTGGCTTGCTCATGGTATTCACTTCAACCCGGAAGAGATCAAGCGTTTGGGTAAAGCAGGCATTGGCATTAGCCACTGCCCGACGTCCAACATGATGCTGGCTTCTGGTATTTGTAAGAACAACGATCTTGAAGCAGCAGGCGTAAAAGTCGGGTTGGGTGTTGATGGTTCCGCCTCAAACGACGGTTCAAATATGATTGCCGAAGTGCGCATGGCAATGTATCTACAACGCCTGCAATATGGTTCTGCCAATGTTTCACACCTCGATGCACTGCGCTGGGCGACATCGGGCTCGGCACGCGCAATGGGCAGAACCGACATTGGAACGCTAGAGGTCGGTAAACAAGCCGACATCGCGATGTTCAAGCTCGATGATATTCGTTTCTCTGGTAGCCACGATCCACTCGCTGCATTACTACTTTGTGGTGCTCAACAAGCGGATAAAGTGATGGTGGCCGGAAAATGGCGAGTTAACGATGGTGCCGTTATTGGCGTAGACATGGAGCAACTGATGCACCGCCACCATGCTGCTGCAATGAAACTCGGTAAGTTGGCGATGAATAACCATTAGTTGAAACACTTGCCCATCAAACACTGCAAGCCAAAGCGAGTGGCTTTGATGGGCAAACCTCCATAAACGTCCGCAATGATTCGAAAACATCCCAAATCATCCCAAATCATCCCAAAAAAATGTAAACCTGATGCCTATCAGTCTATTTATCAATCTATTTCCTAATTAATTTCGACTCAATATACCAAAAACATTAACCGCTAATAATTAAAGAAAACCTAATTTAACTCTATCTAATATAAGATTGACTAATAAAACATTCACTAATAAAAAATCACTCATAACCCCTTCGGTAAATATCAAATCACCCGTACATTATTTGGCACAGATCAAATTTAAAACGTTCGTTCTATTTATATATTCATCAAATTAATCAACAGATTTAGTAATAATACGAATAATGGCGATAATTATATTTTTATCATTTACCACCTTTATGAATAGAATGAAAACCTCTCGAGACCTTTCCATACCTAGCCTGACAAAAGAACCAAAACTAATGATTCAAATATCATTAAATTCAATAGATCAACAAACGATCAATATGAATCCAAATGTGTGACCTAAATAGAACTTTTCATTATAAATCTGCTATAGATTGGCCAAATCTTATAAAAACAAAAAGCACATTAAAGAGGTTAGTTTTAAAGAACAAAAAATAATCACAAAAATAACAATATTAAAATATTCAATAACCCTTCATAAATATTTAAAAATACCATCTAAATGGTAGGGGGATTATTGACTTTGCAAAAAGCTAATAACAAATCTAACAGGGCTAAATAATGAAAAAAATCACAAGAACACTCGTATTATCTTCGATTTCGATTGGGCTACTTTCCTCTTTTGCACTCACTTCTCAAGCAGCTCCAGTTCAAATCAACCAAGCGTCAGCTGAACAAAACATACCTCAAGTCACCTACGACACGATCATCGGTGAAAATGGGGTCTTTATCGATCTAGAGACCGACAATTTTATTCTTAAGCAACAAGAGTGGTATCAAATCCAAGCGTATGTCGAAGGCGCTTTAGCGCTGCCGGTGACAGAAGCCAGTATGAAATCTACTTTAAGTATTCCTAACGACATTCCTTTCTCTAATTTCCAAGCACTGGTTCAGCAATACTCAAATATTCACGATACCGCCTTTTATTGGAAAAAAGATCTTTATCCAAGCATCGTTGGTCTTTCATTAAGCTTGGCCAATTACGTCCAAATTAAAGACTACATGCTTAACCCACTTAGCGATGCTTTGAATGAAATGCTGGCCAAAGCATTCTCGCCGCTCCCGGAAGATATCGAAGCGGTAGAACGCAATAGAAAGGTGGCGATCGCTTACCTGAAAAGCCTGCAGAGTTTTTCCATGAGATACCAACAAGAAGTGTCTGACGTTGGCGGTAACCTATTGGAATTTTCAGCTACATTAGATACACAAAAATTGCAGTTAGATGTATTAGAAGGCACTCACAACGGTTACCTAAGCGATGATGGCAGCGCGCTTCAACAACGAGTGAATGACATCAATGCACGTATCACTCAACTCAACAAAGACTACACTCACTATGTTACGGTCGCCTCTACCGCAGTAACTTATGCATGGTTCCCTCTGGTTGCAGGACCAATCATGGGCGTATACGGCGATAAAGCAGAAAAAGCGCGTAAGCTTCGTAACGAATTACAAAGTGAAGTAAAAGAGCTTCAAGACCAATTAACTTCTACGCAGAAAATATATAACTCTTATCATCGCTCTTCAGAGAGTATCGATATGATTTCTCAACAAATAGAAAATGCGATTCCACATATTAATAAGCTGAAACTAAATTGGCAGAAAATGAATGCCGACTTTACTTCACTGCTCGTTGCCTTAGAACAAGCCCAGAATAATGCAGACATCATGAAAGACGACGCAATGCTAGGCGCAATAGGCGCTCTTGCCAATACAACGGTTGCAGAAAGTAACTGGAGTAATATTAGTGAGAAAGCAAAAGCGTTCGCAAACAATGCATATATCCAAGAAATGGAATAGTCCATAGACCTCTCGATCATATAAAAACACAAAAAATATAACGCAATAGCCAAAAATATATCTCTAACAGAAAGCCACACCTTATCAAAATTAAGGTGCTGGCTTCTGCTACCCAAAATTTGGCAAATACTAATTTCGACAGGACATCAATATGAGACTTCTACCTATTATTATTTCTCTTTCATTCTCTCCACAGGCTTTTTCTAGCGATTGGCTTGAACTGAACAATTTACCCAATTCAACCGAATACCCAACTTGGGTTCAATCGGCCTATTCCGATGTCGGCGTTCTATCTCGTTCCACATCCGATTTACACATCAACCTCAGTGATTGGATAGCAGAACAAAACCTTTACGTCACTCAACCCTCAAAAATCGTCGTTTTTGCAGATACCATTGAAATTCCAGAGAATTTCAACTTGCTTGTAAACAACCAAAACATCCTTATTTTTGCGCGAAAAATCGTTGGCCAAGGCACGCCGACGTTTGTGCTCGGACAGCAAGGCTCTGCAGCCTCAATTTCTGTGATTGCCGGCGAAATAGAAACACCCATTAATGTGCTCGCTTTCCAAAGCGATGGCAGCATTACACGAGACGCCCTAACAGGAAAAACTGGTGATGGCGAGTCCGTGGTATTGGCAGGAGAACACTACCGAAGAACGACCATTGACTCGAACATTACTGGGCAAATGAAACTGGCTACTGAACCTTTTACAGACATTGTTAATCGCTCGTTTGATATGGCAGCCAGCTTATACGATACCAACCCAAAGCTTAGCCTCGACCTCATCAACTGGATTGAACAAAGCTTGCGTTACTCAGGTTCAGTGGTTGAAGACGATCCGATTCTTTCCGACCTTTACCTACAAACGGTCGCGTTCAAGCAATTCATTAGCTTCAGCACCAAAGAGAGCAATTACGTTCCTTATCTCGACAAGGTGTTATATCAAGATAAATACGAAGCCTATTTGAACGCTATGATCGCGTATCAAACTCAATGGGACATTATTCAAGATAGAAACACGGTCATTGAAGACAAGATTGAAGCCGCCAAGTTAGCACTCGCTAACATCGAAGACGTTCTACGCGCTCAGAGTTCGATCATCACACAAACCCAATCCAACATAGACAAGATAGGCGATAGCCTGACCGAGGTCGATAGCCAATATAAAGCACAAGAACTGGTCACTCTCAGTTCAAGAACCACTTATTTAGTTGGTGTCGAGAATTGGAAAACCCAACAACAACTCAATGTGGCTCTAGCAATATTCAAAGCAATAGCCGAAATTGGAAGTGCCGTGAGTGGGGTATTCACAGGCAACCTTTCTGGTGTGAATGACCTAACCGAGCAATTGGCTAAAACACCTGAAGCATTAGAAAAAGCGAAAAACCTCGTCACCAACATCAAGTCCGTCACAGGCATTATTGATAGCGTGACCAAAACGATTTCTGGCATTTCTCAGTTAACCGCGGATATTAAATCAACCATCAAGCTCCAGAAGGTATCTGAAGCTATGGATGGCTTTAACTTCAACATCCCAACCATCAATGAAAGCAATCTGGCGTGGGATTTGATGATCACCGAGATCCGCAGCAACTTAAGATATGCCGATAGCTTAGGTATCAAAGGAGCAAGACAATACCTACTCGAACTCGAAAAGCAGGTTCTGCTCGGTAAGGCAATTAACATCACGCAGCTTAACTTTGCTCACGAGCAAGCGAAGTTGGTAGACCTCTTGCTCACCAATAATGTGACTATCAATCAACAGCAAAGGTTGAACGATGCGATCGAGGGTTATCAAGTAGACACCGACAGCTTCGATTCGATTGAACGTGAACTATCACGAGTATTGATGCACTTCAAGCGTCCGATGTTCGTTGCTTTGTCTAACTATGTTCAGGCGTACGAATATTGGGCATTGAAGCCAAGCGAAGTTACGCCTTCTCTGAATAAAAGCTACTTGGACTACCAATTTGATTTGGCTACTGTCGAAAGTGAGTATGTAAATGCTCTGTCTTCTTTCCAACCAGCACCACAAGATTTCACCATCGACAACTACACCATTTCTAGCCCCGAGCAACTAGAGAGCTTTGCAACAACCGGACAACTAAACTTCACTATTCCATTAGAACAAGTCCAATTGTGTTCGTTTGACCGCGTTAGGCTTTCCACGGTACGAGTGTTCTTAGAAGGGGAAAACTTACCTTATGGCAAGCAACTCAACTTACGAGTTTCCAGTTCGGGTAATTATTTAGACCGATATGAGAACAAGGACTATCAGTTCAGTTCTAACCCTGTTTCACGCGCGTTCTATTACCGCCTAGATGATCCAACCACCAACGATGTTAGCATCATCACCGATGGTGCCGTGGCGAATAAATTCGAATACGCCTACTTCCAACCCACTCCGTTTTCATCATGGAATGTCACGCTCAACAACTTTGATAAAACCGAACAAACGAACAACCAGTACCTAAAAGATGTCGAACAAATTCGCGTCGAGTTCTTAGGTAGCGGTATTCCTAACGGCAACAGTTGCTCTAATTAGCTAAGTACTACTTTAGTTAGCCGAAGCCTTGCTTTAATTAACCAAGCGTCGATTTCATCCAAAGAACCGAGGTTCAAGGAGTAAGGTTCTGGAGAGAGTTCGTAACAAAAAGGCCGACATGATGTCGGCCTTACTTATTCATTCACTCTATTCGATTTTAGAATCAAGTTTACGTCTTAGTCCATCAAACTCTTAGACTTAATCGCCTTCTTAGAAAGCTCTTTGGCAAACGCTTTGATATCAGTTTCAAACTCATCGACACTTTGGCGGATTTCATCCAGTTGAACCGTCTGCATCACGCGGTTTTCCATTACGATTTGACCGTTAACGATAGTGGTGTCGATATTGCTTGGGTTCGCTTGGTAAACCAAAGTCGCGTATGGGTCGTAATTTGGCATCATGTTCGCTGATTGTGTCTCTACAATCACGATATCTGCTTTCTTTCCGACTTCAAGAGAACCGATTTGATCTTCCATGTGCAAAGCTTTCGCACCGCCTAATGTCGCCATCTCAATCACTTGCTCAGGGATCATGATGGTGCGATCGGAATGCTTCAATCGTTGCATGTTTGCTGCGTAACTTAGGGTACGCATGATATCAACTTGGTTTGAGCTCATGGGGCCATCGGTTCCCAAACCAATACGCATATCAGCTCGGTACATTTTCCACGCAGGAGCTATTCCTGTCGCACCTTTGGCGTTCGCCATTGGATTGTATGAGATACCCGCATCAGCCTGTTTCAATAGCTTTTGGTCGTTCTCTGAAAGGTGGATACCGTGAGCAATCACTACACGCTCATCGAGCACACCGATTTCATCCATGTATTCGACTGGTGACGTGGCTTCAGTTTCATCTTTGATACGCTTTTCTTCATTCGGAAATTCAGCAACGTGAATCAGCACTGGCACATCGTATTGAGCCGATAGCTTATTAATTTCTTGAAGCTTATCTTTACTCACGGTGTACACCGCATGTGGCGCATACGCCGGCGTGATTAGCTCATCGTTTTTGTACTGCTCGATAAAGCCTTTGGCATACTCAATCCCACCGTAAGGTTCTTTGGCATCGACCACCGGGAACTTAATCACGGTTTCGCCCAACACGGCGCGCAAGCCAACTTCTTTGGTCGCCTTCGCCATCTCATCCATGTGGTAATACATATCGGCATAAGTGGTCACGCCGCTTTGTGCCAGTTCGATGCTGCCTAGCTTAGTCGCGTTGTAAATCAGTTCACGGCTTAACTTTTCGGCTTCTAGAGGGAAGAAGTAAGCAAACAGACGATTCGAGATGCCCTCTTCCCCTAGGCCACGAAACGCGATCATAGGTAAATGGTTGTGAGCATTGACCATGCCCGGCATGACGATTCCATCTTGAGCATCAATCACTTTTTCTGCGCGATATTGAGTCATTAAATCCTCGTTACCGACTGCGATGATCTGGTCGTTTTTCACCACTACAACGCCATCTTCAATCACATCCATTTTTGAATTGATCGTGAGAACCTGTCCATTGGTGATGATCAGATCGGCGTTGTATGTTTGCGTCGCGACCGTCGAACCACAGCCTGCCAGTAGAACTGTGCTGATGGTGCATGCCAAGCTTTTGAGCGTCATTGCTAAACCTTAATGTTGTGCGTGTAATACCGTTAGCGGCTTCATCTTTAAGTTTCCAGCTTTTCGCTTTTGAGAAGAATAAGTGCCGCCAATTTTCGCGATACTATAACCTGTTATTTAAATGAAATGGCATACCTAATCAAACCAGTTTTAAGTTAAATGACTTATTGCACAACAAGTCACAAAACCGCACGTCATGACTCACTGTTTTTAGATCGAGAAAAGAACAACGCATACATGGCTGGAATCACCAACAGTACGACTGGCAACGAGAACAACAAACCATAGCCCAGTGTGAGCGACATCGGGCCCATAAACACATCCGTTCCACCTAACCCGTAAGCTAGAGGTAGCAGACCTGCAACTGTGGTCAGTGACGTCATTACAATTGGACGCAGACGACTGACCGCCGCTTGAGTCACCGCCGTTATCACATCTAAACCTTCGATTCTTAGCTCATTGATTCGGTTTATCAGCACTAGTGAGTTGTTGACCACAACACCCGTCATCCCAAGTACACCAATCAATCCAAACAAAGACATCGGCTGCATGTGAACCACGAGTGCCATCAATGAAGCCATAATCGCGAACGGGATGACCGCCATAATGAGCAGTGGTTGCAACAATGAATTGAACATCACCGCCAATACGAAGTAGATCGCAACCATCGCCGCAGGGAATACCACCATGAAGCCACTCATGGTTTCGTTGGTACTTTCAGCCTCGCCGCCTACGTTAATGGTCACGCTCGGTGGATATTGACCCGTTAGCTCTGTCAGTAGTTCATCGGATAACGCAACCGGACTAATACTCTCATCAGACAAAGCCGCCGATACCGTTACTTCTCGCTCACCGTTGTAATGCTTAATAAGGCGAGGGATTTCTATCTGTTCAACCATAGCTAATCGACTGAGTGGTACTTGCTGCCCATCTGCTGTGTAAATTTTGGTGGTTTTCAGTTTCTCGATATCGCGAAATTGCTCGTCCAAGACCACACGGATATCGACTTCTTGATCGCCAAGCCAAGTGGATGTCACGCTGTTGCCATCAAAACCCACACGCAACGCATTCGATAAATCACTCACCGTTAAGTTGTACTTCGCCAACCAATGATATTGAGGAACAATATTCAATTGAGGATCTTTCAATGCCTCACTGTGATTGATGCTGGTCACGCCTTGGTAGTCTTCTAGCCAGGCCATCACCAAATCCACAGTTTGATTACGTTCACTCTCAGTCCCGCCAAGTACACGTACCTCAACTGGGTCGCCGGGAGGAGGGCCACCAGCATCAATCGAGAACTTAATGAACATGTCATCAGACAGCGCTGCCAACTCTTCATTGAGCGCCGTAATAATCTGTTCCGCAGAGCGGGTGCGCTGGTCAAAGTTAGTTAAGTTGATAACCCCTTGAGATACTGGTGACGAGTAAATCAACTCATAGCTAACCAATTCATTTTCTGGCAAAGATTCTATCGCTTGCTCTATCAATTGATGAGCATCGCGCACTTTAGTGAGCGGAGTACCCGCCTTCACTTCGGTGTAAACCTCAATGTATTTACCTGCTTCTGTTGGGAAGATATCCACTTTCAACGAAGATACCAAATAGCCAGAAGCTGCGAAGCCAACCAACGCCAATGCAATCACTGACTTCTTGTAGTTCAGAGCCATATTCAGCAGAGAGCGATAACGGTTTGAGATCCATTCAAATCGATCTTTCTCTTGTGTCTTTGAGTTGCTCTCTTTAGCCAAAGATAAATGCGCTGGCAACGTTAAGGTACATTCAATGAATGAGAACACGAGCGCTGCGATAACGGTAATCGGGATCACAGCAACCGCTTTACCCATGGTACCCGGAATGAACATCATCGGGATAAATACCAAAGCCGTTGTGACAAGGCTTGCCATCAATGGTTTGATCACTTTTAAAGTACCCGACACCGCAGCATCGACACCTTTTTTGCCCGCTTCTTTTTCTTGGAAGATGCTCTCGGCGATGATCACCGAGTCATCAACGATAATGCCGATCACCAACAACAGTGCTGCGAGAGTGATGCTGTCTAAGTTCAACCCCATGATTGGCAAAACGATCATCACACCGAAGACACAGAATGGGATAGAGACCGAGACCCAGAAAGCGACGCGTCGTTGCAGGATCATGCTCAAGATCAACAGAACCAACACCAAACCTATCGCACCATTGGTTGCCACGATAGAGAACTTCTCATCCATATCCTGACCAAGATCGAGGCTGTTCTGGAAAATAAATTGGTCGCCAATGCGTTCGCTTTCTTTGTCCAACAGAGCCTTAATGCTGTCGATAGTTGTAATGACATCTGCACTGCCGCTATTTGTGATAGAGAAAATGACCGCAGGTTTCCCGCTCATCACCGGATCTTCGGTTGCTCGCGCGAAGGTATCAATAACGGTCGCCACATCCGACACACGGACAACTTGACCAGAATCTAGCGCCTTAATCACGATGTTAGACACATCACCCGTCGACTCTACTTTGGTCATGGTGACAATCTTTTGCTCTTGGCTCCATGACTCGACAAAACCACCCGATTGAGACAGGTTGTGTTGCTCTATCGCGGTGCTCACATCATCGAAAGCAACTTGATAGCGGCGTGCTTTTTCAGGGTCAACTTCAACCCAAAACTCTCGCTCATTAAAACCAGAAAGCTTGATAGAACCCACGCCACCAAGACTGTTAATTTTCTTTTCTAATTGATACGCATAATGCTGTAACGACGATGAATCTGTATTGCTCTCAGTTAGGCTAACGCCAAAGTGATAAACATCAAAAGAAGAGGTTTTCTGCTGAGTCACAACCGGGGGCGAGTCTATATCTTTCGGCAGGTTACCGACTCGGTCCACGGCTTGCTGGATATCTCTCAAGATCACAGCCGCATCTTCACCAGGCAAATATTCGACCTCGATAAAAGAACGCCCTTCTGAGGATTCAGACGAAAAGTAGGCAATGCCATCCACGGAACGAAGTTCTTTCTCAATCGGGTTGGTGATGTTCAGTTCAATGTCTTGAGCTGTCGCGCCCGGATAGCTGGTTTCAATTTCTGCCGTGTCCATCGCAACATCTGGATACTCTTGTAAATTGAGCTGCATTAACGACATAACACCCGTCAGCAACACCATTACCGTAATGATTCGAGCTAAAAACTGACGATTGGCGAAGTATGCTAAAAAGTTCATCTCTACTGCCCTTTACCTTGGTTCGAGGTCGATGGTGCTTGAGCGGTTGTCATATTTTTCACTGCAAGATCTGTCGAGGCGTAAACTGACATGCCCGGCTTAAATTGATGCCCTTGGTTAGTGATCTCGACCAATACCGGGTAGGTTAAATTTTGCATCTCGACACCAATACGTTGCACGCTCGCTTCCATTTTTATCTCAGGGTTGGTTTCAGACCACACCACCACTTCTTGACCAACAGTGAAGTGTTTCAGGTCATACTCACTTGCCATAAATGACAGAGTGACCTTATCAATATTGACCACTTCATAAAGCAAGTCCCCCTCACTTACCCAAGCTCCCGATTGCGCGGGTTTGTTGGATATATAACCCGAAATAAGAGATTCAATCTGAGTATTTTCAAGATCAACTTGAGATTGTTGGTAGTCAATTTGAGCCACAGACACTGACGCTTTCGCTCTTAAAAATTCAGCACGTGCTGTGTCTAGCTCACCCATTGAGAGGCTGTTCTTTTCGATAAGGGCTTGATAGCGGTTATAGGTCGCCTTTCGCAATGCTAGATCAGCCTGCGCAAGGGTAAGATTGGCCTTAGCCTTATCCACGCTAAACTTAAAATCGTTGGCTTTAATCTGAGCAAGCACTTGTTGTTGGTTGACGGCGTCGCCCACTTCAAGGTTATTCATCTCCACGACTCCGGGCACTTCTGCCACGACACTGTGTTTGTTCAACCCTTGAACGTGACCGATCAGCTCTGTTGCTTGAGTTATTGATGCTTGAGTCGTTGAGACACCGAGAAGTGCAGCCAGCACGATAATTTGAGTTTTCATAATTCAACCTTCACCTATTGATGTGAGCTATTGTTGAACTGTCTTTGTCGAATTAAAGTCGAAGTCGATTCGACATTGAAAAATAATCGGAAGACGTTGAATTTTTTTGATTAACGCTATCAATTAGACATAAATTCGACATAATTTTGGATAGGCTACGTTTTTGTTTGGAGTCAAAGTTTGCCGGGAGTCGATGTTTTGATGAGAGCAGATATTTTAATGGAGCAGATAGATGCTTGAGCGCAGTCGTATTTTAGTTGTTGAAGACAATATCGAACTACAAGGCATTATTGCCGACTTCTTAGAGGTCAAAGAGGCTGTTGCAGACTTTGCTTCCGATGGCGATCAAGGCTTCAAGCTAGCTATGAAGAACGACTTCGATGCAATTATCCTAGACGTTATGCTGCCCAAGCTTGATGGTATGCAAGTGGCCACTAAACTGCGCCAAAATGGCGTAACGACACCAATTTTGATGTTAACGGCCTTGAATGGCCAAGAAGATCTATTAAACAGCTTCGATTCTGGCGCGGATGATTTTGTCACTAAGCCGTTTAAGTTTCCTGAATTAGAAGCTCGTCTTTGCGCGCTCATCAAACGTAATAAAGGCTTGGTTGCCCAAAAAACCTTAAGTTATGGCGAGGTGATGATTAATGAAAAGACACACACCGCTTCAAGAGACGGACAAACGCTAACTCTGACCCCTATCTTGTTTCAGATTCTGAGAGAGTTGGTGAAGGCTCAGGGCGGCGTCGTATCTCGTGAAAGCTTAATCTTCATGCTTTGGGGCGATGACATTCCTGACAAAGATGTACTCCGTAGCCATATCTATTTGTTAAGAAACGTCCTCGATAAGCCATTCAAGTTTCCTATGTTAAAGACGATTCCTAAACACGGTTTTCAATTGATCTTATCAGCAAGTGAGCCGCAATAAACATGAAGATTCGAACCAAGCTAGGCAACTCCATCGAGGATGTCAGGATCCGCACCATGCGTACCTTTGCTGTCATCGCACTGGTTTCTTCATGCGTGGTATTTTTTGTATTCTCGCTTCGTTTAGTTTGGCAGGAAGAGGCTCAAATCGAGAGCCACCTAAAATCATTTAAAGGTGTGGCAGAACAATTCTACAAAAGCCTTTCACCCGAAGGTAGCCTAAAGCTCTCGAACAACGTGACGGCTTATTATGGTGAAGGCGACTTTACCGACCAACTCAAAAAACTACCGCCCATGGCATTGGATACAGTGGATCGCCAACGTTTTGAACTAAGACTTTCTGAAGAAGACATTATTATTCCCGGCGTGATCGTCTATCACTTCTCCTTCGAAGATCAAGGCAAAAACATTCCGACTTACATCGCCATCAGCTCTTTTGATATGGATTTGTGGGACGACAGTTGGGGTGTATTGATGGCAATCTCAACTTTGCTTATGCTCGGACTGATCATTGTGTTGCGGATTACTCTCAAGCAAGTGTTCGACCAACTGATGGCACCGATTGGAAACCTCAGCACTCAACTCAGCAAACATGAGTCTGATAACTTCCATGTCCCGACGAATACCGTTGATGAATTGCAAATGCTTACCTCACACCTCAACAGTTACTCAAAAATGAAAGACCGACTTGCCAAGCAAGAGATGATGTTTGCGAAATACGCGAGTCATGAATTAAAAACACCGATAGCGATTGTTCTTGGCGCTGCCGAATTGCAAGCGATGAAGCCGAACGACCCAGCATTTCAAACCAAACAACGCGAACGTATTCTTGGGGCGGCCAATGGCATGAGTTCCACCGTTGAGGTTTTATTGAACATTGTTAAACAAGAGAACTCTTCAACCGAAAAAACACTCACCGTTATCGACGATGCCACTATCGATTTATCGAAGTACCACACGATGTTGGCTTCTGGCGTCACGTTAGAGCTAAACGTTGAGCCAAGCACCACGCTCAACATGCCGTTGCCACTGGTGAATATGGTGCTGAAGAACTACATTGAAAACGCGATCCGATTTACCACGCAAGGTGAAATCAAAGTGATGATCAACTCAAACACAATTTCCGTTTCTGATACTGGCGCAGGGTTGAGTGATGATACTAAAACAGAACACGGCCTAGGTTTAATCATCGTCAAACGTATCGGAGACAGTTATGGCTGGACATCAACACTGATCGATAACGCGCATTCAGACTCGACATCAAACAGTTTTGGCTGCACTGCGAACTTTGCTCGAAACGATGTATAAAAGCTGCGTATATTCAAAAGCGGCTCTTACAAGAAACAGCGTATACAAAAAAGGACATCGAGTGATGTCCTTTTTTAATGAATCTGAGGAATGAGCTATTCCGCCTTTCCTTTCACCCCACACCCTTTAATCACTAATTGGGTGATGAATTCAGCGGCATCTTCATAGTCTTTGTCATCGAGCTGATCTTTCTGCATTACACTGCAAATCTGCCAGCCAAAATCGGCGTAAGTTTGAGTCGCCGCCCAAATGGTAAACATCAGGTGGTGTGCAGGAACGTCATCCATTAAGCCTTGTGCTGACCAAGTTGAGAACTTATCGAGGATCATCTGGGATTGCTTATACAGTTCGTCACCAATCTCTTTCGGCAATACTTTAGCGCCAGACATCACTTCGTTAGCAAATACCTTAGAGGCGTGCGGATGATCGCGAGAAATGATCAGCTTGGTTTGAATATATTGAGACAAGGCTTCAATAGGGTCGCTGAGCTCTTCAATCGGACGTGACGCTTCCAGTAAGGGCTGAGTGACGGTTTCTAGAACGGCATTGTAGAGCTTATCTTTGGAGCTGAAATAATAGAATACATTAGGTTTAGGGATGTCGGCCGCTTTCGCGATATCAGCCATTTTTGTTGCGGCATATCCATGAGTAGCGAATTGCTCACACGCGACTTCGATGATTAAATCTTGATTCTTTTGTCTGATCCTAGACATGTTGCATCCTTTACAGCTCATTACTAAAGCCATATTAATCAACGTGCTTCATTAGTCCAGAAGATAATCTCAGAACTCGAGGTCACAACATTGATAGCAATAAAATGGTCGCTCTTATGTGGAGAAGAGCGACCATTCAATAGTATGCGTTTTGAACTTTAATGTTTTTCAGTCTATTCGAACTGTTCAGGTTAAAGAATCAATATTGCGCGGAAGTCATTCACGTTGGTTAGCGTCGGCCCTGTGGTCAACAGCACACCGACTTGCTTAAAGAAGTCGTAGCTGTTGTTGGCATCGAGGTAGTCCTGCGCTTTAAGCGACAGGCTCGAACCTTGTTGCCATGTTTGAGGCGTGATCCACGCACCTGCATTATCTTCAACACCATCAATGCCATCAGTATCAGCTGCCAGAGCGAATATGTTTTCCTGCCCTTTTAACTCGTTATACAAGCTTAAAAGGAACTCACAATTACGCCCACCGCGACCATTGCCTTTAACGGTTACCGTGGTTTCGCCACCGGAAAGTATCACGCAAGGCGTCTCGAATGGGTGCTTGTTATTGGCCACTTGCTTGGCCAACGCAGCATGAACCTTGGCTACATCTCGAGCTTCTCCTTCAATGCAGTCACTCAGCACATAGGCAGGTATACCTAAACCTTCGGCCTCTGCCGCGGCTGCTTCCAATGCCGACATCGGCGTGGCAATAATATGGTGCTCTGCGTTTTTCCAACAAGCGTCATCCGGCTTCACGGTTTCTGACTCTGGATTATTTAACCATTCAAATGCCGAGCGTGGTGTTTCTATCTGGTAACGTTCTAAAATTGCCATCGCATCAAAACGTGTCGTGGTGTCGGGTACGGTTGGGCCTGATGCAATCACACTGATGTCATCGCCAGGTACATCTGAAATCGCTAAAGAGACTACTCTTGCTGGATACACAGCTTTCGCTAGTTGCCCACCTTTGATAGACGATAAGTGTTTACGCACACAGTTCATCTCATCAATGGCTGCGCCCGACTTGAGCAGCGCCTTATTGATTTGTTGCTTCTCAGCCAAGCTAATGTCGCCACCGGGCAGACTTAGCAAAGCAGAGCCGCCGCCTGACAGTAGGCAAATAACCGTGTCGTCAGCACTCAAACCACTCACTAATTCCAGCATACGTTGGCTCACTTCTAAGCCCATCGCATCCGGGACGGGGTGCGCCGCTTCGATCACCTCAATGTGTTCGCAAGGTGCGGTGTGTTCGTAGCGGGTCACGACGAGACCTTCAAGGTCACGCAGTGCGAGATCTTGCTGTTGCTTAACTTGCCAGACGGCCTCTAGCTCAGCGGCCATCGACGCGGCGGCTTTTCCTGCGCCAATTACCACAGTTCGCCCAGCTTGGTTAGCTGAGCGGTAAAAAATGTCTTGAGGAAGAAAAGGTTCGATGTGATTTTTAGGTAGCGCCTGATTAACAGCACTTGAGAAAAGGGTTTGCAGAAACTGCTTAGCATCAATGTCCATCAGCCACTCCTTAGTTGACGGAGAAAAAAAGAACCCTAATACAAGGCCAAAAGGTGCCTGCTAAGATCAAGTTGGAAAGGAACAACTTCAACCTCTGCCTCGTATCAGGAACGCGTATAAAAGGAGACGAAACTACGCGATTTATAAACAAACTGTTTGAAACTGGTGGGCTACGAATCAATAGCAGCCCGAATTAATTAATGGATAATCGGTTGATTGACTAACCACTAAACGGACACACCGTTAATTAGATTAACGAATCGAGTGGTCAGAACGTTTCTCAATCGCTTGAATAAGCGCAGAGTGGTCCCAACCTTCTCCGCCCATTGCGGCACACTCGCCAAACAGCTCTTGAGCGTTAGCCGTATTCGGTAATGCAACCCCTAACTCTTGTGCGCCCGTTAGCGCAAGATTCAGGTCTTTCTGGTGAAGCGATATTCTAAAGCCCGGGTCGAATGTGCCTTCAACCATGCGTTCGCCGTGCACTTCCAAGATCTTAGAATTAGCAAAGCCACCCAATAGAGCCTGACGTACGCGTGCTGGATCAGCACCGGCTTTTGAAGCAAACACTAAGGCTTCAGATACGGCTTCAATATTCAGTGCCACAATGATCTGGTTAGCCACTTTACACGTTTGGCCTGCACCGTTATCACCCACCAGCGTGATGTTCTTGCCCATGATTTCGAACAGAGGTCGTGCTTTATCAAAGGCGTCTTGCTCACCGCCCACCATGATAGTCAGCGCGGCATTGATAGCGCCTACTTCGCCGCCGGATACCGGAGCATCAAGGTATGACGCGCCGCCTTCATTGATTCGCGCTGCAATTGCTTTGGTGGCGATAGGCGAGATGGAGCTCATATCGATAACCAGTTTCCCAGTTGCTCCGCCCGCCGTTAGACCTTTCTCGACGCCGTTGTCACCAAACAGGACATCTTCAACTTGAGGAGTATTCGGCACCATTAGGATAATGATATCCGCGGCTTCTACTGCTTCCGCTGGTGAATGACAGACCGTTGCACCCGCTGCCACAAGATCGGCAGGTGCGGCATTAAAGTGATCCGACAGAATCAAATCGTGACCTGCTTTTTGAAGGTTACTCGCCATAGGTTTACCCATGATGCCAGTTCCGATAAATGCAATTTTAGACATGTTGTTCTCCTTAACGTTTGAGGGTTACCAGACGCAATTAACGGTACTGGTGCAGCCAACCAAGGCCTTCTCTCGTTGTTGTTTTTGGCTTGTATTCGCAGCCAACCCAGCCTTGATAGCCAAGCTCATCAAGATAATTGAGCACGAATGGGTAATTGATTTCGCCAGTACCCGGTTCGTGTCGGCCTGGGTTATCTGCCAGTTGCACGTGTGCGATTTGGCCAATGTTTTGTTGCATGGTCGGCGTAAGATCGCCTTCCATAATTTGCATGTGATAAATATCGTATTGGATAGAAAGGTTATCGCTCCCTACCTCTTTGATGATCGCTTTGGCTTGCTCAGTCGTGTTCAAGAAGAAGCCCGGAATATCACGGGTATTGATCGCTTCTATCACTAGGCTGATACCTTCTGCTGCTAACGCGTTTGCCGCGTAATGCAGGTTAATCACAAACGCTGACTGCGCGTCTTGTTGAGTAACACCTTGCGGGACAATCCCGGCTAAGCAATTCACTTGAGTACAGCCAAGAGCCTTCGCGTAAGCAATCGCTTTAGGCACACCCGCTTGAAACTCTTCAACTCGCGCTGGGTCTACCGCAATACCACGGTCGCCAGCGTCCCAATCACCTGCAGGCAAGTTAAATAGCACTTGCTCTAGGTTATTAGCGTCGAGCTTTGCTTTGATTGCCTGAGCATCAAAGGCGTAAGGGAAAAGATATTCCACACCTTGAAAGCCCGCTTCTGCGGCAGCTTCAAAGCGATCCATAAAATCAACTTCCGTGAATAACATTGACAAGTTTGCTGCAAATTTTGCCATGACTCTGTCCTTATTCTTTATCTGTAAAAATCTGGGTTATTTGTAGTAAAGCCTCGCTCTATTGGAGACTTTCCGTAGAGCTAAACCTCAGCTCTACGGATACACATGACTTAATGATTACTTGTACGCTAGCGCTGTTGGGGCATCGCCACGGCTTTCGGCAAGCGGTTCAAATTCATTGATGGCGTTGATCTCTACGCCCATCGCAATGTTGGTTACTCGCTCAAGAATCAGCTCAACGACCACTGGCACCTTGTGCTTGTTCATCAGCTCTTTGGCTTGCTCAAACGCCGCGGCAATTTGGTCTGGTTCACGAACTCGAATCGCCTTACAACCTAAGCCTTCAACAACGGCTACATGGTCAACACCGTAGCCTTCAAGCTCTGGCGCATTCTGGTTATCGAACGCCAGTTGTACACAATAATCGATATCAAATTGGCGCTGCGCTTGACGAATCAAACCTAAGTACGAGTTGTTCACCAACACATGAATGTATGGCAAGTTGAACTGCGCACCTACCGCCAGTTCTTCGATCATGAATTGGAAATCATAGTCTCCAGAGATAGCGACAATATCGCGATCAGGATCAGCTGCTCGTACACCCAATGCGGCTGGCGTTGTCCAACCCAATGGGCCAGCCTGACCACAGTTGATCCAGTTACGCGGCTTATAAACATGCAGGAACTGAGCGGCAGCAATTTGCGACAAACCAATGGTGCTCACATAACAAGTGTCACGACCAAATGCCTTGTTCATCTCTTCATAAACACGCATCGGTTTCATTGGCGCTTCATCGAAATTGGTTTTACGCAGCATGGTCGACTTGCGTTCCTGACACTCACTTGCCCAAGCATTTCGGTTTGGCAGCTTGCCAGCGTCACGCCACTCTTGTGCCACTTCAACCATTAGCTCTAGTGCTGCTTTCGCATCAGAGACTATGCCCAAATCCGGACAGAACACACGGCCGATTTGCGTAGGTTCAATGTCGACGTGTACAAACTTACGACCTTCGGTGTAAACATCCACAGAACCGGTATGACGGTTAGCCCAGCGGTTACCGACACCAAACACAAAGTCAGAGTTGAGCATGGTTTCGTTACCGTAACGATGAGAGGTTTGTAGGCCCACCATGCCTGCCATTAAATCATGATCATCTGGAATAGAGCCCCAGCCCATTAAGGTTGGGATCACTGGCACACCGGTGATTTCTGCAAATTGTTGCAACAATTCAGATGCGCCAGCGTTAATCACGCCACCACCCGATACAATCAGCGGTTTTTCCGATTGAGACATCATGGTTAATGCTTTCTCAACCTGCGCGCGCGTCGCTTTTGGCTTATACGGTTCTAGTGGTTCATAAGTATCGATATCAAACTCAATCTCAGCCAGCTGAACATCAATCGGTAGATCAATCAGGATTGGACCTGGACGACCCGAACGCATTAAATGAAAGGCTTTTTGGAATGCGCGTGGCACTTGTGCAGGTTCCAGCACCGTAGTCGCCCACTTAGTCACTGGCTTAGCAATGGATTCAATATCAACCGCTTGGAAGTCTTCTTTATGAAGGCGAGCACGCGGAGCCTGACCTGTGATGCATAGAATTGGAATCGAATCTGCAGTCGCAGAATAAAGGCCCGTGATCATGTCCGTTCCCGCAGGACCAGAAGTACCAATACACACACCTATATTGCCTTGATTGGTACGTGTGTACCCTTCAGCCATATGGGATGCACCCTCTACGTGACGAGCTAAGACGTGGTCGATTCCTCCGAGCTTTTTCATAGCCGCATACATAGGGTTTATTGCTGCGCCGGGAACACCAAATGCGATGTCTACACCTTCACGTTTAAGCACTTCAACCGCTGCTTCAATCGCTTTCATAACTGCCATTCGAACCTCCAGTTCAGATTGTATACAATTAAACTAACTTTTGTGTACTATGAATCATCCTCAGCATTTATCAAGCCCAAAATGAAACATTTTCATTACATCAACCCGTCACATTAAGTACGTACTTATCCTGAAAAGCTTACAATTCATTACTTTACATAAAATATCTTTACGTAAAAATAAATAACAAAAAAATCAAATGATAAATAAATGTTAAATAGCATTTGCTTGTTTACAATTTCTACCATATAAATACCCTTAAAAAGAGCATTTTGTATACAAAATTACATCGTATTGTGTAAAGGAGACAAGCAATGATGAATGACGTGAAAGAGAGAGAAGATGTGCTGTGTATGCAGGTACTTGGGAAGGTGGACAACTCCGAGTACAAAGAGATCTTGTCTAAAGATGCATTAAAATTCTTAGAAGCTCTCGTCAATAAGTTTGGAGATCGCCGTCATGCCCTGCTAAGTGACCGCGACGTAAAGCAAGCTCAATATGACGAGGGTGAGTTACCCAACTTCAGAAAAGACACTGTTTCCATTCGTCAGAATAAAGAGTGGAAGGTAGCAACACCGCCACCAGAGCTACTGGATCGCCGCGTAGAGATCACCGGACCTATCGAAAGAAAGATGGTGATCAACGCGCTAAACTCAGGCGCGAAAGTCTTCATGTGTTGCTTTGAAGATGCCTCTTCCCCAACTTGGGCCAATATGGTCGAAGGGCAAATCAACCTAAGAGACGCCAACCTTGGCACCATTAGTTATTTCGATGAGAAGAAGCAGAAGCGTTACCAATTAAACGACGATCCTGCACTGCTGATCGCACGCCCACGAGGGATCCACCTTCCTGAGCAATCCATCCAATTCAACAATCAGCCTATCGGCGGTTGCTTGATGGACTTCGCCTTGTACTTTTTCCACAACTATCAATCACGTGCACAACAAGGCTTAGGCGTTTACTACTACATTCCCAAACTTGAGAGCATGGAAGAAGCACAGTGGTGGGACGATATTTTTAGCTTCACCGAGAACTATTTCCACGTACCCAAAGGCACCATTCGGGCGACGGTTTTGATTGAGACACTTCCAGCCGTATTCCAAATGGAAGAGATCTTGTACGCCATGCGTGATCATATCGTAGCGATGAACTGTGGCCGTTGGGATTACATCTTTAGCTACATCAAAACGCTGAAAAACCATAAAGACCGCATCCTGCCTGACCGCCACGGGATCGGCATGGATCAAGAGTTTCTAAATGCCTACAGCCAGCTGTTGGTACGTACTTGTCACGCTCGCGGTGCACTGGCGATGGGTGGTATGTCGGCCTTTATTCCAGCAAAAGACCCGCAAGAGATGGCGCGTGTGACTGCCAAAGTAATTGAAGACAAACAGAGAGAATCTCAAAACGGACACGATGGGACTTGGGTCGCGCACCCTGCACTGGTTGATTTAGCGATGTCAATATTCGATAAGCACCTTGATGGCAAAGTAAACCAAATGGATTTCCAAAGCCCAGAGCATGTGATCAATACAGACTCGTTACTAAAACCTTGTGAAGGCAGTCGTGACGAAGCGGGCGTTCGTAAGAATATACGCATCGCGCTGTATTACATCGAAGCTTGGATTCAAGGCTATGGCTGTGTACCTATCTACGGCCTTATGGAAGATGCCGCGACCGCTGAGATCTCGAGAGCCAATATCTGGCAATGGATCCACCACGGGGTAACACTCGATGATGGCCAAACCTTTACCAAATCACTATTCCACTCTTGGCTTTACCAAGAGCTAGACACCATAAAACATGAAGTCGGAGACTCGCGCTATGCAGCAGGTCGATTTGAAGAGACAGCTGATCTTTTCTATCAACTTTCTACAGCCGATGAGTTCGCTGCCTTCCTAACTTTACCCAGCTATGGGCTGTTACAAGAGTCCAGTTAGGACTCTTGTACCGAGCTGAATCAGTCAATGATATTCACAAATTAGAGTAATGATTGGCTGGCTGAGCTTGGTACACGGCCCCTTGAAAAACTAGGAGATAACATGGGAAGTTTGACTCTACAACAAGCGTTAACCATCATCGATGGAACCTTAAAAGCAGGAAGTAAGATCCACACAGAACCTTTGACGGTCGCCGTCTTAGACAGTGGTGGCAAGCTGATTTCCCTGCAACGTCAAGACGGTTCTAGCATGATGCGACCAGACATCGCGATTGCTAAAGCGTGGGGAGCTCTCGCACTGGGCTGTTCCTCTAGAAAACTCGCCCAAGATGCTGACAACCGACCAGCATTCATCTCCGCCGTAAACGTGCTGGCACACGGAAACATGGTGCCAGTACCAGGGGGGCTACTGATTCGAGACAAAGATAAAACGGTACTGGGCGCTATCGGGGTTAGCGGCGATATATCAGATATCGACGAAAGCTGCGCCATTAATGGTATTGGTTGTGCAGAGCTATTCAGTGACGAGATGCTGCAAGCTTAACTCGCCAATTAGCTGTACTTGAAATTCTTAGACAGAAACAAAAAACCGAAGCCTGAGCTTCGGTTTTTATTCATAAGTTGCGCCAACAACACTAACGAATAAACTGCGATTAGACAAAAACCACTAACGAACAAGAACCATTAAGCGCGTCCATTTGGCGTCTTGCTTAAACTTATTAGACAACCAATAATCAACACTAAACGATCCCGCGCCAAGTACCGCTAACGCCAAATACCCACCAGCAACAGAGACGTTTTTGTAGAAATGAATCATTTGACCCGACGAACTTGGGTCGAAGTGAAACATAACACCAGAGACTAAAGAGAAAAATGCAATCGAGAACGCTGTAAAGCGAGTCATAAATCCAGCTAAAATTGCAAGCCCGCCACCGAGTTCAAGCAAGATAACCAAAGGCAACAAGTGAGCACTAACTCCTTGAGATGCCATATATCCCGCGGTTCCTTCATAGCTAAATAGCTTTCCCCAACCCGCTTGAATAAACAAGTAAGCCAATAAAATACGAGCGAAAAAAGTCAGTGTGTCGTTCAATCTAGTGTTCATAGTTCTAAGCCTTGATAAGTTTCATTGCCGATAGGTTATTCGACTTAGCATTAAGATGATAACGAGAAAAATAGAACAACTTGTTTGAAATTTTAGTAGACATACTCGCATACAAATTACTGACTAAATCCGAAGATTCAAAAGCCTCAATACTGTTACCATTGCCTTAAACTCATTGAAACACTTGCCCCATTTTTATTGATTTTATGAAGACTCTGAAGAAAACACTGCCGCTCGACACCTTACAAATATTGGATGTTCTACAACGTGAAGGGACTTACTCGTCAGCTTCTGCGCATCTCAATCGATCCGTTTCTGCATTGAGTTATCAGATTCAAAAATTGGAAGATGAACTCGGCATCTTGATCTTAGATCGTTCAGGACACAGAGCCGTGTTTACCCAGGTAGGACAAATGTTAGTGGAAAATGGCCGACAGTTGCTAGCTGGGTCAGATGAACTCATAAACCAAATACAACGTTTCTCAAGTGGTTGGGAAAGCGAACTGTTTGTTTCCTATGACGGCATTATCGGACAAGACATTGCGTTGTTGTTAATCGCCGACATGGCAACAGAATGCAGCACGCAACTGTATGTCCAAGAGGATATTTTGTCGGGAGGTTGGGAAGCATTAATCTCAGGAAAAGCAGATATTCTTATCTCATCGACGCCCAATATCGAGCTACCGAATACCGTCAACAGTAAAACCATCGGCCGTGTAGAAATGATCTGGGTAGCCGCGAAAAATGCACCCATTTTAAACGAACCAAATCCGCTCAGTGAACCCACACGACGTGAACACACGATCATCGCAGTGGCCGATAGCGCTAAGTCTGCGCCTAAAATTACCAAAAACATCTTACTGAACCAAAAAACCAGTACGGTCAGTTCAATGAGCAGTAAGTTAACGGCAATTCAACGTAACCTTGGTATCGGTACCCTGCCTAAACAGCTTATAACCGCCGAGTTAGAAGCTGGAAGTTTAGTGGAAATTGGCCACGCAAGAACCGTTGATATCGTGCTCGCGTGGCAAATAGGCAACATGGGGAAAGCAAAAACACTCGCTTTGAAAAAGTTAGAAAAATGCTGGAGAGCGTCGGCTCAAACTCACTAGCTCGATCCTATCCTGACACTCCGAAAATCTATTTATCTCGTCCGATGAATCGACTTTGTTGGACACTCTCCCCTTGAGGTGTGGTTGCTTCAAATCGGTACACCCTCGGGATATTTCCCTTATAGAAAAAGGCTCGTCCTCTGTCTGATGTTTCTGTCACTTGTTGCCCGCGAATATTAGTGGTCACCTGCGCATTAGGGACGCGTTTTCCATCTTTATAAACCGTGACGACGACGCCGTTGGTTTGTTCATTGATCGACATTTTCAACTCTGCATGAGATGCAAATGACGTCACTAGTAGTGCTGTACTAAGGGCTATTATAAGTTTCATTTCAGTCATCTCTGTATTGTGGGAATACGAGAAATATACTGATGGGTGGCATCTATTAATAACGGGAAGTCTTAAATAGGATGTCCTAAAATATTGAATTACATCGATGGAACTTGTTCGGTTTCCTGGCTCAGTGCCGTTCCCAAATTAACTGATACTAAATAGCGCAACACCAAATTGCAGACACAAAAAACCGAAGCTCATCACTTCGGTTTTCAAATCAGATTAAGCTAGCTCAGTTCAATAAATTCAATAAATTCAACAACCCGATCCAGCCAGTCAATTACTCGTAAGCACTCAACCATGTTTTCAGCAACTGGTTAGTGTTTTTCTTCTGGATCGCAGACAGAGATTTCACCAGCTTCTTCTGCGTTTCAACATGCTCAGTCATCATTTGGTCAATAAGAATAAGACCATCTTTTGTTAACTGAACACTCACGCTGCGTCTGTCTTCTTTACTGTGCTCACGACTGATCAGCCCTTTAGCTTCTAGCTTATCAAGGCGATTGGTCATCGCGCCGGATGTCAGCATCATCGAACCTATCAGCTCAGAGGGAGTGAGTCGGTAAGGCTTTCCAGAACGTCGCAAGGTGGCTAGCACATCAAACTCACCGAGTTTCATGTCGTATTTTTTATGAAGCTCGGCAACCTGCGTCTCCATATACTTGGCAATACGCATAATCCGGCCCATCATTGCCATAGGCTCAGTTTCTAATTCGGGCTTTTCCTTTGCCCATTGCTCTACAACGCGGTCGATAGCATCCATTTGCAACCTAGCTCCGTGATTAGTCTTGTTTACTTCAAACTAGTTTAACATAAAGATACTTTACAACCACTAGTTCTCAGTATACAGTTCACACAATAGTTATCTTAACGTAAAGATATTTTAAATGAACATATTATTAGCAATGATCCCCGCGTTCTTTTGGGGAACAACCTATGCAGTGACGCAATTTACGCTACAGGAGTGGCCACCATTATTACTCGGTGCTTTGCGTGCGTTACCTGCTGGTTTGTTATTGCTAGCAGTAAAGCCGACACTGCCTAAAAAAGGCGAGTGGCAGATCATTTTCACATTGGGCCTTATCAATATTGCGACCTTCTTTGGCCTGATCTTCGTGATGGCACTAACGCTGCCTTCAGCGATTTCTGGCGTGGGTATGATCTCTGTGCCTGTGTTCGCGATGATCTTCCATTGGGTAGTGAAAAAGCAGCGCCCGCATTTGATTCAAGCCCTGTCTGGTATTGGCTTGATCACCTTAGCGTGGATACTGTTTAACCCAAGCCAAATCGCTTTGAATCCAATCGGTTTAGGTGCAATGTTCGCCGCAATCATGTGTATTGTCATCGGTAGCAGCATTACCAAGTCACTGGGTAATCGAATGCACTGGTGGAAGGTATTAACGTGGCAGCTGATTCTAGGCGGTGCGATTTTGTCTGTCGCGTCTGGCGTTCATGCGTTCATCGACCCGCAACCTTATGTTAATGCTGTCACTCATTTCGATACTCGCAATGCAATGGGTCTATTGTGGGTAATTGGGCTAAATACAGCACTAGGTTACGGTATGTATGTATGGTTACTACAACGTATGTCAGTGGTCGATTTCACCTTCGGTGGCATCGCTAACCCAGTGGCTGGGATCGTTACGGGGATGGTGTTGATGGGTGAATCCTTCACTCCAGTACAGTATTCACTGATGACAGGCATGATCGTGATGTCACTACTACCACAGCTTATTCTGGCAGTAAGGCAAACCAAAACGGTCAAACCCGTTACGCAGTAAAAGATTTAGATTGTTACTTATAAACCCGCCAAGTGCGGGTTTTTCTTTACAGGCATCACACCTATATAAAATATGTATTTGTTCTCGTACCGACCCAACCTTATAGTTAAATAACTAATAATAAGGTGCTCAATATGGCAAAAGACTTGTTTTCTAGCTTAGATTTAAATCTACTGCGAACTTTTATGATCCTGCATCAAGAGCGGAATATGCGCAAAGCATCCGAACGTTTGTTCGTATCTCAACCGGCGATCAGTAAAGCTCTACAAAGATTGCGCGATCATTTTGACGATGAGCTATTTGTAAAAACGCACCACGGATTACGTGCAACTGAGCATGCAAATATGCTCGCCGAGAGTATTTCGCCAATCTTGGATGATCTTTCTTTAGCACTCAATAATAGTAATGAATTCAACCCTAGTGAACTACGCGGGCCCCTCAAGTTAGCGTTATCTCCTTTCCTTCTCAGTTCGCTATCAAGTAAGTTATTCAAAGCAATTCGCTCTCAAGCTCCGCATGTTCAAGTTCAGTTATTAAACTGGTCTAAAACGACGATGGCTGACATCATTAATGATGAGGTGCTGATTGGTTTCAATTATGAAATTAACCACGCCCCCAAAGAGCTCTTACAACAACCGATAGCCCAAGACAGTTTTAAAGGTTACTTGAGAGAAGGCCATCCTTATCAGAAAGATTTTATTGAAATCAAAGATGGCGTTAAGTTTGAGCTAGCTACAATTATTGCGATAGATTGGAACTCTCATCAAACACTTGCAGAAAAAATAATGAAAATCAAAGGGCTAGAAGCAAGAATAGGCTTCCGTTCAGAGCTGCCATCAGCGGTTATTGATGTAGTACAAAACTCCGACATGATGTTCCCTGCCTCGAAATTTTTAGGCATAGAGAAGAAAACCTCGTTACGAGCCATCGACATCTTGTTTGACAACAAGGATATCAACCCTATCGTTTGTGCATACTTTCACCACAAACATCGTAACAGTCCGACAACCCTGTGGCTTAAGAAGATATTGGATAACCTTCTCAATAATAACCAGTAGTTATCACCCTCTTTACTCTGTTTCATTAATAACTAATCGTTAAGGCCTCTATTCTTTTAAGAGATTAGAGGCTTTTTTGTTCAGTCCATATACTTCTCTCATCGGCTAGGAACGCCACATAACACTGCAAGAAGCAAACTTTGTTCCTAACAATTATTTGAGAGTAAACCATGAAACTAAAACTACTAAGTACTGCTATCGCGGCGACATTCCTTGCTGGCTGTTCTTCTTCTGGTAGCAGCGATAACGGTACAAGCCCTGAACCACAGGTTGGCGTTGCTGATGTTATTTACAACGAAGAGCTACATACTGCTTATATTACTGGCGATGAAGGTAACAATGCTGTGGTTGTTGGAGATGGTAAAGGCAACGCTGTAGTAACAGTAAACGGTGAAATATTCACAATTCAAGGCGATGTTGTGGTCAACGCGAATGGTGACATCGTTGGCACTGTGGTTACAGATAATGGTGTTGCGACCGTTTATATCAACGACAAATCATATACATTAGCTGTTGAAAATGGCCGATTGATCATCGAAGGCTCAGTGTTAGACCCAGAATTTGGTGATGACGAATGGGGACCTTCTGCTGGCAATGAATTCTTTGCTAATTACATGATTGTAGACGACCTTGGAATGCCTGTAGCGCTTATCGAAGGTGACAACGGTAACTACATGTGGATCATCCAAGGAGATGATGCTTATTACCTCAACATCAACGGTTCAGATGCTAAACCAACTCACAAAATCGTAGAGGGTGAAGTGCTAACGATGTCTGGTGAAAGCACTGGAATCACAGTAGAAACTCACCGTACTGATGGTAAAATTACACATCTGACATTCAATACACCTCGCGGTGAAGAAATCATTATTCGCCATGAAGACGGCCGTCTAATCGCTACAGTCTTTGGTCACGGTCATGAGCACGAAGGCCCTGATTCCGCGCCTACTTACGGTGACATAGATGACGTTCTAGGCACAACTATCATTACTATGGACAACGGTGAGACACTGATTTTAAAGGATGGTGTTTTATACCACCCAAGCTCAGACAGCGGAGCTGTGCTCAATGCTGACGGTACAATCACTAATATGGATGGCGAAGTTATCGCTCACGCTGAAATGCAAGAGATCGGTTTTGTTGTGAGCTTAGAAAATGGCGCAGAAATTACGTTCCGTAATGATGATGGACGCCTTTTCGCCGCAATAACTGGCAAGCCAAATATTGAGAATCCAATTGAACACCCAGCCCCTTTAAACCCTATAGAAGGTGAAGCGTCTATCGAATTACCAACTATTGGTTATAACCTCGATGGAAATGCCCTTACTGTCACTCTTCTGGATGGTACTGAAGTCGAGATCAAAGACAATGGCGTAGCTGGTGGTGTGATTATTGGTCCTGAGGGAACAAAAACAGTTTCAAAAGCAACTATGGACGCTTATAAACAAGCAGCTGAATTGCTATCCATCGATGAGCAAAAAGCTCTTGTTACTGTGTTCTTAGTAAACCAAAGTGGTGACGTTATTAATGACGATGCGCGTCGAGCTCTCTGGCAAACTCAAAAAGACTCCACATTAGCGTGGGCTAAACAGTCACCAGAAAATACAGCAAAAATGCTACATATCATTGCTATTGAAGTTGACGAAATAGGGAAAGAACCATACTCACTAGGTTACTACCTGTTGACTGGCAAGAAACAAAGCATCGATGATATTAAAAACATTGCACAGGAAAAAGTGAGAGGCCTTTCAGATATTCAGAAACAAGAATTAAAAGGTAAAATTCAATCTCTTTCTCAAGAACAACGTCAGCAAATTAAACAAACAGTCAAAAACCGCGTTAGTCGTAGCTAATCAAAGAATAATAAATATAAAAGCAAAGGAGCCGCTTATTAGCGGCTCCTTTTTATTTGAGAGTTGAGAACACGATGAAACGACTATTGATCACTTTATTGATGCCCCTTGCCGTATGTGCAAACGATCATCAATTACAAACATTAAATTACCACGAGCCAAGCTTAAGTTTTCAAACTGCTAAAGCAGGAGATAGCTGGATAGGGACAGTTTCAGGAGTAATTCAAGCGACTGAAGAGATCAATATTAGCGCAGAAGTAGATTCTGAGGGCTACTTGGAAATTGGCACTGGTTACGGCTTAATGTTGGGTAACTTTTACACTGAAGCTTTCGTGAGTTATGGCCGAGCAGACCTTATCGATATCTACGACATAGGCTTATTTGGGGGTACTGCAATCACGAACAATATTATGGTATTTGCGAACACATCACATGAATGGCGCGATGTTTCTTTGTCCCTCATAGATATGACAGATAGGGAATGGAAGAACACGGTCGGGACAAGTTACTCTCCTACAGAATTTATGAACTTTTCCTATTCGTTCAGTCATGATCGCCAATTAACGGGTTCAAAAGGTTATTACAACAGCCAAGACGTCACTTTTACGCTGAAACCCAAATGGGTGGAACCTTATGTGAAATACACATTCGGTCAAAAGCGCGTTAGCCCCGGAGATGTATTTCGTTCAGATGGCAGCGTCGAGCTAGGTTTTAACCTTCGTTTTTAGTTTACCGTTTCGTGTGGTAGCTCTCACCCCTTTATAGTCTGGTTCAATAAAGGGGTTTTTTACGCCATTAAGATTCCATCTCAATAACATTGAGAATACAGCAATTGCCTTAAATCACTTTCGCCGCCTCAGCTTCAATTTCAACTTTCCATCGCTCATCAAATAACCCACTAACAAACAATAATGTCGTTGGGAGACCACCAACATCGAAAGGCAAGCGTTGCTTTGCAGCTTGATACTCAGGCATATCATTTCGATCAACTAAGTACAGCCTTACACTGATTAAATCTTCGATATCCATTTGGTTTGCCTGAAGCACACCTCTCAAATTTTTCCAAGCTAATACAATTTGTTCTTCCGCACTTTCAGCCACCATCCCTTGGCTATCAATCCCTAGTTGCCCGGCTATATGTAACCGCGTCGAGCCAGCAGGAATCAACGCACACTGGTGATAATTAGCGGCCGGAGCGGGTACTGAAGAAGGGCTCCATATCTTATTCATCATTACGCCTCAGAGACTGTGACGATTTTTGACATGACGGTGATAATTGGCATATCCGTAAGCATCGCGCCTAAACGGTCAAAATCACCAATATCTTTGCGCCAAGCAATGTATTCATTAAAGTGAGCGGTACTTTCCCATTCTTCACATAAAACCAAGGAATTTTCTGCCAAATCTTTTTGATAAAGCTCCGCAGAAAGGTTGCCGTTAAAAGTACGAGTATCTGGCAATATTTCGTTAAAAAACTCAACGATCTCTGCCGTTTTATCTTCAGTATGGCTCAAGGTAAATTGCACTAAAATAGTCATCATTCTCTCCGTTTTCTTATTTTGTTAAGGTACGAGGAGAATCTTACTTGTTTGTTAAAATAGATAAATACAGTAACATTTGAAACATAGTTCGATTTAATAAGACAATGAACCACCATGAAAAACGAATTGCATCGCATGCAAGTGTTCGCCCAAATTGTAGAATCGGGCTCCATAACGAAAGCAGCTGATAAGCTAGATCTCTCAAAATCTGTCGTTAGCCATCACTTACAAGGGCTTGAGCAACACCTTGGTGTGAAATTACTCACTCGAACAACACGTCGCCAATCCTTAACCGACGCTGGACAACGTTTTTATCAACGATGCTTAGAAATGCGAAAATTAATGTCGCTTGCGGAAGAAGAAGTGCGCGAGTCCTGTTCTGATTTTGCAGGCACCATCACCATCACATCCCCACACACATTGATGACACATCTTATTGGACCTGCAATGTGTGAGTTTATGAAAAGCCACCCTCGTATCGAGCCTCAACTATTGGCCAACGATATGCGCGTAGATCTTATCGAGAAATACATAGACCTGTCGGTCACTGTTGGGGCTCTTCCTGATTCAACGTCTCGTGCAATTAAGCTCGGAGAGCTTCATCAGGTACTGTGTTGTCACCCAGATTATCTTACTAAGGCGCAAATACCGCAGCCAATCACGCCAAGTGACCTCTCCCAATATGACTACATTGCCAATCAGTGGGAAGGAATCAACAGCCAAAGAAGCTTTGAAATTAATAAGGGCAAAGTAAGCACGTATCAATTCAGGGCAAGTCGAATCGGAGATAGCGTTCCGACCATCCGCATGATGGCCTTAAATGGGTTGGGGATTGCCTGTTTACCTAAACAAGCAATTGAAGAAGACCTGAAAAAAGGGACATTGGTAAACATCTTGCCCAAAGATCAAGTTCTTAAAGCCTCTTTCTATGTCGTACATAATTATGGGTTACAGGTGCCAGCCAGAATTCGCGCCTTTATTGAACACCTAAAACAACACGCTGAATCTTATTCTTAATATCTTTCAATCAAATTGCCATACGTCGCTAAACTGGCGATTTATCGACCAAAATTAAACCTCACAAAGAATAATGACTTTGATTAAGTTATCTAAAATGAAATAATTTTCTTCAAGACAACTACATTGGAGATTTAATTTCCACAAAAACTCAAATTAGAGATAAAAAGGCAAAACTTTTCTCCGACTACCTTTCTATACTGTGCCACGTCATTAAGGCGCCACAAGCCTATGATTTAAAATAATTATTAATGAGTAGTCACCATGAATTCGAAGTCTCTAACTATCTTGCTTTTTGTCTCTGTTTGCTTAATTTGGGGAACCACTTGGTTCGCTATGGAAGTGGCATTGCATTCCATCCCACCTATTTTTGCCACTGCACTGCGCTTTTTCCTTGCAGCACCTCTGCTAGTGGTTTTAGCGAAAGTCTTTAATCAACCACTCCTGTTCCCAAAAGGTAAGCGTCAGTGGTTACTTATTGTGGCACTGATGTACTTCGCGATTCCGTTTACTTTGATGATCTACGGCGAGCAATATATCTCTTCTGGTTTAGCGTCGATCATCTTCGCGAACATGCCGGTTGCTGTCATGCTAATGTCTGGCTTATTCCTAGGCCTACGATTGGCAAAGCACCAAATATTCGGTTTGATCACGGCTGTTGTGAGCCTATGTTTAATCCTTGGCAACGAAATGCAGATGGGTGGCGATGATTACCTAATGGGTACCATTTGCCTAGGACTTGCTGTCGCCATTCACGCTGTTATGTATGTGTTGGTTCAGAAACACTGCAAGGGCATTGAAGTGCTGACTTACAACGCATTACCGAGCTTTATTGCTTCTCTATTCTTATTCGCTGTCTCGGCTATCGGTGAAAACGTCAATGTTGAATCGTTCACTTGGGATTCGATTTCAGCCGTGATTTACCTAGGCTTGGTAGCGAGTGTTGGGGGCATTGTTGCTTACTTCAAGCTAGGACAGGTTTCGTCACCTTTCCAAGCTTCTATCTGCTTCCTGATTTTCCCTGTAGTTGCTCTACTGATCTCTTGCTACGTCAATGGTGAAGTTCTGTCTGAACAATCATTGTTTATGATGATTCCCCTGCTTTGCGGCATCTTGCTCACCAAGGCGCCAAAGGGAATTTTCAAGCTTCGCTCTACGCTAAAAACGGCAAGCAACAACTAAGCTCCATGTTAATTCACCCTAGAAGCTCGCAATGAGCTTCTAGGGTTTTATTGAGTTACTCGAATCGAAGCTCCTACCTCCCCCCCCCCACTCCAACTGGTCTCACCGCAATCACTGTGTAACGACTCATAATTAATAATTAATAGTTAATAGTTAATAGTTAATAACACGCCAAACGAATGACTTAAAAGTTACTATCAACTACATTAGAAACAACTAGAATCGTCGACCATTGTCTTAGCCTACACAACATCAGTATTCAGAAAAGGAACGTCATGAGAGCACCCATTAAACACGTTCGACTCATCAAAGGTCAGCCTTGCCGTGCCACTGAGCTGTCTAAAAACGATGACGACGCGTTTCTTGAACCACACAGGCATGAATATTGGGAGTTGGTATGGTGCGTGGATAACCTAGGCAGTCAGAGTATTGATTTCATTGACTATGACAACAAGATCGGGCGTATTTTCACCATCGCTCCAGGTCAGGTGCACCGCTCAGAACTGGTGGGAGAAAATGCTCGTTTACTGGTATTTACCCCAGGTTTTGTCAAAACCAATCATCGCAACACACAATTAGTCGACACTGTTTTTGCCATGCATCAAAGTCGCCCTCCCTATTTGGATTGCAGTGAGGAAGGCAACCGCTACCTGCTGCCTATTTTCACCATGATCAAAGAAGAATGTGAGCGAGTGGATAGCGACTGGGATTTGGTAGAATCACTCATGAATAGCTTTTTGCGCTACATATTACGCTTTGCCACCCAATCCTCATTGAAAGGTGAAGTGCGCGACAGCCGAGTAAACAAGGTTACTGATTTGATTGAGCAACATTACGCCACGCACAAACATTGCGAGTTTTATGCGCAAGCGCTGTCGATAACTAACAAGCGCATCAACGAAATCGTCAAAGCAGAACGAGGTAAAACGGTCACGCAACTAATCCACGACCGAACCATCTTAGAAGCGAACCGAGAATTGATCTTTTCGACCAAGACAATTAAAACCATCGCTTTTGAACTCGGCTTCGAAGACCCTGCCTATTTCAGTCGTTTTTATCGCGGCCAAATGAACGAGTCACCCGCAGAGTTTCGAACTCGATGTGCAGATAGTGCAACATAATACGCAGATAATCCCTTTTTAGAATTCAATTAAGTTCGGATAATGCTCCCTCTTTATTTCATCCAATTTGTTGGGAGCTTTCTGGAATGGGCATTAATCTCAAAACCGATCCGATCTCAAAATCCTTTTATCAATACCTTTGGCCCGCACTAACGGGCATGGTGATCAAGTCTCTTTTTATCATGGGAGATGCTTGGTTCGTCGGACGTGGTGTTGGCCCTGATGGGCTTGGTGCTATCGCTTTGACCATCCCTGCTTTTTCAATATTCACCGCCATTGCCATGATGGTGGGCATTGGTGGCGCAGCACTTATGTCTATCGAAGTCGGCAAAGGAAACACAACATCTGGCCAAACACTTTTTAATCAATCAATGCTCAGTACCGCTGTGCTTAGCACCATTTCAGTCAGCATCGCTCTGTATTTTCTAGACGACATGATTGCGTTAATGGGCGCTTCTGGTTACATGGCTGAACTGACTCACGATTACCTGTCTGTGATGCTGCCATTCTTTGTGTTGTACTCGTTAGCTTGGGTCATGTCATGCTTTGTTCGGAACGATACCAACCCAAAACTGGCGACTTACGCGATGTCGATCGGTGCTGTGGTTAACCTAGTACTGGATTACTTCTTCGTCTTAGAATTTGGCTGGGGCATGAAAGGCGCGGCCTACGGTACAGCAATTGCTCAAGGTGTTATCGCTTGTATTTTATTAAGCCATTTCGTGCGTAAACAAGGCACCTTGGAAATGAGCTTAAAAGGGATTGGTTTGGGCAAACTGCCAAGCATCCTAAAAATAGGTACGCCGACATTCTTCATTGAAGTAACCGCAGCGATGACAATCTTATTGTTCAACTACGTGTTGCTGCATCAGTTTGGTGAGAACCATATTATCGCCTACGGCTTAACAGCAAACATTGGGGTTTTTGCTCTGTTTGTAATGGTCGGCATAGCTCAAGCATGTCAGCCAATCATCAGCTTTAATCATGGTGCCAACAAACCAAACCGAATCGAAGCGATTTTTCGCTTAGGTTTAAAAAGTGCAATTGGTAGCGGCTTGGTGTTTATGGTTCTGGTGTACCTGTTTGCTCCACAAATCGCAGCCCTCTATTTGGGTGACTCAAGCGATTTGATTGCACTGTCATCAACCGCATTGACGTTCTTCTTCTTTGCTGTGCCGCTGATGGGCATAAACTTAGTGATCGCCAATCTGTTTCAGGCAACGGCCAAACCTAAGCAAGCAACACTGATATCTCTAGGACGAGGTTTTGTGTTCGTCGCATTGGGTATCATGATTTTGCCAAAGCTATTCCCAGAACAAGGTATTTGGGCAAGTATCCTGTTTGCTGAAACCTTAACAGCCACATTCAGCTTAAGCATGTTACGCAGCTATAAGAAGCGTTTTTCAAGCTCCTTGGCAGAGCCAATGGCATAAGAAGCAATCCGTTTAGAGCGTAACGCTTCTTTGACCATCCGTAGCAGGTTTACTCATGAGTAGAGCTTCCTTATCATTATTCCATCATCAAACTCTTGTTTCATTAGAACCAACAAATGAGCCGCTCAAAGATTTACACCATGGAAAATGAAGACTTTAATAGTCAAATAAAAATGAACGGTAAAACCCTCAAAACAATCTTCCATGAGGGCTTTACTTATTTTATACATCCCAACGTACATTTTAGAAACCCTAGAAAAATAACCACTTAGCCAGGGGAGATTCAATGATATTTTATATATATTCACCCATAACACATCAACAACTGAACATTAATTTAAACATTAAATAATCAACACACAGAAAGGCTTATTAGATTTCATACTTAACATGACACATATTTAAATATAAATATTCTGATAAAGTGCTTAAAAAATTATTATTATCATTTTAGAAAACCCCACATACAAACTCTGTTCACTCCATTTTCCTAAGTTACGTGTATTAAAGATAGTGTCGCTAATTGTCTCGTAGGTTGACGAATTAGAAAATTAAGGTCTTTGTAAAGTGCTAGATATCACGTTTATTGAAAAGTAATGTTGATGATTTAAATTTAGATTTAAAGAGAATTAGTAATTATTCTATGGCTCAACTAATCAATAGACAGAGTTTAAGGTACTCATCAGCACTTCGGATTAATTTTCTACCTATGGAGGGTCACAATGACCAAAAAGTACATTTTTCTTATATTCACCGCATTAAACTTATCTGCATGTGGAAGTGATTCATCTCCATCATCAGACACTCACCAAGACAACTCTTCTCTGACCGTATCCCAGTCAATTCAAGCTAAAAGCATACTTTTAGAATGGAATAAAATTGAAGGAATTAAACATTATAAGTTGATACGTTATAGACCCTCGGCTTATGGCTTAATTAGCGAAGTAATTGAACCATCAATCACTGGTACTTCATATAAGCTAAAGATCGACCTCGTCGATTTTGATGCCGCTTTTTCTGATTATGAACTGTTAGCCTGCAAAAATAATGATTCTTGTCTTGTTCAATCTTCACAATTTCAATTAAAAAATCTAGAACAAACTGTCATCCGCGTTAAAACATATCTTGAACATTCTGATTGGAACAACGTTCGCTTTGGCGAAGCGCTAACTTGGCAAAATGACCATTTAGTTGTCAATTCAGGTAAAGATACAACTCGTATAGTTGATATTTATACAAAGCAGAAAAATGGCAATTATGGTTATGATGAAGACATAGCAAATAGCACGAGCTATAACATTGACGGACAAAAAACAACGAATAGTCTTGTGGGCATAGGTAACACTCTCGAAGACATGATGCTTGCAACATCTACGTGTTCGACGAAAAAAGAAGCGCTCGTTCATATTAACAAAATGCACCACGATAATAATGGGCGTCCAAAACTTTCGCTTGAAAATTACAGCGGTTCAAGTGGCCAAGCTTTAGCTAGTTCAGGTGAAAATGGCGATATCATCATAATGGGAGACCCCGAAAAAAATAATGCAGGGGAAGTCTCATTCTTCCTCAATAAAGACCTCAACTTTCCAGCAGCTCCTGAATCGGGCATAAAAACCTTACGTCACCCTAATGAGTTGAAACTAAAGCGCCCAGATGACCTAGCTGCAGATGCAAGGTTCGGTGCTAGTGTCGCTCTTGCAAAAGACAACGTTTTAGTCGTTGGTGCTCCTATGGATTCATTACGAAAAGATACTGGAAATGAAGTCAAACACGGTGGTGCTGTATACGTATACCGTCTTAACCCCTCTCCAAACGAAGACAATGATATTTGGCGTTTAGAAACCGTATTGAAATTGCCTATTCCGATTGAAAACAGTGGTTTTGGGTCATCAGTCACTATAAGTAAAGACGCAAACCTTATTCTCGTTGGGGCTCCTGGAGTTGATCAAGTCTTGAGCTATAAATATGACTCACAAAGAGGATTTTGGTCAAAAGTCGATACAATAGATCCAGTAAAAGCATTTAAAGGTCAAAAATTTGGTTCCGGTATCGCGTTTAGTGACAATGGTTATCTAGCGGTATCCGCCCCGCTTGCCCCATGGCGTGGATTTGGTTTTCATCACGGCTCTGATACCTTAGAAGTTGGTGGCGACCCAGATGGTGCTGTTTATGTTTACCACTTGACTAGCTATGGTGATCGAGACTATGCATGGCAAGGAGTTTTTACAGGTGATAGTGTCAGTGGTGTAAAAGAAGAGTTCGGAAAATCAATGATGTTTAAACCAGGCAGTGATGAGCTTGCTATCGGAGCACCCGGACACCCTTCGGATCCTGATCTCGATTGGAGCGACAATTCATGGAAAGATGCTGGAGCCGTTTACATTTTCTAAATTAATAGAGTAACTGTACATCAGCTGAAAGGGTATGAGGAACCAAACTACAACCCTCACTTGAGAAAAGTAATTATTGGAATCAATAACGTAGACATTCACATCTAGGATTTTATTGTCTCATTCTCTAGTGGCAATCACCCAATGAGCATGACTTTAATGTAAACATTGAAATTCATACCGAATCAATATTTAACTTTGTATTATATTGTGACTTATTAATTAGTTTACGTTAGGGGATTATTTTACTGTTAGTAAACTCGGTGACTTTACTTATACCCGTATCCATTGTTGATGGTATCAACCAATCTATAACTAATCAGAGCCAAGGTAAGTTATTATAAAGTTTTATTTAAAATAATATTAATCACTAAAAAGTAGGAACATTGAAATGAGATCAGGTTATGAAAGTGAACTATCACTTATTTTTGGTGGTGAAGATATAAAAATGGATCGTATATTATTTCTGATGGAAAGAACTCATCAGTATGAGAAAAGTCTATATTGGATGAAAATTAAATTTATGATCTTCGGAATGATAATTCCCACAGTACTATCAATAGCTGCACTCTTTTTCTCGGTTATTAAATAAATCATTCACGTGTATTAACTTAGTCGTAAGGTCGAGTTTTCACTCGACCTATCACACTATACTCAATTCAAAAATCGCGATTCGAACCCAACATACGATACTTGTCCATTTAGGCCGCTATACACATTCCTTTGAACATGAGAACTGAAGCGAAAACTGCTTATTTTTCTCGCGTTGATAAGGTATATCACACCTTACCCTACTGTTCGTAAATCCGAGTCATCAAGTTCACCCGTTTAGAGCGTCACGCCTTTGACTACCATTTAGCGCATACAAAAAAGCTCCAATATCGCTATTGGAGCTTTTTGTTTATCTCATCAGATTGAAATGAACATTAGCGCCAGCTAAACATCCGGACTTCGTTACCCTCTTCAGGCTTCTTAGGAATGTTTAAAGACAGCGCCAAAGAAACCGCCGCCATCACTGCACCAATGTAGAAAACCGTTGCAGGAGAAGACAGCCAAATCACACCAAACGCAACTGGAATAACAACCGCTGCAATATGGTTGATGGTGAAAGAGACACCCGCGGTTGATGCCATGTCAGCAGGATCCGCAATTTTCTGGAAGTAGGTTTTGATCGCCAATGCCAACGCAAAGAACAGATGATCGACCACGTAAAGTGCTGCCGCCCACTCAGCGCTTTGCACCAAGCCATAACCAACAAACACACCAATCAAACCCACATACTCAAAGATCAGCGCCTTACGCTCACCGACTACACCAATAAATTTACCAATGCGTTTTGCGAACAAGAAATTAAACAGATAGTTGATTAAGAACAGTAGCGTGATGTCAGCAGCCGAGTAACCGAACTTCTCTACCATCAAAAAGCCTGCGAACACCGTGAAGATCTGTCTTCTTGCACCACTCATAAAGGTGAGAGCGTAGTAGAGCCAGTAACGCTTTCTCAGCACCAACTTCTTATTCTGTTGAGTCTTGGTCTGAAACTCCGGGAAACCAAAGGTCATCACCAAAACCAAAATAAAGCCAATACCGCCAGTGATGCCATACACCCAAGCAAAGTCGAGTTTAAATTGCTCTAGCATCATCCAAATCGAGCCATAGGTGATTAACGAGGCTAACGCGCCAACAGAGATCATTTTACCTAGCATCTCTGGCGCTTCTTCTTTACTCAGCCATTGCAGTGACAAAGACTGCTTCAGCGTTTCAAAATAGTGAAAGCCCGTCGACATCAAAATCGTAGTCAGCAACAAGCCAGTAAGTGAAGGGAATAAACCGGTAATCGCCGTGCCTACGGTTAACATCGCCAGCGATATCAACATAAAGCGTTGCTCACGAATGAATGCCAACACAAACACCACAGTAAACGCTAAGAAGCCCGGGATTTCACGAACACTTTGCAGCAAGCCAATATCAGCACCGTCAAAGTTCGCTTTCTCAATCACGAAGTTATTCAGCAGAGCCATCCAGCTCGAAAACGCAATAGGGACAACAATCGAAATCAGTAATAAGAAGTTTTGCGGCGTTTTCCAGCTCGCTGTTGATGCACTCATGACAGCCAAATCCTAAATAGTAATCCAGTATCATACTCCGGTTTTATGGGAATTAACAAACGATTAACTTTTGTTTTCTAGTGTTTATACAGAGCATAAATGCATGGTGCGAAAAGAAATAAACAAGAGAAATAGGTCGTTATGAAAAAGAGAGGTGAAATAAAAAAGGAGGAATCAGAAGGGAGCAAGCCTCCCTTCTTTGAAGCAATAAACCGTTAAAGGCCTTTATAGAAAGTTAGCCATTCACCTCGTTCTAAGCCACTGACGTGCACACCAGAGATGCCACTTGAAGTTGTCGCATTGGTCGGAGAAAACGAGAGGTTTACGTTTTTGAATTGATCGGAGATTTCACTTTCCGTGCCCGTTTGAGAAAGAATGTAGCCCAAGTTCGTTGAACTCCAATTTGAATTGCCGCTGTCTTCCCACTTTTTGAGGAGTTCTTTGGTCACCAGTTGGCTGCCAACTTTTAGAGCCGGGCCACTAATATTTCGGAATTGATAATAGTCCGCACCTGAAGAAGTTAACGCAATCACCTTATCTTCTAACACATACAAAGACTTGATAGCATTGTTACTCAGAGACTCTGTTACAAGTAAGGTTCTCGTCATGTTATCAACGATATAAAGAGAACTTGCTGTGGTAATCGCACTGGTTTTTCCGTCTCGCGATGTCGCTATCTTGCTAATAGCAGAATCAACGGTCAGCTCCCCAAGTACAGTTTGTTGTATCGAGTTAGACACCCACTCAACCTTATTGCTATCCAACCCCAACAATATCTGCTGATTCACGACAATATTGGCTGTTTTAAGGTTTAACTTATCAATCGTCATCTTAGTGGATAGGTTAGAGGTGTCGATAACTTCTGCCGCTAAATTACTGTTTGAAAAGTAATTCTTATAAATAATTAATGCTTCACTTTCGTCATAAGATGACATGACTTGCGGTGAAGAAGCTTTCAATGCGTGACTCCAGCTTTTCATATCAAGTTTATTAGCACTTAGCAATTTGAGTTCTTGCTGTGAGTATATCGAGCTTCCGGTGTTTTTAATCGCCAGTAACGAGCCACTTTGTAACAGAGGAACCACTGCTGCGAAGTTATCATTGATGCACGACTCAGTCGATTTAGGCGGAACGGCTGGATTAGGTTTTGGAATGGGTGGAAGCGTGCCTCCACTGCGACTGCTGTATGTATCAATCGCAAAAGCCTTCACGCCAACATTGTTATTATTCGAACCATTGAGGCTTGTGAGGAAAACACCATTAGCGCCTTGGCTATTACAAATATCACTCGATGTGGGTGAGACGTAAGCGGTCGGTTTGTAAACCTTGTATGCCTGAACACCATTTAGCGCAGGAACTAACTGAATGATTTCACTCGAATCTACCGGTATTTCTCCGCCTCCAGTGCCACCTCCGTGATCGTCATCATCGTCATCGTCGTCATAATCATCGTCGTCGTGCGAACGGATACTAACCAGACCAGAAACCGCTTGAGATGCAGGGTCACCATTGATTGTCACCGGCTTATTGCGTGAAGAGCTATCAATTTGCATAACCACATCATTAGCCGTTAAAAACACAATCTGACTGCTCGCTGGATTCAGAGCTATCGACTTCGCACCAGACAATTGCGGTACCGATTGTGAACCGCGAACAACCAAAGAGTCTTCAATTTGTAGATGCCGAGAAACCGCCCCAGCCACATCGATAGCTGATAAATCTAGAGTCTTGTGCTCAATCATTAGATCTAACGCGTGAGCAATATTAGTATAAGGCGCTTGCTTGCCGTCACTTTGTGCCTTTTTCAAAGAATTTAGCAACAAATCAGATGAATCTTTAGGGCCATAGGTGGTATCGAGCGTACTGAAATTGATACCAACATGATCACCCAACTTACTTTGAAGTGATGATTTTGCTTGTTCAATATCGTTGCTTACGCCGGGATTAAACATCATCTCACTATGAATCAAGGTCGTGAAAGGTGTGACCAATTCCATATTGGGAGAAGCGGTCAAAATTGCACCATCATATTGCCTCTGTTTCGCGTACCCAGAAACCTCTTCAAGCTGTTTCTCTTGGTCACTGCATACGCCGTTCAGATCTGCATCAGCACATACTAATGAACCTTGATAGGCGTAGCCTGAAGCCGATGTTCCAACCGAACTATCCCCGTCCGAACCGCCACCACATCCAGAGACCATTAAGACACCAGATATTGCTAGTGACAGTTTGCATATTAAAAATTTATTGTGCATTTTTTCGACCGATTCACCTAGTTTATGATTTGATTGATAGTATTTTATTTTGCTATTAAATCACTTAACGAAATAAAAGATCAAATGATATTGATAATTACTATCATTTAAATTAATATCCCCCGCCTTTCCTATGGGTAATTTATAAATTATTTGGAGTTCAGGTGGTAAGAAATCCATACAAATTAATGAGTGTTTCACTCGTTTCCACAATGCTGATTGCTTGTGGCGGAGCAGAGTCAGATCCGAAGCTCAAACAGTCACAAACTAAGCCAAGTTCTCAGAATATTTCGGGCATAGCTTTGGATGGTTATTTACACAACGCGAAGGTTTGTTTAGACAGAAACAGCAATGCCATGTGTGATTCTGCTGATGGAGAAATTGCCACTACGGACACCGAAGGACGATTTGAGCTAGACGTCGACAATGATGCCGTTCAATACCCAATATTGGTCGAAGCGATTGCTGGCGTAACCATCGATATGGATTCACCGAATCAACCTATCGAATCCGGATTTACTCTAGAAGTACCGAGTAACAACTCAGACGTGATTAGCCCCGTGACATCTCTCATTGCCAGTGTGTCGAGAACCAGTGGAATCAGTTTTGATGATGCAACCCTGCTTGTAGCCAGCGACTTAGGCATAGATAAACAACTGGCTGTTGGTGATTATTCCGCATCAAACTCAACCAAAAGCCGTGAAGTACACATGTTTGCGCGTGGTGTTACTCGCGTACTTCAAGAAGCACAAATGGCCTCTGTTGATGCAGGTGTCGACCAAGTAAATGCTCGAAAAGGGTCTATGTACAAGCTGGCAGAGCTTGATTTAGCAGAATTTAAAGCCAAGACCGATTTGCTGTCTCATGGCGCATCAGGAACCGACAGCGCATTGAAACAACTTGGTAAGGAATACCGAGACCAACTCAAAGTTTCCCAAGAAGACATCGATGGAAATGAAATCATCACTAGGCCGCCAGCTCCTAAGCATGGTCAAGTCAATGATGCCTCAGACACCTTCGACTGGCAGTTTGTACGTGGCTTCAACCACAACACAGATTACGAATATTCGCTAGATTCAGGTAACACTTGGACAACGGTAATTCGTAAGCCGATTGTTGTAGGGAAACTGGCGTTCGACAAAGGAGCCGTTCAAGTTCGAGTTGCTGCGTCTAGCGTTCGTAATACCCCTGCCGGAAAGCCCATTCTCTCAGACAAAGCATTTACGCTAACTACCGTGCCTGCTGCTCCAGCTTGGATTACTGTGAATAACGCGATCAATCAATTTGACTGGGCATTTGTCGACTCGTTTAATGAACTAAGTTTGTATGAATATTCATTAGATAACGGCTCAAACTGGACAAAAACAACTGAAAAGCCTCAAGACATTCAAGACCTAGATATTCCAGTTGGACATCTAAAAGTTCGTGTAGCCAAAGATGACTCGCTAGGTAACCCGACGGGATTAAGTTCAGCGTCAGAACAACCGATGACGGTAACCCCAATCCAACCAGTAAAACCGGTATTGGAATTTGCTAACGACAGCACCAATCAGATCAACTGGCTTTGGGTTAATGGATACAAGGATCCGTCTTTCTACGAGATTAATCTAGGCAATGGTTGGCAGGACGTAACCGCACTGCCGTATCTTGTTGGCAATGTTTCACTTCCTGCAAACACGATTTCGGTTCGCGTTAAGTCAAATGCACTGGATGCCCGTCCCGCGGGAGTTCCGTTGGTTATCAGTTCTGTATTCACTCGCTCAGAAAATCAACCTATAGCACCAACCTCACCGATTGTTGACGATGCAGAAAACACATTCGCATGGACAGACGTTGAAGGATTTACGGGAAGTAATCTCTACGAATACTCTCTCGATAGAGGCATTACTTTTACCCCTGTAACTAGCAACCCACAAGCTATCCCTGATGAGATATTTTCCAAGGGGCAAGTCTGTGTGCGAGTAAAAGCGGAATCGGATCCTCAGCATGACCCTGGTGAAACCTTGTGTTCAGACAAGGGCTACTCTGTTACTCCTAGTATGCCTGCCGCACCGACATCACCAATCTCTCATGATGGATTAGATACATTTGACTGGACGTTCGTAAGCGGATTTTCAGAGGCAACGGATTACGAGATCAATGCATTCAACACCGGTTGGACCGTCGTTACCACAAAACCATATCAACTAAACGATCAAGCTTACGCTATCGATTCAATCCAAGTACGCGTTAAACGAGATCCGATTACGGGTCGTCCTAGCGGTTCAGAGTTGACGAACGATGTTCCTTTTACTGTTCGTCCGTCAGCACCAAACGCCCCGACGGGTCTGGTGGTTAACGACACAAACAATACTCTCGATTGGGCATACTTCGGCGAATTTACTCAGCCCGAGCACTTCGAAGTCACACTCGACTCCGGCTCAACTTGGACAAAAGTAACCGTTAAGCCTGTAGTGATTGGCAATGTAGACAAGAACATCGCTGAAGTGCAATTGCGAGTAAGCAAGAACCCAACTAATGGCATGCCTCATGGCGTTGCAACTCCAACTGCACAAGCCTTTACCAAAGTGTTTGAAATACCCGCGCCAACCTCGCCTGAAATTGTAAATACTTTCACAGGTAGTAACCCAATCAATACCAACGGATTTCAATGGGCTTACTTAACCGCCAACGTTGAGGGTCAATCGGTTCGTTTTGATCAAGCCGAAAACTATGAGTTCACCAACGATAAAGGTGTCACTTGGCATCCTGTTGTTTCAAAACCTCAATTTATTGGCCCAGAAGCGTACGACAAAGCCAATGTCGGTGTTCGATTAACAAAGAATGCTAAACAAGGTGTATCAAACTCAATCAGTGACACCCTTTGGGCTACAGATGCTGTTAGTAGCTTCACTGCATTAAAATTCGTACCGATGAAAACCCGTTCGCAGGCCGCTGATTTTAGTTACGGTGGCTCATGGAATTCCTACTCCTTAAATTGTATTGCTGAATACGATGACAAAGGACAAGGGGAACCGACGTTTTGGGCGGAACGATTCTCTTCAGAAATCGATACTGTATTCGATAAAGTCACACAGCTGGATGATTGTGGTATCGCAGGTTGGACGCTTCCAGACACTAGTGAAGTGATCACGCTATCACAACGAGACCCCGCAACACTGCCTTCAAACTTAAGAGGTTACTTAGTATCGAATCAGACACAGAATGCATTAGCGGATAAAAATGGCGTCGCTGTCACTATAAACAAAGGCCAAGAATCTGTTGAGCAGTATTACAGTAAATACGCATACGCTAAATGGCAATTACCGTCTGGGCCGCAGCTAGTCAGTCACATTGATGCTTCAACAACTGCTGTTGAAACCCTACTCAATACACAAAGTTCAATAGTAAAGGCGGCTGAGGCTTACCTAACAACATGGCTAGCGAACAATCAGAAAAAAGCGCAAAGCTACGCGACTTTAGAAACCCAAGCACAAGCTAAAGCGGTTGAACTGGCGGCCTTTACTAAACCATGGCTTGACGAATTGAGTGCAGTGACCACGAAGCTCACTATTTACGACTTTCAGGTGTCGGTTGCTCAAAGTCGTACTGATGCGGAGAGCCTTGAGTTCATTACCAAAGTAAAAGCTTACAAAGAAAAAGCAGCGAAACTACAGCAAAACTCGAACGGGTTAAATGCACTAGTTGAAGGTGCTAAGTTTGCTCAGAACATGGCGTTCATCCAGAAAAAATCGGTAATGCTAACCGATGCCACAAGTGCAATAGGCTCAGCCTCATTGGCTTCAGAACTGCATCAAGCAAGTTTGGACCTCTACAGTGCCATTTCAGTATTAGAGAGCCAATATGCGCAAGTCACTGACTTCATTAACCAACTGAATACCGCAACTAACGGAATTAGCTCTGAGTTTGATTCGCTCATCGCTCTATATCAAACACTCATCAAAGAGATGAGCACAACAGCCACACTCCACGATCTCGCTCAATCCAAAGTGTTAGCAAAAGATGGGCTAAAACAAGCGGCAGACAATGGGTTTAGTGTTTCTCAAGCCAACGCAATGGTAAGTAATCGCTTCGCCAAGTTGGATGAACTAGGAAACTACCTGACAAGCGACACAACCTATCAACAAGGTTGGCGCTGTGTTGAAGACACGAAAATTTCAGGAAAACGTCGAGTATGGGCGCTGCTCAAAGATGGACTACCGCATGGTGCTGACGATCTTGCCTATGATGCTTCAGCGACCGGATACGCCAGCATACTAGGCAGCAACGAACTACTCGCTAACACTAATAACAACAAGCTGTGTGGTTTTAGTGACTGGGAAGTTCCGCACTTAGCACAGCTGCTGTCGATTAACACCAAAGCTGTCGAAGGTTCAAATTCGAAAATGACCTTGGATACAGACGTATTTCCAAATTACTTGGGACTCAAGCCAGAATACGACAAATCTTATTTCGATAATGGAACCACGTTTTATTACTGGTCTAGTGCAGCAAGCGGTGATCAACAATACATCACAAGTTACGACACTAAAGAAAGTAGCCAAACCTTAGATAAAGCTCGTACCGATGGTTCTGAAGACAAAGTCGTCTTAGCTCGATTATTCAGAGAAAAGTCTGCTCATTATCAGTATCTAAATGCGCAAGGAACGGTAGTAACCAACCGACAAAATGCAGTGTGTGCTCAAGACACAGACAGCAACTTGGTTTGGCAACTCTTCTCTCGAGGTGATAGTAGCCGTTTCAAGAAATACGTAGATATTGCCCCTCTTATCACAGCACAAAATACCAAGAGTATTTGTGGCAAAGCTAATTGGCGTTACCCGACAAAAGCTGAACTCTATAGCTTATTGCCACTTAACAACGAAGTGTTTGAGTTCAACGAAGCAACTGGTGGTAGCTATGGCTACTACATCACCAGCGACCCTGCACCTTATGGCCGCTTCAAAGGGTTAAATATGACAACCATGACGGAGACTGACGTGTCTACCGCGAGCTATTCATCAGCTTATCTATATCGATTAGTTGCAGACTAACAACACCTTTACTAATTACCACAGCAGCCTCAGCTGAGGCTGCTTTTATCTAGGAAATAACAACATGTTGAACAAGAAAAAGCAGCGCGGCGCGGCCGCTATCGAATACGCAATCCTCGCAGCAGCAATGTCAGTGGTTTTACTCAGTTTTGTTGGCGGTGAGAACGGTGAGCTAACAACAGCTATCAGTGACGCCTACGGTACTGTAGTCGAAAAACTAAAAGACGCACAACAAGCCTCAGAGTAAGCCCGTTTATTGCAAATTAAAGGAATAGTTATGACTGCCAAGCGACTCATGTTGCTGTCGTTATTTTGCTCGGTGCTCGGAATATCCGTTTTACTGTTGAGCCAAACCAATAGCGAGTCTGCGACCACCTCTTCTAAACAAGCCGTTAAGCAAACGGTCAAAGTGCTGGTTCCGACTCGCACGATAGAGATAGGTCAAGCCTACACACCAAACTCGTTTCGATGGAAAGAAGTTCCACAGCAAGAGTTAGAGAACTACATCGACCACGTGACACCAGAAGATATTTCTGCCGCTCATACGATGTCAGGGCTTGCACGCACCAAACTCGTCAAAGACTCAATATTGTCGAAAGCGGACATTACCGAGCCCGAAGGTGGCTACTCGCTCTCATTGAAATTACAACCAGGCTATCGCGCGATTTCAGTCCCTGTCGATCAAGTCACGTCTAATTCAGGCTTCATTGAGCCGGGCGACCGAGTGGATATTCTCCTACTCGGTTCACAAGATGGCGAGCTACTTCGTTACGGCAATTCATCTCAAGGATTGTACGTTACAACGATAGTGCATGATGCAAGAGTCTTGGCATTTAATGACAAACAAACGGCAGAGTCTTATCAAAAGGCCCGTGAATCTAATCAACATAAAAAAGTTGTCCCTGACGACAGCAGTGTCTCTTTAGAAGTGACACCCGAGCAAGCAAACCAAGTAGTACTTGCGAAGCAATTAGGAAAGTTAACGCTTGTATTACGCGGGCAAAACGAGGCTCAAGATCAACCTCAACACGCAAATGCCGTGACGCTGAAAGTCATTTCTCCAGACACAACTCAGGTATTACCTGACGTGGGTTTGGTGGAATTTAGAGCCGAAAATAAAACCGTCAATAATAAAACTGGAGCTGATAACAATGGCTAACATCTGTCGTTGGTGGGGTGTTCTCCTACTATCAAGCCTATGTGTCTCTTTTGCATCTACAGCATCAACATTTGATGTGACGATCAATGAAGCGAGAATGATTCGCTTACCTGAAAAAGCGAAATCCATTTTCATCTCTAACACCCATATCGCTAATTACCAAACCTTAACCAATACCAAAGTGATGATATTCGGTAAGCAAGCTGGCAGCGCTACGATCACCGTTTTGAATGAACAAGAACGCGTGATTTATACCAACAAGATTCGCGTCACGCATAACAGCCGCGAGTTCAATGAACTGGTTAAAAACAAGTTCCCAGAAGCGTCAGTCAACGCGGAATCTCTGGGCGGAAAGTTATGGCTTAAAGGACGCGTTCCTTCTCCGATGATGGCACACAATATCGTGTCGCTCGCGAAAGGCTACTTATCCCCTATTGTCGGTTCTACCGAACAACAAGAGAGCTCGAATTCACAGGGAAACAGTAACAACAGCAGTAGTTCAACCAATCAAAATCAGCAGACTCAACTCAATGATGATGAGCTGATCAATCAATTGGTTGTCACCATGCCAAATCAGGTCAACATTCGTGTAAAAATCGCTGAAGTCTCAAGAAATGTATCCAATAAGTTGGGCATCAAATGGGGTTCAATCGCTGGCGGTGTGGGGCAATTTTCATTTTCAAAGCTGCCTAATGTCAGTAGTTGGGGCAAGCCGAGCATTACTGCTCTGATTGATGCGCTAGCAACCAACGGCATGATGTCTGTGCTTGCTGAACCTAACTTGACCGCGATGTCAGGCGAAGATGCGGAGTTTTTGGTGGGTGGGCAAGTACCGCTGCCACTGATTACGGCTGACACCACTCAAATCGAATACAAGGATTTCGGTGTAAAGCTGAACTTCACCCCAACCGTGCTCAGTCAAAACCGTATCAGCTTAAAAGTAAATCCCGAGGTCAGTAACATCTCAATCGAGAGCCAACAAGTGATAAACGGAACTAACTTCCCTTCTTTTACCACTCGTAGCGCCTCCACCACCATTGAATTGGCAAGTGGGCAGAGCTTTGCTTTAGGTGGGCTATTGAAATCGGAAGATATCGAACAACTACAAAAAGTACCGCTCATCGGTGAGATACCAGTACTCGGTAGCCTATTCCGCTCGACTGAATTCACTCGTAGAGAAACAGAGTTGATCATCATTGTAACGGCTTACCTAGTTCAGCCAACTCGTTCGGACTCAATGCCACGACCAACCGATGGCTTAATTCCGTTGAGCGATGTTGAACGTTTACTGGCATGGCCAAGAGAGCAACAAAAAACATCAAATAATAAAGCGACTTACACCGACAACCAGAAGCCTCGCTTACTGGGTGACAACGGGTTCTACTACTGAGGACATCATGAACAAATTATCCTTATTACTGCCCGCTCTCTTTGCGCTTGCGGGTTGCGCGCCAACGCCTACAACCCAACAACCTTCTGTGGATGTGGTGTCCGTGACAAACAAGCTGACTTTAACACTGTCGGGTAAAACGTTATCGGCTCAAGAGAAAGCTGATATCTCTGACTTTATTGCTCGCCGAGGCACGCTCTCCAACTTAATGATCAAGATTGAAAATACGACTCAGAAAGGAGAAAGCCAAAGTGAAAAAGTCAGGCTTCGTCTGATCGAGTCAGGCCTCTACCCTTCGCAAATTTCAGTGTCAGACACTGCGGCGCAAGGTAAAGGCGACATCACGATTTTTGTTGAATCTTATCGTGCCAAAGTAACGGCATGTGACGCGGGTAAAACACCAAGAACCACACTCAACGCTTATCGTACTCAGCGCAATTTTGGCTGTGCGAATGCCAATGCACTGGCGCAAATGGTCGCAAATCCAAAAGACCTGATAGTTGGTCAGCCCATCGACAGTGCACAAGGACAAAAAGCGGTGTCTAGCATCGATAACTACTTTGCACCACCAGCACAAAACCAACAGACAAACTCTGGTTCTTCGAATACCACGCTAGGAGGTTCGCAATGAACCAAGTACACAACTTAACGGTACTGATCGCGGCATCAGAGCAGCTCGATACATTAGCGCTCACATACACATTGAATGATTTCGGTATCAACAACATCACAACCTCTTCGAATCAAGAAGATGACGTGGTGAGACAGGTACTTAAGAACGATGTTAAAACCATCTTCCTCGATGTACTGAATAGCGAATTGCCAGAATCGAAACAGGTTGTGCAGCGTTTAATACAACGTACTGGGTGCCAAGTTATCGCGATTGGTCATTCAACCGAAATTTTTGCTTACCGTGGAATGCTCGCATCCGGTGCCAGTGACTATTTAGTCAACCCTGTGACACCACAAGATCTTGAACACGTCTCCTTTGCTGCTTTGCAACTCAACAACGAAAAACGAAATGAAAAAATCGTTTCCATTGTCAGTGCAAAAGGTGGCTCAGGAAGCAGCACCATTATCGCGACGTTATCGCAGCAGCTTGCCGAACTCGATAAACGAGTAACTTGTATGGACCTCGATTTTTCGATGGGTGATTTAGATTTGCTACTCAATGTCGAAGGCAACACGGCGTTGGTAGAGCTTTTACAATACCCAGAAAGATTAGAACCTCTCGTGTTTGAGCGCAGTGGGATCAGTGTGTCACCCGAGCACACGCTCTTTACCGGTTATCTACCTTTAGACACCACACCATTTTGGCCACAAAAGAGTGCATTCGATCAGTTTACAAAGTTCTGCCTGCAAAGTTCAGACTACTTATTGATCGACATCCCGACCTATTCATTGCGTGACCAAGTTGGCTTTGAAGCGCTAAAAAGTGCCGATATCCGAATCATTGTGGTCGAGCCTACACTCAGCTCCATTCGCAATGCAGGCCAGATAATCAAACGACTTCAAAACCAAGCAGCTTCGCAAACCATTGTGGTGTTGAACCATTGTAAGTCCGATTCCGCATCCCTTATTTCGGTCAATGATGTGAAGAAATCACTCGGCACATCCGTAGACGTCGTGATCCCGTTTTTGCCTAACCATTTCCTGAGCAAGTCATCGCTTGGTCAGCCTGCCCATAAAGGCAATAGGAAAGTGAAGCTCGCGTTTAACTCTCTACTTGAACTAGTCACTGGTGAGCCGCAACAAGGCAGCCGCCGTTTTTGGAAGCGAGGCGCATAATGTTTGGTCAGAACACACAAGCCATAGATCCGATTGTAACGAATAGAGCTCGAAAACATGAAGCCCTAACATCAACACCTTCGGTTCGTGAGCATTATCATGTGATTCATGAAGAGGTCATCAAGGCGATCGACCCATCGGTTGTAGTGAGCTTAAGTGCACTCGATCTTGAAGCTAGAATTGCCGAAATGGTGTCAGATATCGTGGTCTCTAAGCAGTTACCACTTGGTCACAATGACGTCGCTCACTCAGTAGAACAACTGCTCAATGAGTTTCTAGGATTAGGTCCACTACAGCCCTTAATTGAAGACCAAGGCATTACCGACATCATGGTCAATGGGTACCGTGAAGTCTACGTAGAACGCTCAGGAAAATTGCAAAAAACGGCCGTTCAATTTCGCAATGAAGAACAACTTCTCAACCTAGCGCGACGCATCGTCAGCAAGGTTGGACGAAGAATCGATGAATCGAATCCATTAGTCGATGCTCGGTTGGATGATGGTAGCCGTGTCAATGTGATGATCCCACCGCTAGCGCTTGATGGAACCTACATTTCCATCCGAAAATTCAATGAGAATAAGCTAACACTCAGCCAATTGGCTCAGTTTGGCGCAATGTCGAAATCGATGGTTAAGCTTATCGATATTATTGTTCGCTCACGCCTTAATGTGCTTGTTGCGGGAGGCACTGGTGCAGGTAAAACCACACTGCTCAATGCGATGTCTTTTAGCATTTCACCTCAAGAACGCATCATTACCATCGAAGACACCGCAGAACTGCGTCTACAACAACCTCATGTTGTACGAGCAGAAACCCGCCCAGCCAATGCAGAAGGCTTAACGCCGATTACTCAGCGAGAATTGGTGCGAAATTCTCTACGTATGCGACCAGATCGTATCATTTTAGGCGAAGTTCGTGGCGATGAAGCCTTTGAGATGATGCAGGCAATGAACACCGGCCATGATGGTTCACTGTGTACATTGCACGCAAACTCGGCGACTGACGCACTCGTTCGGATGGAAAACATGTTGATGATGAGCCAAGCGACTCTGCCTCTGTTCTCATTGCGCCGCCAAATCGCAGACACCATCGATGTGGTTATACAAGTCGAAAGAATGCGTGATGGCAAAAGACGCATTGTTTCGATCACCGAGGTGCAAGGGTTAGAAGGAGAACAATACATCACTCAAGACTTGTTCAAATTCAAACCTTTATCGGAAGATCAACAAGGCAACCTGATTGGCGAATATAAGAGTGCTAAGTGCGTACCAAGCTTCAATGAAAAAGCCAAATACCACCAACTCGATGCTCAACTCAGAGTTGCGATGGAGCTTGAAGCCTGATGATCCTAGTTCTCACTGTTTTTGTTTTGTTTGTCGCGATCGGGTTAATCAGATTGAGCTCAAAGCAAGCTATCGTGAATAAACGGCTGTTATTGGTAAGCGGCAGTCAACGCTCGATCACAGCTGACATTTCAATCAAAAAAACCAACCACCAGCGCAGTAACAAACTGCATGCTTTCTTTTTGCGAATGAATGCATTGCTGCCAGTTTGGGATAAGTACTTTATTGCCTTGTCAGCTATCGGCTTCCCTGCATCTGGCCACATGTTATTTCCCCAACTGGCAATGCATCATCAACTTCTGGCCGCTGTTGGACTTTGGTTTGTATGCACATGTGCCTTGGTGATGTACCGCCGAAAAATGCAGATAGAAGAGTTCGAACAAGGCATCATCAATGTGCTAGGGCTGATTTCTAGAGCGGTGGCTGCGGGGCTCTCAGTCCCACAAGCAATTGAACAAGTGTCAGAAACCCAACCTGGACTGCTAGGACGTGAGTTCTCTTATATTCGCGATAACTTAACGCTCGGTTTAAGCCTTCGCCAAAGCCTCGATGATGCATGCGTTCGCCTTCCTTACAGCAGTTTCCGCTACTTCTCGGTCGCGTTGATCCTGAATCAATCGAATGGTGGCCAACTGCGCGACATTCTTCAAAGCTTAAGCAGAACCATGCATGACAATCGAGCGATGAGAAAAAAGGTCAAAAGCTTAACCTCGGAGCCTCGTATGACAGCCCTCTTTCTCTCTATCTTACCCTTGGGGTTATTGGGTGGTATCTATTTGATGGAACCCACCATGATAGTCCAATTATTCAACACAGAATCGGGACAGCGTGTACTGACCTACGCCGTCATCAGCATCAGCTCAGGCACACTCATTTTGAACGCTCTGACTCGTAACAAAAGGTTCTCATCATGATGTATGTTGCCTTGCTTCTGTTGGGATGTGCATTACTACTGACAGTTGTCGCGCACTTGTCTTCTTTCAAACGAGATGTAGTAACTGAACGACTGACTCGCGTATCGAGCTACTCCTCTAAGTACACCACCGCTTCAAGTAAATGGCGCTTCCAAGGTGCAAAACCACGACGCCAGAAGTTAATCCTCATTGGCTGGTTGAGTCCTAATGCAGAGATCTATTTTCTTGGCTTAAGACTATTGACGATGGTGACAGGATCTATTGCTTGGTATGTCACTCGAATCCAAGTGCTTAGCATGAACTCTATGGCCGAATGTATCGCAATCGCCATTGTGGTCGGCATCCTGTTCGACCGCATTCTAGATTGGCGTGTGAACCAAGTACGAATGCAAATTAGCCGCGTTATTCCTGATGCCGTCGATCTGATGGTGGTGTGTGTCGCATCAGGTCTAACACTCGAAGCAGTATTTCGCTGTGTCGGTGAAGAGATGCGTGCTATCTCTCCAGCGTTGTCACGCGAATGGCTACTCACTGCGACTGAGATATCGGTTCTTGATTCACCACAAACGGCACTTTCAAACCTAGACAAACGAGTCCAGCTTTCTGACATCAACAATATTGTGACCACCATGAATCAAGCGCTTCAATACGGCACACCTCTCGCTGAAGCGTTAAAGCTAATTGCCTCTGATAGCCGCCAATATCACTTCTTAGAGCTTGAAGAGTGGGTAGGAAAAATACCAGCCAAGATGTCATTCCCTTTAGTGGTCTTCATCATGCTACCTGTCGTGGGCATTATTGTCGTGCCAATCATGTTATCCCTTAAACAAACTCTGGGGGGCTTATGAACAAGATCGTTCTCTTGGGTTTAGCGCTGATTTTAGTTGGCTGTCAGTCAACGAATAACGTTGAAAAAGAGATCTCTGAAGACATGAAAGTCGCAGAGGTTGCACTGATGAATGGCAAACCAGAAAGTGCCATGGAGCTGTACCGAAAGATGCTGGTATCGAAGCCTGATGACCCGCAACTGCTATTGTTAATGGGGTCTGCTGCGAATCAAGCGAGTCGTTATGATGAGGCGCTGCATTATCTAAAGCGTGGTATCGAGCTTAATCAATCGAGCGCGATTTACAGAGAACTTGGCCGCGCGTGGTTGGCGCTCGGTGAGCTTGAACAAGCAACAACAGCGCTCGAAGAATCTATCAGATTAGTCGCAACCGATGATGTTGCCCAAAACAGTTTAGGCGTGAGTTACTCGCTCAATAAGCAGTATTCAAAAGCGCGTGAATCTTACTCTCAAGCCCTTAGTTTGATGCCATCCAGTAATGAGTACCGCAACAACTTAGCCATGGCGTGGATACTCGATGGTAAACCAGAACAAGGGATCCGCATTCTGCACCCGATCTTTGTCCGAGGGGAAGCGAGTGTAAAACTGCAACTCAACCTAGCACTGGCTTATGCGCTTTCTGGAGACAGTGCGTCCGCAAAAAGTATCGCTCGTGCACATCTATCTCAACCTGAGTTCGCCAACAATAGTCTGTATTACCAAGAGCTTGCTGCTAAAAATGAGCAAGGAGAACTGTGATGTTCTCTCGTCAAAAAGGGGCGCAGAGCGTCGAGTTTGCAATGTTGGTGATACCGTTTCTGATACTCATCATTGGGTTCTTTGAGATCTGCCGTCTGCTGCTAGTCAACATCATGTTTGATGTAGCCGTTAATGCGGGCGTTCGAGAGGCCAAGACACGGCCGATTAGTCCTATTTCAGACCAAGCTTTTGCCGAGACTATCGCAAAGTTCCCACTGATAGATAAGAGCAAGCTCGTCTTGGATCCATCGCCGCTATACGCCGAAAACTTCTCAGATTTAGTTAATGAGAAACCGGTATCCAAAAGCAGAGCAGTGTTAGGCGAGTACAAGGTGTCTTACTCATTTTCATTTGCCTTATTACCTAATCTATCAACTCAGTTTTCTGAGTCTATCGGCAACATGACAACCTTGAAAAGAAAGGTACTGGTTAGTTATGACAACAAATAAAACACCTCGAAAAAAACAAGCGGGTTCAGCAGCGATTGAATTCCCCTTCGTTGTACTCGCACTCATGATCATTTTGTGGGGGCTTGTTGCTACCTACCGCTTATTCAACCTACAGACTCAGCTCGACAACGTGACATATAACCTAGTCAACGCCGTTTCACTAACACAACTGAAACCAGAGCAAGGCCCAAACGGATTACCTAATACGTTAAAGGATCAGCTTCTCGATCTCGCCGAACGTTATCTTCCGCAAAACATCAAGCGCAGCGATATTGGGTTGGTACTTGAAAGCCGTGTATTTGATACCACTGCTTCGAACTGGGAATACAAGCACATCCATGCCGGGATCATCTGTCAAAAGTACACACCCATCGATCAACTAGAGACACTTATCGTTGAGGGTAGCGGCGACCCTGCGTTAGTTGGAAGACCATCCACCTTGGTTCAACTCACTTTATGTGTGAATACACCGTTTGACTACAAGCGACTCAATCTTCCTAAAACACTCTCAAGTTCATCAGCCGTGATAGGAAAGCATTATGGTTAAACCAATATTCGGCAGCATTGCGCTTAAAAAACAGCAAGGCTCCATGACCATTTCATTGTTGGCGTTACTGTTTCCAGCGCTTTTCATTGCCGTTGGCACCCTGATGATCTCGGCTCAAGTAATGGTTTCAAACCGAGCAGCGCAAGCCGCCGATTCTGCCGCATTAGCTTGTGCCTTTGCTGATACAGCCACACTCCCAATGATGCGGGCTTACCAAGAGTACTATCAGCCAACCCTAAAAGGTGTGAGTGGCTTAGAACCAGAAATCATAGGCTCAGAATGCCGTATTAGCCTAGGTTATTCATTGTCACCCTTACTGCCCAACTTCCAATATGAGAGCTATGCAACCAAGGTAACGGCGACGGGTGGTGGTTATAAAAGTGTGGTTGAAAGCAAGCAATCTTCGATTCCAACGGAGCTGGTTTTAGTACTTGATGTGTCTGGGTCGATGGGTTCAAACATCCAGTCGTTGAAATCCATTTTATCCAATGCATTGAATACGATTCAATCTCAGAGCAATAACGCTAACGATTTAGATTCTGTAAGCATTTCAATCGTTCCCTTCGACTCTGGAGTCGCAGCGCAGCGCCCACCTTGGTTATCCAAAGAAGCGGCAGGAATCTACTGTATTGATGGGCTTAGCTATCGCAATGGCAATTTCTCTGCGGCACTGACCGTCGATAACCTCGCGACGCTGCACTCAGAGCGACCAGTGAAATTTACACCACCGAGTAAGTGGTTAAGCGACTGCAATCAAGATTCACCAATGCTGCCATTGACCAGCGTATTTTCCCGCGTCCAAAACTCGATAAACAACCTAACAGCAAATGGCGGCACTCGCTCTTTTCACGGTTTGTTATGGGGAGTGAGACAACTGATCCCTAGCTGGCAACAAGCATGGGGAATCAACGTCAGCACAGTACCTGAAACCAGAAGAAAGCTAGTGCTCTTCACCGACGGTGCTGACGAAGGAGACACGTTTGACCAACTGGTTAACGCCGGGTTCTGTACTACCGCAATCAATCAATATGGAATCGAAATGAACTTCATCGGCTATGGCGTCAGCCCTTCTCGAATCGCTCAATTCGAGAACTGTGCCGGGGATCCACAACGCGTGTTTAGTGCCACCAGCACGGCTCAACTCAACGGGTACTTTTCCGATATTTTAGCGGTTGAATACTCGGCAACCATCAAACTCACTCGCTAATCCAAACAAAGCGTTTGATTGGAAACACCTGAATTTAAGCATTGAATTAAAAACAAACAAGTTAAAAACAATATGGAGAAAAACATGTTTACACGAGCCCTAGCGCTATTGGTGCTGTGCCTTTCTTTACCTGCATTGGCTTATCAAGAAGGGGATTCGTTGTCGCCAGACGTCATCGAAAAACTTCAACTCAACAAGGATGAACTGACCATTGTCGACTTCTTTGCAGAGTGGTGCGTGTCTTGCCGCGAAGAGCTACCAGAAGTCAATCAACTCTACACCGAACTCAAAGGCACAGGCGTCACGTTTAAAGGCGTTGATGTGGATGAAGATGTTGAGGTTGGCTTGGCGTTTCAAAAACAACTCGGACTGGAGTTCCCTATTGTTAACGACCCTGAACAAGCGTTGATCGCAGAGTTTAAACCTATCGGCATGCCTGCGCTTTACTACATCTACCAAGCCAAGGTTATCAAGATTCGTTTTGGTGCCATTAACCACATTAGTGACGTGATTACTGATGACCTCACCAAGATGGGAGTGCAACTTTAATGCTAATCAAAGTCACCCTTGTTGGGCTACTCGCTATTCCAATGACGGCTAATGCCACGCTAGAACTCGACCTCAGTGGTCTGGGCAAAAAGCCCGTTGAGCAGCAAACCACTGACAAAAACGAAGGTCCTCTCGTTGAAGAGGAGATCATCTCCAGCACCGTTTATTCAAGTGGCGGTGATTATTCAAACCAAGAAGCAAAACGTGCAACCAGACGAAACATTGAAATGGTTAAACCCAAGGCAAAGCAACTGGTTATCGAACAGAAAGTACCAGAAGAGAGTAACAAACCTTCTGCCCTGGCTTTCGTTGATGAGTTTCTTGGTATTGAACCCGTAAAGCCTTGGGAAAAAGGCACATTGGCTCAAAAAGAGATGAAACCCGGTGGCACGGTGCCTGAATTCGACGTCTTTTCTGAAAAGGTGTTCGCTTACAAACAAGGTTCCGTCGGCGGCAGTGGTGTTGGTGGCGGTGGCTGTGGTTGTAACTAACCGATCCATCAACGAACAAATCAGTATTTAAAAAAACAAAATAAGAAAAAAATGAAAAAATTACCAATTACGCTGCTGAGTGCAGCGGCAGTGGCTAACGTGGCATTAGCTGAAGATCATATCTCTGTTCATTACCTTAGCTATGAGGAATACGATGACAGAGTATCAGCCAATGACACCATGGTTTCGATTGAGAAAAGTATCGGCTTAGATTGGACACTCAACGCAGAGATAAGCTACGACAGTGTTTCAGGCGCCTCTCCAGCATGGGGGCCTACAACACCTCCTGCTTCCAATGCCGATCAGGTAAACCGCGCCCTGAAAACTCAACAAGCACAAAATAAAACCGACGAGGTTATTCGTGCAGGCTACGATCCTCACCGCAGTGGCTATGAAATCCAAAAAGTAGGCCTTGAAGACACTAGAAAATCCATCAGCTTAAGCGCGACCTATCGCGATACCTTACGTAATGAATGGACTCTCGGTGGTAACGCCTCTCAAGAAGAAGATTACGAAAGCCTTGGTATCAATGCCAAAGGTTTGGTCTATGCCGATAGCACTAAAAACCGCTCTTACAGTCTAGGTGGCTCTGCCCTTTTCGATCAGACTCAAGCGTTCGGCAAATACTCGTTGGCTTCATCAAACAGCCAGAGCTGGGAAGACATTTTCACGGGCAGTTTAGAAGCCGGATTATCACAAACCTTCACGCCGAATCTATACAGCATTTTTACTGCTTACACGGGTTACCGCAGTGGCTATTTGAGCAATCACTATTTAACGGTTCTGCGTGAAGTCGATATCAACGACGACGGAAAGATCGATGATGATGAAGTGTTCTTGGGACAAGATTCTCGACCGGATACGCGACTCTCTGGCGGTATTAATATCCAAGCTTTTTACTCATTGTCCGACAGTCTAAAAATCCGACCAAGATACAAATGGTTTATGGATGATTGGGGCGTAATGTCTCACCAGTTAGGCGGCAAATTATCTTGGCGAGTGAGTGAATGGTTAACCTTGGCACCGGGCTATTTCTGGTACACGCAAGATGCAGCCGATTTCTATCGCGATCCAAGTAGTGCCGATCCTTCTTTTGCATCGTCAGGCTACGCAACTTCAGACCTTCGCTTAGGCAACTTCACGGCCAATGCCTATGAACTAGGGGCGAGTATCAAGGTACATAAGAAGTTACGCTTAAATGCGCTTGCTGCGTACTACGAACAAAGCAACGGTTTTGAAGCACAGTGGTGGGCTGTTGGAGCAACCTATGAGTTCTAACCTGCCCTTTGTACATCGCTTTCATGCCATGACCGTACCGTGTGAAGTGCAAATTTTGTCGATGGATTTGGCTAACTTTCCAAAGGCAAGCGCAACAGCAATAGCGACTGAGATAGAGCAAAACACACGCCGATTGGAAGACAAATATAACTTCTACTGCGATGACTCATGGCTAACACAGCACATTAATCAGCGAGCATCATGTGATGTCGAACTCGATTCTGAATCTGCCGAGGTTTTCCAACACCTCGACCGATTAAGTCAACTGACGTTCGATACCTTTGATACTACGGTTGGCAGCATCAAACATCTTTTAAAACAAAAGCCGAAGATGTTGCACAGCCATGCTTTCCAAGCCTTGTCTTCTGCTTTGGGCAAGCAAGCGTGGGAGCTGAAAGGGACAATGGATCAAAAAGGGGCCGTCGTTCTACAAGGGACAAGGCTACACGTCCCTGATTCCCGCACTCGCTTCGACTTTGGCGGCGTCATCAAAGAGTACGCCGTCGACCAAGCCGTAGCGATCGGAAAACAACTCGGCGCGACGTCGATGTTAGTGAATTTTGGCGGTGACATCTATGCGTTAGGCACCAAACCGGATGGCTCGGCATTTAACATTGCTGTATTAGATCCAAGAGACAACAAGACCCCATTTTTCGCCGTTCCGTTAACGGACGCAGCGCTCACGACTTCGGCTCACAGTGAACGCCAAGTGCAATTTGGTGACAAGACCACCTCTCATATTCTGTCAAAGCAAGATGTCGAGCAGAAGATCCTTTCTGTTACCGCTATCTCGTCGTCCACATTGGAAGCCGGCGTGCTCAGCACTTCTCTGACACTGAACCCAAGTATTTCAGTACCCGAAGATAGCGCTGTTATCTACATCGACGATCAATTACACATTCACCAAAACACGGAGTTCCTTCATTCATGAAGTGCTACCTACTTACGTTAATTCTATTGTTTAGCGGATTGTTACATGCTCAAGAAAACGAGTTTCTTCCCGTTGAAGAGGCCTTCCCCGTCACATGGGAAGCCACAGACCAAGGCGCGGTCATCAGCTTTGATACCCACAAGGGTTACTACCTGTATCAATCTCGATTTTCGTTCAAAGGAGAGTCGTCATTATCTACGTTAGAACCGAGTTATTCGCTGCCAGGTGAAAAGAAAGAGGATCCTAACTTTGGTAACGTCATCGTATTTCACGAGCCCGTTACCGTTACTGTTCCTTACTCAGGGAGTGGGAAACTCACCGTGCGTTATCAAGGCTGCGCAGACAAAGGACTTTGCTACCTGCCGCAAAAGTTAGTGCTCGATTTGCCGATGCTCGAAACCGTAGCTGAAACCCTGGTTGAGGAGCCATCAAACTCTCTATATCAAACCCTAGGTGAGATCAGTGAGGACACGAATGGCTTGTCTTCATTCCTATCCCAAGCCGGAAAGCTACAAGCACTTCTTGTGTTCTTCTTGCTTGGTTTAGGCTTGTCCCTGACGCCATGTGTACTGCCGATGATTCCGATTTTGGCTAGCATCATCGGTGGCGAAAAAGCGATGACAGGCAAGAAAGGGGCGGCACTCTCCAGTTCCTATGTTCTGGGTATGGCGACCAGCTATGCCATGACGGGGATCTTAGTCACCACCTTGGCAAAAGGCGTCAACCTGCAAGCCGCGATGCAACAGCCTTGGTTGTTAAGTAGCTTTGCAGCGGTTTTTGTTCTGCTCGCATTGGCGATGTTCGGATTCTATGAACTCCAACTGCCTGCCGCCCTGCAGCAAAAGCTCAACAGCGGCTCAGACAAGCTTGGAGGCGGTAAGATCGCCAGTGTCTTTGCCATGGGCGCAATATCAGCCTTGGTTGTATCACCTTGTGTCAGTGCTCCATTGGCTGGTGCGTTGCTGTACGTCTCAACAACTCAAGATTGGGTGTTTGGCGGAGCGACTCTGTTCGTTATGGCGCTTGGTATGGGCATACCGCTTATCGCGATCGGCGCAAGTGGCGGGCGTCTGTTATTAAGAAGTGGCGCGTGGATGGTTTCAGTTAAGCAAGTGTTTGGCGTGCTGTTGTTAGCGGTTGCTATTGTCCTGTTGAGCCGCTTTGTCGCTCCATCGATCATTATGATCTTATGGGCGCTGCTTGCTATCGGTTCCGGTGTGCATTTCGGTGCTTTAGAAGCCGCACAACCGGGTTGGGCGCGTACTCGTAAGTTCTCTGCTTTGCTACCATTGAGCTATGGTTTAATTTTGTTTGTCGGATTTTTCTTAGGTAATACCGATCCTCTTAACCCGCTCGCGAATAGAGAATCAACCCAATCCATTGCCGTCACTCCCTTTGAAAAAACTGACTCTATTGTTCAGCTAGAACAACAGTTACAAACCGCAGCGAGCAGCGACCAAAAGGTGCTAGTCGACCTTTACGCAGATTGGTGTGTGTCTTGTAAAGTGATTGAAACCAACGTGTTCAACGACCAACAAGTGAGCCAAAAACTTAAAGAGTGGAAGACAATAAAGCTTGATGTGACAGAAAGCTCTCCAGAGCAAATGGCGTGGCTTAATGATAAGAATGTATTTGGCCCACCAGCAATTTTCTTTTACTCACCCGCCAGCGGTGAAATAGAGCCTGCGCGTGTAATGGGAGATATTGATAAAGAGAGTTTCAATAAAAAACTCAAACTTGCCAATAAGCTCGCTTACACACGAACAACAGAAGCTGATAGCCAAACGAACTAAGGCCTACGCTAGATAAAATCAAAATCGCCCAATCATAAATTGGGCGATTTTTTCTTATTTGGTTTGCAGATAAGAGGCAATTTATTCTGGGCTTTCTAGCTGCTCAATCACCGTTTGAGTCAAATGCTCAGTATACGGGTTGATCTTCCAATGCTCTGGACTCCAGCCTTTTACAAAACGTTGAAAATCAGCCCACGCTACATAAAACATTGGTCTCCATGAAGCTTCGACTTCATCGAACGAAAGCTGTGGCTGATAGTACGTCAATGCCTCTTCCAAGTATCGGAAGTAAGTCTCTAACATCTGTGATTCAAGCTCTGCACAATCTTGCGGCCTCACCGCACTGCTCATAAACAGAGCCACGTCTTTCATCGCACAACCATGACCCACATATTGGAAATCGACGGCAGCTGCATTTTGGCTTTCTGAATCAAAACAGAAATTGGCAAGCTTGGCGTCGCCATGTACCAAAGTTTGATACGGACATTCTTTTAGTAAACGGTCGATGTGCTTGGCTTGGTTCTTCAATGGTAAATCAGGCAAGGCATTAAACTCATCAGGGCGTGTGTCTAGATGCCAGTATGTGCCGACTTGCCACAATGATGACGACTGTTGTTGATTGATATTAATGTGCTTTGCGTGAAAGTTAGCGAGCCATTTAAGACAAGCATCGCGTTGTTTTTGCTCGATTGAGGTGTAGGTAGACGCGCATTCGTACGGAGTATCTTTGGTTGCCAGATCGTCAGAAACAGCAAGCACATTAAACTGAGAAGTTAACGGAAAACCGATTTCGGCTAAGTCTTGCATCACAATCAACCATTCGTTCTCTTGTAACTCACAATGCAGCCCTACAGGTACAGGGCAACGCTCATCCCACTGTTGAGTGAACGACTGATACCATGCCGTTTCAACTTGGTAAGAGTGCACCTTTCGTTGGTGAGAGAGTTTGGTATTCCAACCCTTTGGGTGTTCTGCTTTATCTGGTAACGCGACATGTTTAACAATCACACTTTTCAGTTCAGCATGGCCTTCTTGAGAAAAGACCAAGCGAACTAACTCGCCATATCCTCCCCACAGGCGTTGAATCACTTGGACATCAAACCCTTCATGACAACCCAACGAGGTCGCTATTTTTTGATAAAGCTCAGGCTGATTTTGACTTGAACTCGCTTCAGGTTGAGCCCGATTATTTGACGATATTGATTGAGACATATTACTCGTTGCTATGCTTTATCAGATAGAAGATGTGACCACTGTGGCTGCCTATTCATGTAGTGAACGACATAGCTACAAACTGGCACAATTTTAAAGCCTGCTTGTTCAATTTCAGGCAAGACCGACTCCATCATCACCTTGCCAAAGCCCTTGCCTTGTAGTTCATCAGGGATTCGTGTCGAGGTGATATGTAGTACATCTCCGTCCTTTTGATACTTAACGACCGCGAACTGGTTGGGTTCTAGCTCAACTGTGATCTGGTTCACTTCTTGATCCCATTTTACTGCCTGCATTCTCAACTCCTGCAAATAATTGATACGACAAACAATAAAAGTTTGAAGTATGAGTTCCTTGTAATAGACTAACGCAAGTGCATATAAATAAAACTAAGTACTTACAAACAAAGTAGTTAATTCAGTGCCATCGGCTTAATATAAAAACAGCAATGATAAAAGGCACTCTATAAATCTATGTGAGTACGCCTACTCAATCTAGCACGTAATAACCCCTTGTTAGCAAGTTACCAATATAACTAACAGACGCATGTTGGCGCATGGAGAATATATAATGAACGCACCACTGAAGAAGCCTTTGGAGCATAATCAGGCACTTCAAGATCCTCGTAACCGCACCGTTTCTACGATAAACAGCACCGATGCACTGGCCATGATTGAGCACGGCAGTGAGCTGACATTAAATGTCTCGACTCCAGTTGGCACGAAGTTTCTCGCCACCACCAAGTTTATCGGTACACACAGTGATAACTGTATTGTGGTTGAGGTTCCCGAGGTATCCAATGAAGATCTTAATTTTTTCTTTCAAGAAGGTTTTTGGATGACCGCTCGAGCCTACTCTCTGCGAGGTGAGGGCGCACTTATTCACTTTAGAAGCCAAATTCACCATAAGATTGGTGAACCCTTCCCTATTCTTGTACTTTCGACACCAAGCACGATGCAAGTCACTCAGTTGCGTAAAGAAACACGCTATGAAGTGAACTTGGCTTCAAGAATTATCTTCAACGACCAACGAGCAAACTGTGAGATAAGAGACTTATCGAAAAGTGGTTGTCGTTTTGTGACCTCTCCGACCTCTCGTGCAATTCAGATTGCCGATCGAGTGTCTATCGAGATTACACCTGAAAACTACAATGGCCCTCTTATCCCTCCTTTGAGAGGCATCATCTGTAATCTGCAAAAATCGACGCACTACGCTCGATACGGTGTGGAATTTGATGATATTGGCCGAGCTAACGCCAAACACTTGTTGGCAAAATTGAAGTTCGATGGCACCAAGCTCTGCTTACGAAACGGCTAAGATCATTTAACACACTGCGCTCATCTAATTCGTGAATTGACCAAATACAAACCACTCACTCGCGAGCTAAGTCGCAACCAATAAAAAAGCCATCGACTCTAGAATCGATGGCTTTTGCGTTTTGGCTGTTTATTTATCTGTTTATCTGTTTATCTGTTTATCTGTTTATCTGTTTATCTGTTTATCTAGGCATAAACTAGCTAACTATCTAGTCTAGCTATACAGCTATTTACGCAGTGCGTTCAGTTTAGCTTGAGCGATACCAAAAATAGTATCAATTGGATAGCTACCCTCATCACTTGCCTCACCTGCGGCTTTGCCTGTGAACAGTTCAATCGCCTCTGTGACATGGTCAATCGCCCAGATATTGAACTCGCCTTTTTCAACTGCTTTCACGATGTCACCGCGCAGCATTAAGTTATGAACATTCGAGCGTGGGATTATCACCCCTTGTTCGTTTGAACGTCCTTTGATTTCACACACATCAAAGAAACCTTCAATTTTCTCGTTCACACCACCAATAGGCTGAGACTCACCGAACTGGTTCATTGAGCCGGTAATTGCGATGTCTTGGCGGTTTGGCTGCTTAGAAAACGCAGACACCACCGCACAGAACTCGGCCATACTCGCACTGTCACCATCGACGCCACCATACGATTGTTCGAAGGTGATGTTAGTAGTGAGCGGGACTTTAGCTGTCTTACCAAATACCGAAGAAAGATAAGCCGATAAGATCATCACCCCTTTCGAGTGAATACTGCCACCTAGGTCTACGTTTCTTTCAATATCAATCACTTCACCATCACCGTAAGCTGTGGTAGCCGTGATTCGGTTCGGCGCTCCAAACATATGATCGGTTGTGCTGAGTACTGACAGAGCATTCACTTGCCCAACCGCCTGACCATCAACATGGATTAGCGTTGTTCCGTTAGTGAAGGTTTCCATCACACTGTCTTGCAGTCGTCCAACACGCATCTGTTGGTTAGATAACGCTTGGTCGACGTGCGTTGCACGAATCAAGTTCGATTTTGAGCCTCTCGCTACGTAGTTTGACTCACGAAGCAGATTCGCAATGTGTGCTGAATGCAGCGACAACTTACCTTGGTCACCCGCCTGACGAGAACTGTGCTCAATGATGCGAGCAATTGCTTTGCGGTCACAATGCAGCATGTTGTTGTCATGTACGATGCTCGAAATGAAGCGTGCATAATGCATTTCAGAATCTGCAGTACGCTTCATCTCATCTTCAAAATCGGCCGTGACACGGAACAGTTCACCGAACTCCGCATCGTAATGTTGCAATAGCTGATAAGTGCGGTAATCACCAAACAAAATGATCTTAACGTCTAATGGAATGGGTTCTGGATCAAGCGATACCGCTCCCGTTAACGTGACCTCTTTTTCTAATGAAGTGAAGCTCAATTGACGCGAACGTAGCGCGCGCTTCAGGCCTTCCCAAACATAAGGCTGTTCGAGGACTTTAACCGCATCCATCAACAACACACCGCCATTGGCTCTATGTAAACTACCAGCGCGAATCAATGAGAAGTCCGTAAATACGGTACCTTTAAAAGTTGCCGTCTCGACATAGCCAAACAGAGAGTGATAATTCGGATTCTCTTCAACCACGATCGGCAGCGTCTCCTCCTTCTGGCTCACAATCACGTTAACCTTGTAACGACGTGGCATTTTCTTATCCAAAGAGGCGGTCGCAACTTCTGCTTGCTCTGTGCTCTCTTCCAAGAAAATATCTGCGTTGTCGACAATGTCTTTACGCAGTGCCGTCAGGTACTTTTTGATATCTGCATATTGGCTGTAATCTTGCTTCAACTGCTTGATGAAGTGCGTGATCACATCTCGCGCCGTATCATCATTAAGCTTTTGAATTTTCTCTGTATACGTCTCTTCAAGCTCGGTCAGTTCGCGAGAAATGGTTCGTAGACCCACTTCCAATCCATCAATGGTTTTATCGAACTGGTCTTGCTCTTCCGGCGAAAGCAGATCGAAGCTCTCTTCGGTATGAAGATCATCCCCATTCATTGCGACAAACTGGTAATCACCCTGAGTAGTAATCGTCAGGTTGATGCCCTTGTCTTTCGCTTCTTGGCTAATTGTTTCGAGTGCAGCTTGTTGCTTCGTGGCCAATTGGTTTTTAAGCCTATCTGCACGGCTAAAGTACATCTCATTGTCGAATGCGAGCGGCATGGCTTTAAGCAATTTACGCATCAGCTTTTCAATGTCTTGCTTTAAGCTGCTGCCCACGCCACGTGGCAACTTGAGTACCTTCGGTGTACGAATATCTTCAAAGTTCGCGATATAACACCAATCAAAAAGCTCTTGGACCTCTTGAGTGTGTCGGTTTAGATAGCGCAAAATCATGGTTCGCTTACCCAAACCATTTCGCCCTATCGCATAAATGTTGTAACCCTTTTCCTTGATTGACATCGCGAACTCAACGGCCTTTTGTGCACGTTCTTGCCCGACGATTTCGTCAATTGGAGCCAGTTCTTTGGTCGACTTACATGGTAGCTTATCGAGTTCCGCTACCTTATACAGCTGTTCTGTATTGAGTCTTTGCATCGCCATCGCCGCCTCCTTAGTCCTTCATTACTTGGGTGTAGATAAAATCAGTGTAGATGTAATTTCCTATAAATTTAGTGACTTACGCAACATCGCTGTTCAACTGAGCAAATAACGCACAATTTGAGCCGTTTTTAAGAATAACCGGCCACTTTATTTACCAACTTAACATGTGAATGATTTTAATTTGCATTTGATAATAAATATCATTAACATTTTCAGATATTATAAATTGAGGATGTGGATATGGAAATTGAACGATGCTGGATGCACTACCTAAAAGCTGAACAGTTAATGGAACAAGGTCACTGGCCAGAAGCACAGCGCCTGTATGGTGATGTTCTAACGTCTCTTCCTCACCACATCCAGGACGCTGCATACCAAAGCGACATCAAGCCCTGCCAATTTGCCTGTCTACTTGCAGGGCTTAGAGACGCAAGTGTCGCTCAATCAGAGATTTTCAACCGTTTAGGCCATCATCAGCAAGCCTTCGACACCTTGAATCAGTCTTACGCACTGATGCAATTTATCTCTCTCGAAAGCACAGAACTGATCCAACGCACCTATTCACTGCTGGAAAAACAGAGTGAAGATCTACTCAATCACTTGATCGCTTTTTGCAGTGCTCAACGCAGTTCGTATTGGATGCTCGAACTAGAACAAATTCAACGTGCTCATCACCATTTTGGGCAACTTAAAACCACGTCAGAAGTGAAATCTTCACCTAATGTCTTAAATTGATAAGGATATATCATGTCGGACCGGGCCATTCTTAAAGTCAATAACCTCTCCGTTAGCTTCACAACCAATGATGGAATCATTGATGCGGTAAAAAAGGTTAACTTTACCCTTAATTCTAGCGAAACCTTGGCCATTGTTGGTGAATCAGGTTCAGGTAAATCAGTCTCTTCTAACGCACTCATGCGTTTGCTCCCTGATAACGCCATCATTGATGCTCAATCTGAAATAGAATTTGAGGGGCAATCAATACTTGGCAAGACTGAACGAGAAATGCAGTCGATTCGTGGCGACAGAATCGGCATGATCTTTCAGGAACCGATGACCTCTCTCAACCCATACCTGCGCGTGGGCACACAAGTGGCTGAAGCCATTATGTGTCACCGCAATGTATCGAAATCAAAAGCAAAACAGCGTGTGCTAGAGCTCTTCAATCTTGTGCATTTACCAATGCCAGAACAGGCTTACAACAAGTATCCGCATGAGTTTTCAGGCGGTCAGCTGCAACGCATCATGATTGCGATGGCTTTAATCAATGAGCCCGATATTTTGATTGCCGACGAACCCACCACCGCATTGGATGTGACCGTACAAGCGGAAGTGCTTTCTCTTATCAAAGAAATCCAAAACAAAATGGGCATGGCAATTTTGTTCATCACCCATGACCTTGGCGTAGTAAAACATTTTGCCGACCGTGTTCTGGTGATGTGCAAAGGTGAACTGGTTGAAGAAGGGATGACTCAAGCCTTATTCGAGAATCCAAGACACGATTACACACGCATGCTGATTGACTCGATTCCTAAAGGCGCCAAGGTTCCTGTTGAGGCGTCAGCCCCAGAGCTATTGTCTGCTGACGATATCCGAGTTCAGTTCTTGGTTAAATCACATTTCATCAAGAGTAAAAGTCAGTACTTCGAAGCCGTAAAAGGGATTTCGTTGAATCTTAAACAAGGCGAAACGCTAGGCATTGTAGGTGAATCAGGGTCAGGTAAATCGACTCTTGGACGTGCATTAATTGGCTTGCTGCCAAGTACCGGACGTATTGTTTACAAAGGCCAAGACGTTAGCTTATTAAATGATAAAGAGCGTCACAAGCTCAAGAAAGATGTCCAAATGGTGTTCCAAGATCCTTATGGTTCTTTATCACCACGCATGACAGTTGGGGAAATCATCACCGAAGGCTTAACAGTGCATCAACCTCATCTATCCAAGCAAGAACGTCTAGAAAGAGCCCGTAAAGCATTGATTGAAGTTCGCTTAGAGCCGAATTCAATAAACCGTTATCCGCATGAGTTCTCTGGCGGGCAAAGACAACGTATCGCGATTGCTCGCGCACTGATTCTAGAGCCCTCTTTCATTTTGCTGGATGAACCGACTTCAGCACTCGATCGCTCAGTACAACTGACCGTGATTGACCTGCTCAAAGACATTCAAGCCAAGCACAATATCGGCTTTCTGTTCATCAGCCACGACCTCTCGGTAGTGAAAGCACTGTCAGATCGCGTATTGGTGATGCAGAAGGGTGAAGTGATGGAAGAAGGGTCTGCAGAAGAGATTTTCAATGCACCGAAAAATGACTACACCAAGAAGTTAATCGCAGCGTCATTCGACTTAGAAAATAAATCGAAAAAAAATGCGGCGTAACGGGAACTAATCAACATTAACAGCGTCTTATATGTACATTCTGAATAATCTCCTAATGGATTGAAATCTAGAATGGATATAGCAAAACTGGTTTGGCCGCCAAAAGAAAATGTCGCATGGATGCGACATTTTTCGTTTCTGAAGGGAAATAATTCATCTTGACGTGTCATTCCCTGCCATCAAATCACTTCATGGCATACTAGCGATACAAAGACTTGGTCGACTCTCTCACAATCAAATCAATCGGTGGCAATCGAGCCTCATGCCTCTCGCCAGATAATAGATTCAAAATCGATTGAGCACATACCTCTCCAATTTCTTCAATAGGCTGTCTTAATGTCGTTAATGCAGGCGTGAAATACTTAGAGGTTGGCAGGTCATCAAACCCGATCACCGACACATCTTCTGGCACTTTATAACCGTGATCATGCAATGCCTTAATCGCACCGTAAGCCGTTTGGTCATTAGCAGCAAATAAGGCGGAGAAGTGAACCTTCGACTCTATCAATTCAACGGTTTTCTCGTAGCCTGACTCACTACTGAAATCACCCTGTTTAACGAGTTTTGGCATCACTTTTATGCCCGCCTCTTGAAGTGCTTTCTTATAGCCTTCAAAGCGATTCCCCGAATCAGGTTGACTTGAAAGCCCCTTAATATGAGCAATATTCACATGCCCTTGTTGCAGTAAATGTAAGGTTGCCATGTAGCCGCCCAACACGTTATCAATGTTGATGGAGCGGACGTTATTCTCAACAAAATCGTAGCCAACCATCACGATAGGAATGTCTTGTGCATACTTGGCAATCTCTTCCTGAGTAATGCTTCCTGTCACGATGATCATGCCATCCACGTTACTTTTTGCGAGATACTCCAACGCGTGCATTTCCAACTTTTTCTGCCAATGCCCTGTCGCGATTACTAACGAATAGCCTTGAGCGATCAGTGTTTTCTCCATGTCATTGAGAATACGACTGGTATAAGGGCTGTCAGGGTGTTGCACCAACACACCAATGGTGAGTGAACGTCGGTTGGTGTTTTCTTGCATTTGAAAATTAGGTTTGTAGCCAGTATCTTTAATCGCTTGCTCAATATTTTGGCTTTTATCGTCAGACACATAAGTGGTTCGATTAAGGAAGCGAGACACGGTGCTGGGAGAAACGCCAGCCAGTCTTGCTACATCGTATACGGTGGTTTTTTTTGTTTTAGTACGCATCTCGATACCTTAAATTCAATCGATTAAAGGGAGCGTAATCGCCCCCTCTTTTTCATTTCACCAGTTAGTTTTTAGTTCTTTCAGTACAAATAGGCGAAGATCATCCCCGGTCTGAAGTAACGACCAGCCGTATATTTCAAGCCAGTACTCAGTAACCATTTGTGTAAGCCTGCCAGCTTTTCTAGCGGGATTTCACCGCTCAGCATTTTAACAAAATTATCAGTATCTTTCGTCAATGTTGGATTGATACGACCGTCAGGTAGCACACAGTTTTGACATTTAAGTACACTTAGCCATTTTTTCGCATCATTTTGCGACACTTTAAATGCTTCTATAAGATCTGTCTCATTGACAGACACAGAGCAATTGAACCCCTCTGGTGCTGCAAATGGAATTTTCGAATAGTCATAGAGCGCGGTATACACGGTATCCATCAATGTTTCTGCTTGCTGTGATTTACCCGCTAAATTCAACGCTGTTGCCACACTAAACTGAACACCAATCCACACATCTTGTGCCTGAAATGCTTCATGTGGTGAGCCATCGGCTAACGTCATATTCGCAACACCCAACTTGGGGCTATTAATTTCGAAGTTGTGCTTATAAACATAGTCCAATGCGCGTTTGATGTTCTGTTGGGGGAAAATACCGTCCAAGCCGATGAGCTTTAGGTAACTGTCAGCCAACAAGGCATCACCAAAACTGTTGTCAGAATCTGGCACTAAATCTAAGTATTCTTGTGTAAAGGCTTGAGGCGCAGTCTCACTCAACAAGCGTTTCTTAGAGACTCTTTGAGATACCTTACTGATGTTGATGGAGGTATCCGTTTCATTTAAATAGGCATTGAGCGTGTTCTTGTCAGCAATCGCATCACCCGTCAAAGTCAGGCCCAAGGTTTCCAGAGCTTGATAGCCCGCACCGATTAGATGCTTGGCTTGAACTGGCGTCACGAAGAAGTGGTAGTAACCCTCTTTGTCATCCCACAAGCTTTGCTCAACCGTGGCTAACGCCTTTTTAGAACGCGTTAAGTAACCGCTAGCTAGCTCGCTTTCACCCATCAATTGTGCAAGTTCGCTCGCGGCTTGTAGGCCAGCAACCCAAAGGCTCGCACAGTAAATTGAGATGCCGTGAGACGCGAGGTTATCAAAGGTATCGTCTGTGCCTCGGGTTAGTGGTAAATCGTCACCTTCAGCGATCAAATTCGATAAGAAATCGATGCTTTCAGTTACCGCTTGCCAGCACTCTTTAACCACTGAGATATCTTGGGTGTTTTGATAATGGCGGTACACCATCAAAATGTATTTCGGCGCTAAGTCCTTCCATTCTTTCACGTTGTGCCAGCTGTAAGCGTCTGGCTGGATGTCGAATGGACTACCCAAGTCGTGGATCACCGCACCTCGAATAGCACGCACGCCTTGGTACTTGTCATCAATCAATTCGGCATCAGGCGTCGCTTCGTATTCCCAGTATCGGCGCTCGGTAAAGTCTTCCGCCAAAATGGCCTTAGAAAACTCTTTCATCACGCAGCCATCAAGCTCAGGCAACAAATAAAGCAGTGAGAATGAGCCGTAGAAATACACATCCAGAGAGTTAAAGAATGGGTAGTCGACACACTCTTTCACCAAGAACTTATCTTCTTTATCCCATACCGTTGATTCGGCCAGAAAAGACAATGAATTCATCGCCATCGTCGCATAGCGCAATGCAGAATCAGGCTGTGATATCTTGCTTTGAGCTTGCTCTAGGAAAGCCGTTTGTTGCTTCACGATCTGATGCTCAATCGCTTCTAGCTGTGGCAATACCTCTTCTAACATCGGCAGAGCCGGTTTCGTTTGCGGGTAGAATTGCGTGTAAGCTTTATCTGAATACCAGCCATTAAGCATGACTTTGCTGTGCGCCATCACCTGTGCAAAACGCAAATCAACAGACTCACCCGCTGCCAACTCAACCTGAACCACCACCAACGCGCTCAGTGCTTCACGCCCGGTGTAGATACCGGTTTGGAACTCAATGTTGGTACGGCCTGTTTTGAGTGCGAATTCTGTTTGCTGAGCAGTCTTAGAGGTATAAAGCGTTGGCTTGACAGAAATCGAGACCTTACCAGATTCCGTCAAATGGTTATCCGCTTGAACACCAAATACCACTTCGCCTTCAATGTCGCTTTGATAAGGCGATTGGCTAGAGAGCTGAACACCCGTAAAACTGTGACTTTCGCCTTTTAAGTTGACCACTTCATGCTGCTGAGCGATTGGATTTTGAGACAAGGTACAAGCCGAATCTTGAATGCCATCGCGACCTTTTTGGTAGGTTGAGCCAATTAAGTTTTGTAGAGGCTGAGCAAGCGTAATCACGCGTGTTTGCGATGAATTATTGGTTAATTCGAAGTGATTCCAGTGCATCGGTAAAGAGCAAAGGCGTTTGTTCTCTTTAACGATCGGAGATACTACCTTTCGCTTTATATTAATATCTTCGAAGCTGCTGTATTTATATTCAGCTAATGGATACAAAGCTTGATATTCTATATCCCTACCATTAACACTATCTATATGATTATTATCACCCGCGGTAAGCGATAATAACTTCGTTGTATCATTTGTTAATAAACCATTAAAGAAATCTAAGGCGACATATAATTGACAAATTGTTGAAGCTGAGTCTTCTTCAATCAATAATTGAGTCTTATTTGAAAATTCAACGTTCCATTTTGTAAAGTTAGCTTTATTTTCTTGGTAGAAGCGACCATTTGTTAACGCAGCTCGGATCAGGTTGATCGCATTCGATACGTTTTTGCTTTCAATCTTGTTGCCATCAAACAAAGCAGGATAAAAATTCAGGTGAACACTCAACTCTTCTTCGCTAAGAACTTGCAGCGTATCGATAGTTGGCACATTCATCACAGATGCATAAAAATCATTAAAATTAATAACTTGCTCTGAGCAATCGACGAATATTCCCGGAATAAAGCTGAAGTTTGGTGTATTGCCGTTTGGCGTCAGTGTAAATGTGTTGCCAATTCCGCCCACCGCCATACCGGTATTTTCTGGTGTGGTAGAAATTGGCGTGTACCAAGGTTGAATAAATTCAACTGCATCACCTTTTTTACACAGATGTTCTGAATTTCCTGAGTAACTCGTATATGGAATTTTATTATTCATTTTAAAACCGCCATTGAATATTTTTTTCTTCTTGTTAATATCTTTTTTAAAATGGAGACATCAACATGTTTAAAATTATAAATGAAAAATTTGGAAATATTGACTCTGTCACATTAATAAACCACCAACATGGTATAGAACTTCAAATAATCAATGGATTTGGTGCTGTCATTAATAAATATACCGTAAATAACAGTCCATTCTCTTTTATTTGTGGCTATCAGAATTATGATGAACTGATCAACCAACATCCGTTCTTTTCCCGCAGTGCTAAATTATTCCCTTTTCCAAACCGTTTAAACTTAGGTCGTTACAGTTTCGATAACCAAAACTATCAACTCCCAACTAATTTTCCTTGGTCTGATCACGCCGTACATGGCCTGCTCTACAACCAACCTTTTTCAATCACAAACAGCGTAGCCACTGAAGAATCCGCCAGTGTGAAGTTGCAGTATCAAACGTCATCTTTGCATCCTGCTTTCCCGTTTGCGTTCAACCTTGAAGTCACCTTCACTATCGATATCACGGGTAAACTCGCGTCTTCAACAACTGTTTCTAACCTTGGTGATTCTGCATTCCCGTTCGGTGATGCTTGGCACCCTTATTTTTCACTAGGCACTGATCTGGCGCACTGCAAACTAACCATGTCACCTTGCTCTGAAGTCGTGCACGTGGACGACCTACCCAATGGTGAAAAACAAGTGTTTGATTGTTTGTCACTAGGCGACTCACTCACCAATCAAAGTCTCAACCATTGCTTTGAGTTTGATTCAACAACAACCAACCAACTTGCGTTTACACGCTCAGATTCGTCAGCTGTTCTTCGTTATCAACAAGATGCAAGCTACCCATTCGTTCAGCTATACACGCCCGCTAGCGAGCAAAGTATTGCGATAGAACCGATGACTTGCCCTGCAGACGCATTCAACAACCAAATCGGCTTATTAACGCTTGAGGCTAATCAATCGCAAACCTTCACTTGGCAATGCCAAGCCATCTTTCAACCACAATAAAGCAACCAAAGTAAGGCAGCCGCTGAATGCAAAATACAGAAAGAAAAGCCACCGCTTAATGCGAAATCAGCCCCCCAGAGAACGCATTACAAGAGAGAAAAGCAAACTAAAGAAGCAATAAAGGGCGCATAAAGCGCCCTTCTCTTTTTTAACCTAAAACAACCTCAACGGTATGCTCACCTGACGTGAATACCGGTGCTTTGTTGCCTTCAATCACCTCACCATTCACCTTCATTTGTGCAACACCATTACAAACATTATTTGGGTTCGTGACATGAATGTTGTATGTTGCACCGCGGAACTGACGACGGACTTTGAATTCAGGCCATTCTGCCGGAATGCAAGGATCCACCAGCAAGCCATCCACTTCAGGACGAACACCCAGGATCCATTGCGTACCAGCAACGTAGGTCCAAGATGAAGTACCAGAAAGCCATGCATTTCGGCCTAAACCAAATTGCTTATGTTCGTCACCCAAGATGTTTTGTGGGTAGCAGTATGGCTCAGATTCGAAGGTATCAATGTCATCATTCTTAGAAGCTGGGTTGATTTGACGATAGTACTCGTAAGCACGCTCACCGTTGCCCATTTTCGCTTCTGCGATCATCACCCATGGGTTTGAATGCAAAAAGATACCGCCATTCTCTTTCGCACCTGGTGGGTACGTCGAAACGCCACCTAGCTGCGGATCAAAGCCGTTGTAGCCAGGTGTTGAAAGCTTGATGCCATTGGTGGTGTTCAGCTTGTTATAAACAGAATCTAGAGCTTGAGTTGCACGTTCTTGAGTCGCGAAACCTGAAATTACAGGCCAGCTCTGACCGTTGGTATAAATCTGCCCTTGCTCGTTTTTATGAGAACCGATTGGCAAACCTTGCTCATCAAAGTAACGAACAAACCATTCACCATCCCAGCCGCACTCATTGACCGTGCTCTGCATCTGTTGGTACTGATCTTTAAACTTAGCCGTCAGTTGCGCTTCGCCACGCAGCTCACACAAATCCAACATATCGAGCAATGCTTTGCCGTACATGTTTGCCACCATCATCGACTCAGCACCCGTTGGCAGGTTCACCGTGTCATTCCAGTCAGCAAAACCCAATAGCGGTAGACCGTGCTCACCGGTATTGGTGTAAGTAAACTCAATCGCGCGGCTCAGGTGGTTCCAAACAGTTCCCGTTTCAACTGGGTTGCCCGCTTTATCTTTTTGATAGAACGGGATCTCTTTATTCAAAAAGTCTGCATTACCCGTTTCTTTCACATATTGAGTCACCGCGTAGATGATCCACAGGTGATCATCGCCGTAGTAATCAGGGCGATCTTCCTCTTCACGAGAGTCACCCGCGTTCGCTTCCAATGTTGATGGGAAGAACTGATGCATCGCAGAACCGTTAGTATTCTGAACAGACAACAGACGCTCAATGAACTCACGCGCCTCTTCCGGCATGTGAGTAATTACGCCCAACGTATCTTGCGAAGAGTCACGGAAACCGATGCCACGCGCGCCATAGCCAAGCTGATACAGAGACAGGTAACGAGACCAGTTTTTGGTTGTGTGACACTGACGTGGGTTATGTACGTTAAGCATCGAGTTCATTGCTGGGTCTGGCGTCTCAACCTGCACCGCTTGTAGGTAACCATCCCAATGTTCAGCCAATTCAGCGAAAGCCGAATCGACCACTTGATGGTCACGGTATTTAGCCAATAGAGGCAATGCTGCTTCTAGGCTTTCTTCCTGTGCGATTTGTACAATCGTACGTTCGGTCTGCTCTGGAGATAACCAACCTAAACGTAGGTTAAGCGCACCAATATTGTCGCCACGCAAACACTCGGTGTTGCCTAGTTCATCATTGTTTAGTGCTTCTGGCGCTGCCCATGTACCGTAGCCCAAATTACCTAGGAACGATTGGCGATCACCATCAAAAGACGTCGCAGGGCGATCCGCTGTCATCAAGTTCACCGCATAATCGCGCTTCATAAAGGCATACTGCTCAAGCACGGTATGACCCGACTCTTGCTGGTGTGCTTTTAGCGTCATGGTTTGTGGAACCCAGTCCGCATTGAGTAGCTGTTTAAGTGCATCGAAGTGTGTGAATTCATACACAGGTACCACATCAACGTGCAGTGCTTTACCTGAAATGTTGGTGACTTTGATGTCTTGTAGCATTACTTGGTCAGCTTTTGGTACGAAGAAAGTCGCTTCACAACGCACACCAAAGGCTTCTGCAATGATGGTGGTGTATGACAAGCCCGTGTGGTTTTCAAACTTCTCGAGCGGCTTCAGAGTGGGTGTGTAAAACGGTGAGAACACCTCTAAATTGCCTGCTTCATCACGCACCTTAAGGTATAGGGTCGAGCCTTTGAAATCTGAGTTTGGCAGTTGAGCAATGTACTTGGTGATGCGGTTGAGTGCCGGATCGCCTTTACACAACAACACGCCGCCGTTGCTATCGACAATGCCACCGAAATCTAATGTGCCAACATAGTTACACCATTTAATCGGTGTACATGGCGTGGTTGCTACGTATTCTTTGTTTTTATCGTCAAAATATCCGAATTTCATCATCACTATCCCTAGCCCCTCCCAAATCAGGAGGAGCCAAAACAATTTGTCGTAAGTTGGTTGGTGTCAGCTCATGGCTGATTTAAATTGACTGGCTAGCTCGCTAGCGAGTTCTCACTCAGGGCATCAAACAAGTGGAAAGCATCCAAATCCAAGTAAAGCGTCAGATCTTTTACATCCACTTCAGCCGCTTGGGTTTCAACCATCAGCGGTTGACCGCCAATTTCTGTTTTCAGAAGAATGCTTGCGCCTAGTAGTTCCTTGTCTTTGATTTTTACAGGGAATGGCAGCACGCGGTCGTGGTCAACTTGCTCGGCACGTAGGTGAATGTCTGTTGGACGAACACCAAAATGCAGCGCTAGGTTCTTAGACGCCAGAGACTTAAAGCGCTCAGGCAGTGGGATATGAACATCGCCAATTTCAACGAAGTACTCGCCTTCTTTTTCAATCAGTTTTGCTTCCAACATGTTCATTGACGGGTTACCAATGAATTGCGCGACAAACTTGTTTGCAGGACGCTGGAACACCTCGGTTGGTGTACCAACTTGAGCAACATAACCGTCTTTCAGAATCACGATACGATCCGCCAGTGTCATCGCTTCGATCTGATCGTGGGTTACGTAGATCGTGGTAGTTTTAAGCTCTCGGTGTAGGTGTTTGATCTCTTCACGCATCACACCACGAAGTTTTGCATCTAGGTTAGATAGTGGCTCATCGAACAAGAAGACTTTAGGCGTACGAACCATCGCACGGCCCATTGCCACACGCTGACGCTGACCACCAGAAAGCTCTTTTGGCTTACGGTTCAGTAGTGGATCAAGCTCTAGCATTTTCGCCGCTTTTAGCACTTCTACGTCGATTTCTGCTTTTGGCATGCCCTTCAGTTTTAGCGCAAAGGCGATGTTCTCGTACACCGTCATATGTGGGTACAGAGCGTAGCTTTGGAATACCATCGCCAAGTCACGGTCTTTCGCGTCGACTTTATTCATCAACTTGCCGCCAACGACGATGTCACCAGAACTGATGCTTTCAAGGCCAGCTAGCATGCGTAGCGTTGTCGATTTACCACAGCCAGATGGGCCAAGGAAAACCACGAACTCACCGTCTTCAACCGTAAAATCAAACTCTTTGACGACTTCAACATCACCGAATGATTTTTTGATGTTCTTAAATTCTACTTTAGCCATTATCTGTTCTCCTCAGCGCGCTCTAGCAGCATATTTCGGTACGCAATTGCGCTCTGTTTCAATGTTCTTTCTTGGGTGGTGTAGTCAACATGGACAATGCCAAAACGCTGGCAGTAGCCGAATGCCCACTCAAAGTTATCCATCAGACTCCAAGCGAAGTAACCGTCGACTTTCACACCCGCTTCAACCGCGTTGTGAACCGCTTCGATATGACCTTGGAAATAACGAACGCGTTGGTCGTCCATCACTTGTCCGTTAACGCGCTCGTCGTTGCCTGCAGCACCATTCTCTGTAATGTAGATAGGTGGCATATTTTCGTAACGAGCATCCAGTCTTACCAATAAATCGGTTAAACCTTGTGGGTTAATCTCCCAGCCAATGTAAGTGTGTTCAGCTTCAGTTTGTTTCACCGATTCAATATCGCCGTTCTCGTTGAAGCGAGCGACATTCCGTGTGTAGTAATTGATGCCGATGTAATCAACCGGTGCGCTGATGATGTCTAAATCGCCTTCTAGAATCATAGGCATGTTCATCGCTTGGCGTTCAACCACCAACTGTGGGTATTCGCCCTTCAATACTGGGTCGATGAACCAGTGGTAGTTTTCCGCTTCACAGTAATCTGCTGCCGCTTGGTCTTGTGGTGTGAACGGGTAAGCTGGCGTCGCATTGAATACCACACCATGCTTGGCATGAGGGGCATTCTTGCGAAGAATCGGCATAGCCAAACCATGTGCCAGCATTAGGTGGTGAGACGCTAGGTAGCCCTCTTTTTCACCCTTGATACCTGGTGCGTGTTCGCCCCAGCGGTAGCCTAGGAATGCAGACACAAACGGTTCATTCAGCGTGGTGTACACATCGATGTTGTCACCAAAGTATTTACTCACCACTTCTGCGTATTCTGCGAATTTGTAAGACGTTTCTCGGTTTAGCCAGCCACCCTTATCTTCAAGGTATTGCGGAAGATCCCAGTGATAAAGCGTCACATACACCTTCATTCCACGAGCATGGCACTCATCAATAATTTGCTCGTAAAACTCTAAGCCTTGTTGGTTCACTACACCGTCTTGCGGCAGGATGCGCGGCCATGCAATAGAGAGACGGTAAGCATCAACGCCTAAACCTTGTATCATCTCGATGTCTTGCTTCCAAAGGTGGTAGTGGTCACACGCCACATCACCATTGTCGCCGTTATCGACCTTGCCCGGCGTCTTACAGAAAGTGTCCCAGATAGACGGTGTACGACCGCCCTCTTCAACGCCGCCTTCAATTTGGTATGAAGATGTCGCGACACCGAATACAAATTCCTTACTGCGTAACTTTGAATCACTTGGAAGTTGATATTTATTCATTGTTATAACCCTTAGACCTAACCTTTGACTGCGCCGGACGTTAAACCACTGATCATTTGTTTCGATGCGAACAAGTAAGTAATCACGAGTGGTAAAATTGAAATTGTAGTACCTAGCATCACCGCGCCCCATGGCGTATTTGGAATGCCTTGAACGCTTCGTAGCGCCTGTGTAATCACGTAATTATCTGGGTTGTTAAGCACCACTAGAGGCTGCATAAACATGTTCCAGAAGAAAACGAACTGAACGATAGCCAATGTTGCGAGTGCAGGCTTCATAAGTGGCAGTACCACGCTCCAGTACGTTCTAAACTCACCAGCACCATCCAATTTCGCCGCTTCAAGTAACTCTTTTGGAATCGATGCAATCACGTGCTGACGCATCAAGAAGATACCAAATGGTGTCGTGGTGAACGGTAGCCATACCGCAATGTGGTTATCCAATAAGCCTAAGAATTTCACTATCATGAAGTAAGGGATCAAGCTAAGCACAGGCGGAATCGCCATTGAGCCAACCAGCATACCGAACAACACGTTCTTACCGCGGAACTTAAACACAGCAAACGCGTAGCCACCCATGCTACAAAACAGCAGCGAGATGGTGGTGCCTAAGAAAGCCACGTAAATCGAGTTAAACATCGCTTTCCAAAACGGCATGATTTCAAGCAATTTGGCGTAGTTAATCGCCAGGCTATCACCAATCGCAAAGCTAATGCCCGTGCCGAAAATTTCAGAACGGTCACGCGTTGATAGCAGTGCCGACCATACAAATGGAAAGACTGTAATTAGCGCTGAAACAACCAGTAAAATGCCTAACATGACCATCAAGATCTTAGTCAGAATATACATGCTGCGTTCGCTTGGCATCAGTCCACTTAGTGGTGAGGTATTTGTCTTAATTGATGTCGACATCTTAATGTTCCCCTAAGCCTTTCTTACCGAAGAGTAAAAATTGAACCAATGTACAAGTCGCGATGAGTGCAAACAGTAACCATGAGATAGCAGATGCTGTGCCCATTTCTAGCCATTCCCAACCCACTTTGTAGAGGTACATCGAGATAGTTAAACCAGATTGGCCAGTACCACCTGTACCACGTGTTAATACGAACGGTTCTTCAAACATTTGCAGGTTACCGATGATGGTCATCGTGATAGCAAAGAAGATAAATGGACGAATCATTGGTAGTGAAATGTTCCAGAAGCGGCGGAAGGCATTGGCACCATCCATACGTGCAGCTTCTAAGATGTCTTTAGGTATCGTCATTAAACCCGTCGTGTAAAGGACGATGTTAAAACCGGTGTATTTCCAGAAAACCATGATTGCGATAGACGGCTTCACCATAGTGGCATCGTCTAACCAACGGATTGGTTGGAAATCGTTAACCCAAGCGAATGCCCAACCAAACAGCGTGCTATCGGCCAGAGCCATTAGCGTTTGGTTAATAATTCCTGAGTTAGGAGAGTACATGTTGAAGAAAATCAGAGACGCTGCGACCGTTGATGTAATGAACGGTAGAAAGTACGCCGATGTTAGCCAGTGACGCATACGGTCACCCATTGAAACCAACATGTAAGCCACTGGAATAGCGACTAAGTGCTGAGCCACGCCTGAAGTGATCGCTAGCCAAAACGTATTCTTCAATGAACGCCATAACCACGGGTCAGTCAAGGCAATATGATAGTTCTCAAAACCAACGAACTCCATTGCATCCATGCCTCTTACCGGGTTCCACTCGTGGAACGACAGGTAAACGGAGAACAACAGCGGGAAGATCCCAAATACAGAAAAAATGATCAGAAACGGCAGAAGAAATCCATACGGTGTAAGCGCTTTCAAATTTAGACGAGAAAAAAGACTTTTATCCGCAGGTTCCATCGTTGTGCTCGCTGTATGATTCATAGTAACGACCTCTTAAAAAAAGGAAGCGCGTTATCCACGCTTCCTCACTTACTTAAAGTAAAAATAAATTACAAACTGCGTGTGCGACGCTTGATTAGACGTTCAGCCTCTTTCAGCGCTGTCTTGATATCTTTACCTTCATCAAGCACTTCCATTAACGCGTTCTCCAAAATTATAGAACGTGCAACGTGATCGCCTTGAGCTGGGGATACAGGCTTAATGTTCTGTGCTACTTCAGCAAAAAGAAGACGTGCTTTTTGTCCGCCAAGGAACTCCATCTCCTCTTGGAAAAGCTCATCGTCATACGTGGTTACGTTAGAAGGGAAGGCCGCGATAGTCTCAAAGGCACCCAGCTGAACATCTCGATCAGTCGTCATGTATTCAATAAGAGCCCACGCTTCATCTGGGTTGTCCGATTGAGTTGGAATAGAAAGGAATGAACCACCCCAGCTTCCGTAGATACCATCTGGAAGGTTAGAGACTGCCCATTTACCCGCAGTATCTGGAGCCATCCAGTTTTGAAGGTGACCCAATAGCCATGCGCCAGATAATTGAGTTGCTAACGTACCGTTACGGAAGCCTTCGTACCATTCGTTAGACCAAGCCAGAATGCGGCCGTCTAAGCCTTTGTCGCGAATCTCTTTTGCTACTTCAAAAGCGTGAACAAAACGCTCTGATGTCACCACTGGGTTACCATCTTTATCAAAATAAAGGCCTTCACCCTCAGGAACCGTCGTGAAGATAATGGCTTGTGCAACATCTGATGCTGAAGCGATAAGTTGTACGTTTTGCTCTTTCAGTTTTTCACCAGCAGCGATGTATGAATCCCAATCTTTGATTGCTTCATTAACATCAATGCCCGCTTTTTCAAATACATCGGTACGGTAGTACATAACACCTGGACCAAGGTCGACAGGGATGCCGTACATATCACCATCAGCGCCTTTGCCCTGTGCCCACGCGTAAGGTGCGAATCGTTCTTCGTACTTATCTGCACCGTAGTTTTCAGACAAGTTAACTAGGCCGCCAGAACCCACGAATGGACCAATTTTCTCAACGTCGACAACAATCACATCACCGGCACCAGAACCCGTTGCAAGGTTAGTGGTTAGTTTCGTATGGTGGTCACCGTGGTTGTTCATAAGGTAATCAACTTTGATACCCGTTTCCTTTTCGAAATCAGGCAGTAATACCTTTAGGCTGCTATCGAAATCAGGGAAACCGTCGAAACGAATTTCTTTGTCGGCTGCATTCGCAGCTGTTGTACCTAATCCTAAAGCAACCGCGCATGAAAGCGCTAAGGTCTTAAATTTCATGTTCTATCCTTAATATTTTTATAGGGTAACTGGTAAATCCGATACCGAGTTTCTAGTGACCAACGTCGGCAGCAATTTAAAGTTCACGTCATGTTTTATTTTTTTTAGCTTCTGTAGAGTGAGCTGTACTGCTTCAACGCTCATCTCTTCAATAGGGAAATTAATGGTGGTCAAACTAGGGGTCAGATAGCGCGCGAAGATGGTGTTATCGAAGCCCACCAGTGATACATCTTTAGGAACAGACAGCCCCTCTTGATGCAACACCTCGAAGGCGCCAAATGCCATGTGGTCATTCGAAGCAAATACTGCTGTGAAATGACACTTACGATTAATCAGCTTCTTCATAGCACTGATGCCCGTCTCTTCAGTAAAGCCCGCTTCCGAGACTAATGCTTCATCGTATGGCACACCCGCTTCTTCCAAGGCCTTTCGATACCCCTGCAAACGCCCCCTAGCATCTGCTTTATCTAAAGGCCCGGTAATACACGCGATATCTGTATGTCCCTTTTGCAAAAGATATTGAGTAGCGAGTAGCCCCCCGACTTCGTTATCAATATCAATGCAACTCATCGCCATTTCTGGGATGAAGCGGTTAATTAAAACCACAGGGGTCCCCTGTTCTTCCAATTCAATTAAATAGTCATCACTGAGCAGTTGAGTGTGAAGAATCAAAGCATCAACACGACGCCCCAATAGAAACTCCACCGACTCGCGCTGCCCTTGTTCGGTGTTCGAGCCCGCCGCAACAACAGCGTGGTAACCAAAGCGGCGTAGGTTTTCTTCTATGCTATGCAAGATGCCTGAATAGAAAGAGCCACCAAGCTCTGGAACAACAACGCCCACACTACCAGTACGACTTGAAGCCAAAGCTTGAGCGATAGAGTTCGGGCGATAACCCAATTCTTTGATCGCTTTTTCAACCTTTAGCTTCTTGTCATGACTGACTCGGCTAGTGCCATTAATAACCCTAGACACTGTCGCCTGAGACACACCTGCATGTTCTGATACGTGTTTAATTGTTGCCACTCGAACCTCGATACTTCATTAGCTTGTAACCGCTTACAAAACGATTATTAAAGAAAGGCGTCTTGGTTGAAGTGAGTGTCATCACACTAAAGTTGGAGGTAAAAAGGCCAGTTGTGGAAATCATGAAAGCGCTTACAGATTAACTTCACGCCATGAAACTGTTTCATGAGATTATTGTTCATATTATCAAGATGGCGCTCGGTTACTTGTTCGTCAGATCAAACAAGCCCGCCTAAATCCATTTTTTGAAAACGTTATTTGATGATGAATCCGCAGCTGACGGCAATATACACGGGGAAAGTGACCTTGTTATTTCAATGGCCTTTCGAAATTGTATGAGAACATTTCACGGTAATCTTTAGCTCAAAGCCTTTTCATCAGAAAAAACCAGATACGAAAACGCCCAGCGGAAGGCTGGGCGTGAAATCATGGAAGAAATTAACTGGCTCTAATCTTTGTGATTAGATGATTCCGCTAATTTAAACTCTTGAGTTAATGAGAATTGCTGTTGCGACATGGTTTCAAGCTGTTGACCGTGGGAAAAAAGCACTTGGGAACGTTGCGAGTTATCTTCAGCCAAGGTGTGTATCTGGTTGATATTTTGAGTGACTTGAGAGGCAACGACTTGATGCTCTGTCGTCGCGGTCGCAATTTGATGGCTTCTTTGCTCTACTTCGTTGAGAAGATCAGACACTGTCGATATCGAGTGATTAACTTCGCCGGTTTGTTCTACGCATTGAACCATACCCAGCACGCACTGATTGATCTGTTCAACCGCCAGTTTAGAGCTAGTTTGCAACTGCTCGATCTTGTTGTGTATCTCTTGCGTTGATGCATTGGTTTTGGCTGCTAACACTCGAACCTCATCCGCAACTACAGAGAAACCACGCCCTTGTTCTCCCGCTCGCGCGGCTTCTATTGCCGCATTCAACGCCAGTAGATTGGTTTGCTCAGAGATCCCAGATATCACATCCAGAATGGACCCAATACTGGCGCTTTCGCTTTCAAGCTGACCAATGGTCGCCGTTGACTCCGCCAGCTTATTTTCTAGGCTGCCCATCAATTCGACGCTTTTATTCATGGTCTTTTGCCCATCACTGGAACTGGATACCGCTTCGGTCACTAGCGTTAGAGTTTGGTTGGCCGCCTGAGTGATCTCCGTCACTGAGCACTCAATTTGTTCCATCGCTGTCGCTACCATCACCGTTTGATTGGTTTGTTCTTGCATCGCTTCACGCAGGGAACGACTGGTGCTTTGGTTCTCAAGGGAAGCTTCTTTTAGACGTGTAGAGGAGTGGCGCATGTTGTCAATCATTTGAGTCAGATGACTGATAACCAAGTTCACTTTATTGCTGACTACACCGAACTCATTATTGGCTTGATACTGAACCATCACGCTCAAGTCTTTTTTGGCGACTTGGTCTAGTGCACTTTGCAGTAATCTACTTGGCTTGCGAATCCCTTTAGCTATGTTCAGCCCGATTAGCAGCGCAATAAAAACCGATCCAATAGCAATGATGGCCTGCATCAACAGTGCTTGATGAGAGAAGTCCATCGACTCGTAATATAAACGTTTAGCCGTGTCTTCCGCGTACATAGAAAGCTCATCAAAATGGCTTAACTGCACATCAATGAGCTGTTCGATCTCCACTCTTTGCTGAGCAATGCTCTCATGTAGCTTCACGGCTTCCATATGCGTTGACACAGCTCCTTGCGCTGAAAATACATGTGAAGCGAGCAGTGATAAAGACTGTTTACTGCGGCGTAGCAAAGACGAGTCCAGATTATCCAAGTCTGATACAGCTTGTTCGAATCGCTCTTTACGACTTTGAAGACGACGCTCAACACCACGAACCTCCGATGAAGTTTGCAGTGAAAAAGCCTCATTGGCTTCTGCCGCAATCAAGCTCAACTGAACCAACAAGGCTTCTACCGCTTTTTGCGTGTTACCCGAACTCGTACTCGCCAATTGATTAACCAAGGTGTTATTGAGTTGTCCTACCACAGATTGAAATTGTTCCTGCTCCATCGAACCGAGATCTTTACTATCCAAATAAGAGACGTATAAGTTCAAGGACTGTTCTATCTTATTGATGGTGGCAACGCCCGCTTCTTCAATATTTTGGAGTATGGGTTCAAGTGGTGAGCCCGATTCAGCCTTGCCATCAAACCAATTTAACTGCTGCTGATAATGCTCGATGTTACTCACGACGGTTTGTTTTAGTGGTTCGAGTTCATCAATGTAATTGGCGGATAAATAGGGAGTAGTGCTGCGATTAATGTCCAAAAAACGAATGGTGAGCGTTGAGGATTGGAGCATTAAAGGAGTGGCTTGTTGAGTGATGGTTTCGATGTGTGAGGTTATGTTCTTGTTGCTGCTAATACTCAACCATGCGCTACCAAGCATGATTACTATCAGCGTGAAGAAACCTAAATAAACTCGAGACACGATGGAAGAAAGTCTCATCGTTATTCCTTGATCTAGTGGCGAAAAAAAGGGCACAAAAAATGTGCCCAAGAATGGAGTTATTTAACGTGCCCTAATCAATCTGCCTTTAGGGCTAAAATGGACAGTATTACGTGCTCTTAATAAGCATAGATATTTGAAAACATGGCTCCTTGAAAATATGCCGAATTCAAAGAGCAGTGCGTTCTATACCCGTGATTACCACCAAGCTTCAAACATTGCACCGAACGACAATGTATCAACATTGGTTGTCTTCACTGTGTTGCCTTTGGTTTCTACATCGCCCACGGTTGTGTAGAAGCGAAGCATTGGACGGCTCCAAGGTAAGCCACCAAGTGATACGTTTTGAGACAGAGTGACTTTCCATGCGTTCTCTTCACCGTCGTCATCGTAATCAACCATGCCGTAGCCTGCTTCTAACCAAGTAGAATGAACATCATTCCATTGGTACTGTGGACGAACGATACCCGCATATTCCGTGTTCTCACGGTCTAGATCTGAGCCAGAATTGTCTTTGTAAGACACTAAGTAATCAATGATGAACTGTTCAGATGCAGCGTAGCTACCCTCAACACTTGCATACAAAGTCTGGTAATCACCTTTAAGGTCATATACCGATGAATCTGCACCGTCACCGTACTTAACAACCAACTTGTTAGACTCACCCAAGCCTAATGTTGCACCTACTAGGTATGCCGTTTCATCACTGACTTTTTGACCTGGGGTCACGACAGGCTGCATTGAATCTGTCACTGGATCGTATACGTACTCAGTCGTCGTAGACGTATCCGCTTCGCTCGATGCAAAACCGTAGTTCGCGTAAAAATCCAGATTACCAATACCAGCGTCAATACTGTGTAGCTTCGCTGTCACGGCGTATCGACCATTGTCATTTACGAGGCCGCCTTTCACTTGGCCAACAAAGCCCATATCTAGCTTAGCGCCGCCGAAATCTAGGTTGTTAAAGCCAGCGCCTTGACCATCGTGTGTCATCCAGAAGTAATCGTTCAAACCTTGTTGCGGACGTTGATGGAAGTCACGACCAGCCCACATATAAAGTTCTGGTTGGCTTTCAAATACGTTGGTTACACCTGCGTACATTTTTTTCATGCTTAGGCCGCCGTCGTCAGCCCAAGCGTCTGCTTCCCAGTGGTCAGCCATGAATACGACGTCCCAGATAGCGCCATTGTCAGCTTGGAAAAGCTTAGCTAGCTGAACCTCACCACCATTAGCTTCGTTACCCAAACGACCGACAGAACGACCTGTTGTACCTATGTCTACATAACGCTGATCACCGCTCTTGTAGTGAGCGCCGTAACGAGCATAACCAGAGAAGACGATGCCATCTGGCACCTTAGTTTCAGCCGTTAAAACCGCGGGTTGTTGATCGTTAACATAATCAATTTCAACAACCTTAGATTCTAACTCTTGGATTCGTTTTTCTAATGCTTCGATATTAGTATCAGCAGCAAAAGAAGAGAGTGAAGCAAGCGATGCCGCCACTGCGACCGTTATTGGCAAAAGCTTAAATTTTTGCATTGTATTTCCCTATTATTTTTTTGAGTTTTCATCGAACAGGGAAATATTAAGCAATGAAAGAGTTGAAAAGTTGGTCGCTGTTCACACTGATAAATCAACTTAAATGCCATGAAACTTTTAGAAAATCCATGACGAAAACTACTGATTTTAGATCAACAGGTTATAGTGGGAAATGTGTAAAATATCAGCTTGAAATCGCTTTCATTTCATCAGTAATGGTGGCGGCTATCACGTAAAAGGGTGCCGAAAAGCAAAGAGAACGAGGTGTGAATTTGATTGGTTTTCATATATATGAAAAACCTCAAAATCTAAGGCAGATTTTGAGGCTTTTTGGTCTGAGTTAAATACCCAGTTATCTAAAATCAAGTATTCACTAAAATGAATCTAGGGACTCTATTCTCATATTGAACAGGGTAAATGCGTAGATATCAGCAGCGAGGTCGATAGCTTTACTCAACGGCATACCTGCCCCATGCCCTGCATTGACGTCAATACGGATCATCACTGGCACGCCACCTTCATGCTTGTCTTGCAGCTCTGCAATGAATTTATAAGAGTGAGCCGGTACCACGCGATCATCGTGATCGGCAGTCGTCACCAATGTCGCAGGGTAATCCGCGCCGCGCACCACATTATGAACCGGAGAATAACCAAGCAGGTATTCAAACATCTCTTTGTTCTGCGCTGACGTGCCGTAGTCGTACGCCCAGCCTTCGCCAGACGTGAAGGTGTGGTAACGCAACATGTCCAACACACCAACCGCAGGTAAAGCCACTTGGAACAACTCAGGCCTCTGTGTCATACACGCCCCCACCAACAAACCACCGTTAGAACCGCCGCGGATCGCTAACTTATCGCTACTGGTGTAGTTTTCTTCAATTAAGAACTCGGCAGCAGCAATGAAGTCATCAAATACATTCTGTTTTTGTTGTTGTGTACCGGCTTTGTGCCACGCCTTGCCGTATTCGCCACCACCACGTAAGTTCGGCACTGCATACACACCTCCCAATTCCAACCAACTGCCCACCGTACCCGAGAAGGAAGGCGTTAGGCTCACGTTAAAGCCGCCATAAGCGTACAACATGGTTGGATTATTACCATCTAACACTAATCCCTTCTTATAAGAGATAAGCATCGGTACCTGAGTACCATCCTTCGAGGTATAGAAGACTTGTTTAGACTCAAATTGCTCCGACTCAAACGGAGACTCAGAGCGTTGGTAGATTTCAGAGCTTCCAGTTTCGACATCGAAAGAGAAAATCGTTGGCGGCGTTACATAGTTGGTAAAGGTGTAATAGAGCTCGGTTTGCTCGTTTTTACCACCCAAGCCACTGGCCGTTCCCAGCCCAGACAAATGAATTTCACGAACCAGATTGCCTTGGTAATCCAGCTGCTCAATCTTAGACACCACATCCACCATGTAATGAGCAAACAAGTAACCACCGCCAGTGCTGATATCTAACGGCTGTGGCTTTTCAGGAATGATATCGAGCCACTGCTGACTGCGAGTATCAAAGCTCACCACCTTGCCATTAGGCGCATCGAGATTAGTGTATAAAATGAAGACTTCATCTCGGTTATCGATGAGGTACGTGTCGCTATCAACATGATCAATCAGCGTGTTCAGTGATTGTTCCTCTGAACCTAAATCGATATAGAACAGTCTGTTACCTGATGTCGACTCTCGACCTAGGATGAGCAAGTAACGGTCGTCTTCGGTGGTGTAACCCGACACATAGCGATGTTGCTCAGTACTATTTTCACCAAAAATCACTTTGTCGCTGGCTTGCTCTGTGCCCAGTTCATGGAAGTAAAGTTTGTGCTGTTCGGTACGCGCAGAAAGCAGGCTGCCGTCTGGCTTATCGTAACTAGAGTAATAAAAGCCACGATTACCCAACCAAGAAATGCCGGTAAATTTAGCGTCGGTGATTTCGGCTTCAAGCTGCTTTTTAGTCTCAGTATCAATCACAAAGATCTTACGCCAATCGCTACCACCTTCAGAAATGCTGTACGCCACTAAGCTGTAATCTTTAGAAAACGACACCGAACCTAATGATGTGGTGCCATCTTCCGAGAAGGTATTCGGATCTAGGAATACTTCCATCGGCTGACCTTCTTTCTGACGATAGAGAATACTGTGATTCTGCAAGCCATCGTTCTTATAGAAGTAGGTGTAATCACCTCGCACAAACGGCTGTGAGCTCTTTTTGTAGTCTTGCGCTTTCGCTAATCGCTCTCGCAGTTCTGTGCGATACGGGATTTGAGCAAGGTAATCGAATGTGACTTCATTTTGACTCGCCACCCATTGCGCGGTTTCGTCACTTCTGTCGTCTTCTAACCAGCGATATGGGTCTTCGATTATCTGACCAAAGTAGTCATCGCTGACGATCTGTTTGTTGGTGACTGGATATTGATACTCTTTTGAATAGCTCATCGTGATCCTTATTAAAAATAATGTGAAATCGTCAGATAACGCGTTCTGATGTGTTCAATCAATAACTTAATCTTGTTCGGTGGTTGACGAGTAAATGGGTACACCGCATAGATACCGAGCTTCTTGCCGACTAAATCAGGGAAGATATCCACCAGCTGGCCATTACGAATATCGTGATACACCAGACAACGTGGCACGTATGCAACCCCATGCCCCCCCAACGCCGCCTTTCTTAATGCCGTCGCATTATCGGTAGAAAAAGAACCCGAAACGCGCACTATGTATTTATCGTTATCAGTAAAGCCATCTTTACTATGTAGAAATTGCCACTCACTAGCGCCCGTTGTTTGATAAGCGTATTGCAGGCAGTTGTGATCCACCAAATCTTTGGGCTGCATCGGCTTACCGTTTTTGGCGATATAAGACGGAGAAGCACACACCACCCATTGCGAATCCAATATATGACGAGCGATTAAACTGGAGTCTTCCAAGTAGCCGGTTCGAATGACCAAGTCGAGACCATCATCAACCAAGTCGACAAATCGATTGTTAAGAGACATATCGACCGTTAAACCTGGGTGCATATTACAAAACTCGGCCACAGCGTCTGCCAGAATCAAATCTCCCGAGATAGTAGGCACTGACATTTTGATATGACCACTAACATTTTCACCAAAGCCTGAAACTGCGTCCATAGCCTCTTGAGCCGCCTGCTTCACATTTTTGGCGCTATGTAGCATTGCCTTACCTGCCTCGGTCAGGGTCAATTTACGCGTGGTTCGATACAATAATTGCACGCCAATCTCTTCTTCTAAACGTGCAATTCTTTTACTAACTACCGAATTTGTAAGGTTATTTTGCTCTGCAACCTTACTAAAACTGCCCAATTCTACGACCTGTGAAAACAGGATCAAATCGTCTGCTCGCATCTGATTATGCCAATTTTGGAATTAATTATTTTCATTATTTCCCTATATCAATAAAAAATAAAGGGGTAAATTCACGCCAAATTAACAAAACAATTACAAAAACAGCTTTTGCAATCACATCGGTTACAAATAAAGCGACTCTAATTACAACAATTGAATCCTCGAGATTCAGATTACACCTACAAAACTAATAACGTGTTATTCACTTCAAACATGAACGTTTGAAAACAAGTACGAGGAAGTACCCATGAGTGAAACCCTACTAGCATTATTGGCCTTTTCGCCAATAGTTGTTGCAGCGATTCTGCTGGTTGGCCTGAACTGGCCTGCAAAAAAAGCGATGCCAGTGGCATTTGCATTAACCGTTGCTATCGCCCTATTCGCATGGGATATGTCTAGCACTCGCGTGCTGGCTTCAGTATTCCAAGGCTTCGGCATTACCGTATCGGTTCTCTGGATTGTGTTTGGCGCCATCTTCTTATTAAACACTTTGAAACACACCGGAGCTATCACCACCATCCGTAACGGCTTTACTGACATATCAGCAGACCGTCGTGTACAAGCGATCATCATCGCTTGGTGTTTTGGTTCATTCATTGAAGGTGCATCTGGCTTCGGTACACCCGCTGCAATCGCCGCTCCATTGTTGGTTGCCATCGGCTTCCCAGCATTAGCCGCGGTACTGATGGGTATGATGATTCAATCTACGCCAGTATCATTCGGCGCGGTGGGTACACCTATCATTGTTGGCGTAAACAAAGGTTTGGATACGCACAACATTGGTGAAAGCCTGATTGCAAATGGTTCAACATGGGACGCTTATCTACAGCAAATTACGTCAAGTGTAGCGATCATCCACGCCTGCGTTGGTGTGATGATTCCTGTATTGATGGCGATGATGCTGACTCGCTTCTTCGGTAAGAACAAAAGCTGGACTGAAGGTCTTGATATCCTGCCATTCGCACTGTTCGCAGGTGCCGCTTTCACCATTCCTTACGCACTAACGGGTGTTTTCCTCGGTGCTGAGTTCCCATCGCTGATTGGTGGTTTGGTTGGCCTTGCTATTGTTGTAACAGCAGCAAAACGTGGCTTCCTAGTACCTAAATCAAAATGGGATTTTGAGAGCGAAGACAAGTGGCCAGCAGAATGGCTAGGTTCTTTGAAGATCGATCTTGATGACAAAAATTCAAACGGTAACCAAAGCCATAAAAAAATGAGCATGGCGATGGCATGGGCACCTTACGTGCTGCTCGCTGTCACTCTCGTTGCTAGCCGTGTGAGCCCTGAGTTCAAAGGCCTGCTTAAGAGCGTTAGCCTTTCATTCAGCAACATCCTTGGCGAGACAGGCGTAAGTACAGCGATTCAACCTCTGTATCTACCTGGCGGTATCTTGGTATTCGTCGCACTGGTTGCTGTTCTAATGCAATCACGCAGCGCAGCGCCACTGGCTAAAGCCTTTGGTGAGTCGAGCAAAACTCTAATAGGCGCTGGCTTTGTGTTGGTGTTCACCATCCCAATGGTTCGTATCTTCATTAACTCTGGTGTGAACGGCGCTGATTTAGCAAGTATGCCGGTAACGACTGCAAACTTTGCAGCTGACCTAGTCGGCGGCGCATTCCCAGCGTTGAGTGCCACGGTGGGTGCGCTAGGTGCCTTCATTGCAGGTTCGAACACCGTTTCAAACATGATGTTCAGCCAGTTCCAATTCGAAGTAGCACAAACTCTGTCGATCTCTAGTGCTGTGGTTGTCGCTCTACAAGCTGTTGGTGCAGCAGCAGGTAACATGATTGCGATTCACAACGTAGTAGCCGCATCAGCAACCGTAGGCTTGTTAGGACGCGAAGGCGCAACGCTACGTAAGACAATCATTCCAACGTTCTACTACTTGGTAATGACAGGCATCATCGGCCTAGTGGTTATCTACGGATTCAAAATGACAGACGCACTTATGTAAACCATAAGTCGTTACCAAAGCACTTGGCGTTAATACTCAATTCCCCGACAGCGACATCGTCTAATAAGACAGTTGATGAGTTCCGGGATGGATACTAGAACACATCAACACCCTCGGGTATTAACGCCACTTTATTAAGAATTAAAGCAGCCCAAGCCAAGCTCTCATAGAAGGGCAACATCCCAAGAATTTAGGACTGAAATTATGATCATATCCGCATCGACTGATTACCGCGCCGCAGCAAAAGCAAAATTACCACCGTTTCTTTTTCACTACATTGACGGCGGTTCTTACGGAGAACATACCCTACGCCGCAACACGGCCGATCTTGCAGAGATCGCACTCAAGCAGCGTGTACTTAATGACATGTCGGACCTAAATTTGGAAACCGAATTGTTTGGCGAAAAGCTAGCGATGCCGATTGCATTAGCTCCGGTTGGCCTAACAGGCATGTACGCACGACGTGGCGAAGTACAAGCGGCAAAAGCGGCTGACAACAAAGGCATCCCTTTTACCATGTCCACCGTATCGGTATGCCCGATTGAAGAAGTCGCACCTAAGATTGAGCGCCCAATGTGGTTCCAACTTTACGTACTAAAAGATCGCGGCTTCATGAAGAACGTATTGGAACGTGCCAAAGCGGCAGGCGTAACAACGCTGGTATTTACTGTAGACATGCCAGTACCTGGCGCTCGCTACCGTGACATGCACTCAGGAATGAGTGGTCCAAACGCAGCAATTCGTCGTGTATTTCAATCGATGCGTCATCCTAGCTGGGCCGTTGATGTTGGCCTGTTGGGTAAACCGCACGACCTTGGCAACATCTCTACTTACCGCGGCTCTCCAACCAAATTGGAAGACTACATCGGTTGGTTGGGTGACAACTTCGACCCGTCGATTTCATGGAAAGACCTAGAGTGGATCCGTGACTTCTGGGACGGCCCGATGGTCATCAAAGGCATTCTTGATGAAGAAGATGCAAAAGACGCCGTGAGATTTGGCGCAGACGGTATCGTAGTTTCAAACCACGGTGGTCGTCAGCTTGATGGCGTTCTATCAAGTGCTAAAGCGTTACCTGCAATTGCAGACGCAGTAAAAGGCGACACCAAGATTCTGGTCGACTCCGGCATTCGTACTGGCTTAGATGTCGCTCGTATGATGGCGATGGGCGCAGACTGTACCCTACTTGGTCGCTCTTTCGTCTACGCGTTAGCAGCGCAAGGACAAGCAGGTGTTGAGAACCTACTCGACCTTTACGACAAAGAAATGCGCGTTGCGATGACTCTAACTGGCGCCAAGACAATCAAGGACTTAACTCGTGATTCTCTGGTGGGGCTAGATTAAGCCTCCGCGACTAAGATTCGGATTCGGATTCGGATTCGGATTCGGATTCGGACTAATGCTTTGGTCTACTTCGACTGAAGTTCAATCGGTGTCACAGCAATTCCACTGCCGTTGTGACACCGTTTAAAAACAAATCAGTGCCAAATAAGAAGCACAAGGAAGCAAAGATGGAGACAACTACATCCCATGAGCGAGTAATAGACGCACAAGCTTATCAGCAGCTTGAAGCGATACTGGCTCAAAAAATAGAAACAGAACGCATTGTCACTCAAGAGGCAAAGCGCTTGGCTTACGGCACCGATGCGAGTTTTTATCGCTTGGTGCCGAAAATGGTTCTAAGGCTCAAGAACTTAGACGAAGTCATATTCACCATTCAAAGTTGCCGTGAACTCGGTATTCATTTTACCTTTCGCGCCGCGGGCACCAGCCTGTCAGGACAAGCGGTTTCAGACTCGGTACTCATCACCCTAACCGACGACTGGCGTGGTCATGAAATCGTAGATAACGGCAATCAGATCATCCTGCAACCAGGTGTGATTGGCGCAGATGCCAACAAATACCTTGCCCCTTTCCAACGTAAAATCGGCCCAGACCCAGCCTCAATCAATACCTGTAAAATCGGTGGTATTGCGGCGAACAACGCCAGTGGCATGTGTTGTGGTACTGCGCAAAACTCGTATCGCACCGTCGAGAGCATGAAAATCGTATTGAGTGATGGCTCCCTGCTTGATACGGCTGACAACGCAAGTGTTGAGGCATTCAAGCAATCGCACAAAGAATTGTTTGAAGGCATTGTTGAATTACATCAACAGACAGCTTCAAACCAAGAACTTGCAGACAGAATCCGCCACAAATACCGCCTCAAAAACACCACTGGCTACGCTCTGAATGCTTTGGTTGATTACCACGATCCAATTGAGATCATCAAACACTTGATGATTGGCTCAGAAGGCACGCTAGGTTTCATTGCTGAGATTACCTACAACACGGTTATCGAACACCCAAACAAAGCTTCGGCCCTGTTGGTGTTTGCCGACATCGAACAAGCAAGTAAAGCCGTTACTACGCTATCAAAAACACCCGTTGCTGCCGTTGAATTGATGGATGGCAGAGCACTACGTTCAGTAGCTGATAAACCGGGTATGCCTGCATTTATGCCAAGCTTGGATTTAGAAGCCGCGGCTATTTTGGTTGAATCACACGCCAGCTCCCAGCAGGACTTAGATTTACAATGTAAATCAATTTTGGACGCATTGACTGAATACACGATTGTTGAATCGGTCCCTTTCACTTCCAATCCAAAGACAGTCGCAACCCTATGGGGCATCCGAAAAGGCATGTTCCCAGCGGTTGGCGCAGTACGTGAAGTTGGCACGACCGTTATCATCGAAGACGTAGCCTTCCCTGTCGAAAACCTTGCTAATGGTATTCGAGAGCTGCAAGAGTTGTTCGATAAATACGAGTACAGCGAAGCGATCATTTTTGGTCACGCCTTAGAAGGCAACTTACACTTTGTGTTTACTCAAGGCTTCGACAGCCAAACAGAAATCGATCGCTATGGCGGTTTCATGGATGACGTTGCCGAACTGGTTGCGGTGAAATACCAAGGTTCTCTGAAAGCAGAGCATGGTACAGGTCGTAACATGGCGCCTTATGTGGAGTTGGAATGGGGCAAAGATGGCTACGCCTTGATGCAACAGATCAAAGCGCTGTTTGACCCAGAAAGACTGCTCAACCCCGGCGTTATTATTAACGACAACCCGAATTCACACATCACGAATTTGAAGCCAATGCCTGCTGCTGACGACCTTGTCGATCGCTGTATTGAGTGTGGCTTCTGTGAGCCTGTTTGTCCGTCTCGTACCTTAACCCTATCGCCACGCCAACGTATCGTGCTGTACCGAGAGCTACAACGCCGCCGTGCCGCAGGTGAAGAGATAGAAGCAAGTGAGCTAGAGAAAACCTTTGAATACCAAGGTATCGATACCTGCGCCGCAACTGGCCTGTGTGCCGAGCGCTGCCCAGTAGGAATCAACACTGGCGACTTAATTAAGAAGCTTCGTATCGCCAAGTACGAGAAATTTACGCCAATCGCGAAGTGGACAGCGGATCATTTCTCGACCACCACTAAACTAACCAAGGCTGGCCTCAAAACCAATCAAGTGGCGAGTAAGATTTTAGGCGCAAATACCGTAGGCAAGCTAACCAATGGCTTGCGCTCAATGACTAAAGGCGCGACACCCGTGTGGATGCCTGAGATGCCACAATCCAACAGTCACTCGCTAACCCCATCACCAGTGACGGCAGAATCCTCAAGCAACCACAAGAAGGTGGTTTACCTGCCTTCTTGTGCCAGTCGCACCATGGGACAACAAAGCGATGCGGGCGACCAACGTCCTCTAACTGAAGTGACCATGTCTTTGCTCAACAAAGCCGGATTCGAAGTTATTCTTCCTAAGAAATTGGATGACCAATGTTGTGGTATGCCTTACGACAGTAAAGGCATGACCGATTTAGCTCAATCTAAAGCACAACAACTCGAAGAAGTGTTGTGGCAAGCCAGTCGTCAGGGTGAATACCCCGTATTAATGGACACCAGTCCGTGTGCTAAACGCAGCATTGAGCAATTCACCAAACCGTTAGAGGTATTAGAGCCTACAGGGTTTGTTAATCAATACCTGCTTGAGCACCTGACACTTGAGCCACTGCAAGAAACCGTGATGCTGCATGTCACGTGTAGCTCTCGTCGAATGGGCTTAGAAGGCGCGATGTTGAGCCTTGCTAAAGCCTGTACCGAAGAGGTGATTGTTCCTGAACATATTCAGTGTTGTGGTTGGGCGGGTGATAAAGGTTTTACTACGCCAGAGCTGAACGAGGCTGCGGTACACCCACTCAAAGAACAAGTACCGAGCAACTGTACTCGTGGTTTCAGTAACAGCCGAACCTGTGAGATCGGTTTGTCGCATCACAGTGGCATTCCGTATCAATCAATCTTGTACTTGGTGGACGAGGTGGCGCAGTAGCTTCACTCTTGATACAGAGTAATTTGCTCTAACTTAAAACGAAAATGGCAGCCCAATCAGGCTGCCATTTCTTTATTCGTTTGTTCGAAAGATGCTACTTAACTCGATGCCGATGAGCTAACCGTTATTAAACTAGATATTACAAAGCTAAGCGCATCAACTCTTCTGGCAAGTAATGTTCTGCTTCTGCACCTTTGGCGATTAAGTCGATCACTTGGAACTCACTCATGTCACCAAACTCTTTGGTTAAGTAATCACGAAACGCTTTCTCATTCGGCCATTTACCTCGCACGATATAGCCATCTTCTTTGTCAAAATCTTCCGTTTCAAAGAAGGAAAAGTCGGTCATACCAATATTGTGGCAATACAAAACAAGATACATAATTATTCCTCAACAATGGGGTTACTAATAAAAACTCACAGGGAGGTAGAAATCAAGCTCAAATACTTCATCACTATTAAGAAAATGGTTCCGATGATAATGCACATACGCAGGAGTCGAACGCTGTTTGAAACCAGAAGCCGGTAACCATTTTTCCAATACCATACTGATCTGTGGTAGCAGCTCACCATAACGACCATTAAGTCGAAACACCGCATGCAAACCGCCTGGAATCACCATTTGGTTAACCACACTTCGATACTTAATCGGCTCATCAATCGCGATACAGGCTACATAGCGACACTGATCCATTTCAACCCAAGCAGGGTTTGAGTGATGCAAACCAAATTGGCTCGAAAAATCACGCTGTTCCGAGTTCGCCCACGCTTTCAATATCAACCAAGCATTGCGAATGGATCGGTTATAGCCAGTATGTCGAACATAAGCTGCCATTCGGTCTGATACTTCAACAATTTTAGGTTCAGGCAACTCCCGCTGTGACACATTCAAATAGCCTGCCGCCACTTCGGGATCTTTCAGGTAAGGTTTTTCTGCAATCTGTAAATCATGCTTGCGCCATTCTCCGGGCGACATATTAAAAGTCGCTTTAAATGCTCGGCTAAACGAAGACACAGAGCTAAAGCCACATTTATGGGCGATCTCAACCACAGACGAGCTGGTATCGAACATTAATTGATTGGCCGCATACTCCATTCGAGTGCGTCGAATGTACTGATGTAGCGACTCCCCAACCACACTTTTGAACGTGCGATGAAAGTGTTGCTCTGAATACGCAGCAATCTCAGAGAGCGCTTTTGCCGACAAAGGTTGGCTGATGTCTTGGTGAATATGGAACAAAACATCATTGATTCGGGATATGTGTTGTCGTGACATCGTTCAAATAGCATAAATGGACATGTTTAAGAGCATAAACGGACACGCCAGTTTTTACAATTGCCGTGTAATATCAAGCGATAGAATAAAAACGATAAACGACGAGACACAACACATGGAAATCGCACAGTCATTACAACAGATTCAATCTTCATACATTCGAGAGATCCTCGCAGCCGCAAGCGATCCAAATGTTATTTCGTTGGCCGGTGGTTTACCCGATGCGAAAACATTCCCTATCGATTTAATGAAGCCTACGCTAGAAAACCTAGCGAACATGCCTGAAGTTTTCCAATACGGTTCGACCGCCGGTTATGGCCCGTTGCTTGATCACCTAACACAAAGCTACCAATTGCCAGAATCTCACACGGCCATGATCTGTACAGGTTCTCAGCAAGGTTTGGATTTGATTGCGCGTGCGTATGTTGACCCGGGTGATGTGGTTGTGATGGAAGCGCCAAGCTACCTAGGCGCGATGCAAGTGTTTGGCTTAGTTCAAGCAAACATTGTGACTGTGTCTCAAACAGAATTTGGGCCAAATCTAGATGAACTAGAGACGTGCTTTGCCGAGCAATCACCGAAAATGTTCTACGCCGTGCCTGATTTCCATAACCCAACAGGTGTGTGCTGGGCAACAGAAACTCGCCAGAAAGTGGCTGAGCTGTGTATCAAATACAACGTGGCCTTCATTGAAGATGCGCCATACCGTGAGCTACGTTTCACAGGAACAGAACTGCCGTTGGTTTCTTCGTTCTGCCCTGACAACTCTATCGTTCTTCGTTCATTCTCTAAGATTGCATCGCCAGGTCTACGTATTGGCGCGGTAACAGGCAAACGCAGCTACCTTGAGCCACTGATCAAAGTGAAGCAAGGCGCTGACTTGCACTCAAGTGTACCCATGCAAGCGCTGCTTGTTGGTCTTCTAAAGCATGAAGACTTCAACGTACATATGGAAAACATTCGCACACTTTACAAGTCTCGTTATGAGGTTCTGTTTTCAGAGCTAGAAAAACAACTGCCTGCAGATTGCGTGTTAAAAGCCGTAGACGGCGGGATGTTCATTTGGGTTGAGATCCCAGAGTGCGACACTTTTGAACTGGCTAAAACTCTGCTATCGAATGGCGTAGCGGTAGTACCAAGCCCTGTCTTCTATCCAAAGGCAGATGAAGCAAAAGCCGCACTGCGCTTGAACTTCACCAACGCCAACCCAGAAGAATTAACCGAAGCGGTAAAGCGCTTAGCGGAAGTACTTAACCAAGCGTAATCGCTGGTTAAGTCAGAAAGATTCAATACTAAGGCCCTGTTGTCGTTTTACAGCAGGGCCTTTTGGGTTTGGGAATGCGTGTTGTAATTCGAACCAGATAAAACGGTTCCATTGCATTTCTTAGCCCATAAACCACATAAATAGAGGTGATAAATATCCCTACTTTTGGTTGGTTTTTGTCCTTCCTTGGCTTGGTTATACTGCGGCGGATTTTAATAAGCCAATATGGGCAAACCTGAGTGAATTAAACTCAGTCTGTATCATAAAAGGCAACGCTCTGGATTTACGTTCCAGCTCGCAGAAAGGAAAAACCATGTCTCAATATGTTGTATGTGCTCTGTATAAATTCGTAGCACTTGATGATTACCAAGAAATTCGCCAGCCACTCACTGACGTGTTAGAAGCCAACCAAATCCGCGGTACTTTGCTACTTGCGAGTGAAGGTATCAACGGCACCGTTGCAGGTAAGCGCGAATCGATCGACGCTCTTCTTAAATGGTTCAAACAAGATTCTCGTTTGGCTGATGTTGTTTACAAAGAGTCGTTCAACGAAGAACAACCATTCAACCGCACCAAGGTGAAGCTTAAGAAAGAGATCGTAACCATGGGCGTTGAGGGTATCGACCCACGCCACGTTGTCGGCACTTACGTGAAACCAAACGAGTGGAACGCGCTGATTTCTGATCCTGATGTAATTCTGGTTGATACTCGTAACGACTACGAAGTCGATATCGGTACATTCAAAAATGCTGTAAATCCAAACACAGAAACCTTCCGTGAATTCCCTCAGTACGTTGAAGAAAATCTTGATCCTAAGAAGCACAAGAAAGTCGCGATGTTCTGTACTGGCGGTATTCGTTGCGAAAAATCAACGGCCTACATGAAAGAGCAAGGCTTTGATGAGGTATATCACCTTGAAGGCGGCATTCTTAAGTACTTAGAAGAAGTACCAGAAGAAGAGAGCATGTGGGAAGGCGACTGCTACGTATTTGACGGTCGTGTTGCAGTTAACCACCAGCTAGAAAAGAGCGGCTACGATGTGTGTAACGCGTGTCGTCTGCCAATCACTGACGAAGACAAAGCGTCTGAGCACTTCGAGAAAGGCGTAAGCTGCCCTAAGTGTATTGATAAGCACAGCGACGAGCAGAAAGCGCGTTTCCGTGAACGTGAAAAGCAAGTTCAACTGTCGAATGCTCGTGGCGAAACCCACGTAGGTGGCGATGCTGCTCACCTTATCGATCAACGTAAGAAAGAAAAGCTAGCACACAAAGAGCAGCAACGTTCTGGTAAGAAAGCGAAGTAAGCTTTCTGCTTTCAACACACATAGTTCTAAACATGTAACGACAAATAGTTAGCTATATACATACAAAAGGGCGTAAGTTCGAAGATGATTCTTCGAGTTTGCGCCCTTTTTTGATCGCTTTACGGCTTTGTGTTTTGAACCACATTTCTTTCGATAAATTGCTTCTATACTGTTAATAATTCGACTAGAGAGGAAGTGCCAATGCTCAATGAAAACCATGCCTTTATCTTAGATTTCCCAGATCTTAAATTAGACATTGTTCAGCTCAACCACGACGACGAAAAATTCAAAGCAGACATGCAAAAATACCACCAACTCGACTACGACATCCGTCAGCTAGAAATCTCTGGCAGCCCTATCGATGACGACAGCATGCACAACCTCAAAGTAGAACGCATGGCGCTAAAAGACTCGCTACACAAACAGCTCACGCGCCACCACGCACTTAAGATCGTATAGAAAAATCAATCCAAGACTTTATTCTAAGCCATGCATCACGCATGGCTTTTTGGTTTTATCACATCGCAAGTCTAAGCTAATTCGGCTTCTTCAATTATGTTACTGTTTGCTTACTCAAAGGCGTTTGATAAGGAAGCAATCAGAGTGGTAATAGAAGAAGAGAATATACAATTCCAGCTCGTTTCAAATTCTGAATTCGAAGAACTGTTTACGTGTATTAAACAAGGGCTTTTCATACACGTAGATAACGTTTTCGGATGGGATGACGACTTCCAACGTCAACGACTTTTAAACGATTACCATCCCTCTTGGTTTCATTGGGTATACCTAGAAAAACAAAGGGTTGGGCTTGTGTGTTTTAAGCCTTATGACAACGCATACCATGTTCACCTTCTGATAATTTCCCATCAATACCAAGATCAGTCTCTTGGTAAAAAAGTCATGTTCCTCATACATAAGAGCGCCACGAAAGAGCGACGTGAGCAAGTCACGCTATCGAGCTTTAGAAGTAACACTCGCGCCATTCGCTTTTATCAGTCACTTGGCTATCAGGTTATTGATGACAGTGATAAAGATTTTGTGGGGATGGCTCTCAACCTAGCTAACTCTCAGTCTCCCTAACCATAGAGAAAATACAGATAGCGAGTAGGTAGAGAGCGTTTACTTTAGCGCGCGCTTGAAATATCTAACTTCTCAATCAACGACGGAAAGCCCCAACCGTTCTCGCCTTCGACCACAGGTTCTCCGGTCAAATACTCAAACAGCGTTGGCGCTAAAGATCCGTTAGCTTCGATTTTCAGTTGCTGAGAGTTATCGCCAATTGGCGCTCCCCAGAATCCGATGAAAGCATCTTTCTCTAAGTAATCCTCACCAGCATGACGCCCCGGTACCTTGGTGTTGTAGCCAATTCCCGCTTTAGGGAACAAGTTAACCGTGCCAGCCCTATCTTCAAGGTAGATATTAGCCAGTTGATTCACTGAATCTGGTCGAGGTGTTGGTTGCGTTAATGAAGTCCACTCAGCACTGCTACACCACGTTGTCACATCCGCTTTAACCGCTCGGTTAATACACTTTTCTACCAATTGAGAATATTGTGAAAAATCAGCTTCGCTTGGTGATGCTAGGTATGGATTTAACCTTTGCGTATTGAGCAAAATCGGCGCTCGGTTGTCTTCCAATGACTCATAGAAAAGCTTGTCACCTTCGCGGGTAATTAATTCGTCGACTCGTTTTAAATCTCGGTTACCAATCACACGAACCGCACAACGTTGTTGGTCACATGTGCTTTCTCTTACGACCATATAATCAAGACTTTCAGGCAAGCGTTGCGCTATCTGATTAACGATGTCTATGTTCTGACCAGCTGGCGCTGCAATCGGAGACCACTGCGTGAGTTCTTGGTAAACCGGCTGAACCTGCCAACCTTGAGCCGAATTAAAGAAGTCCATCATGAAGTTACCACCGGCAGTCGAGGCGACCACCACATCCAATTCCTTCGAGCTTGGGTAGCTTAGAGCATTGGTGATTTTAGGCCCTTCACCCTCGTCTGAAGATATCTTCTTAACCACAATTGGATACTCTAGCTCTGCTTGTAAGCCTTCAAATACCTGCTTTTCGGGATTGAGCGCGTAGAACACCGGCGTTAAACCATGATCCCCAGCCATGCCCCATAGCGTTTTATCGTAAACGCCTGCACTGCGGTAGGTCGCTTCAATCTGGCGAATCCAATAGTCCAGTCGGTTAAGCTCTCCAGTAGGCATCAGAATTTCGTCACTAAAAGGACCGGTAAAGTGCGCGAAGTGATCCGGCCATGGGTTATAAACCAAGGTGTAGTCTGGCATCCCTTTTCCATCTAACTCGGCAAACTGAGTGATCGACTGTTTAACCTGAGCTCTCTTTGAAAACTTAGTGAAAAAATCAAAGCCAGATATAGACTGATACGCTTCAATATCTTCAATCAAGGCTTGACGCTTTTCTTGCAAAACCACTTCGACTTCTGAACGTTCTTGAAGCTCTTTAACGCAACGTTTTTCACCATAATCACGCAGTGACTCACCCAAGCCTAGGTTTACTAGCCCATCGTAAGTGGTATGAGCATTCCAATCGTATTGGGCGTTGCAGTTCAGCGTTTTTAGGTAATCAAGGCGATCAAACATGGTTTGCACCTTGTTGTTTGCCATCAACACATCCAGCTGCAGGGCATCATTACCAAAGAAGTAATAAGCTCGGTCGATCTCTCGGTCAACAAAGTGGAAATTAGGGATACCCGTACCACCTTGCCCCGATACTTTCGCGCCCGTTTTAATGATCGGTAGGTTGCGTACACTGATTGTCGGAGTAGAAGAGATACCTACTCGGCTTATATTATTTCGATTCTCTTGATAGAGTTTTTTGAAGAACGGAAGATAATTCGGATCACGGTAGGTTTGTTCAGACAGAACTTCCATGAACCTCACCTGTTGTTGATGCTCAGGCTCAATCACCGTTTCTAACTTAGGTTTGTATTGCGTTCGGTTTTTATGATTTTGGTAAGCAACCGAAATGAAAGGTGAATCTTCATCGACCAAGCCTTCGATCAACCCCTGCTGTAAACCATCGACGGTCACTTGGACCGCAAAACGTTTGTGCTGTTGAGATTCTAAGAATTGTATTAGCGCATCAGGCTGGTCACTGAACGCTTGTTGCATCCAATCATCGAGCGCTGCTGCACGTTCTTCTTTAAACACAAACTGTCGGTAAGCTTTCAGCAAGTTTAAGCGCACAAAATCAATAAGCGTGATGGTAAGAGCTTGTGCTTTGTTATTCGGCTTATCAGCGTTTTCTGGTTTACCATCTTCTGCAATCGCCAACATTGCAGACTTCATATCACCTTCATCCATTCCCAATGCCGCTTTACCGATCAAATCAACGATGATCGGTTGAATCTGAGCGATGATCGCTAGATCTTCAGGGCTATTGGTTAAGTATGTGTAATTCGCAGGGAGCGTGTCCATATCCTGCCAAACACCAATTTCGAATAACGCATCGTAGATAACCACCATGTTGGCAATGAAGTGTTCATCGATACGAATGCCTTCATGATGTCCCGTTGCTTCAGTCGAGGTATCTGGCTCGTGATGCTCAGTGGTTGGCTTATCTCCAACATGATAAAGGCTATGTTCAAAGCCCTTTAGCGCCTGCTCATCATAAACCGTCGACAAGTAAGATTTGAATACATCTTCACTGCCCAAGCCTGAATAGCGGTCGTAATAACTATAGAGAAAATAACCCAGAGGAATTGAGTACGTCGGGTTAGATAACTGAGCAACGACTCTGGCTTTTGTTTTGACATCTAAAGGGAGAGCGAGAATATACGCATCTAATGTAACTCCACCAATCGTGAAAAGAGCTGCATCACGAGTGAGTTTGGCAGAGTAACTTAGGCTTAAAAGCACCTGATTTTTCAACACTTCACTGGAGCTAAACACGCCACCAATGACGGGCGTTGTTGATATATCAGCGGCACTCGGACCTGACGCAACCGCCAACGATAAGACACTGAATAAACTGGCGTAACTGCGAACGTGAGAATAAGAGCTCATCAAATTTCCTTTAGATCAACACACTTCTATAAATACGACTTATTGTTTCAGTTTCAACTGATTAGTCAACCTACGGCCATCTCTAAAGGTTATACAGACAACCAATACCTATAAAATACATATACATCTATAAATAACAATCACTTAGCCAACCTACAATTGACAGGAACATCAATTACAAACACTAAACATTCACCATAGATATCACTCGCATATATAACTCAGCTAATTAGATATGTCTCTAGAATAAACACTCCTGCTATTTCTGCCACATACCGTTTTGATACATTTCTCATCAATGGCATTCAATTTATAAATAGTCATATTTATCAATGACATTCTCCCGATTGATTCCAGAGTAATAATTTTTATCAATAACTTAATAGGAGAACTAACATGAATGGTCAACGTTCACTGTTAGCAGTGGCAATAGCCCTAGGGATGGCAGGTTGTGGTAGCGATAGTTCAGATAACTCCGCAACTGATACTGGCGGTTCAACAGCAACTTCAGCGTCTTTAACAGCAAAAGCCGCTGATGGCTACTTGGTAGGAGCCAATGCGTGTTTGGATCTAAACAGTAATAAAGTTTGTGATAAGGATGAGCCAAGTGCCGTAACGGGTGACGATGGTTCGTTTACAATTGATAATCTAACTCAAGAACAACTTGAACAAGGTACTCTGTTGATCGAAGTGGTTGCCGGACAAACCATCGATACCGATAACCCAGGTGTCGTTCTAAGCAAGAGCTATCGCCTAACTGCCCCACCAAAATCGGAATTTATTAGTCCATTAACTACTCTCATTCAAAATGAAATCGAGAGTGGTTCTTCGTTAGAAGAAGCCAAAACAGCTATTCAAGAAAAGTTGGGAACCACACTCGACTTAACGCAAGATTATATCGAAGCCAAAAACAATAATGACTTAGCCGATTCACAAAAAGCGGCTTTTGAAAACCTACACCGCGTAGCTCAAGTTACCGCTTCAGTCATGGCTGAGAACACGGATGCGTTATCAGAAACGGCAGCGGGCGCCGGTATTTCTGTCGAGGCACTCACCGCATTAATTGCAGAGGAAGTAACACGAGTTCTCGACGAAGTCGTTAAGAATATTGAAGCCGCTGGTGAAAACTTCGACCCAAGCGATATTGCTGGCAGTATTAATCGCGATCATATCACCATTGATGACTCTAATCTCGAAGATAAAATTAAAGAAAATGAGGCAAATAAAGGCTCTAAGCAAGCCGACCTTGCGAAGCTTATCAAAACAGACGGTATCAATTGGTTTGGCGGCGATAATGACACTGGCAAAGATTTAGTGGTTGCCTATGGAACATTGAAGTCTGATTCAGATAACTCAGTGACCGAAACCAGTTATATTTATGATTACTTTGCTGAGCAATTTGTTGAGTTTGAATATACCCCTGACACAAATAACATGGTGTTAGGACAAAACGGTTGGGAAGCGAGCGATGATACCTTAACCAGCATTAAGCCGAACAAAGACGGCAGCTTAACTCTAGAATCTAGAAGCTCGATTTTTAGTGAAGTTGCTAGTGCCAAGCAATTAGATATCAGTGGGCTCAATGTTCGTTCCATCATGGATCAAACGGATGATGAAAACGTTTGGTCTAACATTATGCCAGTAGGTTTAAAATTCCCTGACAACACAACCGCATATAAATTGTCTGTAGAAGACATCAACGACAACATTTATACCTTTTACAAAGGTGATTGGTGTGCCGAGCACGCTCCGGATCGCTATGAAGCGCTCAATAACATGTGTAACGGCATTAGCGCCTTTAAGAATGGCAGCGATACATGGCTTGCCACTTTGGCATCGACCATTGCTGAAGATGAATCAGACCGTCATGACACAGCGTCTAACAATCATGCAGATTTAATTCCAATGGCAGGCATGGAAAGTGCTGAAATATTTGCACAGCTGCTTTCTAACGGCACCGTTGTTTATTATACAAGAGCATGGAATTTAGATTCTACATTCTCCAAATTGTCGGAACTCGGTTCGTGGAAAGATGAATCCGTAAATGGCGAGGTATTACGTCAAGTTACGATCCCTGAATCTATCCACTCGCAAGCTACATGGTCTAACTACCAAAAAGAAGATAACTCCGCTTACTTGTCTGTAGTCGAAGGCTTTGTACGTATTACCTACAAGGAAGTTGAAGATGCAGGCAGTGAGGCTTATGTTTTTGATGAAGCGACTAAGCAGTTCATTTTGGATAACGCATTAACACCACAACCTTTACACCCTCTCAACCTACAGGCTTGTCTTGACTCGCTGCCGGATGCTGAGTTCATTGCGACGGCTAATGACGTCACGGTTTACGATGTACAACGCACACCTATGTGGGATCAGGAGGCAAAAACACAGAACCTAACTTATGAGTTTACCTACTTGGGCGACACTTTCTCTTGGCTGAATGACGTTACGTTAGTCACTGGACTTCCAAGCTGGATTACTGACTTAGAAGGTAGCCTAGAAAAAACGCGTATCGATATCAAAGATTCGGAAGGTGCTTTAATGGGGTATGAGTACTCATATAGCTCTGAAGATCACTATCTAGGTCAAGAGGGCTTTAACTCTGATGACTCACTAGGTTGGGGGTCGGCTAAAGCAGCATTACCACTGACGATTACTGACAACCAAAAAATCATCAATCAAACGGTAGACTTTGGAACGTCAACTAACGCACCACTTGCCTCTCAGTTTGATTATTGGTATGACGAGATCAGCGGTGAATTCGGTGAAACTGAGTACCCTGGATTAAGAACCGTTTCTGTAGAGACTTCACTAGACGATATTATCTACGGACAACCTTACTTTCTACCCACTTTCAACTACCAAGAAACCTACCTAGGTAAAGAAGAAGTTACTGTGCCTGCGGGTACCTTTGCTGCATGTAAAGTAACAAGTGAGACACAATTCGAAAATGACGGACCTCGTGACACTCAAACAACATGGCTCACTAACCGAGGATCTATTAAGTCCGTTCGAGAGGAGTCCTCTTGGGGTATGTCGATTAATATGAAAGCAAAAAGCTTACCTTCTATTCAATAATCGTTAGATAATATGAACAAGCCAATATCTTATTGGCTTGTTTTTTTTCGTATTAGCTCTTTAAGCCAACATCTCCATTCACAAAACTTGGTAGCATTTCAAGCTCATCGCTTCCCCTAGTTAAACGCCCTAGCCACTCGTCCTTTACTGCTCAATTCGTAATGACCAATATAGGCTGGAATAAATACCGATTGTCCTTTAGTGAGGGTTAAGTGCTCGCCTTTCTCACTCACTAGCGTTAGATCATCGTCTATTGCCATTAAAATTTCAGCACCGCTTGTGATGACTTCTTCTTGCTGAGGGCGGTGAAAAATATTGAAATCAAAATCATTGACCGGGATATCATAGCTATCACATTGACCCAGTTTTGAGGGTGCTAATAATAAGCGTTCGAAGGGAATTGGCGTAAATTTTGTGCAGGCGACTAACTCAGCGACATCAATGTGTTTTGGCGTTAAACCAGCACGTAACACGTTGTCTGAATTCGCCATGATCTCGAGCCCAGTCCCCTTGATGTAAGCGTGCGGAGTGTTCGCATTCAAATACATCGCTTCACCCGGCTTTAGTGTGATCAAGTTAAGCAGCAGAACACAAAACAAACCGATATCGTTCGGGTACTGATGGCTAAGCTCAGTAACCAAAGCAAACTCAGCTTGATCTTGGTGAGCGGCTGCGTGAGTCAAAAGTTGCTCTAATGCTCGGTGTTTACGTTGGTCATTCAGCGTTAACAGATCGCGGAAAAACGCTTCTAAGCCAAGAGAATCAATATTGTTACCAAACTCTTCAACCAAGCCAGCCAGCTCGCTCGAATCCAATTTTCTGAACAGACCCAATATTTTATCGAACTCTCGAAAGCCATTCATCGCTTGATATTCAGTGATCGCGTAAACCAATTCAGGTTTGTGGTTCGAGTCTTTGTAATTGCGATGCCCTGCGTTTAGGGGAATTCTTGCTTGCTCTTCTCTCGCAAAGCCAATTTCAGCTTGGCGCTTGTTTGGGTGAACCTGAACAGACAGCGCTTTTTCTGCTGCCAAGATCTTAAACAAGAACGGTAGCTCACCGAACTCCTGCGCAATATCAGTAGATAGATAAGCGGGTTTATTCTTTTTAATCAGCTCAGATAGAGGCACCAAATGTTGGTCAAGCTTGACCATTGAGCAGCCCTTCGGATGTGCTCCCATCCAGACTTCCGCTTGCGGCTCTTGTGACTCATTCTTAAAGCCAAACAGCTCACGTATCGAAGAAATACTCCCCCATGCATAATTTTGGATGGTGTTTTCCATTGGGAAAAATGAGTGTTCTGAGAAGTGGCTGAGTGACATGGCGTTTTCCATAGTGAGCCCTTTGAACATAATTCAGAGAGCTGATTTCTAATAACGTAAATAATTAGAAAGACTACAGAGAGCAGCTAGGCCCCACATGAGATGAGGTCTTAGACGCAATAGGAAAAATTCTTAGAAACAGGTGAGATCGATGAAAAGCGTGAAAAGAGTCACATTTGAATATCACTAGTAGAAAGCGCTGAGAATAAGATAGCTACTTGTATCGCACTGGTTACAGCAGCGATACAAGCAACAATACAAACACCAGCGACTATCTTGTTATCGGGAAGAGTCCTTAAAAGCCAGAGCGAACCTCTGCACTTTTCTGAGGCGATTGAGCTTGTAGGAAAGGCAGCAGCAGCAAGCCAATAACGGCCGCACAAGTAGAGATGGTAATGAAGAACCCACTCCAACCATAAGTTTCTAGAACGAGCGCTAATGGGTAACCAGAAAGTGCTGCACCCATGTAAGCAAACAAGCCAACAAAGCCTGTCGCCGCCCCAGCAGAGTCTTTGTGCGAACATTCTGCCGCCGCCATGCCAATAAGCATCTGAGGGCCAAAAACAAAGAAGCCAACACAAAACAGACCAGCGGCTTGAAACACAAAATTGGTTAATGGCATAAGCCATAAAGCCGATACCGAGAGAAAAATACCAATCGCAAACAGGATGTTCATCGGGCCACGGTTGCCACCAAATAGCCTATCCGATCCCCACCCAGCAACAAGTGAACCAACGAAACCGCCAATCTCAAACAGAGACAAGGCAGCGTTGGCGTTTATCAAACTGTAATTGTGTTCTTCGGTGAGGTATAAGTTACCCCAGTCGTTAACCGCCGTTCTTACGATGTAAACCAACACATAGCTAAAGGCGAGCAGCCAAATGTACTTATTGCTGAACACATAGGTTTTCAGGATTTCTCGATAGCTTAACCCTTGCCCATGGCTCTCTTGCGCCAATTCTAGATGGTCACTGCGCCACTTCCCTACCGTCGGAAGTCCCATGGTGGTGGGCTTATCACGTAAGCGCCAACAAACGATAAGACCGATAAATACACCAATCACACCTGGCCAGATAAACCCAGCTCGCCAACTGAATTGCAGCGTTAGATAACCCACGAGAATAGGAATTAGCGCCCCACCAACGTTGTGTGCTGTATTCCATATAGCCCAGCGAAAGCCTCTTTCGGAGCGAGAATACCAAGTCGTCAATAACTTAGAACACGATGGCCAGCCCCAACCTTGGAACCATGCATTCAGTACCCAAAGCGAGATGAAAGCCGCTAACGAACTAGAAAAGCCAAACGCGATATTGATCAAGCCTGTTGCGATTAAGCCAAGCCCCATAAAGTAGCGCGGGTTTGAACGATCCGATATCGTGCCTGAGATAAATTTCGATAAGCCATAAGAAAGATAAAAGAGCGTGCCAATTAAGCCGATATCGCCTTTGTCCAAGCCAAGGTCGGTGATCATAGCTGGCGCGGCATAATTAAAGGTTTTACGAGTGAAGTAAAAACCGGCATAGCCGACATACATTCCTATCATGATGTGAAGACGCCAGTAGTGGTAACTCAGATTGATCTCATCATCAGTTAGAGCATCACTCTTTGACGTTGTTGAGCGCAGAAATCCAAACATATTCGTTCTCACACTTTAGGTAATGTAACGCTGATATTGGTGCCCGAAGATGAGCCATTAGCGTTGATTGTCATCTTGCCACCGAGCGCCTGAACACGCTCTTGCATACCACGAACACCCATTCCTTTGAGAAGGTCTTGCGCTGTAAAACCAACGCCATTGTCTGAGATCCGAAGATAAGCCTGATCATCTAGAATCAGTTCAATTCTGATTTCGCTCGCGTTGGCGTATTTAGAGGCGTTGTTTAGAGATTCTTGGCACAGCCTGAAGATAGTGACCTTGAGCGTGTCACTCAAACACGAGTAATCACCTTGCCAATTTAACTGGATATCAACGCCGTGATCCGAAAACTCCATCTCTCGAATAAGCTGTTCCACAGAATCTTTTAGGTCAAGATCGTCCAACATCTTAGGTCTTAGTTTTGTAAGTAGACGCTTGGTGGTGTCATAAACATTCAAAGACAATGACTCAATCGTGCCCGCACAACGAACGCTCATCTCAGCCGCGTCGACACGCTTAATAATGCTTGCTTGAGTGCGAATTGCCGTGATGTTTTGACCGATTTCATCGTGTAGCTCACGAGCAATGTCACGACGAACCGATTCTTCAGCTGTGATTAACTGACGTGAAAGATTTTGATTCCTGGAGAGCTCACTGCGCAATTTCGAATTGAGATCTTTTTGCTTTTGAACTGCAAGACCCAGCAATATACCAGTGATGGTTTGAGCGGAAAGAGATAAGAGTAAATCGGTAATTTCGAGTTTGGACGTTCCACTGTGGGCAGCAATCAGCGCAACACTGTTTAACAGGGTCGCGAGCAAAGCGCCTTGCCATCCGTAACGAACGGCCAGCAAGATAATAGGGATCGCCATACAAAATGGGGCAAATCGTCTGAGTTCATCAGGCAAACTGGTTTGTATCAAAATACTGGCCACCAGCAACACACTGTATAAAGCGATGTGACGGATTTTGAACTCTACAACATTATGGATTAAGTAAGAGCTCAGTGGCGCCCACTTATTTTGGAATAGATAGTTCCAGACCAGATAACACATAGGCACCAGCATCAGTCCACCCGTGATACTCGCTAACCACACCATGTAAACGGCTGGAACATGAGAACCCACCACGGCAACGTTAATTGATGCGGTGACCATGATTAAGCTCGCCATCACTAACAAGTGACGATTCTGGTCACCAGAATAATAACGTTTGGCAATTAGAGTAGCTGGAATACTTAGTCCACTGGCGATTAGTATCGTCAGCCATTGGGGTTCATCCAGTAATAGAGCTAGAGCGATCGCGAGCCCCCACTCTGCAATATAGATAGCAGGCCAATAGTGAGTGCGAGTGTGCAGCGTCATTCCTAACCTGAGTGAGAATGGAAAAAGCAGAATGGCTAACTCAGGGTCATTAATGAAATAAAAGGCAATAACCCATAAACAAAACCATGCGCTGCCAGCCATAAAAACCCCACATAGGGAGGTGGCTAGATAGGAGCGCATTAGTACTGATCTTGAGTGAACAATTTAGCTAACTCAACGTTGTTCTTAACATTGAGTTTGTCCATGGCATTGGCACGGTGTACATGAACCGTTTTATGACTAACCCCTAACTCAACGGCGATAGATTTCACATCGAGCCCTGTTGCCAATAACTGGCACACTTCGCTTTCTCGACGGGTGAGTTGATTTAAAGAGGCTTTATTCTTCATTGGTGTCGCAAGCTTTATAGCGATATCGGGCGTGAGATAACAGCCACCATTTGCGCTCGTATGTACGGCTTGGATTAACTCATCTGGGCTGCAGCGCTTGCTGAGATAACCTTTGGCTCCTAACTCTAATGACTTCTCAACCATCGCCGGAGAGTCATGTACGCTCAGCATGATACTGGCAATGCCTGATGGAATTTCTTCCAATAAGCTCAAGCCACTTTCATCCTGCATTGAAATATCCAAGATAACGACATCAGGGTGACAACTTGGCAATCCGAGGCGCGCTTCTGCCGCAGAGTTGAATTCACCCACGACCGTAATATCAGTTTCAAGACTGAGTAATTGAGCAAAGCCCGAACGAACAATGACGTGGTCATCAACAAGCGCAACATTAATCATGATATTAACCAAAATTAGGAGTAAGAAAGAAAAATAGCCCCGACAGGAGCTATTTAATATTAAGTTTATTGATAGATATGATACTGAATCGAACTAGCGATTGGTATGATCTCACGTGCTTTAATCAAATAAAGCACGTGAGACTAACTACCCGAAACTCTATTTACGAAAACTCGCTAGGCGTTTTGAGCAGCTAGGTGCATCTTCTTCGCGTGACGAATCTTCTTCTCTTCCGCAACCGCAACGAATAGCAGCAAAACAATACAAATAGCAGCAGATGTATCCAATGCTGCGAATGTGCCTTTCCAACCCGTTAAGCCGAAAATAGGTGTGCCATCCGCAATCATACCGAGGCCAAGTTTGGCAAAGCTGTCACCAATTAGGTAAGCAAATGTACCTTTCACGCCGTCAGCAACACTGATTGCTTTCTTAGGTACAAAACCTACCGCAGCAACACCAATCAACAGTTGAGGACCGAACACTAGGAAGCCAAGTACGAACAGTGACGCTAGGTACATGAACTCGCTCGTTGCATTTTGGTAGAACTCTAGAGAGACAATAATCAGTCCAAGCGATACACAGGCAACTAAAGCACGGCGTCCGTTCGCAAGGTCTGATAAATAACCCCACATCAATGTGCCAACCAGTGCTCCGACTTCAAAAAGAGTAAAGCCTGAAATCGCCGTTTCTTTTGATAGACCTAGCTCTTGATACGCGTAAACGGTAGACCATTGATCGATACCGATACGAACAATGTATAAAAAGATATTCGCGAAGCAGAGCAACCAGATCACTTTGTTTTTTAGAATGTACTCAACAAAGATCTCTTTCTTGGTCATTTGATTTTCTTCAGCGATAGTATCTTCTTCGCTAATTTCTTCATCAAACAACTCTTCAACCGTACCTAGACCGTATGCTTCTGGAGAATCATTACCAAAACGCATGCCAATAAAACCCACCACAATCGCGATGATAGATGGGAAAACGAACATACCAATTACGTTGCCATCAAATAGGTAATTCGCACCAAACAGAGCAACACCAGCAGCACCAGCACCACCCACGTTGTGCGACATATTCCAAAGACCTAAATACGAACCACGCTTGTTACGAGGCGTCCATTTAGTGATCGTTGAATAACTTGAAGGGCCACCCGTACTTTGGAAGAAACCACTCAATGCGTAGAAGGCAACCATCATGAATAAGCTAGCGCTGCCGCCACCCATACTGAAGCTGAAGCCCAACATGGCAATACCCGAAAGGACAAGCATGAAGGGCAGGAACTGCTTGGTATTTTTACCATCGGCGTAATAAGAAACGACGGTTTTACCGATACCATAAGTGATTGAGAAACCAAGACCGATAAGACCTAGATCCGTCATTGATAACCCATAAGTAGAAATCATGTCGTTTTGCGCGACATTGAAGTTCTTACGGATCAAATACATGGTTAGATAACCAATGAACACGACTAGGTAAGATTGAAGGAAGGGTTTAAACCACATTTTTCTTCTAGTTTCGACCGGAAGATCCAGTGTCGGTTTTCGAACCTGATCTAGGAACTTTAACATTGTGAACTCTCTTATTATTTATGAGGTCTGCACGGCATAATTGCGACCATGCATTCTTTGTTAGTTGACCGTGAAATAATAAAGAGTCTAAAAATCGACCGCATGAGAGAGGGTCTTAGAATAACTAAGAAAAATTCCTAGTTCAGAATTGGGAGTCAAGAAAGCGTGAACAGCATCACTTTGTTTACGGTCTGTTATGTATTGATATTACGATAACAAAAGTAACTCATTTCAAGGCTGATAAACTTTGTAAACGAACAGACACAAGTGAAACACTTCGCCTAAAAAAAGCGCCAGTGTCGATTCATCACCATCAAACTCCATGACATGATCAATACTGGCTCAACATTCATTCCTATTAAAATAGATTCAATAGGCTTGTTACGTGTTTTGCGCGAATCGTACTACAGTCGTTTACCGCTGCCGTCTTCCCACATCACTTCGCATTCATCCTTGATAGCCGCTTTCAATAGTTCGACTAGCGGAAAAGCTCGGCTACCGATATTAACAGGCGCTTCAACAACCTCTTCTTCACTGTCGTCATCAGCATTTTCTTGCTCTACCGGTTTGCTCTGCTCAGCAGCGATCGCAGCACGTAAGTTGTTTAGCGCTTGAGGAACCTCTGAAGCATCAATGGCTCCTGGGATCGCGCCACTATGTCCAAGCATCTTAATGAACTGAAGACCTACTTCACCAAACATCGTGACGCTAGCATGAGCCTTGCAACTAAAGGTAATTAACATAATGAGCCTCTATCAAATTTAGGTATCTGTAAACTATGTTGAGTAAATCATTGGAAAGCAAGTGGATAATAACTAAATCGCTTTTGCCAACTCGAACCTTGATTATCCTCCCTCTCGGACAAGCTTGCGCCGTCAGTGATACGCATCACTATTTATTATCGGTTGGGCATTTTTAATATAAAACCTTGATAATAATCACACTAAATAGCCATCTAAGTATCCGCATAGCTTATTATTTAATCTACTATTAACTTCATTATCAAAATCTTTGGCACAAATCACATGAAAAGGCTGGTCGGCAGACATCTAGAAGAAATGGCGGACATACGATCCACCCGCAAGCAAAAGATTGTCCACTCCTTTTCACTGACTGCCGCTGCGTTATTCATTTTCTACACTTGGGCTTACTTCCAAGGCCAACATTACACACTATCGGTTTTCGAATTGTGTTTTGCACTGATCGCTATCTCCAATGCATTTTACGTAAGAAAAGTCATTAACCCTGAATATTCAGAATTGATTCTGAGTGGCGTTCTTCTGGTACAAGGGGTTATCCTATTCTTGTACAGTCACGCTATTCCCGACCGGATACTTTGGCTCTATCCGATTCTGGCAGCCGTCATTTTCATTAACGATTTCAGAATTGGCATTGTCTTCAGCACCTCATTTTGCCTATTTATCAGCATCTTAATTACGGCGATGCCCAACAACTTTTCTTTGCCATTTAACAGCACACACAGATTTATTCTTAGCCTGTTTACCATGAGCTTGGTGTGTCACACATCCGCTTATTACTACACAAAAGCCGTCAGTTACATCCAACGCCTGTATAAAGAAGGCATTGAAGATCTCGCCTACAGAGACCAACTTACCGGATTGGCAAACCGCTGGAGTTTTGAGCGCTGGGCGGTAGAAAAGCTTGCGACAGTGGATAGTGAGCGATCACTTACGGCATTGGTCTTTTTAGATATTGATGACTTTAAAGGCATTAACGACAGCTACGGGCACGACGTCGGAGACAGTGTCTTACAGCACTTTGCTAATCGCTTGAGCAACAACATCCGAACCAGAGACAGAAAAAGCCATGAATACGATTATTCGATTGCGCGCTTTGCTGGCGACGAGTTTGTTTTGATGCTCTACGATGTACCAACTCGTAAAGATCTAGACGGTATTTTAGATAGGATTTGTGGGTTATTCGAAAGTGGTTGCCAGACAAACGAGAGAATCAAGGAATTAACGCTCAGTGTTGGGGTGTCTTTGTATCCGCAAGATGCTCAAGAATTACATGAACTGACGAGATGTGCTGATAAAGCGATGTATGTCGCTAAGCACTCAGGAAAAAACCGATACGCTTATTATCACGACAATCCAGTATCGACCTTGATAGAAGAACTACCGACGAATCTAACCTTCTCAGAATCGGATTCATCTGAGCTTGAAGATTGTCTTGAAGCAAAAGTCGAAGGGAACAATGTTACGCTGTTAAAAACGCGTCAACGTTAACCATTAATATCGCTGACTGCTAAGCGCGCTAACCTGCCATATACATAAGCCATAGGCTCACTAACCCGATAACAATAATCCATACGACTTGTCGTGTTCGGTTTGGGTTATTGCCTCTAGGTCTCACTACCGTTTTAAAAGCAGCTTGCTTAGCCGACTGAATAAACGGTGCTTCAATCTCACGTTTTTTCACGCGACGTTTAACAGCGCTGTTCGCAACCTCGGTAAAACGCTGCCCTTGCTCCGTTGTAAAGTCGTTATCAAAGCCCATCCGACCTTGCCTTTCGCCATGTTTTTGCTGTACTGCCATAGCGGCCTCCTTGGCGGTCTACTCTATATTGAGTATAGACATAATTTCATATTGTTACCTGTTCAAAATTATTGTTACCTGTTCAAAATTTTCGAATAAGTCACTCAACGCTATGCCATCTTCTTTTTAAATCGAATTACATAAACTACAGCTATTCAAGTTTATGAGGATTTCAAAATGACGAGTGTAAGAACAGTAGATCATGTGATTGCAGCACATGCCACCTCCGATGGTGATGGCGTCAAAATCCAAAGACTCGCTGGCTTCAATAACACGCGTTTCTCTCCATTTTTGATGATTGATGAACTTAAGTCGGATGAAAGCAAAGACTATGTTGGTGGCTTTCCTCCACACCCTCACCGCGGGATAGAAACGCTCACTTACATGCTCCAAGGTCACTTCCAACACAAAGACCACATGGGGAATGTTGGAGAGCTACGCTGCGGTGGCGCGCAGTGGATGGCCGCAGGTCGTGGTGTTATTCACAGCGAAATGCCAATGATGGAAGAAGGCGCATTGCACGGTTTTCAGATTTGGATAAACCAACCAGCAACACACAAAATGCAGCCAGCGCAATATCACGACTTCCAGAGTGAAAGCATTACAGAACACCAAAGTGAACAACGTGGTTTATTGAGAGTGATAGCCGGTGGGTTTGAACTGCATAACCAAACTAACGATGATTCAGAGGCTTTACGGGCGCAAGGTCCATTGCAGAAAACAGGTGTGCCATTAAGCGTTGCGGATTGGCGCTCTCATTCTGGGCAAAAAGTGACGTTAGGGACTAATGTTAATCACAATGCCATGACTTATGTGTACCGAGGCAGTATTAAGATCAACGACAAAGTGATCAAGCAAGGTCAGCTTGCCCTGTTAACAAAAGCTGAATTGTTGTCTTTAGAAAGCCTAGAAGATTCAGGTGTACTGATTTTTTCTGGTCAGCCGATTAATGAACCTGTTGTGCACTATGGTCCGTTCGTCATGAATTCAATGGAAGATATTGAACAGACGATTCAGGATTACAACAACGGCGTATTTGAGACTTACTGATTTACAGATGTCTGTCTTTGAGCTTTGAGATTTGAATTGAAGATTGAAGATTGAAGATTGAAGATATTTTGCAACGAACAACGATTTGGTCATCCATTTGATGACTGCAAAAACAAGTGACACTATCCACTGCCGGTTACTATCACTTATTTAACCACGCTCTTAGAGCGTGGTTTTTTTCTATTAAATTAGAGACCAACGATGCCCTGATTAAACGAATTTAGAGCGAGTTACAGGTACTCACACAGGTAAGCTGTCGCTTCTTTTACCTGTAGGTCGAATGAAGAATCACCCGCAACGTCAAAAGACTCACCAGATTGGTATGTCGTCCAGTCATCATCGCCAACACGCTTTACAATTAAAGCACCTTTAACAACGGTCATCTTCTCTGGAGCCGCAGTACCGAACGTGTATTCGCCAGCCGCCATCACACCAACACTCACATCAGCGCCAGCTTGGTTAAACGCTAACGACTTAACGCCACCTTCAAAGTATGTGTTTTCTTTAATCATTGTACTTCCTTGTTATCTTCAAATTGCAATTATTGGACTCAACGAATGAGCCTATGCGTAAATCTAGGTGATAATTGTTTTAACCAATTCGAGACTGTCCTACAAGAAATAAATACGCATAGCTTAGGCATTTATTGAATTCACTTTCATTGATAACGTAAATACCAAGGAATCAGGTAAAAAATCGCCAACGCAACCAAATTTATTGGAACATTCGATCCTGCTTCTAACTCTTATAACAATTTTTGCAAACTAAGGTTTTAGTTAATAGAATCTAAAATAATATCAGTGGGAAAATGAAGAGATAATGGCAAAAAAGTCGATCAAAAGCAGAGATTTATTTGCCAACTCGTTACTCTACAGCTTCCTATTAGCTGGTTTTATGATTGCCCTCACCGCGGGCTATTTTGCTTACCAAGCCCACCAACAATCTGTCAGCCCAAGCAATGTCTATGGCACATGGATAGAGATTGCAGCACCACCTTACAATACTGATACCCTGACACTTTCAGATAATGGTGTGATGATGAATCATCGCCTCATTGCTACCTCGTTTGATTTTGATGGCAAGATTGTCACGATCAGCACAGGCTCTGGAACCACCGTTTACACCATCAGTGGAACTTACGATTCTCCTCGCTTGAAGCGACTAGAGCCAAGCGTACCATCTCAGCAATTTATTAAAGAAGGCTACGAGGATACTGCAACTGGTGATACCCACAGTGTGATGCAACAAAGACGGGCTTCTTTAGCTGAGCAATTCAAAAGATAATCCCCTTCTCAGTCTTCTTCAGTCGTCTAAATAATAGTCTTCTCCGTAAATAGTCTTCTCCGTAAAAAGTATTCTCCGCATCACTACTTTCATATTTACCTACCGATCTGCGCCGCTCACTCAACACACTTCGCTTTGTGATACTGCTTCAACTTGCGATATTTTCTTATCGTTTGTCGCATCTTTTCATAACTTCATGTCGTGGATTTTCACTTATGAGATTTTACTTCTGAAGGGTGTTTTATTTTATAAAACATGGACTCAGCCTCTCACTCATTAAGCAACAGAATTGTAACGAAATACTATTTTTTAGTTGTCCATCGAAAACGGATTTATTTTCAGTTATAAAATTAAAACTCTCTCGAATACTGACTGGGAAGCTCCTTCAAAACTGACTGGAGCCGTTTATGGGGCCATTTGGTTCTCGTAACCTTCAAGGAATGAGAGAAAAAGTATGATTCGTATAAATACCTGTGCTGCGAGCATTGCTCTAGCGCTATCTGGTACAGCATTAGCTGCTCCAACAGCACCTAGCATCGACATGTACGGTTCCAACAACCTGCAGTTTTCCAAAATTGAACTCGCGATGGAAACCACATCAGGCTACAACCAGATGGTTAAATATCACGACAAAGCAAAGGTCGACGTCAAGTTCAACCAATGGAGCGGAACGTCAGGAAACACTTACAACATCTACTTTGATGGCGTTAAAGTGGCCACTGGCCCTATAACTGGCAGCCAAACGACAGCTTCATTCGAATACGGCCATGGCGGCTTATTTCAGATGGAAATCGAAGCGTGTGACGAAACAGGCTGTGCCAAGAGTGCACCCGCTCAGATCACAATCGCAGATACCGATGGCTCACACTTAGCGCCACTTTCGATGAATGTGGACCCGAACAACAAGTCATACAACACAGATCCAAACACGGTAGTAGGTACTTACTTTGTTGAGTGGGGTATTTATGGTCGTGATTACACCGTTGATAACCTACCCGCTGACAACTTGACCCATATCCTTTACGGCTTCATCCCAATTTGTGGTCCTAACGAATCAGTAAAATCAGTGGGCGGCAACAGCTACAACGCACTCATGACAGCGTGTCAGGGCGTTAATGATTACGAAGTGGTCATTCATGACCCATGGGCGGCTTTCCAAAAGAGCTTCCCTCAAGCAGGGCACGAATACAGCTCCCCTATCAAGGGTAACTACGCGATGATGATGGCGCTTAAGCAGCGTAATCCTGATTTAAAAATCATTCCATCGATTGGTGGTTGGACGCTATCTGATCCGTTCTTCGATTTCACCACAAAAGCCAACCGCGACACGTTCGTTGCATCGGTTAAGAAATTCCTCAACACATGGAAATTCTATGACGGTGTCGATATCGATTGGGAATTCCCTGGTGGAGGCGGTGCTGCTCCCGATCTTGGTGACCCTGTGAATGACGGCCCTGCTTACATTGCATTGATGGCAGAACTGCGCGTTATGTTGGATGAGCTAGAAGCTGAGAACGGCCGTACTTACGAGCTAACATCAGCGATCGGTGTTGGTCACGATAAGATTGAAGACGTGAACTACGGCGATGCTATCCAATACATGGATTACATATTCGCAATGACTTACGACTTTTACGGCGGTTGGAACAACGTGTTAGGTCACCAAACAGCACTAAACTGCGGTAACTTCATGCGTCCTGGTCAATGTGATGGCACAGGCCTTGATGAAAATGGCGAACAATACACTGGCCCTGCTTACACCACAGACAACGGCATCCAACTGTTACTTGAGCAAGGCGTTCCTGCGAACAAACTTGTGGTTGGTACAGCGATGTACGGTCGTGGTTGGGAAGGCGTATTACCTTCATCACTCACCGATCCTACTGACCCAATGACGGGTGTAGGTAATGGCAAACTGACCGGCAGCTCTGCTCAGGGTGTATGGGAAGATGGCGTTATCGATTACAAAGGCATTAAAGCGAACATGCTTGGTGCAAACAACCAAGGCATCAACGGCTTTGAATATGGTTACGACGAAATGGCAGAAGCGCCTTACGTTTGGAACCGTACTTCGGGCAAGCTGATCACATTTGATGATGACCGCTCAGTAAAAGCAAAAGGCGCATACGTTCGTAGCCTTGGTCTTGCGGGTTTATTCTCTTGGGAAATTGATGCGGATAACGGCGATATCCTGAATGCGATGCATGAAGGTCTAGCAGGTGGAACTACTGACCCTGTAAACCGTAAACCAACCGCAGCAGCGGGCGCAGACCAATCGGTTGAAGGCCCAGCTTCTGTTTCTCTAGACGGTAGCGTTTCAAAAGACAGCGACGGCACGATTGCGAGCTACGCTTGGTCACAAGTAAGCGGCACGGCAGTAACGCTGGCGAACGCTAATGCGGCTGTTGCAAGCTTCGATGTGGTTGAAGTCGCTCAACAAGAAGTACTAACGTTCAGTCTAACGGTAACTGATAACGAAGGTGCTACTGCAACTGACACAGTGGTTGTAACAGTAACCCCTAAGGACACAGGTCCAGTCAATACAGCACCAGTTGCGATTGTTTCAGCTCCAGCTGAAGTTAATGCGGGTGACGTAGTCGTGGTTGATGCTTCGGCTTCGAGCGATGCTAACCAAGATACATTGACCTTCACGTGGGATGTGCCTGCTGGTATTGATGCTACGGTTCAAGGTGCTTCAGTGAGCTTTGTCGCGGCGGAATACACGCAAGATACGACGCTGAACTTCTCTGTAACGGTCAGCGATGGCACTGATACATCGGTAGCGGCTACTTCAGTGAACGTTCTTAAGAAAACCACTGGCGGCGGTACATGTACTAACGCTTGGGATTCAAGTGCGGTCTACACTGGCGGCGACCAAGTAACTCAAGGCGGTAAGGTTTGGGAAGCGAAGTGGTGGACAACAGGTGAAGATCCAACAACGACAGGCCAATGGGGCGTGTGGAAAGAGATCGGCCCTGCAAACTGTGCAAGCTAAAAATAGGGTTTAGCTAAACGCTAACTAAGCGTCGACTAAACACCTAAAAGCAAGGCCAACCAGATAATGTCTGGTTGGCCTTTTTATTTATGTTTTCTGAGCTTTGGGCTTACGATCTTTTTATTGGCGTCCTACTGACTTGCGATCGTTGGAGTTAGCCAATTAAGTTATCAAAGCTCTCGAATACTTGTGGGCACTTCATCACTCGCCCGTGACCTTGGCCTTGAGTCGCAATCAAGGTAACGCGACCCATTTCATTAGCTGCACGCTGAGACACATCAAACTTAGTAAACTTGTCTTGCTCATCATGAACAATGATCGTCTGAGACTCACGAAGCGCCAGCTTTCCATAAGGATCGACAGACTGAATTGGGTAGTTAAACTGCTCTTCCACTTCACCTACTACCGCCTCAAACAACTTCATTGAGTAACCAGAACGCGCAACGCTGCCAAATAAGTTTTCTAGATAATCCAACACAGGTGCAATGAGCAATAACGGCTTGTTTTCCAATTTAACGTGCTTACATTCCAACGCAGAAGCGGTACCCATACTGTGACCGACCAACCCTGCCACTTCACCCACCGAATCGAGAACAGCTTCCAAACCATTCACAAACGCTGGGATATGACCATGTACGCCATCACTGCCACCATGAGCAGGGTGGTCGTAAGCCATTGCAGTAAAGCCTTTAGCAGCGATGTGTTCCATTAAAGGAAAGAACTGACTCGCGGTGCCAGACCAACCATGGGTCAGCACCCAAACTGGACCAGTACCCAGAGAATACGTTTTTATAACGCCATCACGACCTTCGATTTCACTCTTGATAAGCCCTTGCGGATCTGCATTTTTTTGCTCGGTACGCATTGGAGTGAGCAGCAGTTTACGTGCCGTTTTCTTTGCATGACTCGGCGCTAAAATGTAGTGCAAATTAGTTGTTGCGCCAATTAAGCTGCGCTTGAAGCTAAATTTGTTCGATGTATTGAAATAGATTTTGTCACTCATGACCGTTCCTTGTATCGCCATCTTAGTTGGCGGATCGAGCTCGGCCCTAAAAATCGAACGACCGTGCTATTTGTTGATATAAAAAATGGCGTTACTGCTGCTTATAAAGTTTATCGCCACTTCTCTAAAATTTGTATCAGCCTGACTAAAGCAAAGTTCACATACTTTATAAATACAATGCCTTGCGAACTAATTGGTTTACGAGTTAAACCGCTTTCCAGCTAGCGACCAAGCGCTCAACACCACTCCAAAAATGAGTATGGCTCGCTTGCTGCCCTCGCAATGAGTAAAACAAGTTCGCGCTTAAGTAGAGACCGTACAACTCGAAGGTTGCCTGTTTCGGGTCTAAATCGGCTCTGAATTGTTTGCTCTCAACCGCTTTTGCTACCTGAATCGTCAAGTAGTCAATCCACACTGAAATGGTTTTCTGCAGTGCCTTCTGAATCACAGAAGTTTCGCTGCCTGCATCTTTCCAAGCGTCAATAAACATGCAGCTGCCTTGGAACGAATGGTTCCAGCCCAGCCAGTTATCGAGCAGTTGTTTCAGCTTGGCTTCAATATCACCGTCGCCCAACTCTCTCGCCGGAATGATGACTCTTTCAGTGAATATGGCATTGGAATATTCGAGTACAGAGAGTTGCAGGTTCTCTTTAGAGTTGAAGTGCGCAAACAATCCACTCTTAGACATACCACACTGCTTGGCTAATTCGCCAATCGTCAAACTCTCAAGACCATTCTCACTCGCAAGTGAAAATGCATGGCTCAAAATATACTCTTTGGTTATCTTTCCTTTGCTCATTATTCACCAATAATAAATCTGATGCTTTATTTTTAGCACGTTCGTACTTTTTTTCAAGTTTTTTACTTAACCCTTGGTATTCATTTTGTATTATCAAAGAATTGTGGAAAAATGCGACAGTATTCAAAGGAAATTGAAATCGACTAACAAAGGAAAAAGAATGAACACACTTTGGGAACAGTTTGCGTTTTCGGCGTCAGTAACAGGCCCTATCTGTTTAATGCTGTTTCTTGGTGTGATGCTCAAGCGAATCGGCTTGATCAATGATAATTTCATTGATGTCGCATCTAAGGTCGTATTTCAAGTCACCCTACCAGCAATGCTATTTCTTAGTATTGTTCAATCAAATCATAATTTTTCAGCCAGTAGCGCGTTAGTGGCCTTTGGCGTCATCGCAAATTTTATCTTTTTCTTGTTCACGATTTTCTCTACCAAGTTGGTATTCAAAGATTCGAAAGATCAAGGTGTGATTGTCCAGGGTGGGTTCCGCGCTAATACCGCGATCATTGGCCTCGCCTATGTGGCTAATATCTATGGCAACCAAGGCGTGGCATTGGCGGCTATCTATGTCGCATCCCTAACCGTGCTGTATAACATTCAAGCCGTGATTGCACTGACACCCAAAGGCAAAGACACCGGCGCTAAAGCCATTAAAGTGATCGTCAAGTCCATCACCAAAAACCCGTTAATTATTGCTATTTTCTTAGCGGTCGTCTTCTATGCGCTTTCAATTCCTATTCCAAAAATGGTGGCTGACGCTGGGCAATACTTTGCCAATATGACATTACCTTTGGCCCTGCTCTGTACTGGCGGGTCGCTGGATATTAGCTCGCTCAAACAAGAAAAGTTGTCGACGTGGTTCGCCTCTAGCTACAAGTTAATTGCCTCACCGTTACTGATTACATTGGCTGCTGGGTACTTAGGGTTTGAAGGGCTCGATCTCGGACTTATCTTCTTGATGAGCGCTGCACCAACGGCAGCAGCGAGCTATGTTATGGCGCGTGCAATGGGAGGGAATTCAACCCTGGCGGCTAACATCATCGCGCTCACGACCGTTGTTTCTCTTATCACTTGTACACTAGGTATTTTTGCACTCACCGCAATGGGTTTAATATAGCTGCGACAGGCTTCAAAAAACCGACACAAGCCCTGAAATAAAGGTCATAAGCCTTGATTTAGGACTAACTGGTTGGGCATAAAGGCTGCTAGATTTCGTAAAAATTTCACTAAGAGATCTAATATGTCTTCCGTTCAACATACGCCTTCACAACACATCGCCAGTATAGAGTTAGGCCGAGTGATTGCTATCTTGGCGATCATTGGCTTACACGGCCAAATGGCACTTACTTATTGGCAAATCGATGAAGTGCCATGGATTGGTTATGTGCTTAACCAAGTCGCTCGCTTCGCCGTGCCTCTGTTCTTTCTGATTTCCGGCTATCTGATCCAACCCAAGCTCACAGCGTCGCCTTGGACAACCTTCATCAACTACTCCAAACCACTACTCAAAGTTTGGTTGGTATGGAGCGTCATCTGCCTAGTCATGCCATTTAATCTCGCTAAGGTTGAAGAATTGGGTTACTTAGGCGAACGCCAAGGCTACTGGGGCTTTTTAATGAACACCCCGCTCAACTCTTTCTTAGAGGGTGGGCTGGTTCACTTGTGGTTTATTCCAGCCCTTGTTTGCGCAGTGTTGGTCATCGCTTTATTGGTTGAGTTGAAGCTCAACAAACTTCTATTACCGATAGCCATAGCGCTCTATGGCTATGGTGTTTTGGCAGGAAGCTACGCAACGCTGACCGGATTAGAAGCACCCTTCTTCACGCGTAATGGCCCGTTCTTTGGCACGTTAATGGTGACCTTAGGTTTCCTTATTCGTCAGAATCAATGGAAGGTGTCATCAACTAAAGCGTGGGGGTTATTAGCGTTAGGCATGTTGATTCACTTTGCTGAGGCGGCATGGCTCACCACGTTCGACGTCGGATTCAACATGAATGATTTCTTGTTTGGCACGGCGCTATGGGGGATGGGCGTGTTCATGTGGCTTTTAGCAAATCCAAACATGGGTAACTACGCTTGGGTTCGTGCCATTTCGAATCGTATGCTGGGTATCTACGTAAGCCATTTACTGATCATTATTGTGTTGTTCAATGTCTGTGGAGTCTTAGGCATTACGGAATTGGCAAAAGACGTTACGGTATTTTTTGGCACCGTATTGTTGAGTTTCTTGTTGGTCGTTGGGATCGAAAAAACGCCACTGCGACGCGTGCTACTTCGCTAGTCTTTATGCCTAAAACTATCCGCTAAATCAATTTTAAAGAGCCACAAAAAAGAAAGGCAAGATAACTTAATATCTTGCCTTTCTTTCATCATATTGGAACCGAGATTATCTCACTCGTGAGGTGCTATAGGAACGCCATCGCACCTTTACCCACACCTTCATAAGCGACGATTTGTAGTGATTGGTTCTCAGCTAGGCTCGGTTCAACTTGATCCGCAATATAGCCCGCAAGTAATTCCACCGTGGTATCTGTCGGTAAAATTTCCGTCTCACTCTTAGCAATCGCTAGCTCAAATTCGCCTTGTGGCGCAGTGTAGCGGAAGCCATAGTGACTTTCATCATTAACACTTTTCGCGTGTTCACTCAGGTTAAGTGATGAAACTGAAACTTGGTCTTCTTTAGAGCCTAAATAAATGTCTTCCCAACGCTGAGCAAACGCCTGTTCGCGTTGTTCGTCACGCTGACCATCAACCAAGATTTCGACTGGAGAACGGTGGCCATGTGCGATGCGTTGGCAGTTGCCATCATGCTTTTTCAAACCATGGGTATAGTGGTAAAACGCGCCATTAATGTTCTCATGACGTAGGGTGATCTCTAACCCAGTGACGTTACTTGGAAGGTTATCACGCAGAATATGATAAACATGAGCGGTCACACTCTCGATGGTGATCGCCTCTGCATCAATCAGACAGTATGCTTCGTCAGGGCAATGTAGGTAGAGACTCTTGTCACCACGCAACACATCAACCTTAGAGTAGCCCGCTTTGCTCGCTTGAAGAACAACTGCAGCGCTTTGCATCGGCAGTAGCAAACGGTGATCAACGTGCTCATCAACGAGGTGTTTGATCTGCTTTTTGACCTTGCTAAAATCCAGCACCATGCTCATTTCATTAAGTTCACCAGACATGGTGACATCTAAAATCCAACTATCTCCTACGACCCCTCTGTGTTCACAGATGTATGAAGAATCGATAACGGTAAGGTCTCTTACAAATAGGTTCAAGTTGAACTCCTTAATACTTTAATGAGATACGGGAGGCTGAATAATGTCCAGCAGGCACTTCGTCTCATTGGTGTCTAGATAAAATAGGACGAGCAGGATGTTACGACAAGCTCAAAAAGTCCACCTTTTTAGACCCTCTTTTGAGAAAAGAACAAACTCTGCACAATTTCCGCTAAAACATAGACCAGCCCGATGCGAATAGCCATATATTGGGTAAGGTTGCCGAGCGTTTCACGATACATTTTGCTTTAGCCAAAGGCGCGGTGACACCCCAGCAACATGCTGAAAAGCGCGTGAAAACCCCGAATAGCTGCTGTAACCCACTTCATCAGCAACCCAGTTGATGGGCTTATTTTGCAATAAGAGGGATTGAGCCACTGAGACTCGCCACTTTTGCACATAATCTCCAGGCGTCTCACCGACTTCTCGTTTGAACGCTTCAATAAACTGAGTTCGAGACATCGCGGCCAGTGACGCCATTTCCGCAATCGAAAAGTGGCGAGCAGGCAATAGGTGAACGGCCGTAACCACCGAAGCCAATCGTGGATGAGCTAGGGCTGAGAATACCCCTTGATCAATTTGCTGCTGTTCAATGAGATGACGAAAAATCAAAGCCATCAAGGCGTCACTCAACTTATCCATTAGATATTGTTGCCCCGACGATTGTTGTCCTGAAGATGCTTGCCCCGACTCTCGAAATAGCACCTCAATCACTGGCATTAAGTTAGGTGCATCCGCAAACGGAATCACTATCACGTCAGGCAGAGCAGACAATAAAGGATTCATCTGCCCTGAACGATATTCGACATTCGCACACACGACCTCAGCACCGTCTCCCACACCTTCAATCACATGTGGTGTGCTATTTGGAAGGTAAACAATGCAGGGCTGTGACAGTTGCCTGTACTCCGTGTGCGCGCTAGACAAGGTCAACTCACCCGCGCTCAATACATGAAGATGCCCTTCTTTACCCTGTTGCGGCTTAAATGACGACACTCCGCACAAATTGCCAGAATAGAAAACACCGGTACGTATCGAGAAGTGTTCCATTAATTGTGAAAGCAGATCCATGCATCCTCCGAACGATTCGCTTACTTTTAAGTTCTTTTGTCCCTCTATAGACCGGACGAGTGGGCTAAATTACTTCAAACAAGATAACCAACACTGACAAGGAACTTGATATGTCACACATGAAATCGACCAGTCAAAAAATCACTCTATTGGCCGCGTTACTAGGAACCAGCTTTTCACTGATGGCAGCAGACATCGACATGAGCGTTGATAGCAATGACATCGCGATCAAAGGCTATGACCCAGTGGCTTACTTTACTGATGCTGGTGCCGTTCAAGGTTCATCAGAATTCACTGCTACTTATAAGAACGCTATTTATCAGTTCGCAAACAGTGACAACCGAGATCAGTTCCGCACCAACCCTGAAGCTTATGCGCCTCAATACGGTGGCTATTGCGCCTTTGGTGTGGCTATGGGTAAGAAATTTGAGACCGACCCTAACGCTTGGAAAGTCGAAGATGGAAAGCTGTATCTGAACTTAGACAAATCAGTACAAAAACGATGGTTGGAAGATACGCAAGAGTTCATCCAAGACGCCAACAGCAACTGGACGACGATCAAAACCGTAGAAGCCTATAAGCTTTAGTCTATAAGCTTTAACCTACAAGTTTTAGCCTAGTAACTTTAACCTTTATCCATTGCCCATTAATAAAAACGGAAGCGACCGAACGCTTCCGTTTTCATTTCGACGTTCCAAATATTAATAAGCCTCCAGCTATTGGCATCACCACAATAAATAGCGATGCGCAGCTCAAATCAGGAAAAACCCGTCAGCCTTTAGCACGAATCAAGCCCATTTCTATTCTATACTCCTAGAAGATAAGCTTTTCTTTTCATGGAAGAATAATGATATTACCTAGGATTTTTGCACTCGGACTTTGCGCCTTATCAACACTGACTTATGCCAACCCGTGGCAGTTCGTCAAAAGTGAAGATGGCATCATCATTGATAAGAGACCTCACATTGAAGGCTTGGTAGAGATACGAGCACAAATGCAAACGCCCACCACTTATTCTGGTTTTTTACTGTTATTGGAAGACAGCGAGAACGTGCCAAACTGGATAGATAACGTATCGGAAAGTCGTGTCTTGATGCAGATATCTGAGGATGAAAATATCGTCTATACCCAATTCAAAGCGCCATGGCCTGCTAGAGATCGCGATATGGTGACTTACTCAAAATACAGCATTGAGGATGGCCAGTTTGTCTTGTCGATTAAAGATGCATCTAATTATTTGGCAAAAGAGTCGGGGTACATTCGAATTTATGATGTGGACGCACTTTGGACGCTGCAACCGCTCACCAACGGCAATACCTACATTACCTACACCGCATATGCGAACGCGGGGGGGATATTACCCAATTGGTTGATGAATAAGTTATCGATAGGCAGTGCGCTGAGCACGTTTAAGGGGCTGAAAGAACAGCTACCAAAATACCAAGGCCAGCAGCACCCCAACCTGCCAAGTGAGTCTCGTTAACTATACAGGTTTATTGAGGCAGGCAGCGACAGTGCTAGATAATCTAAGGTCTTCTTGCTAGGTCGCGAGCTAAGATAAGCGCTAAACCAAACACCTGAAGAAACAGGGCGATGTTCTTGTAGAAAGCCATTTTCTCATCGAGCCTTTGGATTAACTCAACTAAGGTCAGATTATCCAAATAGTAGTCATCGATTCGTGCTCGTTGCGATTCTTGGGCACTGTTTATCAGCATCATAAGCTTAGGTAAATTAGCCAACGAGATGGCTGGCACCTCATCACTCACCCAACTCCGGAGTTGGCCGCGAAGCGCTTCATTAAGAACAGTGGCAGGTTGAGCGGTTTCTGGGGATAGCTTATCAAGGTGAATCAGAATCGCTTCACGCTTACGCTCTAAGGTTTCGATCGTATTCCAGGAAAGTTGTATCGAGTACACATTGCCGTATTTACGATCGTTGTATTCCGATTTCTCCGCTTCAATTTTGTCCAACACCAAGCTCGACATGACAATCGCCATGATGTTGAGTATTAACCCTGCAAGGACAATCGCCCAAGCAGGAGGAAGGCGCAATGCCATAATGCTCCCTAGAACATTTTATCAAAAGGTAGGTAAGCTAAGTTTAGGACAATCAAAGAGATCATGCAGATAAGCGTTAACACCATACCCACTTTTCTGCCTTTGAAATTCTTCGCTAAGATCCCTTTCGCGTGAATCACTCGCCCCAGAATAAACGCCACACCAATGACATGAATAAGCCACACACCAGCCCCATTCACCTCTAGCAACCCCATCAAAATCACCGTGATTGGGATGTAATCCATTGCGTTACTTTGTGCCGATCGAGCTATCTGTAACGACTCAACACCGCCATCGGCATGAGCAACAAGATTGATTCGTCTTTGCTTAATAACTTCGATCGCTAACCAGATCATTACTACCGTAAGCAAGGCTGCGTAAAGTGCTGTAACCATTATATTTCCCTATTACTTGGTGTTTATTCATCATCCATTACCCATCAATTCATTGATGCGGTCAACGCAAAATGATAGTCGAGCCCGAAAGTTTGTAAGAGATCTCTCACACCGAACGTAAGAGATCACAATCAAGCTTCGCAGAAAATTCCTAAAATACAAACCCAACCCCTTGTTTTGTATGAATCCACGCATATTTATTTCGGTTAGTGAGTACATTTATTTCTTGAGGTGGATTGTGAGTAAAGCCTCTGCAGTGTTTAATACACATGTCGACAGGGAGTTGGCAGGAACAGGAAAAAGCCTAACGGATTAGGTATCTTCAGGATGAAGATTTGATGACTTAGGATGAGTTATCAGCAAGGAAGTTTTGCTCTAGGATAGAGTCGCTTGTCAGGATGATGAGTTAGCAAGGACACCGCTAGGAAGGCGATGAATTGGATAGGTTAAAGGATTTAGCCACGTCAAGGAATGATGCATGGAGCACCAGTTACCTATTGAAAGATAAGTAACGCGCAGTAGCAGGATGGCTACGAAAAGAATAGACCCCGTTTGGTGAAAGCCAAACGGGGTTTCCTTTTTTTTTAACGTCTAAAAGCTGTTAGCAACTAACCGTTAATAGCAGCTAACCGTTAAAAGGCACGTTACAAAATAATGTTCATCAAGAACATTGCACCAAAGGCATTCAATACCGAAATCGCGATCATCACCGGGATATAACGACCTTCAGTACCAATTGGTCCCATAATACGACCCATGTATTGCACCTGAGAGCCCATCAAGTAGATAGCTGGCGCCAAGATAGCGATATGGTTGCCGTTCAGGATGCCTTGGTCAAACAGCGTGATAACTACACCCACAGCACCGCCCATCGACATCCAAGCGCCAATCAATACTGCTGCCGCTTCACCAGGTAAACCAAATACCGCCATGATTGGAGCAAATACACTGCCCATCAAATCCAGCGCACCGGTGATCTGCAATGCCTTGATGATCACAAACGCCATCAGAACATTCGGTACCGTAGAGGTAGTCGCAATAACCCAGCCTTTCTTAGCACCTTCAACGAAAATATCAGTAACCATTGGTTTCTTTGCTTTAACTTCGCTCATTATGCTACTTCCTCTTCCAGTTTTTGTTCTTTGTCTGATTTTGGTTTGTCTTCTTTGCCTTCAGTAATGTTGAGGTAAATACGGAACAGGTTCGCACCGACAAACTTGAAGATGAACATCACAGCCACAGCCAAACCAATTGACGATGTTACCGCCAAAGAACCATCCATCGCCGTTAGAGTGAACAGAACCGCACCTGAAGAGAAAAAGTTAACGATCGCCGCGCCCGCCGTAAACTGGAACATGGTGAAGACATCGGTTTCACGCTTAGTCAGATGCCCTTCATCTTTCAGTTGCCTGGTCATCGCTGCACCTGCATCGGTACTTTGCAAAGAAGCAATCAGTGCCAAGCCTGAGTTACCCGGAATACCCATTAGAGGGCGAAGCAGCGGTGTCAGTAGTTTACGAGCCGCGTCCAGTGCACCGTAGTGCTCAAGTACGTTGATCATACCCAGTGCAAACATCACGGTCGGAATAAGTGTCAAAGCAAAAATGAAACCGTCGCGAGCACCACTACCGCCTTTACCACGCAGTGACGTCGTTGCCGCTTGGATACCATCGGCCGTTTCACTGACATCGTAAGCGACCTTACCGAATGAACCGTTGAGCGTTGTAAAATCGAGCACTCCATACCATTCATTGGACTGCATTAAGCCTGAAAAGAACACAATCGCGAATGCGAGTGCGATATAGCTGCCGATCGTGACTTTACGATCGGTTTTAGTTGGATTAGTCATAAGGACCTCTATACATCTCGTTTATGTGGAACAGAACACGTATAGATAGTGCAAACTAATGAACAATAGGTTAATGACCAAAATCAAATAGCGTATCGGTTTGAACAAAAGAACCACAGCAACATATAAAACTGTGATTTAGATTTAAAAGCAGAGGTATACGCTAAAACAATTAGAATATTTCACATACAAAACTAAACAAAATTCGCTTCAACAGCGCAACCAAAAACGCACACAATCACCACACAAATAAGGTTTCAAATGACAGGTTTTTACCTAGTCTGATCTCTGATAATGATGTAAGTGATCTCTTACATGCTTTTTCTGTTCAATTTTAATTCGATTATAATACAGCGGCTTAAATCGCGGTTACGCTTCTAAAATGCAATCGTTTACCTATTATTGGTTGAGTTTTGAACCATGGCTAAACCGTGAGCCATTTTATAAAGAATTTGAGCTTAATCCGAAATTTCAGCCCTTAGAGGTGCTATAGACTTCGCGCTGCCAATATCGAAGGAGAACGGTGGTGATGATGATGGAAATGAGAACGCTTAAATATCAAGTAATGGGCAAAGGCATGTGGATCACTGCAACAGTATCTCGCGCAGTAGCGGACAAACTTGCGCTGGAATATCAATCCTATGGCTGGCCTGTTGAAGTATGTGCCGCAGAACAAACACTAACGTTTGATCTCAATGCGGCATAATATTGGCAATGGCGAATAAGCTCTATCGGTCCTAAACCCGGTAGGGCTTTTTCCCTAACCTCTATTTTCTCTATAATCTCTATTTCTCTATGATTGACGAGTTACCGATGATCGACCGTTTTCCTATGAACGATGGGGTCCTATAATCGACGGCTTTCACTGTGACCTCACGTTTTCACCCAATCTACTGTTTTCTATATAATCTATTGAATTATTAAGATATCTATCACACTGCACATGGTTATTTAGGTCTACGCTTTTACCCGTGTTAATAACTTATTAACTTCGGAGCGTAATCCATGTTAGGTATCCAGCTTTCTGCTGTTCTCTCTTTATTATTTTTTTCTACGGTAGCAGGCGCTGCCACTTCTCAGTTGGGAGAGCCGCTCAAACTAACCAGTTCATTTGCTGGCTACCTATCGCTGACCATTTTCGTTGTCGCCTACATCGTGGTGATGATGGAAGAATACCTAAAACTCCGAAAATCCAAGCCGGTTCTACTTGCGGCGGGCCTGATCTGGATAATCATTGGTTTTACCTACCAAGAACACAACCTTGTCGAAGTGGCCAAACAAGCGCTTGAACACAACCTTCTGGAATACGCCGAGCTATTACTCTTTCTACTCGTCGCCATGACATACATTAGTGCCATGGAAGAGAGAAGACTGTTTGATGCGCTGCAAGCGTGGATGGTAGGCAAAGGCTTTAATTTCCGCTCTCTGTTCTGGATAACCGGTATTCTGGCTTTCTTTATCTCACCTATTGCCGACAACCTCACGACAGCTCTATTGATGTGTGCCGTTGTTCTCAAGGTCGCAGGCTCTAACCCTAAATTTGTCAATCTCGCGTGTGTGAACATTGTCATAGCAGCCAATGCTGGCGGCGCATTTAGTCCATTTGGAGATATCACAACGCTGATGGTATGGCAGGCTGGCCATGTCAGCTTTACCGAGTTCATTCCTCTATTTATTCCTTCAGTGATGAACTACCTTGTTCCAGCCCTGATCATGTCTTACTTTGTTCCGACGACTCAACCTGACACGGTCCATCAGCACATAGAATTAAAGCGTGGAGCAAGACGAATCGTCTGCTTGTTCATCATGACAATAGCGACCGCGGTTGCTTTCCATGCCGTACTCCACTTCCCTCCTGTGATGGGGATGATGATGGGGCTCGCCTATCTGCAGTTCTTTGGTTATTACTTACGTAAGACTTTACCCAACTCACTCGCGAAGAAAAAAGCGGTGGCGATCGCCAATAACGATGAAGGCGCCCTAAAGCGACTCGGTTCTGTTGTACCATTCGATGTATTTCGAAGAGTGTCGCATGCCGAATGGGACACGTTGCTGTTCTTCTACGGCGTCGTAATGTGTGTCGGTGGCTTGAGTTTACTTGGATACTTGGAATTAGCCTCGGGCGTGATGTATAGCCAATGGGATCCAATTTGGGCCAACGTCATGGTGGGGATCTTATCGGCTATTGTCGATAACATTCCGGTGATGTTTGCCGTGTTATCCATGGAACCCCAAATGTCGATGGGCAACTGGCTACTGATCACCTTAACCGCGGGCGTCGGTGGTAGTTTGTTGTCAATTGGTAGTGCAGCAGGCGTGGCATTGATGGGGGCGGCGCATGGAAAATACACCTTCTTTGGACACTTAAAATGGATGCCAGTTATCATGATTGGCTATGCCGTCAGTATCGCCGCTCACCTATGGCTGAATGGCGATCTTTTCTAGTAAAACGCTCTAATGCATATCAGCCTGAGGCTTCTCAACGCGTGTCCAGACGTTACTTAACTGCATCGCTGGACATTGGTTGCAGGTTAACACGGCACCCTCATGTTGAATTCGCATCACTAGCCCGGAGTCAGATCGGCGGTTCGCTGAATTCAGCTCAATATTGATTAAGTCATCTTCAACACGATAAGTTCGCATAACCGTATTATCCGTTGTTTGATAAGTCACTTGCCCGGATTCAAAAAGTAGATAACTGTCATTATCTGCGTTCTCATACATACCTTTGAACAGAGCAAGTTGTGGTACTTCGAAGGGTCGACTGGTGTCGGTTAAACAGCCCGTCAGCAATAGTGCGCTACTGCAGCAGAGTATAAGTGAATGGTGGCTATTCATTTGGGCATCCTTGCCTAGAGAACATGGTTAAAGGATATGCAACCAAATAGGTATTTTCCAGCAAGTGGCAGTTTTATTGCAAAGTCACATTTTAAGAACCCTTAACGTTCACCAATAATTGATACGCAATTTTCAACAAACATTCCGAAAAAGACTCTTTAATCTTCTTCTCTTCCCTCAATAACCAATAAGCGCTGTTTACGTTCTACACCACCCGCATACCCGGTCAGCTTGCCATTTTTACCAATCACACGGTGACACGGCACAATCACTGACACCGGATTTTTTCCATTCGCTAAACCCACGGCTCGCACCGCTTTGGGGTTACCAATCGCGTCGGCCAATTGTGCATAGCTCCATGTTTCTCCATAAGGAATGGTAGTAAGCGCCTGCCAAACCGATTGCTGAAACGGAGTGCCCTTAGCTGCGATCGGCACAGAAAACTGGATAATTTCACCAGCAAAATAACGGTTGAGCTGGTCGGCGACCAATTCAAAGATCGGAAAGCTAGCATCTTGAACGCCTAACTGTTCTGGCTTGGTGGTGTATGTTTCAAACCAAAGGCCGAGCAGCCCTTCATCGTTCGCCTGTAAAGTCACGGTTCCCAATGGGCTCTCATAATAAGTAAATCGGTTAGCCATAATATCTCCTAGCCTGCTACTGCATGTGTTTGTGGGTTGCAGATGTTTGTGGGTGCTCTTTCTATTAAGACTGATTCCAACAATGGAACGTGGCGTAACTTCCCCAAGGCGAAACACTCTCTGTATTGATGGCTGGGCGATGCTCAATGAACTTCTTCACCACCAGGTCGCCAACCAACAGATGATTAGGTTCACTTAACCCGCGAAGTAGCGCGTATTGAATCGTCCAAGGCCCAATGCCCTTTAGCTCAATCCACTTAGAAGGATGTTCGGCTTCATTGCCGACCATGTATTCGGCAAAGCGCTTTAAGGTCTCTTTGCGGCTTCTCGGCATTCTTAAGAAGCTGACATCAGCCTCCGCTATCTGTTTAGGTGTCGGGAAGTAGACCTTCTCATGTGCATCAGAAAGCTCTTTGACCAACAAGTTAAGCTGACCAATGGCCGCGGTTACCGAGACTTGCTGTCCGAGAATCGCTCTTACTCCGGCTTCCCAAGCACTCCACACGCCAGGAATGCGGATGCCACTCTTAGCCACTAAGTTGGGGTCAATGGTTGTAAAGAAGGCCTCAACCTTGGCAATATCGACATCAAGGTCGAACATGCGTCGAATGTTCGCAATCAAGCTTCTTAACTGGCTTATATCGTCCAACTCAAATTCAATATCTAAGCGGTTCTCTTTAGCCAAAGTGGCCTTGAACCAACCCTTTGACCCATTAACATTCACTGTGCGCTTGTAATAGTCTTCGCCAACGTCTTCTAAGCCCTCAATCATTCTTCGTCGATAGAAACCCAGTAAATGCTTCCAGTCTAATGGGCCGTGAAAGACTAGCTGAATATGATTGCTCAGGTTTTCACTTAGCTTTGTTCGTCGGATTTGGCTTGGCGAGAGCTGCAGCTCTTTTAGAAAGGCATCATTGAAACGACGCGTGCTATTAAAACCACTCGCAAAGCCAACATCGGTAATACTCATGCTACTGGTGTGCAGCAACTGCTTGGCAAACATCAATTGGCTATAAAGGCTATATTGCTTCGGCGACACACCGATGTAATTATCAAATAAGGTTCGTAAATAGCGGTCTGAAATACCTAATCGAGTGGCAAGGTCGACGATTGATCCTGAGTTCAGCGCACCATGATCAATCAACTGTAAAGCACGCAAGAAAGTCGTTTCAACACCTTTCCAAGCCGGAGAAAAAGGTGCGCTGTCTGGCCGGCAACGTAAGCATGGGCGATATCCAGCCTTCAAGGCTTGAGCTTGATGAGAAAAATACTCGACATTTTCTTCTTTGGGCGGGCTTGCTGGGCAAATCGGACGACAAAAAATTCCGGTGGTTTTTACCGCTGTAAAAAACATCCCATCAAAGCGAGCGTCTCGCGCATATCGAGCCAAATGGCACTGCTCACTCGTTAACGTACTGTTGTGATGAATATTTCTCGACATGCTGTGCTCTTCCCATTTGCCATAACTTTTACTCCGATACCTAAAAGTTTACCGTGAACTGTCATTGTCGCTAGCCACTTTCGGAACTGAAGGTTAGATAAATCACAAAAAAGGGTTTTCTTTTTACGCAATTCGACTAAATTTAACCTTGAGAAGAAACTCTTCTCACAACGTCAACGATAGGTACTTAGCACACTAAGATGCAGAGACCTGTCGAATATAAAAAGGAAAAGGCTATGGTTCTTCACACGTGTCGTATTGTTTTATCAAACCAACAGGTTCTCACCAGTCAATCAGTCGAGCAGTCTCTCAGCTTTCTTGAAGACGAAGCGAGTAAGGGGATTTCTAAAATTGAGATTGACGCAACGGATGGCAATCAAATCCATTCATACCTGTCACACTCTCTTGAAGAGTCCATTGAGAATCTAATGAATCTCTAGAATTTTCGAAGAATAGTGCTTTGAAGTGATAGGGCTTTTAAAAAAGGTTACGCATACCAGGCTTAAACGGTTTTATCCGAGTTAGGGTTATCTCTGATTTGGCAATGAAGATCATCTCTGGTTTAAAACGAAAATGGCTCCCAACTATATAACTAGTTAGGAGCCATTTTTTATTGAATCTAATCAACAAAGCCGTTGCTTACCGCGAATGCCGTTACTCTGGTGCTTGTTCAGCGGCTTGTTGCAGCGTGTAGGCGGTCGATGGGTCAATCTCGTTAACCAGCTTCTCAACCTGCATGATCGCATCAACCGAGGTGCTGCTTTTACGGTAGCTGAGATAAATTGGGCGATACCAATCTTCTACCCCTTTCACCTTATGCAGCTGACCCGAATCGATAAAAGGTTCAACCATAGAAACAGGTAAATACGCACTGCCACCTTTCTCTAAGATGAAATCGAGGGCAATACGAGCCGTAGAGGTACGTAAATACGGAGCTGGAACTTTAGGGTGACGCTCTGCGTGTTCTGAACCGAAGCGCGTTCCCCAATCGACATACACATACTTATGTTGGAACACAGATTCCAGGTCATCTTGCTGCGTTGATACCAACACCAAAACCAAATCAGCGACTTTTTTACAGTTCAGCTCTTCTGCTTTAATCTGATCGAAGGCGAAAGCCATATCTAAGGTTCGCTCTAGCAAATTACGGTTCAGTTGCTCGCGCCCCATCACCTCAGCCATGAAGCCATAACCACCAAAAGAATCGGTCACTACGCTTAAACAGTTTTGCAGATACGCATCCCAAATATTCGGAGTGCCACCTAGTGTTAACTGCAAGGCTTTTCCACTCTCTAACGACAGCTCAAACTTGGCTTGTTGTAAGGTGGATACCATCACTTCAGCATAACCAATCAAACGCTCACCGGAAGAGGTAAGCTTGATGTTATTGCGGTCTCGAATGAAGAGCTGAGTATCAAAATAGCCTTCAAGCTGTTTGATCCGCGCACTCACCGCTGCTTGTGTTAAATACAAGTTTTCAGCTGCGCGCCCAAAGTGGCGCACCCTTGCAACCTCAAGAAAGGTTCTAAATACTTTCACATCCATCAAAAATACATCTCTGTAATAAATCTGCTAACTAGCCGATCTAGGATTGTTTATCGTAAAGGCAAAAACGTTTTGTTTCCTATTTTAGCCTTTTAACAATATTTTCGCGTGAGCAATAAACACTAATTTCTATCTAACCACATTACTGAGGCTGATATGTCTGAGACCGAATTCCGACACGGAAAAAAACGTTTTTATGACACCATTAAATTCCCACGAGGGTTCGCTAAGTCAGGTGATTTTACTCTTTCAGAAGAAGAAATCCTAACCTTGTTTGGTGACACTATGCTTGCACTTGAGACTGGTGAACTAACACCGACCAATGCTGAAGAAAGACATTTCATCAAAGTATTGGCTCACCCTCATAAGGCTAAGTCCAAGTTAGACCGTGTTTGGTTGAAGTACATTCAACTGGCTCGTGGACGCCGTCGCTTTCATACCCTAAACGGCTGCAAACGCGGTGAAGTGCCTAGGGAAGAATACGACAGAGAGTTAGTGTTAGAAGATTAGTAAAACTGCTCAAAGTGATACCTAATCACTTTGGGCTTTTTTTCATAGCATATTAGCGGCAACTTAAAACAAACACGTATCTTCTTCGTAATTAGTAAGTTTAGCCAACCTGTCCGGTTTTACCAATATTTATATAAAATTCATAGTGATAGCTTTGAATAATCACTATTCTTAAATATACCCATGCTCATTCACGCCTGTCGGTAATACTTCCTCACTTTTTCTCCTCTTTTTTGCACGGCAGTGCCACATAAGTATCACTCTTTGATCATACGTCCATTGCACTCCTGACCATCCATCCATCCATCCATCCATCCAACGAAACTTGTTGATCTTTCAGCCCCTGAATCAAACCCACCTGACGATATATGACAAACGTATTAATCTTGTTTAACGCTACCAAATATCCATACAATAATTGTGCAAATTTGAGAGTTCTGGTCACAGATACGACGAAAAAAGCAAAAACTTGACCTAAAACAATAGCGGAATTTAATAACTTATTTTATAATGCGAATTAATGTTTCAGAACACTATAAAATTTTATTTCTAGGGGCAAAATCAATGAGACTTATTCCATTAAGCAACAAAGCTAAAGTAGGTAAATGGGCTGCTCGTCACATCGCAGATTCTATCAACAAATTCGCTCCTACTGCTGAGCGTCCATTTGTTCTAGGTCTTCCTACTGGTAGCACACCTCTAACTACTTACGCTGCGCTAATTGAACTACATAAAGCGGGCGAAGTAAGCTTCAAGCACGTTGTAACATTCAACATGGATGAGTACGTTGGTATCGACCCTAACCACCCAGAATCTTACCGCACATTCATGCACGAGAACTTCTTCAACCACGTTGATATTCAAGCAGAAAACATCAACCTGCTAGACGGAAAAGCTGAAGACATCGATGCTCACTGTGCAGCATACGAAGAGAAAATCCGTTCATACGGCAAAATCAACCTATTCATGGGCGGCGTAGGCATCGACGGTCACATCGCATTCAATGAGCCAGGTTCTTCTCTATCTTCACGCACTCGTATCAAAACGTTGACTGAAGACACTCGTATCGCGAACTCTCGTTTCTTCGATGGCGACATCAATCAAGTTCCTAAATACGCACTAACTATCGGTGTTGCTACTCTTCTAGATTCTGAAGAAGTAATGATCCTTTCTCTAGGCCACAACAAAGCGCAAGCGCTTCAAATGGCTATCGAAGGTTCTGTAAACCACATGTGGACTGTTACCGCTCTACAGATGCACCGTAAAGCTATCATCGTTGCTGATGAGCCAGCTCAACAAGAGTTAAAAGTTAAGACTCTACGCTACTTCCAAGAGCTAGAAGCTGAGAACATCCAAGACCTATAATCCGCATAGTCTTGGATAGAAGGGCGTTTTTAATAAAGAGAGCGTCTTGAATAGAAAAAGCCACTGAATGTGGCTTTTTTTGTACCTGCTGCTTTTGTGTTTAATGGGAAGAGAGGTTTCGGGTATTTTTTATAGACACAAAAACAACAAAGCGATTTCTCCAACGAGAGAAACCGCCATCATTTTAAACTTTGTATTGATACGAACGAACAGCTACAAGATATGTAGGATGCGAAACAAGATAAGCAGGACTGCAAACTAGAACTAAGAACTCAGTGCGTTATCTCGGCATAAGGTCGTGATAATGTCAGTGATAGCCAAAACGATCGTCGACTTCACTTTCTGATTGTGTCGACCCAAGAACATTTGAAGCATTGGGCCAGACATGGTTTCCACCATCTCCGCATCATATTCGATAGGCATAATACGCTGAACCGCGTGCACCTTGTTGAGCTCAAATATAATGTCGACTTCTGTGAAACTGGTGTCTTCACCCTGTATTTTCGCCCACTCTTTCAAGGTAACGAAAATCTCTAAATCATCGTAGAGCTCTTTACTGATCACACCAAGCCCTAATAGTAGCTTAGCGCGGATCATAATCTCGCCCAACGGCCCGCCACTGTTGAGAAGTGGTTCAACAACAAATTTAATTGCCGTGTCGTCTTTCTTGAAAATGTTTTTTAATACGGCATCTACCGTGTCATCCAATGCATCGTAAGCCGCCATTAGACAGGCGCTAGCGCTCTCAGCTTCAGATAGGGCTTCGAGTAATTCAGTTTCGTGGCTAGTTTGTATTGGCATAACGGCTCGACAATAAGAAAGTGCCACTGGTGTGGCACTTTGATGGTTTATCATTTCAATGCTAGATAAGCTTCTTCCGCTAGTTTAACAACTTCTGAGTCACTATTCAGCTCAGAATAATGCGCTAATGTCTCAGCAAACCCTTTTTCTGCGAACATTGCCTGAAGTTCAACCGCTTGAGGGTCATCTTCATTCTTGTAATGGAAAGCCGCTGCAATCGCTTTTACGAGATGAGCGTTTGGAAGACCATACTCCAATGTGCCGTTTAATGGCTTGACTAGGCGGTCTTGTGGGCTCAGTTTACGAATTGGCTGACGACCAACACGGTCTACTTCATCACGTAGAAACGGGTTAGCAAAACGACCAAGAATCTTTTGGATGTACGCAGCGTGAGCTTCTGGATCAAAGCCGTAACGCTTAATCAGAACCGCACCACTCTCTTCCATCGTTGCTGTTACTTCAGCGCGGATTACGTCATCTTCGATAGAGTCTTTGATTGTCTCGTGACCTGCAAGCACACCAAGGTATGCCGTTACCAAGTGACCCGTATTTAGCGTGAACAGTTTACGCTCAACGAAAGCCATTAGGTTGTCAGTGCATTCCATACCTGGGATGTTTGGAATCTCACCCTTAAATTGTGTTTGATCTACGATCCACTCGCTGAACGTTTCAACGGTTACGGCTAGAGGGTCTGTTTCGCCCGCTTCTGCCGGTGGAACAATACGGTCAACCGCTGAATCAACAAAGCCAATGTGCTCTTCCGTGAACGCTTTCATTTCATCAGAAAGGTGCTCTAACACTGCTGCCTTTAATTGGCTAGTACCGCGAACCATGTTCTCTGCCGCGATAATGTTCATTGGTGCCGTGTTGTTTGCCGCAGCACGTTTTTCAATACCTTGAGCGATCGATTTAGAGATAATCTTAAGAACCGTTGGGCCTACCGCTGTTGTTACAAGATCAGACTCAGCGATGCAATCTACTACAGCGCTTGTCGCTGAGTTTACTGCTGTCACGTTCTTAACCACTTCCACAACACACTCTTCGCCAACAATCTTAACTGGGTATTCTTGGCGTTCAATTAACGCATTTACAACCGTTTCATTTACGTCAGCAAACGTAACCTTCATACCTGCATCAGAAAGAAGCTTACCAATGAAACCACGACCGATATTACCTGCACCAAAATGTAACGCTTTCATAATTTTGACCTTATAAATATTTGAATCTAGATAGCTAACGGCTCAACAACATGCCTTGACGACGTGCCCTAGGCATTAAGCAGTAAGCTATTCAGACTGAATCTTTAATAAACCGATAAAGAGTAAGACCGAAAATGAGGCCAGTGGGGGGACACCGGCCTCCTTCACTCAGGAGCTTGACTAGAGCGTATTAATTTCCGTTTAGAATACGTAGAACATCATCTGGGTTAGTTGTGTTCTGTAAGCATTCCACTGCTTCTTCGTCATCAAGTGAATTGGTAATAGCCATCAACACCATGTTGTGTTCATCGCCTTGTGCTGCAATACCGATAACCATCTTAGCGATATCATCTTCGTCTTCGCCCCACTGAATGCCTTCAGGGTATTGGCAGAACACGATGCCGGTTTTTTGTACGTATTGTTTTGCTTCGATTGTGCCGTGTGGTACCGCGATAGACTCGCCTAAGTAAGTAGACACAAGCTCTTCACGAGCAAACATACCGTCTACGTATTCAGGTGACACGTTGCCAAGTTTTACTAACTGGTCGCCAGCAAACTTGATAGCGTCTTCTTTCTGCGTAGCTTTAAGGCCAAGGAAGATACTGTCGTTAGTTAGTGCAAGTTTGTTGCCTTTCTGTGTAGGAGCGGCTGCAGTCACTGGCGCTTTTGCTTCGCCACTTTTTGCTTCTACAAGGTCTGCAACTAGCTGGTCGTATACAGCACCATCTAAGAAGTTGTTAAGAGACATATGCATTGCACCTGGTACGGTTTTACGTGCACGGTCTGTTAGGTCTTTGTGTGTAATAACAATTTGCGAATCAGCTGGTAGATTGTTGATTGCGTAGTTGGTTACCACAATGTTCAGGCCTGCTGCTTCTACTTTTTTACGCAGTAGACCGGCACCCATTGCACTTGACCCCATACCCGCATCACACGCTACATACACTGCTTCTACATCAGTTAGGTTCACGTTTGCACCTGATGCCGCACCTTTAGAAGACGCTTTCATGTCTTTCATTTGCGCTGATGCTTTTTCTAGTGAATCTTCGTCGTCACCTTGAGCTGCAGTCTTAAGTAGGATTGAAGCTACGATGAAAGACACAGCGGTTGATGCGATAACAGAAAGAACAACACCAACGTAAGAGCCTTTTGGCGTCATCAATAGAACTGCAAAGATAGAACCTGGAGATGCTGGAGAGATAAGGCCAGAATCAAACATTACGTTAGTGAATACACCTGTCATACCACCTGCGATAACAGCAAGAATTAGACGTGGGTTCATTAGTACGTAAGGGAAGTAAATTTCGTGGATACCACCTAGGAAGTGGATGATAGATGCGCCAGCAGCAGACTGTTTCGCACTACCTTTACCAAATACCATGTAAGCAAGTAGAAGACCAAAACCAGGACCTGGGTTCGCTTCAATTAGGAAGAAAATTGAACGACCAATCTCTTCAGATTGCTGGATACCTAATGGAGAAAAGATACCGTGGTTGATTGCGTTGTTTAGGAAAAGGATTTTCGCAGGTTCAACAAAGATAGAAGCTAAAGGAAGGGCACCAGCTTCAACCATTGCGTTAACACCAGCAGCAAGAGCACCAGACAGTACTTTAACTGCAGGACCAATCACAACGAATGCGATGATTGCGCAGATCATACCGATGATGCCAGCAGAGAAGTTGTTCACTAGCATTTCGAAACCACTCTTCACTTTACCGTGAACAGCTTCATCGAATTTCTTAATTGCGATACCACCTAGAGGGCCGACAATCATCGCTCCCATGAACATTGGGATATCAGTACCAACGATGACACCCATCGTTGTAATCGCGCCAACAACCGCACCACGGTCGCCGCCTACCATTTTACCACCAGTGTAGCCAATCAATAGCGGTAGAAGGTATGTGATCATAGGACCAACCATTGATGCTAACGTTTCGTTAGGCCACCAACCTGTTGGGATAAATAGTGCTGTAATGAAACCCCACGCAATAAATGCGCCGATGTTTGGCATTACCATATTGGATAAGAAACGACCAAAGTTTTGAACCTTAATCTTAGCTTCTGGTGATAACATAGGTAGAACCCCGTAATGTATTGGTTGGTCAAATGACCGAAAGTGTTTACTCAAAAGTCGATTAAAATGTATCACAACATTTCCAAAATGCACCTCGACCCATATTTCGTGACAAACATCACACACAAAAAACACTTTGGGGTTAGCAAGGGCATTGTAGATCACAAAAACAGCATGAATTTAAATTACAAAGCAAAATAAACGATAATAAATATCATTCAATGTAGATATAGATCACACTTACTTTTGTAATACTTAAAAATAAATAGTGACTTAAATCACACTTAATAAAAAACAGTATCTAGAATCTATAAATACCGTACAAAGGAACGCCGTATCATGCCTAATCCATATGCATCAGTATGGTTCTAAGCTTATTTTATGTAATTTAATTACACAAATAGAACCTAATCAACATTCTTAAATAAGACATGGCACTCTATTAAAAACATAGACCTGTGATCTGCAGTTCGCATTAATAGATGTGATATGGTATTTATCTGTTCAAATGATGTTTCCTAAACTTCCCTTCAACACCAACCCTGCAGTCACTCTGCGATTTGAGAAAACTATGTCAGACAAGATTTCCACATCAGCACTTGCGAAACACAAAGGGATTGAACCTAAAACTCTGTTCAGCGATTTAAAAATTGCTGGCTATATAGTGCGCTCACAAGAACGTTGGGTGCTCACAGAGCGTGGAGAAAGCTTTGGTGGAGAGTATGTAGAACACAAAAAGTTTGGTGTCTTTATAGTATGGCCAGAAAAACTGCTCATCGACTTAGACTCATTCTCAGGAAAAACGCTAACCGCGACTCAGTTGGGTAGTGCCTTTCAGCTCAGTGCAAAGAAAATCAACTTATTGCTCAATGAGCTTGGCTGGATAAAGAAAGAAGAAGACGGCTGGCACGTCACCTCAACGGGACTGAAGGCCGGTGGGGAGCAGAGAGAAGATAAAGCGACTCAGAACTTATTCGTGGTGTGGCACGATTCGTTAGTCCGCAATAAACGATTAAAGCAATCTGTTGTCGAGTTTTTAGGACACGATGCTGAAAGCCATTCTACTGATGTATCGTTTTCTAGCTTTCGCCAGAAGTTTGAAGCGAAACACCGAACCTTAGATGGGCACTATGTTCGTTCAAAAGGAGAGCTGATCATCGATAACTGGCTTTATATGGCGGGAGTGGTTCATGCATACGAACGTCCACTACCGATATCCAAACAAGTGATTAGTGATTTTTATCTGCCAAGTGGCAAGGTGTACATCCAGTTTTGGGGAACCGATTCAGCTCCCATAGCTGAAGAAAAACGCATTGAAACGAGAGAAATATACGGTGAGCATGGCTTTAGCTTAATCGAACTGACACCGGAAGATATCCCGAACCTAGATAGCGTACTTCCACCATTATTGCGTCAACATGGCATAAAGGCGTACTAAGTCACTGATCTTAGCTTTCCACTGTACATCAAGATCACACTTAATCACTCATTATGGACATTAAATTCCATAGTGATTTGATGTGTTCGCTATTTTTCCCGAGCCAATCTTCTATTATCTTACACCCATCGACTTGAGCTACCGCAGATACTCGATTTATTGGGGCATGTTCGATAGCCATTTAAGCGTTCAGCCTTTTAGAGGCTGACTGTTCTAGAAACGACTTCTATAGAGATATAGCCTAAATGCGTTATCCGTTTATTGTTGACGTTACCGAACATTAAACCCTACAACATTTATATTAATAGATATTAGGATTCAACATGACTCATCCAATCATTTCAGATCTAAACACTCGCTACACAGCTAAAAAATACGATGCAGAAAAACGCATCTCTGCGGAAGACATGGAAGTAATCAAAGAAGCACTTCGTTTGTCAGCTTCTTCTATCAACTCTCAGCCTTGGAAATTCATCATCATTGAGAGTGACGCAGCAAAACAACGCTTCCACAATACTTTCGAGAACATGTTCCAGTTTAACCAACCACATGCGAAAGAAGCGTCACATACGATCTTGTTTGCTCACGATCCTAAGTACACGAAAGAGAAATTCGCTAAGCGTGCTGACACAGAAGTAAGCTCTGGTCACCTACCCGCTGAAATGTACGAGCAATTCTTGGGTGCTTACGCATTCGCAGAAATGAACACAGACGAAACGGGTTTTAACGGTAACTGGACTAAGTCTCAAGTTTACATCGCGCTAGGTAACACACTGCACACACTAGCTCGTCTTGGCATCGCTTCAACACCTATGGAAGGCGTAGACGCAGCTCTGATCGGCGAAGAATTTGCTGACGAACTAGAAGGTCACGTTGTTGATGTAGCACTAGCTATCGGCTACCACAAAGACGGCGAAGACTATAACCACGGTAAACCAAAAGCACGTCTAGCGCTTGATGAGGTGGTTACTACACTGTAATAAATCCAATACATATGCATTATGTACTGATAGCTACAACGCTTTAATTTTTAAAACGCTTTTTCGTTTTACAAAAATATAGTTTTAACAGCACTTTAGACTGTTAGATTACACTGCCTTGTTTTGGCCAGACATTCGTCTGGCCTTTTTTGTATCTGTTATTTATCCAAGCAACTACCAATTACCAACCATCAACAACTTAGTCATAAAGACACGTTAAGTTTATTTTGATTACACATATAGCAGTGTCATAAAGACACATCATGACAATTAAAAACCAAACAAACATCATAAAAACAAATACTTAAAAACATGGCACAACTAGTGCAATAGGAGCCTTAGATATTTAAATAAGGTATTATCATTATGACTATTCACGTTAAATCAAATGTTCATTGGGTCGGTGTCCACGATTGGGAAACCGAGCACTTCCACGGTAAGGAATACCACATGAACAAAGGTACGAGCTATAACTCATACCTGATCCGTGAAGAGAAGACAGTGCTTGTCGATACTGTCGATCATCGCTTTACTGAACAATTCCTTGCAAACCTAGAGATGGAAATCGATATCAACGAGATCGACTACATCATTTGTCAGCATGCAGAAGAAGATCACTCAGGCGCCCTCTCTGCGCTACTGGCTAAAATTCCGAACACACCCGTCTACTGCACAGAAGCTGGCGTTAACTCTATTGTTGGCCATCACCACCAGCCTGACTGGAACTTCCGAACCGTTAAAACAGGCGACACGCTCGATGTCGGTAACGGCAAGCAACTCATCTTTGTTGAGATGAAAATGCTGCACTGGCCAGACTCAATGGCGACTTACCTAACCGGTGATGAAATCCTGTTTAGTAACGATGCTTTCGGACAACACTACTGCGACGAGAACCTATTCAATGACCAACTAGACCAAGTAGAGCTGCATGACCAATGTCTGCGTTACTTCTCAAACATCCTCACGCCTTTCGCGCCTTTGGTGAAAGCGAAGATAGAAGAAGTCTTGAGTTTAGGCGTGCCAATCGATGTTATTGCTACTTCTCATGGCTGTATTTGGCGTGACAACGCGACTCAAATCGTTGAGCAATATTACGAGTGGTCAAAAGCCTACAAAGAAGATCGTATCACCATTGTCTACGACACCATGTCCAATAACACTCGCATGATGGCAGACGCGATCGCAAAGGGTATTCGTAAAGGCAGCCCAGAAACAGCCATCAAGGTCTTCAATATCTCTAAGCACGATAAGAATGACATCCTTGCCAATATCTTCCGTTCAAAGGGCGTGCTTGTTGGATCATCGACCATGAACAATGTGATGATGCCGCAAATCGCCGCACTACTTGAAGAAGTACACGGCCTGCGCTTTGCAGAAAAAAGAGCCGCAGCATTTGGCTCTTCAGGGTGGACTGGCGGCGCAGTAAAACGCATCGATGCTCGCTTACGTGAAGCTAACTTCGAAGTGAGCGCACCTCAGCATATTCACTGGAAACCAGATACAGACGCACTTCGCCAATGTATTGATTACGGAATGACACTTGCTGAAGTTTGGCGTGTAAATCCAGACGAAGTCAGCGCACCAAAGCAAGTATCACGCAATGTTACACCGCTTGAAGCCACACCAGCACCGGCAAACACCACTGCCGAGCTCAAAGACACGACAGAGCAAGAAACAGAAGTAGCTCAAGATAAGTCAAACCACAGCGCAGACTGCACTTGCTGGCGCTGCACTGTCTGTGAATGGGTGTACGACCCACAATTGGGTGAACCCTACCAAGGCGTTGAACCAGGAACACCTTGGGCACAAGTGCCGGATGACTTCCTTTGCCCAGAATGCCATTTAGGCAAAGAAGTGTTTGTGGAGAAGTAATATGGAAAATATTGTCATTGTGGGTGGCGGTTTTGCTGCCCTACAAACCATCAAGATGCTCCGTAAAGCTGACCAAAATATCGCGATCACTATGGTCACAGCTGATGCGGGTATTGAATACAGTAAGCCGAATCTTTCGCATGTGTTTAGTCAGGCTCAAACACCTCAGCAGCTTGCGATCAATACTGCTCAACAATTAGCTGAGCTGCATAACGTTGTCATTAAAACCAACATTTGGGTAAACGAGATTAACACCGAGCAACAGTTTATTGTCGCTGGCGATGATGTCATCCCATACTCAAAACTAGTGCTGGCGACCGGTGCTACGCCTTTCATACCTGCTGCTGAGGGGTTGAGTGTTCAGGCAACGATTACTCTCAATAGCTTGGAAGAGTTCGAAAAACACAAAGCTCAGATCGACGCTGCGCAACGAATCACCGTTATCGGTGGCGGGCTCATTGGCGTCGAGTTAGCTTTCGACCTTCAAACTGCGGGGAAAAGTGTCACGATCATTGAACCAGCAAGTTATCTATTAGGTAGTTTGGTGCCACCTTTTATCTCTTTAGAACTGGAACGAGAGCTTCGTAAAGCCGGTGTGACAGTTGAGACGGATGCAATGGTAAGCCATGCCACCTATCTCGCTGACGGAGTAAGGTTACAAACGACCTCTTCTCGATTAATCAAAACCGATGTGGTCATCGCTGCAGCTGGGTTAATGCCAAATACAGCACTCGCGCAACAGACAGGAATGGCAGTAAACAGAGGTATCATCGTTGATGAAGCAATGAGAACTAACATCAAAAATGTCTATGCCATTGGGGACTGTGCTGAGATTCAAGGACGAGTAATGGCTTACCTGCAACCCGCGATATTAGCGGCCAACGTATTAGCGAAACAACTCACTACGGGTGAAGGAAAGCTAAGCTTGCCGCATATTGTGACTAAAGTGAAAACGCCTAGTTATCCGATTCAACTGGCAGGCCGTGATATTCAAACTGCTCAGAGTTGGGAGACTCGGTTTGATCCAAAAGGGATTGTCGCCAAAGGTTTTAATGAGGCAAACCAACTCGTCGGATTCATTGTCACAGGGGAACACACTAAAGCAGCATTTCCTCTGCTTAAAGAACTACAGACCAGCTCACCGGCATAAGATAAAATCTATAAGTTCGTATACGCTAGACAATAAAAAAGCCAGTCAACAGACTGGCTTTCTTGTATTCATCTTAGTGCGATTAGCTCATCGCATTTAAGCAAAGGCGAACATTAACCGATAAACGAGATGTAACCTTGAAGGATGATCAGGTTAACGATATCGATAAAGAAGGCACCAACGATTGGCACAACCATGAAGGCTTGTGGCGACGGACCGAATCGGTTCACCAAAGAACCCATGTTCATTACCGCTGTTGGTGTTGCACCTAGGCCGAAACCACAGTGACCACCCGCCATAACCGCTGCGTCGTAGTTAGAACCCATTACTTTGAACGTCACAAAGTAAGAGAAGATACCCAACACCACAGCCTGAACCGCAAGGATAACCAAGAACGGAATCGCAAGGTCAAAGATGTTCCAAAGCTTAAGGCTCATTAGCGCCATAGCTAAGAACAGCGACAATGACACCGTACCAAGAATATCGACCGTTTCACTGTCGGTTTTATGCAGCTTAGTCACTTCAAAAACGTTAGTGATGAACACACCGATAAACAACGCGTAAACGAAGTCAGGAATCATCAACCAAGAAATTTCAAAAGTCGCTACCCACTCTTCTAAGTATTTCGCCCCCGAGATACAGATTAGAAGAATGAACAATACTTCAATCACCTTCTTCGCTGTTACTTTGTCTTCTTCATACTCGTTGTAAGTAACAAGTTCAGGAAAACGCTCGTGGGTTTGTGTGCCAGTGCCGTACTCAGATTCAAGCTGGTTTTTATCAATCAGCTTTTGTGCTACTGGGCTACCGATAATACCACCGATGATCAAACCAAACGTCGCTGAAGCCATCGCGATTTCTAGAGTATTGGCAATGCCAAACGTGTCTGAAAAAGTTTGAGACCAAGCTGCGCCTGTGCCGTGACCACCCGAAAGCGTGATAGATCCAGCAATCAAACCCATCAAGGGTTCAAGGCCTAGTGCCGTTGCAAGTGTTACACCTACACCGTTTTGGATAATGATGTAAACCGAAGCCACCCCTAAGAATAGGAATACCTTAGCGCCACCTTTTATCAGCTGCGTGTAGTTAGCCGCAAGACCGACCGTTGCAAAGAACATCAACATAAAAGTGTTCTGCAGGGGCAAGGAAAACTCAAGATCAAGGCCGTTAAAGTGCAGGGCTGTAATAGCAAAAGCGACAATCAAGCCGCCGACAATGGGCTCTGGAATATTGTACTTTTTGAGAACCGGAAGCTTTGCATTGACGAAATGACCTAGAAACAAAACACTAATCGCGATTAGGAAGGATTCTAGTGGTCCAATTGAAATTAATTGATTCATATAACCTCTATTTTTTTACGTTCTCATCTTCCTTAATGAGTCTAGTTTTATCTGTAATTATCTGTGCTGCTCTACCTATATTTATACAAACTGGAGAGAAATTGTAGATTCGAAAAGCGAACACATTACTGCGTTCACTTGGTGCCATGTTAGTGACACGTTAACTTTTATAGGAGATAAAAGGATTTGTGACAAAAATCACCTCCAAAAAGTTGATAACGGCGTGAGTATCCTTGCCGCTGACTCTGCTTTTTTAATACCTAAAAAAGCAAAAAGGAGCTATTACTAGCTCCTCTTTCATCACCATCACTGGTAATTAGAATTTTTTCGGTGCGTAACCAGTCATAACCTCAATGCGAAGCTCTTTACCGATCTTCGTCATTGGGTGAACAATTACGAGCCCTTTTACAGACTTCTTAAGTTTACCCATATCCGCTTGCTCAGCTTTTGTAATCTCACGGCTAAATGGCATATCAACCAAAGACTTACGCTCTTGATTTACATCGAAGCTTTCTTTGTGTTTCAACTGAGCAATTTTCTTGGTTAGCTTCTTAATCTCGTCTTCAAATTGACGAACAACAGGGCGATCATTACGAGTTTTAGCAGCCGCTAACTTGTTGCGACATTTGTCTAGACGGTTGTTAATTTGTTGAAGTTCGTTTTTAACACTCATAATAATTTCCTAAGATTTAACAAGCCAATTCGGATTGGGGCGCGGAGTATAGCACAAGGGTTCACTTGAACCGAAATTTATCTATCAATTACCAACAGAAACGAATCACATCACCGCTGGTCATTCAGCTCGCCAATTCTTTGTAGCCGAACCTCAAAGCGGATCACTCATTAATCAGCTCGTGTCGACTTCAAAAATTGCTGTCCTCGATGCTTCAAAATTCAGTCTAAACTTGTAATCTAACCACAGTAAATAACTCAATTAACTCAATTAACTCAATTAACTCAATTAACTCAATTAACTCAAACAGCTTAAACAGCTTAAGGTACATAACTTAGATCGCGTAACTTGAGTTACATGACTTAGGGGGATCACCTTAACACCGAGCCTGAATCGCAGCATAATCACAAGGATAGCCGATGACATTATTGAAACGAACACTGAGCTACAGCCTAGCCCTTAGCTCAGTGTTTGCCGCCACTTATGCATCTAGTGAACAAACAACCCAAAATAACCTGATCGTTGAGTTCTCTTCACCACAAAATACTGAAGAAGAGCAGCTCAAACGTGAAATTCAAAACAGTGGCGTCAATGACACTGTGATTGACCTGTCAAACCAACTCTTCATGTTTGAAAAGCCATTAACCATTCAATACGGCGGGGAAGAAGGTCCACTCTACGATCCACAAACGCATCAAGTGCTTATCCCGTATAGCTTCTACTCTGAGTCGCTTAATTACTTTGAAAAGAATCAATACGAAAAAGAGTATGGGAAGACCGCGCAAACTGGTGCTATCGATACCTTGCTTCATACTCTACTGCACGAAGCTGGGCACGCTTATATCGAAGACCAGAATATTGCCATACTGGGCAAAGAAGAAGATGCCGTTGATAACCTCGCGACAATGCTTTTACTTAACTACGTAGAACATGGAGGTGATGCCGCAATCAGCGCCGCTGACATGTTCGCTTTCGAGTCAGAAGACCGCCCTGAGTATTACGACTTGGGTGAATACATTGATGAGCACAGTTTTGATCTACAGCGCTACTTCTCCACATTATGCTTGGTGTATGGCAGCGATCCTGATGCCTACAAGAACTTGCTCGATGAAGTAGAAAACGACTATTTGAAAGATAGGAAAGAGTTCTGTGTGGAGCACTTTGATGTCATCAATGCCAACTGGCACCGTTACCTAAAAGAGAACGACGAGAGCTAATGGTTTAACCTTCTCTATTGGTCTTCTTCAATAACAAGCGGCTTAGTGTTTTTCTAAAGCCGCTCTCAGTAATCTATAAATCCAAGATTTGAAGTGGAATATATCTTAGTCCTGCGACCTTAGACCTTCACTTTATACTTCAGGTCTTGGGCTTCATCACCGGTCATGCCTCGAAATCCCCAACAGTGTGCAGGCTGTTCCTTGATGGTTATTTCAATATCAATCGGAGAGATAGCTAACTGCTTCTCTATTTCAGAGAATATCTTCTTAATTAAGCGCTTCTTGGTGTTGACCGCTCGACCTTCCATCATATTGATCTCTATAACGGTATAGGCTTCTGTTCTTCCTTCTGGATAAAAGAAATCATCTCGCTCCAATGGTACAAATCGATGCGCTCGCTTGTCATCGGGTAAACCCATTTCACTGTTTAAGCACTGTTGCAACACATTAGAGAGCTGCAACTTAATTGGATTCAAGCACTCTTTGATACCATATATAACAATCATGACCATTCCTTTGATGCGATGTCAGGTAAAGAAGAAGGATAGATAGAAGCATCGTTTGGCGACCACCCATCCGCTTACTATTCGTACATATATTACCTAATGACGCGTATGAAAGAAGGTAAAAACAATGAATTTATGAGCATGTGCAACAAAAAACAATCTGCTTTGGCTCATGTCTGTAGCTCATCACCCAATAACAACAACCACAATCAATTGATCGAACACCACCGACTCCGCGTATATCTTCTCAAATTACATTTGAACTAAGGAGTGCTATGTGCCGAATTCATCGAGCCAGACCACACGGACAGACGCCGAACCAGAGGCACTCGTAAAGTCTTCTTTCGAGCTCGCCGTATTTCCTCTTCCGATATTTCTTCTGCCCGGAGGTCGTCAGAGGCTACGCATCTTTGAACCAAAATATCTTGCTATGGTTGCACATGCGGCCCAAGGAGATGGGTTCATTATTGCCACCCAAGACAGCACCAACTCTGAACATCTCAGTTCTTGGGGAACCAAAGTGTCCATCGTTGATTTCAATATGTCTGACGACCAAATTTTGGAAATCGATGTCGAAGGTCAACAACTGGTTCAGCTTCACGGGTCATTTCGAGACGACGATGATCTGATAAAAAGCCAATTCAGGTTATTACCTCATTGGCCAGATCTAGAATGCAAAGTACCGAACGTATTTACTGCATTCTTAGTACAGCTGTTTCGAGAGCACGATTCAATCAGAACGCTCTACCCCACTCCAGACTTCGAAAGCCCACGATGGATTTGTGCGCGATTACTCGAAATGATGCCTATCCCATTGGAAAAGAAAACAGAATTTACCGAACCCGCTAGCTTTCCTTCTTTAGTTCCTTTTTTGAATCAAATCATTACGGGGCAATAAGCACTTTTCTTCACTATAATTTTGTATAGTGGAAATTAATTTAAATTAAAGTGATCCCGACCTTCTCCTTTCACGTAGTGCCACTCAAATTCGCATGATGGTTAAGTACTATGCAAGTCGAAAGCAGAAGTTCAGGGAACGGCAAGGAGCATGTCATTATTCCCGACAACAAATTACCTAATGAAAATAAGGTACCTACAGAGCTCTCAAGTTGGTTGATTTTGGTTGGTTCAGACCGAGACAAACAAGCCTTCACCTGTTTGTTCAAGTTCTTCGCACCCAAGATCAAGCGTTTTGGAATCAGCAAGTTGGGCGGCGAGGCAGCTGCAAACGAGCTAGTTCAAGACACAATGACTAACGTTTGGAAAAAAGCACACCTCTACAACGAAGAGAAAGGCGCTGCGACTACTTGGGTCTATACCGTGATGCGAAATGCGGCCTTCGACATGCTACGAAAGGTGAAAGCAAAAGCAGAACAAACCATCGCTGACGACATTTGGCCAATAGATGCAATGGTCGCGGAATCTCAAAGTGATGAATTACCGTTTGGTGATCATTTGATGAGCCGCCATGTAATGACTCAAATAGAGAAGTTGCCTTTGGCTCAGAAAACGATTGTTAAAGGCGTTTACTTTCAGGAGTTGTCACAAGAGCAACTCGCTCAACAACTTGGCGTCCCACTTGGAACCGTGAAATCACGTCTAAGACTCGCTTTAGCCAAACTTAAGGTTCACATGGGGGAACAAGATCATGATTAAACATCACCCAAATGCCGCAATTTTGACAGATTTTGTCGATGGCACACTCGCAGACTCAGTTTCTTTGATTGTCTCTAGCCATGTTGAACTGTGTGAACACTGCCAACAACAAGTAAACATGCTGACGGCGCAAGCTGCTGACTCAGTCTTTGAAAGTGATACACCTATCTTTAAAAGTGATACCTCAGGGCTTCAACTTTCTGACAGCGAAATGGATGCGTTCCTATCCGATGATGGGGAGTTTGATTTTGATGCGATTGCTCAAATCACTGCTGATTCATCTCAAGCTATCGAAGTGACACCCGAAGTTCAGCAAGTTACGGTTGCAGACACCACATTCACTATTCCTCGCGCGTTGAACTCAGTGGCGAGAAAAGACTGGATGAACTTAGGCAAAATTTCACGCGCAAGACTCGATTTTGACGACGAAGCACACCACACCAGCTTGCTGCACATCGACAAAGATGGACAAGTGCCTTGCCACACCCACAAAGGCTTTGAGATTACGCTTCTCTTGGAAGGCAGTTTCGAAGACGAAATGGGCGTCTACAACAAAGGCGACTTCATCTGGCTAGATGGTGACCACACCCATCAACCAGCTACCAAAGAAGGTTGTGTGTGTTTAACTGTTTCAAGTGATGCGCTTTACTTCACAAAAGGTGTGAGCCAGTTATTCAATCCACTCGGTAAATATATCTATTAACCCAGTTGCACGCTATAAATATACAGGATGGCATGAAGTTATCCTGTATATCGTCAAATACATCTGGCTTAAAACATCAACGGTGTTGAGACTTAAAACACACCCGGCTCTGTAAGTACGATTAGCAATGTTGAAATATAATAAATAGCTCAAAGCAAGAGCAAAGGAGTTGGCCAATGGAAAAGAAAATTAAAATAGGTATCAGTGCTTGTGTTGCAGGACATAAGGTACGCTTCGATACAGGTCACAAACGCTCTCGTTTTTGTACAGATGACCTTGCAGATTATGTTGAACTAGAACCAGTATGCCCAGAAATGGCAGTGGGTCTTCCAACACCTCGCCCAACCATTCGCCAAGTTCGTCAGCTAGACAATATCATTCACGTTTCTAGACCTGACGGTTCTGGTGATGTGACCAATGATCTGATCGAGTTTGGACAAAACTATTCAAAGAGCAACCAGCACATCGCAGGATTCATTGTGTGTCAAAAAAGCCCAACCTGCGGTATGGAAAGAGTAAAAGTGTACCACCACCACGGTCGCGGCTCTGAATCGACAGGCGTAGGCATGTTCACCAAACAAGTGATGGAAGGCAACCCATTACTTCCTGTTGAAGAAAATGGTCGCCTCAATGACCCTATTTTGCGCGAAAACTTCATGACACGTGTCTTCACTTATCAGAAGTGGCTCAACCTTGTTGACGAAGGCGTAACTAAACACAAGCTGATTCAATTCCACAGCGCTCACAAGTACTTGGTAATGTGTCACCACATTGAAGGCTATAAGAAACTTGGGAAATTATTAGCAAGCAACGATCTTGAAATCGATGAGTTGGCAAAACAATATATTGAAGGCTTGATGACGGCATTATCTCACCACGCGAACCGTGGTAGCCACGCCAATACTCTGCATCATTTGCAAGGTTACTTTAAGAAACAATTGAGCAGCGCGCACAAGCAAGAGCTTACCAATCAGATTTCATCATTCAGAGAAGGTCTTGTTCCTCTGTTAGTTCCACTAACACTGATCAACCACTACTTGATGGAATACCCAAACGAGTACCTTGAATCACAGGTTTACCTAAACCCGCACCCACAAGAACTTAAGCTGAGATACGGATATTGAGCGACATTCTATGGATAAGACGAGACCTGCGGATTCACGATAACCCTGCGCTCGTCGCGGCAGTTGAAAACGGTGTGACGACCGCCGTTTTCATTTCAACGCCACAGCAATGGCAGCAACACCACCTTGCGCCAATCAAAGCCGATTTAATCTATCGTCACCTGCAGCAACTTGAATCCCAACTCGCTGAATTTGGGATCGATCTTCTGCACCTCAAAGCCACAGACTTTAACGATCAAGCCACTCAACTCATCAACTTGTGCAAACAGGTCGATGCGACATGTGTGTATGCCAATTCAGAGCCGGAAGTGGATGAGCAGTTAAGAGACAAACGCTTAATCGCTACTGGTATAAAGCTGAAAATAACCGACTGCGATACGATTCTGCCATTAGGTAGCGTGCTGAATAAACAAGGTGAGATGTTCAAGGTTTTCACACCTTTCAAAAACGCATGGTTAAAAGAAGTGCAAGCGAAAGGCATCATTTGCAGTCGCGCTCCAGTGCATTCAACAGGATCAGCGCAAGCAGGTTCATCTGAAACGGATTCGCTTCAGAATCCATCACAACTGAAACAATCGTTAAGTGGTTTTTCTGGCGAGTACGATTTCGACTTTCCGCATGTTGATTCAAGCCGTTGGCCATTAAGCCAAGATGTGCTTGAGAGCGTGATCCCCAATTTCTTAGCCAATAAAGTTAACGACTATTCTCGCCTTAGAGACATTCCATCAGTGAAGGGGACATCAGGCCTATCTCCTTACTTGGCTATTGGTGCAGTCAGCACTCGTTGGTTAGCGATTCAATTGATTCAGCAACAGCCTGACTTGTTGTTTGATACTCAGTTGCCAGCCTTTTCTTGGCTTAATGAATTGATTTGGCGAGATTTTTATAAGCATTTGATGTTCCACCATCCTAAACTGGTTAAAGGTGCGAACTTTCAGCAGAAATACAACGGCTTAGATTGGTATCACGACAACCCTAGCTTCAAGGCGTGGTGCGAAGGAAAAACCGGATATCCATTGGTTGATGCAGCAATGCGTCAATTAGTTGAGACAGGCTGGATGCACAACAGGCTCAGAATGGTGGTGGCAAGCTTCCTAACCAAGCACCTGCTGATCGATTGGCGTTGGGGTGAGCGTTTCTTTATGTCGCACCTTATCGATGGTGATTTCAGCGCGAATAATGGTGGCTGGCAGTGGGCCTCAAGTACTGGCTGTGATGCTCAACCCTACTTTCGAATTTTCAATCCAATCACTCAGAGTGAAAAGTTTGATCCAAAAGGAATTTTTATTCGTAAGTACATACCAGAGCTGCAAAACATTCCTGATAAGCATGTGCATTTCCCACATGACTACATCGAGAAAAACGGAATAGACAGTGAATACTGGCAACCCATCGTTGAACACAAACAAGCACGATTGAGAGCCTTAGCCTTTTTCAAATAATTAGAGTGAAGATTATGGATAACTCTCTCTGGCTTAATAACTTTCTCAACATGTATCAAGAGCTCGGAACCGACAATTTCGACGTGTTAAAAACGGTTTATCACTCTGATATTGAATTCCAAGATCCGCTGCATCACGTCAGCGGCATTGATGCATTGACTCATTACTTTGAGAACATTTATACCCAAGTGACAAGCTGCAACTTTCACATCGAACACGCCTTCGAGGCGAATAACGAAGCATCGGTTTATTGGACCATGCAGTTTGCTCATAAACAGCTTAACGCTCAAAAGCCTATCGAAGTGCAAGGGCACAGCCACCTTAAAATGCTCGATGATCAAGTGGTCTATCACAGAGACTACCTGGACGTTGGCGCTATGTTGTATGAACACATCCCAGTGTTAGGCTGCGCGATCAAATCCATCAAAAAAAGAGCGAGCCGATAATGCGTATTATGATAACCGGCGCGACCTCTGGTATCGGCCAATCACTCGCTCTAGATTATGCTCAGCAAGGGCATCAAGTGATTGCTTGCGGGCGCAGCCCAGAAAAATTACAGGCGCTCGTTGATTCGCACGAGACAGACTTGTCTCACTCATCAATTACACCACTCTGTTTTGATTTAACTGACTACCATAATTTTCCAGAACTTAACCAAGATGAGCCTCTCGACCTACTGATCTTGAATGCGGGTGATTGTGAGTACATCGACGACCCGGTGAATTTTGACGCTGAGCTTTTCGAGCGCGTTATCAACATTAACCTGATCTCAATTGGCTACGCGCTTAAATCGTGGTTAAAAAATATTAAGCCCGGTGGCCGCTTGGTTTTAGTAAGTTCTAGCGCCAGTTTTTTACCGCTACCCAGAGCGGAAGCTTATGGCGCTTCAAAGGCGGCACTCACGTATTTAGGAAGAACACTCTCGGTTGATCTGGCCGAGCACAATATTCATGTCTCAATTGTGCATCCAGGCTTTGTTGAGACACCACTTACCGAGCGAAACTCTTTCTCTATGCCTATGATTATTAGTAGCGAAGCTGCAACTCAGCGAATCGTAACGGGTATTTCTCAAGGAAAGAGTGAAATCGATTTTCCAAGACGATTCATTATGTTGATGAAGCTACTCAGAATGCTTCCAACTTCAGTTTGGCAAAAACTCGCTTCAAGGATGGTATAACAATGAAGAAAATCGCCATTATTGGGTCAGGTATCTCTGGACTCACTTGCGCACACATATTAGACAAGCACCACGACGTAACAGTATTCGAAAAAAACGATTATGTTGGGGGCCACACCGCCACCGTTGATATTGAACATCAAGGCTCGGCGTTTTCGATAGATACAGGTTTCATCGTATTCAACGATCGAACCTACCCGAATTTCAATCAGCTTCTAGAACAACTCGGTGTCGAAAGGCAACCGACTGAGATGAGTTTCAGCGTCCACAACACCACGACTAAATTCGAATACAACGGCCACAGCATCAACTCTCTGTTTGCTCAACGAAGTAATATTTTCAAACCTCAATTTTGGTCTTTAGTCTCTGACATTCTCAAGTTCAACAAACTGTGTAAGGCTCAGTTTGAAAGTAATGAATTCACACCAGACGTAACCCTTGGCAATTTCCTACGTGAAAACCAGTTTTCCGACTTTTTCAGCCAGCATTACATCCTACCGATGGGCGCAGCTATTTGGTCGACAAGCTTAGAGGAAATGGAAGAATTTGAGCTTAAATTCTTCATTCAATTCTTCTACAACCACGGGCTACTCGACATCGCGAACCGCCCACAATGGTATGTAATTCCTAAAGGGTCGCGCTCTTACGTTGAAATCATCCTTTCACGCTTGAACAAATCCGTTGCTGTGAACACATCGATCAAACAAGTGACTCGTCAAGAAACGGGCGTCACGATTGAATTTGAAGATGGCGCTACACAAGACTTCGACGAAGTGATATTTGCTTGTCACTCAGACCAAGCGTTACGTTTACTTGGCGATGCGACCGAGCAAGAGCAACAGGTTCTAGGCGAGATCCCATACAGCCGCAATGAAGTGGTTCTGCACACTGATACCCGATTGTTACCAGACAGAAAGCTGGCATGGGCAAGTTGGAACTACATGTTGGATGGCGACAGTAAACGACCTGCCTGTGTGACTTACAACATGAACATTCTGCAAGGCATCGAAAGCCAAGACACCTTCTGTGTAACCTTGAATCAGAGCGAAGCCATCGACCCAGAAAAAATCATTCGCAGCTTTGTTTATCATCACCCGGTACTTAACTCGAACACGGTAGAAGCTCAGCACAAACGCGAACAGATCTGTGGCAAAAACCAGACTCACTTCGCCGGCGCATACTGGTACAACGGGTTCCATGAAGATGGCGTCCACAGTGCACTCGACGTGACCAAACGCTTCGGTTTAGATTTGAGTACGAGTTCAGCGCTATGAACAGTCAAACTCTGACATCCGAAATGGAGATCGCATCTGAAAAGAGTGAAGAGCTCAGCGGTATCTATTGGGGCAACGTCAGACACCGCCGCTTTGGCGACATCACTCATGAGTTCAGCTATCAGCTGTATATGATGGGGTTAGATCTCGATGAACTGCCCCAAACCACAGCGCGTAGTGTGCTGTTCGGAACTCGATGGTACAACCCGATTCGCTTCGTCGAATCGGATTATCTCGCTGAAAAAAAAGAAAATGCCACCACGGATGAACCAAAATCACTTAAACAACGTATAGCTTCCAAAGTGCAAAAACTTGGTGGGGTTTGGTCTGATTCAAACCGTGTGACGATGCTGGCTCAGTGCCGCTGTTTAGGTATCTATTTCAGCCCAATCAACTGTTTCTTCTGTTACGACGAAACAGGAGATTGTAAGTACATGTTGGCTGAAGTGAGTAACACGCCTTGGCGAGAAAGACACTACTACCTAATCGACATGCACCAAGAATTAAAGGTTAAGAAAGAGTTTCACGTTTCGCCGTTCATGGATTTGAATATGACTTATTTTTGGAAGATTAAGCCACCAGCGAAACGCACCTTGGTCCACATTGAAAGCCGCCGAGAAGACAAGCTTTTCGATGCGACACTGGCCTTGACGAAACAGTCAGTAACCAAGACAAACATTAGACAAACGGTATTCAAGATTCCGGCGATGACGATAAAAGTCGTGATGGGCATTTATTATCAGGCTCTCAAATTATTCCTGAAGAAAGTACCGTTTGTGGGGCACCCAGACTCAACGTCTTAAGTGTCTTCACAGCAACTAAATAATAGAACTCGACCTTAGCTTGGGTTCGCTCCAACCAAGGGCATAACCCAGCTTAGTTGGCACAAAATATTAGAATGAGTTATCAGCGAGGTTTACATGGAACAGCTTGCCAAACAAAACAACAACATTGAACAACAAGCTAAAGCCGTTGCTGTTTCAAGCAACTGTAAATATCGAGCTTTAATCTTTAAGGTTCTAGAAAGCCTGCAATTCGCGACGCTTGAGATCATTGAGCGCGACCAGCATTCGGTGTTCGGCGATCGAGAAGCCGACTTGAAAGGTCGAATCGTGATTCACGATGCAACCTTTTTTAGAGATGTCGTGATTGACGGCAGTATTGGCGCATCTGAGGCCTACATTGATGGAAAATGGACAAGCCCAGATCTCACCAAAGTGATTCAAATCATGGCTCGAAATCAATCTCAACTCGACGAGCTTGACGATAAAACACAATGGATTTCTCGCATCAAAAACCTATTGCTGCGTCGTAAGAATGCCAACACCGAGCAAGGTTCTAAGCGCAATATTCTTGCGCACTACGATATTGGCAATGAGTTGTACGAGCGCTTCCTAGACAGCTCGATGCAGTACTCTTCCGCTATCTACAGCGAAGAAGCAGAAACCCTATCCAAAGCTCAGCAAAACAAAATGAAAACCATCTGTGAGCGATTAGAGTTGTCAGAGAAAGATAACGTGGTCGAGATAGGCACAGGCTGGGGTGGCTTAGCGATATTCATGGCGCAACACTACGGATGCCATGTCACCACTACCACAATCTCAGATGCCCAACACGCGCTTGCAGAACAGAGAGTAAAAGCGCTTGGCTTAACAGACAAAATCACCCTGCTTAAAGAGGATTATCGTAACCTCACTGGTGAGTATGACAAGTTGGTCTCTATCGAGATGATTGAGGCGGTCGGTCATGAATATCTCCAGACCTTCTTTGAGAAATGTTCATCGCTACTTAAACCTTCAGGCAAGATGCTGATCCAAGCGATTACTATTGCCGACAGCCGTTACGATAAATACCGTAAAGGTGTCGACTTTATTCAAAAGTACATCTTCCCCGGCGGTTGCCTACCTTCGGTTTCAGTGATGACCCAACACCTTGCGACCAGTACAGACCTTGTTGTCCAAGAAATCGATGACATTGGCCTGCACTACGCTCGAACGCTTAATGATTGGAATGTTGCCTTTGAAAACAGTTGGGAAGAGTTAGAGTCTCTCGGCTATTCAGAAGAGTTTAAGCGCTTGTGGATCTTCTACTTCTGCTACTGTGAAGGTGCATTCAAAGAGCGCGTGATCAGTACTCATCACTTAGTTGCTAGAAAACCTCGTTACTTTGGAGCAAAAGATGAAACGGTTTTGGATTATTAATCTCGTTCTGTTTCAAGCGACCTGGGTTTGCAGCGCGTTCTTTACCGCGCAAGCCCCGTTCGTGGCGCCACTGATTGTGGCCGTTCACTTCCTTCTCTCCCCTACTCGTAGTAGCGATCTGAAAATACTCATTTTATTACCATTAGGGCTGTTGCTTGATAGCCTCTTTCTTCACTTCGGTGTGTTTGCCGTCGACTCTGAAATTTCTAATCAATCGTGGTTCCCGGTGTGGCTTGTTTGCCTGTGGATCATGTTTTTAATCAGTTTTAACCACAGCCTAAATTGGCTTTTAAAATGCTCGAAAGTGATCTTGTTTGTCATAGGGTTCGTAGCAGGTACTAGTAGTTATTGGGGAGGCATCAAAGCAGGCGCCCTTCTGACTACTTGGCCAGACGCATCGGTGTTAGCTGCCCTTGCAATAAGTTGGGGGATTTTGTTGCCCTTACTGGTGGCCGCTTACTCCAACTTAGTACAACCCAAAATGGCAACAACGAGGTGACTTATGGCTTTTCCACGCAACCCTACGCAAGCGTTCAAATCTGAGAGCAATGTTAGTCGCGTTCGCACTCAAACAAGCGAGCAATCAAGAAACCGACTATTTAGCTTAGTCACCCTAACCCTCATTTGCGCAGCACTCCTATTTACCGGGAATGCCAAAGCTTCTGCTGTCGATGATCTAAACAAGCGTGGCCAAGGTGAGATGAGTTACTTGTTTTGGACTTTGTATTCTGCAGAGTTCTACACCACTCCGTCTAACTCTGAGCGTGCTTTGAAACTTGAGTACTACCGAGCAATTGATAGCAAAGACCTTGTAGACGCAACCAAAGACCAGTGGAGCAAACTTGGTTACTCCAGCAACAATATCCAACGTTGGTTGAAGCCTTTGTACGCAATGTGGCCCAACGTTGAGGAAGGCAGCACGCTGACTATCCGAGTTGCTGAAGACAACGTAAGTCGGTTCTATTTCGATGAGCAACCCATCGGCACCATCCAAGACAAGCAATTTGGTGAAGCCTTTCTCGCGATTTGGTTATCTGAAAACACATCCGAGCCTGGTCTACGCAAGCAACTATTAGGTTTGAACAAATGAATCCAAAAACAACAATAATAAAATTTGCTTTGGCACTGTTTTCACTCACTTGGCTGACGGGGTGTGGCTCTGCGAGTTTAGAAAACCACGTAGACACTACGCCAGAGCTCAAGCTAGAAACCTTTTTTAATGGCGAGCTAATGGCTTACGGCATGGTACTAGACCGCTCTGGTAACCTACTACGCCGTTTTGACGCCAAGCTTGTCGCGACTTGGGACGGTGACAAAGGAGAAATCAAAGAGTGGTTCTCTTTTGCTGATGGCGAGCGCTCAACACGCGTTTGGAACCTGATAAAAACCGGCGAAAACACCTATTCAGGCACTGCTAATGATGTAGTCGGTACCGCTTATGGCGAGACTCTAGGTTCTGCTCTGTATTGGAAATATGACTTAGAAATAGAAGTCGACGGCAGCACCTATGAAGTCGTATTAGACGACTGGATGTTCTTGATGGACGACAAACGCCTGTTCAATAAAACCGAGATGTCTAAGTTCGGCTTTAAAGTCGGAGAGGTCATCTTATACATAGAGAAGATTTAATTTAACCGCTCTTTCATGTTCCCATTTTCATCAACGTTAACCGTTACCCCAAAAGACACTTTCAGCCCACCATATAATCTCAGCCCGCAAACAATCTCAGCCCACAATGCAATCTCAACCCACAACAGAAAATTGTGGGTTGTTCTGTTTAATCCCTCGAATAGCATACCTGCATGCTCAAGCCTTTGTGCTAAGATGCGCCACCAGCATACAAATGGGCTAAACTCAGTTGAGCGGATGTGATACACAGTTCCACCAATTCAGAGCTCTTCCCCATTGTTTCGCTAAGCGTAGATTCCCTACCATGAATAATTGAAAAGGCTTTAAAGCATGAGCAAGTTGACCTCAGCGGAGCGTAAAGCTCGCGACAATGAACGTTTCTCACAACGTGTAAACGACCGCAGAGAAAAAGGCGAAGACGTAGTTGCTTACGCACTGACCAACAAGAAAGCTGTAAAATTCCTGACTAAGTCGGAAAAGAAACGCTTCAATGAAGCGAAAGTCATTCGCCAAGAAGAACAGCGAGTGAAAGATCAAGAAGAACTCAACAGAATCGAAGACTCATTCACGACCAAACAGTTCGACGAAGAGTAATCTGATTTCAAAAGCGCTGGCTCTATGCCGGCGCTTTTACCTTACGCGCTTTACCTTTAGGCATTTTTTCCTTTCTGATTATCTTCCTATCTTCCTATCTTCCTACGACTTTCTCAAACCTCTGTTTTATCGATCTTACTCATGGATCTCTGCATCTTGGTCTTAGATCTCAGCAAACAGATATTCAAAGCCTTACTATCTCGATTCAATTCAACAATTCCGAGTCACCATGATTTTAATCACCGGATCAAGCAGCGGTTTAGGCGCAGCTTTAGCCAAGCAATATGCGAACACATCAAACAGCCGTCAGCGCTTGATGATCACTGGCCGCAGCTCCCAACGTTTAGCTGAATTAGCGAAAAGCCTGCCAGCGAATACTGTTAGCCAAGCCTGTGACTTGTGCGATCCACAATCAGTGAGCGAGTTATTGGATGCGTTGCCTGAAACACCAAAACTGGTGGTTCATAGCGCAGGCAGTGGGTACTTCGGTAAAATTGAACAACAAGATCCCGCCGCCATCAGCGACATGCTGAAAAACAACATCGAGTCTTCCATCTTTTTGATTCGCGAGCTTGTGCAGCGCTACAAAGATCAAGCCGTCACCATTGCGGTCGTGATGTCGACCGCGGCTCAAGGCGCTAAAGCAGAAGAATCCACCTACTGCGCTGCAAAATGGGCCGTTAAAGGCTTTATCGAATCGGTAAGGTTGGAGCTCAAAGGTCATCCGATGAAGATCGTTGCAGTTTACCCCGGCGGGATGGCAACCGAGTTCTGGGGAACCAGCGGCAAAGCGATGGATACCTCAAGCTTTATGACCGCACAAGAAGCCGCTCAAATGCTGCAGCAGGCGTTAACCAGCACCGAGCATGGATATGTGTCAGATATCACGATAAACCGCGGTTAACGGCTAATGAGAGCAGCGAACAGGTAAACCGAGCTATTCCGCTAATTATTTGTGAGGGTGAGCACGAAAGTGTGCGACAATGCTCGGCGTAAATTCATATTCAAGGTTTATTATGAAACTTCTAGTTCGTAACCTATCGCGCTCTACTGCAGAGCAAGACATCCGTGTTCTATTTTCTGAGTTCGGCTCAGTAAAAGAGTGCAGCCTAGTTTTAGACCAAGAAACTGGCGAATCTAAAGGCTTTGCTTTTGTTGAAATGCCAGAGCACGAAGAAGCTAAGGCGGCACTAAACAAGCTCAACTTGTCAAAGCTTGGCAAAAACACGATTCGTGTAAAAGTGGCTAACTCTTAATCGAGTAAACGCTTTATAAGCCACATGGCTTAGCTTAAGCAGCACAAGCACAGATGATAAAGCCCGTAACGATATTGCGCTGAAAAACGTAATATCGTTACGGGCTTTTTGCTGCTCGCAATTCTTTTTTACAACATTTCACAACACAACCTATTCACTTATAGTTTGCGCCTACAGCCCTTCATGTTCATCAATGGCACGCCTTGCTTCTGCCATTGAACATCCAGACTCCATCACCAGTTGAGCGACGGTCATTGAGGGTGTAGCGGCCAACAGAGATGCCAAACACACAACAGGTTTAGGCAGCACTTTATCGATTGCGATTGCTATCCAACCGTCTTTTTCGTGAGTTAACATCGTTTTAAATTCAACGAGTTGATGCTCTTGAGCGACCAACAGCCAATTGCGTGAACGACGAACTCGCTTCAACTGGCATCCACATTCTGCAGCATGCGCCATCACTTGGCTTTTATCACTCACACGATGTACAAAACTATTCAGTGGGACGCTAAACATAACTCTCTGCTAACCAATCTATTCCTACCATTCAAGAGATCGCTACCTATCTCTCAGTACTTTCTAACTGTCACTCAATAAAACCGTACGTAGGATTACACAGACATAAAAAAACCGCCAGTGATGCACTAAGCAGCCTCGCGGTTTTTTGTTCTTTAGAGCCTAACGCTCGATATCAGCAGCAGCTTTTTGAAGTACCGTTATCGCAACGGTTAGAACTCCCCTCACTTCCTCGCTCAAAACCGTCAATCGCTTCGGCTAAAGCCGTAAACGACTTCTCAATATTATAGCGCGAAGTGGCGATATTCATTCGCATAAAGTTAGGATTCTCAGCACCAAACCAACCGCCCGGCGTTAATCCCATTTTAGCCTGCTCAAACACCACGTTTTTCAATTCATCTTCCGAAAAGCCTAAGCCTGAGAAATCAAACCACACTTGGTAAGTCCCTTGCGGCTGAAAGACTTTTAACTGAGGAATTCGCTGCTCTGCAAACTCGGTAATCCACTTAACCGTGTCTTGCAGGTACACCAACATGCCATCTAACCACTCTTCACCCTTTTCAAAGGCCGCCACGGTTGCAAACGTGCTGAATGCATTCCCGTGATCAAGATACATTGCGACCACATTAGTTTTGAACGCTTCAAATAGCTCATCATTGTTGGTGTACACATAGCCGTTTGAGATGCTGTGCATGCCGAAGGTTTTCGCCGGAGAGCCAATCAAGGCAATGACCTTATCGTAGTCAAAACTGGTCAAGCTCGTAAAAGAGTGACCTTCAAAGATAATGTCTGAATGGACCTCATCACTGATGATCAATACATCATGGCGCTTGGCGATTTCGATGACTTGTTCAATTTCTTGAGGTGTCCACACTCGGCCTGTTGGGTTGTGTGGATTACAGAAAAGCATCGTCTTCACTTTTTGCTCGATGATCTGTTGCTCCATACCATCGAAATCAATCTGGTAACCCTGTTCATCATTGAGCAATGGGCTTCTCACTACCTGACGTCCTGCTTTATTCACCAAGTTAGCAAACTGGTGATACGCCGGCGTATGGATAAGCACGCCATCGCCTTCGTTAGTGAATTGGCGCAGTAACAGCGCGATACCAGAAAGCACACCCGGTACCTGAACAAACTTATCTGCTGAAAGAATCAAACCATGACGCTTTGAATACCATTGAGAAAGCGCTTCAAATACAGCCTGCTCATGAAATTCATAAGAGTACACACCGCGCTCAACCAAACGGTTCAACTCTTGAGTTATGGGTTCCGCCACCTGAAAATCCATATCGGCAACCCAATAAGGGAATACATCTGTGGTGTTATAAATGTTCTGTAGCATCTGCGGTTTGCTTTTGATAAACGCATTTTCACCATAGTTCGATGTACTGTTAAACGCTGTCATGGAGATGTCCTCAAATAGTGTGTTCGGTCTTTTTGCAATCAACTGAATTGCATGAATACCCTTAAGACGACGGCAAAATCAAAAAGACGAAGCTTTTAAAGAAATCTTGTGATTAATTTAAATCAATCTCGCATCTCGACCTTTATCTCTGTTTTTACCGAGTTCGCGATAAAGCAGTTTTTGTGCGCCAAGTGATGCAGTTTTTCGAGTTGTTTGGCGGTTGGTTGTTTAGTACCTAAAAAAACAATCTCAGGTCGCAGAGTCACCTTAGTGACCGATGAGCGGCCTGATTCATCTTCCTCAAGCACACCAATCGCATCATCCACATAAGAGTCGATCACATACTTCTGCTTCGCGGCGATTCCCAGAAAAGTCAGCATATGACAGCTAGAGAGTGCCGCAATAAAGGCTTCTTCTGGGTCAACATTCGCTTCCACCGAGAATGGGAGCGGCACAACATGAGGAGAAGATGAAGCAGGCACAGTGATTCCACCATCAAATTCCCACGTATGACCGCGGCTGTATTGATTGTCGCTAAAGGCTTCATCTGCCGCTTTTTGCCAACGAATGAGCGCACCATATTCAGACATAGAACCGTTCCTTTTTAATGTTCATTACTTAACGATCAGCAGGGTGATTCACACCATCGTTGGTCACCACATCACCAATATCAAAAGGGTTCACTCCTTCCAAACAGCCGATGTTAAAACCGTATTCATTTGGGCTTGAGCGGCGTTGGTGATGGGTATAGATACCGCAGTTTGAGCAGAAGTAATGCTTCGCGGTGTTGGTATTGAATTGATAAAGCTTAAGATGCGCCGCACCTTTGAGGATCTTGATGCCATCTAGCGCAACAGAGCCCACAATCGCTCCCCTGCGACGACAGATAGAGCAATCACAACGACGTGGTTTTTCTATCCCGTTAGGTAAGCTGAGCTCTAATTCCACCGCACCGCAGTGACAGCGTGCCTTATGAAAAGGTTGGATAACCGTATTGCCGACTACTTTCATTTTTCTCTCCAATCACATCCTTGTAATCGAACTATCTTAACGAGAACTATTTACCTTGTCCGTAACCTAGCATTGAGTTCGAGAGATCCGTCATAAGCTAGCTAGCGAGTGAGCGATTCTTCTTTATCTGGTTTATCTGCTGTATTTTCTTTATCTGACTGATCTGATTTCTCAACCAAATCGCCAAAATTTTCAAATAGAAAATCCAAAAACAGTCGAATACGCTTCGGCTGATATTTCTTGCTGATGTACACCACATTCAAGTCGGCACTGGATACAGACATCGCGGTATTGAAGTTCTTCATGTAGCCGTTAAGTAACGTCACAAGGCGCTGATTATTGATGTCATCTTGCACATCCAGAATGGATTTCAGTGCAATCCCTTCTCCTTGTAGCGCCCAATAACGGATCACTTCGCCATCATCCGAAAATCGCTTAGGAACCACCGTCACAGCCTTCTTCATGTCATGATCTTGGAAGTGCCAAGTTTTGAGTTCTTCGTTGCTACGAAGCATCGCCAGACACGCATGATCAACCAAATCTTGAGGTTTGATCGGCGTCCCGTGTTTGGCGAGGTATTCTGGGGAAGCGCACAGCACACGTCGGCTCGGTGATAAGCGTCTGGATATCAAACTGCTGTCGACCAACTCACCATATCGGATAACGATATCCATTCCCGACTCAGCGATATTCGACAGATTGTCGTTCAAATAAAGGTAGGGAATAACGTCGGGATATTGCTGACAAAACTCCGACAAAATAGGCAATATGTACTGCTTACCGATGTCTTTTGGCGCGGCGATTTTTAGTGAACCTTTGACTTCTTTTACGCCATTTTGAATCAGGTTTTCAGCTTCGCTAACGTTATCTAATATCTCAAGACACGCCTTGTAATACAGCTCCCCTGAATCGGTCAACGACACATGGCGAGTGCTACGGTTCAACAGCTTCACACCATATCGCTCTTCAAGCGCCTGCAGCCTTGCTGTCATTGTCGCAGGAGACAAGCCCAATTCACGCCCTGCCGCTGCTAGCCCGTGATGCTTCACGATACCCACAAACATTGCCATATCTGAAAATTTGTCCATTTCTCGCCCTTTCGCTTATTCACTTATTGCCTATTCCCCGTTACTCAATCTCATTATTCAGCCTAACCGAATAATGATTTTATATTTTAGCTAATTATCAAAATTAATCGAATAAATATAATAACAACCATCAGCAGAACAACGCAGGAATTCAGAACATGAACAACGAACTTAAAAACCAAGAAAAACACACATTCGTCATCATTGGTGGCACATCAGGTATCGGCAAAGCATTAGCAATGCAATTGAGAAACGAAAACAACACAGTACACATTGCAAGCCGACACACCGGCGTTGATATCACCGATGAAAAATCGATTTGTGATTACTTTGAATCAATTGGTGCCTTTGATCATTTGGTAGTAACGGCAGGCTCATACGCTCCGGGCGGAAAAGTCACCGACGTTGCCATCGAAGACGCGAAAACAGCCTTTGATACCAAATTCTGGGGAAGCCTAAACGTTGCTAAGCATGCTGCACGTTACATGACATCAAACGGCTCTATCACACTTACAACCGGCATGCTGTCACGCAAAGTTGTTGCTGGCACTTACGTAAAAACTGCGATAAATGCAGCGCTAGAAAGCGTCACTAAAGTGTTAGCGAAAGAACTATCACCGATTCGAGTAAACGCCGTCAGCCCCGGCCTTACCATGACGGAAGCCTACAAAAACATGGACGACTCAACTCGTTCAAGCATGTATGACAACGCCAAAAACAACCTACCCGCCGGCAAGGTTGGTGAACCTTCAGAGATAGCTATGGGTTACTTGTTCTCGATTAATAACCCTTACGTTACGGGCTCGATCATCGACATTGATGGCGGTGCACTGCTCGGCTAGTTCCCGATTTTTTTTCAAAATTTCAGGCTGTATAACTCACAGAAAAATTGAAGGCAGGGCGCGTAATTCAAGCGCCCTTAACAACCATATCAACACAGGTCACTCAACATGAAACAACAAGTCATGAAACAAGAAAAGATGCCGTTTCAGGTTTGGATACTGACACTCGCGGCTTTTGCCATAGGTACGGCTGAGTTTGTGATTGCAGGTATTCTCCCACAAATCGCCACATCGCTTTCGATCACGGAAGGTCAAGCAGGCTATCTAATCAGTGCTTACGCGCTTGCTATCGTTATCGGAGGGCCAATCTTAACCATCTACCTTGCTCGCTTTAACAAGAAGATGGTGCTAATCGGTTTAATGGCTCTGTTCATTATTGGCAATGTCTTATCAGCCCTTGCTCCTAGCTACCCACTTCTACTTGCAAGCCGTGTTATCGCAGGCTTAGTGCAAGGTCCTTTCTATGGCATAGGGGCAGTTGTCGCGACCAATTTAGTGTCTGAGAAAATGGCAGGTCGTGCCGTTGGCCAAATGTTCGCAGGCTTAACGCTCGCTAACGTTCTTGGCGTTCCCGCAGGTACTTGGGTGAGCTTGCAATTCGGCTGGCACACCACTTTCTTTACCGTGGCAGCACTTGGCACAGTTGCAATGATCTCTATCCTAACGTCAATCAAATCCACAGGTCACAGTGAAGCGAAAGACATCAAAACTCAGCTCATGGCATTCAAAAACCCAATGCTCATTCTCAGCTTAGCAATCACCGCTTTTGCTTGGTCTGGCTTCATGACGCTTTACGGCTACCTTGCGCCAATCGCCATGCACATCACAGGTTACAGTCAAGAATCAGTGACTTGGATCTTAGTGATTGTGGGTGTTGGCTTAATCATCGGTAACACCTTGGGCGGGCGTTCTTCAGATAAAAACCTAGGCAAAGCTTCAATGTTTTGGGCTGTCGCAATGATCGTGTCATTGGTGGTGATTGGCCTTGTGGTAGACAACAAAATCCTCTTCGTTGCAGCCGCATTTGTCTTTGGTATTGCATCATTTGCCAACGTTCCTGCCATGCAACTTCGAGTAATGAACCACGGTGGCGAAGGGCAAGAGCTAGCAGCAACTGCGAATATCTCAGCGTTTAACTTAGCCAATGCCTTTGGTGGATTCCTTGGCGGCATGGTACTCGACAGCCAACTAGGCGCAGGCATGATTCCGTTCGCAGCCGTTGTGGTTCCTATCGTCGGCTTGTTCTTAATCGCTAAAGCTAACCGAAACGAGAAACCACAAAGCAACTCAATATTTGCACCAACAGAAGCTAAATAATTTAAGAACTCCGTAACTTCAAAGTGCCAATTCATTATCGAACTGGAATTGGCACAGCACTAAAAATTCATAAAGGTAGAGATCATGAACAAGTTATTCGAAACATCAGAACTGAAAGGCCTAGAGCTGCAAAACCGTGTGGTTATGGCACCCATGACACGCGCTCGCACTAGCCAACCTGGAAACGTGCCAAACGACATGATGGCGACTTATTACCAACAACGAGCAAGTGCAGGGCTCATCATCACTGAAGCCACACAAATTTCAGATGACTCCCAAGGTTACTCATTCACACCCGGCGTTTATACCGATGCGCAAATCGAAGGTTGGAAATCAGTCACCACAGCAGCAAAAGAGCAAGGTGCCGCGATATTCTGCCAACTATGGCACGTAGGCCGCGTGTCTCACCCTACCTTTCAAAAAGGTGAACTGCCGATTGCCCCTTCTGCACTTGCTCCAGTCGAAACTCAAGTTTGGATTTCTGATGAGAATGGTAACGGCAATATGGTCGATTGCATCCAACCAAGAGAAATGACGCAAGTAGACATCGATCGCGTTGTTCAAGATTTTGCTAACTCAGCGAAAAAAGCAGTCGAGGCTGGATTCAACGGCGTGGAAATCCACGGTGGTAATGGCTACCTCATCGATCAATTTCTACGCACCAATTCAAACCAACGCACCGACAACTATGGTGGCAGCCGCGAGAACCGACTTCGCTTCCTAATCGAAGTGGTCGATGCTGTGATTGAAGCGATTGGTGCTGACAAAGTGGGCGTACGTTTGGCACCATTCATCACCTTCAAAGACATGAACTGCCCAGACATCGTGCCAACGATTTTAGAGGCATCAAAGGAACTGCAAGCTCGTAATATCGCTTATCTGCACCTATCAGAAGCCGACTGGGATGACGCGCCGGTTATTCCTGAAAGCTTCCGCGTAGAACTAAGAGAATTGTTCTCCAACACCATCATCGTTGCTGGCAGCTATACGCCAGAACGCGCCGAAGAAGTATTGAGCAAAGGCTACGCCGATCTCGTCGCATTTGGCCGCCCATTTGTTGCGAACCCAGATCTAGTTTCACGCCTACAAAACGGCAGCGAGCTATCCGATCTTGATGGAGCGACTCTGTTCGGCGGCAACGAAAAAGGCTACATCGATTACCCAGCGTTGTAATATATCGACATAACATCCCATAACCTTATTGTTAATTGCCAATCAATGTAATATCACATAGCGAATTGTGGATAAAACCTCTCGCTGAGAGCGTTAGTTCAAAAACTATGGTAGACTAACCAAGCCAAATTAAAGCAGAGCTAGCTCTTGCAGTTAGACGAAAAAAGCCACGTAATGTGGCTTTTTTATTTGACGCTAACATAGCCCCTTCCCTTAATCTCTACCAGTGAAATAACATACTCACCAACTAAAATAACCGATATTGCATGTAATTATATACAGTGGTATCATGCCTGGATTAAAACCGGACAAGTAGGTAAGCATGACGACAAATAACTTAGATAAACCTCAATATATCATAGACTTAAGAGAAAAACTTAGTCTTGGTTTAACTGAAATGGCCAATCTACTTGGAATGAGTTCCACCGGAGAAAGAACGATTCGAGGTTGGGAAAGCGGCGAGCATACTCCTACAACCTCAAAATGGAAATCAATCCTTGAGCTTGAAAATACGTTACAAGAGCACTATATCAACGCCCCATTTAAACAAAGTTCATTGGAAGAGTCGGACTTTACTTTCATCGATCTATTCGCGGGGATCGGGGGAATACGTCTACCATTTCAAAAGCTCGGAGGGCATTGCGTTTTTACCTCTGAATGGGATAAGTTTGCTCAAAAAACTTACCTTACAAATTATGGTGAAATGCCAAATGGAGATATAACTAAAATATCAGCTAAAGATATTCCCGAGCACGATATTTTATTAGGTGGTTTTCCTTGCCAGACCTTCTCTCAAGCAGGGTTAGGGAAAGGTTTTAGTGATACTCGTGGAACAATGTTTTTTGAGATTCAAAAGATATTGACAGAAAAAAGACCAAAAGCTTTTTTACTTGAGAACGTAAAACAACTACAAGGGCACGATAAGGGAAGAACATTAAAAACAATTACTGATATATTACAAGGCAAACATGAGCTAGATATGTCAGAAGAGATTAAAATGAGTGAGGAAGCTCGACATGCTCTATCTGAAAAACTAAATTACTGGGTCGATTTCAGAGTATTGAGAGCTGGAGACTTTGGAGCACCACAAAACCGAGAGCGAATATTTATAATAGGTTTTGACAAAGAGCAATTCCCAAATACTGATTTTAGTAAAGTATTTAATTGGCCAACGCCTCCCAAAACACCAACTAAAGTTGGTGACATCCTCCAAACGCAACATGAATTAAAACTAGACTTAGAACATTATGGTAAGGATAGATTTACTATCTCGGACAAGTTATGGGCTGGCCATCAAAAACGCAAAGAAGAGCACAAAACCAAGGGTAATGGTTTTGGGTATTCATTATTTAATGAAAGCAGTGTATATACTAATACAATAAGTGCCAGATATTATAAAGATGGCTCGGAGATTCTGATTGACCAATCTCATCTAAGCAAAAACCCAAGGAAACTCACTCCAAGAGAATGCGCTCGCTTACAAGGTTTCCCTGATAATTACATTGTAGATTCAGTGTCTCAAGGTCAAATATATAAACAATTCGGAAACTCTGTTTGTATGAAAGTAATCAATGCTGTTGCTTATGAGATAGTTTCCACTTTACAAAAGTCTGAACAAGAAAATTTTTCAAATCAAATGGCCAGTTAAACACAGCGTATGCCATAACCTCTCCTTGCTCTAGGAGAGGTCACAATCTATCCCTCTCTCTTCCTTAAGAACTTCTTAAAACAAACATGAACGAAACTTTTGTGTAGTCAGTTACCCCGACTAAAGGCGTCATAAGTCAAAAATAGAGTCGATGAAACCTTGAAGTGAGCGCAGAGATCGAGAGAATATACCCTCTAAATCGCTGTATCAGAACACTGAAAGCCTCCATCACGCTTACTGTGATGGTTTTTGCATTGCCATGCATATCGATCCCAAAAGTAACAGAACTGCGAGTGCGCAGAGCCTTATTTTATTCAGTCCAGTTAATAGTTTTCTTTTTGGCCTTCCCCATATCACTACCACTTTAAATCAAATCGCAGGACTTGGAAAAGGTTCAACTTATTTAAGCAACAACACTCCTCATCGATACAAGCTCAATGGTTACCTACTCCACAAACTAAATGTATTAGAAACGCACGGTTAACTATTTGAAATATCAAAATTTAATGCAAAACCATGAAAAAAGTGTTAGTAATTGCCTCCTTAATCACAAACTTAAGGGCTCTCATGACAAACAAAGATGAAATCATCGCTAGATTTAGAGAAAATGTGCGAGGTCTAAGATTCGACCCTGCAGGATTTAACTCACGCCACGACGGAAAAGAAGGGCACTGGTTAGAAATCCAAATGGGGATTGCTCCTAATGGCGACAATCGACCGGATTTACTCGGTTTCGAAATGAAAAATCAAACTAGTTCAGGCAAAACTACATTTGGTGATTGGTCTCCAGACTTAAACTTATGGGGTAGAAATACATCAGACTCAAGTATTGGAAGATTAAACAAAGATACTCAATTCCTTCCATATTTTGGGACACCTAACCCACAGAAAGACAACCGTATTTCGTGGTCAGGTTCAGTCGTCCCAAAAATTGGTGACTACAATTACTATGGGCAAAAATTAATTATTACAGACACTGAAGATATTCAGGCCATCTATTCATTTGAACATGATCAACGACCAGACAAAAGCGAAATTATTCCAGACAACCTACAACGAAATATCGTTTTAGGTCAATGGACTAAGGCTGTTATAAAAGGAAAATTAGAAAGAAAATTCAATGATCAAGGATGGTTTAAATGTCTTAAAGATCACAACGGGATTTATAGAGAAATAGTATTTGGCCGACCAATTAACTATGAATCTTGGCTAGGCCTTGTTAGACAAGGGATTGTTTATTTTGATTGCGGAATGTACCAAACGAATCCCAGACCTTACGCTCAATGGCGAGCAAATAACAATTACTGGGACTCGCTAATTCTAGATCGTCATCAATAATGGATATACGACTAACGTTATCGTTAGTCGTAATAAAATCAAAAAACACCCGAGTTCAATTTCTTTATTTTATCTATAATACCATGATCTAAATAACGATAACTTTGTCCAGGGCAAAACCCTTCAAATTCACTTCTAAGATTTTGTAATGATAACTCTTTCTCATAGATTATTAAATCTGATATCTCTAAAGCATGACAAGATTTTTTATCTGTAAGATATTTTGATATTCGATTTGAATATTCCTCCGTAGCGCCAATATCATACATTAGGCTGGAGAAATCAGAGTGGTGGTGATGCTTAACAACAAAGCTGCCAACGATAGCCATAACAGGCTTAGAACAATATATAATTACTTTTGATGATACATTTGATTTATATAAACTGGGGAACTTCTTTCTAAACTCAAATTTTTTAGCACCCGATATTATTTCCCTAACATAATGAGGTCTAATTGACAATAAAATGTACTTTTCCATAACAACTCTTAATTAATAAAAACTAACCATTTGCTTCATATACGGCTTTAGCAAACCCTCTTGGGGTAGCTGAACGAATATTTTTTGTTTTCAATGACTTACCTCCAAGCTTTTTGTGTTGATCCGAATAACCAGGAGAAATAGGCACGCTCTTTTTATTAGGCATGATAAAACCATTCCCCGACCAAATACATGTTTTTTTTGGATAAGCATCTTGTGGCCTAATATAATCAGGATACAACGGGTGATTATCACCAAGCTCAAGGTAGCCTCCGTATTCATATGGATGAAATATATGATTTGGTTTACGCCACATAGTACTAATTACACTAATTGGGTTCTCTAGTGCCCATGGACAATCAAAATGCTCACCAATAGCATCAACTAGCCGAACTAGTTTCATTGCATCATGTTGGAAGTTTGGATTATTTATTCTTTTTTTCTCAAAATGAGCAGCTCCAGACACTGCCAAATCTGTACATTCAGGAAAACCAAAAACAAAACTAATATCGCTTCCTGTAATACTTTCGATTTTAGATAGGTCATCATCAAGCCATATTCCTACTTGAATTACATTACCTTCCCTATGAGTTCCCTCTTTATGTTGAGCGTCAAAACAATAACAAAGATAACCAGCATCTGCCCATGGTTTTGCCATTATCCCCGTATAATCGAACAAAAATATCGCTTTCTTCATTGTATCTCACGTCTAAATTTAAGAATCCACTACCACAAGCACCATTCGAAACCTGTTCTACAGTCAATTCTCAGCGCCTTATGTCATTCTAAAAAACCTAATTGGCAACCAGTATATTATATTTGATGATTTTATTGTATTGAGATAACAGCAAGCTAGCCTCAGAGATACCATGAAGATATATTCATACGACAGGCTGATGGTGGCGCTGATTGCCCTGAAAATGTAATTGCACTCTGTCCGACTTGCCATCGTAAAACGCACTACTCAGTGGAAGCAGCAGATTTCAATGCGAAACTCATCGAGAAAGCTCTAAAGATTGAAGAGCAACTGTTGTAAACATTTCCTTCAGGCAAAAGAAAGGCTCGCATGACTAGTGCGAGCCTTATGCAGTTTAGGGGGTAAACCACAATCTGATATTAATTTGGGACTAATTATTTAACTTATGAGCTGTTATGCACTTGTGCGCATTGATATTCTATTTTTAAATGATTCACTGCAATTAATCAATCGATAAAAGTTAGCGTTTGGTCAATTTAAACCATATAAAGACTAGTGATTTAGTGAAGCTAGTCTCGAACATCATCACAAAACCCATAGAAATCAGACCTATAGGCTTCTCATTTGCCAATACCCTTCACCATTAGTCGCGAGTTGGCTGTGTAAATAATCAAGCGTATCCGCGACCGTTCCAGCAATGCCTTGTGGTGGATTGAACAACAGCAAACCGCTTCCGATGAGGCGATCATCACCCTTAGGATCACGAAGGCGAAGCTCCGACTTAATCGGACTTGGCAGCAAACCATCTTTCACTGCGGTCACACAGTGGTTCAGAATCAGTGAGCTCTTGTCATCCGTGTAGAGCGGGTACCAAATTAGTGCAGATACCTTCTCAGATTGCTGATACGCCTTAACTAAAGCATCAATCACCGCGAGATATTCTGAATCGGTTTCATAGGGTGGATCGATAACAATCAGATGGTGGTTGTCATGTTTAGCTACGTCATCAGGTAACGCTTTAAGCCCATCACCTGCGCTAATCGTAAGCTTGCTTGAAATATCTAAGTTACGCTGTAACCTCTCGATATTGGTTTGCAGTAAATCAGCTTCATCTTGCTGAATGTCTGAAAAATAGAAGCTATCTTGGCTTCGACCTTGTTGGTAAGTGATGGCCGCAGAGCCGGGGTACAAAGAGATAAGTTGATTCGGATTGTAGTATTCCAGTACCGACATAAAAGAAGCGAATGCCGGAGGAAGATAAGCCTTATTGCGCCACAAGTACCCGACCCCTTCAGCAAACTCACCTGCATGATTACTTGGTGCGGTGGTGAGGTCATAACACCCTGTACCTGAGTGCGTGTCGATAACATTGAGACGTGAATGCTGCTGCATTAATGACTGAACAAGTGCACTCAATACTGGATGCTTCAGTGCATCACCATGGTCGCCTACATGACATTGATGTCGATATTCCATTCCCTTGCCTCATTTCTACTAACGTCATCTAAACATACTTCATATCACACGCAGTTGCCTATTCAATCCATCGTTTTTTGAAATAGCTTCTCTTTTCGCTAACTGTCTGACTCTTTTAAAAATAAAGCCCTTCGTTTTATTACAAACGAAGGGCTTTACTGACGTTACTTGCTAACTTGTACTGCTAGAGCATAGACAACCTAAGGGTACTCTCCCTCAACTTCTACTGGCGCTTTCACTTGGTAGTGGCAAGGTTGTAGACCAAGTAGCTTAGGCAGTGTGATGCCGACAGACACTGAAGACCACGTACCGCTGACAATGCCGACAACCAATGCGATTGCAAAGCCTTGCAGCGCAGAACCGCCAAGTAGCCAAAGTGCCGATACAGTGATTAGCGTTGTACCTGAAGTCACCATGGTGCGTGAGAAGGTCGCTTTAACCGATTCGTTAAGCAGGTTATCAGTATCACCGTTTGGATTGCCGCGCAGCATTTCGCGTACACGGTCGGCGATGATGATCGAGTCATTCAATGAGTAACCGAGAATCGCTAGCACGGCCGCCAATACGGTCAGGTTAAACTCAAACTGAGTAAAAGCGAACAGACCCAAGATGAGCGTCACGTCATAGATGATCGCGGCAAGCGCACCCAGAGCCAAACGCCATTCAAACCGTACACTCAGGTACAGCATGATCATTAGGAAACACACCAATACCGCCAAGCCACCTTGGTCAACCATGTCTTGACCCACTTGAGGCCCAACCACGCTGCTGTTAAGCACTTTTACTTGGTCACTTACCGATGACAAAGCATCCACTAAGTTTGGCTGTGGAGCGTCTGTCAGTTGGCTGTAACGAATCGTCCAGCGATCCTGCTCTGCCATGCCGACCACTTGAACGTCTTGTTGGAAAGCCGTATCAAGTTTTGTTTTTAACGCATCTTTGGTTACTTGATCAGAGAGTTGAACCTCGGCAACCACACCGCCAGTAAAGTCCAAACCCCAGTTAAAACCTTTCACTGCCACCAGCATCACAGAGCTCATGAACAGCACAATAGAAATCACAGACATCACCTTACGAAGGCGAGTCATATTACTGTTTGAAAAATAGCGGTCTGAAATAGTCATTTTTGAAATACTCATGCTTAAATCCTTACATCGTGGCGTTGGTCACGCCCCCAAACCAAATTGATGATCGCTCGTGAAGCAAAAATGCCCGTAAACATACTGGTTAGAAGACCTAAGCCCAGTGTCAGAGCGAAGCCCTGAATCGGTCCATTACCAATGGTGTATAGGGCTACAGAAACAATCATGGTGGTGACGTTGGCATCGAAAATAGAAGAGAACGCACTGTCAAAGCCACGATCGATAGAACTCGCAAAGCTGCGCCCTTCTTTCATCTTGTCTCGAATACGCTCGAAGATAAGCACGTTGGTATCCACCGCCATACCGACGGTTAGTACCAAGCCCGCAATGCCCGGCAGGGTTAATACCGCACCTGGTAGCAAGGCAATCAAGCCAAACAATGTGGTCATGTTCACCACCAATGCACAGTTCGCGACCCAACCTAAGCGGCGGTACCATAGCGCCATAAACGTTAGCGTAAGGCCAAGACCAAGTGCTAAAGCAGCAAAGCCGTTAGTTACATTTTCAGCACCCAAAGATGGGCCAATAGTACGTTCTTCAATGATGGTCACAGGCGCAGTCAATGACCCCGCACGCAACAGTAATGCAAGCTCTTGTGCGTCTGCCAAGCTGCCTGCACCTGTGATTCTGAAGCGGCTACCCAGTTGAGATTGGATGTTTGCCACACTAATCACTTCACTGTCTTGCTTGCTGTTGCCCGCTCTATCACGACTGTATTCGCTGTACACCGTTGCCATTGGCTTACCGATGTTATGACGTGAGAACTCAGACATTTTCTTACCACCAGAAGAATCCAGCGTAATGTTGACTTCTGCACTGCCCATCTCACCAATGCCACTACGAGCATCGATAATGTGTTCGCCACTCAACACTGCCTTGCGGTCGACTACCACACGGTTGCCGTCTGAATCTTTCAGGGTTTGAGTGCTGCGCGTTGGGTTGTCGTACACAGAATAGAAAGCAAGTGATGCGGTTGCACCAATCACATCTTTCGCTGCTGCAGGGTCTTGTACGCCCGGCAGTTCAATACGAATACGGCTTTCACCTTGGCGTTGAATTGATGCTTCTGTGATGCCTAGCTCTTCAATACGGCTACGCATGATTTGCAGGTTTTGTTGAACCGTTAGGTTACGTAGCGTTCTTTGCTCTTCTTCAGATTGGGTTAACGTTAGCGATTTATCTGAACGATCACGTTGCCATTGTGGGAACTCTTCACGAATCAGCTTTTGAGCTTGTTCAAAATCAGCATCAGTGCGGAAATTAAACTTAACTTGGTTGTTCACCACTTCACCACGGGCATAACGCACTTCGCTAGTGATCTCGTCGACCACCGCTTGAGCTTGCGCGTGATAAACCGGTGCCATATCCACTTCTAGCAAGAACTGCACGCCACCGCGTAAATCAAGGCCTAGTTGAATCGGCGCAAAACCCATATCAGTTAGCCATTTAGGTGCAGCTGGCTCCATCGCTAGAGCAACGGTTGCGCTGTCTAGTAGACGCTCATTAAGTACTTCTTTAGCTTTCGCTTGCTGCTCTGCATCTTCTAAAATCACAACTAAGCGTTTGTCTTTTTGAAAGGCTGATGTCGCTTGGATGCCTTCGCTCGCGAGATATTGAGTAATTTGAGTGGCGTCGATCGTCTGTTCAGAACGGTTGCTAATTTGAACCGAGGCGTTCTCGCCATACCAAGAAGGTAAAGCACTCAGAACCATAACGATGATAGTGGCGATAAGCACCACGTATTTCCACTTTGAGTAGTGGTTGATTTGTTTTCTTGGAATGCGTTTTTTCACAGTCAAGATCTCTTCTTTTTACCAATCACAGTAAATAAGTGCTCGAAAATAGCGTAGGAAAAACGCAGTGATCGAGCATTTTAACCAGCGAGGGTGACCAGTTATTTACTACGATTGGTATAACTAATGTTTTGCGAACACGATCGATAGCTGAAACCAGAACAAGCTGATTGAACGGTAATGATGCTAAAGCTGATGTCGCTATGTTTGTCTTGGTTAACTGGCGAGCTCAACGGGCACAAGTGACCATCGATACGACCAATTTAGGGTCAAACGATTAGCTAAGAAGTTCTCGGAAATGCGAGTATTGGATGTTGCCCTCTTTCCACCCCGAAAGCCGGGAGGACGGAGAACCCACAATGCTGGTCCAATGCTGCTTAGTATCCAACATCGGCGTGTTGAAGAGCAGAGAAGCCAGTAATGATGGGGGAGAGAAATCGATCAATAGATGATAAGCAGGCTCAAGGTCGGCCACGCTTTCTTGCTCGTTGCTGAGCATACGTCTAAAGGTTACCGCTTGGAGACTCGATTCAGTGTCGTGATAATTGGAACTATCACCTAAAGACGCAGTGTCAAACTGAACCTGATCGCATTCCATGTAGCTCGACGGGTTATCCGCAGCAGCTTGTTTACAAAGATTATTCTGCGAAGGCTGCTCTTGAGCGGAGTGGATTTGGAATGGCTTAGAAGGGAACGAATAGCCGTTAGAATTCACTAAGCCAAAGCTCAGTAAAAACAACATTAAGACTAATCGGGTACCTAATTTAAGCAATCTAATATCCAAACAACATTCTCGTAGATCGCCAATCTACAATACAAATGAAATGCTGTCTTGATTTAAAACATTTTTTTAGAAAATGATTCGATGCAACCGATTAAGCGCTCTCGCAATTTAGATTTACATAGATCTAAAAGTACTTAACAACAGGTAATGTATAGGTGTTACGAATGGTGGAAACAAGAAAGCCAAGCGGTGCTCGCTTGGCTTTGGGTTAAGTGTTTCTGTTCGCTTTAGGCTTTAGGGCGCATGATGTTCTTAACCTTGCGGCTATTTTCACCAAAGATGCGTTGGACAAGTTGATTCATGTCTTCACGAGAAATCGAGTTAACCGTCGCTTTCACGTTAAACAAGGCTTCTACACCATAGTCGTGCAAAAGATAGCGAGACACGAACCATGCTTGGTCCACAACGCTAGTATCTAAAGGCGTAAAGTCCGCTTCTAATTGCTTGCCTGCCGCTCTAATCTCATCATGTGAGACGCCCTTCAGAAGGTCTCCAATCACTTTATCAATCGCGACCTCAATCTTATCGGCATTTTTAGGGTCGATCATCGCACCAATAAACCAGTCATGGCTTGTATCACCATCTTGAGATGCATAGTAAGCATAAGGTGAGTAATCTAGACTTAAATCTTCACGTATGTACGCGTCTAAACGAGTAACAAGCAGGCGTTGCAGCATGTCTTCCATAAAGATATCTTTCGCCGTTTGCCCTCTTACTATTCCAGTATGAGCTGAAGGCTCCGCAATGACTCTTAGCATGTACTCAGTGCTATTAGTAGTATTGACCGCTAAATCAATGCGCGCTTTAGATGGGTGCTTGTACGCGACGTTAAAGTCCGGCACAACGGCTTTTTCCAATAGAATAGAAGCCAAGTACTGGCGAACCAGAGGTTTCAGTTCACTTGGATCAATGTCGCCCACAATAACCAGCTGATTATTTCGGAATTGACCAAACAACTGCTGATGGACGCTCTTTATCTCTTCAGCAGAAACCGTTTCCACACTTTTACTATCGAGCAATACATGATCACTGTCCGCTTGATAGGTATTTTGGTTCATTGCATATGCGAACTGACCAGTCGGGCTTGCTAAGTAAGAATCTCGATTTTGAATGAACTCTTGTTTAACCGCCTCAAGTTGCTCTGGCGACACTTTAACTGATGTAACGATCGCGTTGAGTGCAGCAAAAGTTTCCGCTAAGCCACCACTGTTGAGCTTAAATTCGACGCCATGGCGGGTAAAATCGATAAACGGATAAACCTGAATATCTTCACGATCCAAATGCGCATCAAGCTCCGTTCCTGAAAAACTGCCAACACCACTTCTACCAATAGCAGGAAGGACTAACTCTGTCGCTGGGTATAAGCTAGGATCAATTGCTGCCTTGCCGCCTAAGCTTGTGTAGTAAATACCTATGTCATCACCTGCGTGATAGTCACGCAGATACCACATATCGATACCATTGCTAAGCGTCCACTTTTGAACATATGGGTCTACATACATCTGTTCAACTAACTCAATGTCGCCTTGCGAACTCGGTACAGCAAAAGCACTGCTGGTCACCGAAAACAACGGTTTGGCACCCTTTTCGCTATAAGTTGCTTTTAAGCTCTCGATGGCTTGGGTAATCGCGACTTTATCTTCACTTTCATTCATACCAACCACTACGAAATAGTCGCTAGAAAGCAAAGCCTTAATATTGGCATTAATCACATCAAGGTCGAGGTTTGCGACAAACTCTTCAAGGCTCGCTTCATAGTCTCGTTGTGATTGCACGACCTGTTCGTTCACTAAAGCCATCGCTTTCTGGTTAGCGTGCTGTACGCTGTCCATGTTGTCCCAGTCAATTTCTACATTATCGAGCAAATCTTGGTAATAGTGCTGTTCGCTGATGATCTCATTTTCAGAGACACCATAATCACGCAGAGATGCCAATGTCGCGATAAGCTCTTGTTGAGTCACCTCACGCGCGCCCACAGGGTAACCAACGCTGATCGATGAATAACGCTGATATTCCATAGAGTAATGTTCAGCCACCACCCATTGAGTCGCTAAGGCCGCATCATTGAACTTGGTATTGAGTCGTTGTCGAATCAGTTGCTGCGCGGTCTCATCTAGCCAAAGCTGATGTTGTTGTTCGCGAGTCTCTATCTCGCTTGAACCTCGGTTTATCATCAAAGAAATACTTGGGGTTTCCCCTTCTGCATACTCGATATAATCACCGTCATTGAAGTTTGTGATTCTTTGTTTTTCTGGCTTGGGAGTTTGTCCACGCTGCCAATCTGAAAACTTCTCTTCAATGAGTGGGATAGCGATTTTTGTGTCGATATCACCCGAGACAATCACTTCAACGTTCTGAGGTTGATACCACGTCTGGTAAAAACTATTTAGCCCTTGGGAAGTCGCGCTGAGCACAGACTCTTTAGTACCAAGTGCATCTTGGCCTTCATACTGACCACCCTCAATGAAGTGGTCAAAAAACTGTTCTGCGAATGGTTTGTCGTCTAAGCGTGCATAACGGAACTCACCAAGAATCACACCTTTCTCTTTTTCAACTTCTGAACTTGATAGGTCCAGAGCATCACCAATGTCTCGCATCCACGTCAGGGCTGACTGTAATTGGACATTGTCAGGTAAATCTAATTGATACACAGTTTCTTGGTAAGAAGTGTAGGCATTGATATCAGCACCAAAGCTAGCGCCTGCATCTTCGAATAGACGAATCACGTCATTTTGAGAGAAATTTTTACTGCCATTGAATGCCATGTGCTCCAAAAAGTGCGCATAACCTTCTTGTTGGTCAGTCTCTTGGAACGAACCCGCGTGCACGACTAAACGTACAGAGACAGACTCTTCATGATCTGGATAAACATGATAGGTAAGGCCATTTTCTAGCTGACCCGAAGTCCATGCCGGATCCGGTTGGATTAAGGTTTCGGTGATATTTGATGTTGAACTACAGCCAACTAAGGTGAGGCATACTGCCGCTGCTAAATAATATGTTTTCATAACAACCTCTTAATGTCATTCATCGACAATATACAGATTGAGTTAACGATTATTATTTAATATTGAACCGGATGAGTATCTTTGTGATCTGGATCTTTATTTTATAAATCGCTATACGTTATGTAAGATCGAATATACTCGTATAAAGCGGCGTTTTGATAAGAGCCTAAAACATCCATTTAAACTCGCTTACTCCACATACCTTTAAAATCAATGGCTATATCCCCTTAAGCTAGTTCTCTACATACCTTTAAAGAGCGCTTGCGAAGCGCGGCTGATCGGTAACTTCTCTCCAGAAACATACGCCGACATCTGGCCTGAGAGCCCTTTCTTCACCTTATCAATAGCGGAGACTTTCACCACCACGGAGCGGTGGATCTGCCAAAACTCATCAGGATTGAGCTGAGCGATCAGTTCTTTTAGCGACACGCGAAGAATAAACTCTTCTAACGAACCGCCTTGACCCTTTTTAAATATAGACACGTACTTATCTTCAGCTTTGAAGAAAGCCACATCATCGACGGCGATTAGGTGAATGTCTTCCCCAACACTGGCTTTAAGCCATGTGAGATGTTTCTTCTGCTGTTGATAAAGGGGCTGCGATTGATAAGGAGGTTGAGGTTGCTGTGAGGTTGACTGGGATAGCTGTTGAAGCTGACTCATTAACGCAGCAATATCAGGCTGCTCAGGCGTGCTACCTGATTGCGTTTGGTTGCTCGACAAGCGCGCTTGAACCTTCTGACAGGTAGCGAGTAGACGCTCTTCGTTGATTGGCTTCAGTAGGTAATCCATCGCATTGTGCTCAAAGGCTTTGACTGCATATTCGTCATAAGCGGTGATGAATACCACCAACGGCGGAGAGTCTAACTTGTTCAATTGTTTCGCCAGCGAGATTCCATCGAGCTCTGGCATGCGAATATCGAGAAAGGCCACATCGGGCTTAAGCTGTTGAATACTCTGCATCGCCTCTAAACCATTGGTTGCCTTACTGACGATCTCTAGCTCAGGCCAAACCTCAGCAAGGCTCTTGTCTAAATGGTGCCTTAACAGTGCTTCATCGTCTGCGATAATTGCCGTTACGTTCGGCTTTACTGCTGGGTTAGTCATTATTATTCCTTTAAATTCACACTGTAAATCGTCTGTTTGTAATCACTGATCTTAGAGGTTCGGCTCATCGTTCTCAGATCTAGTTTCGCTGATAAGCGGTAATAAGATTGTCGATACCACCCCACCCTCAGCTTGCTCAGTGATCGTCAAGCTAGCTTTCTCACCGTAAAGGGTTTCGATTCGCTGACGAATATTGCTAAGTCCCACACCATGGCCCGCACTAATAGAAGGGGAGTTCAGCCCAGCGCCACTGTCTGCAACTTCGATTTTTAACTGCTGCGCTTGTTGAGCTATGCGGATATTCACTTGGCCACCCGCGGCTTTAGGTTCGATACCGTGCGTGAGTGCATTCTCGACCAAAGGTTGAATCAAGAATGGCGGAATCACCTGCAAGTCGCTGATGCCATGCGCTTCAATCGAAAACTCCAATCGTTCTGCCAATCGAATTTTCTGAATATTAAGGTAAGCATCAATCAAATCGACTTCTTGAGAAACCGTAGATTGATCGGCACGACTATTTTTTAATGTCACGCGCAGTAAATCCGTCAGCTTTTCTAACATCAGCTTGGCTTTAGCGCCATCAGTCTCAATTAGCACGCTTATGGTGGCGAGCGTATTGAACAAAAAATGAGGTTCAATTTGGCTTTGAAGTTGCTTTAACTGACTCATCACCACGACTTTCTCTTGGTCAGCTTGACGGCGTTTAGCAATCTCCAACTCATTTTCGGCTCTGAGTTGTTCGCCTCTCGTATAAAAATAGTAGTAACAAACCGAGCAGAAAATAACACCCAACAACATCACCGATTTCAGCCCAGAGAAATTGTCACCAAAGAAACCATTTAACCAATAATGTGCGTTTAACGTACCAACCGTCATCGCCACCAACATCGAGATGCCCACTTCAAACACACGAGATTCGGTTTTGAACAACTTAACCAAAATGAAAGAAGAGCCGACCGCACTCAAACCAAAACCAAAGCTGATCGCGAGGTTGAGGATGAAATCGCCTCCCCATATGGTTTGCGTGGTCACAGCAATCAAAGCGCAGAAAATGGTGGTCAGAGTGAAACTCTTTGGCCACGAAAATTCACTTTTAGAAGAAGTACTCATTAAAACCGTCCTTTGATATTTAAGAGAATCATATGACTATCGGGTAAGTTGGCGTAAGCAGAATCACTTTTACCGCCTAGAAAGCGTGCAGCAAGTTCCAAATCCAACGATGAGTCGCCATTATCTAAAGCCTGATAGTTGAGCCACTGCGTAGCAATAAAGCCGCCGTCTTGTGGAGATAACATGACGTCGAATGTCGGCGTGATATCTTCAAGCCAGCCATGTGTAGAATCCAAAGACCAGTGAAACATGATGTTGTGTTGAACCAAATTGGCGTGTTGATAGCCCTGAGCGTAAGAACCTGCCAATGATGCTGTCATTGGATTAACCGACAAAGACTCGGCATTTTCTATTGCCCTTTGCCATTCAGAGTTACTCCAAGCTCGGCTATCAAACCAATATTCCAGAACCACATTGTGCCCCGAGTCATTGGCCCATGTTAGTCCTGCCAACGCTTGATAAGCCTCGCCCTGCTCTTCGAGATAAACAGGTTTAAGCATTGAGCTCGGCTGGCGATAGCCAAGGCTTTGTCTTTGATAAACCACAGAACCGTGAAACTCCCACGCGAGGTTTAATACCGAAACCAAACTAGCCCCGAGCAAGCCGTGACGTACATCATCGTAATAAGCAACCCATTGATATTCGTGATCACCTACAAGATTGTAACGACGTAACCCAAATCCTTGTTGCTGGTTCTGCTTTTCGAATTCATTTACGTCCTGATAAGTCCACGAAGAATCACTGTAAAGCAGTGTCCATTCTCCTGTCATATCGAACAGTGACGCCGAGGCCACACCCGCGCCCTCTTCTGCGACAATGCCTACCGGGTTTTGTCGATAAGGCTTGATGATGTCTAACGGTCGGTAGCCATAACCCACGCCCCAATCTAGTCGAACCTTACCGAGCGTGACATCAAGGTAGTGATCCCCGAAAGCAGAATTCGACAGTTCAATACCACCTTGCCAAAACAACTCACGTACAATGAATTCAGACTCAAAGCTCGCGTCTTGCTCTTGAGGGTTGTTGCTCACAATATCATTGGCTTTCACTGCGAACAGACCAAGCCAATTGCCATATCCAACCTCTAGATCCAGCAAACCATTGAGTGACTGACGATTATCTGATGCTAAAGGACTGAATGGCGACTCTCGCGATTCAACCGACTCAGCGCTCAGTTGCCAATCCCAGGCCAAGCTCAGATCGTCTGCTTGAATCGTGTTACTTACACAAGACAAAGCAAGCAAAGTAGTGATTGAAGACTTTATGTGGAGTCGGCGATTGGGCGCTCTCATACGATCACCTACAATCCAGATACACTGTTACGCGACAAATAAGCAGGGTTGTAGTATTTGTCTTCCAAGCTTTGTTCTATTACTTCGCGGTACTCAATCACGGTTTTCTTACTCGGCTGAATCTTATCGAGCAAGGTCATCGATACCACACTTGGCAAGCCATCTCGCACACCTTCAGTAAACCACGCTTGCTTCGCTAACTTTCCTGAACGCAGGTACAAATCCGCTTTAACTGGAAACGCTCGGTCTGCCGTTAACCACAGATCAATCGATTGATAGCTGGCACCCTTGGTTTTCGCCGCTAGCTTTAGGTGATGGGTATCAATTGTCTCGCCAGTCGGCATCTCAACCAGTTGATCGGCAACCCACTCACCTTGGTAATCTTCACTCCAAGTGAGTGTCGAGATATCGCCCACCGAGGCTTCACCCAATAACTTTTGCATCGGTGTGATACGAATTGGTCGGCGCGATTTCGGCATCAGTAACCAATAATTATCTTCAATCATCAGCATCTTTTGACCAGCTTCAACAGCTGATTTAAAGACGACCAACGACTCTCGGTTTGGTCTTGTGTAAACGTTGTATTCACGGGTTTTGTCCAGTTGCTCGTCTTGATATAACGCCACCAAGGACACTACCTTAGAGGCTTGTGCACTGTTCAAGCGGTAGCTATCCGCCTTGGCAATCATCTCAGTGACTTGTTGTGAATCGACTGCCCAGCTTGGCGTCGATGTTACAGTTAATGCTAAAACCGAGGCCAAAGCCAAAACAGAGCCCAACATTTTAATTGAACGAGTTAATTTACACATAAACCAGCGCCTCCGTGATTGGCTTGTTCACGCCTTTACGAGCAGAGAAATAAGCAGCGATTAAACATATTGTCAGCACACCTAAGGTGGCGTAACCAACCAATTCCAATGAGAAGTAAATGTTGAGCGGGTAACCTTCGGTTCTGCCGGGAGGCGGCGGCATTTGTATATCAACCACCAGCAGTAACACCGACACCAAGCCACTCACTAGCGCGCCAATCGCGCTACCAATCAGTGCCAGTAATCCCGCCTCTTTTAAGAAGCCTGCGACGATTTCAGAAGGGTAACTGCCGAGTGCTGACAAGGTGCCGATCTCTCGAGTACGTTCCGTCACCGACATAGTCATGGTGTTAAACAACGACACGAATACCACCAATGCCATCACTGCACCCATGATGCCGAAGATCCGGTCGTAAAGATCTTTAACCTTGGTGTAGAAAAACGCGCGATCTTGCCATGGAGTGATCTCGATCTCTGATCCTTGTTCGCTTTGGCTAGCGCTATTTCGATCTAAAGCCGTTTGGATGCGCTGTTGAACGGTCGAGGTTTTGCTTGTCTCAAATAGGAACACCGACAAGGTGCTGACTTTATCTGAGGCCAAAAGCTCTTGAGCGGCAGTGATATGAACATATAACTGACGCTTATCCAGCTCAGGAACCCCAGTCGAGTAGATGCCCTGCACCTTAAAATCAAAAGCGTTCAAAGCACCGTCACTTGTGGTCGCGAGCAGAGTCACCCAATCTCCTACCGCAACTTTAAGGTTACGAGCCAAGTCAGTACCCAGCATCACTTGGGGTTCTTGACTGTCGTATCTTGGGGATTGCACATCCGACAGGGTTTGCCCGCTGCGTACATCAAGGAAAGGACCTTTCATGTCGAATTCACGCTCATTCACGCCCGTTCCCATAAAAATGGTCGACTTGCTGCCGTTAGAAACCAAACCACTGAAATAGACTCGCGGCTGCACACCACGCACGTCACTGTCGCCAATAATGCTCTTGGTTAGCGCTTGCACGTTGTCCAGACCATTGCTCAGCGGCATGTCTTCATCTTGTTCAAAATAACCTGGCGTGCTCAAAGTAAGGTGGCCAGTATCACGCGCAGTCGATTCTCTCAGTGACTCATAGGTGTAAAGCCCATAACCACCGGCACTGGTCAGTGCAAATACCGCAATGGCGATGATCAACACTGAAAGCAGGCTGCGTCGACCGTTTCTCAATAAGTTCAACCACGCCAAACGCACCGAAGTTGGAAGTAAAAACGTGCTCATTCTTTGTGTTAACTTGCCCATGAGATCGCCTCCGTGGTTGCAGCTTGTGGAGCCAATTGACCATCGATTAACTCAATGATTCTGTCGCAACGCTGCGCCATTCTTGGGTCGTGGGTTGCGACGATAAAAGTCGTGCCCATTTCGTGGCCGAGCTCTTTCATAATGTCGATAACAAGGTTCGCGGTATGGCTGTCTAGGCTGGCGGTCGGCTCATCGGCAATCACTAAGCTTGGGCTGTGGATTAGCGCTCTGGCTATCGCAACACGTTGCTGTTGGCCACCAGAAAGGTTATCTGGACGGTGATGAACGTAATCTCCTAGCCCAACACGCTCTAACATGTCTTGTGCTCTGGTCTGCTGTTCTTGTTTCGAACATTGGTTCAACATCAATGGATACGCGACGTTTTCCAAAGCCGTCATCACAGGAACCAGATTGAAGCGCTGAAATACAAAACCCAGCGACTGACGGCGAAAGCGTGCAGCGGCGATTTGCTCTGTCGGATATGGTTGGCCATCAATATTAATCTGCCCTCTATAATCCATATCCAACAAACCAAGAATATTCAAAAGTGTGCTTTTTCCTGAACCCGACGGGCCGCACAGCGCCACCATTTCGCCGCGTTTGATCTGACCATCGACGCCCTTCAGGGCATCGACACGTTGACCGCCAATCACATACGCTTTGCCGATACCGTTAAATTCAATCATTCCATTTCCCTCTGATTACCAATTCATTCTTAAGCGTTTGCAAGCCAATATTAAGCTTTCGCGCTCATTATTTTGCTATCGCAGCTGTTATTTGGCTTTCGCTATTAGGGCCTTCGCAGTCATGGTCTCGATGTTTCCGGCATCGGTACTTTCCATTTTTTCAAGCCACACCTGTGCTTGCTTGAAGTCTTCAGCACGAATCGATGCAGTAATGGCGTAACGGTAAATCCACGATGTCGCAGAGAAATGTTGTTGTTGGAAATCATCTTCCGCGAGTAACGATAGGAACAGGTCATAACCACGGTCAAAATGGTTAAACATGTCTGGCAGAGAGGTGTAAGTCACCGCAGCCATTGCGCGAGTTAGGTAAGAATCGGGCAACCCTTGAACGCGAGGTTGTTCATGAATCGGTTGGACTTCGTCTTTAAGCAGCACCAGTGATTTATCAATGGTCGATAAGCCCTTTTCGACATACTTCATCTTATTCCAAGGCAAGAACGCATCACGCCCCATCAAGGTCTCTGTGCTTCCGAGGTAAACCAAGGTCAGTGGCGTAGCACCGTCTTGTTGCAGCGTGTCATTCAGGCGTTCATAAGCCACCTCAACCAAGTCTTCATTGCCTTGCGCGGCTTGGTTGTAGATATCAAGCACGTCTGAACTTGGGTTAGCCAAAGCTAATGACGGTACAAACGAAACAAGAGCAATCAGTAATGAACGCTTAAGCAGAGAAGTGGTAGAGCTTGAATTAAATGAGTGTGAAGTAGTCATGATTTCTAATCCCTTTCAAATGTTGACGTTGAAAGGTTAACTAGAATTTGTCATGCCGTTTTATCAATGCGACGAATGGTAATAGCGAGGAGTGAATGGTTGAGTTGGGGTGTGAGTGGAAAATTCAAAAAAGAAAGAGTAGCGAAAGAATAAAATGGATGGATCAAAGCGGGACTAAACTTGATTTCGACCTCCTCAATTAGACTTACTTACCTGATTATTATTTTCTAAGTGTTTGAGTGTCTATATTGGCAATTGTAATGAATTTTTCCCATTTATCTTAAGGTAAAGCAACTCACGCTCTGGAAACACCGCTTGTCGCAATGATAAGAACTGTAGATAAAACAGCCTTACCATAGAGCTTAAAACAACAGCACAAGGAAAGCGTCATGAATGGTAAGAACATAAGAATAATTTTGAGATGGATACACATAACTTTAGCGCTATTTGTTGGTGCAGCGTTCTATTCACCCTTAGGAAGCAATGAAGCATATCTTACCGCTACGCTATGGGGCTTAATACCAGCTCTTGCTTTAACAGGTATTGGTATGTGGAAACAGTCGTCAGTTATGAAAGTATTAAAGCCGATAAGCAAGAAGGCGCACCAGTAAGGTAAAAGATTACGCGAGAACCAATAGATCTCGCGTTTGTTCTTTTGGTTGCAACATATATAGGTATGAGAATATTGAAGTTACTTTTTAATCATAAGTTAACGAATTATGTGCAGCTTTCAATACTTGAAGTCTTCCTGCCTCGCGTAGTTTGGTTGCCAACTCAGAAATGTCCTGAACTTGGATAGTCCAATTTTTAACTCGTGGCACTTTATGACTCAAAGTGCGCTAAAACAAACTCATAATAGATAGCTCATCAAGATAAATACTTCTATAGCCTGATGAACTCATCCCAATACAGTGTCCGTTTTTTAGTACGCTGATTTATTTATATAATAATCAGCGACCTTGATGATCGATTTTTTTACCTGAGCAATCTGTTTTGAATGTGGACACCAAAGGGATATGGGAACCATTATTTCTTGTTTGATCTCGTCACATTTTATCTCTACCAAATTCTCTGTCATATATTCAGATTCAATTATCGACTTTGGTAAAAGAGCCCAGCCAAAATCATCTTGGACAAGCTTAACAATGACCGCTAATTGATCAACATATTCATGTTTTGAAGAAACAACAACCTTCTCCGTCATTTTATCATCGACCATAGATTTGAGTACAAACTGGCGTAAAGATTTCATCGTTGAGAGCGTTTCGTTTGAGGGCTTAGCCGATAATTCACTTCCTGCATGAGCAAATGGAACAAAAGGCATATTCCCCAAAAAGGTAAAATCAATACTATTAATCACTTTGCTTTCGTATATATTCACAATCCCAAAATGAATGCTTCCGTCTTCGATCCCTGCTTTTATTTCTGGTTTCGTTCTGACCAAAAAATTAACGCGCATGGATGGGAAGTCTTCATAAAGCTGTCGACGAATTTTAGAAACAACGTGATGAGGTAAAAAGCTCGCATAGGCTATCGTCACTGACTCTAGCCCGCCAAATGAAAGACTTAATGCAAATCGGTCAAGAGTTTTAGCCTGCTCTAAAATTTGCTTTGCGTAATGATAAAGGAGTATTGCATCTTCAGTGGGTTCAACACTGCGGCTCAATCTATCGAATAAAGTGATCGCTAACTGGTCTTCTAAACTGGTGATAACTTGTGCAACCGTTGTTCGGTGCTTATTCAATTTTATCGCCGCTTTACTAAAAGCCTGCTGTTCATATACCGCAACGAAAGTATTTAATTGTTCAAGACTAAAGTTCATATCATGCCCTGCGAGTCCTTATATTCGATAATAAATCTTACCACCAGAGTCTACATTAACCAATACAACGTATGTTTCTCTTATTAAGTGACACATTTTTATCAGCACGTTCTGACTTGAATTCAAATATCTTCCCAAATACACATTAAACATACGAATTAATATACTTTTTACCACGAGAAACCGCCCTCCCCCTTTACCGACGCTGTTTGGATGACAACGATGGTTCGAGCCCATCGCTAGAGAGTTAATGAGTCTAAAAACCTTGTGTAAAGTTGCGTCATTGCTTCGGCAACTTAACTTAAATAACTCAGGAACGTCCCATGAACACTCTAAAAATGACCGCTTTGTCTACGGCTTTACTTGCTACTATTTCTATTTCTGCATTTGCTGGCGATGACATTCAAAAAGTCGACCCATCCGATATGACTCGTGCCAGCTCTAATATGTATGTAGCAACCAACAACAAAGGTGACCTAAAGCTATCAGGGGCACTATCATACGCTTATGACAACGGGCAGATGTCTATGTTCACATTGGAAGGTTCGATGGATAATGAAGGTAAATATAAAGACAGCCGAGCTCAATATTTCCATGTGTTCAACATAAATAGTGCTATTACACCTCGTGTAGCCGCATCATTAGATATCATTGATAATGCAAGCTTTACTACTGCTGCAGTAGGTGGTGTCGCTATTTTTAGAACTCCAATCGACTCTCTGACCTTCTTTGGCCGTGCAGCAGTGATGGGCGGTGAATATTCAGACAGCACAACAAGTGCCTTCGGTGTGACAGACAATAGCATCGTAGGTGGTATGGCTGCTGCTTATGCAGTTTGGAAGCCGGGCGCCGATGGTACTTATTTTGCAGCCTACCCAGAATTTACATACATGGATGGTGATATTGAAACGAGTACCGTTAAAACCACTCTACTCGCAGCGACTCCTTTTTCGGCAGACAAAACACGTTGGGGACAAGTCAAGGTTGAAAATACTTATGGAAGCATGGAATCAACCAATCAAAAACTAGACATTGACGACACCGTGGTTTGGTTCCAATACAAAGTATTCTTCTAAAACGACCAAAAACCATAATACGTTAAAAGGTGAATCGAGAGATTCGCCTTTTTTGTTTTTAGCTTTGTTTTCCTTACACCCTCTCACTCTTCTTTATTAAAATAGCCACGATTGACTATTCAGTTCGGCCTTATCTCTCTCTCTCTCTCTCTCTCTCTAACAAGTTACGCCTACATCCCATATTGATTCAACACTCAAAACCTTATTCTAGCGGCCTATTTCAATACCGTTATTGATTGATATTTAACTGTTTACGTTTGCTAGTGCATACCTAACCCCATCAAGATAAGTGAATTCAAACGAAGCCACTCTTGAGCTTGCATAGCATCCCAACACTACGCGCATTGCCAATGAGTAGAGGGTAAGGAGATCGAATGTATCGTCTGAACACAATGAGTAACGGGAAGAAGCTCAAACAATCGTATCTATATAACGTGAACTTCTTTACGCCATGGCATCGGTGTGTAACCACGAGCCTAAAGCGCATAAAAGCGTTAACACAAGCGATAATGGATAGCTGTGTTGAGATGACCCAAAGATATCGTGGTACTTAATCACCCGCTCGCAGGGAATCAATAACCAAGCTCAACAAACAAAAAAACGCCAGTCAGGCGACTGGCGTTACAAAAAGATAAAACTCTATTCAATGATCAAATCTACCAATGATTAATCACATCAAGTGGCAATCACCGATTGCATAATTAGCGGCTAAAATATTTCGCAATCTCACGAGCATAAGTTTCTTCTTGGTTTTTGCCGTTACTGGTTGAAAAGAAAGATATAACTAAGTCTTTTTCTGGTGAAATATACACACCTTGACCGCCAACACCGGCCTTGAATAAGTCGCCATCCTCAAAGATTGCATCAAATTGATAACCATTCTTGATGTTTGTGTCGTTGTAGAAAGAGTTTTCCATCATCTTACCAACATAACCACCACCGTAAGCTTCTGGGTTACCAGAGTCTTGAATTAACGTAATGACTTCTTTGCTAACACCACCATTACCCAACTTTGTGGCTGACGGAGTAAGTAACATACCGAATTTAGTCATATCTTCAATTGTGGTATTCATTGAGAAAAACATTAAAGGGTATCCCCCTTGTGGAGAAACGACAGTGTAAGCGTCATTATTTGCCCCCATTTTCTGCCACATATCACGACTGACAATCTCATTCATGGGTAAGTTACGAACATTCTCAATAAGTCGAGCCAGAACAAACGTATTAATTGAATTGTATTCGAATGTTTTTCCGCCCGGTGCTCTTCGCTTCATTTCGGCCAGCACTTCAAGTGGGCTTTGGTTGCCTTCACCTTCAAACACGCCAATGGAAACCGCCCATTTAAACCAAGGTTGTTCTGGGTTTATACGTGAGTCTGCCTCTGGCTCATCGTGCTCTGTTGCGTTCAAGCCTGTCGCCATATTTGCAGTATCAGAAACAGATACTGTATCCCAGTCAGATCCCTTTAATTCAGGAATGTATTTAGAAATAGGGTCATTAGGGTTAACTTTGCCCTCATTGACTAACTTAGCCAGCTCTATACCTGCTGTAATTTTCGAGTTTGAAAACCAATTATGCTTATCTGTTTTTCGCATCGTGTTGTAACGTTCAAAGACAACCTCTCCACTCTTAACAACAAGAAAAGCATCGACAGGGTAAGAATCTAGGTGTTCATTTAATGTCTTGCTTTCACCGTGCACAGTCGCTGATATTTCACCAATTTCTTGGTCAATCTGATATGGGAATTGGTAGACAGGTCCATCACGTTCAATTTGAGCGGTAGGATAGAAACGGCTTAGGTTCTGCCAAGCAAACTTAGACTGTTCAATAGGAAACTGAAGTTTAACGCGATTGCCTTTTTGCAAGAAGAAGTCATGAGTGTTGTAAACATCTACATTTGTGGATGATTCATTAACGATCTCATTAGCAAACGCTGAGCCTGTAGATAGAGCCGTTACTATGGATATAGCGATTAAGCTTTTCATATTGGTTTTCCTATTGGTATATAAGTGCTGTAGTGCGAACTGCATGCAAAAGCTGCGAGCCAGTTGCCTTTGTTAATACAGACACGTTACAAGGAAAACGGAATAACGCCTCATCGCCTCCGATGGATTGGTCCCATCAAACATTGAAGTTAGAAACATGAATATTGTGTTTTCGGTGGTTTACCTACCCCAAGTGATTCTAATATTTACTATATTTAGTGTTGCTATGTGTAGAGCATGAAGAGAAGTGAATTAAACGGCACATACCGATCAGGTTTAGTGATAGAGCTCAATATCCGACGCGTCAATAACATATCCAGTTTCAATATCTTGATTGCCATCAGAAAGTGCAATCGACGTATCAACCGCCCCTGTTTTAATGTTCCCTGTCACCCATACTGGTGTGTATAAACTTTGTAATTCATGGCCTTCAGGAAATTCGACTAAAATCGTTTGGTTTACAGGTGGGGGAGGTGTGTGAATGCAAGCCCCTGCAGTTGGCACCAAAATAAACTGCTTTCCTATTAAACCTTCCATTTCGAGCGGTACTAAAAACCCGGCCAGTTTCATATCGTTAATACTAAGCTCGGGAACTATATCGTTCGCTTGTTGTGTTCTTTGTAAAAGCAGCTCACGTACGTTTAAGCCAAATTTTTCAGCCAATACCACGCGTTGATTGTATCCATCGTTTTCCATTGGACTTAACTGACGCGTTTTTTGAACGGCTTCGTAGGCGTAAATCTCAGAAAGTAGCGCCTTATTCCCAGGAGAAAGAACCTGATACTGATTTTGCACAGGTCTTAATGACTCCCAAGATATCGTTTCAGCAGCTTGTGTGAACAAACTAAAACAACAAGCCATAACCATTAATAATGTATTTTTCATGTCAATATTTTCTAATTAGAACAAGGGCTAATGAAAAAATGGCTAAGAAAGTCTTAGCCATCGTCTCGTTTTATATCAGTCAATAATATTTGAATTACAGACTTTCGAGGTTATCCATTAGTTGGTAGAAGAACCCAATAGAGCGACCGTATTCTTCAACTAAGATACGCTCGTTCACACCGTGGAAGCCTTCGAATTCTTTTACGCTTTCTAATTGTATCGCCGTCATTGTATATACATCAGGGGCAAAATCTCGTGCTTGAAAGTGCTTAGAATCTGAACCACCAATAACAAAGAACGGTGAGACAATCAGGTCATTTCCCCAAGTTTGGCGAATCGTTTTCTCCAACATGGCATAACCAGGACCGCTAGGATCCGCAACATTAGTTGCAGGCGTTGATGCTGAGATATCACGAATGGTCATTCTTTCGTCACCGATCGCTTTCTTCACATGCTCAATAATCACCTCAGGAGTGTCACCTGGCATTGGTCTAAAGTTTACAACTGCAGTAGCTGCTGGCGGTAATACGTTGTCTTTAATACCAGCATTAAACATAGTAACTGCCGTTGTGGTATGAAGCATGGCGCGAGTAACCTCATTTTTAGACATTACATCAATAAATTTTTTCTCTAAGTCCGTCACCGTGTCGTTTTCGCCATAGGCTACGGCTTTGTAAAGTGGTTGCTGCGCTTCTGGAAGTTCCGGCCCCATGTATCGGTATTGGTATCTCACCGCATCATGAATTTTGTAAGGGAATTGCGCTGCTTCAACTTTCCCAACGGCTTTTGCTAACGCGACAATATTCGATTCTTCACCCGGTTGTGATGAGTGACCACCAACACCATTGATGGCAATCTCTAGACTAACGAATCCTTTTTGAGCAATACCGATTAGTGCCGTGTTTTCACGGATGCCAGGGAATATACCAGGGACAAGAGGAGCAGATTCATCCATAACAAACGCAATTTTCTCATAGCGTTGTTCAATGATGTCAGCGGCGTGCTTAGCACCTTCTGGCCCACCAACTTCTTCGTCGTGGCCGAATACAAACAAAATGGTACGTTCAGGTTGGAAACCTTCTTTTAGCTTCATTTCAGTGGCTTCTAACAGTGCTTGAAGTTGGTTTTTGTCATCTAATGAACCACGGCCCCAGATATAACCGTCTTTAATTGCACCTGAAAACGGATCTTCTTTCCACTCATCACGAGACTCTTTTGCAATTGGTACCACATCTTGGTGCGCCATAAAAATAGCGGGAGCGAGTGATGGATCTTTACCTTCCCAAGTGTAAATCAAGCTGAAAGGGCGCGGGTCACCGACTTCTTCTCGCTTGAGTGTTTTGTGCACTAATGGGTATGATTCTTCAAGAAATTGGTGGTAGTCACGAAAAGCCTGTTCATCAAAATCACTGCGATCTTGGTTAGAGATAGTTTGAAACTGAACCGCTTGCGATAAGCGTTGCGCAGCGCCTTCTATATCAACTTGAATATCCACTTTTTCGACGCCTTGCATTTGCATCGAACTAAAGTCTTGCTCATCAGCCCATACTGAAACACTAGCGGTCAATGCCAAAGCAGAAGCGATACTGGTAAAGAGTTTTGATGGTTTTGTCATGATTTGACGCCTTAATTAGGTAGAAAGTAAATCTGTGTTTTTGGTTTATGCGGCAATTATTAATGAACAATACTGACCAAACCAATCTCTAGCGAAGGACTCAACCCATCAGAAGACGTTGGTAACAATTTGTAGTGGATGAGTAAATCGAGCATGACTTTCTAGGGGAGGAAGGTTTTTACAGTCGCGGAAATGATCCGAGATCACCCTGTGGCATTAAATTCGTAACAAAACTTTGTTCAATGGTGAGTTTCAGAACAAATGCTTCTCTGTATTTCTAAGTTATCTTAGGCAAAAAAATAGCCGCTAATCTGCGGCTATTTTTAAACTATTTAAACGAAGCTTCGATGACTTTTAGCCTCTTGTGCTTCGTATCTTCTACTTCTTAATTTCTTCTATTTCTTTGTCTCTTCAACCGCGGTTTTCCACCTGCCATGAACCTGCAGCGCCGTTTTTAAGGCAATCAACCAGCGTTGGGGTGTCCAAACCTGATTTTTCAGCAAGTACTAAACCTCCAGAAAGGCCATCCAATACACCTGCGATGCAGTTCTGATTAACCATTTTCGCGCGTTGGACTTGACCGACTTTACCCTTCAGAACCGACGATTTAAATTAGCCTACTTTTTTAATCATCGTCGCTGGATTGTAACCTTTCTCGCCTTTGCTAACTGGCTCACTCGGGTTGTAATGGCGTATAAGAACATTAAATTTACCGGTCTTATTACCTTCCATCGTTGGGATATTGTTTGGTTGACCTTCACACCCAAAACGGAGAGTGTAGGTTCCATCGCTGTTCATTACGGGGACCATTTCACTCGAAATATTGGCTTTATCGTTAAACATTCGCCCATCAGCGTTATATACGGTCGCGGACCAGAATGAGCCTGCCTTCGGATCTTTGAAAGTCGTCTCATAACATGCATTCGCATCGAAGTACTGGCTGGTTTGATAGATATTGTCTTCGACCATCGCGCCACCCCAACCACCAGCTGCGCCAACGTAATTCATATAATCAGTTTGGCCGCTTTCTTTGTTACCAAACGCCTTTGATTGGTCATATCCGTCACTGAAATCTATGTTGCCAGCTTTATCTGTGGCACTAAAAGACGCCATGTCCCACTCTTTTACTTCAAACGGCTTCTCACTGCCTGTTTCAATCTTCAGGTTACGGCGTGCGTCATCTTCAAGAGCGCGGACAATGACAAATGCGTGGTCGGTTTTTGAACTGATTTTATGACGACCGGAACCGTAGATCATTGGCTGTGTCTCGTGGTTTTCGTCTACGACTTGCAGTGACACATATTGGTCAGTTTCTGGAACAGTCACATAGACATCATCGTTCGACATATCGATGACAGAAACGGAATAAAAAGTGTCTCGATTCATTCGTACAACGAACTGCTCTTCTGGAACGCTGCTCGGCACTGGCATCTCAAAGAATGTATTAATACCACCGGCTTTCTCTACCACCGAGCCGAGACGCATGTTGGTGTATGCCTGAGCAAAATTATCTTCCGTGACGATAGTTGGCGCTGCAAAAACGCTGGTTGAGAATAAAGCGACAGCAGTAAGAGGGAATAGCTTTTTCATAATAGCGACCTTTATATTTCAAAGTGAATGTCATTTGGAAGAGTATTATTTGCTCTGCCGATAGTGATTACTTTATACTTCCCAAAAGGAAAGTGTGGAAAATAGGACTTGCCCAAATGGAAAGTATAGACCTGAATTTGCTGCGTACTTTTGTATTGCTGTGTCAGTCGAACAGCCTGAAAAGGGCGGGGATAAAGCTAGGGATCTCTGAGAGCGCAGTCAGCAAGCAAATGACCAAGCTCAGAGATCAATTAGGGCACCCACTTTTCGAACGCACCACTGAAGGACTAAGGCCAACACATTATAGCAAATCTATTTTGCCCAATATTGAACACGCCTTGTCCTTGATGCACTCTGCGACTTCACCTGTGACATTCGATTCTGCCACCTATGATGGGCCAATCACTCTTGCTTTTTTCGCCTACACACTGGAGTTTTCAGGTGTTGATCTATTTAGGGAACTCTCGAAAACGTTTCCCAAAGCGCAAATAGAACTGAAGACTTGGGCATCAGATACAGAGCAAAAGTTAGAAGAGGGTGACATCACTCTAGGCGTGCACTTTTTAAATGAAGACCGCAGTACGAATATCTTCCAGAAACGCATCATGGCCGATCAACTGGTGATTGCTGTTTCAAAGTCATTGGGGCAATTAACATGGGAAGAGGCGTTGCAATTGCCTTTTATCAAGATCCGAAGCCAAGGCTGGAATGAAGATCGTTACCGATATTTAGAAATGTTGAAAAGTAGTGGGATTGAGCCACACATCAGTATCACGGTAGACAACTTTTCAGTTGCGAGGCAAATTCTAGAACAGGGTGACCACGCCTGCGTATTAAGCGATAGTTGGAAGGACGCTTCGCTTAATACCATAGAGCCACCCAAAGAGTTTAGAATCGATCTAAACCTTGTGTCCTGCATGCGTCTTGTCGATCGCCAAAGCCCTCTAAACCTTGCCGTTCATGACGTGATTAAAAGGGTCATGCTTCAATCTAGATAGGCTTTAATCTAGATAGTTAGTGCCCCGAAACGAGTTAAAAAGGCTCGTTATCGTTTCACGCAAACAAAAATAGCCGCTAATCAGCGGCTATTTTTAGTTATCTAAGCAAAGCTTTTACTGCTTCTTCGCTGCGACTACTTCTTCGTCTCTTCTACTTCTTAGTTTCTTCAACGACAGCTTTCATCAATACCGAGGTATCCATGCGGCCTTGCCCTTCGGCAGACAGTGCCTTGTATGCGTTATTAGTTTTTTCCGTCAACGGAAGCTGGATACCTTGACGCTCTGCTTCATCTAAGCAGAATCCCAAGTCTTTGATCATCCAATCAATGGCGAAGCCGAAATCAAACTTATCTTGCGCCATTGTGGTGGCGCGGTTTTCCATCTGCCATGAACCAGCTGCGCCGTTTTTAAGGCAATCAACCAGAATTGGGATGTCCAAACCTGATTTCTCAGCAAGTACCAAGCCTTCAGAAAGGCCATTCAATACACCTGCGATGCAGATCTGATTGACCATTTTCGCGCGTTGGCCTTGACCTACTTTACCCATCAGAACCGACGACTTACCGTAAGCTTTGAACACAGGTTGAAGGTCATTGAATAGCGCTTGTTCGCCGCCACACATGATGGTTAGCACGCCGTTTTCTGCGCCCGCTTGGCCACCAGACACTGGTGCATCCATAAAGCGAACATTTGCTTCCTTCGATGCAACTTCAAGCTCTTCAGACAGTACTGCAGACGTTGTGGTGTGATCGACAAGAATCGCGTTAGGCTTCATTGCTGCTAGTGCGCCTGTTTCGCTGGTCGTCATGCTGCGTACGTCGTCATCGTTGCCAACACAGACAAGTACAACATCCGCATCTGCTACACATTCAGCTACGCTTTCTGCGGCTTTACCTTGGTGTTTATCAGCCCAGTCTAGCGCTTTACTATGAGTGCGGTTAAATACCGTTACTTCAAAACCGGCTTTGACTAGGTGGCCTGCCATTGGAAAACCCATAACGCCTAGCCCGATAAAACTTACTTTCATTCCTTTCTCCTTTTATTTGACCAAGTCATCACTATGGAAAGATCGAACACTCTCAATCAATGCATCGATAAGCAGGGTCAAAGCCTTTGGCTGATATTTTCTTTCTTTGTACACTAAATACGCTTGGCGATCACCCCGATGATACTCAGGGAGCACTTGAATCAAATTCATCTCAGGGGATACATGACGAAAAGGCAATGAAGCGAGCCCCAAGCCTTTTTGCGCTGCGGCCGCCACCGCATGAATATCGTTGACGATGAACTTGGGTTTAATCGTGATCATCTGTTCTAAGCGGTCGAACTTGTAGAGCGGCATATCAAACACATCATCGACATTAATCCAATCTTGCAGCTCCAGATCGTCCGGCTTTTCTATTGTTTCACGCGAATCCAAATATTCTTGGCTAGCGAAAAATCCGTGTTTGGCCTTGAAAAGCGGACGAGCAATCATGCCTTCCATATCCGAGATCTTAAACGTAATCAGTAAATCACGGTCGGTCTGCGGAATGAGCTGCTGCTGGCTCAGGGTTAGGTCGAGCTGAACGTTTGGATATTGAGTGAGGAATTGCTCTACTGTCGACCGTAGAAAGCCACTATAGAAGTTATGAGGCACTGCGAGCTTTATCTTGCCTTGGATAGCGTCACGCTCTTCCAGCAAGCTATTAAAGCCTTGATGAATCGACTCCATGCCACTGCTCAGTGCAGCAAAGGCCGCCTCACCGTCTTTGGTGGCCACCAACTCACGACCTTTCTTTTCTAAAAGTCGGATATTGAGGCGCTCTTCCAATGCGGTTAACCGACGCGACATAGTCGACACAGGCAATTGCAGCCGTTTAGAGGCCGATAGCAAAGAGCCCTCTTCAACCACTGCACAGAATAAGAACAGATCATCAATGTTTCCAAATATGGAATTCATGCTTCTATATATGCCTATTTTTCTCACTAATGGATAGATGTAACCTTATCTCATCAACAACAGAAAATCACGGGAGAACACTGTATGAACAACAAACAATTTTGGGTAACCGCGATTTTATCCTCCCTGACCATGGCGACCATCATGTCTGGGTTAATTTCTGGCTACAAAATGGGATTCAGCCACGAATGGCCGCCAATCTGGCTGCAAAGCTTTTTGATTGCTTGGCCGTGTGCCATCACGCTCAACCTCACCGTACTCCCTTTGATCAGAAAACTCTCAGCATGGATTTGTCGCCCGAGAACGCTTTGCGTACCAGAGATCACGGAACGATGATCAAGGGCTAATGTTCAGGAGCTATGACCTAGGTTCTTCCACCAAAGAGCTACGATAAAAAAGCTATGTTCACAGATAAATGCCTGAATTACGAGCATAAAAAAACCGAGCACTAGGCTCGGTTTTTTGTATTCTACATTCTACTCACAAGAGCAAAGCTATCAATTATAGATTGATATTATAGCTCAGCGTTGTGGTAAACCTGCTGAACGTCATCACAGTCGTCAAGCATGTCTAAGAACTTCTGGAACTTCTCAGAATCTTCTTCAGCTACTGGCGTAGTCGTTTGAGGAACGAAAGTGATTTCCTCAACGTCCAGAGTTAGCTCAGGGAACGCAGTGTGTAGTGCAGTCTTCGTTTTGAAGAACTCAGTCGTTGGAGCGAATACAGTGATAACACCGTCTTCTAGCTCAACGTCAGTCACGTCTACGTCTTCCATCATTAGCGTTTCTAGGATGATCTCGTCATCTTCGCCAGCAAACTGGAATACAGCTTGGTGAGCGAACATGTGAGAAACAGTACCTTCAACACCGATTTTCGCGCCAGTCTTAACGAAACATTGGCGAACGTCTTGGAAAGTACGGTTGCCGTTGTCAGTTAGACAGTCAACGATTACGCTTGTGCCACCAGGGCCGAAACCTTCGTAACGAGCTGGTTGGAAGTCTTCACCGCCGCCGCCGTTCGCTTTATCGATCGCTTTGTCGATAACGTGAGCGGGTACTTGGTCTTTCTTAGCTTTAGCAATCAGGTGCTTAAGAGGTAAGTTCATGTCTGGGTCAGAGCTGCCGTTCTTAGCCAGTACGTAAATCTCTTTACCGTATTTAGAATAAACTTTAATTTTTGCGCCTGCAGTTTTCGCCATTGAGGCCTTGCGCACTTCAAAACTTCTTCCCATCGGGATCTTCTCTCTGATTCAATTAACGGAGCAAATTCTAGCAAATTACTGTGTCATTTCAATTCTACAGCTTTGCTGGGTAAGGTTTATGTGCGTTTATGCGACACCCATTACCCGTTTGTATTTTTCTACAGACTGATCAAACCAAGCCTTTTCTTCTGGATCACCTAGCTTCATTGCTTCTTCAACAATGGCTTCAGGGCCACATTTCGCCTGCTTCAATTTCCATACAAGAAACGATGCCTGCTTATCCAGTTCGATTTTATTTTTCTCACTGGGTGGAAGGAGTGAAAGGTTGATAGACATTATTAGCCTTCGTCTGTAATACACTTGGCCGAGAAATATATCATAGAGCAGCCTCATAAAACCAATACTATGAGCAATAGAGGGGGTTGTGGGGCAAGAAACCAGCAAGTCGCTGATGCAGGTCAAGCTAGTTTTGGAGAAGTTACGCTCTATGATACGAAAGTATCGCTTATTCAACTCATACCATGAGCCGTTTAAGCAGTTATTCGACTCACCTTATGAGCCGAATAATAAGATAATCACATCACAGATGTCGGAAAAAAGCCTCATCTAGACCAAAAAAGACTATTCACTCACGGCGAACACATCGCAGCGTGAGGCACAGATGAAGTCATTCTTGTGGAGGCCTTTGATTGAGTGGCTCCACCACGTTACAGTGACTTTGCCCCACTCCAATAAAATCGAAGGGTGATGGAATTCTTCTTCTGCCAACTCTGACACTTTATTGCTGAATGCCCATGCTTGTTTGTAGTTCTTAAACTTGAACACCTTCTCAAGCTGTGGGATGCCGTCTCTTTCCATGATTTGCCAGTCAGACAACTCCAACAATAAAGACTGTTGCTCGTCTTTACTTAGGGCAATCGCGTCGATACTGCAGGCTTCGCATTTTTGTTCATTCAACATGTGTTGGTTCCTTAGGTTCAAAAAGTGGTGGTAGTAATCCCTCGTCTATCGCGAGATCTGCTTGCTGCAATAGGTTTTCCTGGCTGATTTTGAAGAGCTCAGACAACTCATCAATCACGTAATATTTCGGTTGTATGATGTCGATGCGATAAGGGGTTCTTAAAACCGTTTGCAGGTCAAACCGCTCACGAACGGCCAAGTCTCCTCCCAACGCATACATAGTTTCCGCCGGAGACGAAAGAATGCCACCGCCATAGATTTTCAGCCTATGACCTTCTTTTACTAAACCGAACTCAACCGTAAACCAATACAAACGGGCAAGATACGCACGCTGTTTAGGTGTGGCTGCTTGGCCAAGTTTTCCGTAATGCTCAGTGAATATCGCAAAATCGGCATTGGTGAGCATGGCACAGTGGCCAAAAATTTCATGGAAGAAATCGGGCTCTTGCAAATAATCGAACTCGTCTCGCGTTCTCAGAAATGTCGCGACTGGGAATTTCTTGTTGGCGAGCAAATCAAAGAAACGGTCGAAATCGATCAACGCAGGCACAGGCTGAACCTGCCAACCTGTTGTTTCCATTAGGACTTTATTTATCTCTGGAAGCTGGGGAACTCTGTCTAATGGCAGATCCAGCAGGGTCAAACCGTGCAAATAGGCATCGCATGCGCGGTCATTAATGACGTCCAGTTGCCTTTTCACTAAGTCGTGCCAAATGGCGTCTTCTTCGAGGCTCCACTCAACCCATCCCTCTTGGCTCACGGGCTTAGAATGATATTGAGTCATTACACACCTCCTTTCGAATGTCTCACTTTAAGCCTATCTCCACTCGTTATATCCGCCAATTTGCGCGACTTTTCGAAATAGGCGATCGTGTAACATTTTATTTACACAATTCCGGCAACCCCTTATTTTGCTGATCTTTTGACTTTGTAAAACCTAAATACCAGACTGAAATCGTTAACTTTTTGTTAAAGGTAAAGGAATGCACGAAAGCAATAAGCCAATTTGGCAACCTAGTGAGCAGCGTATAGCACAAGCCAACGTGACCCGATTCATGGATAGCCTTAATCAGCAGGGCATACTCGAGCAGGAATTGAAAAACTACACGGATCTCCATCAATGGTCTGTGGAACATCCAGAGTCGTTTTGGCAGAACGTATGGCAGTTTTGTGGAATGGTCGGCTCGCAAGACTGTATTAATAAAGCACAAGGCGAGCGCATCAAAACTCAAGGTGAGAGCCGCTGGCAACAGCCGAAATCGAATCGTGATGCGGTTTGGTTCCCGAATACGCAAGTAAACTACGCCGAGAACTTACTGCGTTTAGCGCAAATAATGCCTGACGAGCGTGCGATTTGGTTTGAGAACGAGCGTGGCGAACAACAGAGTTATACATGGAAAACCCTGTGTGAATCAGTCTCTAGCGTTCAACAATGGCTTGTTGATAGCGGAGTGAAGCAAGGTGATATGGTTGCTGCTTATACGCCTTATCTACCGCAAACCGTGATAGCGATGTTGGCGACCACCAGCTTAGGTGCGATTTGGACATCGACCTCTCCCGACTTTGGCGTTGAGAGTGTGATTGAACGATTTGGCCAAGTGAAGCCCAAGGTGCTGTTCACTTGTGACGGCTACACCTTCAATGGCAAGACGTTCGATATGGCGGACAAGAACCGTGAAATCATCGAGCACTTAAACGAATTAAAACAGGTGTGTCAGATCAGTTACTTGAAACCGAACAATGATTTAGATAAGAGCGATTTAGAGAAGAGTCATTTAGAGAAGAACAACGTTGAACACAATGTGTTAACCCAAAGCTGGCACAGCATCATTAATCACTATCAGCCAAAACCTCTTCGATTCACTCGTGTGAACTTCAATGAACCTCTGTTTGTACTCTACTCTTCCGGCACAACGGGCAAGCCAAAGTGCATTGTGCATTCTGTTGGTGGCACCATCATCAACCATCTAAAAGAACATCAGCTTCATTGCGATATTAAACCAAGAGATCGCGTGTTCTACTACACCACTTGTGGTTGGATGATGTGGAACTGGCACGTCTCTGCGCTCGCGAGCGGTGCTTGTTTGGTGATCTTTGATGGCAGCCCAGTTTATCCGCAACCTAACGTTCTGTGGGATTTAGCGCAGCGAGCTGATGTATCGACATTTGGCACTTCAGCCAAGTATCTAGAGGCGATTGAGAAAGCGGAACTCTCACCGCTCGACAGTCACAACCTTCCTAAATTAAGAATACTGTGCTCGACGGGTTCTGTGCTCTACCCAGAGCAGTTTGATTATGTTTACAAACACATCAAACAAGACCTGCATTTAGCGTCCATTTCTGGCGGCACGGATATTTGTGGCTGCTTTGTTTTAGGCAACCCTATCTCGCCAGTGTATCGCGGTGAGTGCCAACAGGCAGGGCTCGGGGTCGACATCAAGGTGTTCAATTCGTCTGGTCACAAAGTCAATCATGAACGTGGCGAACTGGTGTGTACAAACTCCCTACCCAACTTCCCTGTTGGCTTCTGGAATGACACCGGAGAGCGCTACCACAGCACTTACTGGGACAAGTTCGATAATGTGTGGCATCACGGTGACGAAGTCGCACAGAGCGTGCATGGCGGCTACCTGTTCTACGGGCGAGGCGACACCACACTCAACCCTGGTGGTGTGCGAATTGGTACCGCTGAGATCTATCAACAAGTGAACACCATTGAGGGCATCATCGATTCCATCGCCGTCGGTAAAGACATCGACCGTAATGAGCAGATCTGGTTGTTCGTTCAACTGCAGCAAGGTGTGAGTCTAGATGAGGCGCTACTGACAGCCATCAGGAGTAAACTCAAATCCTCTTGCTCACCAAGGCATGTGCCAAGCCAGATATTTGCGATCAGCGACGTGCCAAAAACACGCTCAGGAAAACTGGTAGAACTGGCGGTGAAACAGGTGATCAATGGCAAGAGTGTAGAAAATCTCGGTGCCATTGCTAACGCCGAGGTTTTGGAAGAGATAAAGCGTGTTGTTTCGCCTTAGTATTTAGACCAAGAACGTGGCGAGCTATCTCCAATTTTCACTTGGCTGTCAGATAACATCTAGAGTAAAGGCAGCCGATTGAAAACCGATGACTGAGTGAAGCAAGCAACGGGAGAAGCATTAAACACTGAACACTTTAAGCAGCCCTTGATTGGCCAATAAAAACCGAATCTAAACTACTCTTTAAGCTCGTGAACCCCCACCTCAGTTTTGCCCCGTACCGTTTCTAAATTTCTTAATGAGATCTGAACGTCATATTTAAAACAAAAATGTTAAATTATTCATTTTTTGGGCTGAGATAATATTCACTAAAGACGAATCATTTATACAAAAAAAGAGTCCGCCACTGGATTGTATCCCAGCTTATGGATATTTAATCGAATTATAATAATTCCCGTTTCCACAACTCTATTTCTAGTGAAATGATAATTTGATAGCTATCACATTTAGAACAGTTATTTTCCCATACTATCTCGGCATGTTAATTACTTAAGAGTAATTAAAAAACCTAGTCATTGTTATTAATAAGCTTGAATTTAATTAGAAACAAGCGGTTAATCCCTACGTAAAATAAATAAAATCATTATTAAATGATCGGAGACATTATCATGCGGATAGTATTAGCTTTAGGCGGTAACGCTCTTTTAGCAAGAGGCCAAGCATTAACGGCTGAGAACCAACGTGAAAATATAATCAAATCAGCGGCGAGCATTGCTGCAATCGCACGCGAGCATGAGATTGTTATCGTTCATGGTAATGGCCCACAAGTAGGTTTGTTGATGGAACAAAACGCGGCTTATAGTGAATATTCGCCAGAGACTACCCCATACCCAATGGATGTGCTCGGCTCTCAAACCTGTGGCATGGTGGGCTACATGTTACAACAAGAGCTCAGAAACATTGACCCTGAATTAGACGTAGCGACGCTAGTCACGCAAACTGAAGTATGCAAAAAAGACCCTGCGTTTGCTAACCCGACTAAGTTTGTTGGCCCTGTATATACAGAGCAACGAGCTAAAGAATTAATGGCTCAAAGCACAATGCAGTTTAAAGCTGATGGCGAGTACTACCGACGCGTTGTGCCTTCTCCTATGCCAAAAAGCATTGTTGAAATTCAGCAAATTGAAACTCTTCTAGATACAGAAAACCTTGTTATCGCTTGTGGCGGCGGCGGTGTTCCCGTGAGTATTGAGCAAGGTAAGAGTACTGGCGTAGAGTGCGTAATTGACAAAGATCTTACGGCTGAACTACTCGCTGAAAAAATCCATGCCGACTTATTTATTATCTTAACCGATGGTTCGATTTTCCGTAACTATGGTAAAGAAGACCAAGCAGAAATGAAGCAAGCAACGCCTGCTGGTTTAGCAGAATTTTCATTCCCTGCCGGTTCTATGGGGCCAAAAATTGATGCCGTTTGTAAATTCGTTGAAGCTGGATTGGGTAATGCGGCGATTGGTTCATTATTTGATTTAGATAAAATAATCACCAATGAAGCTGGTACTCTGATTACAAAAGGCGAAGGTATTGTTTATTACTAAGATTATCGAATAATAACCTTCACTAATATAGACCCATTAAACAAGCCTCTTAATTTAATTATAATGAGGCTTGTTTTATTAGTGCCCGTTTAATGCTAGATGAGATAAACATTCATAAAATTGGAAATTAAATATGAAAATAATGAATACATGATATCTTAAAATATACCAAAGAATAATTATAACGAGACTTAATCCAAATAACGTTTCCAGTTCATTAAAAAACAATTCAATGCATTCACATCGGTGCATTCGCATCCGCTTGGTTCTCTGGCATAGCCTCAATAAAAGCGGGTAACTGGTTACACGCTTCGACAATCGAATTAATTATCGGATAAGACGACAGATCAAGACCAAAGCGCAAGGCATTGTAGACTTGCGGCACTAAACAAATATCGACGATACAGGGCGAACCGGTGAGGCTATACTCCGAGTCACCATACGCTTTTCTGTGCTTCGCTAGCTTCTCTTCTAGAGCATGGAAACCCTGACTCATCCAATAGTGAATCCAATCCATTTTCACCTCTTGCCCGCATGATAATTCTCGCTCCAAATACTGCAACACACGCAGATTATTAAGAGGATGAATTTCCATCGCAATGTCCTGAGCCATCGCCAGTGCTTGATAGCGCAGTGGTGTTTGCTCTGGAATGAGCGAGGAGTCAGGGCTGCTCTCACACAAATAGTGTTCATCGAGATATTGAAGAATAGCCAGTGACTGATTAAGTTGAACTTCACCATCCACCAGCACCGGCACTAATTCACTGGCATTGAGATCGCGATATTGTGGATCATGTTGCTCGCCGCCATTACGCACCAAATGCACCGATTTCGACTCATAGTTGAGTTGCTTTAGGTTCAATCCAATACGCACTCGATAGGCTGCGGACGAGCGCCAGTAACCGTAAAGTATAATGTTCTTGTTTACGATACTCTCGCTCATACAGAAATCCTATTACGTGGATTATAGCGCTCGATACTGGCTCACTTTTTGGTCAATCGCACCAAAAATGGAGTCACCCGCTGCATCAAACATCTCAAGCTTAATCGAGTCACCAAACGACATGAATTGAGTCGACGGTTTACCATCACGAATCGTCTCAATCATTCGCACTTCGGCAATGCATGAATAACCCACACCGCCTTCGGTAATTGAGGTGCCGTGGTCAGTCCCTTGCTTATTAGAAACCGTGCCCGAGCCAATGATTGCACCGGCAGATAGTGGGCGAGTCTTCGCGGCATGCACGACCAACTCTGCAAAATTGAAGGTCATATCCACGCCCGCATTCGGACAACCAAAAGGCTGGTCGTTGTAGGTCGATATCAACGGTAGATGCACCTTGCTGCCTTTCCATTGATCGCCAAGTTCATCAGGTGTGACGGCAACCGGAGAGAACGCCGAAGACGGTTTAGACTGGAAGAAACCAAAACCCTTAGCGAGTTCAGCCGGAATCAAACCACGCAGCGACACATCATTCACCAACATCAGTAATCGAATCGACTCGTGCGCCTGTTTAGCGCTAGCGCCCATGGGTACATCACTGGTGACAATCGCAACCTCACCTTCGAAATCGATGCCCCACTCGTCGCTGGCAAATTCGATATTGTCACGAGGGCCGATAAACGCGTCTGAGCCACCTTGATACATGAGTGGATCGACCCAGAAGCTTTCTGGCATTTCAGCACCACGAGCCTTACGCACCAGTTCAACGTGGTTTACATAAGCGCTGCCATCAGCCCATTGATAAGCACGTGGCAGAGGTGATTCACAATGCTGAGGTGCAAACACTTCACTGCCTGTCACATGCCCGTTGTTTAACGAGGTGTATAACTCTTCTAACTGAGAAGCAACGCTATCCCAGTTATCCAATGCTACCTGCATGGTTGGCGCTAGATGCATCGCATGGAAGATTTCGGTGGCAGCTACACATTGTTTAAGATCTTTACTTACGACCATCAATAGACCGTCGCGAGTGCCATTTTTCTTGGTTGCTAATTTCATCCTTGTCCCTTACTTCTTATCGTCAGCCATGGTTTGAGAACCTGTCTCTTGCAAACCAGTGTCTTGCCAACTGTAGACATACTCTTTGTTTTCAACGCTATCGAGTTCATCAGAGAACTGCAGCGCATGGCGAGTATCGATCATCACCGCCACTTCATCGGTAAACTTCTTCTTATGCGCCTGACCTGCCTTAAAGGCTTTAGGGTGAGGTCCATGAGTGAAGCCAGCTGGATGGAAAGTCACCATGCCCGCTTCAATGTTGTCACGGCTAAAAAAGTCACCAGCGTGGTAGAACAGCACTTCGTCGTAGTCATCATTGTTGTGGTAGAACGGCACTTTCAATGCACCTGGGTCGCTCTCAATCGGGCGTGGTACAAAGGTGCACACCACAAAGCCTGCGCCAACAAAGGTGGTGTGTGCAGACGGTGGCAAGTGGTAACGATGTGACATCAGCGGTCTAATATCGCGCCAATTCACTTTCACCACCGCTAAGTCGCCATGCCAGCCAATTGCATCCAATGGATTGAACGGATAGGTGATCACACTGACTTTGTCGTGGCGTTTCACCTGAACCTGAGTTTGATTTTCTGAGTACTGAGCACGAAATTGATCGTTGATTGAAGGTATGTCGAGCACAGCAGGATCAAACACCGCGTGATTGCCGACCATGCCTTTCTCTGGCAAGGAGTAAGCCGCATCTGTGTTCTCAATCATCAAGATAAACATCGGCTCGCTTGGCTCTAAACGCCAGTTGGTCGAGCGCGGGATCATCACGTAATCCCCTTCACTCACCGCTAGATGACCATAGTCACAATAGAGATCGGCGCTGCCTTGGTGAATGAACAGCAGCTCATCACCGTCGGAGTTACGCACCAAGAAATCCATCTTCTCATCCATTCGCCACACACGAATTTTGCAGTCCGCATTGTGCAAAAGATGAGGCACCGCCCAGGGGGTTATCTGGCTGGCTTTTTCCACCAGCGTAAAATCAAAAGCGCGAGGACGTAAATCGCCCTCCCACTCCGACCAACCTGTTGGGGCATGTTGATGATGAAAGTGAGCAGCAGGGCCGAAGAATCCACTCCGACCTGCTTCTCGCTCATAAATTGCCTCTTCGGGAAAATCGGCGTGAGCTTGTTTAGAGCACACACCTTCCCGATGAGGAAACGAGATCCATTTATGCATCGTCTAATACTCCTCGACGAATCTGGTCCTCTTCAATCGATTCAAACAGCGCCTTGAAGTTACCTTCACCAAAGCCTTCGTTGCCTTTACGCTGAATGATTTCAAAGAACACAGGCCCGATTACCGTCTGCGTGAAAATTTGCAGCAAGATGCCATCTTTGGTCGGCGCACCATCAATCAAAACACGTAGGTCGCGCAGCAGATCGGTGTCTTCGCCGTGGCCTTTAACGCGCTGATCGACTTTATCGTAGTAGGTGTCAGGGGTTGGCATAAAGTCCATGCCGCGATCGCGCAGAGTTTTCACGGTTTTGTAGATGTCATCCGTGGATAACGCGATGTGTTGGATACCTTCGCCGTTGTATTCACGGATGAACTCTTCGATTTGTGATTTGTCGTCAGAAGACTCATTGATTGGGATACGGATCTTGCCACACGGAGAGGTCATAGCGCGGCTCACTAGGCCTGTCAGCTTACCTTCAATGTCGAAGTAGCGAATCTCGCGGAAGTTGCCAAGACGCTCATAGAACCCAGACCACACATCCATATTGCCTTGCTTCACGTTATGCGTGAGGTGGTCGATTTCATACAAGCCAACATTGGCTTCAGCCATACGCTCTTCCGCATCGTCATAGAATCGGAAATCGACGTCATAGATGCTCTGCTTGCCATAACGATCCACAAAATAGAGCAGGCTCTCACCGATGCCGTAAATAGCCGGAATGCTCAGTTCCATCGGCCCTATTTCTGTTTTGTACTCTTCACCACCGCCCTTGAAAGCTTGCTCCATTGCAGCCGTTGCTTCGTTGACACGAAAAGCCATGCCACATACCGATGGACCATGTACCTTGGCGAACGCTTCCGCTTGGCTGTGTGGCTGTTCATTGACGATAAAGTTGATGTCACCTTGTCGATACAGCCAAGCCTCTTTTGAGCGGTGCTTGGCGATCTCAGCAAAACCAAGTGACACAAACAGCGCTTTAAGTTGCTCAATTCCCTTGTGGTCAACGGCCGTGTATTCAACAAACTCGAATCCATCCGTGCCAAGCGGGTTGTATGTATCCACCATGAACTTTCTCCTTGTACCTATTGGTTTGTATTACGTGGTTTTTTATTACGTACTTTCTATTACGTGACTTTTTGTTACGTGCTTTCTATTACGTAAATAGATGTTGTGTGTTTTTTGCCCTTAATTAAATTTGGCCTACAAGCCGACAGATTGGAATGGATGGAAGGAAATGGGCAATAACGCTAAAACCCCATCAGTTTGTAAAATATTTGTTACACGCGAATTGCTAAAACAAGAAAGTGAGTGCTATCAAGGGATTGAAGAGTGGTGGTTTGATTTACAGCAGAGGAATAGATGTTATTGAATTGTTACATACATCCTTTTGTCAGCTAAGGTAATAAATCGAACATTAGACTGATGATGCAAAAAAGCCGCTGTAGTCAGCGGCTTTTTTCGTTCTAAAACGAACGTAGTTTAAAGGTGGGATCAGCGTTAATCCCAGTCGAGGATCGACCAGTTCGGTTGATCGGCTATTGCTTTTAAACGCGGACATGGGTTTACCAGGTAGGCAAAATCAGCGTATTCACACAAAGGTAAGTCGTTGATTGAATCGGTATAAAAGTGAATATTTGAGTAGTTGGTTTCTTGATTATCCAACCACTCTTTTAAACGGGTTACTTTACCTTCACGGTAGCTTGGCACACCTAAAATTTCAGACGTAAAACGACCTTGGCTTTCTACTAAGTCGATACCCAGTGCATTCTCGATACCCACCTTACGACCCACAGCTTCCACCAAGAAAGTTACACTGGCAGAGATGATCAACATATCGATGTTGTCGCGATCTAGCTGCTCAATCAAGGGTTTAGACTGCTTAAACTGCTTAGGCAAAATATGCTGTTCGACACACTCTTCGACCAATGCTGTAACTTGCTCTGTTGGCATATCGGCTAAAGGCTGCATGGAGAATGTTAGGTAATCTTCCATGTTCAGTTTGCCTTCCGAATACAGGCCCATTAAGCGCTTATCTTCTTCAATAAAGTTGGGCGCGGTGGCAATGCCCTTTTCAACCAAGAACGCATTCCAGAGCATCGCTGCATCTGCATTGATCAGCGTTTCGTCCATATCAAATACATACAAAGGTTTGAACATCTTAGGCTCTCACAGGTTGAATTTCGTTAAGGTTAAACAGAAGTTCAAGTTGGCTGCCGTTTGCCAACAGTCGTTCAGAAGAACGGTTAAGCAAGTCGACGGTTAATTCACACTCATCAACGTCCACTTGGTAGCGAATCACGTTACCCAAGAGCTGGTGGTTGCGAATGGTGCCCGTTTTCGGTGCAGAGATATGCTCACCATATTGTCGGCCTTGCTCTTTCACGTAGATAGATTCAGGTCGAATCGCCACTTTCCATTCCGTTTCAATGTTGAAAAGTTGCTTGGCTTTGTTCGCTTGCACCAAATTATAGTGCCCCATGAACCCAGCAACGAACTCATTGGCAGGTTGAGTGTAGATCTCTTCGGGTGTGCCGGCTTGCACGATCTCGCCTTTATTCATCAAGAAGATACGGTCAGACATGATCATCGCCTCTTCTTGATCGTGGGTCACGAAGATCGTGGTTAGATTCATCTCTTTTTGAATATCTCGGATCTGTTGGCGCAAATGTTTACGGATCTTCGCATCCAACGCCGAAAGTGGCTCATCCAACAACAAGATACGTGGTTTAACTACCAAGGCTCTTGCCAAAGCGACACGCTGACGCTGACCGCCCGATAACTGATGCGGGTAGAATTTCTCTTTGCCCGTTAAGTCCACCAGCCCAATCACTTTCGCGACTTCGCGCTTAATCTCATCGGCAGCAAGCTTTTTCATTTTCAGGCCAAACGCAATATTCCCTTCAACCGTCATGTTCGGGAACAGCGCATAAGATTGAAACACCATGCCGATGCCACGCTGTTGTGGCACTTGGTGAGTAATCTCTTCGCCGTTAACCCAGATCTCGCCACCATCAACAGGATTTAAGCCCGCCAAGCTGCGTAGCAAAGTCGATTTACCACAACCACTTGGGCCAAGAAGCGTGATGAATTCACCCTTTTCGATGGAAAATTCAATGTCCTCAAAAACCGTATTGTCACCAAAACGCTTGGTGAGGTTTTTCGCATTTACATAGCTCATTATTTTGTTCCTTGGCTGAAACGACTTGCCAACCAAGTCAGTAAGAAAATAAACAGGAAGTACGTCATCACAAGGGCTGACGTGAAGTGGCCACTGGTTTGACGCATGTTGTATAGGTAGATTTGCAGTGTCTCGTAGCGTGTTCCTACCAAGATGTTGGCAAACACGAACTCGCCCAATAGGAACGAGAACGACAAGAACAGCGACGCCATTAAGCCTTTCTTAAGGTTTGGCAGAATAATCAACAAGAACGCCTTGGTGGTACTTGCACCGAGCAGGTGAGCAGCGTCCATCAAGTCATGCAAGTTAATAGCTTCAAAGCTGTTGGCAATCGCGCGATACATGAATGGCAGCGCGATGGTGAAATAGGTGCCAATCAAAATCCACGGCGTGCCTATCAGTGAGATTTCGCTGTCTGCATACAATTGAAGTAAACCAACCGATGACACCACAGGCGGCACCGCGAACGGCAATAAGATCAGGATATTCATCACCTTATCGAGTTTCGGGAAATAGTAAAACACCACGAAAATCGCAGGCAGAACCAACACCACACTCAATGACAGTGCGGCCACGCAGATAAACAGTGAACGACCAAAGGCTTGCAAGAAGCGAGGATCCGTCAGCAGGTTGATGTACCAATCTAACGTAAAGCCATCCGGCAGGATCGTTGCGCCCCATCGAGAAGAGATCGAGTAGATAAAGGTCGCTAAAATCGGGATCATCATGATGCCGACAATCGAATAGACAACCGTTTTATGAAAGCGAGTATTTACGGTGTTCATTACTTTCTCTTCCCCGCGTAGCTTTTGCTGATCAGCCATTGGTTAATCACGGTGATGAAGGCCAGCATCGCCATCAGAATCACAGAAATTGCCGCGGCTAGGTTTGGTTCTAGGAACAAGTCGCCCGATACCAAGCTCGCGATACGAATCGTAATCACATTGTAGTTGCCCGAGGTTAACGCATACACGCTCGCATACGCGCCAATCGCGTTAGCAATCAAGATGATGAAGGTGCCAAGCAAGGCAGGCGACAACACAGGCAGCGCTATTTTGGTCCAGTACTGCCAAGTTTTCGCGCCAAGCAGTGCCGAGGCTGCTTGCCAGTCGTCACTCAAGGCATCGAACGCTGGATACAGCAACAACACCGCCAATGGGATCTGAAAATAGATGTAAATCGCCAGCAAACCCCACTTGCCGTACAAGTCAAAATCGCCCAGTAAACCGTACTGCTTGAGCAATAGGGTGATCGCACCGTTGGTACCCAAGATGATGATGAATGCGAACGACAAAGGCACACCAGAGAAGTTGCTGCTCATATTGGTAAAGGCAATCACCGCATCGCGGATTTTAGAATCAACGCGGCGCAGTGAAGAAACGAGCAAAGTCGCAATCGCTAAGCCAACAATGCTCGACCAAATCGACAACCATAAACTGTTGCCAAAAGCCTGCATCATAAAGGCAGAATCGAACACTTCAGCGTAGTTTTCTAGAGAGAGTTCGTCGTCATAGAAGAAGCTGTTGATCAGCACCCAAACCATAGGTGCCAGTTGGAACAGATAGAAAAACAATGCGAAAGGCGCAAGCCACAAAGCGGGCTTGAGGCGTTGAAACAAAGATTTGGTTTTGAGTTGAAGCGCAGAGCCATCGCTCTGCGTGATTACAGAACTGCTCATAAGGCCAACAATTCCTGAGTGTAAGATTTATCGTGTTCAAGGTTGAGTAACTGACAGACGCTGCCGCAGATGTCGGTCTGTTTCACTGAGCACGTTTGGTGTGTGAATTTATCGCCAATCACAAAGAATGGCACTTCGCGCTCTTCAGGCAGAATGCCACCATGAGACAGGTCATTGTTCATACCATGGTCACTGGTGATGATCACTTGATAACCATCGTCTACCCATTTCTCAAGATAGTTTGATAGGTAAATATCTGCACCACGTGCACTGTTGCGGTATTGGCGAGAATCCAGCCCGTGCTTGTGTCCCATATCGTCAATGTTCATTGGGTGAATCAACAAGAAGTCCGGCTGATGAGTCACGCGCAGGTGCTCGGCATCTAAGAACAAGGCTTCATCTGGATAGTGGTCCCAGTGATAGAAACAGCCATGTTGAATGTTCATGGTCTCATCGTTGGTAAAGCGGTCACGCACCGCATCAAATGGCGCTCGATTATAAAGCTCGCTCACCCAGTGATAGGCCGCTGCAGCCGTCACTTTGCCTTGCGATTTAGCCAAGCTAAAGATCGACTCGTGATTCGATAAACGCACGATTTGATTGTTAACGATTCCGCTTTCGACAGGGCGAACTCCCGTTAAAATGCACTCATACAGTGGGCGTGACATAGATGGCAGCTCACACTGCACAGGGTAAAGCGTGGCGCGCAGCTTGCTTTTTTGCGTGCTTTGCGAAGTGCCCTGTTTACTGTACGAATCGTCCTGTTTTTTCTGCAAATCGCCCTGTTTTTCATGCATATCACCTTGCTCTAGAAGACCGTTCAGGTAGCCCATGCAATCACGGGCTACCTGATAATTCAGTCCATCTAGAACAACAAGGATAACCTTATTGCTCATGGTCTATTCTCTATTGCTTGTTTCTAAAAGCCACCTATTAAAGGTGGCGTGTTAAGCGGGGTTATTGCTGGTGAATCAATACACTTTCTTGCCATTGACGTGGCAGGCGACGTGCTGATTTTTCCCATGCAGAGAAGTCAGTCACTGGGTGAACGTTGCTGTATTCATCGTTTGAGATCAGCTTGTCTTGTACTGATTTAGGCAGCGTAATGTTGCTACGGATTGGACGTGCGTAACCTTCTGCTAGGTTGATTTGGCCTTGGTCGCTAAAGATATATTCACGAGCCAACTTCGCCGCATTCGGGTTTTGCGCGTATTTGTTGATGATGGTGGTGTAACCAGAGATCACCGAACCATCTTGTGGAATGCTCACCGTGAAACGCTCACGGTCGATCGTGTCGCGGTAGTTCAGTGCATTGAAGTCCCACATGATTGCCACTTCCACTTCACCTTTTTCAAGGTTCGCGATGCTTGGGTCTGTGTAAGACAGACGGCCTTGCTTCGCTAGCTCGCCAAAGAATTTAATCGCCGGTTTTAGATTTGACTCGTCACCACCGTTAGCAAATGCCGCCGCTAGAATCGCGTTGTTTGCTTGCGCTGCTACGCCAACATCGCCCACTGTTACTTTGTAGTCGCCTTCTAGTAGGTCGCTCCAAGATTTTGGGGCATCTTCAACAAGGTTATTGTTTGAAATGAACGAGATTGTACCTGTGTAAGCCAGAGCCCAATGACCATCTTTGTCTTTTGCCCAGTCTGGAATGTCATTCCAAGTAGTTGGTTTGTATGGCTGAGTGACGTTTTTCTTTACAGCCACACGTGCGAATGCGAAACCCACATCACCAATATCAGCGGTTGCGTTTTTCTTCTCTGCTTCAAATTTCGAGATCTCTTGCGCCGAGCTCATATCGGTATCCTGATGCTTCAAACCGTAGTTTGCTTTCAGGTCTGCCCATGTGCCTTTCCAGTTTGCCCAACTGTCTGGCATACCCACACTGTAAACCGCACCTTCTTTTTGAGCGGCTTTTACCAGTGACTCAAGATCGGCATCCTTTGCCATCGCTGGCATTGAAAGTGTTGCCGTTATTAGCGTCGCACCTATTAGCTTTGTAGGTGAACCCATCAGTTTTCTTGGCGATACAGTTGAACGGCTAAGCAAAGTTTTCATTGTCTCTATCCCTCTGGACTAGGTCAGTAAGTTCGTTTTGTATGCTATCGCCGGAGTGTGACGCTTTCGCGCAACTTATTTGACAGTTCAGATGCATTTACATGGCAGTTATATTTCACTCATATGACAATAAGCCATTGTTTACTGTCACATTCCTGTTAACTCCGTGGTTTACCTTATTGAGCACACGAACTTATGGACTAGATCAGTAATGAGAACATTGGCAACAGGGCAGTCAGGGACACAGTTAGGAAGAATTAAGGCGAGTATTCGAGAGCAGCTTCAATCTCGCATTTTCACTGAGGGGCAAAAACTGCCATCAGAACGAGAGCTCAGCGAGCTATTTTCCACCACACGAATCACGCTCAAAGATGCGCTGGTGTCATTAGAAACCGAAGGCTTGATATACCGAGAAGAACGCCGAGGCTGGTATGTGTCACCCGAACGTATCCGCTACAACCCGTTGTCACGCTCTCACTTTCATCAAATGATTCGCGAACAGCATCGTATTGCTGAAACACAACTGCTGAGTACCCGTACAGAGATGGCGGCAGGCGATTACGCCAAGGCATTAGAAATAGAGCAGATAACGCCAATACACGTGATTGAGCGATTACGCTTTATTGATGGCCGAGCGGTACTGTTTGTTGAAAACGTTTTAAAAGCGCCGTTGTTTGAGAAGGTGTTGTCAGAAAACCTCACCATGTCACTGACAGGAATCTACCGAGAAAAGTATGGCTATGAGACCCAACGCTCTCGCTTTGATGTGATTCCCACTTCTGCCCCTGCCCATGTCGCTAAGGCGCTGAATTTAGCCGAAGGCCAGCCCGTTTTGAAGATCTGCCGAGTGAACTACAAACAGGACGGTGAATTAATGGATTGCGAGTTGGAGTACTGGCGCCCAGACTCTGTGGTCATTCATATTGATAGCATTGGTTAGCGTCACATGACTATTTGCCTAGGCTTAGGAAGAAAAATCGAGCACATACAAAAACTCCGACTGATTCAGTCGGAGTTTTTATTTTCAACGGTTACGTTTAATGAGGCACTAACTAAACAATCTTTTGCTCATCTTCTTCTTTGGTCGAATCGCTTTCCTTAGATAAAAAACTGGCAACGATCTCTCTCAGTTTCCCTTGATTAACCGGTTTTGGTAAAAACTCATCCATGCCTACATCGAAGCACAAATGCTTGTCTCGTTGCACGACGTTGGCCGTCAGCGCAACGATTGGAATATGTTGTGAAGAGCCCTCTTCTAACGCTCTGATCTGTTTAGTGGCTTCGAAGCCATCAAGAACCGGCATCTGGCAATCCATAAAAATCATCTCGTATTCGTTGGCCTGGAATTTCTCGACACCAATTTCCCCATTATCGGCAATATCAACCTCAAACCCAAGCTTCTTGAGCATCATCTTGGCGACTTGTTGGTTCACTCGCGAGTCTTCAACGACCAATACTTTGCCACTAAACGAAGCAGCCACTGGTTTTGGCTCTTCTTTGATTGGAGCTTGTTTGTCTGTTTGTGTGGTTGTGACAGAAGCCGTTGGTGTAGCTTCAACAGAACCCGTTGGTTTGGTTAATGGTACTGGTTCATTGTCTTTGAACGCGACCTCACCTCTGTTTGCATAGGTAAAGTTTGAGGTATCCGCTGCTCTCGCGAGAACTTCACTCAACGTCCATTTAAGTTGGTTATCTTGATAAGGACGAGCAATGTAGGCAACAAAACCCACTTGTTTGGCGCGCGCTTCATCTTGTTTTCGTGGGTCGGCAGAGATCATCACCAGCTTAGGACACGCTTTGTCAAAACGCTCAATCAAGCTTCTTGCTAACTGGAATCCATCAATAGACGGCATCACTTTATCAATCAGCACCAGATCATAAGGCAATGACTTCGCCACAGACTCCGAAACAAGCTCTAACGCTTGGGTCGCGGTTTCACAGCACTCAGACTTAACGCCGAATGATTGAAGCTGTGTTGAGGTAATACGCATATTCAGCTGACTATCATCAACCAGAAGTACCGAAACTTTATTAAAATCGATATTGCTTTCGTCAACGTCCAAGCTCGGGTCAAAGTCAGCGGTAAAGTAGAATGTACTCCCCTTACCTACGACACTGGTTAGCTCAAGCTTGCTGCCCATTAAGGTCACGATCTTATCGCATATCGTCAGACCAAGCCCGGTGCCTCCGTAAATACGGGTGGTGCTGCCGTCGGCTTGTTGAAACTTATCGAACACCGATTGTTGCTTGTCTTCAGCAATACCAATACCACTGTCAGTTACCTCAAATTTCACTCTGAGCTTTTGGTCTGGCTCTATGACTTCTTCCAAGCGAAGTGAGAGTGTGACATGACCATGCTCGGTAAATTTGATGGCGTTGCCGACTAGGTTATTAAGCACTTGTCTTAGCTGGGTGCCATCGCCAATCACCATGGTTGGGATCTTAGGATCAATCGCCAGTTGGAACCTGAGCCCTTTCTGCTCGGCTTTAACTCTAAACGTCGATTCAACATCGGCAGCAATACCCATCATCTTCATTGGTTCTTGTTGCAGTTCTAAACGACCCGCTTCTATCTTCGAGTAGTCGAGAATGTCGTTAATTAGATCAAGGAGAGTAAGCGAAGAGGTATTGAGCATATCGACATACTCTTTTTGCTCTTTCGGCATATCCATTTCAGAGAGTAGAGACGACAGTCCGATAATCCCATTCATCGGGGTGCGGATCTCGTGGCTCATGTTGGCAAGAAATTCACTTTTGTTGCGGTTGGCAACCTCAGCGACATCTTTGGCTTTTTCCAGTTCTTGGTATTGTTGACGAATACGTTCAACAGACTGGTTATAGCTACTCTCTAGTGTCGAGATCTCGTCTCTATAAGTAGAATCGGTTGGCGTTATGAAGCGTGGTTTGTTGTCTTCGACCTGTTGCTGATTGATCTGGGAAGACATAGTCATTAAGCGTTTGACCACGAGGCGATAGACGATCGTTAAGCAAACCAGAGACAATAAGAAGATTTTAACGGCTTCGAAGGCGAGCAATAGTAAAACTCGTCCTTCAAAGTCATTGAGGATCATGCTCAAATCAGATTGCACCGTGAGCGTCGCTAATGGGAAATCTGTCCCCCCCATCTGGTGCACCATTTCCCAAGACTGGGAATAAGACTGACCTGAGGTCTTTTGACCTAATTCTAGAATTTTTTCATCGGGACTTTCGATAAGAAGGTAACTAACCGAGGGTAAGCGGGAGATACCTTCGGCTTGCACAAACAGTTGCTCTCGATCTTCAACCCACAAACTGGACGTTAAACCCGAAAGATAGCCAGCCTTAACCTGTTCGATCTGAGAACTGATAAAAGAAACTCGACTTTGGTACTCCACATACAACCCTAGACCTGTCACTATAACTGTGAATAAGGTGCTGATTGCTATTATAGTCCCGATCAACTGTCGGGAGAGTCCAATATAGCGTTTTCCTTTTGTCACCATACACAAATTACCATTATTGTTATCCTAGCAAACTACAATTACTCAACTAGTATAATAGTAGTCATTCATCAAATAACTAGGGAAGGTTATGAAAAAACATCTTATATTTGCATCCATAGTCAGTTTGTTTTCAAGCAGTTATGCTTTTGCAAGCGAACCTGTTCACTACTACATTATTGCGAGCCAAGCGCAACCTTTTCAGATCGAAACTGACGGGTCATCTCACAGAGGAATGGTTTCGGATATTGTTGAGGCCGTATTTGATGACAGCCAATACGAGATCGATTACCACACCTACCCTTTCAACCGCATGATTGACAAGCTCGACGCGAGAGAGAATCCAAACTGGGTAACCTACGGCAGTCCTAGTTGGGGAAACATCCAATCTGTAAACCTGTCTAAAGATCCGATTTACAATGTAAAACACGTATTGCTCAGTAGTGGCAAGGAACCATTTGAGTTCAATACTATCGACGACTTAAACGGAAAAGCGGTGGTCTTGCTGGTGGGGTTTGAATATCCAAACCTAGAGCCTTACATCAAACAAGGTAAGCTCAACGAGATTCGAGTTAAAGATTACAGCGCGGCTTTTCGTGTATTAAACCGAACGCCTGGCGATACCGTTTTTGTTGAGATGGAATCGAGAATCAAATACAACCTAAACGAGCAGAAGTTAAGTATTGATGATTACCAGATGCAAGATTTTGGTTCAGTGATCAATAACTACCCTATCCATTTGGCGTTTGACCCTGAGATGGATCCTAAGCTGCAAAGCTTCATCAACCAACGTCTCGACCAAATGAAAGACGATGGTCAGCTCGATGACATCGTACAAAGTTACTTATAGATCCTTCATTTATCTGTAATAGCGCCTAGTTGACGTTATAGAGCACTTTTCTACTCTTAGTCACCTTAGCTCGATTTGCAACGAAAAGGCCGCTCTGCTTAGTCTAGCTTAATATTAAATTGCAGAGCGGCCTTTAAAATTTAACGTTTAGGGAAACTATCTTTGAACTTGTACTCGATAGGTTAGTGCGAAGCAATCAAATGCAGTTGTTGATTACGAAGCTGTTGTCGCACCGCCATCAAAATTTCACCTAAGCGGTTCTCACCAGTTCCATCACCACCATCGCCCCAAAAATGGTCTTTATGAGAATGCTCTTTGATCACCGAATCTCCGGTGTTAGTCAGAAACAGCGCAAACTGGGGGTTCTGTCTGAACTTCTCAGTCACAATGAACTGCATCACTTCAACACGAATGTCATACCAGTCTTCTCGAACTTGGTCTTCATAATCACGACTTAAAGAGAACGCTTCAGCAGGGGTACTGGCTTCCAAAATAGTATTGCGTAACGCTTCAGAAACAAATTTCATCGCTTGATAATAATGTTCGCTGGTTGCCCAAACCTGATCGTTAACCTTGATGGGACAAGCTGCAAAATTTGACAGGTATCCGTTTGGATCTTCAGGTTCATAAAACAGCACTTCTTTGGCTTTAGCCACAGAATTAGACATAGCCTTCTCCTTACCAACGACATCGCATATTTTTGCTTTAACTTTAAAATTAGTGGCGTTGCATATTGCTGTCAAACAACTTAGTTCAAGAGTATGCCATGAGCATGTTTTTAGTCGGGAACAAGCAATGTAAAGGCAGGACAATGGAGTTAAATGGTGGGAGACAAGGAGCATGGTTTACTTATAAAAAACTCACAGCCCTTTTAAAAAGTTATATAAATCAAAGGGTGGCGGTGCGCCACCCTCTTAAATGCAATAGGGGTCCTTAGTGAATAAGACCTAGTTCCCTCGCTTCTTCCAGACTAAAACCGCTTTCTCTAATTTCTCTTAGAGCTTCAATACGACGACGAGCTTCAGCGGACTTCATTTTCTTTTCTGGTTTGAAAGATACTTCTTCTTCAGCATCCCACTTGTTTGCAATATTTGTCATTTCATCATGGTTGATAGAATTAATGGACATGTTTTCCTCCGAAAAGCACCATGTAATGGACAGGTAATCTGTAGCAAATGCTATTTCACTTGTTAAGACATTCTGTACTGAAATGTGATGATTCCGACGCTTCACAAAGCTAATTAATAAATGCCTCATTTAAACTTTGCCAAAGCCATTTTCTGCAATTACATTTACAAGATTCCCCATAAGAAATGTGGTTTGATCCACCTCTCATTTTCCCCGTTCTCATTTATTGTTTCTCACTGAAACTTCGTGAAATAACCCAAGATAAATTTCGAGGCACTTCATTCTTTTTGTGCTCATCGCTTTCACTAAATTCACTTCATGTTAATGATAATAGTTATCAATATCATAACTGAGTATTTATCATGTCTAGGGAAAATCCAGATAAACCACTTCTCGAAGTGAAGAATCTATGTGTCGATTACATCACCGATGACGGCGATTTTAATGCCGTAAAATCCGTAAGCTTTAGCATAGGCCAAGGCGAAATTTTTGGTTTGGCTGGCGAATCAGGGTGCGGAAAAAGTACCATCGCGTTTGCCATTAACCGTTTACACAAACCGCCTGCTTTCATCTCTGGAGGGAAGATACTGTTCGACGGACAAGATCTGCTCGGTTTATCTGACGACCACTTGAACACCTTGCGTTGGAGCGAAATCGCCATGGTGTTCCAAAGTGCGATGAACTCACTCAATCCCGTACTGACCATTGAAGAGCAGTTCGCTGATGTTTTACGTCATCACAAAGGAATGACCAACGAACAAGCTAAAGACCGTGCAGAGAAGCTCCTCGACCTTGTAAACATTCCTCGTAACCGCCTCACCGAATATCCGCATCAGTTCAGTGGCGGCATGCGTCAGCGTTTGGTGATTGCCATTGCTCTCGCCCTTAACCCGAAGCTGATCATCATGGACGAGCCGACAACGGCGCTTGATGTGGTTGTACAACGCGAAATTCTGCAGCAAATACACCAACTCAGAGAAGAGTTTGGGTTTTCGATACTGTTCATCACCCACGACCTCGCACTAATGAGCCAGCTATGTGACCGCATTGCCATCATGCGCCACGGCCAGATCGTTGAAATCAACCAAGCCTATGAGATTCGTAACAACCCTCAGCACTCCTATACCCAAAAGCTATGGAGTTCTTTCCCTAACATTCACGAACATGCGCACGCGACTACGTGCTAGGAGAGCTCTATGTCACAACCTATTTTTCAAGTGAAAAACCTCGTTAAAGAGTTCACCGTCGGCGGTGGATTTGGCAAAGAAGCAATCTTTAGAGCACTACATGGGGTGAGTTTTGATTTGCATGCCGGTAAAACATTGGCGCTGGTTGGAGAATCAGGCTGCGGGAAAAGCACCTGCGCCCGATTGATGACCAAGGTTTACGCACCGACAGAGGGAGAGATACTGTTCAATGGCAGAGACATCTCTACCCTAAAAAGCCGTAAAGATATCTTGGATTACCGCAGCCGCGTACAAATGATATTTCAAGACCCATTTGGCTCACTTAATCCAACTCACACCATTGAGCACCACTTAACGCGCCCGCTTAAAATCCATAAGCAAGTTGCCACGAAACAGGCTCTCACAGAGCGTCTCAAGGAGTTATTAACGCTGGTGGAGTTACCCATAGAAACTCTCGCCAAATACCCACACGAGCTCAGTGGAGGCCAAAGACAGAGGGTTAACCTGGCAAGAGCTCTTGCGGTTGGGGCCGAGGTTATCCTCGCCGATGAACCGACCTCGATGTTAGATGTCTCGATTCGCCTTGGCGTGTTAAACCTAATGCAACGAATGAAGCAAGAGTTAGGAATTGGCTTTTTGTACATTACCCACGATCTTGCCACGGCACATTACATAGCTGAAGAGACAGCAGTGATGTACAAAGGCCAGATCGTCGAGTGGGGATCAACGCAGTCGATCTTAACCAACCCCCAACACCCGTACACTAAATTGTTGATCTCCGCGGTGCCGGATCCCGATCTACCATTTGGCGAACTGGTCAAAAATGAGCCAAACTATTCAATAGACGCTGATCGTATTCGAGAGCAAAGCAGTGAAATACAGCATGAAGTAAAGCAAGTTGCTGATAATCACTTTGTAAAACAGTGGGATAACGTTGCATGAATGAACTAGACACTTGGTTAGAGCGGATCGGAGATTGGTACAAAGACCGAAAGCATGATCAAGTGGACCGGTTAGAACCTTTGATCTTAACGCCTCCAGATGCACTCTGGGGGCCTTTGATCACGGATGAACAAAGCAAAGGCATCGCGTGTTGGTTGGATGGGTGCCTGAGAATCTTTACTTTCTATCGAAACTCAATCGAAAACCCGCACCATCAAGAAAAGGCCTATCAATACCTGATGTTTGCTTACGGTAAGCTTCAGGCGGTGTCTTGTGACCCAAAAGCGGAGCCCGGCCTACAAGAGTGGTGTACCAAGCGGGTACAACACTTATGTGTGCTGGCTTTGGAGTTTGCTAACCAACAACAAGAACCGCGCTGGAAGGAAGAATCAGAAAAACTGATCGAATCGCATGTGCGTTTTATGGCAAGCCAACACCAGAACGATGATCAAGGTGCAGCTCTACGTCAACGCCACTGATCCACTCCACGGTTTAACCCTGATCGATCAAACACCAAAGCAGAATCCTTTCACAAATAGGATCCGTAAAAAGCACGATCTAACCTTGATCATGCTTCAGGATTAGCAGTAAGGAATAATACGTAAGCTATTGAATTTTAATAATTATGCGAATTTCAGGCAAAAAAAAGCGAGTCCCTTAGGAACTCGCAAAAATCTATTCAGTATGATGTAACAAAATATGAGCCAATCTATTAATCATAAGAAAGGACAAAGGTTGTCTATTCGGAATAAATAATAATCAACTGGATGCGTTACATTGTCAGAACTTTGTCAGCGTTAGGTGCGGTTTTAATCAGCACCTAATGTGTTCAAACTATCCATTCATCGACCGTAAATAGCGGCTTCTTGCTACTGGGTATTTCTACTGCAAAAATCAGCTCGAAAGATCAACACGCCCTCGTGATTAATGGCCAATCGCCATTTCATCGAGCGCTAGAAACACATTCTCGTCCAAATGGCCTTCGTGAACTTGTTTACACACTTTACGACGTACAGCCAAACCAGAAATCAAACGTTCAATGGACAGGTGTCGATTGCTGGTGCTGTCACGGTCGTTGTACAGCTCAATTAAGCGACTCAGTGTTTCGTATGGGATAACATCCTCCCCTACTCTCAACCAATCAAGCTTCTCAATGAGCTCTGAGCACTCTTCTTTGATTGAGGCATGTGAATGCCCGGTCATAGCAGATAAAGCCGTTATACTGCGTTCTAGAGCCTCTGTGGAGGTATATTTAGAGAGAGTAATCATGATCTCATCAGCGTTGATCTCAACAGAATGTTTACGCTGCTTAACTCGACGTCCCAATTTGCCTCTTGGCGACGGAGCTTTACGTTGAATTGGCTCAAACTCACCATCGATAATCTCAGACAGCTCTTCCAGCTTCTGCTTAGACACCATCTCGTTACGCAGCGGGTTCGGTAACGTTGGGGCCATATTACGCTTACCGGCGTTGGTGGTACGCGCTCTTGAATAACGCAACACCTCTTCAACATTACATTTGATATCAACCTGATAATCGGTGGTTTTGCCTTTTTCGATCAACGCCGTGATCGTCAAGTGATAACCCCAAAGATTCACTAGGAAAGTATCTTCTTGATCCCCTACTTCACCCAATTTTCTTAGTTCGCGGATCAAATCCATCGAGAAGCGACGCCAATCGATATTACGAGCCAACTTCTGGTTCAGCTCGCTCAGCAACATACAATCTGAGTGGCGACGTGCCATACGGCTTCTAAAGTACGAATACATTTGGAAGACCAAGGTATGTTGTTTCAGGATTTCTGGCGGAAATAGGAAGAAATAATCACGCGTCAGGAGCTCTTCGTAGAACGAAGGTTCCCAGACAAGGATATACAGGTTCGGTTTAATGCGAATTTCGCCATCAGAGCCCTCTGTAGGCGCTTCTTCCGATGCCGTAATGGTTCTAGCTAAGAATCGGAAACGATCACTCTTGAAGCCTTCTGGCATGTTCTCGCTAAGCCAACGGCCCGTGAGCTCGTGCAGTTGGAAATCGGTAAATTCAATACGGTCAATACTGTCACGGATCGAATCGCGTGCAGGACCGCTGTCTTTCTTGCCACGCAAAGACAAAATATCCGTGATGTAGAGTGGTGTTTTGTTCGGTGTGTGTTTCGCGTCGAGATGATAATCATCTTGGTGGTGATCATGATATTGGACAGTAAGCGTGAATAACGCGAACAGCGTCATCAGATCGTCAACCGTCATGATGTTTTTAGAAGATCGTGTCTCGATCACCGCTCGAGTGCCAGAGATCGAAACCATAGATTTCTGGTAGCTCTTACGGGTTCTAGGTGGCGCCAACGCTTGATCAATAATCCCCGCCCAATTGGTTGGAGAAACAATGAATTGATCCGCTTCGTCTTTCATCGTCGGTGGCGTATTCAGTCCGTGTTCATTCAGTAAGCGCTTGTTTACTTTGGTTTGAGCTAGCGCTTTAGAACGCTTCTGTTTTTCATTTTGCTTGACGCTTTCTGTCACTAAACTGGTAGCACCCAGAACCGATATCAATTGGTTTGGGTTCACAAAGCGATGCAACATGGTTTTACCCGCAAGGCCTTCTTCAAAACGAACTGGGATTTGTTTGAACAGACCAATACTTACAGCGGCTCTCAGCCTTTGTTGCAAGGCAGCGCGAGTCACTTGACCATCAGTTGATTCAATGATCTCGGTGGTGGAGACGTATCCATCTTTGCTGCTAAACCCACGTAGTGAAATTAGGTTAAGAAGCTCAACGATGCTTTTGGTGACCCCTTTGAAGTGTTGATATTGTTCTATCCATTCAACGGCTGTTTCAGATACCTCAAATAAATGACCATCTTTGTGGCTTCGTGCCTTAATTAACAATTTCTCTTCTGGTTTCATTTTTGATCCGTATCACACTAACCGTAATTTCACTATAGTTCCTGAATGATAAAGAAAGAATGATCATAAATAAAGAGAATTTATTGGCTTTTAAATAACTGATCTTTTTGATTAATATGATCTTAAATGATTAAGTGATCTAATGATCTGGCTTTGAATTTGCTTTTAAGTGTATGAATTATAAGTGTTAAAAAAAATCCAATTGGAAAGCATGATCATAAAGAGCCCGAAACGATGATCATTAAATTAAAGAAAGCATGATCACAGAACTTCAGAACGATGATCATTAAGTCATTGTAAGCATGATCATTATCGGTTCGAAAGCATGATCATTATGCTTATACAGCTTATCCACAGTCCGTAATTGATCAAGTTGTATTAAGCGGCTTCTAAGTCACCTATGTGGATATTTTTGACAGCCAATTCATCGGAACAATGATCAAGTAATGGGGCTTTTATATCTTTCCTCCCCTTTTATGTTTAAAAATTGGTCGAGATTGGTCACACCGTCAGTGGTTGGGCACTTTTAGCTCGCAACACAATAAATCAGGAAGCATGATCATGAAATTGTCATGTTTCTGCATTTCCATTCTGTGTCGATTGAATTTCTAACCAATCAGGCCTTATAGAGCTTGAATCCCCATTGCAAAAGCATTTGTCCGTAAGTTAGCTCTAAATCTATATGCTTCCGGAACGATATTTACTTGATCATTTTTCCGGAGGTTGATCATTTCGAACGGGCATTCATACGGATCATTATTGATGAGTTTACACCTTGATCATGCTTCATAATATGGACTTATCAATTTTCTTACGAGTTATCTATCCCATGATCATTCTTCCGGTTGAGGCTCAATTTTCTTTTGTTTAGTGACATCTCACCTTCGCTTTGTTTCCTATTAACCAAGCGACTTTTTAGGTTTTACTCTTTGTTGGTTGAAAATCTATCAATTTAGAATGCAAATCACACCAACCGTAATCTATGCTTGTGTTTCAATCGTTCCGAAGATTTTTCTCTGAAATTCTATTTACATTGTAAATAAGTGATGCTGTAACATTTTAAATGTAAAGAAGAAATAGAACGGTTATACATGACCAAAAAGGTCATTTTTGTGTTTGTATTAGCCGTTGTTTCATCAAACTGTAAAAATACAGTCTATTTTGTGTGATTTTACTCATAAATGTATGTTCATGTTTTTGTTGTGTTTGTTGTTAATCGCTGTACAATTTGTTCTAGGTTAATCATTACGGAAACTGGCAATGAAAAGAGAACAAACGATTGATAAGCTCTATCAGCTAGCCGAACAAACTCAACAAGTTCAGGCTGACCGAATTGAGATTATTCTGGAAGAGCGAAGTGATGAACATTTCCCTCCAATGTCTAAAGCTATGATGGAGACGCGTTCAGGCTTAACTCGTCGAAAATTGGATGAGGCTATCAACAAGCTTGAAGCGGATGGTCATCAGTTTACAAAGAACAACGCCAATCATTACTCGATTTCATTGACTGAAGCTCACATGCTGATGGATGCAGCTGAAGTGCCGAAGTTCCACCAACGTAAGCAGCATGTAGACAATAAGCCATGGGTTATTAACGTACAGAACCAAAAGGGCGGTACGGGTAAATCAATGACAGCGGTTCACCTAGCGGCTTGTCTGTCTTTGAACTTAGATAAGCGCTACCGTATCTGCTTGATTGACTTGGATCCACAAGGTTCTTTGCGTCTGTTCTTAAACCCACAAATTAGTGGTGCAGAGCACGACAGTATCTATTCTGCTGTTGATATCATGTTGGACAACGTGCCAGAAGGCCAAGATGTTGATCTTGAATTCTTGCGTAAGAACGTACTTTTACCAACACAGTATCCGAATCTAAAGACGATCTCGGCGTTCCCAGAAGACGCGATGTTTAACGCTGAAGCGTGGCAAAGCCTATCTCAAGATCAGTCACTTGATATTGTTCGTCTTTTAAAAGAGAAGCTTATCGACAAAATTGCGGATGATTTTGATGTGATTATGATTGATACCGGCCCGCACGTAGACCCTCTAGTGTGGAACGCAATGTACGCATCGAACGCTCTTCTGATTCCATGTGCTGCCAAGCGTTTGGATTGGGCTTCAACGGTTAACTTCTTCCAGCACTTACCAACCGTGTACGAGATGTTCCCGGATGACTGGAAAGGGCTCGAATTTGTTCGTCTAATGCCAACCATGTTTGAAGACGACAACAAGAAGCAGGTATCAGTATTAACTGAGATGAACTACCTGTTGAATGACCAAGTAATGATGGCCACTATTCCAAGAAGCCGCGCTTTTGAAACCTGTGCAGATACTTACAGCACGGTTTTCGATCTAACGGTGAGCGACTTTGAGGGTGGTAAGAAAACTCTGGCTGTCGCTCAAGACGCAGTACAAAAAAGTGCTCTAGAATTAGAGCGTGTATTACATAGCAACTGGCCTTCACTTAATCAGGGATAACAAGAATGGCGATTAAAACATCTGACTTAAATGCAAAGCTATTTGGTAAAGCAAACAAACGTCGCGTAGCTACGCCACAAGAGGCTCAAACAGCGGCTAAAGAACAGGCTCAAGTGATCGAGCTTTCTGTTGCAGGCGAAGAATTGGTTTCATTTGAACTAGTTCGAATCCCGGCGGCTGACGTAGCAACTCAAACGGTTGTTTTCGAAGAAAATGCTCGTGAGCAATCTTTCTTAAACGAGCACGCGCTTTCTGATGTTCTTACAACATTGAAAGAACGTGGCCAGCAATACCCAGCGGTTGGTCGTAAAAACAAAGACGGTAAGATTGAAGTTCTTGATGGTAGCCGTCGTCGTATGTCGTGTATTTTGGCTGACAAAGAGTTCCTTATCTATGTTGCTGAAAACATCAACGGCGAACACGCTAAGTTCCTATCTGATGTTGCTAACGCTCATAAACCGCTTTCTCTGTATGAGAAGGGTAAAGAGATGCAAGCGAAGCTAGATAAAGGCGAAGCTGAAGACCAGAAAGCACTAGCGAAAATGTTCCAGTGCAGTGAAGCTTTGGTGAGTGGCGCGTTGAAAGCGGCGGCTTTGCCTCTTGAACTGCTACAAGCTTACCCAAATGTGAGCGATCTTGGTCGACCAACCATTGTTAAGCTACACAAACAATTCGGTGGCCTGACTGGCGAACAGCAGCAAATATTACTGACTAAGTGCGATGCTTCTGAAGGTTTTGTATGGCAGCGTAGCGAAGCACAAGGTGTTACGCGTTTAACTAAAGATGTTACTGAAACTTTGGAAGGTTGGATTCTTGAATTGGCGCCAGCGCCAGCGAAGAAAGCTTCGCCAAAAGTTGAGCTTATTAAAGGCCGCGCTTCATACAGCCGTAAGGGTTCAAACTTAGCGTTGAACCTTAAGAAAGTGGATGATGCGACAATGGAAGAGATTTTAGCCTTCGTTCAATCGAAGCTCGACTAAGTCGACGACTTTCCATTACGACTCTAAAGCCGCATTATGCGGCTTTTTATTTGGCTGTGATAAACTGTGTCTAGATGAATCTGGACGCTAATTATGAAGAACCCAACAAACACTTTCCTACATACTCTTTCCCAAACAGCCGAGCATAATCAGCATCGTTATGGTGTTGTCTTTTCTGGTGATAGTGGTTGGCAAGACGCTACGATTCAAAGCTTTCTTGATGCCTCTTCAGCACAAACAGTTTTCCAGATGGGTGGTTCGCCTTTTCTATCGGTAACACATGTTCCGGTTAAAAAGGGGCAACAACTCTTAGGCCGAGAATGCCAACTTCTTGTTTGTGATTTTAGAGAGCAGTTTGATGCCAACAGTTTTAGTGCTGCACTAGGTGCGTTAGTCGGTGGCGGTTTGTTGTTGGTTATCCCGCCCAAATCCGATGAATATGAAGAGGGTTTTAATTCTACTTTTGGAAAACGTTGGTTAGCGTCTAACTTCGCCAAACTGTTTTCTGTTTCACAAGACGATGAACAGCTAACGCAACTTTATACTCGTAATCCTTTGCCTGAAGAATTAACCCAACCGAATTTGTTCGATAGATTTGAGCAACAAAAGACGGCAGTAGAGTTAGTCAAGAAAGTCGTCTCTGGACATCGAAAGCGTCCCTTGATTCTCACTGCAGACAGAGGTCGCGGCAAGAGTTCGACATTAGGTATCGCGGCAGCGGAGCTTTTGGTTGAGCGTCACGGGCTTAACATCATTGTTACCGCTCCTTCTGTTAAAGCGGTTGAGCCGGTATTTGCTCACGCAAGCCAACGGCTAGGCCCTTGTGAAGTTATAAGTACTACTAACATCGGCCATCAAGGTGGCAGCCTAAGATTCGTCGCACCGGATGAACTACTTCAATCTAAGCCTGATTGCGATTTGTTATTGGTCGATGAGGCGGCTGCCATTCCAATCCCGATACTTAAATCTATGGTCGTCAGTTATCACCGTATGGTTTTTTCAACCACGGTACACGGTTACGAGGGTAGTGGCCGAGGGTTTGGGATTAAGTTTGAATCTTGGCTTTCTGTACACCGCCCTGGTTGGAAGGGCTTTAAGCTCGAACAACCTATTCGTTGGAATAACAACGACCCACTAGAAGCTTGGTTGTTTGACTGCTTCCTGCTTGGTAACGACGCGTCGCTAAGTGACTCGGCGATTCATGAGTTAGATAACTTTTCTGATAAGACAATCAACCAATTAAATTTAGTTGAACTATCAAAAGCAGATTGTTTGGCTAATCCACACAAGTTACAACGATGTTTTTCTCTTCTTGTGGATGCTCATTATCAGACGTCGCCCAATGACTTAATGCAGTTCCTTAACAATCCAGCAATCCACTTGTACGCAGCCTGGCAGCAAGATGAATGCTTAGGTTGTATGTTGGTCACTGAAGAGGGTGGTTTAGATAAAGATTTGATTGCTCAGATTCAAATTGGAAAACGCAGGCCTCAAGGACACCTTGCTCCTGTGTTGCTGGCAAACCAACTTGGCTCTACAGAAGCGGCGACCAGTCGCTGCCTTCGAGTGATGCGCATTGCAGTTTCAACTCGTCATCAAGGTTTGGGCATTGGTGGTTGGATGTTGGCTAAGTTATCAGAGCAAACCAGCCAAGCGGATTATCTGGCGACAAGCTTCGGTGCGACTAGTGAGTTGATTTCATTCTGGCGCGATAACGATTTTGTACCTGTCCATATTGGCCACCAGCGGGATCAGGCAAGTGGCTGCCACTCGGTATTGATGGTTAAGGCGCTTACCTCAAACTCCCAAAGCTGGATTAACCAAGCTCTAAGTCACTTCGAGCGTAGCTACTGCTTTCTTGTTTCAGGTTCTTTAGTTTCACTTGAAACCGAAATGGTGCGCGTACTGCTGCCAAAGAGTGTCGATACCGTTAGTGAATTTGAAACTCAGTTAGTTAGAAATTACGTGAACGGTGGCAACAGTTACGATGCGATTAGCTTCAGCGTACTGAACTTGATTCTACTTGGTAACGATCGAAACATAGGTATTTCTGACTTACTCATCGCAAAGGTCGTTCAGCAGAAAGAGTGGGGGACTTGTGTTGAACAGTTTAATCTTGTTGGTCGCAAACAAGCAGAAATTCAGTTTCGTAAAGACGTCGATGTTTTGCTGGCAAATTTACAGTGTAAATAGACAAGCCATCATTTAAAGAGACTGACCGTTACAAATTAGATTTACAGTGTAAATTAGAATCTTGGATTTACACTGTAAACTGAAGCTCCATATTGAAATCCGTTTTTACCCTGATTATCAGCTTCATCACTTCTGTTCCACCTCTCCATAACAGCCTTTAATCTTCTAAAGCTATTCGCCTTTACTATCTTGCTCTAATATCGAATCGACATTCAATCACACGAAATATTCTGAAAAATTTCCCTATGTATTTGTAAAGGCGAAGTAGATCATAAAATGTGTAAGTCTTATTTATGAGTCATGTTTGCAGAATCGAAAGTAAGTGATGTGACGCTGATTATTCTAATAATGTGATACTCAGCGCAGAACGAATTATATAGACTGAATAACAACTGAGTCATTAGGGATACTCAATTCGAATGTGGGATAACATTGTTACATTGTCAGAAGACAAGAAACAAGTGGTGGCATGTCTGCCGTCGGGGTTTGTGGTTGAAGCAAGCTTTGATAACACGACGTTGCCACCAACCTTGGAAGCTTTGGACGCATCAAACTATTTTCTTTTTGAAGAAGAGGTGTTGCGCTTCGTCACTCTTGCCAAAGAAGGTAAAGGGGAAGCTTACGAAGGAGTCTTGATTGCCGAAGTTCGTAACGCAAGCGTTGCCGTCGAACTGTCTGATGACGAGATGCTGGCGAGTCTGGTGGTGACGGGACCACATCATGGACACGCACTGCGCGGGAGCGACATCATTCATTGTTTAGCCCAAGCCCACATAACAAAGGGAATTAATAAGTTAGCGCTCAGAAAAGTGCTGATGATGAGTAACAAGCTTAAACCCGGTGAAAAGTTTACTCAACCCGTCGCGAAAGGGACGCAGCCAGTAAAGGGCAAAGATGCTAAGTTTGCCGCCTTGGTTGAAGACATTACTCGCCAAGTCTTGAAGCCTCGCAGTAAAGACGAAGGCAAGATTGATATGCGAGACTTGGGGCAAACCATTACTGTTGGTCAAAATGATCACTTGATGAAGCGTACTCCCGCGACCAAAGGCATCGCTGGCTTTACCGTCCAAGGTCGAATTATCCCACCGCTTCCTGGACAAGACAGTTTAATTAAGCCTGGAAAGGGCACCTACATCTCCCCTGACGACCCCAATTTATTACTCGCTTCATTTCCTGGATTACCCATAATCAAAGATAGAACTATTGAAGTAGATGACGCCTTGTGTGTTAGCAACGTAGATGTTTCAACCGGACACGTTAAATTCAAAGGCAATGTCTTTGTCTCTGGGAACATTGAACCGGGAATGATCGTTAAAGCGACAGGAAGTGTCACGGTTGGTGGCTTTATTGAATCGGCAGAAGTCCAAGCTCAGGGTGACATAAAAGTCGCGAAGGGGATTATCGGTCATACGACTAAAGAGGGTGAGCCGAAAAGCTGCAAGGTGTTTAGCAAAGGTTCTATCACAGCAAGCTACGCGCAGAACGCCGAACTCCAAACCGCCACCGACCTTCGACTGGGTGTGCACAGCATGAGTAATGATATTCGTTGTGGTAACAACCTTATCGTGATGGACAGTTTGAAGAAGCACGGTACGCTCAGTGGCGGCGAAGCTAGAGTCGGTGGGAAAGTGGAGTGTGTCTTTTTAGGCGTAGAAGGCGATACCGCAACCAAGGTACACGGATTTGCACGTTACGATGGTTACCGACAAAAGATAGCCGAGCTGAAAGAAACTTATAAACAAGCTCAAGAGCAGACCATGGATGTGATTCGCCAAGAGCTCGAATTTAAGAAGCGACCAAAAGCGGAACGAAGCGAAGAGCAAGCACTAGAAATTGAGCAGCAAAGAGAAAAAAATAATCTTGCGATCGAAAATACTAAATCACAGTTGGATACGCTTGAAGCTGAGTTTGAAACCAACCTTGCCGAGTGCACAGTTGAGGCGCATGAAAAGGTGTATACGCGAGTGACGATTCAATTTTGTGATGAGACAGTCACCACCAAGCGAACCCATGGCGGCAGCGTTTTCTCGTTCAACCAATACGAGATTCAATGTTCATTCAAAATGGAGCAAGAAGATATCTCGTTGTAATGAATTACTTTGAAATTGACCGACCCTGAATAGAGCGGCTCGAGCTATTTTCTACTCATTAGAACAAACAAAAAAAGGGGGAGCTGATGCTCCCCCTTTGCTTTTGCTGATATTGATTTAGTTAGATTCTTTAAGTCACATGCGCGCTTTAACTTGCTGCTCTTACCTTGCCTTGCTTCAAGTCTGACAGAACTTGTGCTTTCGGGCCGTCGGCAATAATACTGCCTCTCTCCATCACAATCACTCGATCTACAATATCCAACATCGATGTTTTGTGGGTGATAAGAATCAATGTCTCGCTTGGCAATAACTGGTTGAGTTGATGTTTGATGTGCATCTCCGAGCGATTATCCATCGCACTGGTCGGTTCATCCATCAAAAGCACGGGTGGACGTCCTAAGAAGGCTCTCGCTATGGCAATCGACTGACGTTGACCACCAGATAGCAATGCACCACCTTCGCCCACTTGGCGTTCTAAGCCTGCTGGATCTTGCTGAGTAAACGCGGTCACGCCTGCACGGTTGGCTGCGTCCATCACATCACGGTCATCGACCAACGGTCGACCTAAGGTAATGTTGTCTCTTACTGAACCGTAGAACAGGTTACTGTCTTGCGGTACACAGCCTATATTGCGTCGTACATCGACATGATGCAGTTGTTCCATGTCAGTGTCATCAATGCGCACATGGCCTTCTGTAGGCTTGTATAGGCCCATAATCAAACGTTCTAGCGTGGTCTTGCCTGAACCAATTCGACCAATGATAGCGACTTTTTCACCGGGTTTGATATTAAGGGTTAGGTCTCTGATAGAAGCGACAGGCGAGTCTGGGTAGTGGAACGTTACTTTATCTAGCGCAATATGACCCTGAATAATCGGACGGTGGATGTAGCGCTTACCTTCTTCCTGTTCATCAGGCATCGACATTACTTGTTCAATCAAAGTCATTGATGACTTTGCTTGGTTGTAACGTGTAGAAAGCAAAGACAGTTGAACAAGAGGGCCAATTGCACGGCCGCTCAACATGGTCGCGGCAATCAAGCCACCCATAGTGAGTTCACCTTCTGCGATGAGGTACACACCAAAAATGATCATTCCTACATTGGTACTTTGTTGAACAAAGCCAGCCGTGTTTTGGATGCTGTCGGTGATGCGGCGACTTTTGATATTCCAGTTTGCCATGTGCGCAACCGCTTCTTCCCAACGGAATTGGAACTGACTTTGTGCGCTGAATAATTTAACTGTCTCTAACCCAGCCAAACTCTCAATTAAGTTCGCGTACTTCTGAGAAGCAAGTCGAGAGCCTTCTTCAATCGTACGACGTAGTGGCCCTTGGATTAACAGCGCGTAGATAATCAAAATGACCACACCGACGACAGGAACAAACACAAGGTTTCCGGCCATCAGCCAAATTAACGCCAAGAACATCAGCGCGAATGGTAAGTCGATTAACGAGCCAATGGTTGCAGAGGTAAAGAACTCACGGATTGATTCAAATTCTTGCAGGTTTTTCGCGAAAGCACCGACCGAAGCAGGCTTTGCTTCCATACGAATTCCCAGAACTTTACTGAACAATTTAGAGGAAATTAGGATATCGGATTTTTTCCCCGCGACATCAATGAAGTAACTGCGCATTAACTTGAGAAGCAGATCGAAAAGGAAGACGACGAAAATACCACTCGCCAACACCCACAGAGTTTCAAAGGCAAGGTTGGGGACTACTTTGTCGTACACCAAACGAGTAAACATTGGCGCGGCAATGGCGAAGATATTGATCAGAATAGATGCAATCAACACATCACGATAGATGTTTTTAGATTCCCAAATGGTGCTCCAAAACCAGTGACCTTTGCGTGTTTTTAGAACCTCTGGTGAACGTTCATCATAACGGAATTGTTTTTTTACCAAGAAGTAGCGGCCGATGAATTGTTCTTTGAGTTCATCGATTGTAATGACGATAGGCACCATCCCGCTTTCTGCGGTGATGATCTCTGCTTCTTGTTTTTCTAAATCGATACTATTTAGAACACATGCTTCGCCCTGTTTGAGAAGTAGAATAGCAGGCAGAATCAGGTGAGGAATACTTTCCAACTCGGAACGGTTTTCTTTCGCCACTAACCCCGCTCGTTCAGCAGAACGAGGGAATAGGAAAGGGGTTAGCTTTCCATCGGATAGTGGCAGCCCATTGATCAACGCTTCGGGCGAGTTAGCTAACCCGTAATACCGACTAACGTAGATCAGTGAGTTTAATAGTGGATCTTGCATGCGATATAACCCTTACAACTATTTATCAACAATGAAGCCTTGGAACACTTCTACGTAGTTATCAGACAGGATATCTAGCTGAGTCTGAGTTTCTATTCGAGACGCAATGGTGGTTATGCCTAGGTTGTGAGCGGTTCTAGAGATCGACGTTAAGGTGAATTTCTGCTTTTCATCATCAAGGTTGTGCGTAAACAAGTAATCTAACTTCACATAGCTTGGGCGGTACTCGTTGATGTAATCCAACGATTGGAAATTACGTCCGTAGTTATCAACCCCGAATACGGACTCAGCGTTACGAATGGTGTTACACAGCAGCGCCGTGTAGTGCGGAACATTGATGAAACAATTTTCTGGAATCTCAAAATGCAACAGGTGAGCAATTGAGGCATTGTGTTCAAGAGTTTTACCAATCCAGCGGATGAAGCTCGGCTGAGAAATACTGCTTGGCGAAATATTGATAGCAACGGGGCTAGTTATTTCTTTCGCATTCAGTTTCTCAATCATTTTCTCGATAACGTATTGGTCGAGAATGTGGCTCATTTCTAACTGTTCTAGTGCGTATAGATATTGGTTTGCACTGTAACGAACTCCGTCTTTTTCAATCGCAGAGAACACTTCTTGGTGATACGTTTTGCCAAAGCTATTGTTTGCAGCTTGCAGACGGAAGGTGACAAGGTCGTTGATGATTGCTTCTTCAACCAACATACGCCATTGTTGTTTGCCCATCACAGCACCATGATCGTCTGCCGTTACGTAGCCGTAAGTCAGTTCACGGTTCGCCTTCGCACTTGAGAGCGCGTTATCGACCAACGACATGATTTCGGTACTGGTTTTTCGCGTATTGCTGTATGTCACACCTAGCGCGATGTGTGGATTCGCCGTACCTGTTGGGTCTGAACCTAGGTTTTGAATGCAGTTTACGATGCTGCCAGCAACAAGTTTAAGTTCGCTTTCATCAATGTTTGGCATGATGAAACCGAATTCGTCACTAGAAATACGGGCGATGGTGATATCTGGTGATGAGATTGAAGCTTGCAGCTGTTCAGCCAGTTGATGAACCAAGGCATCACCTTCTTGATAGCCTTTTTCGTCGTACTCTTCACTAATAAATTCGGCTTTTAGTACGGCTAAACCACCTAAACTGGACTCTTCTAACCACTGAGTTAACTGAGACATGTAGTAAGCGCGGTTGCCTAGCTGAGATACAGGGTCGATATACGCTCTTTCACGCAGCTTTTGAGCTTCTTTCGCTTGGTTTTTAAAGGCCAGTTCAACTTGGGTCGACATGTGGTTGATACCATCGACAACCAAGGTGAGATCTTTTGTCTTTGGACGAGCCAGTGGTTCACCAAACTGATTCTTCGCGATCTGATCCATCTTAGTAATGATCAACGAGAGCGGGCGTAAAGCACGCTTAAGGATCCAAGAGATAGACACTAAACCGAGCAAGAAGATCGTGCCAAAGATGCTCAGTAAGCGGATGAACGCTTGCCAAAGCTGATCGTAGGCAGGACCAGGGTGACTTACGATCTCGACTTCTGCCAGTTGCATCCAGCCACTGGTAATTACGCGGCGGTCATGAACAGGCTCAAATAGGTTAAGGTTAGTAAACCACTCTGGTACGCCAGTTGGCTTTACAGGGTATGAACGGAGAATGTCATCTCCGGTGTCTAGGAAAATCAATCGCACGACGGAATAAGAACTGCCATCAAATAGGGCGTTGATAACAGACTCCACTGCCACCTTGTCCTTTTCTTCTAGGTAAGGGGCGAGAGCCAGTCCAACAGTATTAATGGTATTACTTACCTCAGAGCGTTGCTGCTCCTCTAAGTATCCACGGGTGGTATTGAATTCGATCATAAAAACTGACGTCATCAGCAGTATGAATACCGCAACCATCCCGACCACAAGCTGTTTATATAAAGTCATTGTACCTACTCATCGTAATTGATAATGGGTTTGTTTAAATTTAGAGAGCGCTCACGAGAACGTAGGTCGTTCCATAAGCTCAATCTTGAAGATTTCCCTGCCAGCTTACCGCTGCCTGCTGCCGACTTAATTAACCAAAGGTTTTTACCATTGAAACTGTATATCGGTCGCAGGTCTCCGCGTTTAGAACCGCGTTTTATTTCAGGGTTTAAGTTATCTAAAATTAGTGGTTCTGCACTGGGTGTTGAGTAGTACGCCAACACCATATGGAATTGGTTTAACTCAAGTGCTTTTACGTACACCAATCGTAATTTTTTATCTGGGACGCCGAGTTCAAGTAAAGAGAAGTATTTTGCGATAGTGAAGTCTTCGCAATCACCCGCGTTGCTGCCTAAAAACTCCAGTGGTGTCGCCCAGTAGTCATTCTTTCCCCACAGTATGTTGTCATCGACAAAGTACATTTGGTTGAAGAACCGGTTTACCGAATCAAGCTTTTCCGTTTCACTTAGCCCTTCGTACGACGTCATATTGGAGCGCCATGTTGCCACTCGTTTTCCGGCTCTTTCCCCGTAGGTTGCAGTAACCGCGTCTATCCACCTTTGGTCGCTCTTGTTGAGCGCCACTGAGGTAAAAGAGGTGAGGACCAGCAACAATAACGAAACCCGAGATTTCATAGCCTCTGCTCTTGTCTGTTCACTGTGTATTGAAAGGCGCTATCAAGCATCAAACGTCCTTACTCTTTTAATGCGTTGTTTTGAGCGCTTAATAGTGGCTTCAACATGTACTCAAGTACGGTTCTCTTGCCCGTGATGATATCGACAGAGGCTGTCATACCAGGAATGATCGGCAACTCTTCGTTGTGTCCAAAGCTGTATTTATCGGTACGTACACGCACGATGTAGAAGCTATTGCCTTCTTCATCTTGAGTGGTATCGGCGCTGATGTGTTCTAGCACACCTTCCAAACCGCCATACTTTGTGAAGTCATAGGCACTAAATTTAACAATGGCGGTCAGTTCTGGGCGTAGGAATGCGATATCTTGCGGAGCGATTTTAGCTTCAACCAATAGCGAGTCTTCAGTCGGTACAATCTCAACAATGTCCATACCCGGCTGAATAACACCACCCACGGTATTAATCCCGAGCGTTTTGACTGTGCCCGTTACGGGAGAGACCACGATGGTACGGTTTACTCTGTCTTCAAGGCCAACCGAAGATTCGGTCATTGCAGAGAGCTTGTCTTGTGCTTGGTTCAGTTTTTCTTGTTGTTCTGAGCGGAAGCTCAATGCAGCATCGATACGGCTGAGCATCGCTTCTTTGATGGCGGAACGTAGAAGAGGGATTTTGAGTTCGCTCGAAGTCATTTCTCGGCGAGTGTCATTCACTTGTCTTTGAAGCTTGAGGAGTTCAATTCTTGGCACAACGCCTTCATCGGCAAGCGGTTTTGTTATATCTAATTCTTGGCGGGCAAATTTGTAACTTTGTCTTAAGTTATTGACGCGCGATTTTATTTCAACAAGGTCTTGTTGCTTCTGTTCAACTTGTTGATCAAAAACGGAAAGTTGGTTTCTTAAATTGTTTAGGTCTTGACGATATTCGGCTTTTTGGCGATTAACCAGTTTAGGTTGAAGTTCGTATAGCTTTGGTGGGAAGGCGAGTTTGCCGTAGTCGAGTAACACACTTTGTTTCCAGTTTTCGACGGAGAACTCTTCGTTGATGACCACGCTGTTAAAGGAAGCTGAAAGCATTAATACGCTGGCAGTTAAGTTTGCCACTTGTTGTTCGCGCTCTCGGAAGTCAGAACGGAATCGAGTGTCATCGATCAACAGCAGCTGTTGACCTTTTTGAACGCGTTGACCCTCCCTTACTAATATCTCTTTTACGAGGCCGCCCTCAAGGTTTTGCACCACTTGGATTTGGGAAGAGGGGATGACCTTGCCTTGGCCAACGGTGACTTTATCGATCTCAGCCCAAGCGGACCACCCAATAGCAGCAATAAAAAACAGAACGATCACCCATAACATAATACGCGCACTGGTGGGCGTATTGAGTAGTAGTGCCGCTGTTTTATCATCGACGTACTCAAGTTCGGTTTCGTTCAATTTGCTGTAATTCTTCTGGCTCATGACTGTCCTTGTTTGCTAAATAAAAGTGCAAGCCTATTGAGTGTATTCTTACTTTTGATAAATGTTAAGATTTTGCTCCTTTAAATCTTTGAATTTATATATTTTTTAAGACTTATCGGTTCTTGAAATCTGTTTTATCCAATTGGTGCTTTCTCAGCTTGTCATACAGTGTCTTTCGCGACACTTGCAGCTCTTGTTGCACTTCTTTTAAACGCCCTTGATGGCGATGTAGTGCCTCAATTAAGATAATTTGTTCAAAGCTATCAGTGCGTTGGTTCAACGACTGTTGCTGCTCCTCAATGCTCACGTCACGTTCATCCGCGTCACTTTGCTCACCAGTATCACCGTCGAGCGACGGCTGCTTAATTTGAGTCAGCACTCTGAGTTCGGCATGTTGGCGAAGCTGACGAATGTTTTCCGTCCAATGAGTCGCAATGAGTCGTTGAATCTCTTTTTCTGTAATGACAGGTGGCGGCAGCTGATATCGACTTGCCGCACCACGAGCAAAATGCTTAAACAAGGAGCCAATATCTTCGGTTCGTTGCGCCAAGGTTAGCAAATCAAATCGGCGGAACTCACCTACAATTGTAGTTGGAACTATTGTGGTTGCGATAATGATACAAGTTGCATTGGTCTTGCATGAGTTTTCACGAAGTAGAGTGGGTTTTAGAGCTGCTAACCAGCGCCATTGTTGTGAAGTTAATGCTTCTGTTTCATGGATATAAAGTGTTCCGCCCTGATGTTTGCTGAATAATTGCACAACAAACTGATCAAACGTAGCTTGGTCATTGCGTGGTAAATTGAACGCAGCGACAGGGCAAAGTTCTGCGGATTGATGGCTGTGTAGATCGTGCGTGTACTGCGCCGTGACCCTTTTACCTGTCCCTAGATCGCCGACAAACAGTAGAAGAGGGTGAGTTTTGGTATCTAAGGTGATCAGTTCTCGGCGTAATGCCTGCATGGATGGCGATTGACCAATCAGTTTTGGTCCCACCTGATTCTGCATCGCCAACTCTTTACGTAATAAGTTGTTCTCTTCAACCAGTGCGAGTTTATCTGCGGCTTTTTTTACCGCGGTGAGCAGGGCATCGACCACAAATGGCTTTTCCAGAAAATCGTAAGCGCCGGCTTTCATTGCGGACACCGCTGTTTGCACGTCACCATGCCCAGTAAGGACGATGAGCTGAAAATTAGGATTTTGGCTCAGCAACTTTTGTGTCAATTGAATGCCATCCATCACAGGCATGTGAATATCGGTGATGACAATTCCAGCTTGCGCGGTATCTATTTTCTTTAGTGCCTCAATAGCATTAGGAAAGCAGACGATATCGATGCCTTCAATGAGCATGGCTTGTTCTACGGAGTCTCGGATTGCGGGTTCATCGTCGACAAAATAGAGTTTAGGCATAGAGTGCAAAAGTCGAGTCCTTAACAGTATGTGATTTGCTGTATGTCAGATCAGCAGTATGTAACGTTCGTTTTCTAATCAACAATAACAACGGCCCGTCAGCCCTTATCGTTATATAACGGGATGTTTAGCGAGAATACCATGCCTGAAGGCTCTAATCGGTTCGCGCTGATCGTGCCGTGATACGCCTCAATAATCCGTTTCGATATTGAAAGGCCTAGTCCTAAGCCTTCCGGTTTAGTGGTAAAAAACGGGTCGAACAACTTTTCTAATTTGTCGTCCTGCATGCCAATTCCGTTATCCCAAATGATCACCTGACAAGAGTCATGATGCAGTTGCCATTCGATGCCTATCTGTGGGCTAGCCTGTTGGTCTACGTTTTCCAGGTTTTGTTGCTGCTGCAAGACTTTCTGTTCAAGAACTTGTTGTTGAAGCGCTTGAGTCGCGTTGTGAATCAGGTTAACCAGTACTTGTTCGAGCTCGGTTGGGTGAATCGCAATGTTAATGTCGTCTGGCACTGTGCTTAACCTTAACGTGATGCCTTGTTTGATCATTAGCGCACTAAGAATACTGGTCGCGTTGTTGATCGATTGATGCAGGTTTGCGACGTGGTGTTCTTGCTTGGTGACCTTGCGAGTGAAGACTTTAAGACGCGCGATGATCTCGGTAATTGAGGTATTCAAAGCAATCATTTTATCGAGATTGCTTTTGACCAAGTCAGTCCGTTCCATTTCAAGCAGCTTTAAGCTGTTCTCACTGTATGTTCGCAGCGCTGCAAGTGGTTGGTTGATTTCGTGGTTAATGCTGGCTGACAGCTCACCGAGTACCGCTAATTTTGCGGTTTGTGTCAGCTCTTGTTCTGTCTGTTTCAACTTCGACTGCGACTCTTGGTATTGAAAAAGGGTTTGTTGCAGCTGTTGATTGGATTGCTTCAAGTAGTGAGTGCGTTTATCAACGGTTTGCTCTAGGTTTTGGTTGAGTCGGGTCAACGCCACTTTCGCGAGATAAGTCTGGCGCCACGACCAAGCGATTAGCATCACCAAGCTGTAAATCACCACGAAGATGACATCGATTTGCAAAACTTTAATAAGCTCAGCTCTGGTCTCTTTTAGTGCGACGACTTGGTATTGGTTGTTGCTGACCGTTGCAGGATAAAGATTAAAAACACCAAGCTTGAATAGCTGGTTAGCCGTGAGTTCTTTTTGCACTTGATTTGGTTGAGGATCATTAGGCTGATTGGTGCTGCTAACTTCTTGTTTAGATTTGAAAGAACGAAAGGCTTCGATGATCGAAATTTCGCTTTGACCGTATTGGCGTTGAAGTGCGATATCCGTTTGTTGTTGCTGAGTTAATGGCAACAATGAATGGTAAAGCCATGGAGCTTGGCTTGATAAAAAGACTACTTGGTTAGAGTCGAGTACTACGATCTCAAAGTCGTCGCTGGTTAGGATGTTTTCGAGGTTCTCTAAACTCACCTTTACGGTGATAACACCAACAATGTCATTCTCAACATACAGTGGTGAAGATAAAAAATAACCGCGTACATTCGAGCGAGCGCCTAGCGCGACATATTGTGTATTGTTGCCTTGAATGGCTGAAGCAAAGTAGGGGCGAAATGAGAAGTTCTCGCCTACAAAAGTGCGAGGCTTTTGGTAATTACTGGAAGCGACTACAGTACCGCTCGGGTCATGAATATAGATGGTGTCAGCTTGGCTTTGATTAGACCATTCAAACAGTAATTGATTGAGTTGAGTGGCGGAAATCTTGTCTGTTTGTGGTGATGAGTCAAAATAAGAGAGCAGACGCGGGTCATGGCTGAGTAAATCCGGGATCTGTTTGAACTTATCCAGTTCAGAATCGATTTGTAGATTGGCTTTATTGGCCGCTTCATTGAGTTGCTGAGTGACGATTTTTTCTTGGAATTGTACTGCCATAAAGTGGGTTGCAGTCAGTCCTGCCGTTCCCAATAATAATGAGAATAAAACAAAAGGAGTCATTAGGTTAGGCAGTATCTTGGTCACTTGGATCTCAGCGAGTAATCGGTTTGTATAAAGATTATCAATATGATGGATAGAGTACCGAGATCTTGTTAACACCGAACACCTTCTGTGAGACAAAACCATGGCTTAGACTTGTGTTTCAAAGGATTACAGCGCAAAATCACAAAAAATTGAAAGGAGCAACGAAATGGAACTGACAGATATTCGTCGTGAATACGCTAAGGGTGGATTGAGACGTAAAGACTTAGCCGCAGACCCTATTGAGCAATTCAATCTATGGTTAGAGCAAGCCATCGAAGCTAAGATGACTGACCCTACTGCCATGACAGTTGCCACGGTTGATGAAAATGGTCAGCCATTCCAACGAATTGTTTTGCTAAAGAATGTTGATAAAGACGGTTTCGTTTTTTATACCAACTTAGGTAGCCGTAAAGCGCATCAGCTTGAGCACAACAGCAAAATCAGTTTGCACTTCCCTTGGCATCCACTTGAACGACAAGTTCACATTACTGGCACCGCTGAAAAGTTGACAGCAATGGAAAACATGAAGTACTTCTCGTCACGCCCAAAAGAGAGCCAATTGGCCGCGATTGCAAGTAAGCAGAGTAGCCGTATCTCAGCTCGTGGCATTTTAGAAGGTAAGTATCTAGAGCTTAAACAGAAGTTTGCTAAAGGAGAGATTCCGGTGCCTTCTTTCTGGGGTGGCTTCCGAGTTCGCGTGGATAGTATTGAGTTTTGGCAGGGGGGTGAACACCGCTTGCATGACCGTTTCTTGTTCTCACGCCAAGACAACAGCTGGGATATTGATCGCCTAGCGCCTTAGGCTTATGGATCTTAAGTGGTCTACACCGAATAGAACATACAAAAATACCGCTAACTTGGTGATTAGAAACATCAAGCAGCGGTATTTTTTTATCTGTACATTCCCAGATTCATCGACGAGTTGGTCATTCAACTCATTTATCACTGTGCAGCACAACGGAGATCTGTTTATTGAGCAGAGTTTCTGGGATCACGGACCCTAAGCCCGAGTCCAGTGCATACTCAATTAATTGGCTTTTGCTGCGCGCATCGAACTTCTGTTTCAATCTCGCGACATGACCTTCGACCGTTTTGATTGAAATGTCTAACGTAGACGCAATGTATTGAGGCTTCTTGCCGAAAAGCAGTAAGAACAACACCTCTGATTCTCGCGAAGTCAGCCGCTTTTGCAGCTTAGACACACGCGGCTCTGATCCCGCAAGTGATGCTTGATTACCTTTCGCTCCTGTTGCCTGACAAACCCAATGACCGACCTCTAAGATTGCAGTATCAGTGAGCTCTTGCCCATAGAAGATAGTGCCTTGGACATTGTCATTATCATCAAGCCAAGGGGTTTTGGTAAAGATATGGGCGTGCCAGCGTCCGTCTGGATAAGGGTGAATATCGAGGATTTTAAGGGTACTGCGTGTATCCATCACATGTTTGTCTTGAGCTCTGAAATCTTGCGCGCACTCAATGGTTTGACTGGGCATGTCGAAGTCGGTCAAACCAGTACAAGTCTCATCGGGTTTTAAGCCAATCAGTTTGTTGTAGGCAAGGTTTGCGTACACGAAGACCGAATCAGTATCTTTGCAGCCCCAGCAACCTGGTAGTTGTTCAAATAAAGAACGATGTATGGCGTTGAATGGATCTGGCAAGGTTTTATCTCGTAAGCAGAGGTATAGCAATAATATCAGTTTCTTATAGCGCTGCAATGGCAATTAGAGTTTGTACTCTGTTCGAAAAATAGGGTGGTGAATGACAGTTAAACAGATTGCTGACTAACTGCTTCAATCACGGGGAATAGGTGGTCAGAAAGAATGATAAACAGGCAAAAAAAAGCCAGCCTGAAGAGGGGCTGGCTAAAGACAAGATATGCCTTGTCGACATGTAGAAGATTTTCAGCTTAATTTACGAGGGTCAGGTAAATTAAACTGAGGCATCAATTTGATACCCAGAGTGACTTACTACTCTATCGACGAATCTACTCCTAGGAATGCTTATGCATAAGGGGGGAATTCCCCTATAAATGCTGCTCAATGTGATAATTGAGAACTTAGAGTAAATATTTGAGATTCTGAGCCTGTGATTGGGAGCCTACAGCTCTCGCACGACTCGGAATCCTAGATAGTTCGCTGCCGTTGAAGGCGGTACATACAGTTCGTTAAACACTTTTGCTTCTTCTGGAGAGAAGCTCCACGCGCCACCTTTCGCTAAACCTTTCTGAATGGTTGTCCATTCCCATACGTTACCCACCATGTCGTAGAAGCCTGTTGGTGTTGGCAGGAATGATTTAACTGGAGATGTGCTAACGTTTGACCAAGGCGTACCCGCCCAGCCAGTGTTGGCCTTACCTGAGCGGAACTCGTTACCCCACCAGAAGTTGGTGTCTTGGCCTGCTCTTGCTGCAGCTTCCCACTCTTGTGGTGTAGGTAAACGGTAAGTGAAGCCGGTGTTTTGAGATAACCAACGAGTATACGCTTTTGCATCATTTTGGCTGACACATACAACGGGTGAGTTATCTGCTTGTTTAAAGCCAGGGCTTAGCCAGTCATTGTCTGAAACGGTTGTGATCTCTGCATTCACGAACGTATCGCAGGTGTTCATCAGTTCTGCGTCTGTTTGGTAGCCAGTGCTGTCAACAAATGTTCTAAAGTCTTGAACACGGGTTGGTGTTGCGGCTAATGCGAACGGCTGTTTGATCGTCACTTGCTGTGCGTTGTTTTCACCGAGTAGGTAGCGACCCGAGCCGACAACAATCATTTCAGGGCTCTGAATGTTGTTTCCCATCGGGTCTGCAAACTTGGTACCGACATTCAATGAGTTCTGCTTGGCCTGTAATACGGCTCGTAGGTTGTGATCGCGGGCTATCTTCAGCTCTTGGTGGAAAGAAAGGTAACCCTCTTTCTCAATCGTGACCATGTGCTGGCCTGTTGGTAACATCACTTCAACGGGTGTGCTGCCATAGTTCACGCCGTTGATAGAAACCTTGTCGTTGTATTGATTTGAACGAACCACCAAGTTAACCCAAGCGACTTCTTTTTGCTGGTCGTTGGCTTGTTGTTCGCTTTGAGTGAAACAGTTTGATGACTGAATACCAAGCAGACGACAAGGTGTGTTCTTATCTGGACGAGTTTCTAGGTTCGCCGCAATCACCGCTCGGTAACGGTTATCTTCAGAGAAGCCCGAGGATTTCACTTTGTGTTGCAGAACGTGAATATTCAATGAAGCAGACGCAAGGTGCTCTTTCACTGTTTTCGATTCGGTCGCGTTGTCTACAAGGCTGTGCTGGAATTGTTTTACCGCTTTTTGAAGTGCTAAGGTCACCGTTTGGTCTGAACATTGCGCCAGTGTCATATCGCTGCTGCAACGGTTCGTAAAGCTAACGGTTTGCTCTTCCGTCTGAGTGATCTCGTTTCTGAGTCGCTCAGCTCTTGCTCTTAGCTTATTTTGGTTCAGATTAGCGATTGAAGCTTCTGCTGCTGCTTTCTCGGCTTGGATAGCCTCAAGCTCCATCATCAAGCCTTGCTGCTTCTGCTCTGAATCTGAAATCGCAAGCTTGCCTTCTTTTACTGTTTTCCAAGCGTCTTGGAAGCGGTTTTGAGCCGGTGAGATATCGAAATCGGGCTCATCAATCATGCGCGTGTAATCTTGCTCTAGGCTGGCTTTCGCCTTTGCGAGTGTTAGCTCTGCTTGAGACGATAACTTGGCTAGACGTGCCGTTTGCTGCGCTTGATTGTCGACTTCATTTTGTTTGTCAGCTAGTTTCTTCTCAACTGCCGTTAACTCGGCATGCTTTTCGAAAAGTGAGCTTTCAATGTCGCTGACAGAAGACGCGATTGCTGGTGGTGTCGCCTCAGCGAAAACAGCAGGAGTCATTAGGCAGGGAGCAAGTGCAAATAGTAGAGTAGGAAGACCTTGGCGCATGATGGGCTACTTCAATCGTAATTTAGGTTAATCGAATATTCTAAACGAAAACGCCATTTCGTCTGCAGCTACTGTTTATAACTACCAACAAAATGGCGAGTATTCATTCAGCTTTGTGAAATAGGCACGGCTATCTTAATTAGAGCGCTGAGCTATTCATACTGGACTTAGCTTTCCTTGCTAGGAAGAAGCTTAACCCAAATAGTGTCGCTACCGTTGATGGTCACTGTGCGGTTGTAAGACTCGTAACCTTGTTTTGAAATGGTTACTTGGTGACGACCACTTGGTAGCGCAACCTCAAGAGGGGTGCTGCCATACTTAATGCCGTTGATGGTCACTGAGTCATTGTACTGATCAGAACGTACCGTCACGTTAGCCCATTGTTTGTCACTCTTCTTAACGACTGCTGCGTCACTGCCCGTTAAACAGTAGCGCGTTGACACGTTCAATAAGTTACATGCTGCAACCGCTTCAGGTTTTGCTTGAAGCTGAGCCTGCATCTGCATGAAGTAAGAGTTGTTACCAGAAAAGCCACTCTTGAGCGCTTGGCTGTCTTGAACATGGATGTTCAGTTGAACACCTTGCAAGTTCTGTTTTGCTAATGAACTTTCCGTGAGCTGCTCAAGTAATTGGCTCTTGAACGTTTTCACCGCTTTTTGATTGGTCAGGTGTTTACCTTGAGCAGTACATTCACCCAATGTCATCGTTGATGAACATGTGGTGGTGTAGCTGGTTTCAAGAACGGCACTTTCGCGAAGTTCTGATGCAATACGTTTAACGCGAGCTTCAACTTTCGATTCTCTCAAGTTTGCCAGCTCATTATTCAGGCGAGCTTGCTTTTGCTTGATTTGAGAAAGGTGAATTTCGCTCTCGTTCATCGCTTGTTCGTTATCTAGTTGAGACGATTGATTCTCTTTAACCGCAGCCCAAGCGTCTTGGTAACTTTTCTGGAAAGAGACCAAATCCGTTTCTGGATCTTCAAGCAAGCGACTGTACTGTTTGTCGAGTACAGACTTGGCTCTGTTACGTTTTGCCTTAAGTTCTTCACCTTCGCGCAACAACTTGCTGTTCTTATTTTGAAGTTGTTTTAGGTTTTCAGTCGCCGATACTTTGGTTGCTGAAATACGCTCAATATCTGAGTTTTTCTCTGTTAGCTTTGCATCGATAGCTGAAACGGGATCGACTTGATTCAGTTCTTCAGCGGATACCGATGCAGATACCCAAAGTGGGGATAGCGCGAGTAAAAGCGCTGAAATTCGAAAGTTAGTCATAGGTCCCTGCAACTTGTAGATTGAAAATTGGCTCGTTAATAAAGTGTCTACTTCCTAGTTGTGAGTCACTAGTTATTAGCAATTAACACAGTACCCGTCTTTATACCGTTTTATTGCTATCCAATCTACTCAAAAGCCAAGTTTCGGTACTTCGGATACACTTTTTGCAGGTTTATCGCCAATTATTTGAGCTATATAAGAAAATTTATTCATTATGCTGGGGCGACAAAGTATTTATTGGTGGCATGGTTTGCTTGTCGGTGCGATTGCTTGTGAAGCCCCTAAACTCACCGGAACGATTGGTTTTACAATGCCCGTAGTTTGTGCACTCTTGATCATCTTTCCGGAGGCATGATCAAGAGGATCTCGATAATGATCTTTTGTTTAAGGCGAGGAAATGACTCTCATGATCATTTACAAATTCATCTTATGCAGATTTCAGAGTATTATTCTTACTATGTCGACCTGAGTATTTTGATGTTATGCCTAAACCGTTACCCTTTCCAAACTTTGACTTGTCCCCGCTAAGCCTTACTGGCCCTCGCCCTGCGGAGATTATTACTTTGCCTTCGCATATGGATTGTCACGATCACCATTATTCGCAGGTAGTCATTGGTTTAAAAGGTCAGGCGGAATTTGAAGTGAGCGGTAAAGGTAATCTTGTCGGTCCAGGGCAAGGCTGTGTAGTCACGGCTCGCTCTGATCATGCTTTCGGTGGAGTGGTTGGTCAGTCGGATATTCTCGTACTCAATATGCCTATGCCAACCGATGATGACCCTCTGATGCTAGAGAAGATTAACCAGTTAGAATCCTCGAACGTCTACTTCCAATTAGATGCGCAAATTCAAAAGCTTATCCATATGTTGGTGCAAGAGATGCAGGCCAGTCCTGATGATCTGTTGTTGAGTCGAGCTTGTAATGACACGGTGATTGCGTTGATGCAAAGACACATCTCGGCATTTGAAACCTCGATTAAAGATTCGCGTTTCGATCTTGAGTCGTTGGATCGCTACATCGAACAACACTTGGCTAATAAGATCTCAGTCGCGCAGCTTGCAGGCAGTGTGTTCTTGGGCGAAAGCCAATTCCACATGCTATTTAAAGATCAAATGGGCATTACCCCTCACCAATATGTTTTAGGAAAGCGTATCGACCGCTCTCGACGCCTTATCGAACAAGGTAATTTAAGCCTTGGACAGGTTGCAGAACTTGCTGGTTTTTCCGGTCAATCTTCCTTTACTCACACCTTTTCTCGCCTTCAAGGCATGTCACCATCTCAATACAAAAAGCAAATTTCTGTTAAATAAAAAAACAAAACGGCATATTATATTAAAGTTTCATATGTGACCTTGTGTTTGTTTTGTTAATAAAGCGAGTTTTTAGCAAAAAACTCGGAGTTTTTGACAAGTAATCCTTATATACTCTAAATACACTGCAGCCATTGTAGAGATCCCGAACTCTTTTCGGGTGTGAGATTAAGGAAAACGCATGTTTACAGCTACTGATGTGTTAAAGCCAGAATTCAACGAGCAGTCGCTTGCTGATCTTTGGACGCTTATCTCACCATTATATATGGTGGATGAAACCCAATGGCTAGAGCAACTTCTGCCGCTAGCTACCCCTTCTGAGTCTGAAAAGCAGCAAATCGCAGACAAAACGACATCATTGATCGAAGCTATCCGCGCGGATAAGACTTCTATCCAGATGATCGATGCACTGTTGCTTGAATACAGTCTAGATACTCAAGAGGGCATCTTGCTGATGTGTCTGGCGGAAGCCTTGATGCGTATTCCTGATTCAGCAACCGCTGATGCACTGATTCGCGACAAACTCAGCGTTGCGGATTGGAAATCTCATCTAAAGAATTCTGACTCAGTGTTTGTTAACGCATCCACTTGGGGCCTAATGCTAACAGGCAAGGTGGTTGGACTTTCATCTAACGAGCAGAGTGCGGGTCAAGCCGTTAATCGCTTAGTGAACAAGCTTTCTGAGCCGGTGATTCGTAAAGCGATGCACCAAGCAATGAAGGTGATGGGTCACCAATTCGTTCTTGGCCGCAGCATTGCTGAAGCGCAAAAGAACGGTAAGTCTATGCGTGACAAAGGTTTTACCTACTCATACGACATGCTAGGTGAAGCGGCACTGACTACTGCAGACGCAAACAAATACTTCAAAGATTACCTAATGGCGATTGAAGCCGTAGGTCGAGACACATACGTCTCTTCAAAATCTAGCCCAGCACCGTCTGTTTCTATCAAGCTTTCTGCGCTTCACCCACGTTATGAAGTGGCGAACGAAGACCGCGTATTGACGGAACTTTGCGACACGCTAGAGCAGCTATTGCGCCGCGCAGTAGAGCTAGACGTTGCGATTACGATTGATGCGGAAGAAGCGGATCGCCTAGAGCTTTCTCTTAAATTATTCGAAAAACTGTACCGCACTGACCTTGTAAAAGGTTGGGGTAAATTTGGTCTGGTTATTCAAGCTTACTCAAAGCGTGCACTACCGGTTCTAGTATGGCTAAACCGCCTAGCGAAAGAGCAGGGTGATTTAATCCCGCTTCGCCTAGTGAAGGGCGCGTACTGGGACAGCGAAATCAAATGGTCACAGCAGGCTGGTTTCACTGATTACCCAGTTTACACTCGTAAAGAAGCGACTGACGTAGCTTACCTTGCTTGTGCGCGTTACCTATTGAGCCCAAGTGTTCGCGGCAATATCTTCCCGCAGTTTGCGAGCCACAATGCCCATACAGTTTCTGCTATCGCTGTAATGACCGAGCATAAAGACTTTGAATTCCAACGCTTACACGGCATGGGTGATTCTCTTTACAACCACGCGATGGAAGCTTACCAACAGTCGGTACGTATTTACGCACCGGTTGGTAGCCATAAAGACTTACTGCCATACCTAGTACGTCGCTTGCTAGAGAACGGCGCAAACAGCTCGTTTGTCCACCGTTTAGTTGATGCACGTTGCCCTGTAGCAGAGCTGACTCAACACCCTGTCGATATGCTTCTGGCGTTCGATACGCTGCACAACACTAAGATTCCTCTGCCTCCAGCGGTATTCCCTGAGCGCAAAAACTCTTACGGTGTGAACATCGATATTGAAAGTGAAGCGCATCAGTTTGAAGAGCAGGTTAAAGCTTTCCTTAATAATCAATGGACTGCTGGCCCTGTGATCAACGGTGAATCTCTTGCCGAAAGCATGATCAAGGCTGATCAGAATGTTGAGCAAGTGACCGCACCTTACGATCGTCGTATTAATGTGGGTCAGGTGGCTTTCGCTAACCTTGATCATGTTTCCGCAGCGATCACTGGCGCAGATGCAGCATTTGCTGATTGGAACGCAAGTTCAGTTGAAACCAAAGCGGCAGCACTTGATAAGCTGGCTGACCTGATGGAAGACAACCTTGCTGAGCTGGTGGCAATTTGTCATCAAGAAGCAGGTAAGACGATTCACGACAGCGTTGATGAAGTGCGTGAAGCGGTCGACTTCTGTCGTTACTACGCAAAACAAGCGGATAACCTACAAGGTTTCGAACTAAAAGGTTTTGATGGCCAAACACGAATCGCTTCACGACAAGGTCGTGGTGTGTTCGTTTGTATTAGCCCTTGGAACTTCCCTCTGGCCATCTTCCTTGGCCAAATTACAGCAGCTTTGGTTGCGGGTAACACGGTTGTGGCTAAGCCTGCCGAGCAAACAAGCTTGATTGCAGCTCGCGCGGTTGAATTGATGAATGAAGCGGGTTTCCCTGCTGGCACCATTCAGTTACTACCGGGTCGCGGTGCTGAGATCGGCAGTGCACTAACCAGCCATGATGCAATTGCTGGCGTTGCTTTTACGGGTTCAACACCAACAGCACAACGCATCAACGTTTCATTGGCAAGTCGTAACGCTAAGCCTGTTCCGTTTATTGCGGAAACCGGTGGTCAGAACGCGATGATCGTCGACAGTACCGCACTGCCTGAACAGGTAGTTCGTGATGTTATTCGTTCTGCATTCGCTTCAGCAGGTCAACGTTGTTCTGCGCTGCGTGTGCTTTACATTCAAGAAGACATCGCAGACCGCGTGGTTGCATTGATTCACGGTGCAATGGACGAATTGAGTGTGGGTATTCCACATCTTCATAAAACGGATGTTGGCCCTGTTATCGACCAAAATGCGAAACAGAAGTTGTTGGCGCACTTAGAAAACATGACCAATACCCAGAAGAAGGTGGCTCAACTTTCTCTAGGTAGTGATTGTGAACATGGTGACTTTGTTCCACCAAGTGCGTTTGAAATCGATGACATCAGCTGCTTGAAAGAAGAACAGTTTGGCCCTGTGCTACACATCGTTCGCTTCAAAGCGAGTGAGTTGACGCAAGTGGTAGACCAAATTAACCAAACGGGCTTTGGCCTAACCATGGGTATCCACAGTCGTAACGAGACAACTTATCGTTGGATCGAAAAACACGTTCGCGTGGGTAACTGCTACATCAACCGTGACCAAGTGGGCGCCGTTGTTGGGGTTCAGCCATTCGGCGGCCAAGGTTTGTCAGGTACTGGCCCTAAAGCGGGTGGTCCTCACTACCTATACCGTTTTACAGATGTTCATTTCTCTCAATCACAAGACAAGGCATAAGGAGCAGTATCATGGTTCATCAAGTGACAGGTTTTTCTGATGCTTTGCTAGCGTGGGAACAATGGAATCTTACCGACTTTGATTACAAGAGTGCTCAGGTACTTGCGCTGAAATCAGAGATCGAAAGTCAATCTGTGCCTTTGGCTGCAGTGGCAACTTATCATCTAGAGCAAGCGTCTGCGCTGCTTTCTGAACATCACCTAATGGCAGGTCCTACGGGCGAAACCAATGAGTTGTATGCCGCAGGCCGCGGTGTGGCTTTGGTGATTGTTGGTGATTGTGAAGAGAAAGTGCCCGCACTGCAAACTGCAACAGCGATGATTACTGCAGCACTATTGGCAGGTAACAGCGTTCAATTGTGCAGTGATGACGTGCAGTTCAATACCTTAATTGCAGATGCCGCGAAACAAGCGAATCTACCAACCAACTTGGTGCAGGTTGCCTCGTACGACGCTGCTCAACAGTTGTTGTCTTGCGATGTGCGAAGCGCGGGTTACGTAGGTAATTCACAAACGGCACAAGCTATCAATTTACAGCTTGCTAAGCGTGACGGTGCAATCGTCGGTTTAGTGGCTGAAACGGATCTGGCGACAATGAATGTTGCCAATGATCCACACCTATCGCTGCGCTTCATTACCGAGCGTACGCGAACTATAAATATAACAGCCGTGGGCGGTAACGCGACCTTGCTCGAACTTGGAAGCGAAGCTCACTAACCTTCAGTAAAATTGGCTCTAAAGACTTTTGGTTTTCCCATTTTTGGATTTAACCCTGAGTGCTTTGGAGCCTCAATACCTAACTCAATGCACTTGCTTGCCTTTACGGTGAGTACCTTGCATTGAATTAGGCATGGAAGGCTTTCTACAAAATGAGGACTATCAAATGATAGAAAACAGTTTTGCAATAACGACGACGTTCATTGCGTATCTAATTATGATGCTAGCGATCGGTGTTATTGCTTACAAACGTACATCTAACTCAACTGACTACTTCCTAGGTGGTCGTTCGTTAGGCCCATGGCCTGCTGCACTTTCTGCTGGTGCATCAGACATGAGTGGTTGGTTGCTACTTGGCCTGCCTGGTTACGCTTACGCTGCTGGCTTTGAAGCATTTTGGCTTGCTGGTGGCCTACTTGTAGGTACTTGGGCAAACTGGTTAATCAGTGCAAAACGTCTACGTACTTACAGCATTACGACTGAATCACTGACGCTGCCTGAGTTCCTATCTCGTCGTTTCAATGATAATTCTAAGCTGATCCAAACAATTTCTGCTTTCTTTATCCTTTTATTCTTCCTTTTCTACACAAGTTCAGGCTTGGTAGCAGGTGGTAAATTGTTTGAAACGGTATTCGGCCTAGATTACACAACAGCGGTAATCATCGGCACGGTATGTGTGGTTTCGTACACCCTGTTTGGTGGCTTCCTAGCGGTATCTTGGACTGACTTAGTTCAAGGCCTGCTAATGTCTGCTGCGCTATTGATTGTACCAATCGCGGCAATGAACGGTGGCCTTGGTCAGCTATCTAGCGACCTGCACAACATCAACCCAGAGCTTCTAACGCTATGGAATGATGCGAAAGGTGAGCCACTGTCTGCTATTGCGATCATCTCGCTAGCGGCATGGGGCTTGGGTTACTTCGGTCAACCACACATCTTGGCTCGTTTTAAAGCAACTCGTTCAAACAAAGATCTTGTGACAGCACGCCGCATTGCGGTTATCTGGACTGCATTGTCTATGGTTGGTGCAATGCTAGTCGGTCTTGTTGGTCTAATCTACGTGACTAACTCTGGCGCACCTAAACTAGACGATGGCGAGAAGATCTTCATGCTTCTTGTTAACGCGATGTTCCACCCAGTAATCGCAGGTATCCTACTTGCTGCAATCCTAGCGGCAATCATGAGTACTGCAGATTCACAACTTCTTGTTTCTTCATCTGCAATGGCAGAAGATCTGTACAAGCAAATTCTGAAGAAAGACGCAACGTCGGAAGAGATTGTTCGTGTAGGACGTTTCGCGGTTATCCTAATCTCTCTGATTGCACTTGTTCTAGCGATGACACCAGACAGTTCAGTTCTTGGCCTTGTATCTTACGCATGGGCAGGTTTTGGTGCTGCGTTTGGTCCAGCTATCGTGTTGAGCCTTTACTGGTCTCGTATGAACCGTAACGGCGCTCTAGCGGGTATCGTGGTTGGTGGTGTTACGATTGTTCTTTGGAAACAGTTCACGGGCGGTTGGTTCGATGTTTACGAAATCGTACCGGGAATCATCCTATCGACTCTTTCTATCGTTATTGTGAGCCTAATTACGGGCGAACCAGAAGACGAAGTTAAGAAGCAACACGCTGAATTTAAGAAGAACCTAGTTGAGCTAGACTAATTTACATTGTAAAACAGATGTGAATTAGCAACGGACATTAGCTAAAAATAATAGAGTCACTTCGGTGGCTCTATTTTTTTGACTATACCCCAATGCTTTGACCTTTCGAGCTTTGTTGCGTCTGGCAAGTTGAGTGTATTGAGCATGATTACCTTGTTGGTGACGCTGGCTAAGTCATACTTCTAGGCTCGGAGCATTTCAGTTCCCACAGGGATACATTACTCTTGCTAAGAGCTGTGAGTAAATGAATAGGAAGGTAGTAGTGCCTCAAGTAATCCCGAATATTGGCTTTAACCATGAAAAAACGGCGCAGGCTGAGCTGGAGTTGGTGCCCTTGTCTCGGCTCTATTCAGAAAGCAATATTTATCATGACCCTCAACTGCCCCATCGTGTCAGCTTCTTCCTGATTTTGTTTATCGAGCAAGGCTCTGGCACGCACATGGTCGACTTTGAGGACTACCCTTTTAGCCAAGGGAGCGTGTTGTTCATTCAAAGAGAGCAGGTGCACGCCTTTGATTTTAGTAATAAGCCACAAGGCACTGCGGTTTTGTTTACTCAAGCGTTCTTAGACAGCGTTCACGCTAATATGAAGTTGCCGAACTACACGCCTACTCATTTGAACAAGGCGCACTCGGTATTATTGTCACTAGACGAGTCCCACCAAGATCGGACGCGAAGTCTCATACAGCAAATTAAGACGGAACTGAAACAGTCAGAATCCGATCCCTTGATTGTGATGTACCTGTTCTCAGCACTAGCACTGATTCTTCATCGCCTGCGACCAGAAGTGAAGCAAGACGCCTTGAGCTTGCAGCAGAACATTAAGTTTGCCCGCTATTTTGAGCTTCTTCAAAACAACTACCTGCGCGTGCGTGATGCAAACTGGTACGCCAATCAAATTAACACCACCTACAAGACGTTGAACCAAGTGTGCAAAGTCGCAACGGGGTTAACTGCCAAGCAGATCATCGATTCTTTTACCGTTTTAGAAATGAAGCGTCAGCTGGTGGTAACCAATATTACGTCTCAAAAAATGGCGTCGGATTTTGGTTTTGAAGACGCCAGTAATTTTGTTAAGTACTTTAAAAATCATACTCAAATGACGCCGAGCGAGTTTCAAAAGAAATATTCCAAGCCTTCCCTCTCTGAATAGTGAATGGGTCGACACGAATCATCTAAGGTTCGATATCTACCATTTTTCTGCCTAAATCCACTCTGCCGTGAGTCTCTCTCGTTGATTAATATAGTTTCCAAGCCAACGAGAGGACTTTAAAAATGAAAACAATAACTAAATCTACATTACTAGCGGCAAGCGTATTTAGCGCTTCTACTTTCGTAACCATTGCGACTGCCCAAGAGCTGTCTATTCAAGAAAAAGCGGTAGCGGTTATTTCGAGCATTGAAACGGGCGACGCAAAAGCGGTGAGCTACATTAACCCTGAAAAGTACATTCAACATAACCTAGCTGTTGGCGATGGCTTAGCGGGCTTTGGTGAAGTGCTACAAATGCTGCCTGAAGGCTCTGCGAAAGCACAAGTGACGCGCTCATTTCAAGATGGCGACTATGTTGTCATTCATACCGAATATAACTTCTTTGGTCCGAAAGTCGGCTTTGATGTGTTCCGCTTTGAAGATGGACAGATAGTTGAGCATTGGGACAACTTGCAAGAAATTGCCAAGCCAAACGCCAGTGGACGAACTCAATTAGATGGCACGACTAAAGTCGTAGATCTCGATCAAACGGACAAAAATCAGCAGTTGGTCAGTGGTTTCGTTAAAGACATCCTGATCGGCGGTGATATGGCGAAGATTAATAACTATATCGATAATGAAGACAGTGCTTACTTACAGCACAACCCAGGAGTAGCCGATGGTCTAAGCGGTTTGGGTGAAGCTTTGGGTGCGCTAGCAGAAGCGGGTATGCCAATGGTTTATACCGCCAACCATAAGATTTTAGGCCAAGGTAACTTTGTGTTGTCGATCAGTGAAGGCCAGTTCATGAATAATCACGTTGCTTTTTATGATCTATTCCGTGTTGATAACGGAAAAATCGTAGAGCACTGGGATACCATCGAAACCATTCCTGCTCGTTCAGAGTGGAAAAATGACAATGGTAAATTTGGCTTTTAAAATGTGAGCTAAATTCAACCAAACATGGTTTGCTTAAGCGGTACTTTCGCAGAGGAAGTGCCGTTTTTTTATCGATCAATTTGATGACTAAGACGGGGGAAGTACTGTCGTTATGGGGTTTTACAATGTAAATCGAAACCGCATGAACGAGGGAGGATAAATGGAAGAAGAAGGATCTTGATGGCGTTTGATGTCAAAAAACGAAAGAGAAAAATGGCTATTTTTTGAACTTGGCGCTCACTTTTGTAATTAGCTCGGTGAATAGTGAAACCAAATTCGACATGATGTGTCAATTGTCAGTAACCACTAAAGACCTATAGGACAAAGGTATGCCTGATCTCTATTGCAAAGGATGTAAAAAAACAACACTACATAAGTCTATAATGAAACGTTGTGAATCTGAGCCCGAGACAACCTCTGGTCGTATGATGCAATGGACGTCAAAGCTATTTAGTGGAAACCTGTATTACGATATGGAAACTCAGCACTTCTGTCGAACGTGTAATTGTCGTTGTGAAACAGGAAGTACAGTTCCCCAAGTTGGAATGGCTTAACTTATAGTAAGTGCTTACCAACCTAGATAAAAAAACCTCCTTTATGGAGGTTTTTTTCGTTTCTATGCGGCTTTGAGTGCAAGTTTTGTGTCAATGGCGTTGCCATCAATCTTCACTTCCCATCCATAGTTCGAGTATTCACTTGCGAGTGCTTCAGCAACATCTTTTGATACCGTTACGTGTGTCCATGAGCCAATACCGTATGGTTTGTACGCGAGTTCTTGTGTCTTCATAATAGAGTTATCCTTTCTCTTTGATAATCCCATTATTCACTTTGGCCTATATCCTTTCTTTCGTTTCTGGCTCAACTTATTTGTTATTCGGGTCATTTCTATAATAATTTGTTAATAGTCAAAGATTGATTTATAAGGGGTATTATCGTTTCATATTGATTTATATTTGATGTGAATACTAATGGCGTATTTAGTTTTTTAAATGTGTGAGCGAGGTTTTCTTCGATTGTTCGTGGTATGGAATATACTGAGCGGAATTTAGAATGTTTAAGGAATGTTATGTCTCAGCATCAACTCGATCGTATCGATAAAGAGATACTAAGAATTCTGCATATGAAAGGGCGTTTGCCTGTTGTTGAGTTGGCAAAGCAGGTCAACCTAACGACGTCCCCTTGTTCTGATAGATTGAAGCGATTGGAGAAAGAAGGCTATATAACGGGCTATCATGCCGAGCTCTGTTCAGAAAAGCTGGGACTCGATGTCCAGGTCTTTATCCATATTCGTCTCGACCAGACCAGCTTTTCGATTTTCGATAAATTCGCCCAAGCGGTTGAAATGATGCCTGAGGTGGAAGAGTGTTATTCGCTGTCGGGTGATTTTGACACCATGATCAAGGTTCGAGTGAAAGACATGAAGGCATACCAAGCGTTTATGGCAACCAAGCTGGGTACACTGCCGGGCGTGATTCAGACTCGCAGCGAAGTAGTGATTGAAGAGCATAAGAAAGGCTTTGGTGTTAACCCTGAGTTGTTGGCCACCCTAAAATAGTGGCCTGCTTTCGCCTTACCAAGGTTATTTAGATATAAAAAATGGAAGCCGATAAGCTTCCATTTTTTGTTGAGCGTCAGATGAGGGCATCAGATTAAGTTAGAGCAAATAAAGTGAGAACAGATAAACTGCTTATAGCGTAATTGCCGCAGAAATTAAGCCAATCACACCACCGAATACTCCGCCCCAAACGACCAACCAGCCAAGGTGTTTCTTGATCATGGTTTGAACCATCTCTTTAACCAGCTTTGGTGTCAGTTCATTCAAGCGCTGATCGATGATCGCTTCAATATTCTCTTTGATTTCATCCATCATTGCAGGCGATTCAAGTTCATCCTTGATGGCATTTTTTACAGAATCACTCTTGCTGATTTCAATCACAGACTCTTGCATCTTTTCCACGAATGGCGTTTTCATTGGCTGTAGTGCTTCAGTTCCGCCAACCATCGCTAGCATGCCACCAAATTGTGAGTTCTCGATAACATGCACCAGTGAATCGAATGCAGGGTTAAAGTCGATCTTCTTAATCACGGGTTCTAGGTTGAGTGACTTACCGCTCATCTCGCTGCTTAGGAAGCGGTCGATATTACCTTCGGTAAAGAACTGTTCCATCATCAGTTGTTTAATAGCCGCCTTGAACTCTTCAAAACGAGCTGGAATAACGCCAGAACCGTATAAGCCGGGTACTTTTTCGAACAACATGTGAATCGCAAGCCAGTTGGTGATGGCACCAGAAAAGGCGAATAGGCCTGCATAAAGCAAGTATTGGTTTGCCGTCGCATAGCCGCCAGCAAGCAGTGCTAACGCGATTACGTTAGTTAAGACACTTTTGTTCATGGTTGATCTCTAGAAAGAATACTGCGCGCATTTTAAGAAAAAAACGCCAAGAAAAAAACAAAAGGATCGATGAAGTTTATGGAGCAGACGAAAATAGATGAGAAAGGAGCGAAGAATAACAGGTATAAAAAAGGCTAGCCTCCCCCCGAAGTCTAGCCTTATTCCAGAACGCGCAAGCGAGGCGTCTTTGGTGTTAATGTCATTATATAATTACGACATAACATTCTGCCACGTGTAATTTACCATTAATTAACAAATTGGTGTGAATTACGCCGCACTTTTAAAGTAGCACATAAATTAAGCACTCGACGCTTGGTCAAGATTATCGGCAATAAACCCACCGGTCTGGTGATTCCACAATTGAGCATAGATGCCATTTTGTGTAATCAGTTCTTGGTGAGTACCTTCTTCAACGATATTGCCTTGGTCGAGTACGATTAAGCGATCCATTGCTGCAATCGTCGATAAACGGTGTGCAATTGCAATCACGGTCTTGCCTTCCATAAGCTCAATCAAGCTCTCTTGAATTGCGGCTTCTACTTCTGAATCAAGTGCTGATGTTGCTTCATCCAGAACCAACAGCGGTGCATTCTTCAGAAGTACGCGTGAGATAGCAACACGTTGACGCTGACCACCCGAAAGCTTAACGCCTCTCTCACCAACTTGAGCATCGTAACCAATGTTACCAAACGGGTCGGTGAGCGTTTCAATGAACTCGTGCGCGTGCGCTTGTTTGGTTGCGGCATACACCTCTTCATCTGTCGCGTCAGGTCGACCGTAAAGGATGTTCTCTTTGATTGAACGATGAAGCAATGAGGTGTCTTGAGTCACCATGCCGATGTTGCTGCGCAGTGAGTCTTGCGTGACATCTGAGATCACTTGGTCATCAATCAAAATTCGACCATCTTCTACATCGTGGAAGCGCAAGAGTAAGTTAACTAAGGTTGATTTACCTGCCCCTGAACGGCCAACTAAGCCGACTTTTTCGCCCGGCTTGATATTGAGATTCAGGTTGTTAATCACGCCCTTATTTTCACCGTAGTTGAAGCTCACGTTGTCGAAGTTGATACCGCCTTGTGGCACATCCAAAGGTTTCGCATCTTTTTTGTCTTCGATAGCAATGGGCTTAGACAGTGTTTTAATACCATCAATCACGGTACCTAGGTTTTCAAACAGACCACCAATTTCCCACATGATCCATTTCGACATACCGTTAATACGCAAAGCCAAGCTGACCGCTATTGCAATTGCACCAACAGTGATTGCGTTGTCTAGCCATAAGTAGATAGAGATGCCGGCAATACTGAACACCAACAAGTAGTTAGCGAACTCAACGCAGATGTTGAAGCCGGTCACTAAGCGCATTTGGCGATGGACGGTATCTAAGAAGCCTTCCATGCCTTCTTCGGCGTATTCTGTTTCTCTTTTGCTGTGTGAGAACAGTTTGACCGTTGCGATGTTGGTGTAGCTATCCACAATACGACCCGTCATCAACGAGCGAGCATCGGCTTGCTCAGAAGACACATCTTTGAGTTTCGGTACGAAGTGCAGCTGAATGCTGACGTAAATGAACAACCAAACCAGCATCGGAGCCATCAAGCGCCAATCTGATTCTGCGAGTATGAATAACATTGCCGTAAAGTAGACCGTCACATAGACGAACACATCGACCATTTTGGTCACGGTTTCACGTACTGCGAGCGAGGTTTGCATCACCTTGGTGGCGACACGTCCGGCAAAATCATCTTGATAAAACGACAAGCTTTGCTTCAAAAGGTAGCGGTGCGCTAACCAACGAATCGACATTGGGTAGTTGCCCAGCAAAGTTTGGTGAAGCAATAGCGAGTAGACGCTGATCAAGATTGGCATCACGACCAACAGTAGAACGCCGAGCCCCATCAGTGTTGATTTATTATCAGCAAGGAAGGTTTCGGGATTGCTTGTTGATAGCCAGTCAACCAGTTGTCCCATGTAGCCGAACAGCGCGACTTCGATGATCGCGATGGTCATGCTCATCAACCCGAGCAAGATCAACGGTTTTTCGAAACCTCGAGTGTAATGGCGGCAGAATGCCAGTATTCCAGTAGGAGGTTGTATCGGCTCTCCCTTTGGAAAGGCTTCAGTAAAGCCTTCAAATTTCTTGTACATAGATTTCCCTTTATAAACTAGTGCATCTATAAGCGACTGCATCGTTGGTGCAGCTTTGTTTTTATAGTCTTGATTTGAAATTTTACCGTCTTAGTTTGAAATTATATAAGCGCCCATGGGTTCTTATAAGCATTGAGTCATTCGATGGGTGTTGTTCAAGCTCTTATCTAAGTACTTGGTTTAAGCGCTTAGCTTTAATTACTTGGCTTTAATCACTTGGTTTTAAGGTTAAATGCTTAGTTTCAACGTTAATGCTTAGTTTTAAAGTTAATTACTTAGTTTAAGTGACGAAGGAAAGATCCAAAGAGTGTCTTTCATGACGCTTATTTTAGATTGAATTAGACAGGAAAGGTTAAGCTTATTTCAAACGTAATTGATGGTTATGCAACGATGATAATCCTAACGTTAAATGGATTGAATTGTAACCAAAACTCGTGGTAAGCGAGAAAATGAAATCGGAATATTTATCCATAAAGCGACTTAACGAATATGCATACAGTTGGTTCTTTCTGATGTGCTGTTATCTCGCAGTAAAAATTACCGATTAATCTAAGATCTGCAGTGATTGTTTGGGATAAATATTCAAATCATTATTATTTTCAGTGAATCTTGTCGTAACAAGTTGTTTACAATTCTGAGGTAAATAAAAGATAGGGACGGTTGAAATGTTAAACCTACACAAAAAATCACTTCATATTACTAATGTTCAAAACGCCAATTGCGTTGTTATGGTTCCGCCAAAAGAGTTTCGATTTAACGAAGAAACAGCACGTGATAATGAGTTTCAGCACAGAGTCAATCTGACCGAAGCTGAGGTGAAGCTAGAAACGATGGCCGAATTTAAGGCTATGGTGGCTTCGTTGCGTAAAGAAGGTGTGCAAGTTGTAGAGTTTGATTACCCAGAATTGGGTGTCGAAACCCCTGACGCAGTGTTCCCAAACAACTGGTTCAGTACTTGTAGTGATGGAAGTTTATTCACTTTCCCTATGGCCTGTGAAAACCGTCAGCATGAAGTTAAGCCTACTGCTCTTATTGAAGTGTTGGAAGCGTCTGGTCGCATTGTTAACCACAGTGAGTCTATGGAGTCGTACGTTGCTCAAGGTTCTTATCTAGAGAGCACCGGTGTGATGGTTATCGATCACATCAATAAGACGATCTATGCGGCGCTTTCTCAGCGTTGCGACCGTGAAGTATTAGAAGATTATGCGAAGCGTATTGGTTATTCTCGCGTGGTTTCGTTCCAAACGGCATTACCGTCTGGTCAGCCGATTTATCACACCAATGTGATGATGGCGATTGGTGATAACTTCTGCGTGATCTGTGATGAAGTGATTCCTGAGTTTGAACGCCGCTTTGTGGTGAAATCTCTTGCCAAAGACAAGCAAGTTATCTCGATCTCGATCGATCAGATGAACCGATTCTGCGGCAACATTCTGCAATTGGAAACCGTGAATGGCGATAAGGTAATCGCGATGTCTCAGTCGGCTTACGATGCATTTTCTCCAGCTCAGTTAGCTCAGCTTTCGACACACGGAAAACTGCTGCCATTTAACGTGAAAACGATTGAAGACATTGGTGGTGGTTCGGTGCGATGCATGTTGGGTGAGGTGTTCCTACCAACGCGAGTGAATCGTCTGTAATAAGTATAGAAAGTATAACAAGCACTCACTTCCAGCATTGAATTTTTGAATACCACTCTCATCGCAGAGTGGTATTTTTGTTTTTATCTATCTTTGTATCGGTCTACCAGAAGTAAGAAAACAGCAATAAGAGAACCAGAGCTAGATACACGAGCTAACGCGCACAAAAGTTAACGGAAAACAGCTAACGCAAAAGCTATGAAGCGTCCTTAAAAGCTCTGTGTTCGATAAACTGAGCCGACAGTGCCACGACTTCCTTAGAGTAGACAAGCGCCGTGTGGTTGAGTTTGAGAGCGTAAGTATCCGTTGCCCCTCGCAGGTTTGCGTCTTCGAGTGTTACCGTGCCATCCCCCGGATTTTTTCCCAGTACAATACGTCCAACTCCGGCGTCGTAAGTGCCTGTAATCACGCCAATCGGCACATCAATATCGTAATCACCCAAGCCATCACTTAAGATCATTTTGCTCGAACCAAATATAAATCCAAGACCATGATTCGAAAGCGTTTTGGCGATGGTTGCCCCATTGTGCGGAGTGCCTGCGGTAATAATGCAGGTGTCTGCAAAGTCGGGTTGGTAGAACTTAAAGTAGTGGCGAATCAGCAAGCCACCCAGTGAGTGACCAAAGAAGTAGACTTCATCGTATTCATTAAAGCGAGCATTCACGAAGCGATTGAGGCGTTTGGCGGCCGAAGGGAAGCGCAGCGAGTTGTAGGCAAATTTGTGCGTTGTAAAGCCGCGTTTTTTAAAGTTTCTATCCAGATATTGCATGATCAACGCAGGCATATATAGACCATGAATTAAAACTATATGTTTGTTTTTATTATTCATTTCTGTCCTCCGTCTGATGATGTCCCCAGTATATTTAGTCGCAAATCTAAACTCAATAAAACTTGCTACTAATGGGACACAAAAGGCAGAGAGTGCTTGATGGGTAAAGGTAAAGGTAAAGGGTAGGTTAGTCCGATCTCACTCCACCATAAACATCAATAGTTAAACCGCCTTGTTTAGCGTAAGTATTGGGTGTTAGACCGATGGTTTTCTTTAGGTAACGAATCAGGTGCGGTTGGTCGCTAAACCCAAATTGAAAGGCAACGTCCATCCAGTCGATGTCATCCAAATTTCGCTTATACAAATATTCCAACATCGCTTCGAGTTTGTTCATCGATTGGCACTGTTTTAATGTCAGCCCAGTTACCTTGTTGAAGCTTCTTTCCAGTGTTCTTTGCGAGCAAAACAGCTTGTCGCCAAGCTCTGCAATCGGTGTCGAACCAAGCACACCCAACACCTTACGTGTCAGTTCGCTGTGCCTATCCGTCTTACCTGTCAATATCCAAGGAAGTAGAAAATCATCTAACTGCTGACAGCAGGCCTCAACATCAGTTTGAGCGAGTTTGATCAGTAGCGTTGCATCGGCGTTTGGGTTGTTTAGTAAACCTGCGAGATTGACTGGACTAACCCTGTCCAAGCTAGGGTGAGGACTCTCTGGGAGAGCCAATGAATACAAGGCTCCGACATGGAATTTAATGCCCAAGTGAACAAAGGGCTTCGAGTGATCCAATTCGATGGCTTTATGGTGTGGTAACAGCAGATGGCTGCCAACGCCTTGATCGACCTGTTGCTCAATCGTGTAGTGATATACCTGCTCGCTTGGCGATAAGATCAGGTGTGCCGATGGATCGGGATTGAGTATCGGAAATTGATGAGTTTGAGCGTCGGGCGTTTTTTCAATCAGCCAGTAGCAATCAATGAACTGAGCAACTACAGGGGATTTTGGAGACTGTAACCAATTGATCATTAGACCTTCTATTTCAGATGATTGTCACCTCCAACTATATGTGGATATCGTTGGAGGTGACAGTTTTTATCAGTATCAATTGTTAGAACTTAGTCTTGATGTTTGTTAATCCGAATCAAGGCTAATCAGTTTCCTTTAATTCGCTAAAATCAAACTGCAAGATACGATGCTTTGATGATAACCCAGCGCGTTTGATGGCCTTTTGTGCGCCAATATTACTGCTTTCCGTAGAGCACATAGCTTCTACCCCTTGGCTATTAGCGTGTTGCTTTAGAAAGTGAATAACACGCGTTGCTAAGCCTTTACCGCGTTCTTCTTGTGCGACAATCATACCTAGGTCGGCAAACTGTGTTTGATGCTCATCGAACTTACGGCACTCTCCAGTAGCGAGAATGTCGTCACTCTCCCAGTAGCCCCATAGCTCTTGGCGGGCAATCAAATTACCGTAGTAATCGGTGAGCCACTCTTTTGGTGCGCCAATCGCTAATGAAGCAAACTCAACGAACTGCTCCAGTTGTTCTTCTGTCGCGAGGCTCATCTCTATCTCTTCAATGCGGTCTGAATCACAATCAGATCTGGCTTGAGATTTTTGGCGGTACATCATCGCGTTCACTTTAAATGACTCTGTGTTGTCGACACACAGTGATAAATATTGTGGTTCAGCGGTGCTCACGAATGCGCCTTTCACCTTACCAATCACAGAGCTGTTGTTCTCTACGATTAAGGGGAGCAAGTCTTCAATATGAGTACTGGCTGTTGGTGCTAGATAGAACTGAAGCAAGTAGCCTTCGCCATTCAATACGCAATAACCGACAAGATTACCGTTTTCGTAAAAACCAAAATGGTCAGACATTGGCACAAAGCCAAAGTGCCACATGCCATCGAGTGGCGCTGTTGACTCAGCAAAGTAAGCCGTTTTAAGTTCGTTTAAGTTGCTAAGTGCGGAGATTTTTTTGATGTCTAACATCGCTTGAATTCCTGCTGTCTTGATTCGATAGAGTGCGCGGTCGTCATCTTGTTCTCAGATACGTCAATTGACGATGAGATAATTGACGTATCTGAGCCACGTATCAATGACAGCAATTGTAGGCGACTGCTTGAGGTCGGTATTGAATAAAAACGACAGTTTTGAAAGGTATGTGGGTGTTAACAGAAGAGCTGATGTTAATTGAAAGAGGGCAAGATATTTTGCCCTCTGCTGAACTTATTGATTGGGACGTTGAATAGGGCGCATTATTTTCCTGAGTCTTCAGCTTTGATGAGTTATGTATCGACAGTTTCACTGTTTAACTCAGGTTCAACTAAGACCTTTATCACGCCCTTTTGTAGAATCAGGTTGTTGGGGTAGGTGATAATGTTGCCCGAACTGTGTCGAAGAATAACGTGGAACATGGTGATATCGATGATCACACCGCTGATGTCTTCGTCTTTCTCCGCGACTCTTACTCTGTCGCCAATGCGATAAGGGAAGACGAAAAATATTAGTACGCTGGCTGTGAGGTTACTTAGAATCGACCATTGCGCGAATAAAGCGACACCCAGCACCGCAAATATGGATGACAAGAACAGCGAAATATCACCAAAACCCAAGTTAAGAACAATCGTAAACACAGCGATGAAGAGTAGAAACAGAACGATATTGAAACACTTAATCACGAACTGCTTTCGCTTCAATTCGACGCGCTTATTTTCCGCTAATGTTTCTATCCAGTTTTTCCCCAAGCGTTTTATCACCCAATACACAGTGATAAGAAGTAAACCTAAACCCACTTGTTTAAGCCACATATTGGATTGCAAAAACTCAACCATTAAATAAACCTCAATTTTTTCAAAATAATGACCTCTGCCGCTATGACCACGAGCAGCCCAATGCAAAATAGTGGGAATGCTATTGGGTTATCTGTTCCGGGTATTCCTGCAATATTGACACCCAGCAAACCGGTGAAAAACCCAGCAGGGAGGAAAATACCCGCAATGATAGAAAATAGGTACGTATTTCTATTCATTTTTTCAGCTTGTTGCTGACTTAGGCTCGCTAAAAATACATTAATTTGTTCGATGTAAAACTCAACAGACTCATTAATTCTCAGGATGGTATCAAGGCTGTTCTTTATATGACTGTTGTGCTTACTCAATGGTGCAGGCAGGTCACTCATTAAGTCCTCAAAAACGTATTTCTGTGGCTTCAAATAGCGCCTTAGTCTAAGTAGCCTTGAATGCAGAGCGTTAATCGATCTTATGTCGATATTGGATGTAGATTCTAACTCGTCAATCAAGAGTTCGACGGGTACTAGGAAGGTTGAAATGCTGTGGTTGATTCCACGTATCATGCCCAGTAATACATCAGGTAATGATGTCGGGCCTTGGTTTTGTTTGAGATCGGATATCAGATTACTGACCGCTTTTGAAGGAACTTTGCGTGTCGATATTAAAGTGCCTTTGTACCATAAGATGCGTAGGCTAAGCATGTCGTCAGGGTTAGCACCTTCGTTTAGATTAATGCCTCGCAGAATCATCAAAAAACAGTCGTGGCCAAATTGTTCAAATCGAGGGCGGGTGTCATCGGTGAGTAATGAATCGATTATGGCATTTGGAACCGTATTACTGTGGAGCCATTCTCTCAAACCGTCAGCATCTCTTTGGCAGTGATACCAAGTTGATTGCTCGAATGAGGCTGGGCTGGTGGTGTGTTCATGTGCCACACCCTCAGAAAATTGCCAGCTTGAAATTATGAAAGCGTCCATTCATTTGTCCTTAATGATATGACGTAAACATTGATATTGCGGCGCCATTCAGGTGCCGTATTGAACTGAGCTTAATCGTGGTAAGTTCAATGAGCGATGTGAGTGAGATAAAGTCTAATAAGACAGGTTGGTCTTTGGAGCACGACGGACTGTTCCATTATTGTCTCTATTAAATGTAGCTCATTGTTTCGTCGTTATAAATTAACACTCTGGATCCATGTTAGCGACGAAAAAAAAAGAAAAGACCGAGGTCTTTTCTTTTTCGGGGAAGTTGAGGAGAGCTTGCTCAGGCAACTCGAGTTTTCCGATGATTTACATAAGCAAAAACACTACCGACACGAAGCAAAAATATCTTGGTTCTCTCGGTATTCTTTGGTTTGTACATCCATTAGGCCGAGTAAAGAGTCGAACAGGTTGTCTTGGGAGAAGCTCTGTTCTTTGCCTGCCTTTCTTAAGCAGGTTTGGTTTATCCCTTTCTGCTCGGCGAAACCATCAGACATCCACATGATCATAGGCACATGGGTTTGCTCTTTCGGTGCCAATGAATAAGGCATGCCGTGTAAGTAGATGCCATTTTCTCCCAATGATTCTCCGTGATCGGAAATGTACATCAGCGCGACATTGTACTTGTCGGTGAGTTTCTCTAGCTTCTGAATAGCCTGTGATAGAAAGAAATCTGTGTACAAGATGGTGTTGTCGTAGGTGTTGACCACTTGCTCTTTGGTGCAGTTTTCGATGTCAGAACGTGGGCAATCGGGCATGAACTTCCTATGTTCTTCAGGGTAACGTTCATAATAAGTTGGCCCGTGAGAACCGGAAATATGATAGAAAAGGATGTTATTTTCAGTTAGATCTTGGGTATCTTGTTCGAAGTTCTCTAGCATGGCTGTGTCGTAACACACCTCTTTATTACACAAAGGGTCGCTGTCTTTGGCAACCAGTGTCATTTCTTTGATTCGGTGTGCGATTGCTTTATCCCCGCCATCGTGCTCTCGCCAGATAGAGTGAATCCCCGCGCGATTCATAATGTCGACTACGTTATCTTGGTTATAAGCCCTGTCTCGGTCGTAGTTGCTGCGATTCATGTTAGAAAACATACACGGCACAGAAACCGCAGTGGCAGTTCCACACGACTGAACATCAGAGAAAAATATCGGGTTGTAAGGCTTGGTATGAGCATTGGTTTCTTTCTCATAGCCATAATATTGGTAGTTATACACACGCGCTGTTTCTCCAAGAACAAAGACCAATAGCGTTGGTTTAGTTGCTTGTTTAGCTTCCGGTTTTAGCTGCGCGTCTAAGCCGATCTCTTGGTAAGGAATCGGTTTTTTGATGTAAGTATTGTTAATGTACTTTGCAGTTGAAGCGACGTATTCGGTCGGAATGATCATCTTTTTAAGGTGAGAGTTGTTACGACCAATCGAGACATAATCTTTGTAAAATAACCCTGCAATAATCGCGATTACGATCAATGAACTTAACAGACCGATACTTTTCCAAATAGCAAAATCTTTCCAAGATTCCCTCTTAAGGTTTGTGAATAAAAGCATAAGTGATGGGAGACCACCCATTAGAACAAACCATAAAATCGAATACAGACTTAGATAACTTGCTGCTTCTCCGCTGTTGGTTTCAAAAACGTTTTCTATCATTCCATAGTCAACAAAAATGCCATAGCTGAACATGCTATAGCTGACCAAGGAGGAAGTAAGCAGTAATAAGATGAAAAAGGCTTTGGCGAATATCGGCCAGTTAAAAACTTGAAAGATAAAGTTGAATGCAGCGAGAAAGAAAAAGGGAATTGAGATTATGAACCCAATACTCTCCGCTTTTGAGGCGATCAGAATGTTGAATAGTTCGCGCGAAATAGGCAGGTTAATGACAAGTAGGTAATACACAGCCAGCACGAAAGGGAGTTTGTTTATCGACATATTTAAGCGTGGTAGATTCATCGTAGTTGAGTTCCTGCGTCTCTTATTCCTTTATTTTAGTCTCGCTACCAAGAAAGCTCTAATATCAACGCATAAATCTCAATTAGGCGTGACGAGCGATAAACTGGTTAAAGTGAAATGACGCGGTAGGGCGTGTAGAAACAAAAAATTCACTTTACTGAGTGACCTTCATGACAAGGTGGAACAGCAAAGTGAATTAGTATGTTCAGCTTATTCTATGTGGTTCAATCACATTAGAAGTTGTATGAACCACCGAAGCTAATGCTGTTGAAGGCAAGCGTTTTGTCTTCTTTCTTAAAGCCGTAGTCGTTCTCAACACTCACTGCGTCTGCTTGAGAAATTAGGCGCAATGTTAGATGTTCGATTGGCGTGTATTCAACACCCACACCAAAGTGGAAACCCGTACCGCTATCGTCATCGTAACCCGCGCTCTTGTTTGCGTTTAGGTCAACAGAGCTTAAACCAGCCAATACGAATGGGCGGATTGTGTTGTCGAATGTGTAACCGATGTTTGCAGATGCAGAGATAGATGTCGGCGACAGTTTTGTAGTCCCCTTTTTGTAGTCTGCGTAATCATTGTAGCCAAGCTCAACACCAATGATGCGGTTGAATTGGTAGCCGCCGTATAGGTTGTAGCCCATGCCATCTGAATCTAAACTACCTTGACCATCTGTATCAGAATCTTGGTAGATACTAAGACCACCACCAATGTAAGCACCGCCGTCAGTACCTGCTGCTAAAGCTGGAAGAGAAACTGCGCTGATTAAACCCAGTGCTAATGCTGATTTCGTTATCTTGTTCATTTTTCTTACTCACTCTTTAATGTCATGCCAGTATCAATTATTTTTGTTTTGCGACCTTTCGACCGTTGATGACCATTATTCCGTAGTCTTGTATGTATTACTGTATGGCTTTGTAAGTTGAATCGTTACATAGATAAAAAAATTCACTTTACTGAGTTACCTTTAAGATAAGGTGGTACAGCAAAGTGAATGAGTATATTCAGTTTATTCTATGTGGTTCAATTACATTAGAAGTCGTATGAACCACCGAAGCTAACACTGTTGAATGCTAGTGTATGGTCGTCGGTTGAGAGCGTAGATCCATTAAATTTGTAAGAGTCTTCTACACTTACCGCATCCGCTTGAGAAATCAGGCGAAGTGTTAGGTGTTCAACCGGTGTGTATTCAACACCAACGCCAAAGTGGAAGCCTGTACCACTATCATCATCGTATCCTGCAGCGCTATTCGCATTGAGGTCGACAGAGCTTAAACCTGCTAACACAAATGGGCGAATAGTGTTATCGAACGTATAACCGAGGTTTGCTGATACAGAAATAGACGTTGGTGAAAGTTTGTCTGTGCTGTTTTTGTAGTCTGCATAATCGTTATAGCCAAGTTCCACGCCAACGATACGGTTGAATTGGTAACCGCCGTATAGGTTATAGCCCATGCCGCTAGAATCTAAGCTTGGCGCGCCATCTGTATCCGAACCTTGATAGACACTAAGTCCGCCACCTACATACGCACCGCCATCTGTGCCTGCTGCAAAAGTTGGAAGTGAAACTAAACCGATTAATCCGAGTGCTAATGCTGATTTTTTCATGATGATACCTTGTTAATTCATCCTGTGATGCAAATCACGGTATCGCTGATTTTTGATTTATAAAACCCTCACAAATGAAACCTATCTTTTCATTGATAGTGCGATTGTATGTACTCCTAGAGTTTTCAAGCATTAACGGAGTTTTTGTTGGTTATATCGTTTATAAATAAAATTCATATATTGACAAATAGTTAAATTTGCTAAATAAAACGATGTTTTTTATGGTCTGGGTAGAATTGCATTTATCTAACCTATTGATAAATAAGGCTCAATAAATGAGGTTAACATCGTATTGTAGTATTTATTGGTTTGAGTCAGAGAGTTGATTCTAGTGATAACAAGGAGAGTTGGATGTTAAACAGAGCAAACACAGGTTTGGTGGTTGTGGACGTACAAGGCAAGCTCGCACGCCTTGTTGATGAGAGCGATATACTGATCTCTAACTGCGGAAAGTTGATTGAGGGTGCGCAGATTTTAGGTCTTCCTATTGTTAGCTTGGAACAAAACCCTGAGAAGTTAGGTGCTACGGTCGATGAACTTAATGACCTATTGAGTGATGCTAAGCCGATACCGAAATTTACTTTCAATGCGTGTGACGAACCTAAATTTGTTGGAGCTGTGCAAGCCAAGGATGTGAAAACTTGGCTGGTGTGTGGCATTGAGGCTCATATTTGTGTCTATCAAACCGCAATCGGTTTATTGGAGCTTGGGTACAAGGTTCAGGTGGTTGGTGACTGCGTTAGCTCGCGAATGCTGCTTAACAAGAATCTGGCTATTAGCCGGTTACGAGATGCTGGTGTCCAAATTACAGGGTTGGAAATGAGCTTATACGAGCTAGTGAAAGATTGTCGAGCACCAGAATTTAAGCCCATTCTGTCCTTGATTCGTTAATCACCGAGAGGCTGTCTATCGCCACCGCCTCGGTAAGAATCGAGCGCAACTTTCAAGCGGCGCAGTTTGTCGCGCGAACGGTTCTTGTGATTGACTGCGATTCCCATAGAAAGCACATCCACTAATGCCAACATAGCGTAGCGAGAAGCCGATGGTTTGTAGATGAAGTCGGTTTCCATATGCTTGATTGGCAATAAGATATCGGCGATTTTTGCTAGCGGTGTATCTTGTGGGGTAATCGCGATGATCTTAAGTCCATACTGCTTAGCTAGCTCTGCGGTTTCAGTGATCACGGGCGTAAAACCGGTCGCTGAGATCATCACCATCACGTCATTGGCATCTGCCGTGGCGGCAACCATACGTGACATCAAGCCGTCGTTGTACGACACCACTGGGTAGCCTAAACGAAACAGTCTATGTTGCAGCTCTTGAGAAGCAATGGTTGAACCGCCACCCATGCCGATAGCAATGATCTGCCTGGCGTTATGCAGCCAGCTGACTGCGGTTTCAACGTCTTGCTCTTTGAACAAAGTGCGGTTGATGTCTAGGCTTTGCTTGATCGATTCGTAGATACCTTGATAACCCGTTTGGTCAACAGGTTCGAGGATAAAGCGCTGGCCAACGGTTAGTGTCTGAGCCAACTTAATCTTCATATCACGTACGTTATTGCAGCCGATCGCCTTAGCAAAGCGTGTGATGGTGGCTTCACTGACTTGAGCACCTTCAGCAAGTTCTGTGATACTGGCATTGGCAGCAAAATTAATGTCATCCATGATCAGCTTGGCGACTTTCTTTTCTGCATCACGAAGAACAGGAAAACGCTCTGTTATCTGTGAAATGATATCTACTTCTAAACTCAAGAATCCTGATCCTTTGTTGATGGGGCTAATCGTATTGCTTAGTTTTTAAGAACCTAGCTCTTAAAACTAAGCCTTAGCCCCGTTAGTATATCTTATTGCTTCGCTGATTCTAGCTTATTGAAAAATCGACCTAGAAGCAGGTTTCTACCCATTTGGTCACCTGATGTTCGTCATCGCTGATGGCAATGTAGCGCCATTTGTCGAAGGTTAAACACGGGTGTGAGGTCGAGAAAGCAATAATGTCGCCCACTTCAATTTCAGAAGAGCCATCGGTTTCAACAAAAGTGTGCTGATCCATCACCGCAGTAGAGGTTAAGCCTTTCACTGAAATAGCTTCGCCATTGCGATAGCCACGCTCAGCAATTGGTAAGCCTGCATCAAAGGCCACATCACGCTTGCCTAGCCCAACCACTAATTTGGTCGGCTCTGGACGAGAGATTACATACGCCCATACCTCAAGTGCCGATTCTAAATCACCACCCAATTCGCACGCGTAGCCTTGGTTTACTTGGGCGCGTTGCAACACCTTGCTTTGTGCGTCTAGGTAAATACCTGTGTCGTGAATGGCATAACAGCCCGGGCGGATGATCGCCAAATAATCGGTTAGGTTCGCTAAACATTCTGCGACTACATCGTACCAAGCAGATCCTGCGCCCGTGATGATAGGTTGCTCTGCAATTAGGCCATCTGATACGAGGCTTTCGACCGAAGTGAGCGCCTGATTTAAGAAGGTTCGAATGTCTTGTTCTGCATTGTCACCGTGAATCACACCCTCGTACACCTCAATACCTGCTAGCGAAAGGGCTGGTGTGTCTTGGAGAGTTTGAGCCAGTTCTAGAACTTCTTGTGGTGAACGACATCCACAACGACCGCCCGGTACACCAAACTCGATCAGTACTTTTAGCGTCTGCTTTGTATTAGAGAAATATTGGTTAAGTTGCTGCACGTTTATCGATGAGTCCACACAACAATAGAAATCGACATCAAACTCGCGAATAAGCTGTTCGATGATCGCCATGTTGGTTTTACCCACCAATTGGTTGGCCATGATGATTCGTTTCGCACCCACCATAGCGGCAACTTCTGCCTGTGCAGGCGTTGCTACTGTTATGCCCCAAGCGCCATTTTCTAGCTGTTGGCGGAAAAAAGCAGGAGTCATGGAGGTTTTGCCGTGTGGCGATAATTTAACCTGGTGATGATCAGCGAAAGATTGCATCCAATCTAGGTTATTGGTCAATGCCGATTGTTTGATAACTGCAACCGGAAGTGAAACATCTTCATCAACCAGTCGATAAATACCGTTCTCAGATTGTGATATTGCTCTCCCTTTTTGGCCTTTTTCAGTCAAGACAAAACTATCGTCTTGATACTTTATAACATCTTTTTGTGCCGAGTTATGTTTCATGGCTGATTCCTAACATGATTTAAGTTGTTGTTATTTATTGTTTAAATATATCCACAAACTGTTTTGTGGTAGAAACTATCACACAAATTAAAATATTATGTGTGTTTTGTCACTGAAAATAATCGGCTGAATTTCTAATATAGCTCCATCAACACAGTGGATTGAGAGAGTGAAAAATGTTGTTCGATACGATAATCAAAAATGTAGAGGTGTTTGACGGCACCGGCGAACAATCGTTTTGTGCCGATGTAGCAATCCGAGATGGAAAAATAGCCGAAATTGGTCAAATAGATCACGAAGATTGTGGCCAGTTGGTTGAGGGAGCAGGCTTAGCATTGGCTCCTGGTTTTATCGATGTACACACACATGACGATACCAATGTAATTCGTTACCCAGACTGCCTGCCTAAGATCAGCCAAGGTGTCACAACCGTGATTGTTGGTAACTGTGGTATCAGCGCATCACCAACCGTTTTGGCTGGCGATCCACCTGACCCGATGAATCTATTAGGCGCGCAGGCTGATTTCAAATACCCAACCTTTGCCGCGTATGCACAAGCGGTAGAGCAAGCTCAACCCGCAGTGAACGTTGCCGCGTTAGTCGGCCATACGACATTGCGTAACCAAGTGATGGACGACCTGCAGCGCACTGCAAGCGAAGACGAAATCGCAGCGATGCAAACCAACCTTGATTTAGCGATGGCGCAAGGCGCATTAGGTTTGAGCTCGGGTTTGGCTTACGCCAGCGCGAAACAAGCGAATGCCAACGAAGTGATGCAGTTAGCGAAAGTGCTTTCTAGTCACGGCGGCATCTATACCACGCATATGCGTACCGAATTTGAAGAGATCTTAAGCGCGATGGAAGAGGCGTTTGAGACAGGACAATACGCGAAAGTGCCGGTTGTTATTTCACACCTTAAATGTGCAGGTGCGGGTAACTGGGGCAGAACTGTTGAAGTACTCGACTTAATGGACAAGGTTTCTGAGCACCAAGATGTGTCTTGTGACTGCTACCCATACTCAGCGAGCTCTTCGACATTAGATTTGAAACAAGTGACTGACGATTTCGACATCTTCATCACTTGGTCTGAAGCAAAACCAGAACACGCAGGCAAAACGCTGAAGCAGATTACTGATGAAATGAACCTACCCCTGATGGACGCAGCTAAAGCGCTTCAACCAGCGGGCGCGGTTTATCACTGCATGGATGAGAACGACGTAAAGCGCGTATTGAAGTACAAACTGACCATGGTCGGCTCAGACGGTTTACCTAATGACCCGCATCCACACCCAAGATTGTGGGGCACCTTCCCGAAAGTGTTAGGTCACTATTGCCGAGACGAAAAACTGTTCTCGTTGCCAGAAGCGATTCACAAGATGACCGGAATGTCGGCTCAGCGTTACAACTTAGCGGGTCGAGGCGAAGTTCGCTGTGGTGCCTTTGCCGATTTAGTTTTATTTGATCCAAAGAATATTAAAGACACAGCAACATTTGAAAATCCTATTTCAGTTGCTGAAGGAATAGAAAGTGTATTTGTAAATGGTGAGTTAACTTACCAGCAAGGAAAAGTAAGAAATAACCGTTCAGGCGTTTTTATTTACCGAAACTAGAATTTAAATTATTTATTAAATTCAGGTGATTATAAAAACGGCGAATTAATTTAAATATATTGGAATAGAAACTGTTTTATCTATAAAGCCAATGTTATCTATAAACCCAATATGATCTATAAATAAGTGGAGTTAAAAAATGACTATTAAACGTTACGGTGTTGAAGGCGGTACAGGTACAGGCGGACAACATTTACCATTTGCACGTGCAACTGAAGCAGGTGGTTTCCTATACGTTTCTGGCCAGACACCGATGACAGATGGTGAAGTGGTTGAGGGTGGTATTGTTGACCAGTCTCGCCTAGCGATCCAAAACTGTGTCGATATCATGACTGAAGCGGGCTACGGCCTAGAAGACGTAATGCACGTAAAGGTTGTGCTAACGGATTCTCGTTACTTCCAATCTTTTAATAAGGTATTCAAAGAGTTCTTCGGTGCTAACCCACCGGCTCGTATCTGCATGGTTTGCGACTTAGTTGTAGACGTGAAGGTTGAAGTAGATGTGACTTGCTACCGCGCCGATCGCGGATAGTAATAACCTAATCACAATTACCTACTTAGAGAGTATTAGGGGTTAGTCATCCCTGTTATTATCCTTTAATACTCTCACCCTACATTTATAAAAATTACTTTAATTAAAAAAGATAAAATCAATAAAGTAATTATATGAAATATAAAATGAATGAATCATAAATAAAGTTCAAGAATGAACTCAATATTTCACTGAGAGGTGTCAAATGAACAGCACACTTTTTCTTACAGGCTTCGGCGTGTACGTATTATTTTTAATTTGGTTAGGCTGGTTCGTCTCGCGTAATCAAAAATCTGGCGAAGATTTCTTATTAGGTGGCCGTGGCCTACCTATGTTCTTAGTACTTGGTACAACAGTAGCGACGATGGTTGGTACGGGTTCAAGTATGGGTGCGGTTGGCTTCGGCTACGCAAATGGCTGGGCAGGTGCTCTGTACGGCATTGGTGGTGCGATAGGCATCCTATTACTTGCACTTTGGTTTGCTCCGGTTCGTAAATTGAATTTCATGACCATGAGTGAAGAGCTGGCTTACTATGTTGGCGCTAACCGCATCGTGAAAAACGTTGTAGGTGTACTGATCTTTGTCGCTTCAATTGGTTGGTTAGGCGCTCACATTCTGGGTGGTGGCATGTACTTAGCGTGGATTGCAGACATCGATCTTAACCTAGCGAAAATCATTATTGCAGCGGCATTCACTATTTACGTGGTGATCGGTGGTTACACAGCCGTTGTGTGGACCGATACCATTCAAGCTGTCATTCTTTTTGCTGGCTTCATCTTGATGGCGGTTATGTCAGTCGATTACATCGGCGGCATGGATAACCTTTACGCTGCCATGGAGCCTGCTGCTACGAGCTTTTTAGCAATCGATAAACTGGGTCTTCTTCCAGCTGTGTCTCTGGCTGTGGTTATTGGTGTTGGTGTACTAGCTACGCCTTCATTCCGTCAACGTATCTACTCGGGTAAAGATGTATCAACCGTTCGTCGCTCATTTGTTGCATCGGGTGTGTTGTATCTTTTCTTCTCAATCATCCCTGCAATCATTGGTATGGCAGCACATGCCATTGATCCATCATTGGATAATCCGAACTACTCGTTCCCTTATGTTGCAGCAACGGTTCTTCCGGTTGGTGTTGGCATGATTGTTCTTATCGCGGGTCTTTCTGCAACCATGTCGAGCGCAAGTTCAGATGCGATAGCTGGTGTGTCTATCTTACTGCGTGATGTTTACGTGATGTTCACTGGCCGCGTACCAAACAAAGAGTCAATGGTGAACTATTCTCGCTTGGCATTGATTGTGGTGATTGGTTTTGCACTGTTGTTCGCATTAACCTCAAACGACATCATTGGCTACATCACGAAAATGATTTCAACCGTAATGTCGGGCATGTTTGTGTGCGGTATGTTGGGTAGATTCTGGAAACGTTACAACTGGCAGGGTGCGCTTGCTACGCTAGCGGGTGCATCTGTGGCTTCATTTGTTGTAATGCTCAATGCAGACTACACGGCTTTCTGGGGCAACCCTGTGATTCCTTCTTGTCTAGTCGCTCTAACGGCTGGTGTGCTGGTAAGCCTATGTACTCCGGCTAACCAAGTGACACCAGAAATGGCGAAAGCAATTCTTGATGACGAGCGCGCTCTGATGGAAATGGAACTGTCAGACTCGGGTGTGCTTGAAGAAGAAGAGTCTTCTCAACGTCCTGCTAATCAAACAAGCTAATCTAAAACGCTCTACAGCTAGTTAGTACAACAAACTCAGTACAACAAGCTGTGGAGTGGTTTAGCTAGCTCAGGCCCTGCTTAACTGTAGGGTCTTCTTCCCCATTTATCTCTCTATTTTAGGATCGGCTATGCCTGCATCTTCTAACTTCAATATTGCTTTCTTTGGCGAGTGCATGGTTGAAATCAGCGGCTCTCCATTAACCAAAAAATTCGGCGGTGACACGCTCAATACCGCGCTTTACCTTTCTCGCTTAACCCAACATCAAAACCTCTCTGTTCATTACGCGACGGGCCTTGGTAGCGATGAATTGTCTCAGAACATGGTTGATAACTGGCAGTTAGAAGGTATTCAAACCAATTTCGTTGAACGCATCGCGAACAAGCTTCCTGGGCTCTACATGGTCGAAACTGACGAGACAGGCGAGCGACATTTTCATTACTGGCGCAACGATGCGGCAGTAAAATCTTACTTCCAAATCGATAACTTAAACAAGCAAGCCGATGACTTGAATAAGCTTGAAATCGCTCTGACAGAGAAGCAAGTCGGTGCGATTTACATCAGCGGTATCAGTATCGCGATCTTGGATGATGCCTCTCGCGAGCGTTTATTCAAAGCCATTAGCGTGTTCTCAAACCAAGGCGGCAAGGTGATTTTTGATAATAACTATCGCCCGCAACTTTGGAGCACTGAGCAAGCTCGACATTGGTACGCCAAGTTACTGCCATTGGTAGACATCGCCTTAATTACCGAAGACGACGATCTGCTTGTATGGGGTAACTCAGAGAGCGTTCAACAACGCTGCCTTCGTTTGGGTTGCCAAGAGATCGTTATCAAACGTGGCTGCGAGCCATGCAAGATTGTTCAAGTTGAACTGGGCAACATTATTGAGAATTATGTCTCAGCAACTCGTGTTTCTAATGTGGTTGATACCTGTGCTGCGGGCGATTCATTCGCCGCGGGTTATTTAGCTGCGCGTCTTACTGGCGAGAGCGCCACCGACGCAGCCGAACTTGGCCACCAACTGGCTTCCATAGTTATTCAATACTCTGGCGCAATCATCCCCGTGAGCGCTATGAGCCAACTGATTAAAAAATAAAATAAAAAGCGGAATTATTATGTCTCAAGAAATGATCAACAAACTTAAGCAATTCAAAGTTATCCCTGTTATCCAAATTAACAAGGTTGAACACGCGATTCCACTGGCAAAAGTGTTGGTAGAAAACGGCCTACCAGTTGCTGAAGTGACATTCCGTACTGAAGCGGCAGCAGACGCGATTCGTGCGATGCGCGATGCGTACCCAGAGATGTGTATCGGTGCTGGCACAGTATTAACGCCAGCGCAGATCGACCTTGCGAAAGAGTCAGGCAGCGAATTCATCGTAGCTCCGGGCCTGAACCCAAACACCGTAAAACGTTGCCAAGAAATCGGTATGCCAATCGTTCCGGGCGTAAACAACCCAAGCCAAGTAGAGCAAGCGTTAGAGCTTGGCCTTAACTTCTTGAAGTTCTTCCCGGCAGAAGCGTCTGGCGGCATCAACATGGTGAAGTCTCTGTTAGCGCCATATGTTGATGTGTCTTTAATGCCAACGGGCGGTATCGGTAAACACAACGTGAATGACTACTTAGCCGTGGATCGCGTGGTGTGCTGTGGTGGTACTTGGATGGTGTCGCCGAAAATGATCGAGAATGAGCAATGGGACGAGATTGCAGTATTGGTTCGTGAAGCGGTCGCTCTTGTTAACGAGCAATAAGCTTTTGAACTAGCGATAACAAGCTTTCGAATTAGCGATAACGAGCAACAGCAGTGGCTGATGGTTCTGTTTTGTGAATCGCCTCCGATAAACAAAACAGAACCGTATTTATATAGGAAAACTAATAATGAAAAAAACTATATTATCCCTATTGATTTCAGGTTCAGTAGTGTCCCCAATGGCGTTAGCAATGGCTCCAAATACCGATCTAAATTTAATGCCGTACCCACAAACGGTCGAGCTGAAAGCTGGGCAAGTTAAGGTCGACGGTAACTTCAAGGTTTACATCAAAGGCTTTAATTCTGATCGCGTTGAATACACGGCGAAACGCTTTATTGATCGTCTTGAGCGCCAGACAGGTGTGCCGATTCTAAATTGGCAGGTGGATAGTGCAGACCAAGCGAACCTGATCATTGATATCGACGCAGCACCAAAGTCTGAAATACAAAATATCGACTCTGTAGAGTCCTACAAAATTACCACTCAGGGTGAACAAATCACACTGAGCTCTCCAAGCCCATACGGCACGATTCACGGCATCGAAACCCTTTTACAGCTCGTTGAAACCACGGCGACTGGCTACCATATTCCTGCCGTAACCATTGTCGATGAGCCTCGCTTCCGCTGGCGTGGTGTTTCTTACGATACTTCACGTCACTTCATTGAATTCGATGTGCTGATTCGTCAATTAGATGCGATGGCATCGGCGAAGATGAACGTATTCCATTGGCACTTCTGGGACGACCAAGGTATTCGTATTCAAACTGAATCTTGGCCGCGTTTGTGGTCTGAAACCGCTGATGGTAATTACTACACCAAAGACCAAGTTCGCTACTTAGTTGAATATGCCCGTAACCTTGGTATTCGTGTGATTCCAGAGGTGTCTCTTCCGGGTCACTCTTCTGCAGTTGCTCACGCTTACCCACGCTTGATGTCTGGCGGTGAAGGGCAAAACTATGAGCAAGAAAGAGGGTGGGGCGTATTTGAACCGCTCATGGATCCACTGAACCCAGAAGTCTATGAGATGCTTGGTGATGTGTTTGACGAAGTGACCGAACTCTTCCCAGACGAATACTTCCATATCGGCGGCGATGAGCCGAATTATGCACAGTGGAAAAACAGCGAAAAGCACCAACAGTTCATTGAAGAGAACAATATCGATGGCGAGCGTGGTCTGCAGTCTTACCTCAATGTAAAAGTTGAGAAGATGCTCGAAGAGCGCGGTAAGAAGATGACCGGTTGGGATGAAATTTGGCATAAAGATCTGCCGACTTCAATCGTGATTCAAAGCTGGCAAGGGCACGACAGTATTGGTCGTGCGGCGAAAGAGGGCTACCCAGGTATTCTTTCTACGGGTTACTACCTAGATCAACCTCAGCCGACGAGCTACCATTATCGCAATGACCCAATGCCAAGCGGTATCACTGTTGACGATAAGCTGCACAGTGGCGAGAAATTCGTGACGTATCAATGGGAAAAGCCACGTTCAAAAGGCGGCCCACGTAAGGGAACACTGACCATCATTGAAGCGAAAGACGGTACTTTCCGTGCTTTCAGTGATTACAACGGTAAGTCTCGCGAAGAGATCTTTATCCTTGATTATGTGCCGGGCAAAACCTTTGTTGGCCACTTCGATAACTTCATGTCGTACACTGAATTCAACCTAAACCTGAATGCAAAGGGTTTTGCAGAAGGCAGTTACCAACTGGTCGGTAACGTGCGTTGGCCAACCACAGGTGAAGTGATTGCGAGCAGTGATGTTGAAGGCAGCGAGATTCCTGAACCGAATGGTGGTTATCCTGCGGAATTAACAGATAAAGAAAAAGAGCTTATCTTGGGCGGCGAGATCACCATGTGGCTAGAGAACAAAGACAGCCTCACGGTCGAAAACTACCTATGGCCACGCAGCTATGCGATTGCAGAGCGCTTCTGGTCTGATGCAGAATTGACGGACGAACGCAGCATGTACAAGCGCATGAAAGCGATGGATACATGGTCTGAAGTGTCGGTTGGCCTACGTCATCATGCGGATGCTGACATGTTGTTGAAGCGTATTGCAAAAGGCCAATATATCCACGACCTACGCGTGCTTGCAAAGTACACCGAGCCAGCACAGTACTACGCGCGCAACTGGGAGAAGTGGAATTCTACTGAGCCTAAGGGTACTTTATATAGCCAATACGAGCGCCTAAACCGCTTTGTTGATGCGCTACCAGTGGAAAGCTACGCCGTGTATGAGATGCAAGATTTAGTCAACGACGTTGCGACGGGTAATCTACAAGCGCTTGAGCAACTTGCAGAGCATTATCAACAAGCAAAAGCGGCTGCACTCGCGGCTAAAACTGTCTTCGCCGGAAATGTATCTTCGGTAGAGACTGTGGTTGTCGCAGAGAAAACTGCGGAAGTCGCAGACTTGGCGTTAACCTTGATTGACAAAGCACAAGCGGGTGAAAAAGTTCGAGCATCAGATGCGAACGCCTACCAAGTGATATTGTCTGATTCAGCGAAGATCTATGATGAATCGATCATCGCGATTGTTCGCCCGACAGAGCTACTGTTGAAGCAGTTAGCTGAGTAAGCCGTTAACGGATTAGCGAATAAGTCACACGCCAACAAGTGAATCAAAACCGCTCTTTTGGGGCGGTTTTTTAGTTTTAGTTTTTCAATAGTGTGTGAACTCTAAACTCTATGTAAGCGGCTACTTACAATCACCATCACTATCACTATTCTGTAGCGTTAACGTGAATGTCATGCCTTGGTCTGGGTTGTTTTTCGCTATCAAGGTACCTTGCATATCCCGAACATTGTTTGCTGTTATAGCCAGCCCGAGTCCTAAGCCTTCGCCCATCTTTTTGTTGGTATGGAAGGGTTCGAAAATGGTTTCGAGTTGGTCTTCTGATACGCCACAGCCATTATCTTGCACTTTGATGATCACGCGTTGTTGATCGGTATGTGCGCTGATAACAATGGTCGCGGGTGTTTGATTTTGAGTGGCGTCTATTGCGTTTCGAATCAGGTTTCCAAGAACTTGGCTTAGCCTGGCTTCTTCACCCATCACCATAGAAATATTGGAGGCGATTCGTACTCGAATATCGACGTTTTCGAGATCGGCTTGGTGAATGCGTAGGGTTTCTTGCAGTGCGTCTGTCAGTGACACTGGGTATGGCTTTTCAAGTCTTTTAAAGGCGAATGACTTCAATTGGCTGGTCATGTTTGCCATTCGGTCGATAAGACTCATCACTAAGTCCATGTTCGCTTTCAACATCTTGGTCTCGCCTCTTTCCATCAGTAGTTGATTACTTGAAAGCAGGGTTTTTAGACCAGTAAGCGGTTGATTAAGCTCATGAGTGATCGCACTCGACATCCGCCCTAGTGCGGCAAGTTTGCTTGATTCAACCAGTTCTTGTTGTGCGTCTTTCAGGTCTTGTGTTCGCTCTTCTACACGTAGTTGAAGCGTTTTATTAGCGTTTTGCACTGCAATTTCTGCTTTTTTGCGCTTACTAATATCGATCACGGTACACAGATAATAAGTGGTCGCATGCCAAGGAAAGGCACTTATAGAAAACAGTACCGGAAAGTAGCTACCATCGCTGCGTCTTGCCATGGTTTCGACGCTGGTTATTTCGGCCAGTTCTTGGTGTTGCTCTAGGTTCTGAAGCAACTGCAAGGTGGTTGAATTTGGATTGCCTGCCTCAAATAACTGCCAAGCTTTGATGTTACTGATCATTGAATCGGATAGTGAGAAGTAGTTTTTGGCCATGAGGTTAATATCATGGATATGACCATGTTTGTCGATCAGCACTAGCCCAACGTGCGTTTTATTGATCATCCCAGACAGACGCTTTTCCGACTCTTCGATGAGTTTTTGTATTCGTAAATTGCTGAGCTTTTTCTGACGTCTTTGATAAAGAATAACCAGCAATAACAGAATGAACAGACAACCTACTGCGACGCTCCAACTTATCCAACTTGTGGTTTGGTTTAGGCTGGTTAACGGCGTTAGGTAGGTTAAGCGCCAATTCAGGTCGTCTAACTTTATGGATTGAATAAGGTAATCTTTATCTTTCAGTCGCCATACGCGAATGTGGGTTTGGTCATATAGCTCACGCTTTGTAGCGAGCGGTTGTGAAGTGAAATTTTCATTGAACCAATCTGCATTCAATCGGTGATCACTCGATAGAAAAAACTGATCGCGAGGGTTTTGAAACAAGATGGCTTCACCATCGGCAAACCATTGGTCGATCAGTAATGATAAATCAATTTGTACTGCAACAATGCCTACCACATCGGATGCTCGATAAACGGGTGCAGCAATAAAATAATCGGGTGTGACGCCTTTATTTTTGGTTACTAGGGAGATCGCACCGCCTTGCTGGTGGATCTTAGCGACAATAGTGCTGGCGCTTTTTTTACTGAGTTTGTTCCTTTCTACGCTAGAAACAAGCAAATCACCGTTTGCAGAGAGTAGATACCATCCTTTGGTGTTAGCCGCTTTGTCTAACTGAATCAGCTGTTTTTTAATGTGTTTTTGGAGGCGAATGTCACCATCAATAAAACGCACGCTGGTTTCATCGTTCGTCACGAGATAAGGCAAATAGTAAAAACGTTTGAGCGTGCGTCTTGCTTCGGCAATGTATCCAAGGAAGCGCTGTTCTGCGTAACGCTGAGCTTGTTCTAGCTTCCATTGGCTTATGCCACTTTTGGTAGTTACCTGAACTAAACCAATCAATAAACAGGCAAACAGGAACAACCAATATCGATTTTTGTTAACCATTCTTGATTAAATCCTTTTTAAATTATTGAGTTGAAAAGCTGCGTTTTATTACCACATGGAAGGTTGAATCTGGAACAAATTGAAGCTAGCAAACATTATAAAACTGTTAAAGGAGTGTTATTCAAAGTGGGAGCTAGCTCCTTTTAGTCTGCGGCTTTTTTACATACCGTGGTCGATATTATTTAGGTGTAAGCGATGGGAAGAGATCATGCAACGTATTGCTTTGATTGAAGATGATGCTATTGTGCGTCAAGCAACCAGCCAATGGTTGCAGTTGGCAGGCTTCGATGTCACCGCATTTGAGGTTGGACAAGACGCGTTAGATGCGGTCGTGGAAGGTGATTTTCAGACCATCATTAGCGATGTGCGCTTACCTGATATTGATGGTGTTGAACTGTTAAGTCGCTTTAAAGATTTGGTGCCAGAAGTACCTGTTATCTTGATCACCGGACATGGTGATGTCGATATGGCCGTTAAGGCATTACAGCAAGGCGCGTATGATTTTATAGAAAAGCCGTTCGATCCAGAGCGTTTGTCTCAAACGGTATCGGAAGCGGTAGATAAACATCAAAGTGGTCAAGATAGGATAAATCGTCAAAGCTATTTGGATAACCTGAAGGGCATTGAACAAGTTCTGATTGGCCGCAGCAGAGTGATGTGTGCATTACGAGAACAAATACAAAAGGTCGCTTCAATTGATACCAACGTGATCATTTATGGTGAAACTGGCTGTGGGAAAGAGCTCGTTGCCTCTTGTTTACATAAATTTAGTCAGCGTAAACCTCATCCTTTTGTGCCACTAAACTGTGGTGCGATTCCAGAGAATCTATTTGAAAGCGAGCTGTTTGGTCATGAAGCCGGGGCATTTACTGGTGCTGCTAAACGACGCATTGGTAAGCTTGAATTTGCCGACAAAGGTACGGTCTTTCTTGACGAAATAGAAAGTATGCCGTTGTCGATGCAAGTAAAAGTGCTACGTACTTTACAAGACAATGTTGTTGAACGTGTCGGTGGTAATCAACAGCAACATGTTGATTTAAGAATAGTTTCAGCTTCGAAATGCGACCTTTTAAATCATCCTGACTTTCGCCAAGATCTTTTCTATCGTTTGAACGTTGCTCAACTGCATTTACCTCCCCTTAGTGAACGAGAAGACGATGCTCTTATCCTTTTTGAACACTTCACTCAAGAAGCGAACAGCGAAACCCGAGCGGCCAGTGAAGCCGATCGCTATGCCTTGTTGTCGTATGCATGGCCGGGCAATGTGCGTGAACTGCGTAATGTTGCGATTCGTTTTGCGCTGGATGAAAGCCTGACCGTTGGTGATATTTTGGCGTGTCGTCCTAATTCTGTCACAGAGTCCACAGCGGCAGGCATCCCGTTGGCGGTTCAAGTGCAGAGCTTTGAACGGAAAGTGATTCATGATGCGCTAGTGCGTTATCAGGGACGCATCAATGATGTTATGCAAGACTTGGATTTACCTCGTCGAACATTGAACCAAAAGATGGTGCGTTATGGGTTGAATCGAAGTGACTACGTCGATTCTCAATGATCGGTTTGACAGTCGTGTTTATTGGATATTGATGAGCAATAAATGGCTCAGCGTATATTTATCACTTTATAAACATTGATCACATAAATATAACATGATGTGACCTGACCACCTTTAAGGGGATGTTAACTGCGGCTTTGGATAAGCAAAAAATAGCTTACTCATTAGTAGTGAAATAAGCAGAAAATGGCTTACTTTAGGTGGCTTTTAAAATAAATTACAATAAAAACAGTAGTTTAAAAACTGGCATTGTGCTTGCTATCTAGTGATTGTTGTTAACAAAAATATAACGTGAATAACCCTACATGGAGAGTAACAATGAAATACAACAAGCTAGTTAAAACTTTAGCGATAGCAATGGCTTCTCTTGGCCTTATCAGTCATGCGTCAGCTGAAGAAGATCGCAGCTATATTTTAGCGACGGCCTCAACGGGTGGTACTTACTATCCGGTAGGTGTGGCCTTAGCGACATTGAGTAAAGTTAAGCTTGCGCCTAAGCAGCACTTTTCTTTAGCGGCTATCAGCTCTGCGGGCTCGGGTGAGAACGTAAAGTTGTTGAACGAGAACGAAGCTCAGTTCGCTATTCTACAAGGTTTGTATGGTGCTTGGGCTTGGCAGGGTTTAGGGCCATATGAGAAATCTGGCAGACAAACTCAACTGCGTTCAGTTTCCATGTTATGGCAAAACGTAGAACACTTTATTGTGCGTTCAGATCTAGCAAAAACAGGTACGGTAAGCGATCTAGAGAACCTAAACGGTAAGAAATTCTCTATCGGTAAGAAGAACTCTGGGACTGAAAACTCAGGTCGTCAAATCATGCAAGGCTTATCCGTGGACCCAGAACAATTTAAACTCGCCTTTATGGGTTACGGTGGCAGTGCGAGCGCATTACAAAATGGCACAATTGATGGTATGAACACGCCTGCTGGTGTTCCTGTTGGTGCGGTGACGCAAGCCTTTGCAGCACTGGGTGAAGATATTCAAATCTTGTCGTTTACCGATGCACAAATCAAACAAGCGAATGGTGATTACAATATTTGGACCAAGTATGAGATCCCAGCAAACACTTATCCAGGTGTCGATAAACCAATTACTACGATTGCCCAACCTAACTTCCTAGCGGTTCGTGAAGACATTTCTGAAGAAGATGTGTATCAACTGACCAAAGCTATCTATGAAAACCTACCTTTCCTACAAGGTATCCACAAAGCAACCAAAGCAATGGCACTTGAGAAAGGGATCGCAGGCCTTCCTGTTCCGCTTCACCCTGGTGCTGCTCGTTACTATAAAGAAGTGGGTATAGAAATCCCTTCTGAGTTGATCGTCGACTAACCCTTTGTCTTCGATTAGCCATTTATCTTTAACTCGCTATTTGGCGTGAACTGAATATTCGCGTTAATTAATTGCTTGGTGCGTTTTCATCTGTTTCGGCTACTTTGTCTGATTTGACCGTCTCCGACTCGTTCGATTATTTGAAGTGAAAACGCACCACCTTACTTTATGGATTTTCTCTGCGCGTTTGGCTGTGGAGAGCAGGAGTTTTCTATGAGCGATTCGCTGCAGCAGGAACTGAAAAAATTCGAATTGCCTACCCGAACAGATTTCCCTTGGGTAGGCAAAGCAATAACGACAATGGGAGTGATACTCTCCCTCCTACATATTTGGTTTAATACCTTATCTACCTTGCCAGAGCTTTGGATTTCGGCGACGCATTTCGCTGGTTTCGCAATCATTTGCGCACTTTGGTATCCCGCCCATGTCTCGCTTAAAAAAAGCAAAATAGCATTAGCTATCGATATTGGGATTGCCTTGGCTGCTTTAGCTTGCCTTATCTACATTCCCTTTGCCGAAGATGCGTTGTATGACCGAGGCGTAAAATTTATCGCCAGTGATTGGTTTTTCTCTATCTTGGCGATTGCCATCGTCATTGAGCTGATTAGACGCACTATGGGCTGGTTCATTCCAGTGCTTATCTTAGTGTGTTTAAGTTATGTAGTGCTTTGGGGACAATGGACCAGCGGTATTTTTCATTTTCCGGGTTTAAGCCTAGAGACGTTACTTTATCGAAGCTTTTATTCATCAGAAGGGATGTTTGGTTCGATCTCAAGAATCAGTTGGACCTTCGTGTTCATGTTCATCCTATTTGGCGCATTTTTAGTTCGATCTGGTGTCGGCGACTACATTATTGATGTATCCCGTGCCGCGGCGGGCAAAGTGATTGGTGGCCCTGGTTTCATTGCCGTTATTGGCTCCGGCTTGATGGGCTCTGTCTCTGGGTCGAGCGTAGCAAACACAGTATCGACGGGCGTGATCAGTATTCCCTTGATGCAAAAGGCAGGTTTCCCTTCGCGTTTCGCGGCAGGTGTTGAAGCGGCTGCATCTACTGGCGGGCAGCTGATGCCACCTGTGATGGGTGCGGGCGCGTTCATCATGGCCTCTTACACGCAGATCCCTTATGTCGATATTATTGCGGTTTCCTTTGTTCCTGCGCTTATCTACTTTTTGTCTGTGGCCTTTTTCGTGCGTATTGAAGCGAAGCGTAGTGGTGTACAAAAGGTGACCTCAGGCTGTGAACCTTTGTTAAAGGTATTGCTGTCGGGTTGGCACAACCTGATCCCATTGGCCGTGTTAGTGACTTTGCTCGTTCAAGGTTTTACGCCGACTTACGCTGCGGGTATTTCGATTCTTTCTGTGGTGGTGGCATCATGGTTCTCTAAAAATCACAAAATGGGACCGAAAGCGATCATTGAAGCTTTGTCTCAAGGCGCAAAAAACATGGCGACAACGGCTGTGCTATTAGTTGGTATTGGTCTAGTTGTTAATGTCATTAGCACTACGGGAATTGGTAACACCTTCTCTTTGATGATCAACAGCTGGGCGAATGGCGAGTTACTGGTGATGATTGCGTTGATCGCACTGGCGTCTTTGATTCTGGGTATGGGGTTACCAGTAACGGCGGCTTATATTGTGTTGGGAACATTGTCTGCTCCTGCCTTGTATAAATTGATTGCTGAAAGTCAGTTGCTCGACTTGTTGGTGTCAGGGCAGCTTCCTGAGCAAGCTAAAGCCATCTTTATGTTGGCTGCGCCAGATAAGCTTGATCTATTGAACGCACCGATGGCGTTGGAAACGGCGAAAGAGATGATTGCGTTGGTTCCTGCTGATTTTGTGGAAACTCTGCTTGAACAGAGCCTTGGCTTAGAAGCAATCAGTCTCGCACTGCTTTCGGCTCACTTAATTATTTTCTGGTTATCGCAAGACAGCAACGTGACTCCGCCTGTTTGTTTAACTGCATTTGCGGCTGCAACCATTGCTAAAACACCCCCGATGAGAACAGGCTTAATGGCATGGAAGATCGCCAAAGGCTTGTATTTAGTACCATTGTTGATTGCCTACACTAACTTGGTAAGTTGGGATGTGACCTCCGTTTTAGTCACGGGTGGCTTTGCTGTTATTGGTACTTACGCGTTTATCGCGGCGATTGAAGGTTATCTAGAGAGCGAAGTTAATATTATTACTCGAGTAGTGTTGGTTGCGATAGGTGTAGCTCTAGTATGGCCTGATGTTTCAGTCGTGATCCGTTTGGTATGTGTTGCCATTTTTGTTGGCATCTTTATCTACAGCGGTCGTAAATACGATGCTAATCAAGTGAAAAAGGAATCAGAAATTGAGGAAAAAAAGTTACCTCAAACCGGGTCTAACACTGTCGCGTCTTCCCTATAATTAAAGGATTGAATGTAGGAATATTATGAACTCAACATACGACTATATTATCGTTGGTGGTGGCATTGTTGGTGTGTCGACGGCATGGCAATTACAGCAAGCTCACCCTTATAAAAGTATCCTTTTAGTCGAAAAGGAGCGTGGCTTCGCGCTGCACCAAACGGGTCATAACAGTGGTGTGATTCACGCAGGCGTTTACTACGCTCCGGGCAGTTTAAAGGCGGATTTTTGTAAGCGTGGCGTAGAGCGCACCATCGCCTTTTGCAGCCATCACGATATCCCTGTCGAAAACTGCGGTAAGCTGTTGGTCGCGACCAATGAGCAGGAAGTAGAGCGCATGAATGCGCTCTATCAACGTTGTCATGATAACGACATTGATGTCGATTTGTTGGACCAAGCGCAACTGAAACTTGCCGAGCCTAACATCACGGGCTTGGGCGCGATTTATGTCAAAACCACCAGCATCGTCGACTACAAAAAAGTCACCGAAGTAATGGCTCAAGAGTTTGTTGAGGCGGGCGGCAAGCTCAGTCTAGGCACAGAAGTGATCATGGCGGATGAGCAAGAAGATGAAGTGCAGTTAACGTGCAAAGTAGATGGTCAAACTCTACAACTGAACAGCCGATTCTTGATCACTTGCTCTGGTTTGATGGCCGACAGAATGACCAGTATGCTTGGCATTGAAACCGACTTCCAAATCGTCCCTTATCGCGGTGAATATTATCAGTTGGACGCCAAACACAACCAAGTGGTGAATCACCTTATCTATCCAATCCCTGACCCAGAACTGCCTTTCTTGGGCGTGCATTTAACACGCATGATTGATGGTTCCGTAACAGTAGGGCCAAATGCAGTTCAAGGCTGGAAGCGAGAAGGTTATGGCAAGCTTAACTTTAGTTTCAAGGATACTTGGCAGATGCTGAGCTTTGCGGGCTTTTGGAAGGTGACTGCGAATAATCTGAAAACCGGTTTGGTCGAGTTTAAGAACTCGTGGTGGAAACCGGGCTATCTAAAGCTAGTGAATAAATATTGCCCGAGTATTACGGTGTCAGATTTCAAACCTTACCCAGCAGGCATTCGTGCCCAAGCGGTACTCAAAGATGGCACCTTGGTTCATGATTTTCTGTTTGCCGAAAGCCCAAGAAGCTTGCATGTATGTAACGCGCCATCGCCGGCAGCGACTTCGGCAATGCCGATTGGTGAGTACATTTGTGGCAAGGTGATTCGTAAAACCGCCAGTTAATAGCGCTAGATTAGCGAATATCAGTAATAAAAAAGACCATCATAATGATGGTCTTTTTGTATTTAATCGCTCGTTAAGAACATAACCTGAGAAGACGGTGCATTACGCTATAGACAAGTGCATTACGTCATCGACAGGTGCATCACGCTACAGGCAGTAGAGGGAACTGCGATTTCGAAGGGAGACTTCTTCACCATTAAAGCTGTCGTATATATGGATATCGGGTTCAGCCTTAAGATAACGACTAGGGTTTTTTACCTCTCTCATCTTGATGTAGTTTTTGTGTGGCGATATTTTTTCAATCGCTTCTACTCGATAGTAAGTGTTGGGTTTAGCGAGTATTTCAGCTTCATCCGGTTTGAACGTGTAAGCATTGATCGCCCGACCTGCTGACTTTAATTCAATTTTGAATTGAGCGGCAGAGGCGCCTTCGTAAACACCAGCCGACGAAAAGTTCTTGGCAACACTCGGTAATGTCGAAGTCGATAAAAACGCTTTCTCGTGCAGAATGTCACCGATGTTGAGCTTTTCCAGTAGCGAGTTCTTGATTGATGAACCTCGATAAACGGTACCCTTGTAGTTGGGTAATTTATTCATCACATTCCGCATATGAAAGACTCGCGACTTTAATGTACGACCAAACATTTCTGACAAATACCCTTCAGGTTCTCCCGCCCTCATGTATTCATTGACCACGTCGTGATCCACTCGGCCATAGTTTTTGATTGCGGAATACTCTTCTGGCACCATCTTTTTTTCTGCTTTTACATGGTGCGTCGTTGCCCAATCCATCAAGTCATCCGCAATTTGTTGCTGCGCCTGATAGGAGAGTGAACGCCCTTTAAACTCAGGAAACTCCTCACTTTGTGCCGAAAAACTTGTCATTAAAGAGAGACAAAGCACTCCAATAAATTTTTTCATTGCTTGATCCTTAGTTTATGTGCAAACGAGAGAGTGCCAAAATGATGCTTCTACTTCTTCGCCTGAATAGAGGTTATATTTCTGAGTATTTTTGACGGCAGACGCCTTCACTGTCTCAACGCCGATGTAGGTATGGTTAGAAGTTCGCTCTATCTGGGTGATTCGAAAGTGTGCATTTGGCGCAAATAGAACCTCTGCTTCTTTGCTGTATTCCGAAAGCCCTGCAATGGTGTGACCCCCTTGATTGATCTTTACTTCAAACAGCACTCGCTTGAGCCTTTGTGGGGAGTTGGGATGCACTACCGAAAAACGCTTAGCGACTTCTGGGAGAGTAGAGGTTGAAGTAAATGCTGGCTCGACCAACACGTCCCCCTCTTCGAGCTTGTTAAGCAGAGATAGTTTTACCCAAGTCCCTCGATAGGCGGTCCCTTTGTATTTTGGCAGCTTGTTGAGAGCCGATTTAACCGTGCGAATGTACTGCCTCGCATCCGCCCCCGCGACACCCCATGTTGAGGTGTCAGTTGCTCTTAGGTAGTCATTAGCGGTCTGATAGCCGGAAATTGAAAAGTCTTCCACAGCTTCCTTTTCATTGGCAGTTATGAAGGAGTAGCGCCAACCATTGGAAGCCTTTGACCAGTCGTTGAAGTCTTCTGCTAGCTGGGTGACCTCTTCCTCTGAGCGGTTTGGCTGTTTGAGCGCATCAAACGGTTGAGAGAAGGCAGTAAAGCTCAGACAACAGAGCAGTAATAAAAAACGAGTATTCATAATGTCTGCCCTTTATTGGTATTGATAGCTGTTAGGGCTTAAATCACATGGAATGCCGAAAGTGTTCTGATTGATTACGGCAGACTGAAGTGCACGAAACGTATTAAGTTGTTGTCGAGTGACTGCGCCGTACCATTCTGAGATAGGTGAAAGCCAGTACAGATTTTCTTCTTCAGCCACACTGAGAAGAGCGCTCTTAAGGTGCGGATAGTAGATCAAGCAGCTGCGACCCGGTTTGTTGGTAAAGCTTTCATTGGTGCGGCTTAAGTTGTCTAGTTTTTGGTTGAGTTCTGAGTCTGGATTAAACAGTGCCTCAATTGAGCGCTCCAAACGGGCATCATAGCTATCAGGGATAATGTCTGAAATTAGGTATCGCATTAGGTGCGCGGGTAGCATTTCAGAGAATAGAGCGGGAACATCCTCTGATCCAGAAGCGTAATGCCCTGTAGAAATGTGCTGTGAGTGGATGATTGACGTGTAACGTTGGAATTGGCCCACTTGTGAATGTAGCCACTCAATACCGTTGCTGTCTGACACGCTTATCGCCTCGGCAAGTCGAGTTTTCACTATTCCTTTAGCCAGTTGTAGCGTATTACCTTGTAGGTCCGTAATGTCTAGCGATGAAGACTTGAGTGCTGAGTAAATTAATGGTGCGTTAGTTTCGAGATCGGCACTACCTGGATAAGTAAAACTAAAAAATTCTACTGCTTGCTTGGCCTGCCATTCACTTGCCAGCGCAACTGCGATGAGGCTTTCGAGCTTTTGATAACGCTTTGAGTGTACATTTGCGTATTTGCCCGAATAGTTAGCATGCCAATTGTTGATGTAATGCAGCGACGATTGACGTGATAGGTTCACTGTTTGTAGGTAAGAAGGGCTCCAGCCTGCGCATGAACTGCCACCTGTACATTTACCTCCTAGTTGCGCGGTTGAATCTAACAGCCAATGATAAACCTGCTGTTTATCGAATTCGGCTTGTTGTTTTAGGCGCTGCTGTGCAGAAAAGTTCAAGATCTGTTGCTCTAACCAATGCTCCTCGTTGTCTGCGTTCCAGCCATTGGCAATCAAGGTGCTTAGCGTATCGAAAAGAACTCGCTTCACCGCTTCTTTATTCGGCGGATAGATTTGCGCAATAACCGTATCTTCAGATGGATTAAACGGGCGAGTTTCCGCTGGTATCCAAGCATATTCGACACAGCCGCGAAAATTCGGGTCTCCTCCGAGAATACCAATACGGACGCACTTTCTGTAACCGCTTTGGAGAACAATCTCTTTGTTGCGTATTTCTTGTGTGGTCGCAGGGCGGCCTAGAATGCTGCGTGTCATTTCGTCGATAGCGTTTCGTTCCGCTTGCGCCTTGAAGAAGTTATGCATGGTGTCTACAGAGCCTGAACTAAATAGTTGTTCAACGGCGATTTCACCTTGTGTAAACATCTCTTTTTGCAACTTACTCTTGAGCAAATTGACATGGTTGTCCGCGGTTTCAATGATCTGCGTCTTTGCTGCTAATGTTCGGGTATAAAGTTGTTCCACAGCGGCTTGGTCAAGGCCAGGAATTTGTCCCGCTCGTAAGGCATCAAGTTTGGCAATAGCTTCATCCAATAGCTGCTGCTGGCAGTGTTGGAGTTTGGCAAGAGCTCGATTGGCTTGGCGCTTTGACGGCACCGCTGGTGGACGGTTATTGTTTTCTTCAACATCTTGTTGAGGGTACAGCTCTGCCAATGCTTGGGCTTCTTCGTTACAGCTTAAGGCAATGTCTGATGCGAAAAGGCGAGAGCCTTGATGATCGACTGCAAGCTCGCTAAAGAGGGTTTTGCGCAGTTCATGCTCGACACCTGTAATCAGCTCTTCTGCCATGATGGTTTGAGCTTGAACGACTTCTTGATAATGCTGTTGGTATTTGAGTGCAAGATCGGTCGCGAAGCCTTGTGCTACTGCGTTTAACATAGCCTGCTGTTTGGATGCGAGTTCAGCCCAATGGTTTTTGTCTCTCAGATCTTGCTGAGTAATCAGGTCATCATGGATGCGGTAACTATAATGGTCTCCCGCCGCAATCCTATCCCAACGGCTACTCAATATTTGACGATCTATTTCTCTGGCTGGAAGCTTTAATACGCCAAACCAATCGACCAACTCCATAACGGTGGCGAACCTGTCATAAGAGGTGCGCGATTCGTCCTGAAAGCTATTGGCCACGTCATTTGCCCAAAGGCCGACCGCAACCGCATCACCAATTGGGCCCAAAGCTTCTAACGCGCCTTTTGCCAGGCTACTGGTTGAACGTCCCAAGGTTTCCATTAATCGTGTCGCTTCTACCGGTTCAATTGCAATCGCCGAGGCTGGCCCTGTATCCAGTAATGTGGCGGTTTCTGGCAAAATATCACTGGCTTCGGATAGAGATGGTTTTAAGTCGATAATGTGTTCCGGCGCCGATGGAAAAAGGTTTTCAGGGGTAATGCCATCACTAAATGCATCGTAATTTTTTTGGCGGATTTGGTGGAAGCTTTCACTATCTAAGACGTTATATTCGTCCCCGATCTTACAGATTTCAAAAGCGCCGGCGCTAGATGAAATTATGGCCGAAATGAGCGCTAATCTATTTAATTTCATAGAGTTATCCTTATTGTTTGTGGAGTTGTTTGCTTATTTTAGAAAGCAAAAAGCCTCTCCTTGCCAATATGGCAAAGAGAACGCTAGGGATTTAGTTTGTTGGTTGATGCGAAAATTCGTTGAATCAAGCCTCCTTAGAGGTGGCTTGATTGTTTAACTTCGATGTTGTCAGTAGGGGGAACTGCTTCTCCTACTTAGCGTTAAATGAACACAGGTTTTAACCGTTTATCTTGAACGTGCTTACCGCTTACGGGAGCCTTGTGATGGATGTCCGCAAGACTCTGATTAATTTCTCCAGCGACAAGCGTTTGCTCTACCGTCGCGGTGGTAATTTGAGACTTCCTATCTTCAACAGTGGTGATTGAGTTGCTGGTCTCGTGTTGAAGTGAGGTGATAACGTCTTTAACTTTGGTGGTACTTTGTTGAGTACGGTTAGCGAGGTGGCGAACCTCATCGGCTAAGATGGCAAAGCCAAGTCCTTGAACACCAGCGAGTGCAGCTTCTATGGGGGCATTAAATTTGTACCCCAACGGTTTTCTGTTACTTACGGTTGACGATTTTTTGAAATTTTTCCAATTTAATAAGCTCGTCGTCATGATTAAAATGACAGTTAATCCCGTAAAAGAAATAATGTTTTTTAGTTTATTACTCATAACTAATCCCAATATAAGTAGTGTTTGATTTGTATAATTCAGGGTTGTCCTCGCTGAATTGAAAACAAAACTTATAAAATGCACGTATAAACTCGAATGATTTATAGATAATATACATCCGTTTGATATATGCAATATTTATTATATGTATTGGTTGTCTGCCTTTATGATTATGTGGAGTGCTGGATTTAATTGAACCAGTTCTTCCTTATGCCGCTGATCTGGTCTTACTTGTTGTTTTTGTTGGCTATGTGTTTGTTATCGCTTACTCCGTTTTTAGTATTTATCCTCTTTTATTACATGGGTATGATGTTGAGCCTCGTTAAATAAGTAATTAAATGAGCGTTTGTGAAATTATATTTAAATAGACGTTTGGATTTGGGCGATAGGTATTTGTTTAACGGGTTAGAGAGCAATAGAATAAGCATTAACTAATTAAGTAATCGCTTTATTATTCGTGTTGGTTATTTATAGAATTGAATATAAGGTAGGCGTGTTGGGATTAAGGGATTAAGGGATTAAGGGATTAAAATTCCTTAATTAAAATATAACTTTTGATTTGTATTTAGAGATGCTTAATTAGATTTTGGTGAAGTAACTATTTTCATTTACATCTACATCTACATCTATGTTGCCACTGACAAAAAACGCAGCCAGTCAGCTGCGTTATGTTTTTTGCCTAAGTGGTTAGCCAATTGGTTGGCCGAGTAAACCTAGTGATTAGTTACAGCCAATCCGGCACAAAGTTAGCGACGATGGTGACATCGTTAAAGTTACGGTAGCCGCGCACCATGATGTTGAATTCCCCCGCAGGCATGTCTAATACACACTGTTCGTTGCTGCTGTTCTGGTATGGACGACAATCGTAGCTTGCTTTCGATACGGTGCCATTGTGTTTCACGTAAAGGTCGGCATCGCCACTACGAGGGCCTGTCATGGTTACGGTTAACTGACCAGAGTACTCCGTTGTTACGGTAAAGAATTGCTCTTCACCGTAACCAGCGGATAGCCCTTCTACAGGGACGTCATATTGAAGTTCTGTTGGCCCTGCAACGGGCGAATCAAGGCTGGTTTCGACAAGGTAAGCAATGGCCAGTTTGGCGAACTTGGTCGCGTGTGTCGCCGTAGGATCGGAGTTCTCAAGCGTGTCGTGCTGGGTATGAATACTTGGGTTGTAATCATTGAACATGCTCTCGAATGGCATGGCGGCTGGGTAGCCAACATTGTGCCAAGAAGCGTGGTCAGAACAGGCATAGCCACAATCATCGAAACCGTAACTGATGTCACTAGCATAAGTGTCGATCAGCTCGCTCAGGTAGGCGGTTAAGTTACTATCGGTATAGTCTGTAATGAAGGTAATATCGTGCGCTGAACCGTTGTAGTTGGTCATGTCTAATTGCAATACTGACACAACGTTTGCTTGCTCGTCTCTTAATGCATTGGCGACATCTTGTGAACCGCGCAGTCCCACCTCTTCTGCGGCATAACCATAGAACTTAATGGTTTTGTCTGGCTGAATGCCACTGGCGATCATCAGGCGAAGCGACTCTGTTACCGTTGCAATACCAGACGCATCATCATCGGCTCCCGGAGAGATGGTGCCTTCGCTTGTCCAAGCTCCAACTGTCGAATCAAGGTGTCCACCAACCACGACGATCTCTTCAGGATATTTAGCGCCAAGCAGTGTCACTTCAACGGATTTTTGTGGATATTCGGCATGCGTGATCTGGCGTGCAGATGCGTACGGTACATCTTTAATCTCGGTTTCCCAACGTTCTAAAAGCCAATCTGAAGCAGCGACACCAGTAGAAGTAGTATAAAAACGGTTGGTGAAGTTGGTTAGATTTTCAATGGTCGTGACCATGTTGTTCGGTTCGACCTGAGATAGCAGATCGTTCACTGTGTCTTGATGGCTGATCACCGGTTTTTCGAAGGTGTTCATTGTCAGTGGCATCGCTGCGGCTTTGAGTGCACTTGCTTTGTCTTCGTGCACCATGTAGCCACCACAACGGTGGGTTTCTTCGTGCATGTGGCTGGATAGTTTCGCCAGCTCTTTCTGGTTGATTTTCGCGACGATGGAATGCTTGTTTCCAGTCACGCTTGGGTAAACTGTTGCACCATGTTGAGTCATTATATGCTTTGCGTCAGCATCGGTGGTGATCCAAACTTCTTCGTTCGCTGGTGGTGTAATACCTAGGGATGCGTAAGCCGAAGTACTGGTGGTTAAGGCTAAAGAACCTCCGAGTACAGCCAAAGCTAGCATGCTTTTTTGAATAGCCATTTGTCGTCCTTTTTATGGTGAGTATTGTTGTGGTGATTGGTGTGAATTTTGTTTAGTGCGTGGATGTTTTTGTGTAGATGTTTCATTTTCTAAACAGATAACCGCGAAAAGGGCCCCTTTCGGAGCCCTGAATTTACTATCGATTATTGTGTTTTAATGAAACGGTAGTGCTTGGTTTCTGAACAGATATCGCTTGAGGTACACACTTGGTACTCCACATCCACTGTGCCGTTGTGACGGAACTTGTCGACGTATGAGTTAAAGTCTGTAGCACCAACATTCTTGCCATTACGCTTAATCACGAAGTAGTCGTTGGTGTCGTAATCCCATGCCAGCTTAACGCGAGCTTTGCCATTCGGGTTTTTGTTACCAAACTTCAGTTTTAATGGGAAGCCTTCCGCTGAGTCACCTTCAATCGTAATCGACTTGCTTGTTGATGTTGCAACGCCTGCATCGTCAGTCACGGTTAGAGTCACCACGTAGTCGCCAGCTTCAGCGTAGGTATAACGAGTCACTTCACCGGCTTGTGTGTTGCCATCGCCAAGGTTCCATTGGTAAGAGACGATCTGACCATCGCTGTCCGAACTTGTGCTGCGCAGTTCTACTTCTTTGCCGACAATGGTGTGTTCGAAAGAAGAGACTGGCGGTACGTTAGCGTTGCCTGATTCGTATGATGCTTTTAGGTTTGCACCTGCGTAATCTGAGTAACCCAGAATGTTCACCGTGTAGCGACCAGCTGTTGGGTTTTCAATTACACATACTTCATCGGTTACGCTTTCACTCTTACAGATATTCTCTTGAGAGCTTGGCGCATAATCTAGACCAACATACATATCCGGATCACCAGTAGACACAGCAAGATCAATCGTTAGCTTGTCTTGGCCTTCTGGTACTTCGATATCGAAGTAAGTTTTAGAGCCTGTTTCACCAGCAACTGCGGCTTCAACACCGTTTTCAAGGCGTTGATATTCCGGTTCTGGCGGCAGTGGTGGCTCTGCACATGGGGTAACACCCACCAGACCGAACGCAGAAACAACGTCATCGGCATTGTAGCCAAGGTCGTTTGCTGAGTTTTTCACGCCACAAGCACCCTGCCAGAAGTCACTATTTTCCGACCAGTAAATTTGGTTAGATAACACGAAAAGCTCGAATGCTTTTTTGGTATCCCAACCTTGCGTGGTTGCAAGATGGTAGAAGGCTTTGTTAAACACACCAGAGCTGTAGTGAACATTCAAGCCATCGTAGTACTCGGATGCATTATTGATTGAAGAACCATCGCGTGATGGATCGTCCATGTAACGCAGAGCCCCGTCGCCTTTAAATATATTACGGCCGACCATCCAGTCGTTGGTACCTTTCATGTAGTATTCTGCCGCTTCACCTGCCATATCAGAGAAAGCTTCGTTCATACCACCGGATTGATTTGCGTAAACCAAACCTGAGTTTTGCTCAGTGAAACCGTGGCTCACTTCGTGCGCTGACACATCTAGACTTACAAGTGGGTAGAAGAAGCTTTCACCATCGCCAAAGGTCATTGCCTTGCCGTCCCAAAATGCATTCTCGTAGTTAGTTCCGTAGTGAACACGCATCATGAGTTTGAAAGAGAGCGGCGCTGTGTCGAACCAGTTCTTATACATGTCGAACACGATGTTACCGAAGTAGTGCGCATCGTTGAGTGGAGAGAAGGCTCCATTCACTTCTTTATGCTCGTTACGAGGACATTCATAACTGTAAGTGGTGTCGCCGTCTGTCGCGCCATTTAGGTCAACGGTGACAACATTTTCCGATTCCATCACACATTCTGTGCCATTTTCTACCACATCAAGGTAGTGGTAGTCGGTACCGTACTCGTACATGCCCGTTTTTTCGTTACCACCGGGACCTGTACCGATCTGTGCGTGAGCAATACCTTCCCAACGGTCGATAACTTCGCCGGTGTGTGCGTCTAGCATGGTGAATGGTCGAGTCGGCTGTTCGCTACCTTCGACAAGATAAGAGACAACGTAGACAAGGCGTGTTTTGTCATGTCCTTGTTTTCCTGAACCTTGATAAATAAACAGTTCATGCTGGACGTTGTCTAAAGATTTACTGGTTAAGCCCTGAACCTTGAGATCTTTACTCGCAAGCTCAACCGCTTGAGAGCTGTTGATCGATGGCTTAACAAAAGATCGCTCTAGGGTCGTCGTTTTAAGGTAGTTGCCTTGAACAGACTTAAGTGCGCCACCTTGTACACTTTGGGTGGCATTTAGGTAATGTCCCCATACTGGCGTTCCCCAGATGTTTTGTTGGATCTTAACTTTGTAGATGCCACGCTTTTTGAGGTTAACTTCCTTTACCATCTTAAAGCTAGAGGCGTTACTGACACCTAACTGAGTGTTCAACCCAGAAAAGCTAGTAAAGTTGATCGGTTGATCGATGCTAACTGATTCACTTGCATGTACTGATAAAGACATAGCACTGGCTATAGCAACGGCAACTAAACGCTTTTTCATTTTCATTGTTATTTTCTCTTTCCATGTAAAATCCATGAAAAAGTAACAAAATTTTCACAACGAATTTACATTATTCGATCTGATTAATTAGTAGCATGGCAATGATCCCTTTTATTCATGAAACTTATATCTTGCACATTTACAGCTAGTAATCATTTCTGTTTATTTTTGAACCAATTTACCTTTTTCATTTATAAAATGATGACACTTTTATTAAGTATTAATTTTTCAAGAGAATTAAGTTTTTTGCGTAAATTGAACTGTGCCGCAATTTACGTGTGATGGGTTGATAGAAGGATCAACGATTTGGGGAGTTCAGTTTGAGCGAAAGACTCTTAAGCGAATTTAAAGGCAATTTTGATAAGGAATTGACGACTTTTGGGCTTATTTTCTGAATTGTTAGTTACAAGAGAGTTAGCCAAATAGGGCTTTATTTGGCACAGAGCACAAAAACGGCTGGATGAAAAAAGCCAGTGACGAGGTCACTGGCTTAGATGCACTTAGTTTGTACAGGCTAGCGTGTAAAGGCACACAAGCTTTAGCAAATTACTGCTTTTTAACGAGCTATTGTTTTTTACGAATTATTGTTTCTTACCGCCAACTTGAACGTAGTCGATACCGATAATACGGTTGATAATACCTAGCACAGAGCTTGTATCAGAGTTTGTTGAACGAATAGTATCAACCGTTGCACCTTCAGGTACTAATTCCATTGCACGATCTTGTGTGTTACCAGGAACTTGGAAACCAACAATGTTGAAGCTCTCAGCGTGCGCTGTGTAAACTTCTTCGTTGTGGCTGATACCTGAACAACCTGCTAGAGAAACAATGCCTAAAACAACTAATAACTTTTTCATAAAAATACCCTAAGAATGATTGGAATCGAGATGGCAAGCCACAAAGGCAGTGTCGTAATTATCTAGATTCAATAAGTTCATGGGAGACAGCATCTCCCGACCGATGTTGAACATTATTCCAGAGGTGTTTTGTAGTTACTGTATGGGTTTGTCAGCTGAAACATTACATAGCTGAATGGTTATGGTGAATACCGCACCTTTTAAGGCTTGGCTCTGACCAACTTCCACGGTTGCGTTGTGTTGAGCACAGATCTTCTCGACGATAGACAGCCCTAAACCATGGCCGCTCTTGGCTTTATTACGCGCTTTGTCGCCAACGTAAAACGGTTCAAACAGGCGAGCCTGATGTTCTTGAGCCACACCATCACCATCATCATGTACTGCAATCTGCAGTTGTTCTTGATGCACGCTGGCTTCAATCAACACTTGAGAGCGTGCGAATTTCATGGCGTTACGGACGAGGTTATCTAGGGCGCGGTTCAGCAGTATTTCATCCGCCAGTATCGAGCTAGGTTGCTCTGGCAGTGATAGGTCGATGTTGAGCTGAGTATCCTTGTTCCAACGCGTCATCGCATGATCGAGAAGGTCTCTTATCTCTAATGGTTGTTGTAGATTTTCGAGGTCGCAGCTATCCAGTTTGGCGTAACACAACAGCTCATCAACCATTTTCTCCATCTCTTCGGTATCTTCGACAATGCTTTCTACGGTGTCTTGCTGAGATTCGTTGAGTGGCGTGTCTTTGAGCATTTCAGCTTGCCACTGAATACGAAATATTGGCGTGCGCAGTTCATGAGCGACGGCATTGGTGAGTGAGCGATTGCTCTCAATCAAGCGGTGAATGCGGTCGGCCATTAGATTAAAGGATTTGTTGAGTGATCCAATTGCGATGCCACTAGAGGTTTCGGCTCGCGCAGAAAGGTCGCCTTCTGCAAAGGCGAGAGTCGCAGCTTCAAGTTTCTTAACTCGGCGGAAGATAATAAATAGGTGACATAAACCGTACAAGATAAAGCTTGCTAAAAAGAACAACCAAATGAGGTCATCCTCTAATTCTATCTTTTGCCTAACGAACGCTTCACTGTTGGGTAGATAATGATAGGTATTGTCGCTGCTTGCTAAGCGAAACCAAAGGTCACGTTCATCATCGTGAAAGATAAAGGTATTTGGGTTGGTAGAGAAGAACTCTGAAACTGGGCTTGGTATTTCATCTTTTGGGTTGAACGTCACCAGTTTATTGCGAGTGGTTTCGACAAACTGGTTCATTGCTTGTTGAGCCGCTTCAAGGCCTTGATTCTTAGCGATGTTCTCTATCAGTTGCTGGTGGGCTGTCGCTTCGTAATCTTGTAGTACATATTCGTAGTCGGTATTGAGCTGATAGACACAGATCTCGTAGGCGACAAGGCCGGTCATAAAGCAAACTAACAGCCCTAACAAGGACTCCAAATAGATACGTCGCATAATCGATCTCTTTCATTACGCTCGTTTAGAGCGAAGTTAATGCCAGGCGGTTGAAACAAATAAATAGCCTTTACCGCGAATGGTCTGAATTTTTTCTGCTGGTGTGTGGTCGTCGCCCAGAATTTTTCTTAGACGTACGACTTTGTTGTCTATCGTCCGATCGATCCCGTCGTACTCAATGCCACGTAGTGTTTGCGTCAAATAGTCACGTGATAACGGCGTATCAGGGTTGCTCGCTAACAACCAAAGTAGGTCAAATTCACTGTCGGTGAGTGACAAAACTGCACCTGAAAGTTCACACTTCTTATAGGTGTTTTTCAGAACGAGTTGATCAAACTGAAGGTTGTCTGAGTCATCGACTGAAGCGGTATTGGCGTCTTGGCGGCGTAATAGCGAACGAACTCTGGCCAGCAGAACTCTTGGTTTGATTGGCTTGGTGACATAGTCATCAGCCCCTGTCTCTAAACCAGCGACGTGATCAAAGTCGTCATCGCTAGCGGTGAGCATCAAGATTTTACCTTTATAGTGCGTACGCGTCTGTCGGCAGATTGTAAGCCCATCAGTTACAGGAAGCATCAAATCCAGCAGCACGATGTCAGGTTGCTCCGCGAGGATGGTCTGTGCGGCATCGCTGCCATCATCCAATACGGTGACATCAAAATCTTGCGCGACAAAGTAGTCTTGCAGCATTTTCTGAAGTTTCAAATCGTCTTCCACGATGATCATTTTAGGTTTTGTCATTCCATTATCAGCCTTGTCGTGCGTTTCATTTATTGAGATTACGTAAGGGAGCCTTATCTAGTGGTTAGCTATTGTGGCATCTCCAGTTTTCATGCTTTACGTAAAATACCTGACATGAATGATTAAACACTTTCCACGCCAGTTCAATGATGATTTTGAATTTGTGCGAAAATAAAAAACAATGTTCAAAAAGACATACATTCTCATACATTCGCACGACAGATGTTTTCTTCTTTAAATAATAGAATTTTCCCATCAAACATTTTTGGGAATTACCATATGAATAGCTATAGAAAAACGTTATTGGCATTACCTTTGATTCTTTTAGCTGGCTGTAACTCAAGCTCCAACTCGGGTAAATCGGCAGGTAACGCTGCCACTAAAGCGCAAGTGAAACCTAAGGCGGATTATGTATTCTCATCAGTGAAATTAGGCAAGTTGTATCAAGAACGAGAAGAACTTCAAGAGTCAATGAAGCTTGATTACGATGGTGTGCAATATGAAACAATTCAGTTTGCTGAAGAGCTCAGTGATGAGCAAAAGGTGGTTAGGCTAGCAAGTCGCTTAGGTCAGAGTGTTGATCTGTATCTTCCTGATGCGGGGTTTGATAGCTGCGGTATCTACACAGAGAGCAAGGGCTTGGACGTGTTTGATTGTAGCGCCGTACTACGCTCTGTTTCTAACGAGACCACGTTAATCCAAACAACAGCGAATAGTGCAAAAAAGGTTAAGCTTGAGTACCAAAACGAGTTGTCGCAATACGTGACGAGCCTAGGTTCGACGATTCTAAGTAAATCCAAAAATGGTAATAAAGTCACTATCACCACATCGTTTGCCTTCAACGCTTTTTACCGCGATGTGCTCAACGAGACTGGCGCTGTTGAGCGCATTACTTCCACTCTAGGCGCATCAACCTATTCTCAGCTTTTTGATATCGTGAAGTTATACCGAGGCAGTGAGATGACGTTGAAGTTTACTAACCATATCGGTGGCAGTGCTGATGACGAAATCAACATGTACACCGGGCGTATGATCAATAACAACAAGATGACGACGGTTGTGACTCCAACGGGTTCGGTTTTCTCGGGAGGTACGGATCTATTCGCTGCTGGCAACCCACGCATATTGCAACGCGCGGATACCACCAAAGCCATTGAGCTGAATAAACAGGTGGGTGTGCATAGTTGGGCTGAAGGGGATAAAACGGCCAAAGAATTCCCATACACCGACGTGGGTCATCGTAGACAAGCGACCTATTTTCAAAAGGTGATGGGAGAGAAAGGGATCGATTTCTATATCTTCACTTTAGATTCTGCACCTGCTGCTGGTGAGCACTGGATGACTAAAGCAGACTCTGATAAGTACGGTTTCATTACACGTATTGAGTAGTCAAAGAAAGTAGCAATAACGACTCCGCAAAGGTTGGTGATGGCTCTGTCATTATCGGCCTTTTTTGTGCCTGTTGTTTCTGCATTGGTTCCGGGTTGTTAGGCTAGTGGTTCCATCGCTCGAATTGGAATTTTTCTATCGGTAGAATTCATTGATTAGGTTGTCACATCGGAATGGTGAATAAATTCTTCATTTAACACTCATGTAACAATTAATTCCCGCAGATCGCGTGATAAGAATGTGTAATCACGGCACTTTTTTGTCGATAGAATTTATTATCCGCAGCCTTACTCGCTGATAGGTTTCTATAATCTAACGATGTAAGGAGCATGTGAATGACTAATAAGGACGATCATTTATGCAGTTACTGGCAGGCACTCTGACACACTACGCTAACCCTCAAGCACGCCCTGAATTGGAATACTCGAGTGAACAGCGTGACATTTTAAGTGTTGCGAACTCTCAACAAGCGATTAAAGATATTTCTCAATGGCCTGGCTACTCTGTTACTCCTTTGCATGAGCTGAATGCAATCTCTGCTGAGATCGGCGTAAACAAGTTTTGGTACAAAGATGAATCGCAGCGTTTTGGCCTAAAGAGTTTTAAAGCACTGGGCGGCGCGTATGCCGTTGCTCGTCAGCTTCAGATTGAGATCGCCAATCGCTATGGGAAGAACCCGACCATCAGTGAGTTGCTCAACGGAGAGTGGAAATCTGAGGTTGCTGAAATTGTTGTCAGTTGTGCAACAGACGGAAACCATGGTCGCTCCGTCGCATGGGGCGCACAAATGTTTGGTTGTGGTTGTGTTATCTACATTCACCGTGACGTATCGGAAGGCCGCAAGCAAGCCATGGAAGCGTTCGGTGCAGAAGTGGTACGCATTACCGGTAACTACGATGAGTCTGTTCGTTTGGCCGACTCAGAAGCTAAAGCGCAAAATCGCGTGATTGTTTCGGACACTTCTTACGAAGGCTACATGGAAATCCCTAAAGACGTTGCTTTGGGCTACACCGTGATGTTGGCTGAAATTGTCGATCAATTGAATGGTGAAATTCCAACCCATGTCTTTGTGCAAGGGGGAGTGGGTGGTCTAGCTTCAGCAGTTTGCGGCTATTTCTGGGATCTATGGGGCGCCGATCGCCCACGCTTTGTAATTGTCGAACCTGAGCAGGCTAACTGCTTACAGAAGAGTGCTCAAGCGGGGAAACCTATCGTGGTTACGGGCGACCTAGAGACGCTGATGGCAGGACTCGCATGTGGTGAGGTTTCAAGCTTAGCCTGGACGATTCTACAAAATGGCGCTGATGACTTTATGACGCTGAGCGAAGAGGCCATTCCGCAAGCGATGCGTATGCTGGCAAGTGGCGAACAAACGGAAGTGTCGATAGAAGGGGGGGAATCTGCAGTACCAGGTTTTGCCGCTGCGATCATCGCCAAACAAGATCCGAAATTCGCTGAAAAATTGAATTTGACTCAAGACAGTCGAGTGTTGGTTATTGGCACTGAAGGGGCAACCGACCCTGAGCTCTACCAACAGATCATCGACAACAAAATCTAATAACTAAAAGTACATAGCTAATAATTAATAGCTGATAGTTAACAGCGAATCGCTAACAACGAATAACAAAGCAAGCCCCAAGGTTGGCGGTATGTAAGATTTCTTCATACCGTCTTTTTTCCTCTCTTTTTTGACTTCATTTCATGACACGCCTTGCCTTTTAATCGCGCTGATCATCAATCGGAATTGTCAGCCCTACCTTAACGTTATCCATCACCACATTGGTTTGAAAACTCTTGATATTGGCATTATCGAAGAAGGCTTCACGAGTAAAGTTGTCGTATCCCTCCATGTCTGCTGCTGTGACAATCATGATGAAATCTGAACTGCCGGTCACGTAATAACACTGCTGTACTGAGCGGTTTGAACTCATTTCTTTTTTGAAGTTGTGCATCAAATCCACACGCTCGCGTTCTAATGTCACCTGAACGATAAACGTCATCGCATGACCGACTGCTTTTGGGTTGATAACGGAGACATCAGCTTGAATGACACCTTGCGCCCTCATGCGTTTTAAACGGCGCTGAACGGCAGCAGGAGACAGCCCGACCTTTTCTGCAATCTTGTCTGAGGTAGCTCTATTTGAGTCTTGTACGATGTTGAGGATCTTCTTGTCGAAACTGTCGACCACCAATGCAGGTTGCTGTGTCATACCCATACTTCCCAATATCTGTTTGTAAATTAATTGTTTCTTTTGAACCAGTGTGTGATCGAGTTAAAGGTATTTAGCCTTAATAATTAGCCCTCGATGAATGAGAACAAAAAATCACTATAACGCAGAAAAAATGCGGAATTTCTGCACAACAAGGTAATCATTTAATGATAATCCTTAAAGTTATCGGTGCATTATTAATCTTGTGAACGAAATGTAAAGATCAAATCAACAGAGTTTGAAATTTATATGAAACATGTTGTTAACATCATTTTGCGGTGTTAACTCTCGCTCAAGGAGTTGGAAAGTATGAAATCTGCAACCGCTACTTTACAGTTTGAATTAGAAAAATTAGCACCAGCAGGACGCGTCGGTGTGATTGCGTTAGCGACAGATTTCAATATTGAGCGTGATTTAAACGCGCTGTATCCAAACGATGTGCAATCGTTCACCAGTCGCCTGAGAAACTACAATCCATTGACGATAGAAAACCTACGCAAGATGGAACCGGGAATCGAAGCTTGTGCTGATACCATCTTACCGGGCACTGAATTGGATGTGGTGATTTACGCTTGTACCTCCGGCACCGTAGCGATTGGCAGTGAGCGAATTACGCAGCTCATTCACCAGTCTCGCCCAAACGCTGCGGTAACGAATCCGGTGACCGCTGCCTTAGCGGCTTTCGACAGCTTTAAGGCAAAGCGCATCTCGGTATTAACGCCTTATACGGAAGCCGTGAATAAAGACGTGGCGGCATTTTTTGTATCGCAAGGCATTGAAGTGTTGAGCATCGCAGGCTTTGGTTTTGAAGATGACACCGCGATGACGTTCATTTCTCCAATGGATATTAAGCAAGCCGCGATACAAGTCTGTGACCCTGAAGCTGACCTGCTGTTTATCTCTTGCACGGCATTGCGTGCTGCATCGGTGATTGAATCCATTGAAGCGGAATTAGATAAGCCCGTTGTTAGCAGTAATCAGGTGTTGGCTTGGCATTCGCTTCAGTTGATGAACTACCCCATACCCATAAAAGGCTTCGGTGCACTGCTAGAGCACCATCTTGAGCCAACCTCAGATAATTACCGAAGGTCGCAGTCGTTGTAACGACCTTTGATTAAGGCTGCTCGCTTTGCGTTTACATTCAGCAGCCAATCTAACTCCATATTTTACGTTAATACAAAGAATTGCACTTTGGGACTACTACTATGCCGTCTACTTTCTCGATCAAACCAGACCAACTGTCTTCGCAGCTTATTCAAAGCATGACGGAATGGCGTCAACACTTACACCGTTTCCCTGAGTGTGGCTTTGACGTCAATCTCACCTCTGATTTCATCGCCAGTAAGCTTGAGAGCTTTGGCATCGAAGTGGTGCGTAACATCGGTAAAACAGGATTGGTAGGGATACTTCGTTCAGGATCAAGTGAAGCGAGCATCGGTCTTCGAGCTGATATGGATGCTCTGCATATTCATGAGCAAAACAGCTTCGCACACTGTTCACAACACGATGGGAAGATGCACGCTTGTGGTCACGATGGACACTCTGCAATGCTGCTTGGCGCAGCAAGTTATTTGGCTCAAAACCTATTATCAGGGAACCCAACTTTTGATGGCACGGTGTATTTCATTTTTCAACCCGATGAAGAGCACGGTTGTGGTGCTCAAGCGATGATTGATGATGGCTTGTTTGAGCGATTCTCGATTGATGAAGTGTATGGCGTACACAACTTTCCCGGCTTAGCGGAAGGTGAATTGATGGTTCGCCCCGGATCATTAATGGCCAGTGAGAGTAGCTTTGAGATCACCATTAATGGTGTGGGTGGGCATGCTGCTCTGCCGCATCAAGGGGTCGATCCTCTCGTTGTTGGCTCACAAGTCATTCTTGGTCTGCAAACCATCGTGTCTCGTAATCTCAGTGCGATTCACGACACCGCTGTAGTCTCTGCGACCGAATTTATTACTGATGGCACGGTTAACGTCATTCCTACTCAAGTGGTTATCAAGGGTGACTGCCGCTGCTTTACTGAATCTTCTCTCGAGCGAATCAAGCAAAGTATGGAGCGAATCGTGGCGGGCATTTGTCAGGCAGCAGGGGCAACTTACGACTTTGAGTTCATCAATACCTTCTACCCAACCATCAACAGCGAGCAACAAACCCAATACTCGGTAGCTGCTGCGCAGAAGGTGCTTGGTGTAGAGAACGTTAATGACGCCTGCGACCCACTGACAATTTCGGAAGATTTCTCAAGCATGTTACGCGTTAAACCGGGCTGTTATGTGCTGCTGGGTAATGGCACGGAATCGGTCGGCGGCTGCGCATTGCATAACCCCGAATACGACTTCAACGACGGCATCTTAAAGCTCGGTGCGAGCTACTGGATTCAGTTGGTGAACGATCGTTTAGCACGATCAATTTAGAAACATTTATTTAGAAGTAACAACTCAATTAGAAGCATAAGTAAAGAAACAGATTCAGCAGTGACGCATTTGGCACTGCAAGATGGCTGACTTTAAACGGAGTTTATTGTCGACACAGCCAAAACTGAAGCGCGTGAAGTGACCAAGGTCATCAGCGTGTAATTAGGATAATAAAAAGGAAAGACAGGATGAAACGATTAGGCGTAGCACTGCTAAGTTTGAGCATGGTTTTTGGCGTTCATGCCGAAACATGGAAGTTTGCTTCAGAAGAGGACAAAACAGACGTTCAAGACATCTATGCGCAAAAATTTGCGGAAGTGATTAAGAAAGAATCTGATGGTGACATTCGTGTTCGCATCTATTACTACGGTCAACTGGGTACAGAAAACGACATCGTAGAACTGGCTGCTAAAGGCACGATTCAATTTGTGTCGGTAGGCGCGGGTCACTTAGGGTCCTATGTTCCTGAAGTACAAGCGGTGAGCTTACCGTATGTTCTGGGTACTAACGAAGCGATCACGCATAAGGTCTTAACGGAAAGCCCAACCATCTACAACAAGCTGGCTCCTAAGTTTGAGAGCGTAAACCTAAAGCTGTTGTCGATGATGTCTGAAGGCGAAATGGTATGGGGTGGCAACAAACCTATCCGTACACCTGAAGATTTTGCGAACCAGAAGATCCGTACTTTCACTTCAACCATTCCTGTTGAAACCTACAAAGCGTTTGGTGCAACACCTACTCCTCTTTCTTGGGGTGAAGTGTACGGTTCACTGCAACTTAAGACCATCGATAGCATGGTTAACCCGATCTACTTCATCTACAACGCGAAGTGGCATGAGGTTCAAGATTACCTAATGTTCCCAGGTCAGCAACCTTATGTGAGTACGGTTTCGACCAACAGCAAGTGGTACAACGGCTTGTCGGAAGAGAAGCAAGCGATGGTCGACAAAGCGATCACCGCGGCAGACCAAGCGGCTTACGACTATCAAATCCGCATCAACAAAGAGAACATGGACAAGATCTTGAAAGAGCGTCCAAACATGCAAGTGGTTGTGTTAACCGAGGAAGAGCGTGAACGCTTCAAGGTACTTAGCCAAAAGCTGCACACGACTTACTATGACGTGGTAGCAAATGCTTATCCTTCTGGTGAGCAAAGTGAAGCACGTGAGGGTGCGAAAACCATTCTCGAAGAAATCCTAGATGAAGTGAAGGCTGCTTCAGCGACGCAATAGAAAGCGTTGTTAGGATGAATGCTATCCGTTGTTTATTGGCAGCGGGTAGCTTATCCCCACCTTCTCCAAATTGTGGCAATGGACCCCTGTCACTGAACGAAGTATGGAGCACTGCCTGTTATGAAAGAACTGCTACATAAAATAAGCGTCGCGACAGAAAAGCTAGAACGCTTTTTAATCATGACCGCTATTCTCGCGATGATGACCAACTCCACTGCCAATGCGATTGGTCGGTATGCCTTTAACAAAAGCCTATTTTTCTCAGAAGAGCTCAATCAGTTTTTGATTGTCTCAGTCACCTTTATTGGCTTCGCTTATGCGGTACGCCAAGGTCGAAATATTCGCATGACCGCGGTTTACGATTCATTGAGCACTAAAGCTCAGAAAGTTCTCACAACCATTATTGCGCTACTCACCGCCATGTTGATGTTTTATCTCACTTACCATGCGTTCTTCTACGTCAAAGAGCTGAAAGATATCAATCGATTAAGTCCAGCTCTACAGTTCCCGGTTTATTGGGTATACGCGATCATTCCAATTGGATTTTTTATTGCCGGATTGCAATACAGCATGAGTTTTTTGATGAACTTACTGCACAAAGAAATCTACGTGTCATTTGACGTGATTGAAAACAGAAACACAAAAGTAGGTGAGTTCGAATGAGCGATGTTGCACAGTTTTTCTCGGACATTATTGCCGGTGAATTAGATATCTATGTCATTACCTTTACTCTTGTCTCTGTGATGGTGATTCTGCTTTTTTTGAGCTTCCCGATGATTGTGCCGTTAGCGGTCGGGGCTTTAATTGGCTTGATTCATTTCTCTCAGGTTGAGCCGGGCGTGCTGATTCAGCAGATGGTCACGGGCATTTCGCCTAACGCATTGATTGCGGTGCCCATGTTTATCTTGGCGGCCGATATCATGACGCGCGGCCACACAGCCTATAACTTACTTGGTTTAATCCAAGCGTTTGTCGGACACTTACGTGGTGGCTTGCCGATTACGACGTGTATCAGTTGTACCTTGTTTGGTTCTGTTTCTGGTTCGACCCAAGCGACCGTGGTGTCGGTTGGCCAAATCATGCGTCCGAAGTTGCTGCAAGCAGGCTATAAAGACAGCTTCGTGATGGCGCTGATCATCAATGCCAGTGACATCGCGTTTCTTATCCCACCGAGTATCGGTTTGATTCTTTACGGCACCTTAGCCAACGCCAGTGTGGGTGAATTATTCATTGCCGGTATTGGCCCAGGTTTAGTGCTCGCAAGCCTGTTCTCGTTGTACAGCTATGCCTACAGCGTAAAACACAGCGACACCATCACTTTGGTTGAAAAAGCCAACACTGCAGAACGTATTGAAGCGATCAAGAAAGCGATTCTGCCTCTTGGTTTCCCTGCTTTGATTATCGGTGGAATTTATTCGGGCATTGTCACGCCAACCGAAGCGGCTTCGTTTGCAGTGCTGTATGCGATTATTGTCGAGTGCATTTTTTATCGCAAACTTGGCGTAAAAGACATCTGCGATGCGGCGTTAAACACCGGCTTGATTACTGCGGTGGTATTTGTGCTGGTGGGTGTTGGTCAGGCGTTCTCTTGGTACATCTCGTTTGAGCAAATTCCTCAAGAGTTATTGGCTCCCCTCAATCTAGAAGACGCTTCGCCTGAATTCATTCTGTTTGTTATCGCACTGACTTTCTTTGTTGGCTGTATGTTTGTGGATTCATTGGTGGTTCTACTTATCTTGACGCCCATCTTCATGCCGATTGTGGATGCAGCAGGCATCGACCCAATCTTGGTCGGTGTGATGGTGACGCTACAAATGGCAATTGGGTCGGCAACGCCGCCATTCGGCTGTGACATCTTTACCGCAATTGCGATTTTCGAGCGTCCTTATATGGAAGTTATTCGCGGAACATTGCCGTTTTTCCTCATCTTGATATTGATGTCTGCGTTGTTGATTTTCTTCCCAAGCATCGCTCTGTTACCAAGAGACATTTTATTCAATTAATCCGTCGAGTTACCCTTATTCAATCAAGGATAGAGATATGAGTATATTGCCATTAACACCTCCGCAGAGAGGGTTTGAATCAGCAGAACTAGAGCAACGTACTGTCGAGTTGCAACAACGTCTTCGCGCGCAAAACATCGATGCTGCGTTTTTCACGACCGAGCCTGAATTCCGCTATTTCAGTGGCTTCAAATCGCAGTTCTGGGAAAGCCCAACTCGACCTTGGTTTTTGGTGGTGCCAGCGGTTGGTAAGCCCATAGCGGTAGTGCCAGAGATCGGTGTGGCTGGTTTTGACGAGACATGGATTGACGATGTGCGCAGTTGGCCTTCACCAAGGCCAGAAGATGACGGTATCTCTTTGTTAGCTTCTACTTTATCTGAAGTCTCCAAGGGTTCTCGCAGAATCGGTTCTATGATTGGCCCTGAAACACATCTGCGTATGCCTGCCACTAACTATGCGTTGTTACAGCAGAAGCTGAGCCAACACAGTGTGGTTGATGTGTCACTGATGGTTCGCGATCTTCGCAGTGTTAAGTCTCAAGCGGAGATCGATAAAGTACGCTTTGCTTGCCAAGTCACGGCGGCGGGCTTTGAGTATCTTCGTCATCATCTCGCGATAGGGATGACAGAACGACAGGCGTGTAAAGCCATGCATTTGGAGATGCTGCGTTTGGGTGCCGATGCGTGTCCTTACTTGATCTCCGCATCAGGCCAAGGTGGCTATGACAACATCATCATGGGACCAACGGATCGTGTACTTGGTGAAGGTGACGTGTTGATCATCGACACGGGGGCTAACTTTGATGGCTACTTCAGCGACTTTGACCGCAATTTTGCGTTTGGGCATGCGCAGTTAGATACGATAGCGGCTTATGACGCCGTTTATCAATCGACAGAAGCAGGGCTCGCGATTGCAGAGCCGGGACGAACAACCGGAGACGTGTGGCAAGCCATGTGGTCGGTACTCGAAAAGAACGGTGCACTCGGCAACGATGTGGGTCGAATGGGGCATGGTTTGGGCATGCAGCTAACCGAGTGGCCATCACATGTGCCCAATGGTGACGTGATATTAAAACCCGGTATGGTGCTAACCCTTGAGCCGGGGATGGCATTTGCGAAAAACCGCATGATGGTGCACGAAGAGAACATCGTTATTACCGAATTTGGTTGCGAAATGTTGCACCAAAGGGCATGGCAATCGATGCCGATTATCGGTTAGTTACGCTTAGAATCTAGCCATAATGTTGAACCCTAGTAGAGGAGGGCGTTCAAGCACTTTGTTGGACGCTCTGTTCTATTTTTTACTGCATCATACCCCTTCATTTTTTACACCCAAAGACCTCTAATTGTTGAATGCCTTCTTGTTTCTAGAATCTCTCTTTCTGTTTAAATATTATCCTTATTGAGCAAAAACATTTGACCAATAACTATCACACCTCAAATCTTTAATTAATTTCATTAGCGGTCTAAATGATATTCAACCTTTTGTTTTTATGGGTTATTTTTGTTTTTGAACGCTGTATTGTTACAGGTTTGTTTTAAATAATCATTTGAACCCTAATTAAATTTCTGTCATTTTATACTTAACTGAACGTTCAATATAAAATAAAAGGACTAAGAAATGCCGAAGGTTGGGATGCCTGACATACGTAAACCACAGCTTGTTCAAGCCACCATGACGGTGATTGACCGAGTGGGTTTACATGCCGCGAGTATTGCGTTAATCAGCAAAGAAGCGGGCGTGTCTACAGGTATCATTAATCACTATTTTGGTGGGAAGCACGGCCTGCTCGAAGAGACGATGCGTGAAATCCTTCGCCAATTATCCAACACCATCACGACTTCACTAAAAGCGCTTCCTGTTGATGCTCACCAACAGAGAATTAACGCGATCATCGACGGTAACTTCGAAGGTTACCAAGCCGAAAATAAAGTCGCGAAGGCATGGTTGGCATTTTGGTCCTATTCAATGCATGACCAACAACTGAAAAGACTGCAGCGTGTGAATGAAAAACGTTTGATTTCGCATTTACGTCTTGAGTTGAAAGGTATTTTGAATCATGAACAGGCGGATCTCGTTGCTCACGGGATTGCTTCTCTGATTGATGGGTTATGGCTGAGAGGCACGTTAAACCCTGAAGGTATCGATGCTCAAAAGGCTCGCGCCATCATCAATGATTATCTTGATAAACAACTGACGTTCTACTCGTGTAACACCGCATAGAACGCGGTCGTAGCATTGCAATCATAGTACCTGAACGGCAAACACTCACATATAGACCAGCAGAGTCTAATAACAATAATTAAGTCAGAATCTCAAATGGAAATGAACTCGTTATATATTGATGGCGCAGCGGTTAAAGCTACGTCTGGTGAAACCTTTGATAGCATCAACCCAGCAAACGGCGAGCCTAATGCAACGCTAGGCCAAGCTTCTTCAGCGGACGTGGATAGCGCTATTGAATCAGCGAAACGTGGATTTGCGGTATGGTCAGCAATGACAGCCGTGGAACGCAGTCGTATTCTTTTGAAAGCAGTAGCAATACTTAGAGCTCGAAATGATGACCTTGCAAACCTTGAGGTTGTTGATACGGGTAAGCCACTGCAAGAAGCGATTGAAGTGGATGTGGCATCTGGCGCCGATGTGATTGAATACTTCGCAGGCCTTGCGCCTACGCTACAAGGCGATCAACAACCCCTTAGTGAATCTCAATTCTTCTACACTCGTCGTGAACCGCTTGGCATTTGTGCAGGCATTGGCGCGTGGAACTACCCGATTCAAATCGCGATGTGGAAATCAGCTCCTGCATTGGCTGCGGGTAACGCGATGATTTTCAAACCTTCCGAAGAAACCCCGCTAACTGCGCTTAAGCTTGCTGAGATATTTACCGAAGCTGGCCTTCCTGATGGCGTATTTAACGTGGTTCAGGGTGACTACCGTGTCGGCCAAATGCTAACGGCTCATCCCGATATCGCTAAAGTGTCTTTCACAGGTGAGACGGGCACGGGTAAAGCAGTAATGGCAGATAGTGCTAAGACGCTTAAATCGGTCACCATGGAGCTTGGCGGCAAATCACCAATGATTGTGTTTGATGATGCGAAATTGGATGATGCGGTTTCCGCTTCTATGGTCGCAAACTTCTACACCCAAGGTGAAGTGTGTACTAATGGTACTCGTGTTTATGTACACGAAAACATCTACAACGATTTTATCGACCAACTTAAAACACGCACTGAAAAGCTGATCATTGGTGATCCAATGGATATGGAGACTCAAATTGGTGCGTTGATTTCTAAAGAACATCTTTCAAAAGTTCTCGAAGCGATTGAGCTAGCAAAACAGTCTGGCGCAACATTGCTGACTGGCGGTTATCAAGTGACTGACAACGGGCTAGCGAAAGGCAACTTTGTTATCCCAACCGTGTTTGTGGACTGCGAAGACAACATGCCACACGTTCAACAAGAGATCTTTGGCCCTGTAATGTCGGTTCTAAAATTCAGTGATGAAGACGACGTTATTCGCCGTGCTAACGACACCAAATATGGCCTTGCGGCTGGCGTGTTCACGCAAAACCTTTCTCGTGCTCACCGCGTGATCCATCAAATGCAGGCTGGTATTTGTTGGGTTAATACGTGGGGTGACTCACCTGCAGAAATGCCTGTTGGTGGCTACAAGCTTTCGGGTGTTGGTCGTGAAAATGGCCCAGAAACTCTACTCCACTATACGCAAACTAAGAGCATTCTTATTGAGCTAGGCGACTACGCCAGCCCTTATGCCTAACGCGTAACACTTAATTCAACGGGCTAGCTTAAAAGAGTTAGCCTCACTGACTCATCTCAGGGAACTTAAAATATGGAACAACGCTACGATTATATTATCGTCGGCGCGGGTTCGGCCGGCTGTGTGTTAGCGGATAGGCTAACGGAAAGCGGTGAACATAGCGTTTTATTACTGGAAGCGGGTGGTACGGATAAGAGTATTTTTATCCAAATGCCAACGGCGCTTTCTTACCCGATGAATACCGAAAAGTACGCATGGCAGTTTGAGACTCAACAAGAGCCAGGCCTTGATGGACGCGAACTGCACTGCCCACGCGGCAAAGTGTTAGGCGGCAGCTCATCAATCAATGGCATGGTTTACGTGCGTGGTCATGCTTGTGACTTCGACCAGTGGGAAGAAGAGGGTGCTGCCGGTTGGAATTACCAAGCGTGTTTGCCTTATTTCCGCCGTGCTGAATCATGGAGTAAAGGCGGCGATCAATACCGTGGCGACAATGGCCCAGTCGGCACTTGTAATGGTAACGATATGGAGCTCAACCCGCTTTACCAAGCATTCATTGATGCAGGTAAAGACGCGGGTTACCCAGAAACACAAGATTATAACGGCTACCAGCAAGAAGGCTTCGGCACCATGCATATGACGGTAGACAAGGGTGTTAGAGCCTCAACCTCTAACGCTTATCTACGTCGAGCATTGAAGCGTTCAAACCTAACCTTGAAGAAAGGTATTGTGGCGCGTCGTTTCTTACTTGAAGCACAAGACGCACAAGACCAGTCATCAAAAGGTCAATCAAGGCTGAAAGCTGTTGGTGTCGAGTTTGAAAAGTCAGGCAATACCCAAGTGGCTGTAGCGAACAAAGAAGTGATCTCGTCTGCGGGTTCTATCGGTTCCGTTCAACTGCTTCAACTTTCTGGTATCGGCCCGAAAGCCGTGCTTGAAAGGGCAGGCGTTGAGCTTAAACACGAACTCAGTGGCGTCGGTGAAAACCTTCAAGACCACTTAGAAGTGTACTTCCAATATCACTGCAACGAACCCATCACGCTCAACAGCAAGCTTGGCTTGGTCAGCAAGGGCATGATTGGCGCGGAATGGATTCTGACTCGTAAAGGCCTTGGTGCCACTAACCACTTTGAATCGTGCGCGTTCATTCGTTCTCGCAAAGGATTGAAGTGGCCAAACATTCAATATCACTTCCTGCCAGCAGCGATGCGTTACGACGGCCAGGCAGCTTTTGATGGCCATGGTTTCCAAGTACACGTTGGCCCGAACAAGCCAGAAAGCCGCGGTACGGTTGCGATCACTTCTGCTGATCCGCATGCTAAGCCAGAGATCATTTTCAACTACATCTCGACCGAGCAAGACCGCCAAGACTGGCGTGATTGTATTCGTCTGACGCGTGAGATTTTGTCTCAACCGGCGATGGATATTTACCGAGGTAAAGAGATTCAGCCGGGTTTAAATATTACTTCTGATGAAGCGATTGATGAATGGGTTAAGCAGAACGTTGAAAGTGCTTATCACCCTTCTTGTGGCTGCAAAATGGGTTCAGATAACGACCCAATGGCGGTGCTTGATGAAGAGTGTCGCGTTCGCGGTATCGACAGCTTACGTGTTGTTGACTCATCGGTTTTCCCAACTATTCCAAACGGCAACTTGAATGCCCCGACCATCATGGTTGCTGAGCGAGCTTCGGACTTGATTCTTGGTAAGCCAATGCTTAAAGAACAAGACGCTCCAGTGTGGATTGCACCTGAGTGGGAAGAGAAACAAAGAATAAACAAACCAGTAAGAGAAGCGTAAGTCTCTGTTATTAGTTAAAAAATAGAAAATATTTCAAAAATAGAAAAAGCAAAAAGTAACAACAAAAATTAGTCAAAAGTCAGAAGAACTGCTCTTTATCGGTGTTGATATCGAGCAGAAAAAGGAAAGATAAAAAGGAACCATTATGACGACTCTAAATATTCAGAACATGACCACGAAAACGTTAACAGCACTAGCCATTAGTTCATTTGCATTTGGTGCTAACGCTTCTTTTGAACCACAGCAATGTGAAAATGTTCGCTTCGCTGATGTAGGCTGGACTGACATTACCGCAACAACCGCCGTTACTTCTGAACTATTAAAAGGCCTTGGTTATAAAACCAAAACCGACCTACTTTCAGTACCGGTGACTTACTCTTCAATGGCGAACGGCGATATTGATGTATTCCTAGGTAACTGGATGCCAACCATGGAAGGCGATATTGCTAAGTACCGTGAAGCGGGCACGGTTGAAACCGTTCGTGCCAACCTTGAAGGCGCAAAATACACACTAGCTGTACCAAAATATGTGTACGACTCTGGCGTAAAAAGCTTCGCAGACCTAGCAAAACATGCCGACAAATTTAAAGACCGCATCTACGGCATCGAACCGGGCAACGATGGTAACCGCTTAATCCAATCAATGATTGATTCTGACGCGTTTGGCTTGAAAGATTTCAGCCTAGTGGAGTCAAGTGAAGCGGGCATGGTATCGCAAGTATCTCGCGCTGCTCGTCGTAGCCAGTGGATCGTTTACCTTGGTTGGGCACCGCACCCAATGAACAGCAATGTTGAGATGGAATACCTTTCTGGCGGTGACGACTTCTTTGGCCCTAACTACGGTGGCGCGAATGTCTACACCAATGTTCGCTCAAACTATCTGTCGGAGTGTTCAAACGTCGGTCAACTTCTACAAAACCTAGAATTCACTCTAGAGATGGAAAACCAGTTGATGGAAGAGATTCTTAACCAAAAAGTGAAGCCAGAAAAAGCGGCTCAACAATGGTTGAACAACAATTCTCAACAAGTGGAAGCTTGGTTAGACAACGTAAAAACACATAAAGGTGAATCAGCGACTCAAGCCGTCACTGAATACCTAAAGCAAGTTAAAGCTTAGTTCTACCTATCTCAACAGCTACATAAATAATAAAGGTGGGCTTGCCAATTTATCGATTGGTTTGAAGTAGCCCACCCATAATAAAAGGCAATATTGTGAATTTTATTACGGAAAACAAAATCCCTGTCGGACAATGGATGGAAGCGGGTGTTGATTGGCTAACAATCAATGCAGCAGGATTCTTTGACGCTATTTCGATTTTTCTAGAAACCGTCATTATGTTTTTAGTCGACGTATTTAAGTGGATGCCACCGGCTTTACCAATCGTGATGACCGCGGCGATTGCATGGTATTTACACCGTAAACCCTCGCTTGTGATTTTCGTGGTTGCAGCTTTGCTGACTATTTTAAACCTTGGCTACTGGCAAGAAATGCTGGAAACCTTTGTCCTCGTGTTTGCAGCGACAACGATTTCCGTATTAATTGGTGTTCCAGTTGGCATTATGGCCGCGCATCGCCCTTGGTTATATACAGTTTTGCGTCCAATCCTTGATTTGATGCAGACGGTTCCAACGTTTGTGTATTTGATTCCGACTTTGGTTTTATTCGGCTTGGGTATTGTTCCTGGCTTAATCTCGACCATTATCTTCGCCATTGCCGCGCCAATTCGTTTGACCTACTTAGGGGTAACTAAAGTCCCTGAAGAGTTGATTGAAGCGGGTAAAGCGTTTGGTGCGAGCCGCATGAAATTACTGATGAAAGTGGAATTACCGGCTGCCTTACCAAGCATTATGGCGGGTGTAACTCAATGTATTATGTTGTCGCTTTCGATGGTGGTTATAGCCGCACTTGTCGGTGCAGACGGCCTTGGTAAGCCTGTTGTTCGCGCATTGAACACAGTGAACATCTCACAAGGTTTTGAAGCCGGATTAGCGATTGTTTTAGTCGCAATCATCCTTGATCGCTTGTGCAAAACACCAAACCAGAAGGAAGCGTAGCTATGTCTCTAGTAAATAAAGCGATGTCTCAAGAAAACAAAGCTGTATCTCAAGAACAGACAGCAATGGACGCGATTACCATTAAAAACCTCGATGTTGTGTTTGGTAATAAATCGAAACAAGCGCTTGAGCTACTCGACCAAGGTAAAACTCGCCAAGAGATCATCGATGAAACAGGTCAAGTTGTTGGTGTGGATAATGTGTCGCTGACGGTTAAAGAGGGCGAGATATGTGTATTGATGGGTTTATCGGGATCGGGTAAATCTTCACTGCTTCGCGCTGTAAACGGTTTGAATGAAATTAGCCGAGGTTCTTTAGCAATCAAAGATGGCGACAAGTTGGTGGATTTAGGCGAACAATGTGATGAAGCGACCTTGCGTCATCTTCGTACTCACCGCGTATCAATGGTTTTCCAAAAATTTGCTTTGATGCCATGGCTTAACGTATTAGACAACGTGGCATTTGGTCTTGAAATGCAAGGCGTAGCCAAAGACGTTCGTCGTGAAAAGGCGCGTGAACAGTTAGAGATGGTGGGTTTAGCTGAATGGGAAACCAAATATCCCCACGAGCTTTCTGGCGGTATGCAGCAACGTGTTGGTTTGGCGCGTGCATTTGCGATGGATACAGATATCCTCTTGATGGATGAACCTTTCTCTGCACTTGACCCTTTGATCCGTGCACAGCTTCAAGATGAATTGCTTACATTACAAAGTAAACTCAATAAAACGATTCTGTTTGTGAGTCACGATCTTGATGAAGCGCTGAAAATTGGTAATAACATCGCAATCATGGAGTCAGGTAAACTGATTCAACACGGTAAGCCAGAAGACATCGTATTAACGCCAAAAACGGAATACGTGAAGGACTTTGTTGCTCATACCAACCCATTGAATGTACTTAAAGGTCGTTCACTCATGCAGCCTCTTGATTCACTGACACAAGATAACGAGAGCTGGAAGATCTGTGAATCAAAAGATTTATGGATAGAACAGAGTGAAGGTATATTATCTGTAAAAGGTGAACCAACGTTGGCTCTTGTTGAGTGGAACGAAACTGACGATTTAACCGCAATCAGCGCATCGAGTGTTGTGGTGGCAAGCCCAGAGATCGGTATGCGTGATGCGATTAAGCTAAAGCAGATCAGTAATCATCCGATTTTACTTGTCGAAGACAATCAATTGGTTGGGATCTTGGATAACAGTGAGTTTTATAATGCGCTCACAGGCAATTTCCAACTTAATAATGCCGCTTAATCATTTGAGCTAAAATATAAATTGTCGAAACATTAAATAGGTAGTGGGGTTCAGTCGTTCTCTCTACCTATTTGACTACTCTGCCTTTTCTTTGTTCACGACTTCTGGCTTTTTGTTCCCTTGTTAGCCGATATAAGCCCCAAAATCGGTACTCATTGAGCAAAAGTGTTGGCCTGCGCAAATTCAGATGCATAGAAAAGATTGAGAATAGTATGAACATCAGTACAATGCGGAAAAATCAATGAAGTAATTTATCAATTTACAGTGTAATTCGAGCGCGCGTGACGTAATCACTCGAGACATTTTATCGCTTCGACACTGTAAAACCATTCACAGTATATTAGTACAAAGGTCTGCATCTTGGACAAACATGACGAAATCCTGGTCGCTATTCGCCAAATTATTCGCGCTATCGATTTACACTCGAAGAAGCTGAGTAAAGAGTATGGTTTGACTGGCCCTCAATTAATCTTAATGAGAGCAATCCAAGAGATGGGTAATGTGACGATCAAAGAGTTGTCTAATCAAACTAATGTGAGCCAAGCAACCACCACGACAATCATCGATCGCTTGGAATTGAACGGTTATGTACAACGAGTGCGCAGTGAGTCAGATCGACGTAAAGTGCACGCAAACTTGACTGAAAAGGGTCAAGAGTTGTTAAGTAATGCGCCACCACCGCTACAAGATAACTTCGTTAAAAAGTTCCAAAACCTCGAGACATGGGAGCAAAGCTTGCTGCTTTCTTCAATGCAACGTGTGTCGGCAATGATGAACGCAGAAGACATCGATGCCGCTCCAGTGCTTCAGCTTGAAGGCATTGCAAACGTAGCCAAAAGCTAACGTTAGTTTTAAATTGTTTATTTAAAACAAAAACTTAAATAGTTATTAAATGGTCGCATTAAGCGGCCATTTTTGATCTCATCATGTAAAGTTTCTAGTTATACTGCCTGTTCGCTACGCCCTTCTATTTTAAATCTCCCTGGGTTTTAACCCTACGTTGTAATCACCTTATTTATTTGTATTCAAAAATGCATTGACGATTCTCTGACAATAAAGATATAGACCGACCGGTCTGGTTTGTATTATTGTGTGCTCATCTTAACCACGAGGTGATGTATGAAATACGAATTGACGCCAACACAAATGACCATGACGTTGAACAACATGCAGGGAGCTTTTGCACAGAACCCGATGCCAGCGGTATCGGTGAGAATTGAGCAGTTGCTTGCACTTAAATCTGCGCTTATCGATTACACAGATCGTTTGTGTTCAGCCGTGAGTGAAGACTATGGTCACCGCAGTCGACAAGACACTTTGATGGCCGACATATTGCCTTGTATCGGAAATATTGATCACAGCATTGAGTGTTTACCTCATTGGTCGACATCTTCGATTCGTCATTCCGGCCCTTTGCTTTCAACCTCTCGTGTTGAAGTGGTTTATCAACCCAAAGGCGTTGTCGGGATCATTGCTCCGTGGAACTTCCCGATCATGTTATCCGTCGGCCCGCTTATTTCGGCGTTGGCAGCGGGCAATCGCGCCATGATCAAGATGAGTGAATTTACCCCTGCGACGAACCAAGTATTAAGATCGCTATTGGCAGAAGTTTTCCATGCCGATGAAGTGTGCTTGGTTGAAGGTGAGGTAGAAATCGCAGCCGCATTTTCGGCATTGCCGTTTGATCATCTTCTGTTTACGGGGTCAACCCAAGTGGGTCGCCAAGTGATGAGGTCAGCGGCTGACACGCTAACTCCAGTTACGCTAGAGCTAGGCGGTAAGTCACCGGTTATCGTTGCAGAAGACATGCCAATTGATATCGCGGTTGAGCGAATCATTTATGGTAAGAGCCTCAATAACGGGCAGGTGTGTGTGGCTCCTGACTATGTATTGCTACCTGAAGGGAAAGTTGAATCTTTCATTCAAGAGTATAAAAAACAGTACCAATTGCTGTTCGATGAAGGGGTGTATTCCGAGAGTTTGACGTCCCTAATCAATCCTCGTCAATGCGACCGCATAGTTGGTTTGTTGAATGAAGAACGACAAGCTGGAACGCGAACCGTCGCTTGCCATGACGAAGCGATGGACTTAGATAACCACCGTTTGGTGACGCACCTGATTGTTGAACCAAGCCTGTCATCCAAGGTGATGAACGAAGAGATTTTCGGCCCACTATTACCCTTGATTACGTATCGCAATATCGAAGAGGCGCTCCAAGTCATCAATAGCAAACCAAGGCCGTTAGCACTCTACCTGATGAGCTTTGATTTGAGTTTACAGGCTCAGGTTAAGCACCAAGTTCATTCCGGCGGAATGTGTATCAATGACTGTGTTTTCCATCTAGCGGTTGATGACGCGCCGTTTGGTGGCATTGGTGAATCAGGGCAGGGCAATTATCACGGTAAAGAAGGTTTCCTTACCTTCTCCCATGCCAAAACAGTCTTGGAAACAGGCTTAGACCATCGAGTTAAGTATCTGTTTTCAAAAGAAGACAACGAATTAAAGACCGCAGTGATGAGCATGCTTGGTAAGTAAATCATTTCTGTTATTACTCAGTTTATCTACACGAAGTTATTTATAAGAAATTATTTTTACGACGTTATTTTAAGAGGTTATTTTTATGTTAGAACGATTTTTTGAACGAACGATGAAAGCGTATTTGATGGTTACAGGATTCTTAACCGCAACCGCTTTCTCTACTTTCCTTGCGCCTGATTGGAGTATGCAAACGCTGTTCTCGTACAACGATACGATGATGGTGAACAAAGAGTATCTTATGGGCACCTATCAACACTGGGGAGTCATGGTTGGCTGTATTGGTGTTTTGTTGATGTTCTCGGCGAAGTACAAATCGCTGCGTACTTCGACCATGATTTACAGTGCATTTGAGAAGTCGATGTTTGTGGGCATATTCTTATACAACGTATGTATCAACGATTATGAGTGGTTTTACGGTTGGAGCGGTGTGTTTGCGCTCGATGGATTTGTGACTGTCTACTCTTTAGTTTACCTGTATTACTACCTCACTAGAGACAAAAGCAAGGTGCCTGCTCATCTTCGTTAATAGTTAATAGTTAATAAGTTGCTCATGGTGAGTCAATGACACTTATTTAATGATCACTCACTAACTTATTACTACAGCCCGCATTTGCGGGCTTTTTTCGTTTTGGGGCAATGATCCATAAAGATCTTAATTGACATATCTTTGACATTAACACTCTAGACCGACCGGTTTGTATTGGTTATTGTTTAGTCATCAACTAGAAATGAGGTAAATACCATGACAACCAATAATTTTAACTTTCAACTTAAAACCATTGTTCATGCTCAAGAGAATGGCATTGAAAATATCCCTTCTCTTTTTGGTCGCTTAGGTGCGCAAAGAGTCGTGCTCTTTTCTGATAAAGGCTTGGAGTCTCTTGGCTTTGTTGAGCAGTTCTCGGCGTTGTTTGTAAACCAGAATGCGAATCAGGAAGCGAACCAACAAGCGGTTCAGCTTGTTGGCGTGTACACCGATATCGCGCCAGACGCGACTTGCGACAACATCAACGCTGCCATTGAGTTTGCAAACAGCGTCAATGCTGATGCGATCTTGTCTGTTGGTGGTGGCAGTGTGATTGATGCTTCTAAAGGCGTGAAATACGCATTTCATAAACAGATAGATGATATCCGTACGGTGATTGCGGGCGGCGGTCATATGGATGTGTGGCCAAACAATGAAGATATTCGAGTGCCACACATTGCGGTTCCGACAACGGCTGGCACGGGCGCAGAAGCCTCTCCGATTGCTGTTTTTTACAATGAACATGAAAACATTAAGGCAAGTCTAGTCGCGTCTGGATTGGAAGCTGATATCGCGATCCTTGATCCAACGGTGACCACTAAGCTGCCTGATCATCTGACTCGTTCTACCGCCATGGATGCACTAACACACGCTGTTGAAGCGATTGTCTCGCCAATGAGTAATGCATTCACCGACGCTTACGGTATTCAGGCTGCAAAATTGATTGTTGAAAACTTACCCTTGGCATTGAAAGAGCCAGAAAACCTAACGGCACGCGGCAACCTTCTTCAAGCAAGCACCATGGCGATTTCTGCTTTCTATTCGTCTTTGGGCGGTATTCCGATTCACAACTGTGCTCATGCCTTTGGTGCGATTAGCCACATTCCACATGGCGATGCCAACACGGTATTAATGCCGGTTGTGATTGAAGCACTGCCAGAGTTCTACATGCCGAATGCGGCGAAGTTAGCTCAAGCATTCTCTGTCGACACTACGGGAACCGATGAGATGGTTTACCAGAGAGTGTTGGATTTCTTAAATAACTTCCAAACCAGTGTGGGTGCGATGAAGCGTTTCAGCAGCTGGGACTTTGATGAGCAAGAGAAGAGCAACATTGCAGAAGCGATTGAAAAAGACATCTGTTTTCAGTTCTACCCAATCTCGAAACAGACGATTGAAACCATCATAGAGAAAGCGATTTAAGTCTCTGTTTTAATCGACTGAATGTTATGACCATTTAATTCAGTCGATGATTCACTCAACAATCATTACTCGAGAGCCAATTATGAAAATTGAAAACGTATTGCTATCAAGCTTGTGCATCATCGCGCCATTCCTACTTTTCACCTAATTCATTCAACAGGGACGTCGAGACCTTTATTCCCGAGGAGGAAATAAATGCTCAATAAACGTTTAACTACCGTGATTTTGGCGGGTGTTTTGGTTGTTCTGTTTTTTGCCAAGGCAAGCTTTGGAAGCGAGAGCTTTGAGAATGAAGCAACAATGGCGAAAGCGCAGCAGCATCAAGACGTCGTGCAACTGTTGGATGAAGCTTACCAAGGGCAATTGGATGCCCAGCTCTCTGTCGCTTACTTATATCTGAGCGGAGAGGGCGTAGATCAGAATGATGAAAAAGCCGCGGAGTGGTTCGTCACCGCAGCCAATAACGGTAGCCCTGAAGCTCAAACACAGCTTGGGTTGATGTATATCTCTGGAAGTGGTGTTCAAGCCAGCCAAGTGGAGGCTGTCACCTGGATTGGCATGGCAGCAACTCAAGAGTATGACCCCGCGCTCGACTTATTACATTGGATGTCGCAAGCCGCGCACTAATTCAAATCCTAACTCAGGTTAATTACAGAAAGGTTAGCCTCAGAAAAAGTTATTCGCAGAAAAGTTAATTACTGAAAAAGTTAATCACAGAAATTGGAGAACGTCTTATGCAGACATTCAAGAAATCGTTAGTCTTCACTGCAATGGCCGCGGCAAGCAGTGCTGCTCTGGCCGCAGAATCAGAAAAACCGAATATTGTTGTCATTGTTGGCGATGATGTGGGCTTTGCCGATACTCAGCCTTATGGCTCAGAAGCCAATACACCAAACCTAATGGCGCTGGCTGAAGAGGGGGTTAAGTTTACTAACTTTCACGCGTCACCAACCTCATCGGTAACGCGCTCTATGATGTTAACCGGAGCAAATAGCCACGAGGTTGGGCTAGGCACCTTCGACTATGCTGTCTATCCGGGTGCGATTGGCAAGCAGGGTTATGAAGGTTACCTCACCAAGAAAGGGGTTACGGTCGCAACGCTGCTTAAAGAGAGTGGTTATAACACTTACCTCTCTGGGAAATGGCACTTGGGGCACGACGATGGTTTCTTACCTGACGATCGAGGTTTTGAAGAGAGTTACGGTATCTTAGCGGGCGGCTCGAATCACTTTAATCGAGATATGATGTTCCCGGCCAAAAATGCCGCGACAGCGGATGCGCTGCAAAAAGGGGATATTCCCGGCGTCGAAGTTGAGCCAACTTACCGTAACGGTGAAGTGGTTGAGGACAAGTACAAAGGCGAGTACTCAGACCAAGTTTACACCAACGAGATCATCAAGATGATCGACAGCAAAAAAGACGACGGTAAGCCTTTCTTCGCTTACGTCCCATTCACCGGTATTCACCTGCCATTGCAAGCGCCTGAGTCTGCCTATCAAGATAAAGTTGATTACTACGTCGAGCATGGTTGGGACTCGGTTCGAGAAGATCGTTTCCAACGCATGAAAGAGATGGGCGTGATTCCAAAAGACGCCGATATTTCAGATCGTAACGCATTAAGCCGCCCTTGGGACTCGCTTTCTGAGAAAGAACAAAAGTGGTACGGCAAGAAAATGGCTGTCGCGATGGGCATGATGGAAATGCAGGACCAACAAGTCGGTCAGATAGTCGATTACCTGAAAGAAATCGGGGAATACGATAATACTTACATCATGTACCTAGCGGATAATGGCCCAGAAGCGGCGGATATTACCGGTGAAAATATCAGTGATTTGATCCGAACGTGGACTGCTCATCATTTCGATAATTCGACTGAAAACTTAGGTAAGGCGAACTCCAGTGTGTCACTTGGTCCTGAGTGGGCAAGCGCTTCAACCGGTGGCCTATCTTGGTACAAAGCTTATACAGCAGAGGGCGGTATCCGTGTGCCATTTATCGTTAAGCCAGCCAAAGCGCTTTTAGACGGTGAAGATGCGTTGCAACCGGGAACTCAGACAGACGACTTATCTCAAGTGAAGGACATTGCAGCCACGATTCTTGAGATTGCAGAGGTCGATCATCCAGGAACCGAATATCAAGGTCGAGAAGTGGCGCCGATGAGTGGTGTGAGCTTGTTGCCTTACTTCAAAGGGGAAACGGCAGACGTGCACAGTGCCAACAATGCGATTCCATTTGAATTGTTTGGTAGCGGAATTCTGCTTCAAGGTGATCATAAGATTATCCGAATTTCTACGGGAATGGGCGGCGACAGTGAGTGGCACCTATACAACACCAAGAAAGATCCAGCTGAGCAACATGACTTGAGAAATGAAATGCCAGATCTGTTCCTTGAAATGGTCGCTGAATATCAAGAATACGAAAAAGCGCAAAATATCGTCCCAGTTGACGAAGCGTGGAACCCGTTTGAAAACGTGAAATAGAGGAAAAAAACCACTCGGCCAACCTTATGCCATCAAGCTTGGTTGGTCGATGAACACCGTGTAAAGGAATTACGAATTGTTTTAGCTAATACAATAACTTTTACATCGAGGCACTCTTCATGACGACATTATCGCTATCAAACTTGAGTTCAGTTCCGCAGTTCAATGGCAAAGCACACAGCAAGCTTCAAGCGCTAGCAAAACCGATTGGGGCGGTGTGTAATATCAGTTGCACCTACTGTTATTACTTAGAAAAACAGCAGCTGCTTGAATACCCAAAAGGCTCTCAATATACGATGGATGAAGTTCTGTTAGATCGTTATATCAAGCAGTACATAGAAGGGCAGAATACGCCTGAAATTATCTTTTCTTGGCACGGTGGAGAGCCTACCTTGTTGGGGATTGAGTACTTTCAAAAAGTCGTCGAGCTGCAGAAAAAATATTGTCCTAGCTACAGCAAGATTAGCAATGACCTTCAAACCAACGGCACCTTACTGAATGATGCTTGGTGTGAGTTCTTCAAAAAGAATGACTTTATCATTGGTGTGAGCATTGACGGCCCAGAGCACTTACACAATCACTACCGAGCCAATCGTGCAGGCAAAGGCACTTTTTCTCAAACAATGCGTGGCATTCGCTACTTGAAGCAGCATGACGTCGAGTTCGCGACCCTAAGCTGCGTGAATGATGTGACAGGAAAATATCCATTAGAGGTCTATCGCTTTCTGCGTGATGAAGTGGGTTCGAAGCAATTGCAGTTTATTCCTGTGGTCGATAAGCGTGAGGCTCATACCAACAATAAATGGTTAAGCAACCAACAAGCGATCATACCCGTATCAGGCGAGGTTGAACCTTGGAGTGTCGATTCAGTGCAATGGGGAGAATTCCTCACTACCATTTTTGACGAGTGGTTCGAACGCGATTTTGGACAAATATTAGTGCCGTACTTTGAAAATTTTGTCGGAGTATGGATGGGCAGAGAAAGCACCATGTGTACCTTGAGTGAGATCTGCGGCAAAGGGTTAGCGGTTGAGCCCAATGGCAATGTGTATTCATGTGATCATTATGTTTTTCCTGAATTTCAGCTGGGTAATATTCAGGAACAAGCACTTTCAACTTTAGCCTTCTCGCCAAAACAGCAGCGTTTTGGGTTCGCCAAACAAAAGTCTCTGCCGAAACAATGCCAAGCCTGTGAGTTTAAATTTGCATGCCATGGCGAGTGCCCTAAAAACCGCATCATCAAAAGTCGAGATGGTGAGGCTGGGTTAAATTATCTCTGTGAAGGATGGCTGAGCTTCTTCAAGCATATCGACCCTGTTATTAAGGGCTTACTCAAAGCTAATAATATTCCGTCTCGTCTGGGGTGAGGGAGTAAGCGTGAATCGATTTAATCAATGTTTACAGTAAGACAGAAGGCTCACATAAATTATGCGAGCCTTTTGGTATTTGGTAACGGGTATCTAGTCAGCCGATTCTTGGGCTGGGTTCATGGCGAGAAGAGTCTCTTCCATGGCATTGTTTAGAATCGAACGGTTACGCTGCATGGCGGCCATGAGCGTTGAGCCTAGCCATAGACCATAAAGCATTCGAGACAGCGATTCGGGCTCTGCGATCGTGAAATCACCGGTCTCATTGCCTTCTTCAAATAGCTTCGCCATACGCAGGATGATCTTTTCTGCGCCTATTGCCATTGTGGACTGTAGCGGGTTAGCAGACCCAGATACTTCTCCCGCCAGTTTTACGACAAGACATTGGATATTGAAGTCTTCAGTCAGTTTCGATGCACACCAAAACTCGAAATAGGCTTTTACGCGGTCCCGACGAGAAAGCGACTCATCACTTAAAAAGTCATCTAGCTTAGCGAGATGCTCATCAAAGTAGTTAGTAAGAAGGATCTGACCAAAGTGTTCTTTGGATTTGAAGTAATGGTAAAAAGAACCCTTCGTGCCTTCCGCTTGGTTGATGATTTTCATCAGGCCAACACCAGCAAACCCGTGTTCATTAATAAGGCTAAACCCTGCATCGAGCATAGCTTGTCGCATGTCTTTCATTGTTCTTACTCTTTATGCTGAGAATGAGGAATAGTGTAACGAGCAACATACCAACCGTCCAGTCTAGCGCGTTAGGACGCGGTCAATAATTGACTCGTTTCGTCAAAGTAACATTTTCTCTTATTGGCACTTCTAAGCGACAAAACTTTTTTCAAGATAAGCACATCCTATAAATCGAAAATAACAACCTTAAAGGGCTTGTTTGGTGCCTTAAAATGGCTAAATCAGGGTGTTTTAAGTTACTGTTTTTGTTGGTTTTTAATTTGGTGTTTTCTTGAGATCGCAATGGTAGTCTTAGCTTAATTTCTTTAGGGGGCTAAATGGACACCAATAACAGCACTTATCATCAGCACAGTTTTGCTCAGCAAGATTTATCAGAGCTTACATTTACAGCCTGCACGTTTATCCGTTGTGATTTCAGACGTTCGAACTTACGTGATGCAACGTTCATTAACTGTAAATTTATTGAGCAAGGCGATATTGAGGGATGCCACTTTGATATTGCCGACTTACGAGATGCAAGCTTCCAGAATTGCCAGTTGGCGATGGCGAATTTTAGTAACGCGAATTGCTATGGTATTGAGCTACGTGAATGCGATTTGAAAGGGGCGAACTTCACTCGTGCTAACTTTGCTAATCAGGTAAGCAATAGAATGTACTTTTGCTCAGCTTATATTACGGGCTGTAACCTGTCATACGCCAATTTTGAACAAGCTTGTTTAGAGAAGTGCGAGCTGTTTGAGAACCGTTGGATAGGCACTTACCTTGGTGGCGCATCACTGAAAGAGTCTGACCTCAGCCGGGGTGTGTTCTCGGAAGATGTATGGGGGCAATTCAGTATGCAGGGGGCTAACTTGTGTCATGCTGAATTAGAAGGGTTAGATCCTCGCAAGGTAGACACATCGGGGATTAAAATTGTCGCTTGGCAGCAAGAGCAACTGCTTGAAACCATGGGTATTGTGGTCATGCCCGATTGATAGCTGTAATTTCCAACTGCAGGCTATAGAAGAAAAGCCCAAAGCTAATAACTTTGGGCTTTTCCGTACTTGGTCGCATGCATTTTATAATGAAGTTTAGAAAAGAGAATGCTTGGCGAATATTGAGCTGATTAGTGCATACCTGAGCGCATTTTATCGGCAAGCGCAAAGAAGGCAAACAACACAAAACATACTAGAGCAACACCCAGTGAAACTAAGATTGTTGTTGCATCTTTTGAGATCAATGGGATAACGATAGAGGCTAACGCTACTAACATAACAAGGATATGAACGATTCGTCCGACGATTGGATTCTTATGACAAAATGAAGCCCATAGGTAACGCATTTTTAACACCAGTATAAAATTAGTGGTTTTATTCTATTTGCTTAATGAGTGTTTTGTAAATAAGTTTTAGTTGCAGGTGACTGTAAATATGATCTGGGTCGTTCTAGTATAAAACTGATTAAATAACAGAGGTTTATTTTCTTTTAAAGAATATTTCTCGTCTAAATGACAACTATAGTATTCCGTATTCTTTAGAATAGTAAGTCAAATATTATTCGATTTTCACTTTCTTGACTGAATGTCTCATTTATTGAGCCTTCTGTTAAGAGGCTGGTTGCTTACTCCTATTCCTCTTATAAATGTCACGCAAGCTACAAGCAGGTTTCTAGCCTATTATCCCTTTTTGTTATTTATCAAAGCGACCCCTCAAACTGAGAACGAAGTAATCTTTCGAATTTTTCTGTTTGATATACTCAACGCTTATTCGATGAAGATGATGGAGATGATATGTCGAAAACCGCGAAGATCATTAATGAAGATAAGCTGGTAAAAAAAGCAGTTGAGGTCGGTTTTAAGATGGCAAAACTACAAGGTTTTGATTTGCCACATTCATCCCAACCGATAAAGGTTAAAGCGGTGTATTTGTTCCTTGTAGAGGTTAATCAGATCACACCGTTACCTGACGATAAGCTTGATGGTGCCAACATTAAAAAACGTTTGGCGCTATGGATTCACAAAGCATTGCCTGATAATGACCCATTGAAGTAAGGGCGCCTTCGCCTTTATCGTCTTCAATGAGAATTCATATGTGTTTCTAATTGAAAAAGCCTAGCGATCCCTCGCTAGGCTTTGTTGTTTTTAGGGCCTGTTTTTCAACGACAAATGTTTATGTTCTCGTTTACACAGCCTGTACTGGTTCTGTTGGTTTGTGATTTTCTGAGCCATCGTTGGTGATGTGGTCATACTTTTCAGTGAGGTGATCTTGAATTTTTTGGTGATACGCGCCGTTCAGCTTGTAGAAGCGGAAGTAGATGATTAATGCAATGGCAAAGAAGAAAGCAGGTAGGCCGACCATGATGCATTGCATGCCAAATACGGTTTCAGGGCTTTGCACTACATTAGGTACATAGTCGACGGCAGTGAGCGAGATACCGATGAAGAAAGCGGCAAATGCAGAGCCTGCTTTTACGACTAAGGTTTGCACAGAGTAAGCAATGCTTTCACAACGAGAGCCTAGTTTAAATTCACCATAGTCGACGGTGTCTGCCACCATAATGACGTTAAGAACCCAGAATAAAGCGGTACCGATTTGTAGGAATACACCCGCCGTTGAAATCAACAAAATGCTTTGTTTGTCGTACATGCCAACGTAGATAAGAACAGCGCTGCCTAAAATAGGGAAAGTGGAAGCACAAGCCCATAGAGTGCGGCGTGAGAACATTTTTGCGAGTTTAGGAAACAACACCAGTGTGATGAGGTTTGCGATGCCTGCATAAGCCATGTAGTAAGGGAACAACTCTTCGTTGCCTACAACATAAGTGAAATAGTACACCGCGAAGGCTGTGATGATGTTGGTCGCCAAGTTGTAAGACAGTGCCATGCATAGAACGCTGGTCAATTGGTCGTTTTTGTAGATAAGTGACAGTAGCTTTTTCAGTGATACTTTTTCTTCCGGCTGTGTGGCGTCGAGGTTCGCGGTTGAATAGCGTTCTTTGACATTACGCAGGGTGATAAACGTCGAGACTAAGAAACAGGCAATCAACAGTAACGTAAATATTTGAAACCCAAACCCCTTGTCGTCACCACCTACATAGTTGACGAAGGGCATTGCAATGGCAGCGGTTACTATCCACGCGAGGCTCGCAAAGAAGCGAGGATATGGGACTAACTCTTCGCGTTCGCGCTTATCTAAGGTGAGTGTTGGGACTAACGACCAAAAAGGAATATCCATTAGTGTGTAAGTCATGCCCCACAAAATATAAGTGACAGCGGCGTAGGCGATGAGCCAAGGGCCTTCGATGTAATGCGCACTAAACACCATGAGTAGCACGACAGAGTTGGCGAGCGTGCCAATTAAAATCCAAGGTTTGAATTTGCCCCAACGGGTGCGCGTATTGTTGACCAACCAGCCCATGATTGGGTCGTTGACCGCATCCCAAATACGGGCGACGAGGAAGATGGTTCCGACGGTAGCGGCAGAAATACCGACTACATCCGTGTAGTAAAACATTAGGTACATATAGACGATGGTGATTGCGAAGTCTTTACCAAACGCCCCAAAGCCATAACTTAGCTTGGTATTCATAGAGATACTCATTGCCACTCCTTACGCCTCCTCTGTGAGAAGGCGCTAATATTCACGTTATTGTATTTTTTATTAGTATGAAATTACTTGTTAACCCACTCTGGTAACCAACCGTCATGAGCCTCAATCAAGTCGTCAACCAGCGCGTATATCTCTTCTATTCCAAGTACAGCGGCAGTATGTGGGTCTAGCATTGCAGCATGATAAATACGGTCGCGGTTTTCAGTGAGAATGGCTTCGGTTAATAGAGTTTGGACGTTGATATTGGTTTGCATCAATGCGGCTAAGTGGTTTGGTAGACGTCCAGCTTTGATTGGTTGAACACCATTAGCATCAACTAAACAGGCGACTTCAACACAGCAACCTTGCGGTAAGTTGTCTATTAAAGCTTCGTTTTTAACGTTGCCATAGATGACGCTCGGAGTACCTGTCCAGATAGAATTCATTATGGTGCTGGCGTACTCATGAGACTCATCAACGGTAATTTTGTCAGCTGTTTTGAGTTCTTGAAGGTCGCGCTTCCAATCGGCTATTTGCTCGACACAGCGCTTCGGGTACTCATCAAGTGGCACTTTATAACGTTCAATTAAATCTGGGCGATTCGGTTTGATAAAGTAGGGGGTGTATTCCGAAAAATGTTCAGAAGACTCAGTCACAAAGTAGCCAAGCTTCTTAAACATCTCATAGCGAACTAAGTTGGTGCAGCGACCATTGTGATAAATACCCGGTTTAGGCGCTTGCCCACTCTCAAAAGCTTCAAGTAGATCTGGATAAATATCGATGTATTGACCACTTTCTGTTTTCTTCTCAAGAGTGAGGTAGTAAGCCATGTGGTTGATGCCAGCGCAGGTATAGCGAAGGTCTGAATAATCTAAGTCCAGGTCGCGCGCTAATTCTTCTGCTGTGCCTTGTACTGAGTGGCATAAACCGACTTGTTTGATGTGCGGGTATTTCTCGTACATCGCCCACGTGTTCATCGCCATAGGGTTGACGTAGTTGAGCATAGTGGCGTTCGGACAAACCTCGGTCATATCTTCACACACGCTCCAAAGGTGCGGAACCGTGCGTAGCGAACGCATGATACCGCCAGGGCCTAGTGTGTCTGCGATGGTTTGTTCCAGGCCATGGCGTTTACACACCTCGAAATCCGTGACCGTACAAGGTTCATAACCGCCGATTTGGAAAGCGATGACAACGAAGTCTGCATCTTGTAGTGCCTCTTTTTGATTTAAGTGGCATGAAATAGAGCCAGTAGCACCAGATGATTCCATGAGTTTACTGACGACTAGGTGTGACTCTTCTAATCGGGTCTCATCAATATCCATCAAGGCGACATGAGCGTTTTGTAGTGCAGAACGATGGAAAACGTCACCAAGAATGTTCTTAACAAAAATGGTTGATCCTGCGCCGATGAATGTGATCTTAGGGCTTTGCATAGTGGAATCCTTTATCTCTCTGAGTTCTTTGTTGATACAGACAAAGTACACCTAGAACCCACGTCGATTCGTCTCAGATAATCAAATAGCTCTCCCGTTTTCTAATATTTTTAAATCATTGAATGGAAATCTTAGGAAATGGGATAACTTACTGGCTTTTGAGGAGAGGGGTTGTGCAATGAAGCGAGTTTTGCACTTAAGATGCTGACTCTAATCACATTGTGCTGATCTTATGAAATGGGGTATTTCGGCACTATGATCGCCTTCAGAGTTTTATTATCGAGGAATTGCTAAAGTCATTTATACGATTTCCTAAGGAACGAGATATGCCGCAATCAACCCCTGATGCGCTGAGAATTATCACTTTAGATAAGTACTCATCCGAGACCGTGTCGGTAAGCCCGCTTTCTCTCTATTCGTCCTATGAGAAAATTGATATCGAACTTAGAGCTCCTCACTCCATGCCCGGCTATCATTGGCATGGTCAAATTGAGGTGAATATTCCTTTTGGGGACGATGTGGAATACATCATTAACGGCAGCCCAATCGTGGTTAAGAGTGGATCGATTGGCTTGTTTTGGGCATCGGTACCTCATCGACTCACCAATCCCGGCCAAAGCCATAATATGGGGATCATCAACATACCGATTCACCATTTTATGTCGTGGACTCTCAGTCGGGATTTAGTCAATCAGGTAACTCACGGCAGTGTGTTGCAATCGAATTCTTGTTCGTTAGTGAGTGAATTTGAAATTGCCCGTTGGGTACAAGAGATAAAGCATTCGTCAGAAAGTCGCCAGCAGTTGGCGATCGATGAAATTGGCTTGATGCTTAAGCGAATCTGCCTTGATGGTTGGCAACAACTGCTCGTAAATCGACAGGAAAAATCGACTTCAAAAGGGGTGTCGAAACACTCCCAATTCTATGTAAGCCAAATGTTGGAATACATCGCCACGCATCATAACCAACCATTAACCGTGAAAGATATCGCAGAACATATTGGATTACATGCCAACTATGCAATGAACGTATTTCAACGAACGATGCAGATGACCATCAAGCAGTACATTACTGCGATGCGCATCAATCATGCTCGTGCTTTACTGAGTGATACCGACAGAACCATTCTCGATATTTCACTCACGGTGGGCTTCAATTCGAGTAGCCGATTCTATGAAACTTTCCAAACGTACATTGGCGTCACGCCGACGCAATATCGAAAAATAGCGAGGGAAGATCATCGGTGGAGCAGTCATGGAGCCAGCCCCGTCTACGACCTTGAGAAAGGCGCGTGTGATGGTAAAAGGCCGCTAACGGTCACCGATAATTTAAAGGAAAAGTGGTGAGTGTTTATTCCGTTGCGTAAAGATGGCTAATACCCTGAACTAGGGGCTAAGGGGCTAAGGGGCTAAGGGGCTAAGGGGCTAATAAAGCAGAAATAGCCCTTGATACCCCCCAAGCTTAACTTCTGTCACATACTCACCAACCTTGCCATTCATATCGACGGGCCTCATTGGCTTGTTTAATGGAATACTGAGTTTCGGTGCCGAATAGAAGTCACGATTTTTACCATAGAAATCGGTTCGATAAAGTACGCGCCCATGCTCAAACTCTCTTGAGAGCACCATCTCTTGAGGGCCTCCCTCTACGATGTTTGTTTCCGAACGATAAAGAAAATAGGTATAGGTTGGTAACAGCTGAACCTTACCGTTTGGCAGATCAGCATGCACAACTTGATGCTTGGTTGAATCGCCGACAATGGTGTAGTCACTGGGTGTTGAGTGTGTGGTCGAAAGCATTAACGGAATGGGCTCTAATTTATTCGGAATCCGGTTGGCTGGAAAGCCTAGGTCGACCTTGAGCAGCTGTGTCGGTCGGTAAGCCATGTTTTTCGGCACACCACTCTTCCAAAAATTCTCTTCGGTAGTATTGCCACTGCCATACACATAACTGCTATTCCACTGGTTAAAATAACTATGTTGTGGCTGATAGCTGAGGTAATAAATAGCGAGGGTTGAATACTGATCTTGTTGCCAGTTATCTTGGCTGTTACCTAGGTATTGAACGCGCCCATAGCGAGTAGTGGCTTGGAATATAACGCTTGAATCAGTGTTAGCTAACGCTGAGTTATCCCAAAACTTAGACAATCCGGCATAACCACTAAAGCCTGTAGAGGGGAATAAGTAGTGCTCCCTAAAGTACAGGTTTCCTGAGTCAATTAAGTGTGATTGCCCGTTTCGGCCATAAAGGTTGGCCGTTCCAATATTAAGGCCAATTGAAAGAGTATCGTCGTTAGCTGATAACTGTTTGAGAAAGGCGGCGAAGTGCGTCTTGTATTGCTTATCCGCTTCATTAGACCCTACGACAAGACCAAGCTCTTGAATGGTTCCTCCTGAATGAACCTCAAATTGATTGCTGCCAAGGAGTTTGTTGGTATCGTCGTTGTAGGCGCCATTGAGCCCTTGTTGCCCCCAATGTTTGGAATAGTAGTTTCGCATCAACATCAGTAGATCTGGGTTAGCAAGGTTGGTCAATGACCATGATGAGTTTTGGTTCCACATTCGGCCGAAAGGAATGACGCGAGACTCCCAGCGAAATCGAGCTGTAGCTAATTTGTTATTCCTATTTTCATATTCAGAAGGTGATAAATAGTTGTCTTGGTCGAGATCGGCTGATTGGTCAAAACCACGGATCTTGCGCCAATACTTGGTTTCGTTTGGTGGTTGTGAATCTGTCTTTGAAGTCTGCAGATCTTTGAGTTCGATTTTCGGGAAATGGTCCTTCAATTGAACTTGATTTAAGCGAGGGCGAATATCATTTTGGTTCCCTTGCCAGCGTACCCTAACAACGTATAAACGCCCGCCATCGCGAATAAACGTAGAACCAAAATACTGACCCCCACCATAACTCTGGCCACTTCCATCATGAGTATTTGCTCTTACCCAGTTAGATGGGACTCGCCAGTTTACGGCTTGGTTTCGGGTCATGTTGCTTGTGTTATCTTCCATTATAACGACGCTAGACCATGCCGTGACTTTGCCCTCAACGTTCATCGATGATGGATACTCAATCTGAAACTCTCCGCCCTGTGCAAAGTGTGAAAATTCAAATGCTAAGTGATTGAATTTCTCAGAGTGATAAACGTAGAGAGCACCACCTTCGTCGAAATGTTCAAACACATCAGCATCCCAAGGTGGTGGTTGATAAAGAGAAAAGCCCGCGTGCTTTTCATCAGCGGTATAGCCGATAATTATAGGTTTGCGATTTAAAGTGGTATTGGCACCGTGACTCGTATCACGCTCTGCCAGAATCGTGTCTTCTGAAAAGTGTAGGAAAAAATCTTCGTAATCAATGCTATTTCGCTCTGCGGCATTTCTAATTTCGTTTTCTAATTCTCCTGAATTCAGATCCAATTTTTGGTTGTACATATAACCAATCACGCTGACGCTTTCGTTATCATTTTTATCGGCGTAAGCCCCAAACACCAAGTCACTATTGTTGACCTCCCAATCGATCACCTCTCTGGCTGATAAGGAGGAGCCATGTAAGTTGAACCCATTCTCATGTTGGCTTGGTAGCACAATGGTATAGCTTGCCAAGCTGGTGTTTGAAGACACAAGGCATGTAAAGGGAAGGGCCAATAGTAGTCGAGTACGGTGTTTTTTCATCAAGCTTCCTAGTCACAATGGGAGCGATTTTATATCAGCCAAATTAAGCATCTCACGCTATGTCAGTGTAGCAAAGCACGGTATTGGGGTTGGGTTTACCTCTGGAGGTTAGCTCGAATAGATATCAGAACGTAGCTTCTAACTTGACAGTTTGGAGGTTACTAACAACTATTAAGTTGATGATTTTTAATCCGTAATCCATTGGTTCACCTAAGTTGAATGACTAAGGACGTAGGTGCGGGTGTTTTGTGATGTTCAATATGACTGAACTCGATAAATAAGGAGGGGATTCCCGTTATGATGTCTTTACTGTTTTTGTTATTACTTGTGGCGATGGTGTGCGGGTTTTTCGGCAAGAAGACCGCCGCGTATGGCTTTTTCGCTGGCTCAGTGATCTTGGGTTTGTACTGGTTTAACCACCATGCGACTGATCCACTATCTATCTTATTGTAAGGAGCTAGCATGAATCGAAATCAGTTAACTTTTCTGAATACGCTTGGCTTGCTGGGGATGACAGCCGTTTTGTTGATCGGCTTCATTCTTCAGTTTGTTCTCAATGAGCTTCCTTGTCCATTGTGTCTATTGCAACGGATTGGCTTTGTGATGGTCGCTTTTGGCTTCATGTTGAATGTGGTTTACGGGCCTCAACCGCGTCACTATGGGGTTGTGCTAATTGGCGCTTTGTATGGTGTCGCCACATCGTTAAGACAAGTTTCCCTACACGTGATTCCGGGCACTCCTGGTTACGGTAGCCCTATTTTGGGGATGCATTATTACACTTGGGCCTTTGTGTTGTTCGCTGCAACCATATTGGGTGTTGCCGTGATCTTGATACTAACCAATAAGGCCGAGTCTCACGAACCCTACAAAATGAGCAACTTTGGACGTATTGTGTGTTTATTAGCAATCGCGGTGGTGGCCTTGAATGCTATTGCTACGTTTGTGGAGTGTGGGCCATATCAGTGTCCGGATAATCCGGTGAGCTATTGGTTGCTCAATCAAGGTGCTAGTGGATAATTTCTGTGTTTAGAAAAAAGAGCGAGAGGCAAGCCTCTCGCTCTTTTTGTATGTAACACATTTCCAAATCTGCGAACAGTTTAGACTAACTACTTAACTACTTAACTACTTAACTACTTAACTACTTAGCGATTCACCTGCTCAACAATCTCTCTTGTTAGACGGGCAATCTCGTCCCACTCTTTGTTTTCGACGAGCTTCTTATCCACCATCCAGGTGCCACCACATGCCAATACCTGAGGCACTGCTAAGTAATTGTCGATGTTTGATGACGTAATGCCGCCTGTAGGCATCAGTCGAATATCGCCATAAGGTCCGACTAACGATTTCACCATACTGATACCGCCAGAAGCTTCTGCTGGGAAGAACTTCAAGGTTGTTAAGCCCATCTCTAATGCCGCTTCAACAGTGCTTGGGTTGTTCACGCCTGGGATAATATCAATGCCGATCTCTTGGCATGCTTTAACCGTGTTTGGATTGAATCCCGGTGATACCACAAAGGTTGCGCCTGCTTCTTTCGCGGCCAGTGCTTGCTCACGGTTTAAGATGGTGCCCGCGCCGATCAGCATGTTAGGCTGAGCTTCGCGAAGCAGTCGGATAGCTTCAACAGCGGCGTCTGAACGGAACGTAATCTCAGCAGCTGGAAGGCCATTATCAGCCAATACTTTGCCTAGAGGGATAATATCTTCTGCGTTATCAATCGCGATAACAGGGATAACTTTAATTGCTTTTAGCTGTTTGTTAATTGTAGGCATTTGTACTTCTTAATATCAGTTTGAAAGAGTGTCTGTGATGGATTTTGGGATGATTGCGCCATGATGTTGAATCACCAATCCAGCTAATGCATGACCTTGGTGGCAGGCTTTTTCAATAGAACCTCCAGCGAGATAGCAAGATAAGAAACCACCGTTAAAAGAGTCGCCAGCAGAGGTGCTATCAACCACAGTCTCGACAGGTGTCGTTGTGATTTTTACTGGCTCATTTTCGGGGCTTTCGCTGATCAGGCAGCCTTCAGCACCAAGCTTCACAACAACGGTTTTGACGCCGAGTGCATGCAATCTTTTTATGGTGTCTTGTGGGTGTGCGTCTTGCCACAAAAGTTGCTCATCGTCGAAGGTAACCAAGGCGACATCTGTAGCTTTATAGCCCAATAGATAGCATTCTTTGGTTGCGTCTTCTGAGTCCCATAACTTTGGTCGATAGTTACTATCAAAGGCGATGGTAACGCCACGTTCACGTAAGCCTTGGATGATAGTGAGTAATTTGAGTTGATCGCTATGTGGCAAGATGGCAAGAGAGATTCCGCTCAAAAACACCATATCAACATCGCAAAGTTGGGCAGTTATCTTATCGAAATCAGGGTGCTGCACCATGTAGCGAGCAGCAGAGTCATTACGCCAATACAAGAATGTGCGTTCGCCAACGTCGTCTAATTGAATCAGATACAGGCCTGGCGAGCGCTGCTCGTCAATCAGTACGAAATCAGTTGATAGCCCTTCATCCTGCCATCGGTTAAGCATCTGCTGACTGATAGCGTCTGAGCCTAGCGCTGTGACATAACTGGTACGAATCATAGGTGTATCTGACGAACAGGAATGGCTGGTGGCACTTCGGTTCAAATAAACAGCGGCGTTGAGCGTATCCCCACCATAGGTCTGTTGCATGGTACCGAATGGAGCGCCGTTCAGTTCTATCATGCACTCGCCGATAATCGCAATGTGGCTCATAGTGTGCCCTTACAGAAAGATTGGTATTGCTAGGTATAAATGATGGAACGTGGCTACAAGGAAAGTAGCCACGTTGATTCTTTTCCCAATAGCTTGAGAGGAGGTCTTACTTGTTGTCTAGTTTCACGAACAATAGCGTTAGAACATAAGACAGTGCGAACACACCAACCACGCCCATTAGTGCTTGAATGAAGTTTTGCGTACCGCCTGCAAGGTAAGCTGGCAAGCTGAATACAGAAGAAAGAATGTAGCTCGTTAAGTGCGTATCGATTGTTACCGAGATTGCACCGAACACACCTGCAGCCAAACTCGCGGTCATCATCGCTTTGGTGTATTTCGTTAGGACACCAAATAGAGCCGGCTCCGTGATACCTAAGATAGCGGTAACACTTGAGCCCATCGTTATTGAAGATTGCTCTTTAGAAACTGTTTTGCGTTGCTTGTGCCAGATAGCCATTGTCGCGCCAGCAATTGCCATGTTACCTAAACACATGATCGGCATTAGTAAATCCTTACCATACAGAGCAAAGTTGTTCAGGCTAATCGGCGTCATGCTGTGGTGAATACCAAATACGATGGTAATCGGGCGAGTTAGACCAAACACAAAGCCCGTTAATGTCGGAGAGATCTCCAGTAGCGAGCTCATCACCCAACCTGCGCCATTACTTAGCCAAATTCCTGCAGGGCCAACAAATGATAGCGTGATGGTCGAAGTTACCGTAAAGGCAAGCAGTGGTGTAAATACAGGCTTCGCAGAAGAAGGAACTAGACGGTCAACTAACGGAGTCACTTTAGACAATAACCAGATTGCTAGAATCGCAGGAACAATTGCGCCGCCGTAGTTGAGCAGTTCAATCGGAACCACGCCAAGAACCGTCAGCTCCGGAGCCGCGCCAGCATCTTTTAGCATCGCCGCTTTATCTACTAGCTTGGGTGCTAACATTGCGGAGGAAACAGCAAGCGCAATGTATTCGTTTACTTTGAATACTTTAGCTGCAGAGAAAGAAACCAGCATAGGTAAGAAGAAGAACACAGCAACAGAGATTGAGCGGAAGAAATAAACTGTGTCTGAGGCTTCAGAGATAACATTGGTCGCAATAAGACCAGACAGCAGGCCCATCAACATACCAGCGCCAGCAATTGCAGGCACGACAGGACCAAAGATGCCTGCGACAATGCGCATCACACCCTGGAACAGCTTGCCTTTCTCTAGCTCATCAGCCGGATTAGCGTCAGCTTGTTGAGTGTTTGATAGCGCGTTGAACCATTTCTCGACCTCAACTCCAATGATAACTTGAGTTTGGCCTTGTTGAAGTACCACACCTTTCACATCAGCGATCTGCTTGATAGCCTCTTCGTCTACCAGAGACTCGTCTGCCAATTTGAATCTTAGTCTTGTCATACAGTGCGTGAGACTCACAATATTATCTTCACCACCAAGTGCAGTGACTAATAACTGTATATTTTCTCTGAAATTTTTCTTTTTAGACGATGACTTAGAGTTATTCATAACAGCATCATTATTTTCAACAATTTGCATACTACACCTGTTACTGGGATATATTTAACTTCAGTAATCATATCGATAACTTATTTAAAGCCAATGGGATAAAAAGAGACTTCAATCACACTTAAAATTCGAATAAATTATTTTCGACCGTTTTGGGCCAATTGGTATGTTTTGTTTGTCAAAAAAAAACACTAAACGTACCAATTATTTTTGCATGAAATTTAACGCTTGAAATGTGCTTTTTAACACGGTTAGATAATAAGAGTTGAAGTTAGTTTAGGTTATTTAATTGTGAAAGAAACTATTATATCTGATATCCATTGTATTATTACCAAGCCAGATAGGCATAACCTCATCACGGTTGTTGTTGAAACCAATGAAGGTGTAACAGGCTTTGGTTGCGCGACCTTCCAACAACGACCGCTTGCTGTAAAAACAATGGTCGATGAGTATCTAAAACCTCTTCTAGTTGGTAAAAATGCCAATAATATTGAAGACTTATGGCAAATGATGATGGTCAATGCTTATTGGCGAAATGGCCCTGTTATCAATAATGCAATTTCCGGTGTTGATATGGCACTGTGGGATATTAAAGCCAAACTAGCGGGTATGCCGTTACATCAATTATTTGGTGGTAAGTCTCGTGATGCTATTCCTGTATACACACACGCGACTAGCGACACAATGGAAGGTATTTATGAGTTGGTTGAATCTTTCCTAGACAAAGGTTACAAGCATATTCGTTGTCAGCTTGGTTTCTATGGCGGTGTTCCAACCGATTTGCATACCACAAAAATTCCAACTGAAGGTTCGTACTACGACCAAGATCAGTACATGGACAATACACTAACGATGTTTAAGTCGCTTAGAGAGAAATACGGTAATAAATTCCATATTCTTCATGATGTTCATGAGCGCCTTTTCCCAAATCAAGCAATACAATTTGCTAAAGAAGTCGAGCAATATAAGCCTTACTTCATTGAAGATATTCTGCCGCCAAATCAAACGGAATGGTTGGATAATATTCGTAGCCAAAGCTCAGTTTCATTAGGCTTAGGGGAGTTATTTAACAACCCTGAAGAGTGGAAGTCTTTGATTGCCAACCGCCGTATTGATTTTATTCGTTGCCATGTTTCACAAATTGGCGGCATTACTCCAGCTCTGAAACTAGGTCATCTATGTCAGAACTTCGGTGTTCGTATTGCATGGCATTGCCCGCCGGATATGACGCCAATTGGCGCTGCGGTAAACACGCATTTGAATGTACATTTGCACAATGCGGCAATTCAAGAGCATGTTGAATACAACGAGAATACACATAAGGTATTCCCGAACGCTGCTGAGCCAATTAATGGCTACTTATACGCTTCTGAAATCGCAGGTATTGGTGTAGAGATGGATCGAGAGGTTGCAGCCGAGTTTCCTGTGATGTACCGCCCTCATGAGTGGACTCAAAGTCGACTACCAGATGGCTCAATTCATACGCCATAGTTTGTTGTTTCAATTAAAATTTAGCCGCACTAGCGGCTATTTTTATCTCTGAAATTCATGCTCTCGTTGTTAAAAGGCGTGTGATAAGTGCATTGATAGTTGATGTCGATAATGTCACTGACGATGAACAATTCGCCAGAGGTAAGGAAGCCACGGTTGGTGATGTTCATTGCCGCGACATTCTTCTTACAGCCCAGTAAATCGGCATCATCTTTGGATACGTTGATGGCTTGATAAGTCGTTAAGTAACTGTCGATCTCTAAGCTTTGAGCGAGTGCGTGTTTTTGAAGCGAACTCTCGATGATGTCTGTGTTCATTTCATGAAAGATACTGACAGGTATTTTTGTTTCTTCAATTTGAACGACTTTATTATTAATTAACCTAAGACGTTTGATCTTCCAAATATATTCATCGTCACGTAGAGAAAATATTTGTTGTTCGTGGTTGTTTGGTAACGCTTTATTTAATTTAATCTTTTTATAAGATATTTCTTCAAAGCTGTTTTCAGTAATCGAGTTATAAACTAGAGGGGTTCCAACCAAAGATGTATTAACAAAGTACCCTGAGCCCACCTTAGATGTCACCATGCCAATCGCTTCTAGTTTGGCTAGCGCTTTTCGAATAGTAAATCGAGATAAGCCATATATTTCAGAGAGTTCCCTTTCTGCAGGAAGCTTATGATTGATACTGTTTTGACAGATCTTGCTAACAATATCTTGGACAACTAATTCATATTTTTTCATTCTAAAAACTTAAAAAAGCACTCATGGTGATTAAATTATAGTTAACTAAATCAGATACTCAGCGCAATCCGAACTAGCCGTTAATTCTAACATAGAAGGCCGATTAGATGATGGGATATAGGGTGTTTTGGAGGGCGAATTTGAGTATTACTTCTGGGTGTGTGACTTCATTCTCTTTCTTGATTAGATAAGCGTTAAGGCGAGGTCACTGACAAGCAGTTAATAAAAAAGCACGCCCAATAGGACGAGCTTCGAATGCTTGAGCTTTGTTAGTTACGAGCTACATGGCTAAGTTTTCATTTCTTAACTTGGTGAGTTCTTTTAGGCGTTTTGTATACTCTTTTTGGAACTTGTCGGGGTCTGCACCTTCAGAAACTTGAGCGTAAACTCTCATCTTGTTACCGCCATAGATCTTCGCAAGATCATCATTGCTGTAGCCGCGTTTCCACAGTTCATCGGTGATTGCCGCAAGGATCTTCGCCAATTCACCATTACCTGTCGCGCCTTTGTTGAACGCCTCAATCATGTAGCCGCCATCGTCGTACATTTTCGCGTTCTTGGTTGCGAAATCAACCACCATGTCAGTTGAGAACATGTCATCGGTGGCGATACCTACGTGGTCAACGCCGACCAATTTTACGTAGTAGTCGATCATATCGGCAGCTTGAACTGGAGAGATATCTTCAGGCCAAACGCCGTCCATCATCCATTCCGTGAAGGTTGGAGCAACGTAGCCTCCTGATTTAGCTGCGCGTATTGCTTCATCATCAGGAATGGCACGGTAACAGCCTTTTGGTGTCGCATTCGCTTCGTTTTTGTATAAACCGGCAGGCACAGAGTGGGTGTATACAAATGGCACATCAGGGTAGTTTTCTTCCATATAACCCATGGCATCATTAGCCGTTTTTGAGCCTGTGTGGCTGAGATCTAGAATCACCTGATACTCGACCATCGAATCGATAACAGACTCTCCCCAAGATGTTAAGCCGATGTCTCTGCCATTATATGCAGCAAGTTGGCCCGAACCTGTTCTGAAAATGTCGTTATAAGACAAGATCATGCTTTTGAGACCCATATCTTTAAGGATCGCCATCTTGGTGACATCTTCTTCCAAAATTGTCGCAGTTTGGCTATTCCATAGAACGGCAGTCTTTCTTTCTGTATGGGCTTTTTCAATATCGTGATTAGAGTGGGCAACGATGAACTTATCAGGTTGTTTTGCCATCACAGAACGATGCTTGTGATGGTGGAACAAGAAGTCATCAAAGTTGTGGTCGGCAGCAGTAATGGTGTATTCATGCCCTGTAATACCCGCGTCACGTGCACCTTGGAAGTAATCCAATAATTGTTGGTCGTCACTCCAGCCCGCTCCATATGGGCTCGCGAGCATACCAATGACGATCGTGTCTTGAACGAATGTTTTGGCTTTGTCTGATGCTGGCCAAGTTTTGCTTTCAACACTGGCGTTAGCAACACCAAAACTCATTGCTATACTCGCTGCTACTAACGTGATCTTTTTAAACATGAAAACCTCTCAATTATTGGTTTAAGTCCATTTATTCAATATCTATATTTAATAGTAGACCCTGACGGTATCTCGGGATTATTTAAAATTGATAACCCTGTCATACTTTGCAATCAAAGCTGCTCTTGTTGGCTATGTGGTTCACTTTATTAGTGAAAACTGTAAGTGAACCTTGTTAACTTGAGATAATTGTAGCTAAGCTCTGAAATGAAAATGTGCATTTTGCGTCACTAGTTAATATGGAAAAGGATAGAGTGATGGGGCTTGATATTCCTCTGATTGATAAGCGTGTGGTGAACCACTTTCAACAGTGTTTGCAAGAAGATAACTCGCTTGCTCTCGGCCGTTCATTGGTTGTAGATCTGGCGTTAGAAGTGAAACTTCCATTCAGTATGGATACGTCATCGGCTAGCTATGTTCCGTATAACGTTTTTTCCCTCTTCTTACACCATATCAGGGCTAACCTAAGCCCGAATGACTTCATTGCTGTGCTGTTAGAGAGTGCAACTCGAGCAGCTAAAGAACTTCGATTTCCTGCTCTTTCGATGCAAGATTTCCTTGATTCTTTCCCCATTGAAAAGATATCTGTGGAACAAAGTGGGGCAGAGTTTTCTGTCTCGTTTACGACGTCAATGCAGTCAGTTAGTCACGTTGAATCTGAGTTGTTTCTTATCGCTTATACTCACGCTTATTTGAAGGCGCAATATGCTGAGCTCGGTAACCCAATTCGATATGATTTAGTGACAACGAAGTCGCAGGCATTAAGCGAGTTAAAAATCCAAACTGAGACACCTCAATACCTTGGGCAAGAGAATACGCGTATTCAATACGATCGGTTAGAAGTGGAACATTTGCTGGAAACCAAAGTGAAACCCATGGCCGATGCTCGCAAAGTCACTGAGGCTTTGTCGCCATATATTGGTCGAGTCGATATCGACTTAGATACATTTTGCGATTTGATCGGGATTGGAAAGCGTACTATTCAAAGAGCGTTGAATAAAGAAAATACAACCTTCAAAGCGATAAAAGAGACGCTCGCGTTTGATTTCGCTAAGCGGGTTATTTCACAGCAAACCTATACTATTTCTGATGTCGCACTTCACTTAGGTTATGCCGATTCATCGCAGTTTATAAGAGCATTTAAGCGAGTAAATGGGATTACACCTTATCAATGGAAGAAAGGCCATGTTGAGTGATAAACATGGCCTTTCTTAGATTGTTGCTGAATTAGTCGCTCTGTTGCTCAGTATTCAAGTGTCGAATCAACTTGGCTGGCGTACCACCGTATAAGCAGTCTGGTGGTACATCGCTGTTGACCACAGAGTTAGCTGCGATGACTGAACGAGCCCCAATCGTCACGCCTTGGTTGATCACTGAGTTACCGCCAATCCACACATCATCTTCGATTGTTATTGGTAAACAGAAGGTTTCCCATTTACGGCGGCTACGATAATCAAGGGAGTGTGATGGCGTATAGAATTGGGCACTTGGTCCAATTAGAACATTGTTACCGATCTTGATATTCGCACCATCCAACATCACCACGTTCATGTTGATGAAGGTGTCGTCACCAATCTCAATGGTTTTACCAAACTCACAATGAAAAGGGGGCTGGATTAAGCTGCTACTGCCAACCTTACCGAATAGCGGCTCTTGCAATGTGTGTTGTTGATCTGGGGTTTGGTGGTTGTTGAAAGCCATTAGCGCCTTTTTTGCATTGGAACGCATGGTATCAATTTCTTGGTCTGCACCATCATACACTTGCCCAGATAGCATCTTTTCCAGTTCAGTTTTATCGCTTGTATTACTCATGCTTGCCCACTTTCCGAGAGTCTCGGTCTAAATGACGAATACTGCAAGATTAGCGATTTTTGGACATAAAAAAAGAGAAAAGCCTCAGCCTTTCTCTTCCTATTTTGTGCTTTAAGCACTAATGCTAAGTGAGCCCAGCTATTCAGCAAAAGGCGCGCTTTGCCAAATTAGATTTGCTCAACGAAACCCATTAGGTGCTGTTTCACTTCGTCTGAAGCAAAAGCGCTGTCTACAGAGTATTTGTAGATCTCTGCGTAGTCTTCTTTAGTTAGGCCGAATGTTTCACACACACGCTTCACTTCGTTAGTCATGGTTGTGTTCGACACAGTACGGTTGTCTGTGTTGATCGTAACAACGATGCCGTCTTTCTTGAATTCAGCAATTGGGTGGTCGCTGAATTTGTGAATACATTTAGTTTGCACGTTACTTGTTGGGCAAGTTTCAAGCGCAACTTGCTTCTCTTTAACGATGTTGTATGCGTCCTCGTTGCCTTGGATGTGAACACCGTGGCCGATACGCTCAGCGTCTAGCAAAGTAACTGCATCGTAAACGTTTTGACCATGCCATTGCTCACCAGCGTGCACGGTAATGCGGTAGCCTTTTTCAAGAGCGTACTGTGTGTACTCAGGGAATTCAGCGCAGAAGCCTGGCTTTTCACCGCCAGCGATATCAAATGCTACAACACCTTTACCTAGGTAAGGTTGACCTGCATCGATCACGTCTTTGATAGAGTCTTTAGGGAACATACGAAGCACAGACATGATGTAGTTGCCTTTGATGTCGTATTTCTCTTCAGCACGCTTCATGCCTTTAACTGCACTAGCGATTATTGCATCAAGAGACAGACCTTTGTTTACGTGCAGGATTGGTGCAAAGCGAACTTCTAGGTACTTAACGTTTTCTAGTGCAGCGTCTTCGTAAAGCTCGAAAGAGATACGTTCAATCGCTTCTTCAGTCTGCATTACTTGTAATGGCAGGCTGAAACAAGCCAGGTACTCATCTAAGTTTTTACAATCTTCTGGCACCGTTAGAGATTGAACAACCGCATCGCGATCTTCAGGTAGTTCGATATTGTATTGTTTTGCTAGGTCAATAATCGTATCTGGACGAACACTTCCGTCTAGGTGGCAGTGTAAATCAATCTTTGGTAGTGCTAGAAAATCCATGAGTATTCCTTAATTCTATTATTATTTGAGCGTGTTAACTCACATGCGCTAAATTTACCAAGACAATGATATGATTTAAAGTGACAATTAATCATCATTAACCTGAATTTAGGGAATATCATGGTAGATGTGAAAAGCTTACTTAAATGCGATATGAATTTGCTGCTTTGCTTACACGTTCTTATTGAAGAACGGAGTGTGAGCAAAACGGCAGATCGACTCTTTTTGAGCCAGTCAGCGGTAAGTAAACAGCTCACTAAACTCAGAGCTTTGTTTGATGATCCGCTGTTTGAGCGAGAATCAAAGGGGTTGTTCCCAACGCCCAAAGCACTCGCTTTGGCACCTAAAGTCCACCAAATCCTACTGCAAATTGAAAAGCTGACCGTTCCCGAAGTTTTCGATCCTAAAGCCAGTGAGCGTACCTTCACTATAGACCTTGTCGAAACCGCCTACACCGCGATTTATCCGCACTTCATGCCGACTGCTCTCGCGGAGGCGCCTCACATTACCATCAACAGCTCAACGTGGAGCAGCGACAGCTTCAAGCGTTTGCTAAAACGTGAAGTGGATTTTGGCATCGGTATTTTTGAGCTAGATGAGCGAGCATCTACCCATGTGCAGTGTATTCCCGATGATCTGGATTACGTAGAACTGTGCTTGGACTATTCTGTGTGTTTGATGCGAAATGACCATCCGGCGTTAAAGGAAGAGTGGAACCTCGACACCTTCTTGAAGTATCGACACATACAGTTGGTGACGGGCGGAGCGGGGGATTGGCTATTGATGGAAGTGCTGAACTCTAAGCAGTTGGAAATCAATAAAGCCGCTAACGTGTCAGACATCACCAGCGCCATTAAATTGTGTAAGCAGAGTGATTTGCTGATGTGTTATCCATACAACTCGGTACGTGATTACATTGATAGCGGTGAACTGGTGATGAAGCCTGTTCCAGTCGATTTGGTGCCGGGAGGTCTATTCTTGCTGTGGCACAAATACTTCGATTCAGAGCCGAGCCATAAGTGGCTTCGCGATTTGATCATCGAACAGATTCAATAATAAACGATAAAGTAATTAAGAGTTAGTATTGGTTACTTATTGAAAATTAAAAGAAAAATATCGAATTAGAAACTAGTTGGATATTTTTTTGTTTTTATTTCGTCTTTTTATCATGAGCCTCGTCTTAATTACGTTGCTATAGCTTTTTTAAGACGAAACAATGAAAAATAATCAAGTATTAAAAATTGAAGCCAATCTCGCTTCCTTCCTACAAAATGAACAAGTTCATGCTTCTTTGGCGGGTATCCGTCGCGGTATTGAACGTGAGCTAATTCGCACACAAGCGACCGGTGGTATCTCAGATAAAACTCATCCAGTCGAACTTGGTTCTGCGCTCACACACCCTTATATCACCACTGATTTTGCCGAGGCTCAATTAGAGTTAGTGACTCCTGCGATGGATGACCGAACTGCGACATTCGATTCGCTTGCTTCACTGCATCATTTTGTTGCGACTCGCCTACCTGAGGGTGAAACCTTATGGGGCGCGAGCATGCCACCACAACTGCCGAATGATGAGGCGGAAAGTGAGGACGCGATTAGAATCGCTAGCTATGGCACTTCGAATGCTGGCCTACTGAAAAAACGTTATCGAGAAGGGTTAGCCAATCGTTATGGCAAACGCATGCAGCTTATCTCTGGAATTCATTACAACTTTTCTCTGCCGGAAGCATTTTGGATTGCGCTGTACTATCACCAGAAGAGCATCGATAGCAGTGTCGCTCAAATACCTCTGGAAGCATTCGTTTCTGAACGCTACTTTCATATGATTCGTAACGTGCTGCGTCATGGTTGGTTAGTACCCTATTTATTTGGTGCTTCCCCTGCGGTAGATAACAGTTATTTGCAAGGCAAAGCACATGCGCTTGAAGTGTTTGATGACGAGACCTGTTACTTACCGTGGGCGACATCATTGCGTCTGAGTAATCTCGGTTACAGCAGTGATGAGCAGTCATCGTACCCAATCAGTTTTAATAACAGGCAGCAGTATTTATCTGATTTGCATAACGCTTTGACTCGTCCAAGTGAGCGCTACTTACATCTAGACATCGATCAGCAAATGAATGGTTCTGTGTTACAGCTGGAAAACGAATTGTATGGCTCGGTGCGACCAAAAATCGTTAACGATACATTGCGTCCGTTGTATGCGATGTGTCATTACGGTGTGCAGTATGTTGAGCTGCGCAGCATGGATAACAATCCATATTTACCACTTGGTATTGCGCAAGAGCAAAGCCACTTTTTGGATCTTTTTCTGGTTTACAGTGCATTAGCGCCAAGCCCCAACTTGACCGAAGAGGAACGCGCCATTGTCGTTCAACGTCAAGAAGTCGTGGCAACACAAGGCCGAAAACCGGACTTAACACTTCCTACATTAGAAGGCGAAGTGTCATTAGAAACTTTGGGGCTTGATCTGTTGGACGCTATCCAAGAAATAGCAGCGCTGTTTGATGATGCTTTTTCTACGGATTCATACCAAACCAGTATCTTCAGTGAACGTATGAAACTGCAAAACAGTGACTTAACCCCTTCGGCAAAACTGTTGGCACAAATGAAAGACCAAGGACTGAGTCATCAAGGCTTAATGCAACGTCTTTCTGATGAGCACTTGTTAGTGCATTTGCAACACCAAGTTGAGACGGAAAAAATGGACAACTTAACAGCGTTGGTTGATGAATCGCTTTCCAAGCAGCAACAAATGGAAAGGCAGCCAGACATCAGCTTTGATGATTTTTTGAAAAAGCAAAATCAACTACAGCGCGACTGCAAACAACAAGAAATGATGGTTTAACAAGTTATGGATATTCTTTGGAAATTACGTGGCTACATTAAAATGTTCAGCCGCCAATATTTGATCGCCTTTGTTGTTTTACAAGTGGTCGCATTGTTCAACCTAGTACCTTCATGGCTGATTGGTCGCATCGTTGATAGCATCAGTGATGGTGAACTGACTCTATCATTGCTCATGTTTTATGTGGGTGGTATAGCGGGTTCGGCATTTGCCATGTACGGGTTGCGTTATGTATGGCAGAGCAAACTCTATGGCGCGGCGATTGGTATTACACGAGTCATGCGTAGCGAGCTTTTCCATAAGTTCTCACGCTTATCGCCATCATTTTATTCTCGTCGCAGTACGGGAGATTTGATGGCGCATGCGACTAATGATCTTAATGCCGTGGAAGAGGCGACAGGCATGGGCATCATGACGCTGGTTGACTCTCTTATCGCTGGTTTTACCGTGATCTTCGGGATGATTTTTGTCGTCAGTGGTCACTTAACCGCTGTGGCGTTATTACCATTCCCGCTGTTGGTTTACTTTACTCGTCGTTATGGTGCTCGTTTACATACCGCCTTTGGACATGCGCAAGCGAGCTTCTCTGAACTAAGCGAAGAGACTCGTGAAACCGTTGCTGGTATCCGTGCCGTCCGTTCACATGGTATTGGTCAACGACAAGAGCAACGTTTTGGTAAGACGTTAGATGAGACGTTGGAAGCGAACCTTAAAGTGGCAAAGGTGGATTCGGCATTTGCTCCAACGATCCAATTGGTTTATGGCTTGTCGTTTGTTATTTCATTAGGTTATGGCGCTTGGTTAATTGAGCAAGGCAGCATTACGGTGGGCTTGTTCACAACGTTCACTTTGTATCTTGGTCAGTTGCTAGGACCATTCTTACAGTTTGGTTGGCAGTTCAATGTATTCCAACGTGGCAGTAAATCATGGGAACGCCTCGACAGCCTATTGTCAGAGCCAGAAGACGTAACGGAAGGGACGATAACCCTATCAGACGACGTGAGATCAAGCCTTGACGTCAACATTCATTCATTTACTCACCAAGGTGCAAATAGACGAACGTTAGAAGCGATCAAATTCAGCGTGAGTGAAGGCGGTTTAGTCGGCATTACGGGCCCGACTGGTGGTGGGAAGAGTACGCTGTTGCAATTGTTGATGAGGCAGTTTCCGTTGGACGGAAATTCGAAGATGGCATTGGACGGTAATTCGATCGATGACCTGACGTTTGATTCGTTGCGAAGCAAAGTGACGTGGGTTCCTCAAAAACCATTTTTATTCTCAGGGACGATTGCTGAAAACATTGCGTTAGCAAAGCCGGACGCTACCGATGAAGAGATTAAGCATGTGGCGAAAATGGCTGGTATTCAAGCTGAGATTGAAGCTATGGCTGATGGGTTTGATACTGAACTACGAGAAGGTGGTAATAATTTGTCTGGAGGTCAAAAGCAAAGATTAACCCTTGCGAGAGCATTGCTTTCAGGTGCCGATATTTTATTGCTTGATGACCCGTTCAGTGCGTTGGACATGAAAACAGAAGTGGTGGTTCGCCGAAACTTAAAGGCGTATTACGGCCACAAAACGATGTTGTTGGTCACTCAACGCTTAACCAACTTGATAGAAGCTGACCATATTCTGGTATTGAACCAAGGTCAAATTGAAGAGCAAGGCTCTCACCACGAACTTGTTGCTAAGCAAGGTTGGTATTCAATGGTTTATCAACGTCAAAGCCAGCTCGGTAAAGACGATATTCAGACCACTACCGATGTTACAGAAACGGCTCACACGTTTAATTCTAAGGCTGTTGAAACGGGAGCAAGTTATGTTTAAGCCAACACAAAAAACTCAACGGTCTCAAAGCCAAACAGATATGAAGGCCAATTCAATGTACCGTCGGTTGTTGGCTTATTCATTGCCACATAAAGCACGTTTTATCTTAGCCTTTGCGATGTTGACCGTTGCCGTGAGTGCGGAGATGGCGATCCCATGGCTCGCTAAAATTATCTTGGACGATGTGATTGTTCCTCAGACATTTGAGTTGCAACACCTTGCTATATTAATTGGGGGAGTGATGATGTTTTACGTCATTGCCGCCCTGTTTACTTACCTGCAGGCTGTCACATTCCGTCATAGTGCACTGCTGGTGGTTAATGATATTCGCCGAGAATTGTTTAGCCATGTGCTCAACTTTCCAATCAATACTTTTGATAAGTTAGCGGCGGGTAAACTGGTGTCGTACATCACCAATGATACCGAAGCGATGCGCAACATGTTTGTTTCTACGTTTCCGACTATTATCCAAGGTGCACTACGTATTACGGTGATCTTCATTGCTATTGCACTACTTGATTGGCGTTTGATGCTATTGAGTTTAGTGCTGATCCCAATTCTGCTGATGACCATGTATTTGTATCGAAAAATTTCGATGCCAGTATTTGATGGTATTCGCATTCAAGTGAGTAACATCAACGGTCGATTGAATGAATCTTTGCAGGGAATGGCGCTCATTCAAGCTTTCCGCCAGCAAAAGTCATTTAAAGAAAAGTTTGAAAAAGAAAACCAAAGCTGGTTTGAATTTAGAGCTAAATCGATCGCAATAGACAGCTTCATGCTGATCCCGCTCACTCGTTTAGTCTCTACATTAACGGCTGCGGGCATTGTGGCTTGGTTTGCTGGCGCTTCGTTTAGCACGGTCGTTGAAGTCGGTACTTTGTATGCTTTTCTTAACTATATAGAACGATTTTTCGACCCATTCCGCCAGTTATCCATGGAACTAAGAAAGTTACAAGTGGCGACGGTTTCTTCTAAGCGTGTATTCGAGCTGCTGGATGACGAATCGGAACATCATCGATATTCTTACCGGTTGGTCGAGGTTTCAGATCCGTATGACATTGAGTTTAAAGATGTTCAATTAAGCTATGAAGAAGGTTCGCTAGTACTCAACGACGTTAGTTTTACGGCTAAAGGTGGCCAATTCACAGCGATTGTTGGTCATAGCGGAAGTGGTAAAAGTTCGGTGATAAACCTACTGATGCGTTTCTACGATCATCAAAAGGGTGCAATTTTGGTGGGTGGACAACCTTTATCGGCATTCCCAGAGGAGCAACTGCGGCAACTGTTTGGTTTAGTGTCTCAAGACCCGACCATATTCAGTGGTTCAGTGCTTGAGAACATAGACCTGTCTGGAAGCTACCTAACTGAACGTGAGCGAGCAGTAAGAACCAAGGTTATCGATGCTGCGAAACAAGTCAAAGCGCACTCATTTATTGAACGTTTAACCAATGGTTATGACCATCAACCTAGTCACGGTGGAGCTTCGTTTTCCGTTGGTGAGAAACAGCTGTTGGCGTTAGCAAGAGCGCTCTCGCATGATCCTAAAATCTTCCTGTTAGATGAGGCCACCGCTAACATTGATAGTGATACGGAAGAGGCAGTGAAGATAGCATTAGAGAAAATCCAAGAAGGCAGAACGGTTATAACGGTGGCGCACCGACTTTCAACGATCAAACACGCTGACCAAATTTTGGTGATGAACAAAGGGCGAATTGTTCAAAGCGGCACGCATCACGAATTGGTTGCTCAAGATGGCGACTACCGTGATTTATATCTAGCCCAAAAGGCGCAAGAAGAACAAGAACATCTAAGCAGCAAGCTAGGATTGTCGGCTGCCACAGCATAGTTGATGGGCGTGTTATTAGAAGAATGACACGGCTAATCATTAATACTTGAGAGTAAAAATAATGAATATCGAAAAAGCATCATTGATTTCACAACAAACGATTGAAGACGCTTGCGAATGGGCAATTATGCATGGTGTCGCTTTCCGTCAGGCCGATAATACGGCGAGGCATTGTCCTTTCAGTATCGCGCCAATGACAATGGAACGTAAGGTATATGAGCACTTACGTAAGGTTACGCCTCTGATGACTAAGTTGGTGAGTAACGTATCTGAGGATCATGATTTCTTGCAGTCATCATTGAGCGATATGGCTAAGGCTGACCCGTTTTTTGGTCGTTTGATGGAGCTGCACTTACAAGCGCATGGCAGTGCTGATGAACGCTTGAATCCTGCTCGTCAGCCACTGTTGTTAATGCGCACTGATTTCATGGATGACCGTCAACACGGCGCAAAAGTGATTGAGTTTAATGGTATTGCGGCAGGCATGGCTCCGTTTGGCCAAAAAGCGACAGAGTTTCATGCCTATATGCAAAATCAATGGCCTGAAACTTACCAAAAATGGTTGGAAGATAAATCGGCGACTCCGGCAGGAAACCAAGGTCTCGAGCAACTGGCTTTCGGTATTGCGACTTCTGCGAGAAAGGTGAGAGCGGACTTCAATTGTTCAGACAAAAATGCTCCTGAAAAACCAACATTTTTGATGGTGGTGCAGAAGAATGAAGACAATGTGTATGACCAACACTTACTAGAAGTGGAACTGCAGAAGCAGGGTATTCGCACGGTTCGACGTACCTTTGAGCAGCTCAGCTCTCAGCTTTCTTCAGGCGATAACAAGCGTTTATTGCTCGAAGGCATTGGCGCTATTGATGTGGTGTATCTGCGCGCCGGCTATCAGTATTCTGACTATTGGGCTCCAGAGCTAAACGAGTCTATTTGCTGTCATACGCTTAGCCAAACTCGCTTGTTCATAGAGCAGCACCATGTGGCAATGAATGCGACGATAAGCCAACAACTCGCCACCAGTAAAACCATGCAAATGTTGCTGACCATGATGTCTGCGTCAGAATACGCACGTTGGGGTTTAACCCTAGAAGAGGCTGAATTGGTGAAGAGTGTATTGGCGGACATGAAACCAATCACCAGTGAATCGATTGAATGGTTTAACACGCAAGCCGACAAGCAAGAGTGGGTGCTGAAAAACCAAGGCGAGGGCGGTGGCCACTGTGTATTCGGTGACGATATCAGTGAAAAACTTAGCCAACTTAAGCCAGAAGAATACGATGCATGGGCATTGATGCAACGCTTGTACCCACATGAACGAGACGTACCTACCATTGCAGTTCGTGACACTCAGCAAACGCTAGTGACAGACTTAGTCAGCGAAGTCGGCCTATTCACCGCTTACTACCAAGGCAAACCCGTTACCGAATTAGACGGCTACGCGGGCTACTTAATCCGCAGCAAACCAGCCAGCGAAAACGAAGGCGGGATCCACAGCGGAAAAGGTATTCTCGATTCATTGGTGTTGATTGATTAACTCTTGGTCCTGATAAATAATAAAAAGGCCAACGTGTGAACGTTGGCCTTTGTGGTATTTTCAAAATGTTCATTACTTGTGTTCTTCAAAATACGATGAATAATTTAACTCTAGGTTTAAATCGTAGGTATTGTTTCTCAGAATATTGACTATTTTACAGTTAACAAACTGCGTTGATGTAAACGGTAGATAGTGATGATATTGGTGATAATAAATGTGATTTCGACAAAAGACCCTCCAATCGAACCAATCCAAATATTGTGGCTAGCCCAGCAGAAGGAATTGAATAATATTAAGGTTCTCAGCGTGATACCTTGCTGAGAGAAGAGTGCCCATGTCGCGACAGAAGAGCCCACGACAGTGATGAACTCAAAGAAATGATTCATGTTGGGTAAAGTCATGCACCACATCAAGCCAATAAAGAACCACATAACTTTGCGGGATTGAGTTTTTATTGATACGTAGCTTCGAATAGCATTGATAATTACGCCAATGGCGGCAACCATAGCGCCCATTAATATGAAATGGATGCTCATTACAAAGCAAAATATCATCATTTGATAGCGAAAGCGCATATCATCTTTTTGCCAAAATGCCATTACACCGATACAGAAAGCGAGACCTCCCACTCCCTGTGTTATCCAGTCTTCCATATTTAGCCTTTATTATTAAGATGATATAGGTTGTCGTTAAATATTAATTTTTTAATGACTTCTAACTATAAAATAGCCCTCCGAAAGGAGGGCTAGGTATAAAGTTAAAGACGCCTTTAGAATTAGGCTTAATTGACTAATTTAACCGCTTCACGAGTTAAATGAGCGAGCTCTTCCCAATTGCCTTCTTCAATAAGCTTCTTATCCACCATCCAAGTACCACCACATGCGAGTACTCGAGGTATCGCTAGGTAGTCTTTAATGTTGTTCGGATTAATGCCACCTGTCGGCATGATCTCAATATCCGTGTAAGGCGCAAGAAGTGACTTAACCATGTTGATGCCACCTGATGCTTCAGCTGGGAAGAACTTCAATGTGGTTAAGCCCATTTCTAGAGCGGCTTCTACTGTACTCGGGTTGTTGACCCCAGGAATGATATCAATACCAATCTCTTGGCAGGCTCTTACCGTGTTTGGATTAAAGCCTGGAGATACTACAAACGTTGCGCCTGCTTCTTTAGCCGCGATAGCTTGCTCACGATTGAGCACAGTGCCCGCGCCGATCAACATATCTGGTTGTGATTCACGAAGTAGACGAATCGCTTCTACAGCAGCCTCAGAACGGAACGTAATTTCTGCTGCAGGTAAACCATTCTCAGCTAACACTTTACCCAGAGGGATGATGTCTTCAGCGTTGTCGATAGCGATCACAGGGATAACTTTCAGTGTTTTCAGTTGTTGTTTAATGTTAGACATTGGTATTCCTTAAATGGCTGTGATGGCCGTTTGAGTCAGTTCTTTTGCAATAATGGCACCGCGATGTTGGATGACGACGCCTGCCATGGTATTGCCGCGCTGGCACGACGTTATTAAGTCTTCGCCAGCAAGATAAGCAGATAAGAATCCGCCATTGAATGAGTCTCCCGCTGAGGTTGTGTCAACAACGCTGTCAATGGGTTGAGTAGGCACTGCTCGTGGAGTCGAACCGGTACCAAAATCTTGATTTATGTCACCTTGAGTGGTGGTGTCTTGAATGAGACAGCCATCAGCACCCAGTTTGACGATGCATCGCTTAACCCCAAGTTTTGTCAGGCGCTCAATGGTTTGTTCAGGTGAAGTATCTCCCCAAATCAACTGTTCATCATCGAACGTTACTAAAGCTAAATCTGTAAGCGTATACATGGCTTGGTAGCTGTTCTTAACGGCTTGGTTTTCGTCCTGTGGCCAAAGTGCCGGGCGGAAGTTACTGTCGAAGGCGATCTCAACACCTTGTGTCTTCAACTCAACCAAGATGTTCAATAGCTCGATACGAACTTGCTCGGGAAAAATCGCTAATGTGATACCGCTGAGAAAGACCATATCGACATTGCGCAGTGCCTGCTTTATCTGATTGAAATCTGGGTGCTGCAATAAGTAACGTGCTGCTGACTGATTACGCCAGTACAAAAAGGTACGTTCACCTGCGTCATCAAGCTGAATTAGGTATAGGCCTGGAGTACGTTGGTTGTCTTGTAGAACAAGGTCAGTCGACACCCCTTCTTGTTGCCAGCGTTCTAACATTCCCTTGCTAATCGGGTCTGCGCCCAAAGCCGTGACGTAGGACACTTTGATGTCATCTTTATTGAGGTTGGCCTCGCAGCCGCGGCTTAGATAGACCGCAGTATTGAGTGTGTCTCCGCCAAACGTTTGATGCATTGAGCCGAACGGTTTGCCGTTAAGCTCGATCATGCACTCACCAATAATGGCGATATGTTTCATGGGTTACGCCCTCTCTTCGAAGTAGCGCTTTGCGTTGCCAAAGCAGATGTCTTCGACCATAGGGCCGAGCAGTGACATGTCGTTTGGCACCTCGCCGTTTTCAGTCCAGCGACCAAGCATATCGCACAGAATTCGGCGGAAGTATTCATGACGTGTGTAAGACAAGAAGCTGCGAGAGTCAGTCAGCATTCCGACAAACTGGCTAAGCAGACCAAGTTGGGATAACTGCTCCATTTGGCGTTGCATGCCGTCTTTCTGATCGTTGAACCACCAACCAGAACCAAACTGAACTTTGCCCGCGATACCGCCACCTTGGAAGTTACCAATCATGGTTGCCATCATCTCGTTATCGCGAGGGTTTAAGCAGTAAAGGATGGTGCGAGGTAGTTCATTGCTTTGGTCCATCTCGTCTAATAGATGAGCCAGTTCGAAGGCAAATGTCTTGTCGCTAATCGAGTCAAAGCCTGCATCAGCGCCTAACAGTTGGAACATACGTGTGTTGTTATTACGCTGAGCACCAATGTGAAGCTGCATTACCCAACCCATTGCCGCGTAACGCTTGCCTAACCACACTTGAACGGCTGTTGAGAACTGTGCACATTCTAAATCTGTGAGCGTTTCCCCGCTGAGGCGTCGATTCAACAATGCATCTAAATCCGATTCTGATGGAATAGGTGCGTAGCGAACCACTTCAATACCGTGGTCTGCTGCACGGCAACCATGAGCGTTGAAATGTTCTAAGCGATTGTCCAATGCACTGAGTAGATGGTGGAAACGAGTGATCTCCACGTTAGATATCATGCTGAGTTTTTGCAGATAATCAGTAAAGCCATCGAGTTCAATTTTGAATGCTTTATCTGGGCGCCAGCTTGGCAAAACCTTCACATCAAAGGTGCTGTCTTGAGCGATCGCTTTATGGTACTCAAGAGAGTCAATTGGGTCATCCGTTGTACCAGCCATTACAACGTTCATTTGTTGCATGATGCCGCGAGCACTAAATTCCGGTGTCGCTAATAGCTCGTTGCTTTCGTGCCAAATTTGGTCGGCTGTCTCTGGGCCAAATAGAGTGCCAGTAATACCAAATGGGCGACGAAGTTCTAAGTGAGTCCAGTGATAAAGAGGGTTACCTAAGGTTTGAGGGACAGTTTTAGCCCATGCCATAAACTTGTGATAATCACTCGCGCCTCCAGTAATCAGGCGCTCGTCGATCCCTGCTGAACGCATGCCTCGCCATTTGTAGTGGTCACCTTCAAGCCAGATCTTAGACATGTTTTCGAACTGACGATTTTGAGCCACTTCTGCTGGGTTTAGGTGGCAGTGATAGTCATAAATCGGCTGGTGGCTTGCGTGTTCATGGTACAAACGGCGTGCTGTCTCATTCGACAGTAAAAAGTCTTCACATAAGAAATTCTTCATTGTTTATACCCCTTATAACGCAGCAACGGTAGCAACGGCACCGTGTTCAATTAATGATTGGTACGCTGAACTTACTGCATCAATGACCTGGGGGTTTTGTCCTAGATCGGCGGGGAACACCGCTTCAACAGCAAGTAGTGCAGGAACGACAGAAACATTGAGTCCATGCTCGTCGCAGATCTGGCGAAGTGTGTCTGCCATTGGATCGCGAACATCGATTTCATTGCCTTGCTCATCAACACCCGATACATAACGCATCCAGCCAGCGATGGCCGTTGCAATCCATGAGAAGTCTGAGCCTTGCCCTAGATGGAAACGTAAGCTTCCTCCCATACGTTGAGGGATTTTTTGGCTGCCATCCATCGCTATTTGCCACGTTTTGTGTTTGAGGCTTGGGTTGGTAAAGCGGTCGATAAGTAAAGTTGCGTAACTTTCTAAATCCGTACCTTCAGGCATGTTTAGAGATGGGGCTTGTGCTTTCATCATCATGTCGAATGCGGCTTTGCAATATCCGTGATCAGTCATGGTGTCAGAAATGTGCGCGTAACCGCCAAGATATCCAAGGTAAGCTAAGAAAGAGTGGCTGCCATTGAGCATACGCAGTTTCATTTCTTCGTAAGGCACCACATCTTCTACGAACTCTGCGCCAGCAACATTCCAGTCTGGGCGGCCTGCCACAAAGTTATCTTCAATCACCCATTGGCGGAATGGTTCACATGCGATACCACATGGGTCTTCACAACCAATCAACTCAGCAATTTCTGTCAATGTCTCTTCGGTTGCTGCGGGTACTATGCGATCAACCATCGTGCATGGAAAAGTGACATTAGTTTCAATCCAATCACGCAGTTCAGGATCGAGCAGTTGAGCGAATTCAATAACTGCGGATTTAGCGACGTGTCCGTTCTCTTGTACGTTATCGCAAGACATTACCGTGAATGGCGGCAGCTTACGTTCGCGGCGTATCTTTAGCGCCTGCACAATGTAGCCAAGCGCTGATTTTGGTTGAGTAGGGTTAGCTAGATCCGCGATGACTAGGGCATTATTTTTATCGAGTTTGCCTGTCGCTGGGTCAGCGCAGTAGCCTTTCTCTGTGATCGTCATCGACACGATCGCCACTTGAGGCTCAGCCATTTTTTCTAAAACAGCTTCGATACCGTCTAGGTTTGGATGCAGTGATTCAGTCACTGAGCCGATTACTTTAACGTCTGTGGATTCAGCGCCTTTTTCAGCAACGGTGTAAAGGTGGTCTTGCGCGCGAAGTGATTCAATCAAATCTTCGCCGCCGAATAGGTTAATTTCGCAAATACCCCAATCAGTGTTGGTTTTGCTTAGCATTTCATTGGTGAATAGCGCTTGGTGCGCTCGGTGAAATGCACCGAAACCAAGGTGCACAATACGGCTTTGGAGTGCTGAACGGTCGTAGTCAGGTCGTAATACAGTGTTTGGCAGCGTAGAGTTAGCAACAGTCTTCATTATTCAGTTCCTTTTCCCGCCAGCGAACCAGCGGGATTTTATTATTTGATAAAGCGTTTGAGTGTTTAGTAGTCTTAGAATGTATCTGTGACCAAATTACGAACCATAGCCCAGTACTAATTCAGGTAGGAACAAGCTCAGCTCAGGGATAAAAGTAACGGCCATTAGGGCTGCAATCAGTGCAGCATAGAATGGCAGCAAAGGTTTGATGACTTTGTCGATGGCAATGTTGGCAACCGAACAACCGATGAATAGAGCGCTACCTACTGGCGGCGTACAGATACCGATAGCAAGGTTGAAGGTCATCATGATGCCGAAGTGCACAGGGTCGATGCCTAGGTCTAGCGCGATTGGTAGGAAGATTGGTGTGAAGATCAGTACCGCTGGTGTCATATCCATGAAGATACCCACAATCAGCAGAATCACGTTGATAATCAATAGGATCATTAGCGGGTTATCAGAAACCGCCAGTAATGCATCAGCAATCATGTAAGGCACATCGGCGTTCGCCATTGCCCAAGACATACCCATTGACGCACCTACTAATAACAAAACAATAGATGTTGTTACTGCAGACTCAAGGATGATATTTGGAATATCGCGCCATTTTACTTCACGGTAGATAAGCACGGCTAAAACAAACGTGTATACCACGGCAATCGCAGAAGCTTCAGTTGCAGTAAAGATACCGCCAATGATGCCACCCATGATGATGCCGATCAGTGCCAGAGAAGGCGCTGCTTTTAGGAAGGTATCCCAAACCATTGATAGTGAAGGACGAGCTGCAACAGGGTAACCACGACGTTTTGCAATAATACCCGCCACAATCATGATACTTAGCCCCATGATGAGACCTGGGATGTAACCTGCTAAGAACAATGCCGCGATTGAAGTACCACCAGAAACCAAAGAGAAAACGATCAGCGTGTTACTTGGTGGAATCAATAGACCAGTAGGACACGAAGTAATGTTAACCGCCGCAGAGAAGTTTTCGTCGTAGCCGTCTTTCTTTTGCAGAGGAGACATGGTGCCACCAACTGCAGCTGCCGATGCTACCGCCGATCCTGAGATAGAGCCAAACATCATGTTTGCCATCACGTTTACGTGTGCCAATGAACCCGGCAGACGACCACCCAACACTTTCGCGAAGTTAATCAAACGCAGCGCAATGCCGCCTTGGTTCATGATGTTGCCCGCCAAAATGAAGAACGGGATTGCCAGTAATGCAAAGTTATCAAGGCCAGCGGCCATGCGTTGAGCAACCACCGCGATAGCCGGCTCAAGCGGTAAGCTCATTAAGATGGTTGCTAGTGACGATAAACCAATCGCAAAAGAGACCGGTACACCGATTGTAAGCAGTACAGCGAAACTACCGAATAAGGTCAGTATTACTTGCCATTCCATTGTGAAATCCTTCTATCAATCAAGTTGTGAGTCGGTGATCAAATCGTCACCTGACATTAATTGTTTAACGCGTTCGTAAGTAAACACGACGGAGTAAAAAATCATTAAAGCGCCACTGATAGGCAAGCAGAAGTAGATGTAGCCCATTTCTAAACCTAGAGCGGGAGTCAGTTGTCCCATCGCAAGCGTTTTAGCAGCAAGTTGGCTTCCACCGTGCACCAGAACGATATAAGAGAAAGAAGCGATGGCTATTTGGATAACGATTTCGTTGATTAATTTACGTTTGCCAGTCAGCTTCATTGTAAGCAGGTCGATGGCAAGATGGCGTTTCAGACCCGTTGTATAGGCGGCACCAATTAAGGCTACCCACATAAAGAGATAACGCGCGAGCTCGTCGGTAACAGTACTTGGTTTGCCAATAACATAGCGGGATAAAACCTGCCATATCACACATAGCACTAAGAAAGACGATAGAGACACTGTAAAGGCGGCCAACCCTCTATTTATGTAACTGACCAATTTATTCATGTTTATTTCCTTTCAACAAAATTGCGTATCTCATAACAATTGGTTTACCAATGTAAGAAATTGTTTCTATGTAGGGATGGTATGTTCAAAAATCTGGCTGAATCATAAGCTATTCATTTTTTGGTTGGCGTGAGCAACTTCACAAATGATTTTGGTTGACCAATTTATGGGTTTTTATTGTGATATTGGTCAATCAATTTTAATTTCAGCTTTGACGGTTCCTTTTTTGAGCCCCAATATGAGCCCATAACAAAAAACACCCTACATTTTGGATAACCAATCCACGGAGAATAAGAATGATGATGACGCGTAAAACTTTGATTAGTGCGGTTGTCGGTGCTGCTTTCACTTTTGGAGCAACAGCTTCTGCTTATGCAGCGACAACATTGAAACTGAGCCATAACCACCCTCGTGACCATGCAGTACATGAAGCGATGACGTTTATGGCGAAAGAAGTACGTGAATTGACTGATGGTGAGGTGCGTATTCGTATTTACCCTGACGCTCAATTGGGTACACAGCGTGAATCTATGGAGCTGATGCAGAACGGCGCTTTAGATATGGTGAAAAGTAATGCTGCTGAGCTAGAAGCTTTTTCTCCTGCTTATTCATCATTCAACATGCCTTACTTATTCCGCGATCAAGCGCACTACTACAGTGTGACTGATGGTGAAGTAGGCCGTGACATTCTTAACTCTTCTCGTGATAGCGGCTTTATTGGTGTGACTTACTACGACGCTGGTGCGCGTAGCTTCTATACCAATAAGCCAATTAACACGCCAGAAGATCTGAAAGGTTTGAAAGTTCGTGTTCAACCAAGCCCATCAGCAATTGCTATGGTGAAAGCGTTAGGCGGTAACCCAACGCCACTAGCTTACGGTGAGTTGTACACAGCACTGCAGCAAGGTGTAGTGGATGCGGCTGAAAATAACATTCCTTCTTTCAGCTTGAGCCGTCACAGTGAAGTGTCTAAATACTTCAGCTTAGATGAGCACACGATGGTTCCGGATGTGTTGGTTATCTCAACCAGAGCATACGATAAACTGACTACAGAACAACAAGATGCGCTAATGAAAGCGGCAAGTGATTCATCTGAATTGATGAAAAAATTGTGGGCTGAATCGGAAGCAAAAGAGCGCGCTAAAGCCGAGGAAATGGGCGTTACTTTTGTGGAACCAGACAAGGCTGCGTTCGCACTCGCGGTTCAACCTATGTATGACGCGCTAGATAAAACGGATCCAGAATTGAGCGCATTGATTGATCGTATTCAGTCTGTTGAATAACGAGCAAATATAGAAAAAATAGTAATACAAAAACAAGGTGTTACTGCATTTTAAGATATAGAGGTTGACCAATTATATTTGGTCATTATGATGGCGAGAGAAATACAATGGAAAGAAGTGACAATATCATCATGATGCCTTTCGAGCCGAAAAGACCTTATCAGGAGATAGGGTTAGTACTAAGAAGAGAACTGATTGAAGGCCTGTATAAGGTTGGAGATCGATTACCTCCAGAACGCGATATTGCTGATCGTCTAGATGTAAGCCGCACAGTGGTGCGTGAAGCGATCATCATGCTGGAGCTTGAAAACTTAGTTGAGGTGAAAAAAGGGTCGGGTGTTTATGTCCTGAACATTCCAACTCATTCTCGCGAGAATGTGGTCAGCGATGACGCAGGTCCATTCGAGATGCTGCAGGCCCGCCAATTACTGGAAAGTAATATCGCGGAGTTTGCGGCAACTCAGGTCACTCCGGGCGACATCATTAAGATGCGCTCTGCACTCGAACTCGAGCGCGAAGAGCTTGCAAGCGGCACCACCGATTGCAGCGGAGATGAAAGATTTCACATGTGTATTGCAGAGGCCACTCAAAACTCTGTTCTGGTAGATATGTTGAAACAATCCTGGGATCGACGCGAAAAGAGTCCAATGTGGAATAAACTCCACTCTCACATCAGTGGTCAAGATTACCGTGAAGAATGGTTAGATGATCATGCTCGTATCCTCGCAGCCTTACAGCGCAAAGACCCTGTCGCTGCTAAGAACGCAATGTGGCAACACCTTGAGAATGTTAAACAGCGTTTGTTAGCGCTGTCAGACATTGATGACCCAAACTTTGATGGTTACTTATTTAGTTCCAACCCAGTGGTGCTGCTTAGCTCAGAAAGCTAGTTCTGAAGCTAATGTGGAATTCAGTGACAAGGTTCCTCTTGAAAGCTGACTCAATCACTAGGTTGTAGATAGGTAATCGTCTTTAGACCGGCGTAGACCGGTACTATCTCGGGCAGTAATTGTCATTGCTGCCATTAAGAAGTCGTTATTGCATTTAGCTTGATTAATTCGAGCCGGCTAAGTGCGTCTTAAAGAAAGGTAAGTCTCATGGAACAAACGTGGCGTTGGTATGGCCCTAATGATCAAGTTTCGCTAGACGATATTCGTCAAGCGGGCGCAACTGGTATTGTGAATGCACTGCACCATATTCCAAATGGTGAAGTTTGGACAAAAGAAGAAATCCTTAAGCGTAAAGCCATTATCGAAGAGAAAGGTTTAACGTGGTCGGTCGTAGAAAGCGTGCCTGTGCACGAAGAGATCAAAACTCAAACTGGCAATTACCAGCAGTGGATTGATAACTATAAGCAAACTCTGTCTAACCTTGCTGAGTGTGGCATTGACACAGTTTGCTATAACTTCATGCCAGTGTTGGACTGGACGCGCACTGATTTAGAATTTGAAATGCCAGATGGCTCGCGCGCATTGCGCTTTGACCAAATAGCATTTGCGGCCTTTGAGCTGCATATCTTGAAGCGCCCGGGTGCAGAATCGGACTATTCAGAGTCAGAGCAAGCGCAAGCGTTGGATTACTTCAACAACATGACGCCAGAGCAAATTCAACAGCTGACCAATAACATCATCGCTGGCCTGCCAGGCGCTGAAGAAGGCTACACACTTGAAGCGTTTCAAGTGCAGCTGGATCGCTATGCGGGAATCGACAAAGACAAGCTACGTGGGCACATGTCTTACTTCCTTACTGAGTTGATGCCAATTTGTGATGCGAGTGGTTTGAAGATGGCGGTTCACCCAGACGATCCACCGCGTCCAATTCTAGGCTTGCCTCGTATCGTTTCAACGATCGAAGACATTGATTGGTTGACCGAACATGTACCGAGCAAAATGAATGGCTTGACGATGTGTACGGGTTCATACGGTGTTCGTGGCGACAATGATCTGGTTAATATGATCAAAAAGCACGGTGACCGAATTTACTTTACGCACCTGCGTTCAACTAAGCGTGAAGAGAGCAACCCAATGACATTCCACGAAGCAGCGCACCTAGATGGTGATGTGGACATGTACAACGTTGTAATGGCAATTTTGGATGAAGAAAATCGTCGTGCAGAAGTGGGCGATCACCGTTTAATTCCAATGCGTCCGGATCACGGGCATCAAATGTTGGATGACCTGAAGAAAACCACTAACCCAGGTTATTCGGCGATTGGCCGATTGAAAGGGTTAGCCGAAGTTCGCGGGTTGGAAGTTGCACTCAAGCGTGCTTTCTACACTAAGTAACCATTCGAACATTAGCGACTAACGCTTACACATAAAAATCCTGCTTCTTGATAGAAGCGGGATTTTTTGTTTTTAGGGCTCTATAAAAAGATCTCATTGACATGGGTAGAATGATCGCTCTACTATATGTGTAGAACAATCATTCTACCTTTGGTTAGGTATAAGAGGTCAGCTTGTTAAGAGAACAGATTGCAGCAAGTCTTGAAGTGGCGTTTAGCCAACAAGGGTTTGCTGAGCCGAGTGTGGCTCAACTGAAGACGGCGTGTAACGTGAGCCTACGTACGCTCTATAAACATTTTCCATCGAAAGAAGCGATGATAGTGGGCGCCTTAGAGCACCGTCATCACCGTTACCTAAATTTCCTATTAGAAAATGTACCTGCTGGTGGCCTTGAGTCGATGCTTGATATCTTCAACAAGTTACAACAGTGGATGGAAGAGTATGCGCCGCACGGTTGTATGTCGATGAATGCGATGGCGGCTTTTCCTGACAACGAGATAATTAACCAAGCTGTTACTGAACATAAACGAGAAGTAAAAGCACTTCTGGGTAAGCAGAGTCAACGAGATGATCTGGCTTCAGAGCTTTTTCTACTTCATGAAGGTGTATCAAGCGCGTGGCCAGTATTAGGCGAAGAAGCGGTGATATCAGCACAGAATATGGTGACAAAATTACTCAAGGAAACACGATGAAATTCGAATTACCAAAAACAATGAAAGGCGTAGAGATGTTAGGACACGGCGGAGCAGAAATGCTTGGTTACCGTGAAGATATCGCTGTTCCTGAAATTGAACCTAATGAAGTGCTGATCAAAGTGATGGCTGCGGGCGTGAACAATACGGATATCAACACTCGAATCGGCTGGTACTCAAAAAGTGATGACTCAGACGACGCAAGTTGGTCGGGTGAAGCGTTGCAGTTTCCTCGTATCCAAGGCGCTGATGTGTGTGGTTTTATCGTGGCGGTAGGTAATGAAATCTCTGCTGATCGTATTGGGGAACGTGTACTGATCGAACCTTGTTTGACGGAAGTTTACGGGCGAGATTTACCACAACCATGGTATTTTGGTTCGGAGTGCGATGGTGGCTTTGCGGAGTACACCAAAGTGGCCGCGAAACACGCTTATGAGGTGAACAGCACTATGTCGGATGTTGATCTAGCGTCTTTCCCGTGCTCTTACTCGACAGCAGAAAACATGCTAACCCGTGCCAACGTAACCGAAGGTGATCGCGTGCTTATTTCTGGCGCATCGGGTGGTGTGGGCTCGGCTGCTATACAACTGGCGAAAGCTCGCGGTGCTTATGTGATTGCCATTACTAGCCCAAGTAAAAACCAACAGTTACTTGAACTTGGCGCAGATGAAGTGGTTGCTCGTGATGCTGATCTGGTTAAAGCGTTAGGCGCAAACAGCATCAATGTGGTTATCGACTTAGTTGCCGGTGACAAGTGGCCTCAGTTCCTTGAAGTACTGAAACCCCGTGGCCGTTATGCCGTATCTGGCGCAATTGGTGGCGCTATGGTCGAGCTCGATGTACGAACTTTGTATCTCAAAGATCTCAGCTTTTTTGGTTGTACGGTTTTAGAACCACAAGTGTTCCAGAATCTAGTCAATCGTATCGAGAAACAGCAGATCGAAGCAATCGTCGCGCAGTCTTATCCGCTCGCTGATATCCACAAAGCACAAGACGACTTCTTGAAGAAAAAGCATGTCGGTAAGATTGTATTGGAAGTGTCCCAGAGCTAACTTCAGACAGTGCCACACATCTAACCTATGTAAGAGCGAGCCAGTGTTATGTGCTCGCTTTTTTGTTTCTGACGAATACAGGAGGCCTAGTCTCGCAGGCTGTTGAGTAACAGATCCTATACAGTTGAATAGTTAGTGATTAAATTGTCACTGTATGGTTTATGAGTTGTCTGTGCGATAATCACCCCCGTTATATATCCCTATCTATGTTGTATTCATCTAGGAGCCGTATTGATGTTTAAAAGGGTATTACAGGCATTATTCTCACCTTTTGTTGATCCAAAAAACAAACCCTCTGCAGAGCCTGTTCAAAAAGAGCAACAACAAACCGTTGCTACTGATTCCGTTCAGTCTTCAACCTTTGTTCCGCCGTCGTCAGCTCAACCATCATCATTAATCGTTGATAAGACGCTTAGCCTTCACGATGGTGAGTTCCTTGATTACTTGTTTGGAGAGTCTCGCCTGCGAACAGAGTCAGACCCATTTAGTGATTTTGTTGCTTGTCAGATCGAACGTTTGATTCGCTCTCCAAAAGCCTTGCTCAATGAATTGCCAGTGATGCCAGCCTCTGTGACCACATTAATGGCAGAATTACAGAGTGATGAATTTGACGTAGATGCATTGCTAAAAGTAATTGAGCGCGAGCCGAGCATGGCAGCCGATGTGATTAAACTGGCTAACAGCGCATTCTACAAACGTAGTGAAAAACAGGTAACCGACCTAAAAACAGCATTCCTAAATATGGGTTCTCAAGGACTTGTTGAAGGGGTTGTGAATAGCTACATGAAGAACTTCACGCCGGGCAACAATATTTACTGGCGTCATTTCGGTGAGAAAATTTGGAATCACAGCGTTCAAACCGCGTCTTTTTCTAAGGAGTTGATGAAAGACTCTTCATCACAAGAAGAACAAGCGGCGGCGTATTTTGTTGGGTTAATTCGCAACTTAGGCAAGATGATCATTTTCCAAATGATGGTAGAAGCCTTCAAGCATATTGATCCTTCTGTTCCACCTAACTCATTAGCATTGAAGCGCCTGATGAACAGCTATTCAATTCGCCTGACTTACACCATTGCTAAGTTCTGGGAGCTGCCAGAATCAGTGTTGACCGCAATTGGCTACCAAGAGTCGAGCCGATACGAATGCACACCACTTGGTCAAGCTGTGTTTGAAGCTAACTACTTGAGTGAGTTGTACTATTTACTGGAAGAACAAACGATTGAAGTCGAGCAGTTTAAGCACAGATGCAAAGAGACACTAACGTCACCTGCGGCATACAAAGTGGCTAACCGGATTTATAAAGAGTCTGAATTGGCACTGGTGGGATAATAACGGCTGGCGTTGGCTAGGTTGATTCTTGAGGTCGTCAAAAAGCGGTATTTTTTCAATGGTCTTACTAAGCAGTAAGACCATTTTTGTTTAAATTATCGATTAAGGAATCTGAGCCAGTTCTTGTTTCAATTCATCGATTTTACCCAGTTCTTTTTCGATCTTACCCTCATATTTTCGAATCTTATCCGCTCTATCGTCTTGTTTTGCTTCTTCTAAGTCGGCTTGGTATTCAGCTAAATCTTGTTCATTGGATTCAATCTTCTCGCGGAGCTCATTCTTCAACCCTTCATTGGTGCAGTTGTCTTTCGCAGCTTTCAGTGCGGTGGTTAATCGCTCTACTTTGTACTGATTGTCGTACTGTTCCGCTTTCTTTATCTGATATTCAATCTCACAGAACTTCTTTTCACAGCCTGTTAGCGCGTCGCATTGGGTGCTTGCCATGCTGTTAAAAGAGAGTGTGCAAAGAAACAGTAATGAGCCTGTTAGGTGTCGAGTCATGGTTTACCTTCTTATTGGGGCTATTTAGTTTGTGCTTATATTTGTGGAGTCTCACTTCGAGAGTACATTAGCATCCCATTTCTTTGCTATTGGCAGGGGAGTGTTAAAGATAAGTCTCTGTGCCTAATGACTTATTTTGAACACGACTAGATTTACAAATGGCTAGACTGACAAATGGCTAATCCACAGCTTGTCGAGCTCACACCAACCGAAACCATTCACTTGCGCGCCGTGTATCTTTTCAGAAACCTCTAAGTTGAACGCCTCTTGCTTGAGCTCAACCACAATCCCTGAATCATTCAACCAATGCTTCAGTGCCAACACTGCATTCATCGCTAACTCAAAGTTTGGCTGGTTTCTTATTGAGGCTAAGCCTTGTTGGATTGTCTCTAGCATTTCAGCAGGCAGAGCTAAGTCCTCAAACGGAAAGCGAATGAAAAAGCTTAACCACGAAGTGAAGGTGTCGTTCTCATCAATAATGCTGCACAGCGCGACGTCTTTGGTAGTTAGGTAGTTAGGTAGGTAGTGTCCATATTCCACGCTGGTTTTGCTGTCGCCGGATACTGACAATTGCTCGAAAAGGGTTTGGCATTCAGAGGTGTCTTCAACAGTGAATTCACGAATGGTTTTCGACAATGTTGGGTTCTGAATTTTGAAAAACGTTGAGCCGAAATCCGGTTGAGAAGAATGGTCATCGCCACGCACGGTGATCGTTTTCTCGGGCAGTTTCACGCACACCTGATTTTGAGCGCAAGCTTTGCTCTGTGCCCATTCTGGATAGACCCACAATTCGACTCGATTGAGAATGGGTGTACTGTGTGAATACGCGCTATTGCGGCTCAATCTCAACATCTTGCTCGAGAATATGTCTAATGAGAACGCGCCAGATCCAATCAGCCTTTCAGTCGGTGATGAGTGATCAAATATGGAGGCTTCAACTCTGGCAAGTAAGCGCGGTAAATGCCAATCAGGTTGATTCAATTTCACGACAACCACATTACCAGTCGAGACAGAGACCTCATCAATATGCTGATAACAGCGACGCCATATTTTGCTTTGAATTAGCGAGTTAAGGTTGCGTGCTATGTCTTGAGGTTCGAGTGTTCGACCGTTATGGAACTGAACGCCATTGCGAATTTGAAAGTGCCACTGTGTCGCATCTTCATTAGGTTGCCAATTATAAGCCAGATCGCCGCTGAGTTTGCCGTGCTTAACGGAGGTTAGGCGTTGGCAAGTTTGCATCACTAAGAAACGTTCGGTGCGTCTAAGTACTCGTTGAGGGTGAAGCGCTTCGAGTTCTCGGTGAAATGGGATATACGCGATATTCTGCGCCGACGGATTGGTATTGCTTAGAAAGGCTTGTAACTCAGCGCCAGCATTGCGGCCATTAAAGCTCAAGGTGCTAAACACCTGTTCGATGTTGCCTGCGTCAGCTTGGGTTTGTGCGTATTGGTAACACGCCTCAATGGGCTCAACCAGACACGTGAGTTGTGCCTTCTTGCTGCGGCCTGAGCTGGCGTGCCACTCAATCCAGCCTTGTGCTGTCATCGCTTTGAGTAAGGTTTGAACGTGACGTTCACTCACGTGCAGCAGTGTGGCCAGTTGGTTGACCTGACAATGTGATACTCCAGGCCCAAAAGCCTGAAATATCTTTTCATACAGTTCAAGCTTGCGCTTAAGGTTGCCCAATTTGCTTTTCCTAACGATGAGGTTGAGTTAAATGTTTATAGCCAGAGTCAATGAGTGCTTTCTCCATCGTATCGAGCACTTGAGAGGTTACCTCTGAGCTTAGGATATCCGATTCAGTTTTGCCTTGAAGCACCAAATCTGAAAAATGGTCGATTTCAAATTCGAACCCATTGCCCGTCACTCGTTTGTTGATGGTCGACTTCTGCCCTTGATGTTCAATCTCAATAAAGGCCGGATTCCACCATTTTTCGTGAATGGTGATCTTAGTGTTGGGCCCAGTCAAGTGTGCTGATCGGGTAAGGTTTTGCACTGTTGATGCCGATATCTTACCGTTTATATCACCAGAGAAGGTAAAGCACGCATCGGTATCAACATTCGCCCCCTCATACAGACATGACATCTCTACCTGAGGTTTTGAAGGGGTCACACCCAGTGTTCGACACAGATCGTAGAAGAACCAAAGCCCATAGACCCCAACATCGAGTGTTGCTCCGCCTGACAAATCCGGATTGAAGATAAACAAATCGGGCTCATAGTCGTGATGGTTACCAAAGTTGGCTTCGATTGAATCTATTTGAATGTGGTTATCGACCAAGAATGATTGGAGCTCACGATACGCGGGAAACACCACGGTTTTCATCGCTTCTAACAGCATCACGCCATTTTGTTTCGCAAGGGCTTTCATCTCAAGCCAGTCAGCAAGGTTGGTAAAAGCCGGCTTCTCGACCAATACGTGCTTATTGTTCTTTAGAAACAGTTCAGCGAGTGGCTGGTGGTACGGGTGAACGGTGGCGATGTAAACCGCTTCAACATTTGGGTCATGCGCCATTTCTTCATAAGAGCCATAAGCCTTGTCGCAACCAAACTTGTTGGCGAACGTGGCTGCGCGTTTATGGTCTCTCGCGGCAACCGCATAAAGTTCACCATGCAGACAGTGCTCTGTTACAGCTGTTGCGAATCGATTGGCGATATTGCCTAGCCCTGCGATGCCCCATTTAATTTTTCGTTGCGTGTCGCTCATCAGTTGCTCCAAATCGTTGTTTTGTATCAGTGTACTCAGAGGCGCCACATACAAATAGAGAACAGATTTCTCAACCTGTTCTCTATTTATTTTATTCTAGCTGAAGCTCCGGATTAGCTCTGTAGGGAGCGTTTCCAATCGGCTAGGGCTTGAATGTGTTTTGGCCCGATGCCACAACAGCCACCGACAATATTCGCACCCAATGCGTGCCAGCGTTTTACATAAGTTAAGTAACCTTGGCCATCCAGCTCACGCATCTCCTGAAACATATCATTCGCTTCATGTTCGTTGCTGATAGGCGCAAAATTGTTGGCGTAGACACCAATTTCTAAATCACGGCCTAGCTCATCGATCACTTTCTTAGCATCGATAATGGCTTGATCCATCACTTCAGGCACTGAGCAGTTAAACATAATGCCTTTTGCGTTCGATTGGCAGGCAAGTTTGATCGCGTCTGTTACGCTCTCGCCAGAACGAATATTGGCACAATCGTCCTTGGTGTCTTCCAAACTGAATGCGTAGTAACAAGGTTTGCTTGATTGCTTGAGTACCGAATGAATGGATTCGAATTCTTGCAGGCTACAGATGGTTTCTGCTATCCAAAGGTCGATGTTTGGATCTTGTGCATCGTAAAGTGTTTGGATGATTGGCGCGGCCTCTTCGACCTTAAATAAGTCTGGTCGGTAGCTGCCAAATGGCGGTGGAATCGCGCCCGCCACTTTCACGGTGTGAGAAGCATTGTCAGCAACCGCTTTAGCCAGTTCTCCAGACAGTGCGGCTAGTTCAAAGCCTCGTTGTTCAAAGAGTCTTTCACCCAAATGAAAAGGTACACAGGCATAGCTATTGGTGATCAGGATTTCAGCACCTGCATCGACAAAGTTTTGATGCGCTTGGCTAACAAAGTCGGGTGCTTCAATCAGCGCTTGAGCACTCCAAAGCGGTTGAGAAAATGGCGCGCCGATTTCTTTGAGTTCTCGGCCCATGCCGCCATCAAGTATGGTTAGTGTTTTCATATTCAATACTATCTAAACAATTGCTGAAGTTCTGCCGCCACCATATCAGACAACCTTGTCAGACAGAAGCCATCAAGACTCTGTGTTATCGAGAAAAGGTGTCGGACTGTTTTGGAGATAGCTACGGCATAATTCAGAGTGCCCTTTCCCAAGAATGTATACCACTACACACATCAATAGCTATACGCTTGAGTAGCACATTTGCTATTGTAGTCAGTGGGTTAGTGCGGGTTGCTGACTTGTGAAGTATAACCTTACCTTTTTGGTCTACGACATGAACACTAAAGTGGTTTTTAGCTAGGTCGATACCGCAGAAATAAGAGTAATCAGACATGGTGCCATGGTAAGGGGAAGTCTATGTCATTTATTAGTAGTTTTAAGGGGTATAAATTGAGTTCACCAATATTAGAGGCACTTCCAGCTATCCATGTAACTGTTATTGGTGTTGTAGCAGCCTTCTTTTCTGCATTTGCTATCTATGCTTATCAAAAGGTTAATGATGCTAAAGAGAAGCTTGATTCTGCGCTTAAGCAAAGTATTAACTTAACATCTCCAAGTGCTATGAGATTTGGAGGTGGAAATAGATTTGTAACAGGTGATGGTAATTTAGATTGGGATGAGAATGGCAAGGAGTTGCTACGACAAGTAACTTCATTCTATTCGTATCTCGACTATGAAGAAAAGTATGGCATCCCACGTAGTGAGTTTCAGCGAGAACCAAACCCTGAAGAAGTCATAGAGGCTTGTGATGAATTGTTTTTATTATTAAGTACAATTTTCACCACATACCCGTTTTGGAATAATAATATGGTCCACGTTCAGGCGCAGACTGAAAAGGTTGTACTAAATTGCAATCAAGATCTTGATTTAGAGCGCATTCATGAAATGCAAAGAATCGTTGGTTATTTGTGCTGGACATGGAGTACGAGTAGTCGCGCTATAATAACGTTAGCGCGTAAAGGAGTGGAATTTAAGAAAAACCAACAAATGAAAGAACAAACAGAAATGTTTGAGAAACAGTCAGCTAATATTCCAGAGTCTGAGCGTGAAAGAATATGGAAGCAATTTCATCAACCACATGTCAGTAGGGTTATGGATTTTGAGTCTATATTTGTTGGTTTTTTTGAAAAAGCACATCTTGTTCAGCAGGAAGTTATTCCAACATTGTTAGAATCTTTGACTAGTTTCACAACGTACAATCAAACATTCAAAGTTAAAGACACAACGCTAAAAGTAATAATGTTAATTGCATTTAATTTAGTTGCTGGAGTTATGCTACCGCTAATAATTTTAAACTTGTTAATAGGGGCTAACATCGAATGGTCCAACTTTTGGTTTAGCTCCTTTGAGTACTTTTTATTATTAGTCACTATGTTTCCTTACCTCTGGGTCATTAATTATCTCTTTAATAAGGTTAAAAATTTAGATTTTGCCTGATGCGGATAACAAGTAAGGATTAAGGTTTTGCGCGGTCTAAATCCCGAGTGTTGTACAAACTCGAAGCCACTTTATTAAGTCGTACGATTGGGTTTGGGAGGTATGCTTATCTCATCAACCACCCCAGCATGTTAAATACTAAGTCGCCACAATCTGTAGAGGAAAGTGCATTGAAGTTAACGAATAAACTCGTACGTTACCCGCACATTGATGTTGAGCGTGCGTTTGAAAAAGAAGATGCGTTATTGCAGCAAATACAGGCCGGTGAGATTGCGCAAGCCTTAATGCTTTGGCAAGCAAAAACGCCGACACTCGTTTTGCCCGCAGGTAAAAAATGGCCAGTGACGGTAGAGTCTAGAAAACAACTCGCGGCACAAGGTTGGCAACTCACCTCACGAAAAACCGGTGGCGCTCCCGTTCCTCAACTGCCGGGGATCATTAACCTGTCGCACATTTACCATTGGCCTCGTGATGAAGCCTACAACATCCAAAAAGCGTATCGACATTTATGCGACGTCTTAACCCAGTTTTTTAAAGAACTAGGCATCGATGTGGATGTACACGCAACCCCCGGTTCTTATTGTGATGGTGAGTACAACCTCAATATCAATAAACAAAAAATAGTGGGTACTGCTCAGCGTGTCTTGCTTAAACAAGGGGGCGGCCAAATTGTACTTTCGCAAGCCTGTATCTTGTTAGATGTCGACTTAGAAAACATAGTGATACCCGTGAACTTTTATAATCAAGTTTGCAGTAACCCAACCGTGGTAGATGCGCAGGTTCATACTCCGTTGTCCGCGCATTTGGCAACTCTACCCAACGTAGATTCACTTTTTCAACGGTTGAGCCAAGCTTTTATCAAGTACGCGTAATGTCGCTATTTCGCTAACGCTATGCCAATTTGTTGGGAGAGGAACCATTTCAATGCTATCGAAATAATAGTTGAAGCTCTCTCGTCACGATATCAGACAGTTTTGGGTTTTTGGTGCCCCTAAATATGGAGCACTCCTTGTATTGTATCTGGCTAGCGAGAGTGGGATTTCAGCTCGAGCTGTTCTGCAAGTAACTGGTCGAGAGTTGTCACCAGCTTTTGATTTTTCTCCGTATCTAATGCATCAGCATGAGGGTCTTTGAATAATCCCGAATCATTATCAAAGTACCGTCCTGAGGCATCAGAAAATTCTTCCGACAGTGCCGCTCTGCACAAGATATCAGCACCAATCCCTAAGTCATTGCCTTCCAAACCATACGCATCTTTAACCAATTTACTGCCAAGAAATGAGGCCGGATTAACGGGAATGATTAGGGGCCCTTGATCTCCTAATTGGTGCGCAAGATGGATTGACCACATCGTTAACGCTAACTTACTTTGTGCGTAGATGGGGCCATCTAAAGCGTCAGGATTTGGGCTGACAAGTGCCTCGAGATCGACCGATGACTGAGCGGCTGAAGATAGATTGACGATGCGACCGTTGGCATCAAAAAGTGGTAGCAGCTTTTGAGTCAGTAAATAAGGGGCAATGGTGTTGACGGTAAAGCGGACATCGAGATTGTCTTTGGTGGTGATCTCGGAAACCTTGTAGACACCAGCGTTGTTAATGAGTACATCGAGCTCTTCATGCTTCGACTTTATTTGGTTGGCGAGGGCTTCAACTTCAGAAAGAGAAGAGAGATCAGCAACATAACTTTCGATAATCGCATCCTTGGATAATCGAGAAAGGCCGGTTTCTACTTTGCTGAGTTTTGTTGGGTTACGTCCATGGATAAGGATGTGATGCCCTTGTTGGGCTAACATTTTCGCGGTCTCTAAACCGATACCATCTGTCGCACCTGTAATCATGATCTTTTTTCGCATCTTCCTTCCTTGAATAAAGAGTCCGGACAACTTTTATAACAAAGTTTGATTGCACAAAGTTTCTACTACTTCACATGCTGAGATATAGAAAGTACGGATGTGTATTACGATTGATAAACCGTGAAACAAGGGTGTGGTTTAACAAACACAGTACTGTTTTTCTGGGCTTGATAAGAAGATTTACTCAATGCTTTTTGAGTGCTGTGAGTGGGGTTTCTCATTTATTTTCTTGATATCGAATAAAGCTAAAATCAAAAAAGCCTCAACCGGTTTAATGGTTGAGGCTTGGTCGTATTAGCCTTGTTTCAGCCTATTTAGGCCAGTTTGACGTTGTAATTATTTTACCTTAGAGCGGCTTAGTGAGCGTGCTCGTGTGAATCTTGGTACAACTCAGCGTCTACTTCTTCGCCTTTGTTTGGACGAGGAACAATCTCAAAAGAGGTGTCAGCTTCTGTCAGTGAAGACAGCAGTTTGTTAAGTGATGATTTGTCTCCTTTCACGCCCGCTTGTCCGTCTTCTAGCAGTTTTCCAAGGCTTGTTTTCTTAAGCACTATATCAGACACGTCAGACTTATTGATGATCAGTGTGGTATCCGCATCTTGCAGCTCTGATACTTGGATGTTGTTCAGGTTGCCGTTAGACATTTCAACGTAGTAGAACTCTTTAACATCAGGTAATTGAATGTTCATCGTAAATGGCGTGTTTTGCGCCTTCAATGAATCCACTTTTACCGCTAAGTAATCCAACAAGTTCTCAATGGTCATGTTAGCCAATACATCCGGTGATGCTGTTTTCGGTGCGCCCGGTTGTGTGCCAATACGCAGTTCTTGGGCGCCCGTAAGGTAGATGTTTCTCCAACCTGCGCCTTCTGATTGATAACCCAATTGCTCGTAAGTATCTGCCAATAAGCCACGTGCAACTTTGTTCTCTGGCTCAGCTTGAATCACTTTATTCAGTGCTGTTGCAACGAAGCGATATTCGCCTTCTTGGAAATCTTGTTGCGCTTTCTCAATTACAGCATCGCTGCCGCCCATGTACTCAACAAACTTCACCGATTCTGGCTCGATTGGTAATGGGTTCAGATTCGCTGGGTTCATGTCGAAGTAACCAAGATACATGTTGTACACAGCGCGAGCGTTGTGAGAGTAAGTACCGTGGTAACCATTGGTGTGCCAAGACTGTTGAATGCTGTCTGGCATTACCTTGTAAATCTCGTCACCGATATCTTGTAGAACCACACCGTTATTGGCTAAACGAAGCGTTTGGTTATGAGTAAAACCGTAAGCATCGCGCTGCATTTTTAGGTAATCAGAAATCTCTTGTTCACCCCAGATTGGGGCTGAGTGAGACGCAAATAGCACCTCTGTTTCTTCGCCCCAAGTGACTAACATCTCGTTGATTTTTTTCGACCACTTCAAACCATCACGTACTTTTGCACCGCGAAGTGTGTATAGGTTATGCATGCCTTGGTAGGTCAGTTCGCCAGTCCAAAGTGCTTTCATGCTTGGAATGTAGGTCACCATTTCAGATGCCGCTTCGGTACCTGAAGCATCCATGAATTGCATTTCTAGGCCGTCGATAACCAGAGTTTCAATTTCTTCGTTATGGTTCAGTTCGTAGTCTGGCAGGACGTAAGTAATGCTACCGGTTGATAGGCCTTTAGACAGTGCCGCATCAACAATACCGTGTTCGTGTCGGTTCAGGGTTGCGCCATATTGATAAGCAGTACGACGAGACATCGCATTACCTGCTAATACGTTTTCGTCGACGATTTCTTTAGTGATGTTTTTCGAACCGTACACTTTTACATCTGGATACGCGTCTTTGATTGCTCTTGCGCCACCAAAGTGATCAGCGTGCGAGTGAGAGTAAATCATTGCAACGACTGGCAGTTCACCGCCATCAGGCACATTGTTCTTGAAGAATTCGAGTGATTTGGCGGCTGATTCTTTGGTAAGAAGAACGTCGTAGGCGATCCAACCGTTGTCACTACGAATGAAAGAGATAGACGCTAAATCCGCGCCTCGAACTTGGTAAACTTTACCCGGAACAACTTCATATAAACCTTCCGCCGCTTGGTTCAATACCGCTTGGCGCCACAGTGAAGGGTTTACCGAATCTGGTGCTTGGTCTGCATTCGTTACACTTGGATCGATGAAGTTAAAGCTATTACGAATGATGTCGCCCGTCTCTTGATCAAAGCTAGCAACAAGACCTTTATTGTTATTGTCGAAAGCGCGAGTGTCGGCAAAGTTAAGTGTTTTTGCGAACTCTTGGTTTGCTTTAGTGGTCATCTCGGTTGCGCTTTTGCCACCTTGATCGCCAATTTCGCTGAAGTGTGCGTGGTCATGGTTAGCTGCAATCGCAGGGAATGCGAGCGAGATAGCTAGGAACAGTGATGCATTTTTGAACGTGCGAGAAGTTGTCATAAGAGCCTCTTCATTTCAGAATTTTGTTTCGTTGAGGCGATTATAGGAATAAGACATATAGCAAAAAATAAAGTAAGCTTTATTTAATACATCACGATTGGCTATGTATTGAGTCATGCAATGGTTGGGGAACGAAGACGAATCCTGACCTATGATTGATTAAGACCACATTGACAGGGAGAGTAACGGTGAGCGACGTGGAAAAGTTGGATTTAAATCTATTGAGCGTGTTCTTAGAAGTGTATCGATTAAAGTCGATCACGCTTGCATCAGAATCGCTTGGTATGACTCAACCCGGGGTAAGTGGAGCCTTGAAGCGACTCCAATCTCAGCTTGATACTGATCTTTTTATTCGTGAAGGGCGAGGGATCATTCCAACCAATGCTGCGGTGCAACTAGCAAGCCGAGTGGAACCTGCACTCGAGGGAATCACCAGCGCTGTTAGTACCTTGAAGCAATTCGATAATCAGCAGCATCATGTGTTTCGAATTTTGGTCAACGAGATCGGTTTAACCAAGCTTCAGCCCCTTGTGGAAAAGGACGATACGCTTGGTAACATCTCGATTGAATTCAATATGGTGCCAAGCAATGAAGAAGATCTGCTGCAGAGTTTGAGCATGCAGCAAGCCGACTTAGCGATCGATATTCACTATCCACAAGTGAATGGTTATATGAACCAGCAAGTGATCGAAGATGAGCTCGTATTGATCGCCAAGCAAGGGCACCCAAGGATTGATGGATCGGTGACGGAAGAGCAGTATTATCATGAGAAACACATCACCTTCAGAATGCGTCGTTCTCGCCTTTATACCGCAGATTACTTTACGAAAAGCCCGATACAACAGCGAAAAGTCAGCTCCGAATGTGATTCATTGATGACGATGTGTGTGTTGGTCTCTGGCTCTGATTGTGTTGGTAGTACGTCTCGTGATTTTGCTAATCAGTTTGCGGAGCGATTCCAATTGCAAGTTCTCGACCAGCCGTTTGAGGTCTTGCCCATGAAGCAGTATATGATTTGGCATAAGAGAACCGATTTGAATCCTGCTCATCAGTGGTTAAGAAACAGGATTCAACAATACATGGCCGACTAACGAGCCGCTCTTGCTGCTCGTTTTTGTTTGACGCTCTCTATTATCTTAGAAGGTGTCATACCGGTCACTAACATGGTGCCGGTAATAACAAGAACCGAACCGAAAATGGTGTTAAGGCCAATCGCTTCGTCTAGGAAAAGGTTGCCCCACAAGATGCCAAACACTGGAATCAAAAAGGTGACAGACAGAGCCGAAGGCGCACCCAATTCAGAAACGAGATTGAAGTAAAGCAAGTAAGCAAGCCCAGTACATACGGCGCCTAATAAGATCACCGATGTGGTGATGGTTAGATCCGGAGCCTCTCTCATCGGCATAAAGAAGACAAACGGCAACACGATTAATACCGCCGCCCACATGCTGCCATGAGCATTGTTGAACGCCTCAACTTTGGGTGCTTGTTTGGTATAGTTCGACGCTATTCCGTAACTAAAGGCCGCCATCACCGCCGCAAAGATAGGAAGCACAGCCTCACGGCCAATGTTCATCGCATCCCAACCAACTAACACGCCAACTCCCGTTACCCCAATACCTAGCCCTAATAGAACTCTTGCATCGAGTGTTGTTTTTGTCCATATCGCACCAATGATCGCCGCCCATATTGGCGCGGTAGAGTTCAAGATAGCGAGTGTCGAGGCGTTCAGTGTTTGCGCTGCATAAGCGAAAAACAAAAAGGGAAGTGCAGTATTAAACAAGCCAAGAATGAAAAAGTGTTTCGCATGGGCATTAAAAGAAAGCTTCCTTTTCAGATAAAAAGAAACCAAGAGTAGAGTGACGGCAGCGCACAGAACTCGCGCTTCAATCAGCACCGCAGGGCCCAGCGGATTAGCGGCAATTCTCATGAACAGAAACGAACCGCCCCATATCGCAGCGAGAGTTATTAGTTTTATAAAGTTCACGGCTTATATCTCAGAATGTGTAAAACACTGACTATGGAGGAAAGATAACTATTACACAAACTTAGATGTTAATACTGTTCAGCTACTTGTTGTTATTTTGATAACTCAACTGACCGTTAAACAGGAACACATTCGATGAATTTCGTTCTGTTTATTGATCCTGATTTGATGAGTAATCTAGTGTTAGACATCAAACTTAGGTGAACAAAATGAAGATTGAACACATCGCAATATGGACAAAACAGCTCGAAGTACTTAAGCGGTTTTATGAAGATTACTTTGGTGCGGCGTCTAACCAGAAATATCGCAACCCAACTAAAGGCTTCTCTTCCTACTTCCTCTCTTTCGAGAGTGGTAGCCGATTAGAAATCATGGAAATGGATTCGGTTCCTGAATCGAAAGATGATATCTATGATCAATTTACCGGTTTCATTCATATGGCCATCTCATTGGGGTCGGAACAAGCGGTCGATGAGTTAACAAGCCGCTTGATTCAAGACGGTTATGAGCGCTTAGATGGTCCAAGAAGAACAGGTGATGGCTATTATGAGAGCTGTATACTCGATCCTGATGGTAATCGCTTGGAACTTACCGTTTAATGTAGAGACTTAATTGAGTTACTCATCTACTAACGGAACGGAGGTATTACAATGATGAAGCGTGCTTTGACTTTCCTTTTTAGTCTTGGGCTTATGGGATGTGCTACCTCAGTTCTGGTGTATGAGAAGACGCCAGATACGAAGCCTGAACCGTCTCAACCAATCGGCTACCTTGGATTTAAAGCGAATCAAGAATGGGCTGTTAAATTCAATGACTGTACGGTCTATGATTTAACAGGCGCACAACCCTACCAATGGTTTGATCGCACTTCAGCCGCAGTGAGCTGTTATACGTTCAAGCCAAACGATGCTATCGAGCCTCTGCTGGTTTACTCCAATGCTGATTTCAACAGCAATAAACTCACTCCGATTAACCGCTTTCAAGAGCTGCAGGTATCAGAGTCAGGCTGGGGCAATTTCCCTGCCGTCTATGAAACCAACGGCACCAATTGGCTGAAAGTTAAAGAGGGTTGGATTCACCTCACACTAGCCGATCAAACGCTCGTTCAGTTCTACCCTGGAACTCAAGACCAATCTGGTAAATCACAGCATGACCAGTATTTTGAGCAGCATTGATGTTGGGGTGCCATTCGTCCCTATCGAATTGGTAGGGGCAAATGGAGCCGTGAATTATTGACCTTTCTTGAGTTGGATTATAAAAGGCATAATGGCATTGAAAACAATCACCACGGCGCCAATCAGCGTTATGGTGTTTGGCAACTCGGCAAACAATAGTAACCAAGAATCATGAGTAGATTATCTGTGAGAACTCAACATTCGAAACCATGTTCGCTTCTCTCCATTTGTAAGCGTTGACACCAAACCATTGGCCGATAGAAGAAATAACACCGACCAACACTAACAGCACCAACTCATACCACGTCGGCCATTGCCACTCGATAAGCGGCGGAATCAGCGCAACACCCCCCACGAATATGACTTGATAAGTTAGCACTACGACCTTCTATTCCACATTCGCCATTTTCCTTACGCAGATAGCAGCAATCGTTGTGCCTAACGTGGCCACTAAGCCGAGTTCCAACGTAGAACAACATAGAACAGAGACTCGCTTTCTAGAGTGTGAAGTCTACCTTGGTAGAGGGGGCAAACAGAGTTTTCAAAATATTGAGAGAGAGCATTAATAAGAACTCATTAACTTTTCATTAATTATATTAATAGAAATTAGATAAAAGCATATAAATTATCATCTTGTCGGTTAATAATTGAACGCAGTAGTAATTTCATGGTGGTTTTTATATTTTGACGTAATTAACGAACGCGGTAGATATCTGAGGATATAAGCTGAATAATGAATATTACCATTTTATTGGTAAGGGTAATTATCTCTAATAGTTCTTCTTAATATAAAAACAATGTAAAAGCGCTGATAGTATCAACAGTAAGGTGGTGTAACGATGCGAGTCACCACAAATAAACAGGCTTATTTTTATAAAAAGTAATTCCCTCTCGATTCTGAGTGTGGCTATTGCATGAATGCATTTGAAATAATGTTACATGTGAAATTTTAAGTTGTTGTTTTTTATGGGTATAGTTTTTCATTAGATTTTATGGCTTGGCTAGCGCTAAGAAGACTTTTAAATTTTACATTGATGAATTGATTAATTAAATTAGCGCTGTCTGTTTAATCAATTAAATGGCGTGTAAGCAATGGTTATCAGAATGGATAATGTCACTTGTAATCGTTGATAGTGTGAACTTTAAAATAGGGCAAAGACCCTAGGGTGAATTTAACTATCAACAAAGTTGTTATACCCAGAGATATCATTGTCTTTTCTTTAATTTCTTACCTAATAATATGTAGAGTTAATACTATGAAGTTGTCGATGAATAAATCATTGTTACTAGCAATGTCAGCGTGTTTTTTTTCTAGTGCAAGTTTTGCAGGAATTAATAGTGATTATCATGTGGTGGCCGATGACTTAACGGCTGATCATAATGAAAGCAACGGCGTACCTATGCCTTTTTATGGCAATGGAAGAATGCAGTCCAAACTTAGTGTGTCAGTTTCCTTCGCTGATAGTTACGGCAGAGCAGTAACAGTACCTAAGAGTGACTTAGAAGGTGCGATATCTTTTTACCTTAAGAATAGTGAACAAGAGTTAGGCAAAAATAAAGACTGTACCTACGGAAGAGATTGCTGGGGGTATACATTGAACCCAAATGACTATTCTCACCAAATGGGGAACAGTTATGGATACTCTAAGGGTCTACCAACGTCTCGTGTTTCATCATCTGATACCAAATTAACCGCTTGGGTTTACAGTAACGAAATCGCTCAGCATCGCGAAGTTTGTATGAAAGTTAAATTTAATACTGGTAGCCAGTATGACAATAACTACTACGATAGCTGTGCTTATCCAAATGAATCAAGTGCCTTCTATCAAAGCGTGCAGCCTAAGTCCTATAGTGCTGCTGACTTTTCAGAGATTGGAGAAGGTGACAAGGTATGGGAAGAGAGTAACGCTGATGGGTTCTATTTCGAAAAAGCTGAGATGTATAACTTCTATGTGACGCCCAAAGATACTTCAGTGAAACTGGTCGAGGTTGCTATGGATAACTTCGACGAGTCGGACAGCGATAAGGTGTTCCTAAACGATGAGTGGTTAGGTTGTTATTCAGATTGCACTAATGGCTTTCGTTCAGTGAAAGGTTATGTGTTCGCTCCAGGTTCAGAGCGTAATGTATCTGATGAATATGTTTGGAATAGCGCCGCTGGCGAAGGTCGCACGGCGGTATGGCGAGTTAACCAGCAACTAAGATCAGTGACTCTGAGCCAATTGCTTTATTCAAATAGCGGGACATCGAACAATGATTCTCAAAAAGAGTACCGATTTACTGTATTTGACCAATACGGGAATAAAGGACCACTAAAGCTTATTTATCCTCAAAGTGAATTTACTGGTGGCGGCCAGAAATGGGATTACACCCATTGGAATCTCGTTAGCCAATAACATCCAGATAAAACAGAGTTAGCTCATCCACTTTGAGCTAACTCATTCACTTTAGGGGAAATTTATGTCTAATTGGACTTCAAACGCTTTTAACTTTGATAGCTTTTGTTCGGGCGGCGTAGACCAAAGAACCAGAAGCTATTCATATCAAATCTTACTTGGCTCTCTTATTGGTAACTGGCTTAAGGGACCAAACCTCGATATATCCATTCTATTCTCACCTTACTCGACGGACAACCTTGGTTTCGGTAAGGGCTGGAAATTGAATCTCCCAAGATACGACATCGAGAACCAACAGCTCTATCTTGCAAATGGACAGTCCTACCGTGCTGAATTAAATGCCAATATCGAAATGAGTATTCGCTACAAGAAACTGCTCGATTTTTCGGTATCTTCTAGCGCGAATGGCTATGAAATTACGTATAAAAATGGCCGTATTGATCTTTTAGATAAAGATGGCGACATCATTAAGATCACTCAAAGTAATGGCCATGCTCTCTACTTTTCTTGGCTCAACGTGGGACAAAATAAGCGCCTAGATAAAATTTGGGATGATAGAACAACCAAACAGACCGCACTGTTGTGGGTCGAGTATATTTCGGTAGGGCGCGTTAATATTTTTACTAATATTGGCAGCACCCATGAAGCTTATTTCAGTCTTACTCTTAGCAATAACAAGCTCGTCAAATGCAATTTACCAGAACAAGCAGGTAGCTATAGTTTTGGTTATGAAAGTATTGGTTCATATACGCTAATCAATGAAGTAAATCACCCTTGTGGTTTGACCGAGCGTTTGAGATATAAAGCTGATGGTATTCGAGTCAACTCAATGACTTATTTACCAGCCGTTACTGCACACGATGTCCTCACCCTTAATTCGCCAGTTATTACTACAACCTATGACTGTGTGGGTACAGATAGCCGCAATTTCATGGGTTATGGTGTACGTGGTGGTGAATTAAGTGAAGGGCTTGATAACCTGCTTGAGCGTGGTTACGAATATACTTATCGCGTCCAAAAAATCGAAAATGGCTCTATTGTCACCGCGCAAACATACAATCAATTTCATCTACTCGTTGAAGAAGCTAGACAGGTTAACGGAAACCTTGTTCATTTGAAAAGGCTGGAATACCCAGCGATTGATAACCAACAGTTTTCGGATCAACCTGCTCAGTATTCTTTGATCAGTAAAGAGGAACAAATCTGGTTTTCTGGATCGGATAGCCAAGCTCAAAGTCGATTTTGGGACTATGACGAGTACGGCAACATGCTTAAGTTCGTTGACGAGAATGACATCTATGAACGTTACGAATATTACGCAAAAAATGGTGAAGCAGGTTGTCCAGCATCACCAACAGGTATGGTGAATTTTGTAAAATCACGCGCCTTAAATAACGGTTCAGAGCAGCGAACGCTGTCTTATCAGTATGCGTCTATTGAGGGGCTGAATGGCCATCGTGACGTGGTTCTGAGCTTGGAAGAAGACGTGCAACGTTATAGAAGCCATTACGCTTATCAAACTGATACTGGTGAGACCTACTCTTTCGGACGATTGGCTTCAGTCCAAAATGACATTCTTCATCCTAACGGCACGTATTCTGCTATTTCTCACTATCGCTATGAGTTGGATAGCGATGTCCTTGAAGAACACGAAGAGCTGACCTGTCACGACAATACGAAAACCAATCTTGCGGTTGGGCACTACCTTGATATTGGAGAACTCGCGCGTCATGTCGATTCAGACGGAGTTAGCTGTGCATTTACTTATGATTCGCTTCGTAGAACTACTGAAGAACGGATTGAAGGAAGTGCAGCCCGTTCGTATCAATACATTGTTGATACTGGTATGAGTCGACAAACCTTGTTGCTAACCGATTGCAAAGGCAACTTGTGTGAACAAAGCTGGGACGGTCAAGGACGTGAATTAGAGGCTAAAGTTGGTAGCTCGGTCGTATGGACAAAAATGTACGATGCGTTGGGCAGACTCCAAAGTAAGAGTACTTACGATGTGTTGCCTGATCGCAATTCCAGATCGGCGCCTGTGGTGTTAACAGAAAGCTATGAATACGATGAGTGGGATCAGGTTAAAGCGACTCTGTTAGCGAATGGAAAACGTCGTGTCGAGTTCAATAACCTCGCCTCACGTAAGAAAACTCAAGGTATTGAAGGCTTGACCATGACGGTCAGCTCTCTGAATAGCTGGGGGTTAGAAGAGAAAAAAGAGCAAGGCATCAACAGTTGGAATTATGAGTACGACTCATGGGGAAGATTGATTAAAGAAACGAATCCTCTCGCTCGATCTAAGCATTACCACTACGACCGTTTTGATCGTGTTATTCGCATGACTCAAGCGAACGGTGTCGATCAAGATATCACTTACGCTGAACACACCGATCAGTCACAAGTTGTAGACCTGAAAATTGGTGGGGTGACTTTAGGGCAACGCGATATTGATGGATTGGGACGTCCACAATCCCTGCGAAGAGGAGCGAGTCCCCAAGCTTCATTGGCGTGGACTTATGCGGATAGCAGCAATATCCCAGAAACTGAATCCAGCATGGCAGCTCCAACAAGGCTATTTACTCGCGATAGCCAGTTGGGTGTGCTAAGTGCCAAGTCGTCTGATGGGCAGGCTTCTAGTTACAGTCATGACCCAATATCCGGCTTACCGACAGGGAGTCAGGACAGTGAAGGCAATCAAAGTACCATTACCTACTCGACTAAAGGTTTGCCTGAAGCCGAGGTGAATGATGGTCAGTCTCGTTATTACAGCTACTCTGATGGTGGGGTTATCGCTGCAGTTGAGAGTGACACGGACACTCGCCAATATGGTTATGATGAACTCGGGCGCTTGGTGAAGCTGAGCTCAAATTCAACAACGGTTTACTACGAATATGATGAGTTTGATCGAGTGATACTAGAAACATTGATATCGGGTAGTCAAACCCAAGTCACTGAACTCGAATGGGATGAATATAGTCGTGAAGTCAAGCGAGCTATAGCCTTGAACGATAATTATATCTTTGAGCAATCACAAGAATATAACGCGTTAGGGTTGCTTAATTCTCGTCAAAAGGAGTGTGCAACTTTAGGTAATCTGACGGAAATCTATACCTATGATGAACTCTCTCAGTTGACGAAAGTCGAGTTCTTTGGCGCGGGTCCACTGAGTGATTGGTCTCAGCCTATGACGTCTATTGATTGGAGCTATGATGAGCTAGGTAACATGCTGACGCAACGCACAGCTACTGCTGAATCTGAGGATTTCGCTCGTTACTTTTATGAGTCGGATGACCCTTGCCAGTTGACTCGTATTACTCATTCCCACCCACAACTCGACGGTCAGGTAACAGTGAAATACGACTTGAATGGCAACATGATTGAAGATGCGGATGGTCGAATTCTTGAATATGACCATTTTGACCGATTACAGCGTGTGTTAGCTGATAATGCCGAATGGCTCTATCAATATGACAGCAACGACCGACTGTCTGCACAACAGTCCGTTTCTGAATCTCGTCACTTTAACTATCTATGGGGTGACCTCGCTTCGATCGAGGAAAATGGCAAACTCACTCAGTATATCTATCACGAAGGAGTTCCTAAATGGTCAGAGATGGACTCGGAAACCACGTTATTGGCCACGGATCAAAATGGTTCGGTAATCGCGTCAAATACGTCGGGTAAAACAGGGTCTATATACCGTTACTCTCCATATGGGCAACGTGATCAAGCGGGGAATGAAAATGAACAATAAAGACTCGGTATTTATTACCCCACTTAATCGACGTGAGTTCCTGATTAAAATTGGTCAAACCGCAGCGGTGGCTGGTGGTATCTCACTGCTTCCTACTTCGGTTCGTTTGGCGATGGCGCAGTCGATGACCATCTCTCATTCGGAAATTGGCTTTAATGGCGAGTGGTTGGATCCTGTCCTACAAGGTTATCATTTAGGTCAAGGCTATCGCGTTTACCAGCCGAAGTTGATGCGCTTCAATGCACCGGACAGTTTGGCCCCTTTCAATGAGGGGGTTCACAATGCTTATGTGTACTGCCATAACGATCCGATTAACTTCACCGACCCAAGCGGACACCTGAATATCAGTAAGATCTTGTTTGGTGCTTTTGGTGTGATCGCGGGTATTGTGGGTATTGCATTGGCGGCACCAACCGGTGGTTCTAGCTTAGTATTGGCGGCGGGTATTATCGGTGGTATTGCAGGTATGACTAGTGGTGCGCTACAAATTGCTTCGGGGGTTATCGATGATGGTGACATCTCTCATAAGCTTGATATTGCGACCATTCCATTCGATATCATTGGTGTGGTGAGTGGCGGATATTCGGCCTACAAGTCGGTTCAGAACTTACGTTGGGTAAGGGCAGGTGGGGCATTGGAAGATGTCACTCAGCCCGGCCTTGGTTCTCGTTTGATGAACAAGATTAGGCCTTCTGGTGAATACAACCTTGCGTGGGCCTCTAAAACGAACCCAGCGATGCGAATCGGCAGCTCTAAGGGGCAGGTTATTGCGACCAGAATGACACAGGGTGGCAGAACGATGACCTATATGCCTCCTCCAATCCATGGTGGATTTACCAAGATTCTTCTTGGACAAGTCAAAGTGGGCGCCCGAGGCTATACCATCTACCAAGGCATAATGACGGCGCGCTCGATTGGTGGTTTAGGTTGGTCATCGGTTAAAACAATACCTGGGCGATTAGATGAAGAAAAGTCTTCAGTGGATACCATGGTTACGGAAGGTCGAAGTGCCAACCCTGCAGCCAAGAAGACGCAAATGTACGCACTCGAAGAGACACGACAACGAATAAAATATGGCAATGAGGTTCAGCAGATGATCCGTCAGTTGCCATTGTCGTAGTCTGATTATTTTTTTCTCTAACAACACAAAGCCAGCTCAATCCTCATTGAACTGGCTTTTTTGCATTCTGTGTAGGCGTTCTCGAACGTTATCCATCAACCATGATTACTTTCCTTAGATCTCACTTAGATCAACAGAAGATGAAAAAGGCATTGCTGAAACCGGTTTCAAGTTGTATCTTTGCTTTAATTGAAATCGGTTTCAGGACTGCAATAGGCTCTCTAATCCTGATCTTGTCACGAATAACTTGTAGCGAGTAATGGTATGAACAACGAATTTCCGAACGATTTTTTATGGGGTGGTGCTGTTGCAGCGCATCAGTTAGAAGGCGGCTGGGATGCGAATGGTAAAGGTGTCAGTGTTGTTGATGTATTAACAGCGGGCGCTCATGGTGTACAGCGTCGAATCACTGATGGCGTGATCGATGGCGAAAACTATCCAAACCAAGTCGCAGTGGATTTCTACCATCGCTACAAAGAAGACATTAAGTTATTTGCTGAGATGGGCTTTAAGTGTTTCCGTACCAGTATTGCTTGGACACGTATCTTCCCAAATGGCGATGAAGCTGAGCCATGTGAAGCGGGTTTAGCATTTTACGATGATCTGTTTGACGAGCTGTTGAAATACGACATTCAGCCGGTGGTAACATTGAGCCACTTTGAAATGCCTTACCACCTAGCCAAAGAATACGGCGGTTGGATGAACCGTAAAGTGATCGACTTCTTCGTTAAGTACTCAACCACGGTGATGGAGCGTTACCAGCACAAAGTGAAATACTGGATGACGTTTAACGAGATCAACAACCAGATGAACACTTCGGCAGACATCTTCGGTTGGTTGTGCTCTGGAGTGAAGTACCCACAATGTGAAAAGCCACAAGAAGCCATGTATCAAGCGGTTCACCACCAGTTTGTGGCAAGTGCTTTGGTGGTTAAGAAAGGTCACGAGATCAACCCAGATCTTCAAATCGGCGCAATGTGTGCGATGGTGCCTTTCTACCCTCGCTCTTCAAAGCCAGAAGACATCATGGTGGCGCAGAAAGCGATGCGTGACCGTTATTTCTTCTCGGATGTGATGGTGCGTGGTCATTACCCAAATTACGCTAAGCGTGACTGGGCAACCAAAGGCTTTAACATTGAGATGCAGCCTGAAGATGAGCAGATCCTAAAAGAGGGTAAGGCCGATTACTTAGGTTTTAGCTACTACATGTCGAATACCTTGGATTCTTCTTCTCACCAATCTACAGAAGAAGCGATGGACGGCGGTCATGAGAACTCGGTCGATAACCCGTTCATCCAGTCTAGTGATTGGGGCTGGCCAATTGATCCAACTGGTTTACGTTTCTGTTTAGCGTCTCTGTATGAACGTTATGAAGTGCCATTGTTCATCGTTGAGAATGGTTTTGGCGCTGTTGATACCATTGAAGAAGATGGCAGCATTAATGATGACTACCGCATTGCTTACCTTGGCGACCACATCAAAGAGATGAAAAAAGCCGTTGCGATCGACGGTGTTGATTTGATGGGCTACACCCCTTGGGGATGCATCGATTTGGTGTCGTTCACCACGGGCGAGATGAAAAAACGCTACGGGTTCATTTATGTAGATAAGGACAACGATCAATCTGGTTCTTTAGAGCGCAAGCGCAAGAAGTCTTTCGAGTGGTACAAAGGCGTGATTGCATCTAATGGTGCCACTATTTAGAATGCATTTCCCAGCGCAGTTATGCGAACTGTGAGCTGTGAGCTGTGATTTTGCAATGAATTAGTCGGCCTATGTCGACTAATTTTTTATAAAGGAAAAGAAGCCAATGGTAACCATGCTTGATGTCGCAAACCGCGCGGGCGTATCTAAATCGACCGTTTCTCGTGTCTTAAATGGCAAGAACATCGTGCGCCCAGATGTGGTGAAAAAGGTATTCGATGCGATTCAAGAAACAGGTTATCGGCCAAACCTGTTAGCTCAGCAATTGGCGACCAAGAAGACCAATTTCATCGGCTTTGTAATCACCAATGAGTTGTTCAATGGCCCTTACTTTTCTTCCTTGATGTATCACGCGGCTTCTTATAGCGAAAAGTCGAATCACCAGCTGGTGATCACCGATGGCAAACACAGCGCTGAAGACGAAAGAAAGGCGATCAATTTCCTGCTGGATATGAAGTGTGCGGGCATCATCATCTATCCGCAATGTTTAACGGAAAGCGAGATCGCTCAGATCATCGAAAGCACTGATACACCGATTTTGGTGCTCAATCGTGAAATGCCGTCGAAGCCCAATTACGCGATCACCACCGATCATTATCAAAGTGCTTGCTTGATGGTTGAACACATCATCGAGCAAGGTCATACAGGTATTGCAGTGATTCGTGGTAAAGCCGGCTCTTCGACCGATGAGCTGCGTTACCAAGCCTATCAAGATGTGTTAACTAAACATGGTATTGCATTGGATGAGTCCAAAGTTGTTCAGGGTGATTGGACGATGGGGAGCGGTTACCGTGCCGCGCAAGCTTTAGTTGAAAGCAAAGTAAGCTTCACTGCGATTTTGTCTGAAAACGATGACATGGCGACTGGAGCGATCAAGGCGTTAACTGAACTGGGATATTCATTGCCTAATGACGTTTCTATCGTTGGGTTTGATAACAGTAAAGTCGGTGCGTTTCTAACGCCAAGCTTAACGTCTGTCAGTGTGCCATTAGAGCAAATGACACAAAAGGCGATTCTGCAAATCGTCGGTGATACTGAGCAAGCTGAGGCATTAAGTACTACTGGCTGCTTGGTGATTCGCGACTCGGTTGCCCCGCGTGTTTAGGCTCAGTTAACCGTGATTGAGTTTCATATTTCACCTACAAAAAGTGACGAGCTACGCATCTCTTAAACCAAGCTTAAACACTCATTATTCACTGTTATTTAGATGTGCGATATTGCGTTTTTGGTTCGATGAATTGACCACCATTAGTTAAGTAATGTGACACTAGCTAAGTAATATGAAAATAGCTAATTGATGTGAGAACAGGTAAGTAACGTGAAAACAGAAAAACAAAAAATGCTAGCAGGCGAACCTTATCAGGCTTGGGATAAAGAGCTTTATTCAGCTCGTATCGAGTGTCGTAAGGTACTTCAAAAACTCAACAATAGTGTTCCTGACACACCAGAGTGGGAAGCGGCGACGCAAGAGCTTATTCCGGGTTGCGAGAACGCGCACTTAGAGCCCCCATTTCGTTGTGATTACGGCTCAAACATCAAGCTGGGTAAGAACTTCTACGCTAATTTTAACTGCGTGATTTTGGATGTGGCTGAAGTGACCATTGGTGACAATGTGCTGCTTGGCCCGAACGTTCAAATTCTTACCGCAGGCCATCCACTCGATGTGAAAGGTCGAGTAGAAGAAGGCGTCGAATTTGGCACACCGATTAACGTTGGTGACAATGTTTGGTTAGGTGGTGGTGTGATCATCTGCCCTGGCGTGACCATTGGCGAAAACAGCGTGATTGGCGCGGGCAGTGTCGTAACTAAAGACATCCCAGCTAATGTGGTTGCCGTCGGTAACCCGTGTAAGGTTCTGAAAGCGATCGATAACGAGTAAACATCGTTATTTTCGTTCGAGTGTAAGGCCTACTTATATTTCAGGTAGGTCTTTTTGTATGTGTAATCACGATAACTCATCGAACCATGGGGGCTATGTGACGCTCCTTTGACCTTCAATAACTGTCGCCGTAGTTGCTCAAACTCATTGGTTTAGATAAGGGAACTTTGAACTAAATTTCGCCCTTGATTTTTAGCTTGATACAACATCTCATCAGCGGAAATAATGGCCTCTTCAATCGACTGCCCAGTCGATAAATCCACAAGCCCAAGCGAAGCTGATATTCCGCCTTTAATCATATTTCTGAGTTGTGGATCGTAGGCGATTTTATCTCGGATACGGTCTGCCAGTTTAATGATATCGGATTGACTTTCCGTTTTGAGAATTACGATGAACTCATCTCCACCGATACGATAGCATTCATCGTTGTTTCTTACATTTTCCAATAATATCTCGCTTACCCGAACTAACACGTTGTCGCCGACATGGTGCCCGTAGTTGTCGTTGATCAGTTTGAAATGGTCTAGATCAATGGCAATGACTCCGATACAGCGATTGTTTTTACTCGTTCCATTATGACGAATGCGAGAGTTTGCACTTTCTAAGTAAGAGCGGTTCTTCAACCCTGTTAATGCATCTGATTCTAAAGCAATTGAAGTTCGATATTGATAATGAGAAAAGGCAATCAGTAATACATAGCCGATCCCTAACAATGCGATGACCTCAACAAAGCTTTGAATATCCCCCTTTATCTCAGCGACGGAACTGGTCATATTATCAAAGATAAAAAGGGTCGCACGGAGTTGTGGCAAAGGAACTTCAACGAGATGGAAGTACCGAGAATTGTCATTATTTAATCGAAAAAATATGACGTCTAGTAGTTTCACTTTACTTACATAGAAAGCGGAGTTTTCTGAAGTTTGTATGGTGTGCGTATTCGAGAAATCTAGATTTATCTTTTCTCCAGAAGGCATAAAGTATTGATGTTGATTGTCTCTTATCAAAAGAAGCGTATTGGCTGTACCCTTGACTCCTGGGAAGTAATATTGCAGGTCGACACTTGCCTCGTGGTAAAGGGATGACTGCCGCGATACGAGCCCTGCGATTAAGCTGGTATGAGGCTTTGGATGATTGAAGTTAAATCCCCAAAGTGTTGTTTCCCCATTCTTCATGGCAAGAAATTGAGGTGATGACGTGCTGACATTGAATCGTTGTGCGATGCGTTGAGTGTCAGAATTTGAGAAAGGTTGTGCAGGCTGATAATAAACACCGCCCAGATTGGGTTTGTTGGAGTTTGTCGCTCCAGAGCGTAAAGAAACGCCTAAAATATTCAGTGTTCGAACGACATTATTTTGAACCAGCGTTTGAATTAGCTCGCTTCTGTGAGTTTGATCTTTTTCGATAAAATGGATGGTTCTACGTATTTCACCAATATGAATATAAAGGATGACCAAAGCGAAGCAAGCCATTACCCAATGTCTTTGTTTCATAGCTAAATTGATAGCATTCATATTGGTGTACCTTTGTTAAAAATGTCACTGCGCTACTTTAGTAAATAGGGTCTATTGCTTTCACTTGGATATGCAATTCGTCGCGGTAACTTCCTGCTCGTGACAGGTTGGTGTTGTCAGTGATCGAGAGTGAAAAAGGAATGATGTGCTGACCGCGATTATAGGTTTTTATGGATGTCATGCGGTGCAATCTAGAGACCTCTGTTCCATCGGCGGTAAGCTGATAGGTAATAGCCCAATCAGGGTTCTGAGTGTTGATCAGTTTGCCATGTCGAGGTTTAACCCAAAGCTCTGTTTGAGAATTAGAACGGATCACAAAGTCCGCTTGATAGCGCTTTCCACTATACAGTTCACCGAGTTGCCAGCTGTATCCTGTTGCTGAGCGGTGAATGTTGTTTCCACGGCCTGACCAATCAAAGGTAACGAAAGACTTTATCTTGTAAGTCGCGGTGCTTGTTAGCGTTGATACTGGGTTGTCCTCATACTTGAGCTTGGCAATAAAAGGTACGATGTATCTTGCAGCGTAGTTAATTTTTGCTCTCGGGTCGACCAAGTAAAAACGGACAGGAGAATTGTATTTTGCGTATAGCAAGTACTCTTGTTCTTTGGGATCGTAAGCAAGTAATGTTTGGCTTTGGTTGACGAAATAAGGTCCATTTTTGTCCTGTGTATTGAGGATTTTCAACCGAACCGATTTTAATGAACATTCGCCGCTTTGAGTGCGTAGCTTTTTGAGCTCGTATTGAATTTTCGCAAATCCCGATTTATCAAACTCAATCGGACCATTGTTAAGTTGGGTTAAGCTCCATACTCCGTTGCAACTCTGTGCTAGCAATGGTGAAGGCAGCCAGAGAATGCATAATGTGAGCAGCCAATTAGTTTTTTTCATTGGAAGTACTTTGAACATTGTTTGCTCCTTGTTCTAGTTGAATATCAGAAAGCCTCAACAGGTTATCGTCTGATTCAGGGATGCTGATGCTCCCCGTTGCGTCGGAGTTGATCGCTTCGATTCGATAATCACCGCTGCCTATACCTTCAACAACGAACCTTCCGCCTTTGTTGGTGAAGAATGGATAAGATGTGTCATCGAGATCGGTTAAATAGCCTTGAGTTAACGCAAGCGGTTGACCGTTAGCTAGCAGTAACTTGCCTATTATGGTTTTAGATTTTTTGGACCCAACGGTGATGAGATGACTGGTATAGGCGCCTGGGGTGATGTTGTACATATAATTGCCGATGTCATAACCAACAGGTGCGTCTGGCGCATCAACAGTAAAACTCTGAGTGATATGGGCTGTAGAGAGGCTGATAGCATTGGGGTAACCTTGCTGAGAAATCGCTTCTGCATGCGCGTCTTCATCGCTGTTTATCAGGGCATCCGACTCTAAGCTTTCATGAACTTGCACTAAAGCCGCCGCACCGTATATTGGGCGTGACCAAGAGAGATTGCTGTCACTAATCGTGAATGCTGTGCTGGGTCTAAACGAGGTGACTACAGTGTCTTCGGTATTGGTCGAGTTGTAATAATTGATATCTCCATCATATCTAACCCGGTTGCCTATGTAGTCACCACGTAATTGGTACTGCCCTTGGCTTGATTCGATATCAGCAGATAGAGAATAGCCATATTGGCCGACTTGGTTTTTACTTGGCTTACTGAAGCTTGCTCGTAAGATCTCAGTATCGCTGGCGTATCCTGCATCTGCGGTATATTGGCCGTCATCAGAACTCCATGTCCAATCGACAGACACGATCCCCTCTGTGTTCGAAATTCCCTCATTTGGGTCTTCTTCATGAGTGATACCTAAACCAATCACAACATTGGAGTAAGACCAAGACGTTGAGGCTTCTGCGCTCCATTCCGTATCGAAACCATTCTGTTTATCAAGGTTATATGAGAGCGATAAGTAAACATCATCGGTAATGCTTAAGGTATAGCTGACAGCTGCCGAATGGCCTGTCGTTCCTTCTTCTGTCCAGGGTTGATAGGAATAGGTATCATAAGATTCAAGCGCGATACGTAAGTTGGGGGCACTGTAATTGTTTTGATCCCAGAGCGAGGCGGCATAATCGATGCTTGCGATATAACCGGTTTCATCATATTCACTCGATTGGCTGCCTGATAGTCGAAAGCCAAGATTACCGATGGGGGTACCAAACGTAGAGATCCCTCCCAGTATGAATCCGTCTTTATGATAAAAGCCATTTAACCCAAGCGTTAAGTGTTCGGTTAAGCCATAGTCATAATAGGCACTGGTGATTAAACTTTGGGTATCGTACTTATAGTGGCTGTCTGCTATTTCTGAAGGAGCACCAAAATACACGCCAAAGTCAGATATACCCTCTTTAAGCAGTTTTGAATTGTAGAACACGCTGTAGAGAATGGAGTCTCGCCTTCCTGATTGATATTCAATATCCAAACGAACGTCGTTGCTACCTGAAGACAGCGGCAAGTTATCGAGCATGTAACGTCCTGGTGGAAGTCGAAACTCTGTCACGTAAGAACCATTTATGTACAGTTCGATATCGGCAGACTCTTCAAGCACTAAGGCTTGAGTGCCTCCTACCTGAATACTGCGATTCGGTTGTAATGCTGAGTAATTACGTTCGAACCCGATTCCGCCAAATTGCTGGCTAGGCAGGTGACCTGAAGTGCTGTTGACTTGGTCGCCAAAAGTCACTCGATAAGGGATTTCTGCACGATCAATAAAGGCCGATATATCACCACGATAGAAAGTTTGTTTCTCATCGGTGCCACCATCAAAATAGCCTGAAAGTTTATAATTAACTCCTCGTGCACCAGCAAAGTTCCCTGTAGAGACCCACTCTATATTCCACTTTTGTTCTTCACTTTGAGTCTCAACTCCTCGTGTATCAGATAGGCCAAAGTTAAAGTTATTGATGTTGGTGAAGAAGGCCGACGTGGAATAAATGGGAGGAGAGTAAGGGGCGCTGAAACTTAGCGCTTGCTCTTTTCGTGCATCTTGAACGAAAGATAATGAGATTGACATGTCAGACGATGAGAAGGAGAGCAACACGCCCCAGTCTTTTAGTGTTTCAACTGAAATAAAAGTGTCTTTGTACGTAGATAACTTACCTGATACTTCATTTGTAAGCGCTGAACCAATCAGTGTATGCAGTTGAACAGTATGAACTTTGGAGATAGTTTTGCCATCAGAGAAAGCATCGATATCGCCCACAGTTGAGCCCAAATAGTTGATTGGGAATGGAAATAGCCAATCCGCGCAAAAGGCGTGAGGTTGGGTTAGCAAACATAGAGAGACGCACAGAAGAACTGTGTAGTATCGGCTCATGTTTACCTCCCAATAAAGCTCGTGTAGAAGCCGGTGGTTCAGTGTTAATCATTTTTTTTAATGGTGATACCAGTGACTTTTTTGAACTCGTTTGGAATAGGGTAATAGGCGGTGGCGCCAGGCATTAAGTAACCACTTGTCTTAGTGTCTATTTGGCTCCAAGGTAGGTCTTTTTTCTCGCCATTCATTTGAAGTTCGAATACTGAATGAAGCAAGTTCACTAAGACTTGGCTGGTGTTTTCTACCACTATGTTCCTGTCTTTAATCGAGGGCTTCATAGTCGGCTTTATTGAGTTAGGAGATACAAAAGCTAAGGTCGAAAAACTAAGAAGTGTTTTTATTTTACTGTCACTATCTTCAGGCCCTTCAACTTCTAGTTCGTTGAATTCGATTCGGTACAGTTTGGTCATTGTGAGAGCATCGCTAGGGATATAGCGCACCCGAATTTTTTGAGAACTTTGTGGATCTACCATTATTTGAGGAGGCAAAATGAGAAAACTATCCTCATTAAGCGTTAGCACCTCACCGGTTTCATCGTAACTTACGTCATACACCACAACTTCAATTGGAAGTGAGCGGTCTTGAGGATTATTGATCGTATAGCTTGAGAGAGCCTTTCCTCCAAATTCGTTCATTTCTTGATACATGGGGGTAATTTCGTAGCTGAAAGCGGCGGTGTGGAAGAGTAGCAGACTGATAAATAAAGTAATGTTTTTCATAAAACCCTTCCTAGGTAAAACGAGCCCACGTTTGCGGGCTCTAATTTATGAGCTAAAATCCACACATGCGATGACAAGTTTTCGCTTGGAGTTTCACATACACTGTAGAGCGATAATTACCGGCTCTTGCTAGAGCTGCACCCTCTGTAGTAATACTAAGAGGAACTTCTGCAATTCTTGCTTTTTGGTGTTCACCACTCCATTTAACTTGGAAGTTACCTGTCGTATGACCAAACAAACCATCACTTGCATTGCTTGTATCGAAAATGTCGGTTTGATTTGCTTGTAATGTGTAATCGATACGTTCTTTACCAATGGCCATGCCGAAACGAGTCATTTTGAAAGGTGTGGCAGTCATATCGACTTCCATTGATTTCCCGTAGTTACACCAGGCACGAAGACTTGCAATTGGTTTACTGGCTGTTAGCCCTGAGACCAAATTTTTGCTATCTGCCAGCATGTTCGTTAGGTGGATATCACCATTAACAAACTCTCCGGCTTGTGCTGATTTCAAGTTGAGCACACAACGTTGTGGAATCGTGCCTTCCATGCGAATGTGTGCGCCATCAGTGTTCGTTGCATTGGTCAGAAGAGCATTGGTTGCTCCTCCAAATTGAACCACATTAGCTTCTAACTTGGTTCCACCTGGACCACCACCAACAGCGAAACTATTTACACTGAACATCACACCAGCTACTGCTACCGCTAATATTAATTTTTTCATAATTATTCCCTCATTACTCTTGTTATTCCCGACAACAAATACATAGTAATTAGGATTTAAAAAATATACCTCGCAACGAGGGGTGATATATTGAATAAATAAGTATGAAAAGAGTGCTAATTTTAAACGGTTAATTCATGAGCTTTAGCAAATAGTTCATGTCGAGAATGTACATTCAACTTGGACATCACATTGTAAGCGTGTGTTTTTACTGTGTTTATACTGACATTTGTGTCGTTTGCTATTTGTATGTTTGAAAAACCTTGAATCATTAATTCAAAGACTCTTTGCTCTTTCTTTGTTAAAAAAAACTTTGATGTTACTTTTTCTGTGATGGAATAGGAATTCTTAGAAATGCTACTGATACAAAGGTCAATAATAAAGCTTTCCATAATATGTCTAGGGAACCAAAGCTCTCCCTCTTGAACAGATTTAATGGCTTTTGGAATAAATTCAAAATGATTCACTTCTATTTGGCCAAAAAAGCCAAATTTTAGGTAATCGTAACAAGCGCTGCATTTAATATTGATGGCGATCCACTTATCTTTTCTATTGATAATTGAAACACCACACTTGTCTGGCATCGGTATCGTACTTCTGTCTAAAAGCACAACGCCTTTATACTCAGGGTCAAGTTCAGAATAAGATTCGATAACTTGAAATTGATTGAGTGGGAAAGAAAGTTTCAATAAATCTCTGATCACTCGCGACAAGGTGTTGCTGCGAGTGATCAAGCATGTGTAAGGTGCTGGTCGATTATTTTGCATACTTTGAGCCTTCCTTGGCGGCAGAAGCGAATTAGGTGTAAGCAGAGCGTATTGGTGGGCTGATGAGCCACTGCCCTTGTCCAAATCGAGAGATCAGTTGGTTTTGGTTTTTACATTGTGTTTTGTGCAGGATACTCTTGATCTGACTGCGAACCGTTTCTTTTGATACATCACGGGTTTGTGCGATCTCAGTACCGTTCAATCCTTTAGTCAGTAGATCAAGCACATCAAGTTCTGACTTAGTCAAAGACGGGCTCGTGTTGGCCGTTTTTGGCTCAGAATATTTACGCCAATGTGAGACCATAGTACGGTGGGCGACCCATGAATTTGCCCAAGCGATGGCAATGTCACATATTGATTTTAACTGGCGTAATTCATCAATCCGGAGTTCATCGACACTATGAAACATTATTGATATTCCATGTTCGTAAAGTAGATTTTCAGAAATACTATAGAAATTCAGATAATCTTGTGCGACAGGGAGCTTGTCATGACCCAATATTCTATTGTCCATTATGTCATCTAGCTTGTGATGAATTTTTCCTTTACGGCTCTTTGAAATCAACATGAGATAATCATCTAGATTGTCTGTGATTACCTCTGTCAGTGAGACTCCATCTGACAAACCATCAATATATTTGAAGGCTGGGAAGTCTGGTTTTGATGAGATAACTAATGTGACATGCTCAATTCCAAGTGTAATTAATCCATTTCTTATCGCTTCTTCGAATTCAGACGGGGATTTATTAAGTCCATTTTCTAGTGGAATCTTCAATTCTGATATCTGCATAACTCAATCCATTTAGCCTATTGCAAGCGATAACTCGAATATATTTTGGTGCTTCATTTGAGTTTATCTAAGGTTGATATTAGTCATTAAATGATAGGTTTATCATCACCCAATTGGGTGAAGTAATCCACAAACAATCCACTTTTTATAATAATGGATGCCTATTGAGCAATTAATTGATTTGAATCAATATTAGAAGGGCGATATCGAAGGGTATTTAAATTCAAAAAAAGATTCATAATAAATTATTACTCAAATTATAATTAATAATCTCTTAATTTAATTCAATCGAGGATGTGTTATTTATGTTGTTTGATTCTTATTTGCGAGAAGACAAGGTAGAAAATAGCAACGATGTAAGATTTCATCGTTGCTATTTGGTTAGAGTTATTGGTTCGTCGCTTGGAATGCTGGTTTTTTATTGTCTAGATCACCACTAATTCGGGTCAACACTAGCGCGATTAAGACAATCATAGCCCCGATCCAAGGGGTGTTCATTAATCCAGATTTCGCGACAATCAAACCACCGCCCCATGAGCCCAATGCAATACCGACGTTGAAGGCTGCAATGTTCAACCCAGAAGCGACATCGACTGCGTCTGGTGTGTATTTCTCAGCCAGTTTCACAACATACACTTGTAGCCCCGGAACGTTACCGAATGCAAATGCCCCCCAAACCAAAATAGTCGCAACGGCTGCGTAAGGGTTTACTGCGGTAAAGTTGAATACCACCAGTACTGCGGCTAAACCAGAGAAGATAACGGTCAGCGCTTTAATCGGGCCCATCTTGTCGGCCATTTTACCGCCCCAGATGTTACCTACCGCCACTGACACACCGTAGACCAACATGATTAAGCTGATTGAGCTCGAATCAAACCCTGATACGTTTTCCAGTATTGGAGCAAGGAACGTAAACGCTGTGAATGTTCCGCCATAACCGAGTGCCGTGATAGCGTAAACCAACAGTAAGCGTGGTTGAGTTAGAACCTTTAGTTGTGCCGAAATCTTCGCCGCTGGTGGTTGCTTAAGGTTGCTTGGAACCAAGATAGCGCTACCGATAAGAGCAATAAGACCAAGCAGAGCAACGATCAAGAAGGTCGCTTGCCAGCCAAAGGTTTGGCCGATATAAGTGCCCAGTGGTACGCCGGTTACCAATGCAACCGTTAAACCCGTAAACATGATCGCAATGGCACTGGCTGCTTTATCTTTTGACACCAAACCTGTCGCGATGGTCGACCCAATCGAGAAGAACACACCATGGGCAAGGCCAGTCAAAATTCGTGCGGCGATCAGCGTGTTATAGCCTGGAGCTTGCCACGCCAATAAGTTACCAATGACAAACAATGCCATCACGGTCAGCAACACCGCTTTACGATTCCATTTGCCGGTTAGTGCCGTTAATACTGGTGCGCCAATAGCAACACCAAGCGCGTATAAACTGACTAATAGACCTGCCGATGGCAGAGATACATTCAAGTCGCTCGCCATGGTAGGAATCAAGCCTACGATGACAAACTCTGTGGTTCCGATGGCAAAGGCGCTGAGCGTCAATGCAAGTAATGCTAATGGCATAATCATCTCTCTTACTGTTCTTTGTTAAATACCGAGCGCGATAAAATGGGGCAGCTTGTGACTGCAATAGGAGCGCTTCGTTTGATGGCGAGGATTATCTAGCAAAATATATTTGTGAAAAATGCCATCATTAACAAATAACCTTTGTGTTATTTGCAATAATTTGAGAGTTAGCCGATCATAGGATTAAGCTGATGAGATCGAAAAGACACACATGATTTGAGCTGTGATGATCACAAGCGAGATGACATTAACCAAAATGAAGATAGCGAAGGAGCCTCATGTTAACCCGTTCAGATGATTTAGAAATGGTACTCACCGTCGTCGATGCTGGTGGTTTTTCTGCGGCGGCAGAGGCGCTGGATGTGCAGGTCGCCAAGGTGTCTCGTTCGGTGAGTAAGGTTGAGTCGCAACTCGGCGTCTCGATATTCAACCGAACAACGAGACGCGTGGAATTGACGGAGGAAGGGCGGCAGTTTGTCGATTCAGTCAGGGTAGGGTTACAGGTTATTCAGAGCGCGGAAGAAGAAATCGTGTCGCGTGGTGAGTTACCAAAAGGTCGTTTAAGAGTCGATGCCGCCAGTCCATTCGTATTCCATCAGCTAGTGCCGTTGGTGCAGTCATTCAAAAAGGCTTACCCAGACATTGAGTTGGAACTCACTTCCAACGAAGGCTTCGTTGATCTTCTGGAAAAGAGAACTGATGTTGCGATTCGAATCGGTAAGCTGTCCGATTCAACACTGCACGCTCGCCCGTTAGGAAAAAGTTTACTCCATATTGTAGCGTCACCTGATTATCTCGCTAAGCGTGGGCTACCCATTAAACCTGAAGATTTGAGTTCACATCAAATTGTGGGTTTTGCAGGGAACAAAGTGCTTAACCATTGGCCTTTACCAAACCAAAGTTATGTCGCGCCTACCGTGACAGCCAGCAACGGTGAAACCGTGCGTCAACTAGCACTAGCTGGAAATGGGATAGCTTGTTTATCGGGGTTTATGGTGCAGGAAGATATAGCTGCGGGTCGTCTAATCCCTATTCTGGAACAAGATAAACTTGCCAACACAGACCGAGAGCGAGTGAATGCGGTTTATTATAAATCGTCTTCTGTCTCTAAACGTATCTCAGCGTTTATTGATTTTATTCAGTCAAGGTTGAGCTTGTAGGAAGCAATTAAACACTCTTTAACAGCACACTGCCAAACCGTTATTTGAATCGTTTGAGAGTGGGTATTCGTATCAATGTTTAGAGAGCACATATTGTTGTATTGAGATTCGATAGGTGGATGTGATCTCAATATTGTTTACCAACTTTTACTGTTTAAAACCCGCCCGCCCACACATCAAAATCGTCAATGTTGTCGAGCTCTTCCTTGGTTCTTGGCGCGGGGTAATAAGGCAGAGCTAATCTTTGAACGGAAGGTTGCAGTTCCCAATCGGGCGTAATCTTGAGTCGTGTTAACTCATCGTTGAGTCGCACAAACATATAGTAGCCATCGGCATGGGTATTGGCGTAACTTGCGATGGTCGCAATGTCACCAGAAGGTAATTTTACATCTCTGCCGAGCGGGTAAAGTTGATGCAAAGCGAAGCTGACTTTAGGGTCTTGCAGCTTACCTTGTTTAAAGCGTTCTAGGCCAATCGCGGTTGAGGTCGTGCGAGGCTTCCAACCCGTGAGGAATAATCCACTCAAGCTATCTTGGAACGGTTTACCATTTCGATTGCCTTCATTGCTAATGAATTGAACTGTTAGTTTATCTCCTGACTCTTCCAGAATTTCTAAAAACTGTTCACCAGTGCGATCGACTAAAAGCTTCATAATATCCAAATACCATTAAGAATGAGATGCGATAAATGGTACTACTTTAGGGTTGGTTTTGGTAGGGGCTATAAAGGTTATGCAGCGTGAACACTGTTTTCAGTGTTGATCGTTACATTCCCTTTATATGGACAATAGTTTATCGCTTACGCAAGTAGTGAATTTGCACTATCTCATCTAAGTAAGCCGACACACCTTTTAGTGTGAAATCAAGCGGTGACACTAGCTCTCCAAACAATGGTGAAGCATCACCCAGACCGAACACAGCTCGCCATCGAAATGGTAGAAAACCCGCTAAGTTTATATTGCCTGGCACTCACTCAACTTAAGTGATTTGTAGGTCAATTTACTGATCTTCAAATTTATACTGGATAATTACCTATAAATTTCAGGCTTTAGCAGTAATAATCAATGAATAGACCTGAACAGCTTGTGAGTCGCAAAGCTGTCGGGACAGTTTCTAAAGACGTTACCGTGAAAAGGAAGTCAGACACATGCCTGTGCTCCAACGCATCAGTTTAACCTTAATTTTAGTCGCTATTCTCGGCGGCTGTTCTTCATTACCAGAAGGCATCGACCACCCAGCAGAACCGTACACCTCTTATGGACCAAGCACTTTGTCGGTTTTAGTGGATGAATACCTACCAACATCAGAACAGGCGACTACCGCCGTTCGTTTACAAGAATCCGGTTGGGATGCGTTAGCGCAGCGATTGGCGTTGGTTGAAAGTGCAGAGCACACCATCGATATTCAATACTACATCTGGAACTCCGACGAATCGGGCAGGTACCTAGCAAGTCGTTTGTTAGCCGCAGCTGACCGTGGTGTTAAGGTGCGAGTGATGTTGGACGACATCAACCTCAATGAGCGTGAAGGCCTATTATCGGCACTGGATGCACACCAAAACGTCGAGATTCGAATCTTCAACCCAACACCAACACGCCGTGGTTTTAGTAAGTGGTTGAGCTTCCTTGGCGATTTCTCCCGCTTAAACCGCCGTATGCATAATAAATCCTTTACCGTCGATGGCACCTTGTCTGTGGTTGGCGGACGTAATATTGGTGATGAATATTTCGACCTTTCTGACGAGATCAACTTCCGAGATCGTGATGTATTAGTGATGGGCTCAGTCGTTACCACGATCCAAACCAGCTTTACAGAGTATTGGGACAGCCGTTGGTCTTACCCTGTCGATATGTTGGGTGACGAAGAACAACCGGATCTTTCAAAGATTGACGATATCACCGTTCCACAATACAAAAACTACCCAGAGTTACCATTAAACCGTGAAGCGGCAGATGGCTTGTTGAAAGAGGCTCTTGATGAGATGACTTGGGTCAACGCTCGCTTTGCTTACGATCGCCCTGTGCCTATCGATTCAGATAATACCGATGAACCGAAAGCAACGGCGGTTCTTTTAGGGCAGCTTGCAAGTGAATCGAAGCAAGAGATCTTACTTGAATCCGCTTACCTTGTATTCGATGACGGTCAACTCGAAGAGTGGCAGGTATTGAACAATAAGGGCGTTGAGATAAAAGCGCTCACTAACTCTATGGCGTCTAATGATCTGGTGACTAATCACTCCGCTTATGCGGGCAGACGTTACGACATGTTGGATCATGGCATCGATCTGTTTGAGTTAAAACCAGAATCCAAGCTATGTGAAGCATCGACTCAAGACGCGTCGAAATGTGCGCCTGAGACGGCTTATGGCTTGCACGCTAAATCAGTCGTATTCGACCGCAGCATCGCGAGCATTGGCTCATTCAACTTCAACTTACGCTCTACCTACCTCAATACTGAATCGGTTTTGATCATCGAGAATAAAGAGATTGCTGAAACGTTAGCTGACACCATTGAGCAAGCAATGAATGAAGAAAACAGCTGGCGATTAGAACTGGAAGACGGTGATGTGTATTGGTATTCAGGCGAGCAAAGTTGGGACAGCGAACCAGAAACCGGCAAGTGGGAACGAATGCAGTCAGGCTTCCTACAGCTGTTACCGATTGAGAAATACCTGTAAGAATGTCAGTACCTTAGAAATGAAAGATGTCAGCGCATAATACGCTGACATTTTTATTTGTGATGACGAAACGGAGCTAACCTATCTGAACCTTTCTCTGTCTTCAGAGCTGTTCTCGAGCTATCGTTTGGTCAGTTGTTTACTGTTCAAGTAAGGCAGAATGTGCGGGCGAGATTCGCCAGACAACTTCTGTGTGATCTGTTGTGACCAACTGCTTTGCTTCTGATTGCTTGAGCGGTTCGCGTAGTAGCTTTGCATTGAATCGTCGTAGCTGGCAATTTCATCTAAGCTCAACGGTTGGTATTGATTTTCGTGCATGACCACGTGAGCAGGAAGGCGAGGTTTGACTTCAGGCTGCTGCGCAGGGTGACCTAAACACATACCAAATAGCACGGCCGTGTGTTGTGGAAGTTCCAGTAGTTCATCGACTTGTTGCGCGCTGTTACGCAAGCCACCGATGTACACGCCACCTAAACCAAGAGACTCCGCAGCCAGCATACAGTTTTGCGCCATGATGCCAGAATCGACTGCGCCAATCAGGGTCAGTTCAGTAAAGTCGGTTTTCACTTCAGGGTTGATTTGAGCGTGGCGTTGATAGTCGATACAGAACACCAAAAACTCAGCCGCGTTCTCAACATAAGCTTGGTTACCTGCGTATTCGGCTAGCAGTTTTCGCTTCTCTTTGTCTGTCACTCTCACGATAGAAACAGCCTGTAATAAGCTCGATGATGACGCGGCAAGGCCTGCCTGAACAATTAAATCGAGTTGCTGCTGCTCTATTGGTTGATCTGTATATTGACGAATGGAGCGGTGCCCCAGAATGGTTTCAATCGTGCTGTTCATAACTCTCAGACAGTCCTTGTGATGATGACGTAGAGATTCACAATAACGACAATTACCATGAGCGTAAAGGGTGTTTGAGTCTTTCTGGTTGGCGGAATGATATTCATGAATTCAAAAGGATTGCTCTCACAGCCAATCCTTTTTTATACCGTTTCCTGCTAGAAGCTAGAAGCTAGAAGCTAGAATGGAACGCTCAAGAGTTCGCTTTAATGGCGAAGAGACAAAGTGATGAAGTGAACTCTGTTGGTCGAATAGCTGCCAGAAGGCTGAAATAGTCCTGAGTCAGCATTAATTTCACTATGGCCTAGATCTTGGTATTGGTAGCTCAATCCTAGATGTAAGTCATTGGATATCTTCTTCTCAGCGCCAAATCCGATACGCCACTGTTTATCGAGTGGGAGTAACACATCTCTGTTTTGACTGCTTAAAGGGCTAGTGTCACCGCTCAGTCCGCTGTACAGCAACCAATCCTCATAAGCGTATTCCACACCAACCCCAAGAGAATAGGTGGTTGAGTATTTGTCATCATAATCTTGCCATGTTTCCATGTTGGAGCTGAGTAGAAGGTTTAAATCTTCATTTAATGAATGCTTCAACCCTAAATTTAAGCTTCGAACCCAAGTCAGTTCAGAGCTAATTCCAAAAGCGTTGGCGTTATCAAGGGAAAGGTCGTGATCAAATTTGTCCTGATAACTGACACCCAATTGTGTGTTGTCATTTATGTGGAGATTGAGACTCAGGCCGAACCCTAGCTCAAGGCTATCTCCTTGAAGTTCGCGACCGTTCAAAGCTTGAGTTTCAAGCGCAGTGTGCTGCAATATCAAAGAACCACCAAGGGACAGTTGTTTATTGACCTGATATGACAATGACGACGTTAAGTTGAGTGCCGAAATGCTATTTTCTTTGATCAATAAAGCAGGGTGCGCGCCAACGCCGTGTGAGTATTCAACGCCAGTGCCGCCTGCTGCGTGCAATGCTGTGCCAACGACCCATTGGTCATTGAGCCTTGATGCGTAAGATAAGTGAGGGAGAACATCCGCGCTGCTTCCTGTGGTTGAAGCCGAGTTATCGTCACGGACAAAAGTGGTTTCCACATCGAGGTATTGAACGCCGAGAATCCAAGCGCTTTCTTCAATGGCCGATAACCCCGCAGCGTTGGTGATCACTGCGGATGCATCGTTCGCGGTTACGTTTCCTACGCCAGCTGTGCCAACGCTTTTGGTAGTCGCAATCTGAGATAGGTTTAATCCTCCCGCGTGCGCGAGAGAGCTGACTATCCCTGTTACTAACAGAGACAGTGTGATGAAAGGTGTTTTCAAGAATAGAACCTCATTTTCAGTGTATGAGTCATGTTGCTAGTAATTTGAGTCATGTATTTAGGGATAGAACGAATTGCCACGAGCGAATACTAAGAACGCCGTGGCAATTGACTTGATCTACTTAATTGGCTTAATTAGAGCTAGAGTTTTTCAACTTGTGGCAGTGGATATTCATTGTCTAGAACGGCTTGAGTCGGCTCATACAGGCGCATGTGAAGATAGAAGTCATCTTGAGGTGCAGGCAGCCAGTTACACGTAGGATCGGTTGGTTTTGCGTATTGAATGCATATTGGCAATGTGCCGTCTTCTGCGTATTTCAGTTCATCCTTACGATTGGTTGAGATGGAGTAGCGTTGAATGAAGTTCTCAACCATGAACAGGTTTTTAGCGTCGTACATGGTCAAAGACCAAAAGGCGTCAGCGGGTGCATCAGCTGGCATGGTCATTCGATATTGATTGGATCCCGATAGCTGCTCGCCATTCGAGTCCGTGTATCGATTTGGGTAGAGTGCTCGCTCTGGTACATTCAAACCAGCCGCACGCATATTGATGCTCGCTCGGCTCAGGTAATCATTTCCGTAGCGGCCACCCTCGTACATCATCGACCAGCCATTATTGACATCGCCGATGCTTCGACCAGCGTATTGAATGATCTGCTGTGAAGACTCAATCGCGCGCATTAGCCCTTTTTTCTGTGCTGAGGTTAGCGCTTCAGGGTTAAAGGGGGTCGATCCTCCAATACCAATTTGTTGGAATTGATCAACGATGGCAGCATCTTCTGGAATCGGGTTTTTACGTAGTTCACGGTCAATTAGCGAATACCACTCTAACCCTTCAGGCCTCGCCATGGGTGGGATGCGACCTGTCGAAGCTTTGAGCTCTACGATGTCATGCTCTTCGCCGAGTTGATCAAGTGGGTAGCTGAGGAATTTGTCGTGAGTAACCAAGGCGTCATTGAGATCTTGCTCCCCAAACACACCCGTGCGTTGAATTAACCAAACCATAGGAGTGCGAGACTCTACGACACGATCAATTCCCTCTGGCACTTCGCCAGCCCATCCTTTGTTAACCAAAAGTATTTTGGTTCCTTGGTCGCCGACATTCTTCACGTGCAGATCTTCAATCGAATCTGAGTAAGCATCCAATAACTGAACAATGTAATAGCGGTTATCGGTGCGAGGAATATCAATCACCATTGGACCTGATAAATCCAGATCGTAGTGAGCTTGTGAGTAGAGCGTATCGTTGTTGACGGTCGGTACAATTCTATCCTGAGGACCGGATAGAACGCGTGTTTTACCCATCTCATTCAATGGTGCCATGGCGTTGTCCATCGGCGCATCAACAGATGTGGTCGTTTGCCTAACCGCTGCCACGGTTAATGGGCCTGTACCATAGATAAATGCTTGAACACCTAGATTGTAAGCGAGCTCTTCTTCAGGATTAATAGATTGTTGGGCAAGGGATGGCATCGCGATAATACCGGACAAAGAACACACTAAACTGGTCAGTACACTTTTCTTATAGAGGAGCTTTCTCATGGAACACCTTAGATCGTAGGAACAGAATTAGGCATTTATCATATGAGCAAGTGAGATTAAGGAGTGTAATAGCCGATATTAAGGATGTTAATAGTCTATTTTTATTATTCAAGTGATTGTTTTAATTAATATTAATTCAGGTTGGTGAAGCGACTCTACGACGTGTGCAGGTAGGGGGCCTGAGGCGCTATTGTTTGATTGATTTTCGGTTGATATGTTGGCAAAAAAGTACGGGAATCGATATGAACACATCCACTTATCCTTTTAGCTTATTCATTAAAGCCGAAGGGGCTCAGTGCAATCTGGACTGTAGCTACTGCTATTATCTCAATAGACAAGATGTCGATAAAAGATCTTCAATGTCTCTGGATATGATGGGGCAAATTGTCGGTGCTCATATCGACGCGCAGCCAATGAAAGATCAGCAAGTGGACTTTATCTGGCATGGTGGCGAGCCCATGTTAAGAGGGCTCGATTTCTATGAAACGGCAATGAAAGCACAGGCAAGCAAAGCGACGGAAAAGCGTGTCGTAAATACCATGCAGACCAATGGAACCATGATTAACGATCGCTGGGCGAACTTCTTTGCTAAACACAATTTCATGATGGGCATCAGTATCGATGGCCCCAACATTCTGAATGACATCGCTCGGATCGACAAAAATGGTCAGTCGTCTTTTGAACGCACAATGCGTGGGATGTTTTATCTAAAAAAGCACAACGTTGAGTTTAATACGTTAACGGTCGTGAATAATAAAACCTACAAACACGGCAAAACGATCTATCAATTTTTGGTTGAAAATGGCAGTGGTTATATGCAGTTTCAGCCTTGTATCGATCATGAGTTGGACAGGCGAACAGGGCACGACTGGTCGCTAACCGGTGAGCAATGGGGGCTGTTCCTTTGTGATTTGTTTGATGCTTGGAGCGCCAATGATGTCGGTAAAGTGTATATCCAGTTTTTTGAAAATTGTTTAATGGTGTTGATGGGCTACCAAAGCCAAATGTGCCATCACAGTGCGACTTGTGGACAGCAATTAATGGTTGAGCATGACGGTAGTGTTTACAGTTGTGACCATTATGGGTACCAAGATCATCAACTGGGTACTGTGAATAGTGATAAGCTTGCAACCATGGCGAGTTCACCTGAACAAATAGCGTTTGGCACCAACAAATATCATGAACTGAACAGCACTTGTCGAGGTTGTGACTTTGTTGAGCTTTGCCAAGGTGGCTGCCCTAAGAATAGAATAGCAACAACCGAAGATGGCAGCGCGATGAATCATTTGTGCCAAGGGTATGAGATGTTTTTTCGTCACGCATTACCCAAATTATTGCCAATGGTAGAAGCGATGAAAAAAGGGTATTCGCCAGCGTACTTCCCACTTTTCTAAATAACTTGGAGTCGGGCATGACCAGAGATCTAAACTTACTGCGGCTTATTTTGGTGCTCAATGAAACTCGCCAAACGGTAAGCGCAGCAAAAGCCTTAAACGTAAGTCAGCCGACGATCAGTGTCATGCTTCGTAAGCTCAGAGAACAATTTGATGATGAATTGTTTGTTAGAGATAAAGCGAGGCTTGAACCTACTCCAAAATGCTTGAAGCTCATCGAAACCTTGCCTCTGCTATTAGAACAACTAGACAACCTTTATATCCCCAATGAAGAGTGGGACTTGGAAGATTTAAGAGGGGAGGTTCAAATCATGTTACCTTCCCCTTTGTTGATCCCAGTGGGTGTGCCACTAATCAAAAAGCTGACCAAAGAAGCGCCGCAAGTGACGTTTCAATGTTCACCTTGGTTAGATAACGGCGTCCAATCTCTAGAGACCAACCGAATGTGTTGGGGAGTGAGCTATCTTCCTATGGACGTCAATAAAACCCTGACTGAGCGCCCAGTTGGCTTTGATAAGTTCATGTTGGTGCTAAGAGCTGACCACCCAATTCAAGGTAATTCCCTTGAGGACATTCTGAAATACCCACTCTGTATCAATATGATCCCTGGTTACATTCAGCCGTCCAAGACGGAAATGTTGATCAAAAAATATGACTTAGATAAACACATTGCGCTCAGAAGCAACAATATGAACTTGATGCTGGAGATAGTTAAGGACAGTGACTTTATCTATATTACATCGTCGAAATGCCGCTATTTGCTTGATCACTCTTATCGCTGTATCGATTTACCGCCGGAGCTGTTGAAAGACACCTATCGTCGAGAATTGGCACTGTTTACTCATCAAGCAAACCGTAATAACCCGTTCACGGATTGGCTTCAAAAAGAAATTACGTCGATCATTCAATCCTAGTGTCACGCTACTATTCTTTCTAAATAACGCCCCTTTATCACTGCCACTATTAATAATCGTAATAGTGGCTATCAAGCCATTTTAGACCTCTTTCTTATACCATTTACCTCAACAATGGTTCGCTGAGACATGCACAATTTTCGTTGTGACTTCAGCGATTTACTCATAGTGAATGAGGGTTATAAATGTATAAGTCTTTTGTTAAATCCGCTCTGGCGCTTTCGGTGCTCGCGAGCGTCAACGTACATGCCGCGAGCCAACCCAATGTGGTTGCCATCATGCTCGATGATGTGAGCCCAACGGATCTGTCTGCCTACCACCGTGGTTTAGGCGCGGTGGATACGCCGAACATTGATCGAATTGCCGAACGCGGCATGATGGTCAGTGATTACTACGCACAAGGTAGCTCTACTGCAGGTCGTTCTGCCTTTATCACGGGTCAATATCCATTCCGAACAGGCTTAACGTCTGTCGGTCAGCCGGGTTCTTCACTTGGCCTTCAAAAAGAAGATCCAACCCTAGCCGAAATGTTGAAAGACAAAGGCTATGCGACCGTGCATGTCGGTAAAAGTCACTTAGGCGATAACAATAGTCACCTGCCAACGGTGCACGGCTTTGATGAATTCTTCGGTTTCCTTTACCACCTTAATGTTATGGAGATGCCTGAACAGCCGGAATTCCCAACAGACCCTAACTTCAGAGGGCGCCCTCGTAACGTTCTTCACACTGTTGCTACCGAGAGTGTGGACATGCAAGAAGACCCAAGATTTGGTGTGGTTGGAAAGCAAACAATTGAAGATAAAGGTCTTTTAGGCGCTAAACGCATGCAAACCGTTGATGGCGAATTTTTGGAGTTTGCTACGAATTGGCTTGATAGACATGAAGCAGAGAAAGACGAACAACCTTACTTCATGTGGTACAACCCGACGCGTATGCACCAAAAAACACACGTGCGTCCGGAATATCAAGGCGCGAGCCAAATCAACACCTACTACGATGGCTTGATCGAACTTGATGATCAGATCGGTGTGCTGCTCGACAAGCTTGAAGACTTGGGCGAAATCGACAACACCATCATTCTCTTCACATCTGACAATGGCGTAAACCTAGATCACTGGCCTGATTCCGGCTCTGCATCATTCAGAGGACAAAAAGGCACGACATGGGATGGCGGTTTCCGTGTGCCTATGTTGGTGAGTTGGCCGGATAAAATCCCTCAAGGTGAATACACCGATGGCTTCATGACCTCAGAAGACTGGGTGCCAACCATTATGGCTGCAGTGGGTGAAGGCGACATTAAGCAAGAGCTGCTTGATGGTAAAGAGTTAAACGGCGAGCGCTATCAAGTCCACTTGGATGGGTATAACCAGCTAGACATGTTGACTAAAGGCGAGCCGAGTCAACGTCATGAGTTTTTCTTCTACAACGAGCAAGATTTGAATGCGTTCCGAGTTGATGATTGGAAAGTGCACCTAAAAACCAAAACGGAATGGATTGCGCCTCCTGAAGAGTGGCCACTAGGGATGCTCATCAACATCAAGGCTGATCCTTACGAGCGTAGCCCTGATACTCGCGGTTGGTTCTTATGGATGAAAGAGAAGTCTTGGGTATTACCAAAGCTGCAAAAATCAGCGGCAGAATATCAGAAGTCACTCAAAGCGTTTCCACCAAGACAGAAAGCCGGTGGTATTGGTATGGCAGACAAATCAGTGGTTGCTGACTAACGCCAATACAGTGAATTCAGGTGTGCTGTAACAAGCACACCTTACATATTGCTTTTAGTTGGGACATTGATTGATGAAAAAGAACATACTTGCGACAGCACTGGCTTGTGCTTTCATGGTTGCACTTCCGTCTACGCTACTAGCGAGCCAATCCGTGGACGCGACTAGCGTAGCTGTGGCAACAAAAACAGCAATGGAGATAAAGACGGAAACTCTCCCCGTTGAGATGGCGAGCTTAGCGTCGCTCAAAAAGGATAATCAGTTATTGGCACAACTTGCCTACGAGTACGCGTACTCGATAGATGAAGCCTACAAATATTTTTACAAAACCGTCGTTGAGCAAGACTACCCTTTGAATCGATTTCAAAATATTCGAATACTTGCTGACGACACTTACACTGCGCATCCGACGATTAACAATGACACGTTACACTTGATGGGGTGGATGGACCTAGCAGCAGAGCCTGTCATCGTTACGATTCCAGACCATGATGACAATCGATACTGGTTGTTCCATACGATGAATATGCAGCACTTTACTGACTCGGCTTTTGGCTCTCCACAGCGAGGCACAAAAGGCGGCAGTTTCATGTATGCAGTTGAAGGGTGGAAAGGTGAAGTTCCTGCGAGTGTCGACCAAGTGATCTATGTCGAGCATCCGCTGGTCAAGATGATGGGTCGAATCATGGACCTTGGTGGTGACGATTCTGCAACTGCTCAAAAGTTAATGGATCAATGGAATATTAGGACGTTGTCGGAATACTTAGGTCAGAAAGGACCAGATCCTGTCGTACGCGAGTATCCCGATCCTGAAGACTCTAATTGGGTCGAGCGAACCAATTTCATCCTGTCTGAAGGAACAATGAAGACGCATGACCAAAAGCTGCTTGAACAATTCGAGTACATTAGCTTGGGAGATTCTGAATTAGGCAAAGCTAATCATCCATTTACGAAAGAGCAGCTTCGTATGATCGAGTCTGGTCAAAAAGATGGACTGGAGCGAATTATTAATGCGGGCTTTGATGATTCACGTGACGTGTTAGGCACTCGCGATGAAATGACCAAGGTTCCAAGCTTTCAACACGCCTACGGTACCTTAATGGGCCAATGGGGGCTGCCTGCAAAACACACTATGTATAGCGGTGACTTCTTTGATAGTGAAGGTGGTGCGCTCGACGGTAGTAAGTATGATTACACGGTGACCTTCGATGCGCCACCGCTAGAAGAGGGTGGTTTTTGGTCATACACGGCTTACAGTGGTGAAACCCGATTGATGGAGAAAAACGAGTTAAACCGTCATTCCCGTGGAGACAGAACGCTAACGCCTAATGCTGATGGCAGTTACACCATTTACATGGGTAGCGATATAAAAGGGCATGAAGATGATCCTAACTTCTTACCTATCCCCGATCACCAATGGTATTCAGTGTTACGCATGTACACGCCCGGTGAAGAGGTAAGAACAGATAAATGGAAATCGACACCATTTACCAAGGTCAAAAAAACCACGATAAAGTGATGACTTAAACTGCCTGTTTAAGGTTTTGTTTATAATCGATTAATGCCAGCTGCTATGCCGCTGGCATTTTATTATTGAGTGAAACTTGCTTCGAAATAGGCACTAAATGCTCAGAACTGTCGGATAAAATAGGGCATACTGGATGCAATATATAGACCAAAGAAAGTAACCACGCGCATGAATCCGATCTGCCTCAACGACTCTTTTTCTCTTCCTAATGGCCAAGTGATCAAAAATCGCCTGTTCAAATCAGCAATGAGTGAACAGCTAGGTGATAAACACCATAACCCTAAGCAAGGTTTAGTCACGCTTTACCAGCGTTGGGCTCAAGGAGGCATTGGCCTATCCATGACGGGCAACGTGATGGTCGATAGAGGCGCACTTGGTGAACCTAAAAACGTTGTGTTGGATGAACACAGTGACTTAACTGTATTTCGTGAGTGGGCGAAGGCTGGAACACAGAGTGGTTCTCAGATATGGATGCAACTGAATCATCCTGGTAAGCAAATTCCTAAGTTCTTATGCGATAGCCCGGTTGCTCCTTCGGCTATCTCTTTAGAGCGTGGATTAGAAAAAGGCTTCAATAGGCCACGAGCTCTGACTGAGACGGAAATAATCGCAATCATTGATAAATTCGCGCTGAGTGCAAAGCTTTCAAAACAAGCGGGTTTTACTGGTGTGCAGATCCACGGTGCTCATGGTTATCTTGTCAGTCAGTTTTTATCTTCGAGACACAATCAACGCCAAGACAAATGGGGTGGGTCACTTGAAAACAGACTTCGTTTTGTACTTGAGGTTTATCGCGCGATTCGAAAAGAGGTCGGTGACGATTTCCCTGTCGGGATTAAGCTTAACAGCGCCGACTTCATGAAAGGTGGCTTCACTGAAGAAGAGTCGATGCAGGTTGTGCAAACACTGAGTGATAACGGTATCGACCTGATTGAGATCTCCGGCGGCACCTATGAAAGCCCATCAATGATGGGGTCGAAAAACAAAGCCGAGCCATTGAAGACCAGCACAGTAAAGCGTGAAGCGTATTTTATGGATTACATGGTTAAGGCGAGAAAGCTTGTGAGCACGCCGCTGGTGGTCACGGGAGGTTTTCGAACCGCGCAAGCAATGAATGAAGCATTAAACACTTCGGCGACCGATTTTATTGGTATTGCGCGCACAATGGCGGTTGATCCTGATTTCCCTAACAAGTTAATTGAAAACCCTAGCCACGGCATGCCGCTAACGGTGCCAACCACAGGAAAGCCCGCTTTAGACAAAATGGCGATGGTAGGACTCGTTTGGTATGAACATCAGATGTGGCGCATCGCTTCTGGCAAGAACGCCGACCCTAAATTAAGCGCACTCGGTGTGGTGTTAAAAACAATTTTCAGCGCTGGCTGGCACACTTTCAAGAAGCGCAGAGCGTAGAAGTAATGGATTGTTAAAGCAGAACTTTGAGGAATTGAAGTTCTGCTTTTTTATTCTGGTCACGAGCGCAAATAGAAAGGTAAGACGTTATCGGGATTACAGGTTCTCTTAATGCGTATGCATCCTGCTAGGCTCTGTTTTTTGACAGATATGCGGAATATACAGCTTAAGGTAAGACTCGGTCAGTCGGATTGCTTCGTTGGCAAGTTCTGGTGTGATGCAGCCATGTTGGCGATAAGATAACGAGTATATTTTATCTGCGACTTGCAATGAGATAGCGAAGACATTGATGGATTGTGGCAATTGAGGAACATCAAAGAACTGTCGATAAATCGTTTCTACTTCCTTACCAAGAATTAAGTCATTTTCAGTGTCCGCATGGCCTAATTCGGTGAATGTATGACGACCCAAAATAAGCTTTTTAGCAATCGGGTTATTGTTATAATAATTCACATAGGCTGTTTCAATCATACGATTGATATCAGTCCAATGACTAACATGCTTGGCATCTATACATTTACTGAGTAGAGAGTCGAAATCAATAAATACGTCATCTAACAGGTTATGGAATAAGTTCTCTATATTTGGATAGTGATGATAAACCGTGGACGTTGCCATTCCACACTCTTTAGCAACATCGTACATTGAAATATCCGTTGCTTCACGGCGTTCCATTAGTTGCACAACAGCATCATGAATTCGAATTAATTTTTCTTCGGTTGTTACTTTGCGCATCTAATGATCCTCACCTTTATTGTGGAACACAAAAAACATAAAGGGTTTTCAAGAAAAGTTCCAATTGGAATATCAAAACTTAGACTTTGTGACCCTTTATTTATATAAACCATGATAAGCCGATGTTAGGCGTTAATATGTGTCCCCGTTTTCTCTTCAATGATCTCTAGTGCGCTCGATAGGTCACCAATGTGTCCGTGTTGTTTTGTCCTTTCAACAAAAAGACAGCATGCGTCGACCTTCGGCCCCATAGAACCTGCTGGGAACGTGTATTTCTTCATTTGTTCAACTGACACGTTCTCAAGCTTCTCTTCCTTTGGGGTTCCCCAATCTAAACAAACATGAGACCCATCGGTGAGGATTAACAAATGCTCTGCGCCGATTTCTTCCGCAATGAGTGCCGCTGTCATGTCTTTGTCGATTACCGCTTCAAAACCCACATAAGCGCCATCTTTTTCCACTACCGGAGCGCCACCGCCACCGCCACAAATAATTAGGTGCTCTTTCTCTAGCAAGTCTTTGATGGCTTTTATTTCTAGCACTTCTTTTGGCGAAGGTGATGGCACCACGCGACGCCAGTGTGCGCCGTCAGGTTTCACAACCCATTGGTTGGCTTCTGCGAGTTTTTTAGCTTGTTCTTCTGTATAGATAGGGCCAATAAATTTGGCTGGGTCGGCAATCGCAGGATCATTTTCGTCTATAACAATTCGAGTCAGAATCGTGGTCGTAAAGCGGTCTTTAATTGCAGCATTTAGCCCTTGCTGGATGAGGTAACCAATCATCCCTTGAGTCTCAGCACCAAGCACATCAAATGGATAAGGGGGGCAATCTTTATAAGCATTGTTCTGCAATGAGAGTAGGCCGACTTGAGGGCCATTTCCGTGTACAACCACTAAGCGGTAATCTTTGCTGAGCTCAGCCAAAGAGCTGGCGGTTTGCGCGATGCTCTTTTTTTGGTTTTCACAACTCATTACTTCACCACGCTGTAGTAAAGCATTCCCACCGACAGCAACAACAATAATAGGCTTCGACATGTTTAACTCTCCAAATAATATTTTGCTCAGTGCAAATAAGTTGGTTTGAATTGTATTTAAATATTGTCGGTGCCGTGGGGATAAAAATCACAATTCGATTTGTGCTCAATATTTGATGTTTTTAGTCGCCTATATGTCACAGAAAGCCTTAATTACCCTTAAATTAACTAGATATGTGATCTTGGTTTTGAAATGGAAAATGTATTTATTAATCGAATGGTTATTGACCAAAATCAAGTATTCCGACTTTTAGCATTATAAATCTAATATTTGTTGGGTTTATTTTGTTTTTACCCCGAACTCGTTTGTGTAAAACCGATATTCAATTTTCATCCCAGTTCACTTCATCGCTTTGCCGTTTAATTAATCCCGAATTAGAGATTAAGGAGCTAAGAGATGAGTAACGAAACGCAAGGAAAAATGGGGGTTACGGGAATTGCACTCTTTACACTGTGTGCAGTTTTGGTGGTCGACACATTAACAGCGTCAGCCAGTATTGGTGTCAGTGCCATTGGTTGGTGGGTGTTAATGCTGGTCTTCTTTGTCATTCCATATGGCTTAATTACTTCCGAACTGAGTACCACCTACCCAGGTGAAGGTGGGATTTACGATTGGGTAAAACAAGCCTTCAATTTTAAATGGGCAGTCAGAACAACGTGGTTTTACTGGATTAACGTTGGTTTATGGATGCCTGCGGTATACATCATGTTTGCAGGGATGTTTGCCGAACTTTTCATGCCAGATCTGTCTTTATGGGGACAAATCGCCATTTGTATATTACTCACCTGGCTAACGGTTTTGATTTGTAATGTGTCTGCCGACATCGGAGTGTGGGTCACCAATATTGGCGCAATATTAAAAATTGTCGTGATCAGTACATTGGGTGTAGGCGGCTTTATCTATGCAATGAAAAACGGCGTAGCTAACGAATTTACGTTGCCAGCTATGATGCCTTCATTGGATTCTGCGGTCTCTTTCTTACCAGCGATTGTGTTCAACCTAATGGGTTTTGAATTGGTTGCGACCATGACTAAAGAAATGAAAGACGTTCGTGATATGCCTAAGGCCGTCTTCCTCTCTATCGGTATCACCGCTTTCTTATACATCTTCGGTACGGTAGGCATTTTGATGGCGCTACCTGTCGAAAGCATTGGTTTGGTGTCTGGCCTTATCGACACATTTAGAACACTTTTCGGCACTGGCGTGGTTGGTACAGCCATGGTGTACATCTTCGGTACTTTCGCTTTGTTAACGCTTATCGGCAACATGGTGAGTTGGACAATGGGCGCCAGCCGAGCTGCTGCTGAAGCCGCTCAAGAAGGTGAACTTCCAGCCCCTGTCGCGAAAGTGTCAGAGAAAGGTTCCCCTGTTGGTGCGAACAACATTACTGGCACGGTATCAACGGTCGTTATTCTGTCTTACGCGCTGTTTGCTCAGGGCAATGATGATTTGTTCTGGTCGATATTTGCCTTCTCTAGCTGCATTTTCTTACTTCCTTACCTGTTCATGTTCCCGGCATACCTAAAGCTTCGAGTGGTTGATGGTCAACGCGAACGCCCATTCAAAGTACCTGGCGGTATGGCGGCTCAATGGGTCATGTCGATTGTTTGTTTCTTGGTCGTCCTTCAAGCCGTGATCTTATTTATTTTCCCCGAAGCTCTTGATCTAACTGTTGCCGATTGGGGATACACAGGACCTGTTTTGATTGGCGTGATTGCCACCATCCTTGCTGGCGAATGGATTCTTCTAGGTGCTCTAAAACGCAAGAAGCAGCAAGGTTCAGGCGATGACGACACGACCGAGACACAAGATAAAAAAGAAGCTCAAGCATAATTTAGGGGACATAACGATGAAAAAACTGATTGATACCACTCCAAAACACGATGGCTTCAGAATGCCAGGAGAACACGAGCCACATAGCGAAATTTGGATGGCTTGGCCAGAGCGCACCGACAACTGGCGCAATGGGGCCAAACCAGCACAAGCAGTGTTTGCAGACGTTGCCACCAAGATCAGCCATACAACGCCAGTCACCATGCTTGCGAGTTCTGAGCAATACGATAACGCAGTATCTCGTTTACCAGAGGACATTAGAGTATTGGAAATCTCAACTGACGATTCTTGGATGCGTGACATCGGGGCGACTTATGTGGTCGATGACAGCGGTGAACGTCGAGGTGTGGATTGGGAATTCAATGCATGGGGCGGGTTTGTGGATGGTTTGTATTCACCGTGGAATCGCGACAACCAAGTCGCTCAAAAGATGTGTGAAACCATTCGTGACTCCAGATACCGCGCTCCAATCGTACTAGAAGGCGGCTCAATTCACGTGGATGGAGAAGGCACGCTCTACACAACCGAAGAGTGCTTATTACACGAAAGCCGTAACCCAGACATGAGCAAAGAAGAGCTGACGGAAGTACTTTGCGAACACCTCAGCGTTGAGAAGGTAATTTGGCTACCTCGTGGTTTATACAACGATGAAACCAATGGTCACGTCGATAACATCCTTCATGTCGTGAAGCCGGGTGAAGTGGTTCTAACGTGGTGCGATGACAAGAACGATCCTCAATATGAGATCAGCAAAGAAGCCTATGACTACATCACCAGTCAGACCGATGCCAAAGGTCGTCAGATAAAAGTACACAAGCTGCCGATGCCAGGCCCTCTTTTCATGACCGAGGAAGAAGCGGCAGGTATCGATATCGCAGATGGAATGGAGCGAGAAGCGGGTGAGCGTTTAGCGGCGTCGTATGCCAATTACTTGATTACCAATAACCAAATCGTGTTGCCTTTGTTGGATAAACGCTACGACAACGATGTTATCGGGATCTTGGAAGGCATCTATCCGGGCTACGAAGTGAATGGCGTCCCGGCTCGAGAAATTTTGTTAGGTGGCGGCAACATCCACTGCATCACCCAACAAGTACCAAGAGTTTAGTTACAACGATAAACCTAATAACAACTAAAGACTGAGAACAGTCGTTAACACCAATATTTAATCCAAACGTAGCGGTTCTTGAAAGTAATGGCATGTATTCAAAATCAAATCGCCATGAAAGAGAACTTACAAGAACCGCGCACAAAATTATGAAAAATAGGAACTTATTATGAAATTACCTTCTTCTAGCGCAACTGAACTAAACAAAGCAAATCTGGAACATATGGTGTCTATGAAAGACTTCTCGGTTGAAGAAATGGACAACATGATGGAATTGATGACTCACCTTAAGCAGGCTAGAAAGGACAATGCAATTCCGCCGTTGTTCAAAGGTAAATCTGTTGGGATGATCTTCGAAGCTGGCTCTACACGTACACGTGTTTCTTTTGAAGTGGCAGCAACATTGCTGGGTGGACACGCGTTGTTCTTGTCACCAAAAGATATCCATTTAGGTGGCAAAGAGTCTATTGATGATACTTCGCGTGTGTTGTCACGTATGTGCGACATCATCATGGCTCGTACCAATAGCCCAGAAACACTCGATGGCTTGTTAGAAATGTCGACGGTACCTGTGATCAACGGCCTTGATACGCGTTTCCACCCAACTCAAATGCTAGCCGACCTTTACACGATTAGAGAACACATTACCGATGGACGTAAGTTGTCTGATCTAACGTTAGCATTTATGGGTGATGCGACTGACGTGTGCCGTTCACTGATGCTGACTTGCGCAAAATATGGCATGGGCTTTAAGCAAATTGGTCCTAAGAAATACCACATGGAACAAGAATGGATCGATATGGCGTTGAACTTCTGTGAAGAGTCGGGCGGTACGATTGAGATCACCGACGATGTGGAGCGTATCAGCGACTGTGATGTGGTGTACGGCGATAGCTTCTACTGGGTTACACAAATGGACGAGAAAGAAGAGCGTCTTGCGGCATTCATGCCTAACTATGTGATCACTGAAGAGCTAATGGCTAAAGCTCGCCCAGGCGCAATGCTGCTGCACTGCCTACCTGCGAATGACAAAGAAGAAGTGACTCGTGGTGCACTAGAAAGTGAATACTCAGTGGCATTTGATGAAGCAGAAAATCGCTTAACTGCGCAGATGGCAATCTTGGTGTACTTCACTCATAAAGATGCGGTTATCCCAACACAAGAAACCGTTAAGCATCACGAAGAAAAAATCAGTAGCTTCCTAAGCACTTTGTAGATGTTTATTCGTGGGGGCATCACTGCCTCCACTGTTTAAAGTGAATTAAGCTGGACCAGTATTTATCACGATTTATTGGTTCGGCTATTTTTGTGCCCTTTATTTTGAACTATCGATAAACACGTGGCCGATTGGCTCTATCTGACATCAATACTCGAATAGGAGATGTATCGACATGAGTGCCGATATTATTAAAGTTTCAAGAAACACTGAAGATGCACCACTGAGCCCTTTCTCGACACAATCGGTGGCATTCTCACACTACAATAACCTCTCTGCTCAATTACCTATTGATCCTAAAACAGGTAGCCTGATCTCAGGTTCTTTAGAAGATCAAACAAAACAGTGCTTATTAAACATTCAAGCGATTGTGGAGAGCATTGGACACCGCATGTACGACGTTGTGAGAGTAAATATATACTTGAAAAACATTGCAGATATCGATGTGGTTAACGAAATCTATGCGTCGTTTTTCCAACACTATGTTCCCACATGCACGATACTCGCTGTCGTTGATTTGCCGCTCGAAGGCGCTCACTTACAAATGGATGCCGTGATCTCGAATGGTGAAGGCACTTATCCTCAAGCAGCTTGTGAGTTAGTTAAAATCGCCAGAAATACTCAACACGCGCCAGTCAGTTCTTTATCAACTCAGACGGTGGCTTTCTCTCACTATAATCACATTTCAGCTCAGCTACCGATTGATCCGAAATCGGGTAGCATCGTTGCTGGTGGAGCAAAAGAGCACGCGATTCGATGCCTCAAAAATATTAAATCAATACTGGAAAATGTTGATGTTCCGCTTGATGACATCGTGAAAGTGAATATCCATGTCAGAAGCCTTGATGACCTTGCAGCAGTCAATGAAGTGTATACCACCTTCTTCCCGGACTCCGCGATTGCGAGGGCTGTCGGTTACATGCCAGCACGTTCGGTGACGGTGGTTGAAGGCCTAGCAATGGGAGCGTTAGTGCAGATGGATGCGACCGTGTCACACGGCGATGGCACTCCGCCACAAGCGGTTGAAGATCGACATGGAATAGTGATTAAGGCAAACAATACCAAAGCTGCGCCAATAAGCCCGCTTTCAACGCAAACTGTGGCCTTTTCACACTACAACAATATCTCCGCTCAATTACCGATGGATCCAAGAGTTGGAGCGATTGTTGCGAATGGCGCAAAAGAGCAGGCGATGCAGTGCCTGAATAACATTAAAGAAGTGATTGAGAGCGTTGGCCACGTGATGGATGACATCGTGAAGTTGAATATCCAATTAAGAGACATGGCAGATCTAGATGTGCTTAATGACGTTTGCACGCGTTACTTTGGAGGTCCATTACCTGCGCGCACAGTTATTGGTGTGTCTAATATCCCTATGGGCGCCTTGGTGCAAATTGATGCGATTGCTTCTAATGGAGAGGGAACCCCACCGAGTCTTTAAGCTTTTTTCGGGCATTAGAAAACGAGGGCTAGCTGTGAGGCTAACCCTCTTTTTACGACAGCCCCAACGACAATATGAGTATTGGTTATAGTGTCCATAAGTGGAAAATCAGAGTAGACCAACTAGGATGAATTGAATTAAACCCTACAATTAATTCAACAACATGGTAGTTGCTATGAAGAAAATAACCCTTTTATCTGTCGCGACTTTATCTAGTCTTTCTTTCTCGTCTTTTGCTAAAGACTGTGACCATAACTTGCTGCCTTCTTGGAAAGATAGCGAGAGCAAATCCGCTATCGTCGACTATGTTGGGAAAACCACCAAAGCTGAGTCTGATACGTTCGTGGTGATTGAAGATCGTATCGCCGTGTTCGATAACGACGGTACGCTTTGGTCGGAAAAGCCTTACTACTTCCAACTGGCTTTTGCGTTAGACCGTGTAAAAGAGATGGCACCAGATCACCCTGAATGGAAAACCGAAGCACCTTTTAAGTTTGTGCTTGAAGATGATATCGAGAGCGTTCTTGGCAGCGGTGAAGAAGGGTTATTGAAAATCATTATGGCGACACATTCTGGTATGACTGTTGAGCAATACCAACAAGACGTTGAGCAATGGTTGACGGTAGCAAAAGACGGACGTTTCAATAAAGCCTACACAGACCTTACTTATCAGCCAATGAAAGAGATGCTGACTTACCTGCAAGAGCATGACTTTAAAACTTACATTGTGTCGGGAGGTGGTGTTGATTTCATGCGAGCGTGGGCTCCGCAAGCTTACAACATTCCTACAGAACAAATCATTGGTAGCGCCCTTCAATACAACTACAGCTACAACGATGGTAAGCCGACGGTTACTAAGGATTCGTCCATTTTGACCATCGATGACAAAGCCGGAAAGGTCACTAACATTCAGCATATTATCGGTAAGAAGCCTATTTTAGCAGTAGGCAACTCAGATGGTGACCAAGCAATGATGCAATGGGCAACGAGTCAACCCAACTCAATGGCTATGATTGTTCATCATACTGACGCTGAGCGCGAGTGGCAGTACGATCGTAAGTCTCATGTTGGTAAGTTGGATAAAGCGCTAGATGAGGCGAATTCCAGAGAGGATTGGACGCTGATCGACATGAAATCCGATTGGTGTGAGGTGTACTAACGCCTAGTTTTTCTTTGGTAAAAAACACAAAGGCTCGGATTGTTGATTCGAGCCTTTTTTGTTCGCGGACGTTTTGAAGTCAGAGGTTTGGAATGAACGCTTGAAAACAATGAAGGCTTAATGCCTCGCTTTAAGTAAGAACGTACTATAAGTTCTTAACTCATGACGGTTTAATAGGATAGTCGAAAAATAAAGGAATAAAAACATGAAAACGATCGGTTTGCTCGGCGGTATGAGTTGGGAGTCGACAGTAAGCTACTATAAATCCATCAACGAGGGCGTTAAAGCGATCCTTGGTGGGCTCAATTCTGCAAAGGTTTGTATGTACAGCGTGAACTTCGATGAGATAGAAAAGCTACAACACCAAGGTCGCTGGGCTGAGACTGCTGATATCTTGTCAGACGCGGCCTTATCGGTTGAGAACGGCGGGGCGGACTTTATCCTGATCTGTACCAATACCATGCATAAGGTCGTTCCTGAGATCGAAGAGAAGATCACGATTCCTATCTTACATATCGCAGATACCACGGCGCAGAAGTTGCTTGAGAAAGGAGTGAAGAAAGTCGGATTGCTCGGCACCGCTTTCACGATGGAGCAAGATTTCTATAAAGGGCGCCTGACTAACAAGTTCGGTATTGATGTTGTGATTCCAGATGAGAGTGACCGACAGAAAGTGCACAACATCATTTACCAAGAGCTGTGCCGAGGTGAAGTAAGAGAAGAATCTCGAGCTATCTATCGTCAAATCATTGAGAAGCTAAGCCAGCAAGGTGCAGAGGCCGTTATTTTGGGATGTACTGAAATAGCCCTGCTGATTCAACAGCACCACACCGATGTTCCTCTGTTTGATACCACTGCCATCCATGCAGAAGCGGCAGTACGTTTGGCGACGAGCGATTAGCCTATGGTTAACTTTCAGAGCATTAAGCTTGTCTTTCGATCATTCTACAACCATCAGCTAATTGGTGGTGTCAATTATTGGCCGCTGGGCGCTGCACAGTCAAAAGTATATAACTTTCAGAAGGTTGTTGATTTTTATCTGAGAGCGAATTACGAGTAACTTTTCTTTTAATGAAGACCAAAATTAAGTTTAATAAGCACTCTGTATCACACTTTTTATAAATTTTTAGGTGTGATGGTACACATTCATTTATCTCGTGAATAGAATCTCGATCTAGTGTTATTTTGGCTATGTAATTGAATGAGAATAAAAATGAAATTAAAACCTATTTTTTTGGCTTGCCTGTCTGCAACAATCCTGTCTGGCTGTTTGACTGTCCCAATTGAAGAGTTACAACCAACGGCAGACCAAAAAACAATTGATACCGCTATTGAGTATCTAAGCGATATAAAAGGTATAACGATTACAGAAAATGGCGTGATCTATTATGTTGAGTCACTGCCGGGCAATTCTCGATGGGCAACAGCGCATATTTTGGAGTCTAGCTATCGCTACTCTTGCGAAGGTCTTCGCTGGTATGTAGATCGAGGTATGATCGTGAGAATGAGATTCCAAGGTAATAGTGGCACGACGCAAGATTATGATCTTGAGCGTTGTGAAACGGAAGTCCCTACAAGATTATATGAATCTAAATAGTAGGTTATCGATCCAACCACATTGAGATTGAAGCTTTTCTTTTATTAGTAGTACATCAATACCCTCTACATCTGGTGAGGGTATTTTATTTAAAGTCTATAAACTGATTCGAAATTTGTTTCTATTATCAACACTTCCCTATGTTGTTAAACTCTCCCCAATAAAGTAGGGCTTAGTCAATTTGACAACAACCAGAGCGTGAAACGGGAGATACCATATATGGAATGTGAGGGAAAAGTATCTGCTCGAGAATCTCAATATCGGCACTTTTCATTGGTGCGACCATGGTAATAACATTGTGACTCAGAAATGCTTCCTACTTGATTCAAATTTTTGCGTGGTAGCGTTTACTTAGTGTCGATACCTGTTAGCAGACTCGAAAAGTTAACACGTAAAGAATAATGCTTAGGAGGTTAAACGACTCTCGTGAGCTAATTCCGCTATTGAGATAATTTAAATAAAACCCCTCATTTTTCTAGGTGCATGTTGTAAATTTTTGAATCTGAATTGTCTATATTCTAGGCTGTGTACTGGATCTCATTTGTTATTTGAAGCACTTGCTAAGGTTAATAATGAAATGTGCTTAATACCAATCACTTTACTCAACTTAAGAGGTTTCTATGCTAGGTGAAAATCACTCTCTTGTTCACGAATTTCCTGAAATGAAAGACAAAATTGCTGAGCTTGCTAAAACTGACGATGGCTTTGCAGCAGATATGAAGACATACGACAACCTTGATAAAGAGATTCGTAAACTAGAGCTGAAAGATTCACCCATTGATGACGGCTCGATGCACCAACTAAAACATGATCGTTCTGAGCTTAAAGATTCACTGCATGCTCGTTTAATTGCCTAGCTAGCGGGTTATTTTGCTGAATAGCTAAATTAAATAGTTAGTTAGCAAATTGCAGATTGAGACAATAAAAACTCCTTCGGGAGTTTTTTTGTTTCTGCATTCCTGTTCCTATCTGAACACATAAGCTTGGGTTTCATTGGATATAAAAAAAGCTTAGCGCGGGGGACGCTAAGCTTCGTTGTTAAGTATGTTCTTGAACCATGTTTAGGCTGGTGGGATTAGCCTACTTGAGAAAAGCTCACTACCTTGCTTTGTAGCTTCTCTTTCAGGTAATCCGTTACTGCTTGCTGCTCTGACTCGCTCATGTACAGGCCAAGCTTGGTTCTGCGCCACAAGATGTCTTCGTCAGTCATCGCCATCTCTTTATTGATTAAGTAATCGATTTCAACTTGATAAACGCCATGGGCTTCGCTTGAGAATTGGCTGCCAAGGTCAGCTTCGCTATTCGCACCTTCCAGTAGTTTCCACGTGTAAGTTCCGAATTGAGTCACGTAGCGAAGCAGCAACGCTTCAGATGCCCAAGGGTATTTAGTATGGATCATCTTCGCAAGTTGCTCTCTGCTACAGCTGAAGTTACCACCTGGAAGCGTGTTGTTGGCTGTCCAAGGCGCACCCATATTGGTTAGGTGTGGTTCTAACTTCTTAAGTGCTGCTTCGCCTAGCTTACGATAAGTGGTCAACTTGCCACCGAAGATCGAAAGCAGTGGTGCTTGATCGAGCTCTGCGTCCAATTCCAATGTGTAGTCACGAGTGATCGCTTGTGGTGAATCAGATTCGTCGTCACAAAGTGGTCTTACGCCACTGTATGTCCAAACCACGTCTTCACGGCCAAGCTGTTTAACAAAGTGCTGGTTAACGATATCAATCAAGTAATCCACTTCTACATCATCAATTGCGACGTTACGTGGGTCGCCTTTGTATTCAAGGTCGGTAGTGCCGATGATCGAGAACTTATCTAGGTAAGGGATCATGAACACAATACGATTGTCTTTGTTTTGCAGAATGTACGCTTGTGGTTCGTCGTGAATGCGTGGCACAACAATGTGCGAGCCTTTGATCAGACGAATATTACGAGGCGAAGCCTGCTCTAATCCATCATCAAAGAACTGTTTAACCCAAGGACCAGCAGCGTTAACCAGCGCTTTTGCTTTGCGTTCAAAGCGTTGGTTTGTCATCACATCAAGGATCGTCACATGCCAAATACCACCTTCGCGGTGCGCTTTTTCAACACGGCAGTAGTTACGTACTTCTGCGTTGTTCTCTTTTGCTGCTAATACGTTGAGCAACACCATACGCGCATCATCGACCCAGCAATCTGAGTATTCGAAGCCTGTCTTCATTTCTGGTTTCAGTAGCCCTGATTTTGCTAGGTTGACTGTCTTACTTCCAGGAAGAGTGGTGCGCTTACCCAAGTTATCGTAAAGGAATAGGCCACAGCGAATCATCCAAGCTGGGCGTAAAAATGGTCGATGAGGTAAACGGAAACGCATTGGCTGAGCAACGTGAGGCGCTTTTCTTAACAAGACTTCACGTTCAGCGAGTGCTTCCGAAACCAAACGAAATTCGTAATGTTCAAGGTAGCGTAGGCCACCGTGGATAAGCTTTGAGCTAGCAGAAGACGTCGCAGATGCGAAATCATTTGCTTCGTATAAGCCAACGTTTAGACCACGACCCGATGCATCTGCCGCGATGCCTGCACCATTGATGCCGCCGCCAATCACGATCAAGTCTAAAGTGGAAGATGTACTGTTGTTTGAATTATTTTGTTGAGCACTCATGGTTTTGACCTCTTCTGAGCGAACGAGCATTTTAGAACATAATTGAATCCTATATGAACTTTCGTTTGCGGTCATTTATTATTTTCGTTTATGCGCGTTTTATGTGATTTGGGCATAAAAAAACCTCTGCTTATGAAAGCAGAGGTTCAAATAAGTCTAATTCGAGCATAGAAGCGACAGTGGTAGTGAGCAAGTTTTACTTTTTTAACTTTTCTATAAAGAATCGTGATTCATTATAGAAAGTGGCTCACCGAGCACTTATGTGAGTTATTCGCTCACAGGACGAGCGGTATCGATCACTTCTAATGGTATTGCTGAATCTTTAAGGATGTTGAGAATCTCTTCAGGTGGCTGTTTATTGGTAAAGACCATGTGCGCTTGAGAGATATTACCGAGCTTAACCATCGCGTTACGGCCAAACTTGGTGTGGTCGACGGCTAAGAAGATGCTGCGACTGTTTTCGATGATAGCTTGTTTCACACGAACTTCGTGGTAATCAAAGTCGAGCAGTGAGCCATCAAAGTCGATGCCGCTGATGCCCAAGATACCGAAATCGAGGCGGAACTGCTTCACGAAATCGAGTGTCGCTTCGCCAACTATACCGCCATCACGGTTGCGTACTTCGCCACCCGCCAAGATAACCTTGATCTCTGGGTTCGGTAGAAGGATGCTGGCAACGTTAATGTTGTTGGTGACGACTCTTAGTTGTTTGTGATTTTTGTTGAGTGCGCGTGCCACCGATTCTGGCGTGGTACCGATATCAACGAATAGGGTTGCACCATCTGGGATGTGCTTAACCAGTTCGTCGGCGATCACGTCTTTTTCGTTGAAGTTAAGCGCTTTACGCGTGTTATACGAGGTGTTTTCCGAGCTTAAAGGAATGGTTGCACCACCATGATAGCGACGAATTTTGTTGCTATCGGCAAGTTCATTGAGGTCTCGTCTGATGGTTTGTGGGCTGACATCGAACTTTTCAACGAGCTCTTCGGTACTCACATATCCTTGTGTTTTTACCAGATCTACAATCTGCTGGTGTCTTGGTATCTGCTTCACTTAACTTACCACTCCCTGCGCGCAAAGGGCTCTAGCGCGTCAAAATCGAAAATATAAACTCACGCTATTGTGCTCGAATTGATGAAAAGAGAGAAGTAATGATGGTAAGGAATCATGTCTAAACCGCAAAAACGCTGCGCAAAACGCAGAATTTGAGCCTGAAACGCAAAAAAGAGCACAAAATAGTGCTCTTTTTAGTTTCGTTTGCTGAGGTTCGAACAATCTAGTCGATTAGATTACTCGAGTTCCTAGGTCAGCGGCTAATGATTAACGATTAGTTGAATAATCAGTATTACTCGTTGTCATCGTCATCGTGCAGCTCAGACCAAACCTGTGCACACTTGATAGCACGTTTCCAACCTTTGTAACGGCGGTTACGCTTCTCTTCGTCGTGGTGCGGCATGAATGTGCGGTCAAGAACGGCTTTGTCTTGAAGCTCATCAATGCTGTCCCAGAAACCAACCGCTAGGCCGGCAAGGTAAGCGGCGCCCAGAGCGGTTACTTCCGTTACTTCAGGGCGGTGAACTTCAGTATCCAGCACATCTGATTGGAATTGCATTAGGAAGTTATTCGCTACTGCGCCGCCATCAACACGTAGTTTCGCTAGCTTGATGCCAGAGTCAGCTTGCATTGCGTCAAGTACGTCACGCGTTTGGTAAGCAATACCTTCCAACGTTGCACGGATGATGTGGTTAGAGTTAACACCACGAGTTAGGCCGACAATCGTACCGCGAGCGTAAGCATCCCAGTATGGAGCGCCTAAACCAGTAAACGCAGGGACTACGTAAACGCCGTTTGAAGAATCTACTTTGGTTGCGAAGTACTCAGAGTCTTCTGCGCCAGCCAGTAGCTTCATTTCATCACGTAGCCATTGGATTGATGCGCCGCCCATGAATACTGCACCTTCAAGTGCGTATGCAGGCTCACCTTTAGGACCACATGCTAGCGTTGTTAGTAGGCCGTTCTTTGATGTTACTTTCTCTTGGCCTGTGTTCATTAGAAGGAAACAACCTGTGCCGTAAGTGTTCTTAGCTTGGCCTGCTTCTACACACATTTGACCGTAAAGTGCAGCTTGTTGGTCACCGGCAATACCCGCGATTGGGATACGCGTACCGCCTTTACCACCAAGGTTCGTTTGACCGTAAACCTCTGAAGAGCGCTTCACTTCAGGCATCATGACTGCTGGAATGCCCATTTCATCAAGTAGCTTCTGATCCCAGCATAGATCATTGATGTTGAACAACATAGTACGTGACGCGTTGGTGTAATCCGTAACGTGAACACGTCCTTGAGTCATTTTCCAAACCAACCAAGTATCAACCGTACCGAACAGTAGTTTGCCAGCTTCAGCGTCTTCGCGAGCACCTTCAACGTTGTCTAGAATCCATTTTACTTTGGTACCTGAGAAATACGGGTCAAGGACTAAGCCTGTATTGTCACGTACGTAGTCTTCTAGGCCACGAGCTTTTAGGTCTTCACAGATGTCTGCTGTACGGCGACACTGCCATACGATTGCGTTATAAACAGGCTTGCCTGTCTCTTTGTTCCAAACAATGGTGGTTTCACGTTGGTTAGTGATACCGATACCCGCTAGCTCATCGCTGCGGATGCCTGCTTTAGCAAGAGCTTCAACCAATGTAGAGCTTTGAGTCGCCCAGATTTCCATTGGATCGTGCTCAACCCAACCGGCTTTTGGATAAATCTGAGTAAATTCTCGTTGAGAAGAACTAACGATGTTTGCATCGTGATCGAGGATTACAGCGCGAGAACTTGTGGTGCCTTGGTCTAGGGCAACAATGTATTTTTGCTCGGTCATGGTAAGAATCCTTTTTCTTTTGTTATTTATATTTTAGTAAATGTAGGGTCGCTTAGGAATTAAGCTTGAGCTTGTTCAGCTTCTTCTTCTGTTTCACATTGGTTTGGAATTGTGCAGCCTTGGCCTTCTACTGGTAGGTAAGCACCGATAACACGTGGGTACAACCAACCACCAAAACACGCACCAGCAATTGGAGCAAGAATTGGAACGATGAAGTAAGGAATATCACGAGCACCGCTTAGTGCGAAATCCCAACCTGCAAAGTAAGCAAAAAGTTTTGGCCCGAAGTCACGAGCAGGGTTCATTGCAAAGCCAGTCAGTGGACCTAAAGAACCACCGATAACCGCGATAAGAATACCGATCAGTAGAGGGTTCATTGCACCGCGAGATGCGCCGTTGTTCTCATCACCTAACGCTAAAATGGCAAACATCAACACTGCAGTAATCACGAATTCCACAGCAAAAGCGCCGAAGAAAGAAAGTGAAGCATGTGGGTAAGTCGAGAAGATACCAGCAGTTGATAGTGCGTCTTGGCTGCTACGAACAAAGTTATGTGCGATTTCGTAGTCAGTAAATAGGTTGCTGTATAGGCTGTAAACCAATGCTGCAGAGCAGAAAGCGCCAAGCAGTTGCGAAATGATGTAAGGCACCACTTTCGCTTTATCAAAGCCATGGAACATGGCCAGTGCAATCGTTACGGCTGGGTTGATGTGTGCGCCTGAAACGCCGGCAGTACAGTAAATTGCAATCGCAACACCGAAGCCCCAGATGATGCTGATTTCCCATTGTCCGAATGTCGCACCAGTTAATACTAGAGCGGCCACACAGCCAACGCCAAAGAATATGAGTAATCCTGTACCGATAAATTCAGCCAAGCATTGCCCAAATAAAGAAGGGTGTTTGTTTGTTGTCATGTTCGAGTCCTTTTTAGTTTTGCTTATCTAGCACGTGTATTGTGCATATATTTGCGAACTCGAAAATAAACGAACATCAAAAGTGAGCGTTTGAGCATAAAATTGTTAATTAAAGTCACTTGAAATGTTAATCCGAACACTTTTGCTCGAAAAAGATGCTCGCATGAACGTCATTACTCGAATTGATAGGTTGCGAAGTCGCTCAAACTACCTATATGTAAATGAATGCGCAACTGGTACGAGGAGTTTATGTTTGGATTTGTGATGCTACTTCGTGAGTGGTGGATTATTAGACTTGCTTGAGAGGGGCTATGTGATGTTCTTGCTATGTTAGAAGGGAGTTAATAAATGAGCTTATATGCATAAATGAATAAACTGCCAACTATGTTGTAGTTTGGCAGTTTTAATTTGGGTGTATGTTCTTGTTATATGATACGAACTTACCGCTCTAAACCAGAGCTGCCACTTTTCCTTTCGCTACCAATTGATCTCGGATTGAGTCATACGCCCAGTTGAACGCTATCGCGTAAAGTACGAAGAAAATAACTAGGCCGATGTCCATGATCAGTACGGTTAGGAAGTCGAGTTGTAGAACCCACATCAAGACAGGTAGAGTCACTGTCATTAAGCCAAGCTCAAAACCTAATCCGTGCAGGACACGTGTTTTCGTGGTTCTTTTGCTTCGGTCTGTTCCGTAAACTTTGTCGTATCCATAGTTGTAAACGTAGTTCCACGCCATCGCTATCAATGATATTGCGAGCGCTAAGCCTGCCATTTCACCTGCGCCATTTCCTGTAACATAGGTTGCAAGCCCTGCCATCAAAACCAAAGCAACCAATTCAAATAGCACCATGTGCAACATGCGTTCTTTATGTGACATTTTTCTAACTCTCTTTACGATTAAATAGCCGCCGATGGGCTAGTGACTTGGCTAGATAATATCTACTTAAGTGATAATATAAAGATAGTTAGTATCACATATAGTGATAATAAGTTTTTGGGAGAAGCCAAATGTACAACATTGAACAACTGAAAATGTTTGTGTATGCCGTTGAATTAGGGTCATTTTCTGCCAGTGCTCGTCATTTGGGTAAGGTGCAGTCGGCGGTGAGCCAAGGCATCAGTAATCTTGAAATAGATTTTAATGTTGAGCTTTTTGATCGTTCGACTCGAAAGCCTTCACTAACCAAAGCGGGCGAGCAGCTGTTTAAACAGGTCAAAGCAATCGTGCTTCAGGTTGAAGATCTGAATGTGACGGTTAACGCGATGGGCAGCGGTGAAGAGGGGCTCATCAAAATTGCATTAGATGATTCATTACTGGTTCCGAATCTATCTAAGATCCTTAGTCAGTTCAGTTATCAATTCCCGGCGACTGAAGTTGAACTGGTTGCGTGTACCACAACAGAGGTCAATCCGTTAATTATCGAAGAGAGAGCCGACATTGGATTGATGTTTACCAACTTGGCTTTTGATGTCGGTTCTGAGCCATGCTTTATCGGTCACTTACCGTTTATTGCTGTGTGTCATCCAAGGCATGCGCTCGCAAAAAAAGGTGTGGCGAAACTCACTGATTTACTCCCGCATCGTCAGTTAATGTTGAGGGGAGACAAAGGTAAGGTGATGGATCAGTTTCCGCTGATTGCCGGAAAGGTATGGTGGTCAAACAGCTTTATTGTGATCAAAGAGATGGTACTCGGCAGTGATATTGGCTGGGCATACTTACCTAAGCACCTCGTCGAAGAGGAGTTGAATAAGCAGCGTTTAATGGAGATTAATGTCTCATTCGATCACAAAACATGGTCGCCGCCCGTTGATCTTGTTCTGTCTAAAACACGCTCAAAAGGTCCTGCATTACTTTGGCTTGAACAAGCATTGAAAGGCTTATTAGACGAAACTGAATAAAGAAAAGGCTCACCGCTTAGCGTGTGAGCCTTTCTGTTTAAAGTGATACTGCTTGCTTGCTAGATGTAGACGCTAGACGCTAGGTTTAACCGTCTGACCGTTGTAGTACTTGTCTTTCATCTTAAGCGCCACGTTCACTAGGTAAATCAACACAGGTACTTCAATCAGTGGACCGATAACACCGGCAAACGCTTGGTCTGAGTTGATACCGAATACTGAGATTGCCACTGCGATTGCTAGCTCGAAGTTGTTACCTGTCGCTGTGAATGCAATTGATGCGTTTTTGTCGTATTCAACACCCATCTTCTTACCAATGAAGAAGCTGATGAAGAACATCGCTGTGAAGTAGATAGTCAGTGGAACCGCAATCAGCAATACGTCCATTGGCAGTTCTACAATCATCTCGCCTTTTAGGCTGAACATCAGAATGATAGTGGCCAGTAGTGCAATCAATGTGATTGGAGAGATGCGTGGGATAAACACATCGTTGTACCACTGCTCGCCTTTCATCGAAACAAGGATCTTACGGCTTAAGAAGCCCGCTAGGAATGGGATACCAAGGTAGATAAGTACACTGTGTGCAATGTCGATCATCGAGATATCAACCAACATGCCTTCGTAACCGAATACCGGTGGTAGAACGCTGATGAATAACCACGCCATAAAGCTGTAGCTCACTACCTGGAATGCACTGTTTAGAGCAACCAACGCTGCGCCGTACTCTTTGTTACCGCCGCCGATGTCATTCCAAACCAGAACCATCGCCACACAACGAGCAAGACCAATCAGAATGACACCCACCATGTAACCAGGGTGGTCACCCAAGAACGTCAGTGCCAGCACGAACATTAGAATTGGACCTACTAACCAGTTCATGATTAAAGATAGCTTGATGGCTTTCTTATCTTTGACCACGGTGCCTAACAGGTTGTAGTTAACCTTAGCCAGAGGTGGGTACATCATTAAGATAAGACCAATCGCAAGTGGAATGTTGGTAGTACCAACCGACATCGATTCATTCCACTGTTCGATCTGTGGGAATAGGGTGCCAAGCAAAACGCCAAGGCCCATAGCGATGAAGATCCACAGCGTTAAGTAGCGATCGAGAAAACCTAATTTTGGTTTCATTATATTATCTCTTTGGTTGTTATCGTCAATCGTCGAAAAACGATATTTAAAGGCAAAAAATACGCTTAGTTTATTGTGTTCGACAAACTAAGCGTGGTTAATCTATTTTAAAATGGTGTCGATAAGCGATTCAAATTGCTGAATATTATCTCGGTTAATGCGATAGCACATCTTCGGTGGTATCGATTCGGCAGTGATGAAGCCTGAGGTTTTCAAGATTCTTAGGTGCTCTGATACTGTTGATTGAGCCAAACCTAATTCACTCACCAAGTCACTGTTCAAACAGCCGCCCGATTTTTCTAACGTTGAAAGGATACTCAATATACGAACTCTTGCCGGGTGAGCGAGCGCTTTGGCCAGAGCTGCCATTTGCGTTTCAGCTTCGGTATCACCATGTCCGATTGGTAGAGCACAGCTACCAGTTGTAGGGCAAGTTTCGTTCATATTGATGTTTCGCTTTCCATAATCGTTAAAAGACGATTAATGGTAAGCCTATTTCTTTTATTGGTCAACGCGAAATTTAAAAGTCGGCTTAAGTTGGCATATTAAATCAGTGGTTTTAGTTGAGTTTGATACTCGATTTCTATCTGTTTTAGCTCCTTATTGCGCAAAAATAAGATCTTAGATTTAAACAACGAAATCGGCCGAAAAGCATTGCATTCATTGGCTACTCTAGAGATATAATCGAACGCATAACCGTTACAAAAGATAACGAAAAATCATAATTTGCTATTTAATATTTACTTATAGGTAAGCCCTGAAATGCCACAACAGAACATCAAATTTATCGCTGCTGATATGGACGGCACCCTGCTTAATGAACATGGGAAGTTAGATCCAGAATTCTTCAATCTTTATGAGCGACTAGAAGCTCAAAACATTATTTTTGCTGCGGCATCGGGTCGTCAGTATTACAGCTTGATGGAAACCTTTGCCCCGCTAAAAGATCGCATGATGTTCGTTGCTGAAAACGGCACATTAGTGATGCACAAAGGCCAAGAGCTTTACAGTTGCTTACTTGATACTGATGCCATCAAAGAGATCATTAAAGAAGCTCGCGCGATTGAAGGCGCGCATGTGGTGCTTTGTGGTAAGAAATCGGCATACATTGAAACCAAAGATGAGCGTGCCCTAGCGGAGATCTCTAAGTACTACCATCGCCGTGAGCAAGTAGAAGATTTACTGGCGATAGAAGATGATTTTATTAAGGTCGCTATCTGCCACTTCGACGGTTCGCAAGAGAAAGTGAACCCAAGCATTAATGCCAAGTTTGGTGAGAACTACCAAGTGGTTGTGAGTGCAAAAATCTGGCTAGATGTGATGAACGCTGAGGCATCAAAAGGCGCGGCAATCAAACATCTACAAAACACACTCGGCTTCACTTACGAGGAGACCATGAGTTTTGGTGACTACCTCAATGACTTGGAAATGCTTAAAGAGAGCTACCACTCTTACGCGATGGAAAATGCCCATCCTAAGTTAAAAGAGATCGCACGTTTTAGCGCGCCAAGTAACATCGATGCAGGTGTGTTCCAAGTGCTAGAGAAGCTGCTAGCGTAACGCGGTTAAGCTCAGTCCGATATTTATGAAAGCCAACTCGGTAATAGGAGTTGGCTTTTTTGTTGGTTACTGGGGTATCGAGTTTAATTTGAACGAGTGTTCAGCTTGTTGTAGTCTAATTAGAAAGTGGGTATTCACTTTGAATTGGATACGCCTTAGCAACGATATTTGGAATGATTATGAGCAACAAACTTCAACTTGATATTATTTCTGACGTAATGTGCCCATGGTGCGTGGTCGGTTACAAAAACTTAGAACAAGCTATTACTGAGCTTGGCTTAGCAGAGCAAATTGAACTTGAATGGCAGCCGTTTGAGCTCAACCCTGATATGCCACAAGAAGGTGAAAACCTGCGTGACCATATCATGAGAAAATACGGCTCTAGTGCGGAAGAGAGCCAAAGTTCGCGTGAGCAACTGGCTGCTCGTGGCCAAGCGGTAGGGTTCGATTTCAATTTCTACGACAACATGACAATGGTCAATTCACGTCATCTACATGTACTTCTCGATTTTGCACTAGCGCACGGTAAACAGACTGAGTTAAAGCTACGCTTCTTTACGGCTCACTTCACAGAGCAAAAAGATCTGTCTGATCTTGAGGTTATCGCACAAGAACTTGAAGCGGTTGGGTTCGATTCCACGAAAGCGCTGAAGCGCCTAAAGAACACCGATAACTTGAAGCAAATTGAAGCGCAAGAGTTTGAATGGCAACGCATGGGGATCTCTGCGGTTCCTACTGTGGTATTCAACCGTAAGAGTGCAGTCACAGGCGCGCAGACGGTCGAAACGTACAAGCAAATTCTTCAAGAACTTATTGCTGAATCATAAGCCGATTATTGGTATTCATTAGAGTCTGAATTACATGGAATCATTGTCACTCGCTCAAGCGCAAAAACTGGTATTGCTTTCGCAAAAGCTGCCGCCTAAGAAGTTGCCACCTAAAAAACAACGTAATGGGGGCGCTTTGGCGAACACGCTGTCTGCGATTGAAAACCTTGGCTATGTGCAAATTGATACCATCTCTGTGATTCAGCGAGCTCACCATCATACGCTGTGGAATCGCAATCAAGACTACCAACTCAATCATCTTGATAAGCTGCTAGAGCGTCGAGAAGTGTTTGAGTATTGGTCGCACGCCGCCGCGTATTTACCCATGCGTGACTACCGTTTCAGCTTGCATCGAAAGAACGGGTTTGCGAGCGGTAAGCTTAAGCATTGGTATAAAAAGGATGATGCACTGATGGCGCATGTTCTCAAACGTATTGAGAACGAAGGGCCATTAATGGCGAAAGACTTTGAAGGGGATAGACCAAACCCCGGAGGATGGGGCGGTAAACCTGCCAAACAGGCACTAGAGACTTTGTTTATGCAAGGTGACTTAATGGTGCCGAGTCGAGTGAACTTCCATAAGGTGTATGACCTAACCGAACGAGTTTTGCCGAGTGGCATTGATACCTCTGAACCAACGGAACAAGAGTACATCGAGCACCTGATCATACGTTATCTCGAAGCCAATGGAGTAGGGATTGCGACGGAAATGAGCTATCTCCTCAAGAACACGAAACCATTGATACAGAAAACACTCCAACAGATGCTTGAAGACAAGCGATTGATAAAGGTCGATGTTCATGGTTGTGATTATTATGCCTTACCCGCTGTTTTTGAGCTGCTGAATCAGCCCCTTTCTAGAACCAAGCTTAAGATACTCTCGCCATTTGATAACCTGCTGATTCAACGTAAGCGAATGCAATCATTGTTCAACTTTGATTACCTTCTTGAGTGCTATGTTCCTGAAGCCAAGCGCCAGTTTGGTTACTTTAGTTTGCCAATTTTGTGGCAAGGAGAGCTGGTGGCACGAATGGATTGCAAGGTCGACAGGAAGAGTGGCTTACTCAATATTCGTAACTTGGTTGTGGAAGATCGAATCAAAAACCATGAATCATTAGTTCATGCCTTATGCGGTGAGCTAAAACACTTCATGGTGTTTAACCAATGTGATGAAATGATCGTTCACAACACCACGCCTTCTGAGCTTGGTAAGCGCTTGATGAGTCATTGGCAAACGGTTTAGCGGTTTTGTTGTTTAGAAAACGCTTCGTTACGTAGAAGCCTCTTTGCTAATTCGTCAGCGCTTAGTTACTCAGAAAGAGTGGCTAGCAAAAACTCGACAAAGGTTCTGTTCTTCAATGACAGTTGCTTGGTCTTGTACAGTAAGTGAATCGGTTTTGGTAACGGTGCCATGCCGGGTAAGATCTCCAATAGCATTCCACGCTCAATTTCTTCTGCGACTAAGATAGTTGGTTGCAACAAAACGCCCACGCCTTGTAGGGCGGCATATCGCAATACATCCCCATTATTTGACATCAAACGCGCACACCCTTTATTCGGTGCGGTTTGAGTTGCTTGGTGATTCTGAGGTTCTCCGGGTTGAGGTTCACTATTTTGGATATGGCGGATGTGAGTATCACGTCCAATCACATCACGACGACTGCTATAGCTGAACCCTAGCGACGGGTGTTGTGCAAGGTCTTCCAACATGCTGATCTCAGCATGTTGGTTAAGGTATTCAGGAGCTGCGCAATAACACATCTCATAATCCCCTAAGTATCTTGCGACCAAGCTAGAGTCAGACAGGTCGCCAATTCGCACAATCAAATCAATGTCGGAAGAATAAGGATCGACAAGGTCGTTGTTCAGCACGAGTTCGACGTTGATTGTTGGGTGATTCGCGAGAAACTTCGCCACTATCGGGGCAAGTACCTTGTTTCCATAGGTGACAGGGCAGTTTATTTTTACCGTGCCTTGGGGCTGATTTTCTAAGGCTTGAATCAGGTTTTCAGCATTGTTGATGTCTTCGATAATTCGCTTACATTCCCGATAGTAAAGCTGACCAGAATCGGTTAATGATTGCTTACGTGTGGTGCGATGAATCAATTGAGAGTTGAGGCTTGTTTCAAGATAGTGAACATGTTTACTGATCATGGTCGCCGACAGGTTGAAGTGGTTTGCGGCGCTGCGAAAGCTGCCTTGCTCGACCACGTAAACGAAGACCTTCATGCTGGTTAACTTATCCATTAAACACTCTCGGTTGATAAATAATAAACAAAAGGTGAGTTTATCAATTATTAGGGGTTAATTATATTAATGGCAAACCGATAATTAACTAAAATAAGAGCGTGAAATGCCTCAAATGAACGAAACCATCTTTGTCACTGCCGAACTTAAGATTAAAGCGAACATTGAACGTGATACTGCAGTTGAAGCCATCGAACAGTTTTGCTTAGACATGCAGAGCGAATCGGGCTGCCTACAAGCAATAGCAACCTATGACCAAAACCAAAGCGATCGCGTGATCTTGCTGGAGCAATACTCAAACCGTGAAGCAATTAACCAGCATTTTGTTATGCCTCATACCCAAGCGTTTATTGAGCGTGATATAACTGAATTAGTGCAAGCATTTGAAACGCAACATGGACCTATCAAAACACAAGAGCAGGAGAGCTAAGCCATGAAGTGGGGAATATTAGGAACAAGCTTTATTTCAGGCGTAATGGCTGATGCGATCAAAGGCGATGCACAAAGTGAACTGTATGCCGTCGCTGGGCGCACAGAGAAAACACTCAATGAGTTTGCCGCGCAATATCAGCCAACATTGACCTTCAACAGCTATGAAGCTCTGATTGAAGATGATTCAGTCGACATCATCTACATTGCTCTACCAAACCACGTTCACCACGAATACGTAATTAAAGCCGCTCAAAAAGGCAAAGCGATTTTGTGTGAAAAGTCGTTATCGGTTGATATGGATAAAACCGAGCAAGCTCTGCAAGCGGTGAAAGTATCTGGTGTGTTCTTCGCTGAAGGTCTGATGTATCTAAACCATCCGCTTATCGCCAAGCTTCATCAAGAGTTGGCTACTGGTGAGATTGGTGAAGTGCGCTCTATTCAAGGTTCATACGTTGCGGCGATTGATCAGTTCGTTAACCCTGCGAGCAAGGGTGCACTGTACAACTTGGGCTGTTATCCAATGTCGCTGATTCACTCTGTCGCACAACAACAGTTTGGTGAAAGTGTATTCGATGATGTGCAGATCTCAGCAATCGGTCGACGAGGCCAAGGTGGCAATATCTGTGAATCGTCGGCGATGATGCGCTTCAATAACCGTTTTACCGCGCAAATCCATACCGCAGAAGACCACGGTTTAAAGCATGGCTTCACGATTCTAGGCAGCAAAGGCTGCATCACTCTCGACACCAATCCGTGGTTACCGACTGAAGAGAATACATTCACGGTTGAGATCTATGAAACATCGACACGCGAAGTGAAAGTCGAAGCGCAAGGCGATGGTTTCCACTATCAAGTGCGTAATATTCGCCAAGCAGTTGAGCGAGGTGATACACAACTTGCTGCACCGATGGCTACTCATCAAGACTCTCGCGTAATCATGAAGTTACTGACTGATTGGGAACAAGCGGCGAGCTAGTGTCTTAGTAAAAGAAATACGACTCATATTGTTCTGTATGATTTGATAACAAAATCACGTAGACAAATATGAGCCGTATTGTTGGTTCTGCTTACTATTTGGGCGAGTTTACTTAAGCTGCAGACGCTTTAAAGGCGGTATTGAATGCCTTTGCATTGGCGCGAATCTCGTCGTCAGACAAGCCAGGCTTGTACAGTGACGCCCCTAAACCAAAGCCTTTTGCACCTATGTCTAAGTACGGTTTCATGCTCTCGACGGTAGGGTTGATTCCTCCTACAGGTAAGCAGATTGCTTCGGGAGGCAGCACGGAATTCAACGCTTTAAAGCCATCAAGGCCAAGTACTGAAACTGGGAATAGTTTTAACCCTGTTGCGCCGGCAGCAAGTGCAGCGAACGCCTCTGTTGGCGTAACAACACCAGGGAAGCTGACGCAACCTGCAGCCGCTGACATTTTCACGACCTGTTCGTTGAAGTTCGGCGTTACGACTAAGTTTGCACCCGTATCAATCACAGCTTGTGCTTTTTCTGGTGTGGTAACGGTACCCGCGCCAATTAAGTATTGATCACCGAAATGTTCGACTAGCATTTTAATGCTGGTCAATGCATCTGGTGAGTTCAATGGCACTTCAATCATTGAGAAGCCTTCCTCAATCAAAATCTGCGTCACACGAATACAATCTGCCGGTTCTACACCACGGATAATGGCAACGAGTGGTAAGTGATCATTTAGGTTAAAGTCTTTATTTGTCATTGTTCATTGCCTCTTTAATTTTTAACATTCCAGCGATGAAAGTGTCATCGCCATTCACGTATTCGGTTGTTTTCTTTAGCTGACGACAGGCTTGGTCATAGCGTTTTGATAGGGCTTTCCCGCCCACCAAGTAGATGCTCTCTTGATGCAGTTCTCGTACTTCGTTGCCGATTAACAGCCCTGATAAGTAATCAAACACCTCACTCTCTTCTAGATTGCCGAATAGACGATGCGTTCTGGCTTTGAAAAGTTGATTAGTGATTGACGGGTTCGAGCTTTCCTTTACCCCTTTCACAAAAGCAGTGGTCGAACTCATTTGTTCAGGTAAGCCACGCCCTAGGATTGTGTGTGTCGACAGTGCAGAGAATAGTTCGCCAGTCATGTAGGTTGAAAATGAGACTAACTTACCCGATTCAATATTTGCGTGTTTGCTGTGAGTGCCCGGAAAGGCTGCTTCAAGCGTCGGTTTGCCTGCTAACTCAAGAAGTCCAAACAACTGAACCTCTTCCCCACGCATGACGTCGTAGTGGCCATGCTCATCACAATGGCTGACACCCGGAATGATGGTGGCCGTTGCCCCCCAAGGGAGGTCGAATTGATGGGTGTTTTGAGCCAAGGATTCCACATTAGTTGGTGTGGAAACATAAGGGACGTTGACCCAGCCCTGTGCAGAACCAACCATACCTGCCATATAAATTGGGAAGTGTTGGTACTCGCCGAGCCACTCACTCAGTAATGATTCAAGTTCGGTTGCAAATGCACCATCTTCAACCTGAAGTAGCCCCATTTTGCGTTCTGCTTTATCAACGACCTGTCCTTGTTCATCCATGGCAAAGGCACGAAAGTTTGTCGTTCCCCAATCCAGAATTAGCCAACTGATTTTGTTTTTTTGATTCATAATTACAGCTCACAGACGCGCCCTAAGGCGCGCAGTTTTAGGTTTAGTTGATGTACTTTTTATCGGTTTACTTTGTCGAACCGTGAATGTTCGGATCTAGCTAACTCTATTTATTTAGTTAACCTTAGTTATCTAGTTCGCTTTGTTTGTTTAGTTAACTTTGCCTCTTTAGTTAACTCTGTACTGCTTGATGACGTCGGTATTCACATCGACACCGATGCCCGGTTTGGTAGAGATTTGTACCTTGCCGTTTTCCATCTTGATGCCATCGCAAATGAGATCTTTGCGGAATGGGTGTGAAGACTGGTCGAATTCAAGCATTGGCTCGATAGGGTTAAGTGATAAGGGTGAACTTGGTAATGAAGCAATAAACTGCAAAGAGGCCGCAATACCAATGCCAGAACCCCACACGTGTGGAATCATCATGGTGTGGTTTGCTTGTGCCATTGCTGCAATCTTCTTACATTCCGTGATACCACCTGAAGAACATAGATCAGGTTGAATCACGTCTAACGCTCTCTGTTCAAGCCAAGGGCGGTAGCCCATTTTTCCGAACAGTTGCTCACCTGCGGCGATATAAGTCTTAGAAAGGTTCTTGATTTCTTGATAGCCAGCAATGTCTTCTGGAGCTAACAGCTCCTCTAAAAAGTACAGGTTGAACTCTTCTGTTTCTTTGATGATGCGACGTGCAGCAGCGGCGTTGTACGCCCCATTAGCATCAGCCATGATCTTCACATCATTACCAACGGCTTCACGAATCGAACGAATGAAGGCGATGTCTTCATCTACGCCGAATCCAATTTTGAGTTTGAACGCTTCAAAGCCACCATCGACATAGCGATGTGCTTCCTCAATAGCTGCTTCTGGATATTTCGCGTCTGCGACACGATAGAAGCCAGTTGCGTACGGGGTGACTTCCTTGCGAAAAGCACCGCCGATCAGTGAGTGAATTGGTTTATTGAGAGCCTTACCAATGACATCCCATAGTGCAATATCAACACCGCTGATCGCGTTCACCGCAGAACCACCTTGACCGTATGGGCGAGTCACGTTGTACATCTCTTCCCAAAGCACTTCCACGTCGAACGGGCTGCGTCCGAGCAGTAGTGGCTTAAAGGTATGTTCAATAAATGCCGCCGCAATGTGCGGGCTCTGCAAGCCGTGACACAGAGCTTCACCAAAACCAACAACCCCTTCATCAGTAACGATTTCGATGATCATTGAGCTACGGTTATGAACCCAGCCTTGTGCGAAGTAAAACGGCGTCTCTAGTGGAACTGAGATTGCGTGTGGAATGACATCAATAATTTTCACAATAAATACCTTACTTAAATCAGAATCAGAGATATCTGAGGAATAAATACAATCAGCGTTAACGCGAACATCATGGCTAGGAAGAACGGGATAATGGCTTTAGAGAGTTTCTCAACAGAGACTCCTGAAACGCTCGAGCCAACAAATAAGTTTAGACCGAGAGGAGGAGTGATAAACCCGATAGCCAATGTCACCACCATGATGATGCCGATGTGTACTGGGTTGAAACCGAATAGCATGGCCACTGGAACCAAGATTGGCGTCAGAATAATGATTGCCGCAACGGTCTCCATGAAACAGCCGACAACGAGCAGTAGTGCTACCATCAAGATAATGAAGATCACCTTGCTATCAGAGAACTCAAGCATCGCGTTAGCAATTTGTGTTGGAATTTGCTCAAGTGCTAAGTACTTACCAAAGGCAGTTGCGGTACCCACAATCAACAACACAATCACGGAAGTAATCACCGATTTAGTGAAGATTTTTGGTAAGTCTTTAAAGGTAATTTCTTTGTAGGCGAATAGGCTCACAATAAGGCCATAAACCACCGCTACTACACTTGCTTCTGTTGGGGTGAAAATACCGCCGTAGATACCACCAAGAATGATTACGGGGATAAGCAGTGCGAGTTGAGCGTGTTTAAATTGAGCCCACACCTCTTTCCAGCTAAATGGTTCGTCTGATCCTTTGTAGCCTTTTTTCTTAGAGTAGATGTATGCCCAAGCCATCAAACAAAGCGATACCAAGATTCCTGGGATGATGCCTGCAATGAATAAGTCGCCAATTGATACGCCTGCAGATACGCCGTACATCACCATTGGGATGCTTGGTGGAATCATGACACCAATCGCACCTGCCGCTGTGACAACTGCGGTTGCAAAGCCCTTGTCGTAGCCGTACTTGATCATCGCTGGAATCATGATGCCGCCAACCGCTGCTACTGTAGCTGGGCCTGAGCCCGAGATAGCAGCGAAGAACATACATGTAATGATTGAAGCAATCGCGAAGCCACCCGTGATGTTTTTCACTAATGAGTTAGCAAAGTTCACCAAACGTTGCGAGATACCGCCGCTGCCCATGATGTCACCCGCTAGGATGAAAAATGGTACTGCCATAATTGGGAAAGAATCGACAGAGGTGATTAAGGTACTCACAAGAAAATCAACGCTTAAGGTGCCGGTTGAAATAATGGTGAGTAGCGTTGCCATACCCAATGAGATAGCAATGGGTACAGAGGCAATAACGAGTAGTGCGAAAGTTGCAAACAAAATAAATACTGACATGATTACCTCCTATTTCGCTGTTTTGATGTCATCAGTGGTGGATACCATCTGCTGAATCAACCTGATTGATGTAAGTGCAAAGCCTACTGGGCCTGCTAGATAAACGATCCACATTGGCAACCCAAGTGCTGGTGATGTTTGACCTAGGTAATATAGGTTCGCCACCATTTGCGTTGATTTAAATAAAATAACAACAGAGAATGCTAAAAAGACGAAGTCCGAAAATAGGCTTAGGTACTTTTTTTCCTTCTCATCAATTAACATTGCTATGGCTTCTATTTTTATGTGGCTCTTTTTCGCGACAGCAAAGCTGATGCCGATATAAACTAACCAAATGAAACAATAGCGAGCTAACTCTTCAGTCCAAGCAATTGAATAATCGAATGTTCTGGATACTACTTGTAAGAATATTGCCGCCGTCATAATAACGAGCAGTATTACGGCTATCGTATTTTCAAAATACTTATCTAACCAATTCAACATAATAAGGTTCCTTGTTCACTTATTACTTAGACCTATTACTTGTTTATTATTTATTAATGATAGTTATTGAGGGTTAATCATCAAAATAGTCAGTATTAATAATGTAAGGGTCTAAATGTTAAGTGATGGCTTAAGTTACTGAGCGGCTAATTCGTTTTCAGCTTTTTTAATTTGTTCTTGGAAAGCGGAGACAACATCTTTGCCAATGATTGGTGTGTATTTCTCAATAACGGGCTTGGTCGCTTCTTGGAAGCCAACCAGTGCTTCAGGTGTCAGTGTGACGACTTCCATGTTTTGTTTAATAACATCCAAGCTTTCAAGATTGACTCGACGGTTAACTTGACGCTCGTAGTCGCCAGCATCAATAGCGGCTTGGCGCAGAACTCTTTGATCGTGACGGCTTAGTTTGTTCCATGTCGCTTGGCTAACAATTAAAGCTAATGGTGTGTATACATGGCCTGTGTTTGATAAGGTTTCTTGTACTTCGAACAAGTTGTTCAGTGCGATATTCGGGTAAGGGTTTTCTTGCCCGTCAACCGTGCCTTGCTGTAACGCTGTGAACAGTTCGTTGAAGGCCATCGGCGTTGGGGTTGCGCCCATCGCTTTCCATGCGTCTAGGTGAAGTGGACTCTCCATAGTACGGATCTTTAGGCCTTTCACATCTTCAATCGATTTCACAGCACGACGTGAATTCGTAACATGACGGAAGCCATTCTCCCAGAAATCCAGGCCGACTAAGCCTTTTGACTCTAATCTTTTCAGCATGTCGTCACCAAATTCGCTGCGTAGCACTTTATCTGCGACATCTTCACTGGTGATCATAAAGGGAAGGTCGAACACATTGTATTCAGGGTAGAAGTTAGCCAGTGGACCCGTCGATGGAATAGATACGTCAAGTGTTCCTAATTGCAGCATTTCAATCGCCGCACGGTCATCACCTAATTGCGCTGAAGGGTATATATCCACCTTCAGTTCAGTAAATTTCTCAACAATTTCTTTAAACTTAGCAGCACCATCATAGATAGGGTGTTTGTTATTAGAGCTCATGCTGAAACGTAATGTTTGAACTTGAGATTCACCTGCTGCAATACTCGATTGGTTATTACCTTGAGAATTTGTAGCAATAGCTGCACCAATGATTGAGGCGACAAACACCCCACCAATGGCTAGAATTTTTCCGGTTCTAGACATAGTCGTACCTGATTAATTTATTATTTATATAAAGTGTACGTTACATACACCTGTAGGGTTAATTAAGTTGCTTGGATATTTTCTGACAATATTCAGTAATAACAGGAATTAACTCCGTCATTCTTTTGTCAGACATGTATTCTTTAATGCTGGTTACTGATATAGCCGCAATAATATTGTTATATTTATTTCTTATTGGTACAGCAACGCAACGTACAAGGTCTTCGTTATCTTCTAAGTCATAGCTATAGTCATGCTTAGAATATTCATTCATTCTTTTTAGCATCGACTCGACGTCATGATTAGTTTGCGATGAAATAAGTCGAATCCATTCCATCTTTGGCATATCAATCATTAACGCTTTTCCAATCCCTGTTGCAGACATTGGCAGCCGGTCTCCCACTTGAGATCGCAGTTGAATTGCACGCTCTCCCGGGATTTTATCTAGGTAGAAGATTTGATCCTCATCTTTGATGCCTAGATGGACGGTATCTTTAGTTTGAGCAGCAAGTTCGCGAATAAAGGGTTTCGCAATTTCTTTGAGAGGCATGTCTTGTTGGGCGCGGATACCAAGTTGAATCATTTTAGTACCTAGCACTAGACCAATCCCTTTCACTTCTCGGATATAGCGAGCTTCAATAAGGCCTTGGATAATTCTGTGCACCGTAGATTTCGGCAGCTGCAAATGTTCACACACATCTTTGAGTTGTCGATTACCTTCCGCGATCGAGTCGATGACCGCGATTGCTTTTACCAATGCTTGATTACCTTGTAACTTGCTCATGAAACCGCCTCTCGTTGTATGAGAGAAATATAGCGGTAGTTTGCTATTGATAATGTGATAACTATCAACATTCCACTTTGTGAAACAAGAGTCCCACATTGTGGAATTTATCAGTGGAGTATAAATACTTTGCATTTGAAACAGTCACAGTGTCCAATGTCGTTCAAACAATATTGACCGAAAAACCTTATTTTTTAAGGTGTTAAATAGGAAGTTTGCTGCATGCGTAAATCAGATAAGAAGATCGAAAATCAAATCAGAGACGTGTTAACAGACGTGTGTGAAGCTACGTTGAAAGGCTACGATGGTTTTCTATGGGTGACTCATGCCGTTAACTTTTCTTCTTTTCCACAAAGTTTGAAAATCGTCTGTGTATTCGATACGAATCAGGATAGAACGAACTTCTTAGAGGGAGGAGGTCAGCAGGAGGTCTCTGTTACCATCCAAAAGGCGTTTAGTCAGGTTGGGATTACATTGAAGAATATCGATAAGCACGTGAGCTTCGATACACAAGAGAATTGCGACCGTGACCATCAAGGTAAGTGGAATAAAAGGCTTTAGTACTCTTACTTCTTTAGAGATCCCCCCCTGTGTTGTGATAAAAAGGTCGTGAAATGAAAAAAGCTCAAATATCGCTTAACAAGAACACACTACTAGGTGTGTTCGAGCAATTTTCAATATTAGCCTTATGGCTGCTCGCAGGAAGTGTCGTTTGGTTTGTTTGGTTTGTGTGGGGTATTAACGTTGTCCCCTTTGACGATCCTTACCTCTCTGATACTGAGTATCAACGTCTAATTGAGCAAGAAACTCAGCTGATCAATATCGGCCTATGGGTCGGTAAGCTCTATATCGCGTGTGTGGTGATGTTTTTTATTGTACGCGTTAGGAAAGTACTTCGAGCCTCAAGCGATTGATGAAATCAGTAAGGGTTTCGCTTTGAACTGTCTTAACTGTTAGATGGAAATGGTAAGGCAAAATTTAGCTTACCTCCAGTTTGTATCCCACTCATTTTGATTGTCATGGTCCAAATCCGTTTGGGCTATGACATTACTGGTGTCTACTAGTATTTATTCTCATTTATTGACTAAAAAGCTTCGAAACAGGCCGGCTCTATCTCCAACCTAATTACGTAACAAAGCTGTTGGAAAGCGCTCTAAAGAGACGAAAGCCTACGCGAAGTAGGCTTTGTTATTGTATTTACTCTTGTTACTTAATTGCAGTACAGAAGCTGACGTCTGAATGGTGAGTTTGCGGGTCGTAGCTGTGGTAGAGCTCAAAACAAGGTCGGTCTTCGGTTTCAATGCCGGATTCAATGACGTTACTCATTAAATCATCCCATGCTTTTGCATATTGACCGACTTCGGTGATCGTTTGTCTCATCACCGCATATTGCCCACCGGGAAAATCTTTTAATTCGATCCCACTTGGCACTTCAGTGTCGTCTGAAACCATCAAGCAGATGTCTGTTCGGCACTTATCTGTTGGAGTGATTTCTGGATTGTCATGATAGATAAAGATGCAACTATTACTCGCTAGTCCCTTCATTTCTGCCCATTGATAAAGACGACCGCTTGGCTCTTCATAACCTTGTCCATAGGGGCCAGTCACTCGTACATACGCCAGTTTCGATGCTTCAAATTGTTGTGTTTTCATTGTCATACTCCATGTTGAAAGTTCGGAGTTAGTATATGAATTGCCGTCAGTTGCATCGTTTCCATTCTTGCGCAATGAGTGTCCAATCTTGCTATTTCGAGTTAACTCGCTGAACGCTTGGTAATCTTCGCAATCACGAAAGGCACTAGGCGTAACACCAAAGTGTTGCTTGAATGCCTTAGCAAAGCTCTGAGACGATGAAAAGCCATAATCAAATGCGACGTTAATAATAGGTTGTTTGGATTTGAAGAGATCATTGGCTGCCGCTTCAAGCCTCAGTCGCCTGATGAAATCAGCAAGCGTCTCGCCTTGAACGGCCTTAAAAGTACGATGAAAATGGTAGGGTGAAAAGTTGGCTAACGCCGCTACTTCTGGCAGGTTTAATGGCTCATTAAAGCGTTTTTCTAGATAACGGATAACGGGAATCAGCCGTTTGTGATAGTCAACTTTCATTGCTTTGCTCGCCTGTCTTGGCTTGTTATTGGTATTAGACAGAGAGCCTAACCTATCCAAACAGAGTTTCAATATTCACAGTGTAAAGGTGAGATTAGGTACCGGAAATCACAGTATGTTTATGAAGGGCCCCAGATTGTTTAGGTGTTCTACAGAAGAAAAGGAAAACTGGTTGGGTAGATAACCGAGCCATTAAAGGCTCGCACATCCAATTATTTGATGACCATTATGCCGAAGCGTTAATTACTTCAATACCTTTGTCATTTAACTCTTCAATTACGCTGCTTGGGAGATTGGTATCGGTAATGACACCATCAAGTGACTCCATATCAAGTGCGTGAAAGCTTGCTACTCGACCATATTTGGTGGAATCCGAGATCAAGTAATTGGTTTGGGCTGATTTTACAATCGCCTTTTTCACTAATACTTTATTTTCGTTTGGTGTCGATAAGCCTTTTAAGCTCCAAGAAGAAGAGGAAATAAACGCAATATCAATATTCATCCCTGCCAAGAACTCAGCTACTTTGCCCCCAATACTCGATTGGTTCTCTCGATCGACTTTACCACCCGTATGATAAATCTCGCATGGTGAGTGGTTCATTAAATAAGCCGCGATTGAGAAGTCATTGGTGATGATTAACAGATCTTCACGTGTTGCTAACTGATGGGCGATTTCCAATGAGGTCGTTCCAGCATCTAAATAGACAGTGGCATTTTTTTCGATAAGTTGGGCAGCAAGCTTACCGATTTGGACCTTTTCGTTTGCTTGCTGTTCTACTTTAGCATCATGAGACAGCTCGCGATGCAAGGCTTGAGCTAATTGGACCCCTCCAGATACTGAAACGACTTTTCCAGAAGCTTCCAGCTTTACTATGTCTCGACGAATGGTCATGTGTGACACGTCGAGCTGTTCGACTAACTCAGAAATACTAATCACTTCTTGGTGTGATAACAGTGACAAAATGGTTCTCTGACGCTCTGCTGGAATCATGGTTTTCTTCTATGTTCTTGTTTTTCATCATCCTAACAACCTTTATCTTATTTGTGAAGATCTGTGAACTTATGTTCCCTGTTTGGACTTTAAAGTGTGATAGCCGCCTTTTAAGTGAATTTGTGCTGCCTCTAAAGGGCTAAATTGAGTGGTGGTGTTAAGTTTTGTTAAAAATGTGACTTATCACTAAGTCACTGGTAGCCACTTCACATATAATCACAAACATAAACAAGAATTAACAAACTTAAAATGTACGAAATTACCAAGAAGGCATTGATATTATGAGTGAAGTTCAATCTGTCGGAGTGATCGGTTTAGGTTCAATGGGAATGGGCGCTGCGAAATCATGTGTACGTGCTGGCCTTGATGTCTATGGTTTTGACCTAAATGCACAAGCACTAGAAGAACTGGGTTCGTTTGGTGCAAAAGCGGTGTCGACGAATGCTGTCGAGTTTGCAGATCAACTTGATTCGGTATTGGTGTTGGTTGTGAACGCACAACAAGTGAACACAGTTTTGTTTAAGACTGGCCTTGCTGCGGCACTAAAGCCAAATACTCCAGTGATGGTGTCCGCAACTATCTCTGCTGAAGATGCAAAACAAATTGAAGCCCAGCTCGCTGAGCATAAACTTGTAATGCTTGATGCTCCGGTATCTGGCGGTGCGGTGAAAGCGGAAGCTGGTGAGATGACGATAATGGCATCGGGTGCTCAAGGCACATTCGACACGCTTGCTCCTGTTCTTAATGCAACAGCTGCTAAGGTTTACAATATCGGTGAAGCGATTGGTCTTGGTGCGACAGTGAAGATTATCCACCAATTGCTTGCAGGTGTTCATATTGCTGCGGGCGCTGAAGCGATGGCACTAGCCGCACGCGCAAACATTCCGCTTGATTTGATGTACGACGTTGTTACGAATGCAGCGGGTAACTCTTGGATGTTCGAGAACCGCATGAAGCATGTAGTCGATGGTGATTACTCTCCAAAATCTATGGTTGATATCTTTGTGAAGGATTTGAACTTGGTATCAGATACCGCTCAAGACCTGAAATTCCCACTCCCACTATCAAGCACTGCACTGAACATGTTCGTTAGCGCGAGTAATGCTGGCTTTGGTCAAGAAGATGACAGCGCGGTGATTAAAGTCTTCCAAGGTATTGATCTACCAGGTGTAAATACGTCAAAGGTGGAGAAATAATCATGTTATTAGGTGTTATTGCAGACGACTTTACAGGTGCAACAGACATTGCTGGTTTCTTGGTTGAAAACGGTATGCGTACTGTTCAATTGAATGGGATTCCAACGGGAGAGTTTGACACATCAGCAGATGCTGTGGTGATCAGCCTTAAATCTCGCTCTTGCCTAGTTGACGAAGCGGTGACGGATTCGGTTATTGCGCTTAAATGGCTTCAATCTCAAGGTTGCCAACAGTTTTATTTTAAATATTGCTCGACGTTCGACAGTACCGCTGAGGGCAACATTGGTCCCGTGACAGATGCGCTTTTGGCTGAGCTTGGAGAATCTTTCACTATCGTTTGCCCTGCATTACCAGTAAATGGTCGCACGGTTTACAACGGTCACTTGTTTGTCTTTGGTGAGTTGTTAAGTGATTCAGGTATGCGTAATCACCCTGTTACACCAATGACGGATTCAAGTGTGGTTCGAATGATGGACGCACAATCAGAAGGCGTTTCCGGTTTAGTGAACTTTCAAACGATTGAACAGGGCTCTGATGCGGTTACCGTTCGTTTTAACGAACTCAAAGCTCAAGGTAGTCGCTACGCCGTGGTAGACGCATTTAATGCCGAGCACTTGGTGACGTTAGGTCAAGCGGCTAAATCTATGAAACTAATCACAGGTGGCTCCGGACTAGCTGCGGGTATCGCTAAAAATTGGACAGAACATCTTGTTGACCAAAGTTATGCAAAACATGCAGGCAGCCCAGTAAAAGGAACAACCGTTGTGTTCTCTGGTTCTTGTTCTGTGATGACTAACCAACAAGTTGCTGTATACAAGCAGCTTGCTCCTCACTTTGCTATCGATGTGAAGGCTTGCTTGACCAATGATCAATACGCAAACGAAGTGTTCGATTGGGTAATGACCAACAGCCAAGGAGATTTTGCTCCTTTGGTTTATGCAACGGCAGACGCTGCTGAGCTTAAAGCTATTCAAGAAGAATACGGTGCACACGCTTCAAGCCATGCCGTTGAACAGTTTTTTAGTCAACTCGCTATCAAACTGCAACAACATGGCGTGAAAAACTTCATCGTTGCTGGTGGTGAAACATCAGGCGTAGTGACGCAAAGCCTAGCTGTGAAAGGTTTTCATATTGGCCCTCAAATCGCACCAGGTGTGCCTTGGGTCAAATCGGTTGGAGGTGAGCTTTCTCTGGCTCTTAAGTCAGGCAATTTTGGTGACGAAAACTTCTTTGCTAAAGCACAGTCATTTTTTCTATAGGTGGTGATTCGATGAGTAATGATTTAATAAACGAACAGCCACTATCGAGCGAACAGCAGTTGCGCGAACAAATGGTCACGCTCGCTCGTTCAATGTTCGAACGAGGTTACGCCACAGGTGGCGCAGGTAACCTATCTATCAAATTGCCAAATGGACATTTTCTAGCAACACCAACTGGTTCTTCATTTGGTCGTCTTGTTGCTGAGGAATTGTCGGTTGTCGATATTGATGGCAACCATATATCAGGTAAGAAGCCGTCAAAAGAAGCCGCGTTCCACTTAGCGATTTACCGTAATAATCCTGTATGCAATGCGATTGTTCATCTGCATTCTACGTACCTTACTGCACTGTCTTGCCTTGAAGGATTGGATCGCAACAATGCAATTAAAGCGTTCACTCCCTATTTCGTGATGCGTATTGGTGAGTTACCTGTGATTCCTTACCTACGCCCCGGTGACCCACAAATAGCTGAAGAATTGGCAAAACGAGCAGGTGATTATCGAGCATTTTTGTTAGCAAACCACGGCCCAGTAGTAACAGGCACTGACTTTGTTGATGCCGTTGATAACGCTGAAGAGCTAGAAGAGACCGCCAAATTAGCATTCTTATTGAAAGGGAATGATATCCGTTACCTAACGGACGAAGAAGTGATGGATTTAAAAGGGAGAGGCAAATAATGGCTAAGTTAGCAGCAAACTTAACGATGTTATTCACAGAAGTACCATTTCTAGAGCGTTTTGAAAAAGCACACCAAGCCGGTTTCAAAGCTGTTGAATTCCTATTCCCTTATGCATTTGAGGTCGAAGAGCTTACAGAAAAAATGCAGGAATTTGGTTTTGAACAAGCACTTTTTAATATGCCTCCAGGCGATTGGGACGCAGGCGAACGTGGCTTTGCAGCGATTCCTGGCCGTGAAGATGAGTTTAAAGCCAGTGTTGATACCGCACTTATGTACGCTAAAGCGCTGAACTGCAAAAAAGTCCATGCGATGTCGGGTCTACATGATGCGAACTTCACGAGACAACAACACGTTGAAACCTTCATCTCGAATATTCGTTTTGCCGCAGATAAGTTTGCTGAGCAAGGCATTGAATTGATGATTGAACCGCTGAATAGCCGTGATGTTCCTAATTACTTCGTGGCTCACCAACGTGATGCTGTCGAACTTATTAAGCTGGTCGATAGGTCAAATGTGAAACTGCAACTCGACCTGTACCACGCGCAAATCATGGATGGCGACTTAAGTACTTTGATTCGCGAAGTTGCTGCTTATACCGGCCATATTCAAATCGCTTCTGTACCAGAAAGGCACGAACCATCGGAAGGCGAGCTGAATTATCCACATTTATTTAATGTTCTAGATGATTCAGGTTACCAAGGATGGATTGGTTGTGAATACAACCCCAAAAATACAACTGAAGCTGGTTTGGAATGGGTTAAACCGTATTTATAGACGCAGCCAGCACGAGCCTTTAAGGCAGATTTGAACTCGTAAAAATAAGATAAAGCGGCCAAAACAAAAAGTCGCTGTACAACAAAGTGCAGCGGGAGGCACACCTATGTCTCTCGTTTGCAAAACCCTACACAACAAAAATAGACACAAAAAGGAATACACAATGGATGGAGCACTGATAGGCATTGTAATTGGCATTTTAGCCATGATGGGCATGATCATAAAAACAAGAATCCCAGTGGCGCTTGCTATGATTATCGCAAGCATCATCATGGGTCTGTTTGCTGGGATGGCACCCACTGAACTTATTAATGCAATCAAAGCGGGCTTTGGTGGCGTTCTTGGTGGTATTGGTTTAATTATCGCGTTTGGCGTGATTATGGGTGCATGTTTTGAGCGTTCTGGCGCTGCTGTAAGAATGGCAAAAACGTTTGTAAAGCTATGTGGTAAAGGTCGTGAAGACTTGGCACTTGGTTTCACAGGTGTACTTGTCGCTATCCCAGTATTCTGTGACTCTGCGTACATTATTTTACACTCGCTTGTTCGCGCAATTTCACGTGATACAGGTAAGTCAGCGGTAGGTTTAGGGGTGACACTGGCACTTGGCCTACTGATCACCCACGCACTTGTTCCACCAACACCGGGGCCAGTTGCTGTTGCGGGTATTCTAGGCGTTGATCTAGGTGAGTACATGATGTGGGGTTTGATGGTATCTATCCCTATGATGTTGCTTTCTATGATTTACATTCGCCGCGTGGGCAATGAATACTATCGTGTACCAAACGGTGAAACATGGATTACTAACCAAGCTGATTGGGCAAACCTAGAAAAAGTAAAAGAGACGGATGACAAAGAACTACCAAGTAACTTCTTATCATTTGGTCCAATCCTTCTTCCAATCGCCTTTATCCTAATCAACACACTTGTTGGTCAAGGTGACACTGCAATGCACAACGTTATTTCGTTGATTGGTAACCCAGTGGTGGCTGTGGGTATTGGTGTTGTTATGGCGCTATACGGTCTTACTCGCCATATTGAGCGTAAAGACATGGTTAGCTCTATGGATGATGCTCTGTCTACTACGGGGCTAATTCTTGTAGTGACTGGTTGTGGTGGCGCAATGGGGGCCGTACTTAAAGCATCAGGTGCTGGTCCTCAAGTAGCAGAAGCGATTGCAAGCAGCGGTATTCCTCCATTATTAGTTCCGCTAGCCATCGCATCAATGCTTCGCTTAATCCAAGGTTCAGCAACGGCATCAATGATGGTGGCAGCAACGATGACACTGCCTCTAGTTGAAACGTTAGGTCTAGACCCTGTGTTCGTTGCACTAGCTTGTGCGGTAGGCCCGGTTGGCTTCTCTCATTTGAACGACTCTTACTTCCATATTATCAACCGTACCTTAGGTATTACTGAACTTGCTGACCAAATCAAAATCTGGTCTGTATCTTCAACCGTAGCATGGGCAATTGGTGCAAGCATCATAATGATTCTTAACCTGGTGTTTGGTAAAGGCGGTACGCTGATCGACCCACTGATTCCAATTGCTGTTCTAGGTGCTGTATTTGTGTGGCTAAAAAGCAAAGAGAAATCACAAGTAAAGACAGCCGTTACTAACTAATACTGCTGACCTTTATATACTGCCTCTATTAAGTGATTAGCTTGCTGACCTTCTATAGGGGCATTTTTGGATCGGGCACTCATCAAAACTAATATTCTTTGGATCTCTCAGTATGAAAATTGTTATTGCACCAGACTCGTTTAAAGAATCTCTATCTGCTGTATCGGTGGCGGCGTGCATTGAAAAGGGCTTTCGTGAAATCTTCCCAGACGCTGACTATGTGACCTTACCTTTGGCCGATGGTGGCGAAGGTACGGTCGATGTATTGCTACAAGGTTTAGCCGGACAAAAGCGAACACATCAAGTTGAAGGGCCATTGGGTGAGTTGGTTAGTGCTGAATGGGCGATGTTAGAACCGTCTGCTCAGAACCCAAATCAAACGGCTTTGATTGAGATAGCTGCCGCGTCTGGTTTGGACTTGCTGACGCCAGAGCAGCGCGATCCTTTGATTGCTTCTTCATTCGGCACAGGGCAGTTGATTTTGGAAGCGATAGAGCAGGGTGCTCAAACCATCATTCTTGGATTGGGTGGCAGTGCGACCAACGACGGTGGTGCAGGCATTGTTCAAGCTCTAGGTGGGCGCTTACTCGATAGGAATGGACAAGAGCTTGGCCGAGGTGGTGCTGCACTTGCAGAACTCGCATCAATAGATCTTACCGACTTAGATTCGCGCTACACAGATGTCGAATTGATTGTGGCGTGCGATGTTGATAATCCATTGTGTGGTGATAACGGCGCCAGCCATATATTCGGTCCACAAAAAGGGGCGACGCCTGAACAAGTCTTAATGCTTGATAAGGCGCTTGCGAATTTTGCTCAAGTTGCTGAATCGCAAGGTTGTGTTGGTGGTGAACCCGTACAAGAGCGTGCCGGTTATGGCGCAGCTGGTGGCACACCGATGGGGCTTGGTTTGCTGTTCAATATGCAGATCAAACCTGGTATCGAGATGGTACTGGATGTTTTACAAGCCGATGACGTGTTGAAAGGTGCCGACCTTGTGATCACTGGCGAAGGGCAAATGGACAACCAAACTCTGCAAGGAAAAACACCTTATGGCATTGCTAAACGTGCGAGCTTACAAGGTATTCCAACCATAGGAATTGCAGGATCTTTAGGTACTGAAGTCGAAGCCTTATATGGTGAAATGAGCAGCTTGTTTGGAACGGTACGTTCTCCTCAATCACTCAATCAGGTACTGCAAGAGGCCGAAATGAATCTAACCAGAACGGCAAGAAATATAGCAGCGACGCTCAAGCTAGGAAGAAAGATACTTAGCTAATCAGTGCATCACATCGTTGTTTCTAAGTTGGCCGATTAATAGGTTTTATAGATTATAACGATAAATACAAACGATTATATTTTATGCCATTAGAGGTCTATTCTATATCCATAGTATTTTAGGGGCTTTTGAAAGGGAGCCAGTATAAATATCAAGGTGCATTGCTATTGCTGCATCTTTGGACCTTAAGGAATAGATCATGAGTAAAAAACTAACTACAGCTGCGGGTTGTCCTGTGGCTCATAACCAGAATGTTCAAACTGCGGGTAAACGCGGTCCTCAACTGCTTCAAGATGTTTGGTTTTTAGAAAAAATGGCGCATTTTGACCGCGAAGTCATTCCAGAGCGTCGTATGCACGCGAAAGGTTCAGGTGCTTATGGCACATTTACCGTTACACACGACATCACAAAATACACCAAGGCAAAACTGTTTTCTGAAATAGGCAAAAAGACCGACCTGTTTGCACGTTTTACAACAGTAGCGGGAGAGCGTGGTGCAGCGGACGCGGAGCGTGATATCCGTGGTTTTGCATTGAAGTTTTATACCGAAGAAGGTAACTGGGATATGGTGGGTAACAACACGCCAGTATTCTTCCTTCGTGATCCTCTTAAGTTCCCAGACTTAAACCACGCGGTTAAACGTGACCCGCGCACCAACATGCGCAGCGCAAAAAACAACTGGGATTTCTGGACTTCTCTTCCTGAAGCGCTTCACCAAATCACCATCGTAATGAGTGACCGTGGTATTCCTGCTACGTACCGCCACATGCACGGTTTTGGTAGCCACACGTTCAGCTTTATTAACGCAGACAACGAGCGTTTCTGGGTGAAATTCCACTTCAAATCTCAGCAAGGCATTAAGAACTTGTCTGATGCAGAAGCAGGACAGTTGATCGGTAATGATCGCGAAAGCCATCAACGTGATTTGCTAGACAGCATCGATAATCAAGACTTCCCGAAATGGACACTGAAAGTGCAAGTGATGCCAGAAGCGGATGCAGCGAAAGTGTCTTATAACCCGTTCGATTTGACTAAGATCTGGCCACACGCAGATTACCCATTAATTGAAGTGGGTGAGTTTGAATTGAACCGTAACCCACAAAACTTCTTCGCTGAAGTTGAGCAGTCGGCATTCAATCCTGCTAACGTGGTTCCGGGTATCAGCTTCTCACCAGACAAGATGCTACAAGGTCGTTTGTTTGCTTATGGTGATGCACAGCGCTACCGTTTGGGTGTTAACCATCAGCATATCCCAGTGAACGCACCTCGTTGCCCAGTTCACAGCTATCACCGTGATGGTGCGATGCGTGTTGATGGTAACTTTGGTAGCACATTGGGTTATGAGCCAAACAACGAAGGTCAATGGGCTGAGCAACCAGATTTCGCTGAACCAGCATTGAACTTAGATGGCGCAGCGGCACACTGGGATCACCGCGAAGATGAAGATTACTTCTCGCAACCAGGTGACTTGTTCCGTCTAATGACACCAGAGAAGCAAGCTATTCTGTTTGATAACACTGCTCGTAACCTAGGCGGCGTGCCAAAAGAGATTCAACTGCGTCACCTAAGACACTGTTACAAAGCTGACCCTGCATACGGTGAAGGCATTGGTAAATTGCTTCAAATCGATGTGAGCGAATTTAAGTCGTAATCAATAAACTCGCTTAAATAGTCAGAAGGCCGCTGAGTTAATCACTCAGCGGCCTTTATTGATCATGCGAGTATTAGTTGGCCTCTATTCGCGATCCATGTGAGTAGTGCGAATTCCCTGAAGTTCAGCACCATTTCTATTGATAGCTTTTACCTATCGAATTGATAAACATATCCCATTATCTTTATAAGATGGGCGGGATTATCCTACGGCTATCAGTTTATAAAGTAATAGAGTTTTAGATGAGTAAAAGCGCATTAATCGTTGAAGGTGGGGCTATGAGAGGCATCTTCGCAGCTGGAGTGTTGGACGCCTTTATGCAAGACGATTTCCGTCCTTATGATTTTGCCATTGGTGTATCTGCGGGTGTGTCGAATTTGGTGGGTTACTTATCTCAAGCGCCGAAACGCAGCTATCACGTGATTACCACGATGGCGACTGACAAGACGTTTTTTAACCCTGCTCGCTTTGCCAAAGGGGGTAACTTGGTGGACGTTAAGTGGTTGTGGGATGAATCAAATCAACGTTATCCCCTAGATTGTGGTGAACTGTTTTCAAGTATCCCACTCATTGCTGCTGTAACAAATGTCGATACGGGCAGTGCAGACTACTATCATATCAAGCCAGAAAACCTTTCTAACGTGGTGGAAGCGACCACCGCTCTACCTATTGCTTACCGCGAAACGCCGTGCTTCTCGGGTGGTTGTTATACCGATGGTGGTGTGGCCGATTCAATTCCGGTTCGTGAAGCCTATCGTCGCGGCGCACGAGACATTACCGTGATTCTTTCTCATCCTTTGAGTTACCGAATGAAGCCTCAAAAGCACCAATGGATGCTGAAAAAACTATTAAAGAAATTCCCTCACATTGCAGAATCAATGGCAGTGCGTGCTGAAAACTACAACCAATCTTTGGAGTTCATTCGTAATCCACCAAAAGATGCGACCATCAAGGTGATTGCGCCACCTGAAGCATTCGCGGTGAAGCGTTTAACTATGGATCAATCAACGCTTGATGCCGGTTATGAGATGGGGGTTAAAGCAGGGGAAGAGCACCTTGCTATTCGAAAAGGCATTTATGGTTTAGACACCGAAGATTGTCACTTCTGCGTCTAAGAACTATTTTTGAATACTAGATAAACGAAAAAGCCACGCTGTTCACTTCAGAATAGCGTGGCTTTGTATTTGTAGATCTCGTTTGTTTTTAACTCAGTCTGCTATTAACTCAATCTTCTATTAAACGAGTTCATTGCCGCTGGTGTTGCCTGTAAAGAAGGCATCGACGCTGGTTAGCGTTGTATTAGCAATGTTGAACAGAGCATCTTTAGTTAAGAAGGCTTGGTGACCGGTGAACAACACGTTGTGACAAGCGGATAGGCGACGGAATACGTCATCCACAATCACATCGTTAGATTTGTCTTGGAAGAACAGTTCTTTCTCGTTGTCGTAAACATCAAGGCCAAGCGCGCCAATCTTGCTTTGCTTCAGCGCTTCAATGGCTGCAGTTGAATCAAGCAGTTCACCACGACTGGTGTTCACGATCATTACGCCATCTTTCATTTTGCCAAATGCCGTTGCATCCAACAGGTGATAGTTCTCTTTGCTCATTGGACAATGCAAAGAAATCACGTCAGATTCTTGGTAAAGCTCATCGAGCTCTACGTATTTAGCACCAAGTTCTTTTGCCAAAGGATTTGGGTACGGGTCGTAGCACAAGATGTTCATGCCTAAACCTTTCAGAATACGCATCGTCGCTAAGCCAATCTTTCCTGAACCAATTACACCAACGGTTTTACCGTGGAAGTTGAAGCCAACTAGTCCCTCAAGAGAGAAGTTCGCATCACGAGTACGTTGGTATGCTTTGTGTAACTTGCGGTTCAAACACATCATCATACCGACGGTGTGTTCTGCTACAGACTCGGGAGAATAAGCAGGGACACGAACGACTTGCAGACCAAACTCTTTGGCTGCGTCTAAGTCGACTTTATCAAAGCCCGCGCAGCGCATCGCAATCAGCTTAGTGCCGCCTTTTGCTAGAATCTCTAGCACATCTCGCGATAGGTCATCGTTTACAAACGCACAAACGACTTCGTTGTCGTGCGCCATTTTTGCTGTTGTTGTAGTGAGTCGAAAATCGTGAAAATGGAACTCGGCGTTGAGTTCGCCTTTTGCAAGTTCAAATGATTTTTCGTCGTATGATTTTGAGCTAAAAAAAGCAATGTTGAGCATGGCTTCCTCTCTTACCTAAAATATAAATAATCCACTTATTCATTATCTGAAACGGGATTAAAACTAATAACTTTGTCCAGTGTGCTAGAGTTTTTTTGTCTTGTCTATCACCATTAGTCACTGTAATTACTATGGTTATTTGATCTTCTACCATCACTTCTTGAACATTAAAAATCACACTACGAAGTAGCTTGCTCATAAGTTCATTCATATTGAATCGATCTTACTTTCGAGTATTAAACATTTTCTTGGTCTCTTTTTCTGACCAGAAGTTGATATTGAATTGAGCATCGTCACTAAGTTCGATACGGTGCCAATATTGCGGAGGGCTTGTCGCAAATTGCCCGGCATTGATGACAACGGTGACTTCTGGTTCTGTCGCATCTGCGTCTGCAAAACCGTGGTAGGTAACCGTACCTTCCATAACACATAATTGACCGAATACACCCTCTGCGGTGTTGTGGTGACTGATTAACGCGGCAGGCACGTTGTCTTTAGTGAAGAATGGTGTTGAACGTTGAATCTTCCAATGTGAAGGAATGCGTAAATGACTCATATAAAACCTCTTATCTGCCTGTATTTTGAATACAAGCTTTAGCTTTTTGAATTGGTGACCGTGATTACCAGTAGTTTTCACTGCTGAATTGGCCGGGCTTTCGGCGTAAGTGCTTCTCGAAACCTAAGCTGGTTAGTGCTTCACTTGTGTCGCGAACCATTTGCGGATTGCCACAAAGGTAGAAAAAACTGCGGGTTTGATTGAAAGCGACAGACGTGGTTTGCTCAAGGTCGCCTCCAAGTAACAAGCTTGGGATTCGTCCGCGCAAAGTTCCGGTGACTGATTCTCTAGAAATAATTGGCACATATTGTAGTTTCCCTTGGAAGTGATTAACGAGTTGAGCGATACGGTCTCGATAAGTCAGGTCTTGTTCTGTTCTTACGGCATGAACTAGTACAAGGTTTTTGAATGACATTACTCTTTCGACATCTGAGCCATTTTGCTGCTGCATCTGCATGCTTTCGAGCATTGAGATAAAAGGCCCAACGGCAGTCCCGGTTGAAAGCATCCATAGATCGTCGGCGATCTCAGGGATCTCATCTAATGTCATAAATCCACTAGGGTCTTTGCCGACAAATATGTCATCGCCGACCTTCAACTCATGAAGTTGAGGAGAGAGCTGGCCGTTTTGATCCTTAACAATCAAAAATTCTAAATGCTGATGACCTTTTGTGTGTTCTGGCGCATTCACCATTGAATAAGCGCGTCGAACAAACTCATCTTCACTGTTGAGTAAACCCAACTTTGTGAATTGACCCGCTTGGTAGAGTGAGACTGGTGCACTGACTTGAAGCGAGAACAATTGATCGGTCCACTCTGTCTTGTGTGTTACTTTTCCTGTTACCAAACCATGAGGAATATCTGTCATATCATCACCTTTATGTAGAGAAGTTATCTCATTAAGGATACTCAACTATCTTACTTTTTGGAGTTGCATGTACCATGCCAATAATGAGAATGCTTATCAATACTGAATTGTTGAGAGGAATTACTTTTAATAGAGTCAAAAATACATACTTATAATTGAGTCTTAATGACTATTTATAGTCTTTTAGGTTCTTATTTGAAAGTTGGGTCTTGGTGGCTTTGCTATGGCTAATTTTGAATTGAGCTTGATCAATCTCAATGAGTGGTTTGACCCTTGAACGATTCCACCAATAACTGAAGAGAATAATTTACAGATGAGTATAATGGCGGCTTTCGATCTCAATATAGCCGTGTTTTATGCTTGATAATCTTCGTATGGCCTTGAATGTGTTGTTCGTGACCATTAATACTGCAATGACTGCGTTTACCGTAAGCTTCTTTGGTCTCATCAAACTGATTCTTCCAATCTCTGTTGTGCAGAAGTCATGTACTCGTCTCGCTAACTTCACATTTTGGTGTTGGGCTTCGCTCAATCTTTGGATGCTGAATGTTAATAATGATATCGAATGGCAAGTCGAAGGAGGGGAGGACATCTCGACCAAGCAGTGGTACTTGATGATGTCTAATCACCTGAGCTGGGCGGATATTGTGATTTTATCGTCAGTCTTGAAAGACAAGATGCCAATGACCAAGTTTTTCCTAAAGCATGAATTGCTGTACGTTCCTTTTGTCGGCCTGGCATGTTGGGGCTTGGATATGCCTTTCATGAGACGTCACTCACGTGAGTTTTTGATTCGTAACCCTGAGCGTCGCAATGATGACTTTGATGCAATCAACAAGGCGTGTACTAAATTCAAACTAGCACCGACAACACTGGTGAATTTTGTCGAAGGAACGCGTGCAAACCTCGACAAACTGGCGACAGCGAAAACACCATATCGACACCTACTGAAGCCGAAAACTGGCGGTGTGGCGTTTGCCTTATCGGCAATGGGCCCAATCTTGGATGGTATCGTGGATGTCACTTTGGCTTACCCTGAAAACAAAAGCTCTCCGTTTGAAGACATGCTGAAAGGTAAAATGAAGAAGGTGGTCGTGCGTATTAAATTGCATCCGATGGACGAAAACGTCAACGGTAACTACTTTGAAGACAAAGCGTTTAAGCGTCGTTTCCACAGTTGGCTGAATAACACCTGGAAAGAGAAAGACGACTATCTTGATACGGTATATGGGGTTGATACGCTCTATGAGGTTGAAACGATTGATAAGCCTGATGCGGTTCATAAGAAGCAAGAGCAGTAAGATCAAACCAAACAAATAGCATCAAAAAAGCCGATAGTTCATTGAACTGTCGGCTTTTTTATTAAATCGGCCCTACTAACGGTAAGCGATAAAGTTAGTACTTACTATAATCTAGTGGTAGTAAAATCAATGCTATATGCAGAACAGGTGAGGGCTAAATCGCTTGGTACGCATCAATGATGTGCTTCACTTCGCTGGGTTTACCTTGCTGCTCTTGGCCTTGATGAATGCGCAGATAATGCTGCAATGTTTTGGCTTTGTATTGCTGTGATATCTTCATTTGCTCATCACAACTTGGTGTCCAGATCTTGTCGCCGACGCTTGATATCTCGTTAACGTTTTGGCTCTTTTCAGCATCACCTTGGTTATTACTAATCAATAAAATTTCGTAATAACGACGGTTCTCTTCAATCAACACTTCGTCAATCAGGCCGAGCTTGAGCGCTTTTAAATGACTTCTTAGCTCGAACTGCTGATGGACTGGGCAAAGCAAAAAATCGATATCTTTGTCTGGATGTTGGCGATGAATATCATCGACGAGCTTCTGCGTGAGATCGCCACCGACGCCCGCGATAATAACCAGGTGTTTACCAGTATGTTTCTGGAGCGGAATAGCTGCGACATCCATGCAGTAAACTTGCCATCGGCTGGTAACCGTTTGTTGGTCTAAATTATCTTGGGGAAAGTAACGAGTTAGCTTGTCTTCCAGTTCATTCATCAGAGACGGGACAATATCGACAAAGTGAATCTGAGGCGCTCTATTATCCGACAACAGTTGAACGCCCAAAAATCCATGATCGCAGCAGCAGTCCCAAATATGTTGGTAGTCATTGTTGACAAGGGAGTGGAGAGTTTGCAGTCGGTTACTTAGCTTCATAAGGTTCGTGTCGTTAGAAAGGGAATATTGTCGTGTCGAAGGCGCATTGTAATGACTTTCCATAAAAACAAAAGCACCTAGGGTGTGAATCCTAGGTGCTTTGTGTGCACATACGAATCTACGGCGTGTTATGAAGCTTACGCGACAGCTCTTATATGGCCTTCCACTCGGTTCTTTCCTAGCTGCTGAGCGATGAGTTTCGCCTGTTCTGCAAGCGCTAAAGCCGAATCTGTTTCACCTACTATTTGCGAGAATCCGATGCTGACACCTAATGATAACGTGATATCTGGCGTGGCAATGGCTTGCTCACTAACTCCAATTCGACATTGGTCCAGCTGGAATTTGGCATCCTTCACATCATTTGCTTTGAACAATACAGCGAACTCCTTGCCTCCAATACGTGCTAGACAAAGCCCTTTAGGTTTAGGGAAGTATGAGCGTATCGCTTCTGCAGTCAGCTTGATCATTTTGTCACCGACCGCTTCACCATAGGCGCGATTAACGTGGTCAAAGTTATCGATGTCGAGCAAAGCAACATAGGTATCTGGCTCGTCGGCGTAGTTTTCCAATGCGATATTGAAACTGCTTTTGTTGTCAAACTGAGTCATCAGGTCTTTACTGCTCAATTGATAGTGGAGCAGTAAGTTAGACAGCGAGACCTCGGTGTAATCTCTGATCATACGCAGAATACTCTGGCTGATCGGTAAGTTCGCGTTCACATAAAGCACTGCGACCAACTGTTTGCGAGAGTGCAAAGGAATGCAGTAGTGACGTTGGTGTATTTTGAGTTTACATGCCAGCGGATCTGCGTACTTACCACTTCGATAAGCCATGGTGTCTGGTGTAAATCGTTCTGCAAGGGCCTTGTCACAATGTACCGTTGATTTGTTTCCGTGATAGTCGATGGTACTGAATGCGTGGTTTTCAGGCTGATAGAGACAGAATTGAATGCCTTTTTGGTATGTAAAGCTAGCCAGTATGGATTTCAACTCTCGCTTAAAGCTTACGAGGTCATCGACCTTATTCAGTTGAGATAAAGATACGTTCAAGCGATAAGACAAATAGTTTGCCCCAACCCACAATAGAATCAGAGAACCAAGTACGACGCCAGTTAACGTGAATTGATATGAGCTGGTTAGGATATCGTGACGATCGGTACCCGCAATGAATACCCAGTTCAAGCTATTGTCAGCGTCAAATACCGATATTTTGAAGTTATCTTGATAGTAGTATTCGTGTTTACCGACGGTTTCGCCTTGCGAGAGTTGGTGGCTTATTCCAGCGTGGTAGCTGATAGATTTAGAGCCGATACGTTTCGGATTAGGGTGAAAGACAAGTCGTTCTGTTGTTCGATCAACCACAAACACATAGCCGTGATTAAGCGTTTTTAAGTCTCTTAACCCTTGGGTTGTGTGCAATAGATCAAACTCAATCCATATCTCTTCGTTCAATCTTTCCGCTGTATGTTTTACCGCGAATACCCAACGACCATCGGGCTTTTGATAAATAGAAGAGATATAAAAATCGTCAACAACACTGTCTATTGGGTTCCATTTGATGGATCCAACTTGTTCGTTGGAAAGAGGTAAGCCACGACTTGATATATATTGTTGAGTTTGAGGTTGGTATCGAATGATATCGGAGAAGTTAGGTGTTCTTTTTAGAATGTTATCACTCAGTTCTCTGAATTTTCGATCACCGATTGGAGCCGTTTGAGGTAAGCCTAGACTGGTTTCTAAAAAATAGAGCTTGCCAAATGTGGCTTCGATGTTGGAACGAATCGTGGAGCTTGCGATTCGAATATTTGATGATGATTGTTCGGTTGCTGCTGTTTCTACTTTTTCAAGCTGAGCCACAGCAAGATAGAGCATCCCTCCAGTTAATAAAATAATGTATGGTTTAAAAAGCCGAATTAATGTTTTAGGTAAAGCCATGATATCCAAAGACGTTATAGATTCATTTTTATAGTACGGCCATACTAAACAGTTTTCGTAATCACATCAATGCAAATGATTCCATATAAATGAATGGCTTTTGTGATATTCGGCTAACAAAAAAGCCAGTCATAAACATAACTGGCTCCTATGGTTTCTGGTGGTTTATTAAGCTGGCTTAGCTTTAACTTAAATCAAATCAGTCTTGTCTGGCGAATAGTGCAGAATCGCCATTGAAACGGGAGATAGCAGCATTTCACCTTCAGCATGACCTGGTTTTACATTTCGTAGGTTAGTATCGCAGATAGTCACCCAGTTTTGCTTACGGTCACTAGGTAAAGAAAAACGCGCAGGTGCGTTGGTTTGGTTGATCAGATAAATCAACTCGTCACCATCTTTACCAATACCTAAATGCAACGCAACCGAGCTTAAACGGTTCCAGTCATCATGCTCCATAAGCGTGCCATCGACACGGCTCCAGAAGATGCGGTTAGAGTTACGCTTTTCGCCACTGAATGCCTTAATAAAAGGCACCATGTATTGCTGACGTGCGGAGATCATCTCAGACAGCCAAGTCTTGAAGTAAGTCTTACGCTCTGAATCTTCCCAGTTTAGCCAGCTGGTTACGCCGTCTTGGCAGTAAGCGTTGTTGTTACCCTTTTGAGTATGAGATAACACATCAGCTGTCAGAATATGCGGAATACCAAAGGCGAACAGCAGGCTTGCCATGAAGTTACGCTTCTGCTTTTCACGTGTTGCGACGACCAAGAGGTTTTCGGTTTCGCCTTCAACGCCATAGTTTTCAGAGCGATTGTCGCCGTGCCCATCGCGATTGTTCTCACCATTTTCTTCATTATGCTTGTGCTTGTAAGAAACAAGATCCTGCATGGTGAAGCCGTCATGGTAAGTGATGTAGTTTACGGTCAATTTGTACGGCCAGTGCGCTGCACTGTAGATATCACGCGATCCCATCAAGCGAGTTGCAAACTCTTTCAGATAGCCTTGATCACCGCGCCAGAAGCTGCGTGTAATGTCTCTGAGCTTGTCGTTACACTCATTCCAACCTAAAGGAAAATTACCAACTTGGTAGCCATTCGGGCCGATGTCCCAAGGTTCCGCAATTAACTTGGTTTCTTTAAGTACAGGATCTTGAGCAACGGCTTTGAAGAAAGCGGCCTCAGGGTTGTAATTATCGCCTTCACGGCCTAGCGTTGCTGCTAAATCAAAGCGGAAGCCATCAACTTTAAACTCATTAACCCAATAGCGAAGCGTATCCATCACTAAGTTGAGTGCTGGCTGGTGGGTTAGGTCGACCGTATTACCGCAACCAGTAAAGTTCGCATAATGACAACCATGTTTAATGTAGTAGCGACTATCCAGTGCTTTTAGGTTGAAGGTAGTTCCACCTTCACCGCCTTCTGCTGTGTGGTTGTACACGACGTCTAGAATGACCTCGATGCCATTACGGTGCAGTTCGCGAATCGCAGTTTTGAGCTCATTCACGGCGTCCTTTTCGGCGTAGCGTGGGTCAGGCACCATGAATAAGTATGGGTTGTAACCCCAATAGTTCACTTTCCCCATATCTAGTAGGTGAGGCTCATGCATGCACGCAGCAATAGGTAAAAGTTGTAGAGAGTTGATATTTTGCTGTTTGTAGAACGCGAGCATTTCAGGGCTAACTAACCCTAAGTAACGGCCTTTAGTATGGGTCGCGACTTCAGGGTGAAGCATAGATAGGCCTTTTACATGGGTTTCGAAAAGAACGGTCTCTTCTCGGCTAATACGTGGCTTGTCTACATCTTGCCAGTCGAAAGTGTCATCAATAACAACACATTTCGCCATCGAAAAGCTTTTTTCATTGGTATACGGCGTGACGTAATCGAGCGGTTCGCTGATTGCTTTAGCGTAAGGGTCTGAAAGTAGGATTGGACCATTTTCAGTTTCAGCAATGAAGCCGTATTTTTGTCCTGCTTTTATACCGTCGATAAACACATATCTGATATCAGCGTATTCATTTTCCAACTTATAAGTGGTGAACTCATCGTTCTCGTCAAAGAGTGCGAGGGAAAGTGATTTACAGTCAGGAGAATAAATTGAGAAGTTGCAGCCAGTGTTACCTAGCGTTGCGCCTAGTGGATAAGGGCGAGCGAGCGTTCTAGTCATTGCTTGATTTCTTGTTCGTTTATCGACATCAGTGAACTATAAGTAAAAAGCTTTGTCACAGTAAGGTCAAGCAACTTCACAGAATAATTACGGTAAAAAAAATAATTCATCGATGAAGTTCAAATTATATATTTGAACTAGATCTCACTTATGCTGAATAATTAGATCTGTGTGCTGTCTACTCCTCCTAGATTAAGTGATCCACCTCTTTAAAACACCGTTCTGTTTATTTTCTACTCCCCTCTAGTCCCCCTTAATTAACTTAGGGGTGGAGGAAGTCAAACTTGTCATCCCCTCTTAATATTGACTCCGTTGAAACGAATCAGGGGCAACCCTAAACCTCTCTATCTTACGACTACCATTACTGCCTTTGGTTGCCGCAAGAGAGCAAAAATATAAAAACCTAAAATAAATCGTCCTTAATGGAGTTAAGAATGAAAAAAGTAAGTTTGATTGCTGCTGCAGTGGCAACTACATTAGCTGCTGGCTCTGCGTTCGCTGTAGATTTTAATGGCTACATGCGTGCTGGTACTGGTATTAGCGGAAATGATGGTGGTGACGTTTCATTCATGAAGAATGGTATTGGCCGTCTAGGTAATGAAAACGACAACTATTCTGAGTTTGGCTTGGCTGAAGAACTGAAAACTGGCGAGCAAACTTGGCGTTTAGAGTCAATGATTGCTTCTGGTGCTGATGGCGCAAATGGTTGGGAAGACGGTGACTTTAACGTTGCTCAGTTTGCTGTTAAAGCAACAGGCGTTCTATCTTTCGATGAGGAAGCGACACTTTGGGCTGGTAAAACATACTACCAACGTAAAGATATTCACATCACTGACTTCTACTTCCTAAATACATCAGGTACTGGTGGTGGTATTGAAAATATTTCAGTTGGTAACCAAAAACTTTCTTTAGCGATTATTCAAGATGGTGAAGATGAGAACGGTGCTGGTTACATGGCTGATGCTCGTCTAGCGAATATCGGTCTATGGGAAGATGCTAGTTTAGAGCTTGGAGTTGTATACAACTTCGGTACTGAAAATAAGAATGGCAAATACGATGGCGATGACGGTCTACTTGCTACAGGTATCATCCACCAAAATATGAGTAATGGTTTTAACCAAACTGTTGTTCAACTAGGTACTGCTGGTTACGGCGTTCAAATGGCTAACTTGTGGGGTTCTGGTGCGTACTATGATCGCTCTGGTGCTCAAGATGATGGCTTTGGTTACCGTGTTCTTAACTGGGGTGTAATGAACCTAGGCGAATCTTGGGAAATGGGTCACCAACTTGCATTCCTTGCTGGTTCTGACCTAGGTGCTGATAAGCATGATTCAAGCCAATACTCTATCGTAGCTCGTCCAATGTATAAGTGGAACGACACAATGCGTACTATCTTCGAAGCGGGCTATAACGCTGGTGAAGTAGACAACGTTGACTTTGGTGGCGCTAAATTTACTGTTGCTCAAGCATGGGCAATGGGTGATAGCTTCTGGGCTCGTCCTGAAATCCGCGTATACGGTAGCTACCTGATGGATCTAGAAAACGATTCATTCGGTGAAGTTAAAGATGAAAACGGCGTTGTTACAGGTCAAGGCGCAGACAACGATTTCGTTGTTGGTATCCAAGTTGAAGCTTGGTGGTAAGCCACTAGCTAAAAATTCCAAACTGTCCTAATTCATAGCCGGCTTGCGTCGGCTATTTTTTTAAGGAATGTACGATTAGTAAAAAGGTTTCCTAGGTTAATTATTTTCGTTATGGTAATTAACTAAGTAAATTTCTTAAAAAAATAAAAATAAGGAAGAACTATGTATTTTCGCGCTCTAATGTTGAGTGGTTGTGTTGCGTTAGCTGGTTGCCAATCTGCGCAAGTAGTCGAGCAAGTTCAAGTGGCACAAGCAGAACAAGTGAATTCTATTGCTGGTCTTCAATTTGCCCCAATGAAGCTGCCAAGCTCGGCAATTTTTGATGTGACGCCAAATAGCCAAGTATTAAACTATCAAGGCATAAACAGCCCTGTAGTGGCGATTGAACTACCTGCAGACCGCGGCGAGTATTCGATTAATATCACGAGTATTATCGGTGACACAGCGTTTGTGCCAAATGCGGTCATCTATGACGAAAACGGTCGAGAGCTAGAGCGTTATGGTAAAGAGAGCTTCGAATACGCAAAACCAAGACTACACTTAGGAAACCGCCTCGTTGCTGAGAACGATTTTTACCCACCGACAACAGCAAAATCAGTTTATTTAGTTATCTATACAGATCAAGCTGATCTTGGTGGTTTTACTGATGTGATCCATCCAGCTCGCTTGGACGCGGAAGGCCGTGGTAATTATTTACCTGAAGTGAAAGATATCCCGATTCCAAATGCTAACGTTGGTAAGATAGAAGTTACAATCGATAAAGCGAGCTTCTTCTCAATTGGTTCATCAAACAGCGAATCTAACGCTAAACCAGCCGCTGCGACTAAGATAGATACAATTCAACCAGAGACGCAAACTTACTACCATAATGCAATTCAAACGGCAGTAAGTGAAGACAATATTCCTAAAGCACTTAGCTTATTAGATGAAGCAAAAGCATTAGGTATTGAAGGTGCTCAAGAAGTTTTTGTAAAAGCCGTCAATAAAAAGTAATCAAACGGTTTGTAAAAACTGAATGATATTAAAAGAAGGGCTCCCAGTTGGGGGCCTTTTTTATTGCTTGTTATAAATGGAAGTGAAATGTTTATATTCACTGAAAATTTGGATTTTAAATAACTATTGACTTGAAAATAATAATCAATGGCTAATATAAATGGACGTTCTAGGCTATTTATGGTCTTGATTTACTCACTGCTGATTAAAACACTCTCGTCTATTTTAATCCTCTCAAACAACTGAATACGAAATCTATTGAGGAATCGCAATTTCATTTACCAACCTAAGCTCGCTTCCTAAATTTCACATGCATTTAAATTAGACGCTCACACGAAGTCGTTATGCTTTCTACTAAGAACTAAGAACTAAGAACTAAGAACTAAGAACTAAGAACTAAGAACTAAGAACTAAGACAGTTTGCACATCGTTTTAGTAAAGAGCATCAATCGATGGGAGGCAAAGAGAATGGTGTGGTGCATTTGGATTGGTATTTATTGAGGATAAAAAAAGGGAGACTAATGTCTCCCAAAAGGCTAGCTTGCGCTGGTTTTATTATCTGTTTATTAGAATTCTAAGCTTTAAGGCTTAATTATTGGTTACTGAAACGACCGCTTTTTCTACATTGTCATCTAATTCATGAATTGCATTCAGAGTGAATGTGTAACTGCCAGCTTCTGTTACGCTCAATTGGCAGTTACCACCAGTACCAAGATTGATAGAGCCGTCTGCAAGTTCAGCGGACTTACAACCGATATCAATGGTTTCCCAAGTAGAACTCCCAAATTTGAATTCATAACTATTAGGATCTAAAGTTGCTGTTAGAGAATAAACTCCGTTACTAACAAAGCTCATTGCCCAATCATCAGTTGCGCCCCATTCATTCATGTTACCTCTAACGTAAACCGTTGTTTGCCCGTATGGTGGAATGCTAGATACATCTTTATCTGAGTTATCGACTGGCAGACCGACACCTTGTGCATCGCCTTGAGCTTGTACAAATACAGCGGTGGTTAATGCAGGTACTGTGAAGGTTTCATCGGCAAAGGTTGCGCCTTTCACTATATCATCCGTAGAGTTTTGCTGAACGCTGTGCAGCGCAAAGCCTGTCGCCCCAGTGATTTCGAATGATTGAGACTTAGCCGTAGAGTTAACGACAGCAACAATCGCATCGTTCGCTGGATCGAGGTCTGTACCAGCGGATACACCATCATCAATAGACATCACGATCAGTCCTTCGACTTGATCTTCACCTACATTACGGAAGTCGACACGCTTCATGACTTCGTCTGCTGTGTCTAAGCGGAACAGTTCGCTTGAGCTACGGATTTTCAATAGCTCTAGGAATTGCTGCTTAGTCAGCTCAATGTCGTCTGCGTCTGGTTTAGCCGTGCTGTCAGCAATGATAGTTTTGATCAAATCCCAGTTAGCACCATCTTTGTCTTCACGTGGTAGGCCAACATTCCAGTTGTTGCCCGTACCATCGAACATTACGCGGTTGTACCAGTCACCTGAATCGTAAGAATCACGCTGCATAGATTTAGAACGCAGCAGTTCAGAACCCATATGGATGAACGGTATGCCTTGGCCTAACATCACGGTAGAAAGCGATACAGACTGCATTCGAGCACGCTCTGCTGAGCTAGTACCTGCCGCGATCTTGTAAGCGTTGTTATCCCAAAGCGTTTGGTTATCGTGTTTGGAGACGTAAGAGATGTTCTCTGAAGGCATCTTCGTGTAACCAGCGGGTGCACCGTTGTAATCGACGTTTTTACCTAGTTTGGTATCACCTTTGTAATCAATCAGCACGTATTCTGCGAGGTTACCTGCCATCCCCAAACGAACAAGGTCTTGGTTGTGTAAACGACCGTTGATAGAGTCTTGGTCGGACTTTGTTTCTTCGTTGGCAATCGCTGCGTTACCAAAGCCTTGGTTGAAGCGAAGTGGGTGGTTGCCTTCTGAGTCGACACCGCCATCGAATGGGCTACCGCCACGTACAGCATCACGTAGACGGTCCGAGAAGGTACCGATCTCAGTGCCTGCCATGTTGATTTGGTTCGCTTGATCGAAGCGTGCGTTATCCGCTACTTCGCCGAAATCCCAACCTTCACCGTAGAAAAGTGTGTTCTCGTCGATTTTACGCACTTCAGCAAGAGCTTCTACCATCACGTCTTTTGGCTGGTGGCCCATTAAGTCAAAACGGAAACCATCCACTTTATAGTCGTCAGCCCACACCTTAAGTGAATCGACCATTAACTTACCCATCATTAGGTTTTCAGTCGCAGTGTTGTCACAACAAGTCGAGTTTTCGACGCCACCAGTGTTTACGTTAAGACGGTGATAGTACCCAGGGACAATCTTATCTAGAACCGACTTATCGTTCACGCCAGACGCGTTGGTATGGTTGTATACCACGTCCATGATCAGCTTAAGATCCATGTTGTGCGTCGCTTTAACCATCTGACGGAACTCTAGAATACGCTTAGAGCCATTAGGATCGGTCGCGTAACTTCCCTCTGGAACCGTGTAATGAAATGGGTCGTAGCCCCAGTTGAAGCTATCAAGCATGCGCAGGTCGTTCATTAGGGCTTGGGCGTCACCCGTTGCAGAGTCATAACCATCTAATACAGCTTCGATGGTTTTGCTTTCATCTTCGTTACCACATAAGGCGGCAGTCGGTTTTACATCACATAGCTTACCAACGGTGTCAGTAATATCGACACGGCTCGCTTCATCTTCATCAACGGTAGCGATATCAAATGCCGGTAAGATATGCAGCGTCGTTAAACCTGCATCTTTCAAAGCTTGTAGGTGCTTGACCGACTCACGGTCTGCTTCTGTGAGAGCGAGGTACTTGCCGTTTAGGCTTTTTGTGCCGAGCTTATCGCTGAAGCTAAAGTCACGCAGGTGTGATTCGTAGAGTACGTGGTCTTCGTCTTTTTCTACCGTTGGGCGCTCGTATCCAACCCAACCTTCAGGCATTAATGCAGCATCATTAAGGTCGATAACTTGAGAGTATGCAGAGTTTTTCGACAAACTGAGTGAGTAAGGGTCGGTTACTAGGCGAGTTTCAATGTTACCAGTGGTTGGATGGTAAACCTTCACTTGGTAGCGATAGTAACTGTTGACAGCGTTAGGTACCGCGTCAGTCGCCCAAATACCCGTCTCAGTGCTTTCTGTCATTGGAAAAACTTGTGAGCTTTTCAGGTCTTCGCTGTAAAGAACGAGCTCTACATCTTGCGCTGTTGGTGCCCAAAGCTTGAAGGTAGCCGCACTGCCTTCAACAATCGCGCCTAATTCTTTACCCATTGCATTACCAGCATCTTCGCTAGCAAATACCGCATCAAGCACACCTGGCTTTTGAACCTCAGTTGAAGAGATAACATCGCCATTGGCATTATAGGCAACAAAAATTATCTGAGATTTTAAGATGGTGCGTAATGTGTTGTCGTCAACGTCGATAGCAAGGGCAGGTAAGCTTGCAAGGTGGCGGAAACGCTCTTTCAATTCAGAAGACAATTCTCCATCTTTGCTTAGTTCAATTTCAGTGCCGCCGACAATTTCTTTGTCGTCGTTCATCGTGATGCTGTTGTCTAATGCATAGAACAGTTTTACAGAATCGGCATTACTAGCTGCTTCCCAAGCGATGGTGGTTGCATCTAACCAATGCGCTTTTTGGCCATCGATATTGACGGGACGCTCTGAAATTGGGTCGTAATACAACTCGCTGCTGCCATGGAACCCGAATACGCCCTGTGAATCGCCAAGCTTGGTTAGCTCGATTTTAGAATTGGCACTACCAAACGCTTTTTCGTCGCCATTGTGTAAGATGAAATTCATGCATTTATGTGGGTCAGAAGCATCTGGATCGACTTTCAACACATAGTAAGCGCCGTAGGTATCACTGATACCATCAAATTCGTAAGGTGCTTCCCAGTTAGTACCCGTTTCGCTTAAACCCATCGCGATTAAGTCAGTGCTAGTACAGCCTTCGCCATTCCATAGGTGAAGCCCCCAGCCGTCGTAAGTAGAACCCGAAGTGCTTGCAGCTGCAACATCACGTTTGTAGTAAACAACGACTTCGTTTTCGCCTGCTTTGTATAAGCCACTGTTGCCAGCATCCGTGTCGCTGTCGTTATCGCTACCACAGCCTGCGATAAGGGTGGCGGTGAAGAGAGGTAGAATCGCTTTGGCTAGCGTTGACCGTCTGAAGCTTCTCTTTTTTGTAATGTCGAAGGTGCGTTGTAGAGTGATGTTCTTATTAATATTTATGTTGTTCACGTTTGATATCCATATTTCACTTTTTATGAAGATGAATATCCTAGTCCGAATGATGGCCAACTATTTGTGATGGCAATGTATAAAGTTATTTTTAATACGTAAAAATAGGAAACCTAGTGTCAGTATCACGCTTTGTATTTGGTTTAAGTGAAATTAATTGGATCAACAGCTCATATGTTCGCTATTAATAACCTAAGGCGTAGAAGCTAGGAGTAGATAATAAGGATGAGAGCTCATCCTTATTAATGTGAGGAAGGTATCGAATTGAGAGGTTGTTAATTTAACTTGGGAATTAAGTTAATTATCAATTAGTAAGTTAATAGTTGTTCGGTAACTAATATTGAACGATAGGTTATTCATCTAACGATAATACCCAAACCAAAGATGCGAGCGGTTTTAATTCGATATTAAAATTTCCGATGCTATTTTCAACGTTGAATACTTGTTGGTGAACGCCCTCAATATGTTCATCTAGCAAGTAATTGCCATCCGTTATTTTAAGCTTTTGGATGACATCATTTGGGACCTTCAAGTGAATACTCTCAGTGGCGTGTTGGCTGAAATTTGCGGCAACAATAGTGAGTTCTTGGTCATCATAGCGCAGGAATGTGTAGACTGAATCACTCAAGTTGTTGCTCCGATGTAAGTCTCGATATTCTCCAGTCATTGAAGAGTGCTCAAGCGAAAAGTTCATTACCTTCTGATAGAAGTGACGTAGTTGCTTTTCGTTATGGTCTAATAAACCGCCATCGAAGGCACCGTGGTTCATCCATTTTTGATGTTGTGGAACTCCGATGTAATCGAATATAGAAGTGCGTGAGGGTTGTCCAAAGCCTGCATCTTCCGCTCCCGGTTCGCCAACTTCTTGTCCAAAATAGATCATGGTCGGTGAACTGCTTAATAATGCGCTGACGAGCATTGCAGGCTTCGCGATATTAGGGTTGCCAACAAACTCGGGAGAAGCAATTCGTTGCTCATCGTGATTGTCCAAGAAGTGCATCATGTGATGTTCAATATCCATCATCTGATGTTGGATATCGGGGATGATTGCCGTTGAAGCCTTGCCTTGCATGATGTCTTTTAGACCGTCATAAAGGTCAACTTTATCGTACAGGTAGTCCATTTTTCCTAGGTGAATATAGTCGCGGTACAAGTCCGGCTGATAAACCTCTGCCATTAAAAAGGCATCTTGGTTTTCCATCTTTATCGATGAGTTGAGGTAACTCCAGAACTCGACGGGTACCATCTCTGCCATGTCGTAGCGAAATCCATCAACGCCTTTTTCTAACCAAAACAAGGCTATGTCTCGGAATTTAACCCAAGAGCTAGGTACATCAACAGATTCCCAGAAGCGGAAATGATCCATGTAATTTCTTTGAGTATAGTCACTTGGCAGTTCAGGGAAATCTTTTGAGCCGTCAGGGCGCACGCCGTAATTGATTTTCACCGTTTCATACCAATCATCGAAATTGGGCTTGGCTAAGCGAGAGCCGTTACCCGTCCATTTGGCGGGCGTTTCGATAAACGGAGAGCGTAGGTTAGGGTGCTGTTCACCACCAAGCGGGGTAAAGGCAGGAGCTATATCTGGCAGTTCAAAGGAGCTGTTGGGAATGTAATAGAAGTTGTTATCTCGGTGATATTCGAGTGTTGTGTCATCTTGAGCGCCAAAGTCACTGACTCCCTCTGGGTTATTTAAGCCTTGATAATGACGCGCAACGTGATTCGGTACGATATCGATGATCACTTTTAAGCCGTTGTCGTGGCTTCTTTTGATCAATGCCTCAAATTCTTCTACACGGCGCTCAGGGTTCTCAGCGAGGTCCGGATTCACTGAGTAATAGTCTTTGACTGCATAAGGTGAGCCTGCGCGTCCCTTTACTACGCTCGGGTGATCGTCTGAAATACCAAAGTGTTTGTAATCATTGATGACGGCGTGATGTGGCACTCCGGTATACCAAATATGCGTAATGCCGAGTTTGCGGATTTCTGATAGCGCTTTGTCGGTAAAGTCATTGAACTTGCCGACGCCATTTTGCTCGATTGTGCCCCATGGAACATGCTGGGTGTTTTTATTGCCAAATAAACGCGTAAAAACTTGGTAGATGGCGTACTTTTGGTTGTACATATTTATAATTCCTTTAACTTCCATCATGTTATGTAGGGATGAAAGGGCTTTCTCTGAATTGGGAGGCTGACCTAATTGCTGTTTTATTTATACCAATCGTGGTAAATAACGGCTCATCCTTATCAAAATCTACAGGGCGTAATTGCTACAGTATGTGAGCTGTTACCCAAAAGGAGTTGATGTTGTCTTCATCTATTCAAATCGCCATCACCTATCTGGTTCTGGTGGCGGTGTCTGTGTTGTTTGCAGAAAGCTCTAAAGCGCTGTTGGCGTGGTATTTAGTTATCGGTGTGGTGACGTTTTTTGTATACGCAAAAGACAAAAGAGCAGCAATCACTGGTCATTGGCGTGTGCCTGAGAAAACTCTCCATATTTTGTCTGTTGCTGGTGGTTGGTTAGGGGCTTTGATTGCTCAAGATAAGCTGCGCCATAAAACGCAGAAGCAGCCGTTCAGAGCAATTTATTGGGTGACAGTGGCAATGAATGTTGCGGCGTTTGTGTGGACGTTAACCCCGAGCGGGCAGGCGATATTTGGTCGTTGGTTAAGTGAGATTATTGGATATCTTTAACGATAATAATGGCTAGCACGTGTGTACTAACCATCACATGATAGGAAACTGTTCGATTAGAGCATTGGAATCGTTGATGCTAACAGCAAGCCCGCCATACCGTAGTTAAAGCTTTTGATGCGTACTGGTGTTGTTAGCCAGTGTTGTAGCTGTTTGCCTGCTGCCGTCCAGAATGTCACAGATGGTAAGTTGGCTAGCGTGAATATTGCCGCGATGATCGCAAGCTCCCACCATGAACTGCCACTGCTGTACACTGAAATCGCAGTCAGTGCCATTGACCAACCTTTCGGGTTTACCCACTGAAAACTTGCCGCGCCAATGAAGGTCATGGGCTTATAAGCCTCTGTACTTTTTGCTTTGCCGCTCAATGCTATCTTAATTGCTAGGTACACAAGATAAGTCAGGCTTAGATATTTCAAGATCTGGTGAGAGACAGGATAAGCGTTGAAAATGCCCATCAAACCGAAGCCAACCAACAACAACATCGCGGCAAACCCTAGAGCTATCCCAAGCATGTGCGGAATAGTTCGGGCAAAGCCAACATTGGCACCTGATGTCATGAGCATGATGTTATTTGGACCCGGCGTGAAGGTCGAGACAAACGCAAACAAGGCAAGTGCGCTAAGTTGTTCTAAAGGCATAATGGTTCTCCTACAATAAAATGAACGAAGTGACTGACCGGTCATGACTTTCACGTGTTGAGAAGCATAGTAGGTGGAAAGTGAGGCAATTATGTGCTTTTATTTCACTTATTATCACTAAATGCACAATAATAAGTACCTATGGATAGATTTGACGAAAGGATATTGCAAGAGCTTAAGTTGGACGGCAGAATCTCCAACATTGAGCTTTCAGAACGAATTGGTTTGTCTGCTTCAGCGACTCTAAGGCGAGTTCAAGATCTCGAGCGTAAAGGTGTCATTCAAGGTTACCGTGCGGTTCTGGACAATGGGCTGATGGGTGTCGGTTTTATTGCCTATGTTTCAATTGGCTTATCGAGCCACAGCAAATCGGCTCAGCTGGAGTTTGAACAACATGTCAGTATGGAAAAAGAGGTGGTGGAGTGTCACAACATTACCGGTGCCAACGAGTACTTGTTAAGGGTAGAAACCAAAGATCTACCGGGCTACAAGAAGTTTCATGCCGATGTACTTGGGGAGTGCGCTCAGGTTCAATCAATAACGACCATGGTTGTTATGGATACACCCAAAGATGAACGCTAGTCGAGTTTTATTTCAGGAGAGGCGCAGTGCCAAATACTAACCAGTTGTTATTGTTCTTAGATGTGGTTCAACAAGGATCGTTTACCAAAGCGGCAACCTTGCATGATATGGACAACTCATCACTCTCTAAACAGATAAAAAAACTCGAGCAAGACTTAGGTGTTCAGCTGCTTAACCGTTCGACACGCTCGTTTTCGTTGACGTCGGCGGGAGAAGATATTCTCGCACAAACCTATGTGCTGAAAGACACCATCAATCAGATCCAAGGCATTGCAGATTCATACCAGTCTGAGCCAAAAGGCGTGCTTCGAATTACTTCGCCAATCTATTTTGGTCAGCAATATCTGCAACCTATCATCACTCAGTTCATGAGAAAGTACCCGGATGTTCAGATCGTACTTTCACTAGACGATAAGATCGCCAACATCATTGCAGGGCAGTTTGATATCGCGTTTCGCTTCAGTAAGCTTGTTGAATCGAATTTGATCGCGAAGAAGATTGCCGACAGTAACTTCATGTTGGTCGCGTCAAACGATTTTGTGAAGCAGCACGGTGAACCGAAAACGCCACAAGATTTGCTCGCTCTACCTGCTGTGATTTATACCAATGGCGATATGACGGTCGATCATTTACGTATCAGTGAAGAGCCGCATGGCAACACTTTCCAGAGCCTGACGATTCGTGGCAACTACAAGGTCAGTGATGTTCGTACTATGGTGTCTTGTGTGAAAGATGGTCTAGGTTATGGCTTCCTTGATCAATCAAACCTGTATGCCTCAATGAAAGAGCTTGGCTTGGTTACTTTGCTTCCGGATTATCCGATCTCTACGATTGATACCGCAATCTACGCTGTGTATCCGCACCGTAAACAGACCAAACTGGTCAAAGAGTTCATTACCACGGTTCAAGACTATATCGGCTCTCCAACCATTTGGGAGAAGATGCAGCAAGGTTAGCTGGATCTCTAATCGTTCAAACATAAAAAAGGAGCCAGAACGTCGAACGATCTGGCTCCTTTTTATTCCTCTGGCTATAGCTGATTTACAATGTAAAGCTTAGCTATAGCTGACGTGAACGGCTCTTGTGCACTAATGCCTATCAATGCTCATGAATCACTTCTTTACCACTTGGGTAGGCTTTGGAACCCAGCACATCACCGTCGACTTCTTTGCCATAGTAACCTTGGTGGCTGTGGTAACGCTTAGCATTGCCGGCAACATCGCCTTTGTATCGAGGGTCTTGTGGGCGTTCATGACTGTTTACAAACGCGGCCACATCCCACGCATCCTGAATTGACAGCTGTTGGCTTTTTCCAAGCGGCATGTTTTCGTAGATGAAGTACGCGGCGGTGTTTACGCGGTGCATACCTGCGCCCCAGTTGAATGAGTTTTTGCCCCAAAGTGGTGGTAGGTATGAGCGGCCGTCGTCCCCTTTGATACCTTCACCATTCTGTCCATGACACGTTTGGCAGCTGGTTTGATAAACCTTTTCGCCACGCGCTATCGACGGTTCTTGTTCAGGGTTAGCAATCTTAGGGTAGCCGCGACCTGCAAGCTTGCTGCGGTCATCGATTGGGTATTTGCTTAACAGCTCTTCAGGAAGAGGGAAGCTCTCCGCTTTTCCTCCGACTTGTAAATCTGCATCGCTAATCTCAGGAACGGGTGTGTCTTGCATGCCGTTCTTATCCAAGATACCGCCCATTGCCAACCAGTATGAGTAAGCGGTTAGCGCGACCATCTCTTTTGAGCCCACTGCTGGTGGCAGGCCATTCATTGAATAAGTGAAACAGCCTTGGATACGTTCTGCGTAGCTGTTTACCTTGTCGTTTTTCTTACGGTAAGCAGGGTAGGCCATATAAGCACCCCATAGAGGCGCCGCATTCGCTTTCATGCCCGCTTGCATGTGGCAGTTGACACAGTTTTGTTCATTTCCGACGAACGTACCGCGCATCTGTTGTGAATCGACAAACAGTGAATAACCCAGTTTAACTTTGTCGCCAAACTCTCCTGCAGGAATATCGACCAAGTCTCGTGGCACCAGATACTTGTTATCTTGTGGTTTCTCAACAGCTGGCAGTTCGGTTTGGCGATCGGGCAACTCACCTTCGGCGTAAGCGATTCCAGAAGCAAGGGTTGCGGTAATTAAGAGTAATGTTTTCATGCGAGCCCTTTAGTATCGGAAAGATGCGAAGTAGTAAGACAGGTTTTTGATCTCATCGTCGGTCAACTTACCGGCGATATTGCCCATCATGTTCAAATCATCCCCCTTACGAGTGCCGTTTTTCCATGCGTTGAGCTGAGTTTGAATGTAGTCGGCGTGCTGGCTCGCTAGGCGCGGGAATTTGTCTACGCCCATACCGCTTGGCCCATGACAGGTTGCACAAGCGGGGATGTTGCGGTCCCAATCGCCTTGGAATACCAGTTTACGATAAGGGTTATCAATATCAGCTTGTGAGCCGCGCTGTTCTAAATCGCTGAATTCATAAGAAGGAAGCGAAGCGAAGTACTCGGCAACTTCACGACGAATCGCAGGATCAGACACACCATCCGCCATCCCTTTCATGATCGCGCTTTGACGCTCGCCACTTGAGAATAAGATCAGTTGATGTTCTAGGTAGTCAGCATTGAGCTCTGCAAGCATAGGGGCGATGTTGGGCATGCCTTTCCCGTCTGCTTGATGGCAACCGCTACAGGTTTCTGCGGCTTCTGGCATTGGATTAGGCGCTGCTTGTGCAAAACCGGATAAAGAAAGGCTTCCCAGAGCAGCGATGCAAAGCGTTAGAGTTTGAGTTTTTATGTTCAGCTTAATCATGAGGCGTCGCTATTGGTTGTAATGCACGCATTTTCGACATAATTGGATGTTCGCGCTATTGTGGATTTCCACATCAATTCACTTGGAACTTGAGGTAAGTCTCACATTAATAACCTCAATCACCATAATGGTATTGGTGTGAATTTCGATAGGCGAATCCAACTGCGGTTAACGAAGTGCAAGGGAACTGCCATGTTCGCCTCGGTGTAACTGCTTGTTAAGGCTCGTTTATGGCACCGATTGTATAAGCATAGCTGCTTTATAGAGGCTGGCTAAAAAAGTTACGGTGAAAAGAAGAGAAGAGAATAGAAGTGAAGAGAGTTTGCGGGTTGGATTGAATGTTGCGGATTGAATGCTGCCGATGTATTGACTGTTAAAAAGCAGAACAACTTCGAATGGCGAAGTTGCTCTGTTTTGTCCCTATTCAGAAATGAATAGGGATAGGTATTGGATCACTGACTAGACTTTGTAGATCTTAGCCGGAAGCGCTTGTCTTGCTGCTGCGCCCACAACCCAATCCAACATCACGCCTTTGCCTTCTCTCGTCGGGTCAATCAAGCCTATATCATTGATGTTAACGCCATCGTTTGACTTCATCTTTACTGGTTGTCGTGTGTCACCAATCCAGTGTGCACGTTCACCGAGCTCTTTGTGTCCAAAGCCGTGTTCAAAGCCTAATGTGCCCGGCTTGATGCCATCAATCACCATCGCCAACGCGTGTGTGGTTGAACTCGGTGTTTCAATGGCAAATACGTCACCGGTTTTGATGCCCGCTGAAGAGGCGTCTTGCGGGTGAATGTAAACCGGGTTCACGCCTTTAATCGATTCCAAGCGTGGTGACAGGTTAGACACCGCACTGTGAATATTGGATTTAAAGTTGGTCAGAGTAAATGGCCACTCTTTTGCTGGGAACTGCTCAGCTAATGGCGTACCGTCTGCCAGTTTTTGTGGATACCATGTCGGGCACCCCATGTACTGCTCGCCACTGATGGTGTTGCGAGAGGTACCAAGCTTTTCATTCCAAATAGCCAGTGGCTTGGTCCATTTGTACTTCATGGTTTCATTGGTGTAGGCATTGGTTGCGTCTTCGAAACGACCGCCACGCGCAAAGATATACGCCACTTTTAGCATCTCTTCTGGCTTAAGCGTTTTGTTCATCACAGGTACTAGGCGTTCTAGACCAGACCAAACGATATCTTCAGCGTCTACATTCGGTACGCCACCTTTTGCAAATGCTAAGTTAGCCGCTGAGCGCAAGTAGAAATCTTCAGCGCTATGAATACCGTGCCAATTACCTTGGCTGTCTTTGATTACGTTGTCGCCAAAGCCACCCAAGTCGAGAGTTTTCGCCAGATCAATAAAGAAGTTTTCTAGGTTGATGGCGCGTCCGTCTTGAGTGCGTGAGGTTTTAGGCTCAACTATCGGCCAACGAGCGGTTATCGCTTTGGTCGCGACGCCGTGCCACGGTGTCGCCATGCCCCAGCTCTCGTAGGTAACCGTGTCGGGTACTAGGTAATCTGATAATGCTGTTGTCTCATTGATGAAGGCATCGATAGAGACGATCAAACCCAGTTGCTTTGGATCTTTAAGCTTCTCGCCCAGTAGGTTGTCTAAACCCGGAACACCATAAAGTGGATTCGCCATGTGGTTGATCCACGCTTTTGCGCGGTAAGGGTAGCCATCAATCGCAGCTGATAAATGCTCGGTTAAAAGCGGCGCAGAGATTGGGTACCACGGAGCACGTGTTGGGTAAGGTGATTCACCGGCCGCAACGCGACGTTTGTATTCGCTGGTCTTGTGATACGGGAACTTGCTACGAGACAAGAACACGCCTTGTGGCTTAGTCTTACCTTTGAATTTGGTAAAGTCGTAACGTGGGCCTGCAACAGAGGTTGGGTAGCCACCCGCCTTGGCCATCGCTCCGCCTTTTGCATTGATGTTACCGATCAGCGCATTCAGCATTAGAATAGAGAACGAGTTGTAGAAGCCATTGGTGTGCATGTTGCCACCGTGAGTATCGACGACTGCTTTTGTACCGTAACTGGTGAAGCGTTTCGCTAGCGCAATAATCTGATCTTGTGGGATTTCACACTGCTCGCTGTAGTAAGCAAGGTCATATTTGAAGGCTTCTTCTTTCAATCTTTGTAGAGAAGACTTCACACGAACGGTTTGACCATCAATTTCTACGTCTTGATCGACAAACAGAGCCGCTTCATCTACCTGAATATTTGATGTTAATAGTGACGTTGTCACATTAAGTGCAATGAATCCATCATCGTCAGACATCGGTTCGCCCGTTTCTAGCAAACCAATATCCGATGTGCGAAGCATGCGCCCGTTTTGTGGGTGTGTTTCGTCGCTGATCACGAGGTGAGAGGCATTACACCAATGGGTGGTGCCCGCTTTTTGCATCGCTTGTGCGCTTGGGCGAGACAAGAAGTCGTGATTGTATCGCTGGTTCTCGATGATCCATTGGATCATGCCCAATACCAATGCTGAATCGGTGCCCGGTTTGATCGGCAGCCAGTTGTTACGATCGCCTGCTGCAAGGCTTGATGATCCTGCAGGAAGGCTTGGTGTTACTATGGTGTAGCTCAGTTTTCCGTTAGTACGCGCCTCAGCCAGTTGTCGTGCTTGACGCTTAAACGGGTTACCCGCTTGAGCCGGAGACATACCGATGAAAAGAATGAACTCAGCGTTGTTGAAGTCGGGCTTTAAGTGCGAGAACTTGTCTAAGTCATTCATGATCGCGCCAGAACCTGCACGGAATGCGTAGCCACAGTAAGAGCCGTGGTGACCGAAGTTTCGTGTGCCGTAGCTGTTAAATGCAAAGCGCTTCAAGATATCGTCACGGCCTTCATTACCGGCATTGGTCACAAGCAGTTGGTTGGCTTTTGGTCCGTATTCAGGGTTGTTCGGATCAAGTGGTGTTTCGATGTCACGAATCGAACGTAGACCTTCGACTTCGCCTTCACCAAACAAGTCACCACCTTCGGTGATCTCAGCGATAAGTTGCTCGTAGCTGATTGTTTCCCACTTGCCTTCACCACGTTTGCCAACACGTTTTAGCGGTTGAGTGATTCGGTATGGACTGTTTTGAATCTCTAACATGCCGTTACCACGGGCGCAGGCTGTCGAGCGGTTATTGATACCTGATTCACCAGACAAGCCAATGTAGGCGTTTTTTACGGGCGTTTTGAACGGGATCTGCTGGTCACTTGATAGCGGATGATACGGGTTACCCGAGATACGCAAGATCTCGTCATTGCGATTATCGATACGTACACGCAAGCCACACAGTGTCCAGCAGCCGAAACACATTGACGGCGCAACGCGTTGGTTTGGATTCGGCGAAATCTTACCTTGCTCATCGACACTGTATTCCGTCTCTAGCGAATTACCGTGGTGGATGTGGTTGGTTTTCTTACCAGCGGTACCATCGATAGCACCGTGAACCATGTGTTTTGTGGTTGTCGCATAACCTGCAGCAAAAGCTCCAACACCACCGGCGGCAAAGCCTGTTTTCAAAAATTGACGACGTTTGTTATCCATGACGATTCCTCAGACTACGAGCTATGTGAGCGGTTAAGTGGTGACGGTGTGTTTTGGTTTGGCTTAGATTCTGTATTTTGTGCAGAGCCAGTTGTTCTTTTAGATCCAGTAGACACGATTTCAGAGGCGAACAACGCAAGTGCTAACCAAAGGCCACACATACCAACAATGCCAAGTAAACCAGCGCTACCCATTGGCAGTTCATAGGGGAATGGACCTACATCAAAACGTGGAATGGTTTGAACCTCCATCATGGTCACCCAACGCACCGCCCATGCTGAAACGATGGTTGCTAGCGCTATGCAGACAATTCCTAGCTTGCTTTGAGATAGACGTTGCAGCGGAAGAACCAAGATCATGCAAAGTAAAATACTAGTAGTCATGATGCCTAAATTAATGCCCCAAGCGTCGTTCTCATACAGATTGAAGTGACCATGGTTAGATGCCCAAATCGAGGTAAGAATAATGGCAAGGCCGCCCGTTAACGTAATCGTTCTTTGCACTATAGCGAGATCTGTCGGTTTTAAACTTGGCTTGCTTGAAGGCAGTAGAGCCCAAATCAACAACGTTAAGCCCGTTGCAGCAAAGAAGGCTGTTGTAAACCAAAGCAGCGGAGAAGCCGGTTGATGCCAAAGCGGGCGGCTCGCCAAAATCGCAATCTCGGCACCGGTGTAAAGCGCAATGCTTAAGCCCGATACTGCCGTCGCAGCAGCGAGTGCTATCATCAGTTTTGTTGAAATCTGCCATTGACCTAGGGTTAGCCAAGACAAACGCTTTAGAAGCGGGTTTTCACTCTCTTTCAGTTGTGCGATGTCGTCACGCAGGTAAACCCATGCGGTTGTGACAGCCAGACCAGAGAACAGAGGAAGAAACAGAGAGCCTAATGACATCCATGACCAAGGCGTGATGTGGGCGTAGAAGTGCCACGCACGTCCTGGTTGGTGTAAGTCACCTGTTAGTGCTAGTGGTCCAACAATTGCGCCGATAGCCATCACAAGCACAAGCGCTGAACGGAATTGGTGGCTAGTTGAGTTCTTGAATATCAGTGCAATCAAAAACAGAATAGCGGCCGCGTAAGCCGAACCAATGTAGAAGAAATATTGAACCGCCCACGGTAGCCAAGCGATCTCTTGAGCGGGAACTAACACTTCAGTGATATTCATGCTGTGTCTCCTTGTTTTCCTAGTGCTGCGATTGCCAATTCTTGTTTGCTAGAGGATGAGTTATCAATGGCGGCTGGATCATAAATCGCAGGTTGGCCTTCAATGTGGCTAACGAATCGCTCGTTCATGCCGATATAGAAAACATGGGGGTTGGTATTCTGCTCTGGTTTAAGCACCTTGATGTCGTCTTGGTTTTCATTGAGCAAGCGGTTTATCTCGCTGTTTGGATCTTTCAGGTCACCAATGACACGCGCACCTCCAACACAGGTTTCGACACAAGCGGGCAGTAAGCCGTCTTCAAGGCGGTGTGCACAAAAGGTGCATTTGTCAGCGGTAAGCGTGTCGTTGTTAATGAAGCGTGCATCGTAAGGGCAAGCTTGAACACAATAAGCGCACGCAACGCAGCGTTCGTTGTCGACCATCACGATGCCATCTTCACGTTGGAAGGTCGCTTGAACAGGGCAAACCTTTATGCAGGGTGCGTTGTCACAGTGATTACAAAGGCGAGGCAACATGAAAGATTTCACGTCTTGTTGAGCTGTCGAACCATCATCAAGGGAGACTTCATACTGTTTTACAGTGGTTCTGAACTGGCCAATCGGCGCTTGGTTTTCAACGCTACAGCCAACAGTACATGCCTGACAGCCAACGCATTTACGTAAATCAATCGCCATCGCGTAGCGTTTACCTATTTCGCCTTTGCGGTCAGGTTGGTTGTTATTGCGAATGGCTGTGCTCGCGACTGCGGTGTTGATTCCGGCAATGGGAATGAGCGCAGCACCGGCGGAAACTTTACCGAATTGGCTGAGAAACCGTCTTTTCAATGAGTCCATAGTGGTACCTATAAATGGGTATTCGATCTGTTAGGCTCATTGTCAGTTTTTGACCGTTCACGGGGTATTGTGGATTTCCACATACCCAGATCAAAGTTGATCTAGAACAAATGTGGTTTTCGCTATCTAGCTGTTATGCTTTGTTTTAAAGACTTGTTTAAGGCGATCTAAAGCATGAGTTAGGCGTTAAACATGTCGTCAGCGTAAAGACGAAGTGAAATGAATAAACAGTCCGTTTGGAGAAAGAGATTTTAGTGACAGTCAGAAACCTAATGACAATCGTTGGCCTTTGTTGGTTGAGCCTAACCGCAGGAGTGTGTTTTGCGGCTCAATCAGAACAAGTGATAGCAGCCCCAAGCTCAAGCCCAAACCAAAACACAGATGAACCCGAGCAGATTATCGAGGTTGGCGTGTTGGCGACCCGAGGCAAACTTGCGGCGCAGCAGCGTTGGCAGCCTACGATGGATTGGCTGTCTGAGCATATTCCGAGCAAGCACTTTGTCCTCAAGCCTTTCAATTTGGAAGAGATGGCTGAAGCGGTGAAAGGGGTCACTGTCGATTTTGTTATTACTAATCCAGGTCAGGCGGTTCGATTAGGACGCCAGTATGCGCTTTCTTGGATGGCGACCATGACCAGTCATAACGTTGAAGCTCAAGGCGCCAGTAATACTCGCAGCATTGGTTCTGCTTTAGTGGTAAGAAGAATGTCGCCCTATATCTCTTTCGAACAACTCAGTGGTAAGCCGATTGCAGCGGTCTCGGAAAATGCATTTGGTGGTTACTTAACAATGCGTTATCAAGTGATGCAAGAAGGGCTTAATCCCAACCACTTTTTTTCCAATACGCAGTTCTTAGGTTTCCCTATCGATGCCAGCTTGTACCAACTGCGAGAAGGACACATTGAAGCGGCTGTGGTGCCAGCTTGTTTGGTCGAGAGCATGATCAGTGAAGGTTTGCTGGTGGCGGGTCAGTATCGCGTTATCGGTAATCAAGCGCCTGAAGGTTTTCGATGCCAAGTGTCTACGCCGCTGTATTCCAACTGGTCGTTTGCCAAAACAGAGCGAGCCTCTTCGGCATTAGCTAAGCAAATGAGTCAAGTGTTGTTTTCAATGCCAAAAAGCAGTGTGCCAGCCATTGCTGCGAATGCATCGGGTTGGACGTCACCGACAAGCTTGCTCTCAATCGACAAGCTTTATCAGCAACTCGACATGCACCCACTGCAACAACCTTGGTGGAAGGAAGCGTTAATCTGGCTCAAGTACAATCAACAGTGGGCATGGGCGTTCTTTATTCTTGTCGTGTCGCTGAATGCTTACCACTTCTGGCTAGAATACAAATTCAGTCGCAGCAAGAAACAACTAGAAGCGACGCTGTACAAGCTGAAAAGTAAGAGTGAACAGCTAGAGCACTCACAACGTATCGCGGTAGTCGGTGAACTGGGAAGCAGCTTGGCACACGAGATCAATCAACCTTTGGCGGCCATTCGCAACTACAGTGAAGGTGGTTTATTACGGATTTCGAAGAACAAACCATTGACCGATATTGAACCTGTGTTTGAGAAGATTCAGTCTCAAGTGGATCGTGCAGACGCGATCATCCAACGCTTAAGAAACATGATAAAGAAACGCTCATCGGAAAAATCTCAGACGGACATCGAGCAGTTACTCACAGACACCATTGAGTTGCTGCAGTTTCGATTACAGAAACACAGGATAACCATTGAGCGCCACGCTGTAGGTAAGCCTATCCAACTGCATGTCGACCCGGTGGGATTGCAGCAAGTGATTGTAAACCTGATCAACAATGCGACTGACGCGTGTAACGCACAGCAGCACCGCGAACAAAGCGCTGCGTCTGATATTGATAACAAAAACAGCGAACCACCAACAATTAAAGTGATTACCGAGTATCAACCGGATAAAATGATGCTGTCGGTTATCGATAACGGCACGGGTTTAGATTTCACCGAACAACAAGTCACTCAAGCCTTTGTGAGTAGCAAAGAAAATGGCTTGGGTTTAGGGCTTGCGATTTGCCAAGACGTGATTGAAGACCACAGCGGCCAAATGGCCATCAAATCATTGACTCCTCATGGCTGTCACGTCGCAGTGACGTTACCTTTTTCTCTTTCAAATGATTCATAAGGAATCTTGTTATGTCTGAACTTCATCAAACGTTACCGGTCTATGTGGTTGATGACGATGAGTCGATTAGAGACTCATTGGTGTTCTTATTGGAAGAGCATGATTTCAAGGTGACAGCCTATGAAGATGGCCCGAGCTTTTTGGATGCAGTGGATTTGAATGCGACGGGATGCGTGGTGTTAGACAGTCGAATGCCCGAAATGAGAGGACAGCAAGTTCATGAGTTGATGATGAAAGCGCAGAGCCCATTGTCGGTGATTTACCTGACGGGCCATGGTGATGTACCAATGGCGGTCGAAGCCTTACAAGCCGGTGCGGTGAACTTTTTCCAAAAACCGGTGAAAGGCAGCGAGCTGGCTGAGGCAATCAAGCAAGGGCTAGAGGCCTCTGAAAAGCACTTACATATGAATGTGTATCGCCAAGCGTACGCATCGTTGACTGAACGTGAAATAGACATACTAAAGCAGATTATTGATGGTAAGCGCAATCAGAAAATTGCTGATGAATTATTTATCGCGATGAGAACGGTGGAAGTGCATCGAGCGAGTTTAATGAAGAAATTTTCTGCTAAAACGGTTGCTGAACTGGCTTACATATACGGCCAACTGAACTAACTACAGCGACACGAAATTGTTTATAGGTATTCATCAATTTCGTTGTCTTTGTTTAAGACTATTTTGTTGAAAGATGGTCTTCATTATCGAACTCTATTGAAGCAAGATCACACCATTTATGGAGTGCATAACGATAGGTCTTAGTAGACTTTTTATCGCTATGTATTCCTGAGATACTGAACTAAGTTCATTTTAGGGCGGAACGTTTTAATAACGGCGCTTTTCTCTGTAATTAGAAACATACCATTCACTATGGGTTGATCACTTTCCCGATATCGGGGCTAGTATCAGCCGAGTTAGGTTAAAATATTTTATGAGTACAATGGGAATCGCAATTGGTGCGACGGCTCTTTCGTTAATACTTGTCGCCGTGTGGCTGATCTCTTTATCGCTAAGAAAGCAGCGCTTGGAACAAGAACGTAAGGCTCGTGCTGTCGCTTATCGAAAAGCGATTGAAAAAGCGCGCATACAAGAGCAAAAAGAGCGTCACTTCAAAGCCGAAACTGGGCATGTACCGTCGATTCTGTATTTGGCAAAAGAAGCTGAACGTAACAATATTAAGGAAGCTCTGTATTGGTACGACAAAGCGGCGCAACTCGATAATATCAATGGCATGTACGGCATTGTGCGCCTAAGCATGAAGCGTAAAGAAGACCTGATTTTAAGAGAAAAAGCCAACTTTTGGCAGCTGGCAATTTCTGCTTTAGACAATGACGTATCGGCGAAATTCGAGATGGGCAAAGCGCTTGTCTTTGGTCGTGGAACCGATAAGAACATCCCTAAGGGTTATACCTATATTGAAGAGTCAGCGGCTGGTGGTAATACGGAAGCGATGCTGTTTATCGGTGACTGGTGTCTAGATAAAGAGAATCCCGATTACTCGGCTGAAAGCTCTGTTGAGTGGTACCAAAAGGCCGCTGAAAAAAACAACCTAGACGGCAAGATCAAACTCGGTATGAGTTATTTGAACGGTGTGGGTGTTGAGCCTAACCATGGCGAGGCTATTTACTGGCTTGAGACGGCTGCAGAAAAGAACAGTGCAGAAGCGATGTTTAGAGCAGGCGAAGCTTGGATTGACCATGGTGAACACGGCAACGCCATCGCTTATATCTGGTTATTCCTATCAGCTCATTTTGGCTACGCAGAAGCGAAGCATTTGAGGGATAAAGTCGGCGGGGAACTTGGTGTCGATGCTGTCGTGGGCTTACAGGCTCTGACTAAACCGATAATGACCAAGTTGACCCAAGAAGCGATCACTAAGCACTCAATCATTAAGGCGCTCAACAAGCTCTACAAACGCAATGTGCCTGTCCCTAAGAAGGTTAAAGAGGTTACTGAAGAAGAGGAAATTGACGAGTCGAATGTGCAAGGCAGCGATGTTGAAATGAGTTTCGAGATGAAAGCCCCGAACTCCAACCCAGAGCACAACCAACAATATTCTCCAGAGCACAACCAACAATATTCTCCAGAGCAACGCGCAGCGTCCCAAACGGGTACGGCTCAAAGCACAGATAATACATCGTCACCAGCGCCTAGCGGTGCGTCTTTAGACTTTAGCCAAACCAACTGGAGCAACAAAAATTAAGTCAGTAGCTTGATGAGGTGAGCGTTTGAGCGAATTGAACTCTCATTTAGGTCAGCTCAGCTTATTTTAGTCACACTCCATTGGAGACGGGACACTCTGAGTTAGGAATAACAGGATCAAAAAAGGGAAGCTGATGCTTCCCTTTTTATTTATGTGCTATTTGCTGTTAGAGCTTAGAGCTAAAGCCTAATACCCAAGAGCTGTTAAGCTTTGTTTTGCTCAGCTTTACATACAGCCGCAGTGAACACTACGTCAGTTGAGCTGTTAAGCGCTGTTTCAGCCGAATCTTGAATCACACCAATGATGAAACCAACCGCTACAACCTGCATCGCTACATCGTTTGAGATACCGAATAGGCCACAAGCTAGAGGAATCAGTAGCAGTGAACCACCGGCAACGCCTGATGCGCCACATGCTGATACTGCAGCAACAAGGCTTAGTAGAATCGCAGTGAAGATATCAATTTCAATACCCATTGTGTGTACAGCTGCAAGCGTTAACACAGTGATGGTGATTGCAGCACCTGCCATGTTGATGGTTGCGCCTAGAGGGATTGATACAGAGTAAGTATCTTCATCTAGCTCTAGCTTCTTACAAAGGTTCATGTTCACTGGGATGTTTGCAGCGCTTGAACGAGTGAAGAATGCCGTTACACCAGACTCACGAATACATTGCAGTACAAGTGGGTATGGGTTCTGTTTTGTCTTTACAAAGACAAGCAGTGGGTTAACGACAAGAGCAATGATCAGCATTGAGCTTAGTAGAACCGCTAGCAGTTGACCGTAGCTTGCTAGTGCATCGAAGCCCGTTGTTGCGAATGTAGTCGAAACAAGGCCGAAGATACCGAATGGCGCAAGACGAATAATGAAGCGAACAATGTGTGAAACACTGTGGCTAAGGTCTTCGAAAACCGCTTTTGTTGTTGCTGATGCGTGGTGCAGTGCAAGACCAAGACCGATAGCCCAAGCAAGAATACCGATGTAGTTAGCGTTCATTAGTGCGCTAACTGGGTTATCTACAAGCTTGAATAGAAGCGTATGAAGAACTTCTGCAATACCTTGAGGAGGGTTAGCACCTTCAGCGCCAGCAACCAGTGTCAAAGTGGTTGGGAACATGAAGCTCAGTACTACCGCAGTCAATGCAGCAGAGAACGTACCAATCAGGTAAAGCACAATGATTGGACGCATATGAGTATGCTGACCTTTCTTTTGGTTTGCGATAGAAGCTGCAACAAGAATGAATACTAAAATTGGGGCAACAGCTTTCAGAGCACCAACAAACAGACTACCTAATAGGCCTGCATCTTGAGCTGCTGAAGGAGAAACCATGGCGAGAACGACACCGAAAACAATACCAGCAAGGATCTGTAGAACGAGATTTCCACGAGCGATGCGGGCGAGCATGTTGTGATTTTGCATAAAATACCTGCAATTGTTAATTTATTATAGTGATGTATTTTTTTATAAAGTTGTACCAAATCCAACTATACACTAGTGGAATGGGCGGTCATATTAGCGGGATCTAAGAGGGTGTCTAGGAATAGTTTACTTTTAGGGTGATTGTTTGCGCTACGTGGTGTTTTTAGAGCTAAATGTTAAATTTTTGTACTCTTGTTGAGATATAAATCTGCATGATAATACTCATTCGGGTCAATGTTCTGGTTCTGGTGCCGTCAGAGTCGATTAGCAAGATCATTGTGTGCAGAAATGATCCCACTGGGTTCCTGTTGATATAAAGAAGACCTGTTAATACAAAGAAGCCTCGCTGATACAAAAAAGCCCCAGCCCAATGCATTAAAGAGCTCATGAATTAATGAGCTAATACGCGATAGGGGCATGGGGCTTATTTACGTGTTGTAAACCTAATCCAATAATCGGCTATTTAGACGATTTCTTGATATTACGGCTCTCTGATTGCACGGTTTTGTACATTTTAGAAAGCTGTTTACTGTTCGCTCTCTGTTCTGCCAATGAGGCTCCATTTCTTGCTTGCTCTCTGAGTAGCTTCTCATAGTTAGAGAATCGTCTTTCAGAAAGCTCACCGCTTTCAATGGCTTTGCGTATTGTGCATCCTGGTTCTGACTCATGACTGCAATCAGAAAAGCGACAATGTATCGCTAACTCTTCCACATCAGAAAAAGTTTCACTTACTCCTTCAGCACAATCGGCGAGTTGTAACTCTCGCATACCAGGAGTATCGAGCAATAAACCGCCCGACGTTAGCAAGTGGAGCGATCGTGACGTGGTTGTATGACGGCCTTTGCTGTCGTCTTCACGAATACCGCCCGTTTCTTGTTGAGTCTCCCCAAGCAGCGAGTTGACCAGCGTCGATTTCCCGACACCAGACGAACCCATCAAAGCCACCGTTTTGCCCGTTTTACACCAAGGTGACAATACTTGAGTAGAGTCTTGATCTAGGCTATTAACGGCTTCGATCATTAGCATAGAATCTAAGCTTTGCACTTGCTGTACTTTGTCTTGGTAGTCGTCACACAAGTCTTTCTTGGTCAGTACGATAACCGCTTTAACCTGTGCTTCATTGGCGAGTGCTAGGTAGCGTTCGATACGGCTTAGATTGAAGTCATTGTTTAACGAAACCACGATAAACACGGTGTCGATATTGGCTGAAATGTACTGCTCCGCCACACGACTGCCTGCTGCTTTACGGCTGAAGAGCGAATGACGCTCAAGTAAGCGGTCGAATTGTAAATCAACGTTTAATATCACCCAGTCGCCAACCGTCATTGCGGGTTGGTTTTGATGAACGGGTAGAACGATTTCGCCTTGTTCTGACGCAAGCGTATAACCGCTGCGATGGTGCGCGGTAATGCGAGCAATGACGGAATGGTCATAGTCTTCGAGTGTCAGTTGTTGTTGGAATACAGGTTGCCATCCAAGCTGTTGAAGCGACATTGGATGAGAAAATGCGTTTTGTGAATTCATGTCTATTTACCCAGACGTGCGAGCTTTCTTTTCTTGTGAGAGCATTAAAGTCTTATCAGTGCATTAAAGTCTTATGAGAGCATTAACGTCTTGTAAGACCCCAGATTGTTGATGAGATCGAAAAGCGTTAGTCAGATTAAAAAGCGTCGAGACGTCAAAAATGTTTTGAGCTTGGGTCGAATTCAAATAGATAGGACCCCGGATTGAGTCATGCGCTACAGGCATGCATATATTGATCACTTACGATCAACAGTAAACCGGGTAAAAGTGTGCGGTCGTCAATGGGTGACGATAAGTTGGTAGATCGGTGTTTAAGTTTGATTAACCAAACAAATTAACGCGTTACTTTTACTGCCAGTTGTAGTGTGTTCATTACAATCATCTTCTATTCTCCTTGGGTTATTTATGTGTTCAGGCTTTGAATAAAAAGCGAACTCAGTTTAACAAAAAGCCACGATGGCGAGAAGTCATCGTGGCTTAAATTATTTTATCAATTGTGAATACGATTAATGATGATCGTGATTCATCTTTTTCATGCCGCTCATTACTTTCTTAACCGGCGCATCGAAGGTCTGTGTTTCACCATTGGCGAAAGTCAGTGTCATCTCGATTTGCTCACCTTCTTTTAGGCTGCTTGCTAGGTCGAACAACATGATGTGTAGGCTGCCAGGTTTAAGTACCGCTTCACCATTCGCTGGGATTATGATCTCTTGAACTTGGCGCATTTTCATAACATCGCCATCCATGATTACATCATGAAGTTCTACTTTACCTGCTGCAGGTGTTGTTGCAGAAACAATAGCGCGATCTTTATCGCTGTGGTTCATCAGAGTCGTGAACACCGCGCTGTTCACTGCTGAAGGCGGGGTTGCACGAGCGTACGCGTCATGAACCATAATATCGCTACTAGCCTGAGCAAAAGGGGTGAGCAATAAGCCTGCTAGAGCAAGTGCTTTTAACTTCATGTTGTTGTCCTTAATTTTTATGTTTTTGGTCTGGGACCTGACTTTTTTTGAACTTTATTGAGTAAGTTCTTTGTTTTTACGTTTTACTGCGTCAGCTTGTTGATAGCCTCAACAATTGGCGCTGGCGTCAACGTGTGCGGTACTTTGGTAATCAAGGTACCGTCGGGCTTTAAAAAATAAAAATATGAGCTGTGGTCTAGGGTGTATTCCAACTCTGAACCTTCAAGCTTAGTTTTTCTGAAAATAACGCCGTAGTTATGAGCCAGAGTAGTGGTGACATCCAATGGACCACTTAGTCCTTCCATCATCGGGTGGAAGTATTGCGCGTATTCATACGAGGCTTCAGCAGCATCACGTTCAGGGTCAAGAGAAACAAACATCGGGCGAATCTTTGCTTTTGCTTCATCAGAGACTTGGTTAAGTGCTCCGGCTAACATAGCCAGAGAAGTCGGGCACACGTCCGGGCAACGTGTGAAACCGAAATAAACGATACGAATTCTGTCATCGGTTTGGTCAAAGATTTCCGTTGGCTGGTTGTCTTTGCCGAAAAGAGTCGTTGCGGAAAACTCTTGTTTAGCCGCGTGTTGTTCTTGAACTTCGTTTTGCCCATCAAGATAGCTTTTGACACCAAAGCCAAGTACAAAAGCGACAACCAATGCTAACGACCAATTTCTACTCATCTTGCCATCCTTATTGCAGGGTTTACAGTATCGACACCATCAGTGAGTTCACCGACCCATGTCATTTTATCTAAAGTACATACAGGTAAAATCACTTCACCTTCATAGGTATTATTGCCAATGCTCTTCAATTGAAAACGCGCTGATCCCATTTCCATTTCTAAACCGGTGAGCGATAACATCAGTGTCTCAGATGCAGCACCTTCCCAAACGACCTTTATCTTGGTGGGTAGAAGAGGTTGCGCGGTTTCGCGATCAAGCGACATTGAAATGGATTCCTGCTCACACGATATGGTTGAAAGCATGCAGTAGTCATCCAAGTTGACTTCGGCAGTTGAGTGCTCAATGACCGACTTAAATTTTTGAAATACTTGCGGCCCATAAAAACCTGCCACGAGAGCTATGCCAAGAGCCACCACCTTTAATGCTGGGTGCATGTCGTGTTCTCATCTAATTTTATAAGAGCGGCGATGTTATCATACCCCTCAATACGTGCTTGTATCAAAAAGCAATTTTGTGCGTATGGTAGAACTAAAAAAGCGAAGCCATTGGCTTCGCTTTTGTCTGTTTATCGAGAGGTGAGCTTAGTATTTCTAAGCATTATCCGTTCTAAACGCTTTCCAGAAGTTGGTTGAATGATTAGTCAGCGTTGCGCTCTGCAAATTTCTCTAGTCCTAGAACCAAGGCAATAGCAGCCAACATCATCACAATCGCCATTACCAGCTGAGAAGGCTGAGAGGTTACGGCTTCAAAATCAAACGGTGACAGATTTTCTTGAAGTAGAGGAACTTGCTCACCCTTTGAATTTGTACGCCAGCTGATGGTTTCTTTCCACGGCCAAATCTTAGGCAGCGTACCGATCATCAAACCAGTTAAGAACACTAATGTGAAATCGCGGAATGAGCGCAGTAACCAAGAAAGTACGTGCGAGAAAGTCAGTAGGCCAATCACACAGCCACTAAGGAATAGCGCAAGCACATCGATTTGGAACTCTTTAACCGCACCAAGAACCGGACCATACATACCAATCAATAGCAGAATGAAGCTACCCGAGATACCCGGCAAAATCATCGCACAGATCGCAATCGCACCCGCAATGAGAACATTGATGCTGGTTGGTTCCATTTGCAGCGGCTTAAGCACGGTAATGCTATAGGCGAAAGCAACGCCAAGCAGCAAAAACACGAATCGAATCATATCGCGCTTCTCTACTTGCTTAAGAATATGGAAAACCGACACCAAGATCAGGCCAAAGAAGAAAGACCACAGTGGAACGGGGTGGGTGACTAATAACCAAGAAATCAGTTTTGCAAATGTCGCAATGCTCGTGAATACGCCTGCGAACAGTGAAATCAGGAAGAAACCATTGATGTGGTTAAACGCGGCTTTGAAGCCTTCGCGTTTCCATAAGCCAAGTACGCTAGGGTTAATCCTGCGAATGCTTTCTAGCAGCGTATCGTAGATACCAGTGATGAATGCGATGGTTCCGCCCGACACGCCAGGAACAACGTCTGCTGCGCCCATTGCCATGCCTTTGAAAAAAGTACTTAAGTAGTTCATTGCTTCATAGAGTTGAGGGTAATTTTGTGCAGTATACAAACTTTAGTGTAAAAAAAGTATGAATATGCCATTGGGGAAGGGCTTTTATTACTCTCTTAATTGTAAGGCAATAAGTTGAACTGAACATTTGCCTAGCATTTAAAATACAACCACTTAGTAATTTGTCATTAAGAGCAGAGATGAAACTGATCTCTTATCGATATTGCATCTTGGTTGCATTATGCAAATGCACTTTGCAATTCGCATGACAAATTCATGGTTTTTATGCGATGCAGGGCTTATAAAACGTCGAATAAAAGTTGGCACGCTAACTGCATTATGTACATTGACCCTTCTTAAGCCGAGGGTCACCTAGCCAACTGACGTTGTTAGTGAACCTATTGATTTGTTCACAAATATATAGAGCCAATCGCGATTATTGCGGTTGGCTATTTTTTTGTCTGTCATTTGTCTATCTTCGTTTTTCGTTCCTAAGCTCTAAGTTCAAAACAAAAAAAAGCTAGCCACCATCGGCGACTAGCTCATACTTTTCTCGAATCTCGAATCTCGAATCTCGAATCTCGAATCTCGAATCTCGAATCTCGAATCTCGAATCTCGAATCTCGAATCTCGAATCTCGAATCTCGAATCTGCTTTAGTACCCCATTAACTGCAATAAGTTCTCAGCAGTACTGATCGCTTCTTTACGGTTTGCAATATTGAGCTTTTGATAAAGGTTTCGAATGTGAGTCTTGATTGTGGTACCCGCAACATCCAACTCTTGGGCTATCTGCTCATTACTAAAGCCAGAATAGATTAAGCCAAGCACTTGCCATTCACGTTGGGTGAGTGGGCTAGTACGCACAAGCTCAGGAATATTCGGGTGGTTCACCAAGTTCTCAACAAAGTCTTCATCGAAGTGAACCGAGCGGCTGCGTTGGGTGGTTGAGATATCTTTCATGATCTGTTGAGCGCGATGGCGTTCTAAGTCTCCTAAGCCTGGCTTGTTGCTCAATTTATCCAAGATATGCCCGATAGTTCCACCGTCGACTAAGAAGTTACCAACCATACCGGTTTGGTTGGTCATATGAAGCGCTTCTTCAAGTAGCACGCGTGCGCTGTCTTCATCGTTGATTTGCGTGCGTAACACGGCCTCGACGATTAAGTTCCTGTTGGTATCGGTGATTAGGTGTGAACGCTGTGCTTCACTCTTAAGGAAAGTCAGCGCTTCTTCCGCATCTTCATACTGCTCAAGAATGATGTGAGATCTTACGATATTTCGCCATTGAAGCTGACAGAAGTGGTTACTCGCTGATTCAGGACGAACTGCAACACTTAACCAATCACGAATGGCGTCTTTATCACCTTTGACCTGCCAGAATAAGATCAATGAAAGTGATGCATTCGCTGTCCAATCTACGTGGTAAGTTGATTGACGTAGCAGGTGTTGAATTTGGTCGATAAATTTCGACGCTTTATCAATCTCGCCGCGGCTCAATGAAATACGAGCCAGCATAGAATAGCTGTGCAGGTGTTTACTCGGAGAGTGGTGACCAAGGATATCTAAGCCTTTGTAGCAACATTCTTCCGCTTCATCTAGTCGGTTCCAACACCAGAAGATCTGAGCGCGAACACGCAGCAAAAATTCATGTAGAGGAACGTATTGAAGCTGATGCTCTTCGATCAATTTGAATGCGCTGTCTTGTAGCTCAAATGCAGCTTGAACATAACCTTGAGCAATCAAGATTTCGCTTTGCTGCAGAATTGCCCATAGAGCCTGATGGTAAACCTGATACTGACGTGCCAGTTTTTCTGTTTGTTGCATCATCGGTAGCGCACGGCTTAGGTTACCCATTACGTGATTCACTTCGCCCACAACCGAGGTTGCGACAATGCGGCTACGATAAACGGTGGTGTTCAACTGGCTCAACGAAAGCTCAGCCAATTCCAATGCTTTCTCAGGCTCATTGCTGTTGATGGCAACTTGGGCGCGCAAGGCGTTGTATTGGCCTTGTTGCTGAGTATCGAGTTCAATGTTTCGAGCTTGATATTGAGTCTCGGCTTCTTCAAGTAATGTGCCTACTTGATCATAGCGGTGCTGACTTTGTGCAAGCCAAGCGCGCAGCATTGATAGCTTCGGCTCACTGTATAGTTGATCCGTAGTCAGTTGCTTGATCGCCATTTCTAATGATGAAAGCTCACCTTGGTTGAACATCGGCCAACCGTGTTCAGTCAGGATTTGGATGATCAGATCTGGATCTTCAGCACGTTGTGCATGTCGCAGTGCTTGATGAGGCGTTTTCTGTTTGATCCACGCTTTCGCGGCACTTCGGTGCAACTCGGCTTCTTGTTGCGGAATTCGAGCTTGGCGCTCATGGGCAAGAAATTCACCGAATAGATTGTGGAATCGGTACCAGTTTTTCTCGCCTTCAAGCGGGTAGATGAATAAGCCAAATCGGTTGAGTGATTCGATCATACCCAGTGCGTCTTCACGCTGTGTAAGCGCGCAGACTAATTCGTCATTGAAATGATCAAGTACTGAACACTGCATCAAGAACTGTCGGGTTTCTTTATCCAGTAGATCGAATACTTCTTCAACCAAGTAATCCCAAAGGTGGGCATGGTTAAAGTGAGAGAACGATTCTGCAGATTGCGCAAGGGTACGTTTTTGATGTTGAGCTTGAAGGGCAATAAGCTGCAATGCCGAAGGCCACCCCTCAACATAAGTACAGATACTACCAGCGGTCGTGTCATCTACGCCATCGGCGACACGTTGATTGAAGAAGCGCGTCGTCTCTTCAGTATCAAAAGCCAGCGAATCGTTTCCAATTTCAATCATCAGATCACGAACACGAAGGTTTGCAGTGCCAAGTGGTGGTGTCCCGCGGCTAGTCACTACAAGCGTCAGGTTGTCAGGCATGTGTTTAAGGAAGAAGCGCATAGCTTCGTGGATGTCGTCATTGTTGACCAAGTGATAGTCATCCAACACAAGGAAACATTCGTGATGGAATTCAGACATCTCAGCAAACACTTCACTTAACAAAGAATGCAACGATGAAAATTGTCGCTTTTCTGCCAGCTTTTGGGCATTAGGGCAGGCATTTTGAGTCGCTTTATTGAGTGATTGCATTAGGTAGTTGATAAAGCGAAAGGCATCGTTGTCACTTTCATCAATGCTGTACCAACCCACATTGGGCTTATCTACCAGCCATTGAGCTGCCATTGTGGTTTTGCCGTACCCCGCTGGAGAGCGGAATAATACAAGCTTATAGCAATCTGCGTGTTGGAGCAGATCGAGAACCCTAGGTCGTAGGATTGCATTATGTAAGCGGCCGGGACGAGTCAGTTTCGAAGGGATCCACATGTCGAAGTTTTTCACCTATTCCGTGGCTTATGTTCTGGATTACCTCAATCTATCGTTGAGTGTAATCGAATGACATCAGCCTAATTACTTAAGTCTTCAATCATATTACGTGAAGCAAAACGGCACCGACTATGATCCTCCTCAGAAACCTTGCACTCCTGCATGTTTTTAGGCTTCTACGCCCTTTATTTGAGACTTTGCTCACATAGCGGGTTGGTTTGTGAATGTGACTTCCTTCATCCCAACACGTAAATCTATGCAAAAGATGAGAGGAAGAAATTATTTTCGTGATCTGAATATCAAATTTGATAATGACTTTAATCCGGTTAAATAAAAGTCACATCAATTGAAGGTAAGTTATCGAACGGGAGCTTGTGATCTTAGTCACTCCAAGTTTTTGTTCGAAGTCAGAACATGAGAGTCAGATCACTAACCCTATGTCGGTACGCCCCCTACGCCCTCCCATCTACTCCTAGTTTGTCGCGTTAGCGGGAGGATGTTTAGTTAATGGTGACCATGCACGATATGTCACAGATGAATTAGAACTATTAAAAGCGAGATTTCTGAAATGAAACCAACTCAGCAAAAAACTTTCGATAAAGTGTCGTTCCAAGAAAGCGTTAAGAAGCATTTATCTGCAACCTACGCAACAACGATTGAAAACGCAGATAGCCGCGCATGGTACCTAGCAATGGGGCGTGCGCTAGCAGAATTGACAACATTTGATCTGTTAGAAACTGAAAATGACGAAAAAATTAAGAACGCGAAGAGCGTTAACTACCTTTCACTAGAGTTTTTGATTGGTCGTTTAACAGGTAATAACCTGATCAGCATGGGTCTGTATGAGCAAATCACTCATGCAATGGAAGAGCTAGGTCAAAACTTAACTGACCTTCTAGAAGAAGAACGTGACCCATCACTAGGTAACGGTGGCCTTGGTCGTCTTGCAGCTTGTTTCATGGATTCTTGTGCCGCTCAAGAATACCCAACAGTAGGTTACGGTCTTCACTACGAATACGGTCTATTCAAACAGTCTTTCCAAGACGGTCGTCAACAAGAAGCACCTGACGCATGGCGTGGTGTTGAAGGTTACCCTTGGGAAGTAGCTCGTCCAGAACTAGCACAACACATTGGTTTTTACGGTCATGTAGAAGTTGAATACATCGACGGTAAAGAAGTTCGTACTTGGGTTCCGGGTATGGAAGTGAAAGCAATGCCTTGGGATCTACCTATCGTAGGTTACGAGTCAAACACAGTTTACCCATTGCGTCTTTGGGAATGTCAGGCAATCGCACCATTCTCATTAGCAAGCTTTAACAACGGTGACTACTTCGAAGCGCAACACTCGCTAATCGATGCAGGCAACATCACTAAAGTACTTTACCCGAACGACAACCACGAGAAAGGTAAGACACTGCGTCTAATGCAGCAGTACTTCCACTCAGCAGCGTCTGTTCGCGATATTCTACGTCGTCACGAAGCAGCAGGTTTCTCTCTAGAAGATCTGCCTAAGCAAGAAACGATTCAACTGAACGATACGCATCCAACGATCGCTATCCCTGAATTGATGCGCATCCTGATCGATGAGAAAGGTTTAACTTGGGACCAAGCTTGGGAAATCAGTGCTCATACGTTCGCATACACGAACCACACACTACTTCCAGAAGCATTAGAGACTTGGTCTGAATCTTTGATCAACCGTCTTCTTCCACGTCACATGGAAATCATTTTTGAAATCAACCACCGCTTCATGCAAGAAGTTCGCAAGATGTGGCCTGGTGACGGTGAGAAGCAAGCGAAGCTTTCTATCATCCAAGAAGGTTTCCACCGCATGGTTCGCATGGCAAACCTATGTGTGATTGGCTCTTACAAAGTAAACGGTGTAGCTGCGCTTCACTCTCAACTGGTTAAGAAAGACTTGTTCCCAGAGTTCAACGAAATCTTCCCTGGCAAACTGACTAACGTAACGAACGGCATCACGCCACGTCGTTGGTTGAAGTTCTGTAACCCAGGGCTATCTACGCTAATTACTGGCAAGATCGGCACTGAGTGGCCAGCAAAACTTGAGCAGCTAGAAGGCATCGCTAAGTTTGCAACAGACGCGAAATTCCAAAAAGAATTCATGGCTGTTAAGAAAGAAAACAAACAGCGCCTTGCTGATTGGGTTCAAGAGAACATGGGTATCGAGCTAGATACTAACGCTATCTTCGACGTGCAAATCAAGCGTCTTCACGAATATAAGCGTCAGCACCTAGATTTGCTACACATTCTATCTCTGTACCACCGTATTCTTAACGAACCTGGTTTCGAGTGTGAGCCACGCGTATGTTTCTTCGCAGCAAAAGCAGCACCGGGTTACCACCTAGCGAAAGAGATCATCTTCGCGGTTAACAAGATTGCAGAGAAGATCAACAACGACCCTCGCATTGGCAACAAGCTGAAAGTGGTATTCATCCCTGACTACCGTGTAAGCATGGCTGAAATCATTATTCCTGCGGCAGACGTTTCTCAGCAAATTTCATTAGCTGGTAAAGAAGCATCAGGTACGGGCAACATGAAGATGGCGCTAAACGGCGCGCTAACTATCGGTACTATGGATGGTGCAAACGTTGAGATTCGTGAAGAAGTTGGCGATGAAAACATCTACATCTTTGGCCTAGACGTTGATGGTGTAGTGGCATTGCAAGCTCAGGGTTACAACCCATACGATTACTACAACGCAGACCCACTGCTGAAAGCATCTCTAGACCTACTGACTGGCGATGAGTTCTCTCCAGGTCAACCAGGTCTTCTACGTGCAACGTTTGATAGCCTACTAGACGGTGGCGACCCGTACCTATGTCTTGCTGACTTCGCATCTTATGTGAAAGCACATGAAGACATGGGCAAGCAGTACAAAGACCAAGCAGGTTGGGCTAAGAAAGCGATTCTTAACACAGCATTGGTTGGTAAGTTCACATCAGACCGCTCAATCCGCGACTACGTGAACAACATCTGGAAGTTAGAAGCGGTTAACCGTTAATACTTTCAAAGTAGCCAAGGCAGTTTCTGCCTTGGCTCAATTAGCTTGTGAGCAAACGAAAGGCTTAAAGGTTTGTCGTTTATAAACAAGCTGCTTACAAACCGATTGTCACAAGCTAATTGATTAGTAAAAAATTAAATTAACAACCCTACAAAATTGAAAGCGTCAGAACGTTTTCGGAGAGAGCGATGAAAGAACAGACCGTATTAAAACAAGTCGCAGAAATGGCAAATATTGCCGACAGTTACGTTAGTGCGTGGGGCGATGAAGCACAAGTATCAGAAGAGACGATTACGTCTCTATTGGCTTCATTGGGCTACGATACAAGCAGCGATGATGCACTGCTTAAATCTGCAGAAAGAAAACACAAAAAAGATGTACTAGACCCAGTTCTTGTCTTGCGTGACGGTGAGCCAGTAGAAGTGGCGCTTAATCTAGGTGTTAGTGCTCGTGAAAGTGAGTTCAGCTGGCGTTTAGAAACCGAGCAAGGAGAGGTACTTGAAGGCTATCTTCAATCTCAAGTCGTTCGTGACGAGCGTGCCGAGGGTGGCCCTTTAGTGTTTGCATTGCCAAGTGATTTGGCGTGGGGTTACCACAAGCTGATTGTGAGCCGTAAGCGCCGTAAGAAGCCTTACGAGATGACATTGATCATTACGCCAAAAGCGTGTTTCAAGCAGTCACCAATCGAGCAAGGCAAAAAGCTTTGGGGACCAAGTGTTCAACTGTACACACTAAGAACTCAGCACAACTGGGGTATTGGTGATTTTGGTGACCTTAAACAGCTTGTTGCTGATATCGCTTCTCGCGGTGGTGATTTTGTTGGTCTAAACCCAATTCACTCATTATTCCCAGCGAACCCAGAAGGCGCGAGCCCATACAGCCCGTCGTCACGTCGTTGGTTGAACATCTTATACATTGATGTGAGCTCAGTACCTGAATTCGCACTAAGTGCTGAAGCACAACAAACGGTAGGTAGCGCTGAATTCCAACAGCGCCTACAGAAAGCTCGTGAAGCACACTGGGTGAATTACACTGAAGTGTCCGAGCTTAAGATGAGCATCTTGCCTCTGTTATTCGCAGAATTTAAGACTCGTCATTTAGATAAAAACAGCGATCGTGCACAAGCGTTCTTAGCGTTTGTAGAAGAAGGTGGTGAAAGCCTGATGCATCAAGCGGCGTTTGATGCTCTGCACGGTGAGTTACATGCCGAAGATTCAGGTATGTGGGGCTGGCCAGTATTCCCAGAGAAGTATCGTACATTCGAAAGCCCAGCGACACAGAAATATATTAAAGAGAACCTAGAGAATGTTCATCTTTACATGTACCTGCAGTGGTTAGCGGATTGCCAAATCAACGATGCACAGTCTCTTGCTGAAGAGAAAGGCATGGCCGTTGGTTTGTACCGTGACCTAGCTGTTGGTGTTGCGGATTCAGGCAGCGAAACTTGGGCCGATGAAGGCAACCTAGTGATGGATGCGAGCATAGGTGCTCCACCGGATGTGCTTGGTCCTCTAGGTCAAAACTGGGGTTTACCACCACTTAATCCTGAAGTGCTTCAAGAAACGAGCTACGACGCTTACATCAAGCTACTTCGTGCCAACATGAAGCACTGTGGTGCACTTCGTATTGATCATGTTTTAGGCCTACTGCGTTTGTGGTGGATTCCAAAAGGCGAAAACGCAACCAAGGGTGCGTACATCTACTACCCAGTACAAGACATGCTGTCAATTCTGGCGCTTGAATCTCACCGTTACCAATGTAGCGTTATTGGTGAAGATTTAGGTACTGTGCCGGATGAAATCGTCGATATTCTAGCGGATGCGGGTGTGCATTCTTACAAAGTATTCTTCTTCGAAACATCAGAAGATGACGGTGGTTTCATCTCACCAAAACACTATGCATCACAATCGATGGCAGCACTGTGCACTCACGATATGCCAACGCTTCGCGGCTTCTGGCATTGTGATGACTTGAAAATGGGTCAAGAGATTGGTTTATACCCAGATGCAGAACAGCTAGAAACCTTGTTCGATGACCGTCTGGAATGCAAACAAGGTATCTTAGATTCGGTGGCATGGCATGGCTTCTTACCTGAAGGTGTTGGTCGTGATGCAAGCCAAGTACCGATGGACTCTTATCTTGCTGAAGCACTTCAACTGCACGTTGCGGCTGGTGGTTCGACACTTCTTAGTGTTCAACTGGAAGATTGGTTAGAGATGGACAAGCCAGTAAACATTCCTGGCACTGTCGATGAATACCCTAACTGGCGTCGTAAACTATCAATGAACTTGGACGAAATATTTGCTCACGAAGGGGTAAATCGTATCGCTTCTAAGCTGACTGACGTTCGAGAAAAAGCAGCTAAGTAATGACGTTGAGTGGCTTGAAAATAGGTGGTTTTTTGCTTACGCCGTACGAAACTACAACCTCGGTCACTCAATAATGAATGCTCATCTGGTAGAATAAACCGTCGTTATATTGCCCGCACTAATAGCGGGCATTTTTGTATTATATTTTTTGGATGTTTGGTTAGGGAGAAGCGTTTTGGAACTAAGTTCGATTTCAAAGCAAAAACAAATATATACCCAACTATCACAGGCTTGTTTCACTGACCCATTTGCGTTTTTAGGGCCATACCTACCTTCTGAGCAAGGTGCATTACGTGTGTGGATTCCTGGGGCAAATAAAGTCGAGTTGATTGTTGGAAAGGAACCTCGTATTGAGTTAGCGCGAGAGGGTGAAAGTGGTTTCATTCTTAAGCAAGAGAGAGATTTACGTTTTACTCACTACAAGCTCGCGGTTGATTGGGCTGGAGTTGAGCAGATCATCGATGATCCATACCAGTACCACGATCTGTACGCGAGTTATGAAGATCTCCATACACCTAAAGATATGTATCATCACATGGGGGCTCAGTTTATTACGCTAGAGCGTGATGGACAGACGATTTCAGGTACGCGTTTCTTGGTGTATGCACCGCATGCAACAGCGGCAAGCTTAGTGGGTAACTTCAACGCTTGGGATGGTCGTCGTCATCCAATGCAACGCTTAGATTATGGCATGTGGGGCCTATTCATTCCTGAACTGGAAGAAGGCGCTCAATACAAGTTTGAATTAAAAGGACCTGATGGCGAAGGCTTACCACACAAAGCTGACCCATGGGGTTTTTACTCTGAGCAGTACCCTTCGTTCTCATCTGTGACTTACGATCACGCGCGTTACGAGTGGCAAGATACTCAGTGGCAGAATCGCCCAGTAACGCAAAAGCGTAAAGAAGCACTTTCGTTCTATGAACTGCACGCTGGTTCTTGGAAGCGTAACGCTGAAGGGGAATTCTTAAACTACCGTGAACTTGCTGCTGAATTGATCCCATATTTAACGGACTTGGGTTACACGCATGTAGAGTTGATGCCGGTTTCAGAGCATCCGTTTTACGGTTCTTGGGGCTATCAGCCAATAGGCTTGTTCGCTCCAACGAGTCGTTTTGGCTCTCCTGATGACTTCAAATTCTTCGTCGATCAATGTCACCAAGCTGGTTTAGGTGTTGTTCTGGATTGGGTTCCAGCGCACTTCCCTAGTGATGACCACGGCTTAGCCAATTTTGATGGAACACCTTTGTTCCATGATCCCGATCCACGTCGTGGTTGGCACCAAGATTGGAATTCGTACATTTATGATTTAGGCAAAGAGCATGTGCGCCGTTTCTTGGTTGCAAACGCACTGTACTGGTTTGAACAATTCCATATCGACGGCATTCGTGTTGATGCGGTTGCTTCGATGTTGTACCTCGATTATTCGCGTAGCCATGATCAATGGATTCCGAATGCTGACGGCGGCAACGAAAACTACGACGCTATCGCAACTCTTAAATGGATGAACGAAGAAGTGTACAAACACTTCCCGAATGCGATGACGATTGCTGAAGAATCAACGGCTTTCCCTGGTGTTTCAGCCCCAACCTTTATGGGCGGCTTAGGCTTCGGCTTTAAGTGGAACATGGGTTGGATGCACGATAGTTTGTCTTACATCCAAGAAGATCCAATCAATCGTAAATATCACCACGATACAATTACCTTCCCATTGGTTTATGCACACAGTGAGAACTATGTATTGTCTCTATCTCACGATGAGGTGGTTTATGGTAAAGGATCTATCCACGAAAAAATGCCTGGTGATGAGTGGCAGCAAACGGCAAATCTACGTGCTTACATGGGTTACATGTACGCGCAGCCGGGTAAGAAGCTGAACTTCATGGGTGCTGAATTTGGTCAGACGGCGGAATGGAACCACGATGATCAACTGCAATGGTTCTTGCTAGATTATGAACGTCATCAAGGTGTTCAGCGCTTAACGAAAGATTTGAACAATTTGTACCGTTCTGAAGCCGCAATGCATGATCTTGATTTCGACCCGAAAGGTTTTGAATGGCGTCTACAGGATTCAGCTGAAGCGAGTATCTTGGCTCATGAGCGTATCAGTGAATCAGGCGAGCGTGTATTGGTGGTTTCTAACTTTACACCCGTTCCTCATGAGCACTTCCGCTTAGGTGTTCCAGCACAAGGTCAGTACTCTTTGTTATTAAATACAGACTCTGCGGATTATGCAGGCAGTGGCTTTGAAGTGAAGCCGGTTGCTGAGGTTGAATCAGTAGAAAGCGAAGGTTTAGACACATCGATTGAGCTGCGTTTACCACCTTTATCGACCGTTTTTTACAAGCTAAATTAGGTCTATAAGTTAAAGTAAGCGATAACTAAAAAGAAAATGGGAGCCGAAAGGCTCCCATTTTTGTATTTCTAACGCTTGGTTTAATGCTGCTTGAAGTTTGTGAGATAGAACATTGAACGTCCTACGACAGTCTCAAGGATTCGAACGGTATCAAGCCCAAAGCTATTAAACATTATCTCGCGGAATTGACCATCTGAACTGATGTTAAACTGTTCAGGGCTCTTGACCTGGGAGGCATGGAAAAACATCAATTTGATCACGAATCGAAATTGATCATTATCTAGAGCGTTTTGCCAAGATTGAATGAATACTTCTTCCGATGAGAACTCTAGATTCTCTATAACAATTGATAGCATGTGTTGGTGTAACGCTGATCGGATAGCGCGGGTCGATGGATAATAGCCCTGAAGCGTCGTCAAACTAATGCCAATTTCTTGAGCAATCCTTGCATAAGTTAGTGCTTCATGTCCTTCAGCCAGAAAAAGGTTTAGTACGATCTCATCGTAGTGCTTTTGATTTTCTAGTTTCTGTACTTGAGTAATTCGAGCCATTACAAATCTCTATTGAGTGTAGCATTCTGTAAGCGTGTATATTAAGAGTTTCTAAATTAGATTTCAAACCAAAGACGTAAGTAAACGGTCAGTTTATCGTCAAAAATAGTCAGTATTGAGTTATTGGTTCAATTGTTAATCAGATCTTGGCACACATAAACACACCACTCTATTGAGCGGTGTGTTATTTTAAGTCGTTGTTTGTATGTGGTAAATGAAAACTTAGAATGGATACCAAAACAATTCAGGTTCAAGAATGCGTTTCGCTATGGCCAACACCACAATAAAAGCAATGACACTCAAACAGACAAAGTCGATACGTTTCAAAGGTGCATAGCTATACCAAGTACGTGCCTTGTGTCGGCCAAAGCCTCGAAGCGTCATTGCATTTGAAATCTCGTCTGCGCGGTCTAAGCTAGAGAAAATGAGCGGCCCTAGAACCTTAGCCACGTTTTTGATTCGAGTTATTAGGGGCGCTTTCTTCGAGAGTTCTACACCACGAGCTTGCTGAGCATGCATGATATTGATGAAGTCCTTCTTAACCTCTGGCAAGTAACGCAGCGTTAAGCTTACCGCATAGGCGATCTTGTACGGAACACCGATACGGTTGAGGCTTGCGGCAAACTCAGTCGGATGCGTAGTGAAGACGAATATTAACGCTATCGGAAACATGCTCATGTACTTAAGCGTGACGGTGACTAGGTAAAACAGAGTCTCCTGGCTCAACGAGTAGTTCCCCGGTAATGTCAGTAATACAGTTTCGCTACCGATGAGCTCAGTGCCTTGTTGCGGAGCAAGCAGGAACATGAATAAAGCATTTAGACTTAAGACACTCGCCGTACCTAATAACAAAGGCTTATACACGCGTATAGGCACATTGGTGAGCTTTAATAGGTATAAACCAGTCATAATAAGCAGCGTAATCAATCTCAGGTCGAACGTAGTCAATACCACGGTTACCCAAGCTAAGAAGAGTGCAAATTTCGTGATGCCATTTAATGCGTGCAGGGGGGATTTGGTATCAATGTAGTTGATGCCGAATTTTACTTTTGATGCGTTCATAGAGAACTTCTCTCGTAGTCGATGAAGTACTGCATAAACGCATTGGTATCGTCGATTTTCATCATAGTCGCGAGTTCATAAATACTAGTGGTACAGAGGTTTGCACGTTCTAGAAGCGATGGCTGACTAAACACTTCCGTCATGGCGGCATTGGCAATAAGCTTGCTGTCTGCGATTACGATCGAACGTGTGGTGTACTCTAGAACGAGATGCATGTCGTGTGAGATGATCACCACAGTAATCCCCAAATCACGGTTAAGCTTTTGGATAAACGCCAACATTGACGTGTAGTTTCGGTAATCTTGGCCAGCTGTTGGTTCATCCAAGATGAGGAGTTCAGGCTCCAACACTAAAATAGAAGCGATCGTTACACGCTTTTTCTGACCGTAGCTCAAAGCTTCGATAGGCCAGTGACGGAACTTACTCAGCCCACACAGCTCAAGAACGTTCTCAACTTTTTCTTTGACCTCATCTTCTGCAACGCCACGGTTACGAAGACCAAAAGCAATCTCGTCAAAAATCATATGATGCGAGATCATATGATTTGGGTTCTGCATTACTACACCGACTTTTTGGCTTCTTTCGAAGATAGAAAGCTCAGATAAGTCTTCACCATTGAGATAGGAAGAGCCTGAATCGGCATCGATCACACCCATGATGAGTTTGGTGATGGTAGATTTACCCGAACCGTTCTTGCCCAGAATTGAAACAAACTCGCCTTTGCCAATCTTGAAGCTCACATCTTCGAGTGCGTTCTTCTCGCCATCGTAAGAATAAGTCAGACCATGAACTTCAAGTAAAGGTTGATACTGCTTTTCTGCAGCTGGGGCCGGGCGGTCAGCAAACCAAGCTTGAACTGCTGGGCGGAACCTTTTGTAATCCAAAGCTTTGAGGTTTGACAGCTTATCTTCGCAGGTTAGTGGGGCTTTCGCCGCTTTAAGCGCAGATAAGTAAAGAGGCTCACGAATACCATGCGTATCAAGTAACTTAGACGCTAAAATTTCATCGGGAGTCATATCCGCGACAATTTCACCGCGCTCCATTAAAATCACACGATCAATATCGCGATGCAGGACATCCTCAAGGCGATGCTCGATAATCACGATAGTCTTGTTGGTTTCTTTATGCAGTTGGTCGATGATCTCGATGGTCGCCTTGCCGGTCTTAGGGTCAAGACTGGCTAAAGGCTCATCAAACAGCAAGATATCAACGTCATCAACTAAGATGCCGGCTAGCGATACTCGCTGCTTTTGACCACCTGAAAGATCGTGTGGCGAGCGCTCAAGCATGTCCGCTAGGTCAACCATTTTTGCAGTCGACTTAACTAACGGGTACATGTCAATGTTCGACATCAACTGGTTTTCTAATGCGAATGCGATATCTTCGCCGATACTTAAACCCACAAATTGGCTGTCAGTATCTTGCAATACTGTGCCTACCTGCTCGGTATAGTCGTGCATCGAAAATTCAGAGATATTCTTGCCGTTGATCTCTAAAGAGCCAGTTACCTCACCTTTAATTGCATGAGGTATTAGGCCATTGAGGCATTGACCTAGGGTTGATTTACCGCTTCCGCTTGGTCCAATAATGACGATTTTCTCTCCTTTCTCTATCCTTAGATTGATATTTTTTAGCGTCGGTTTATCCAGCGACTCATATCTAAAAGAGAAGTTCGAAAATTCTATAGTCATTGGCGCTTATGCCTCAGTAAGGTTGCGGCTTTGTTTGTTGCGTTTAGCGACTGATTTTAGGATCAGGAAGCCCACAACAGCGATCAGAACGGTGTTACCCGCTGCGATGATAGACAGTTGAGTGAAGACTTTAGTAAACGGTTCTGCGTATAGGATAGTGTCTAGGAACGCGGAACAGCCGTAGCCTACAACGTTACCTGCAAGGGCAAGTACCACGAACAATACAAAATCTTTCATTGGCAGTTCGCCTTGTTGAAGACGGTTCTTAGTCATCATAGGGAACAAGCCGATAACCATACCTACGATACCTGAGCCTAATACCCAAGTTAACCATACGCCCCAACCAGCAAATAAATCCGTTACCCAGTGACCAATAAAGCCAACCAAAAAGCCAACGATAGGGCCGAACAAAACAGAAAATAGTGCTAAGACTGCCATTGCTGGTTTCAATGTCGTGTTAGCAAACACTGGGACACCAAACATAGGTAAACCACCAATGCCGTACAGTGCCGCGCCAATGGCGATAACGACCACTGTTTTAGCTGAAAAGTTCATAGATAACCTCGAATACTGAAAGATAAAGCATGAATATTCGCCATTATTAATATGTGTCTCAATGAGAACGTTTTTTGGGCAAATATAAAAAATAAGGCGCGCATTATACAGTAGAACCCTTCCATAAGGGAAGATAAGTGTCTAGATGTCTAAAATTCCATCCGAACACTTAGATATCATGTAAAAAGCCCACTTTTACGGTTAATCAAGCAACAAAAAAGCCAGAACGGGTCTGGCTTTTTGATTCATCTTAACAATGTGTTAAGTGGGTTCATCGTATATCTACGACCATTTTGTGGTCTAGGTATAGTTAGTGGTCTAGATATAGATAGTTTTGCCAGCTCTTCATGCGAATAAGGACCTTACGCATGATAGACACGTGAGTGAAGCTGTCAGAATAAACGGCAACCTCAACTGCAGTACCCATAGGTAAATGGTAGTCAGACAGATCATCAGTGATGCTCAATTTAACAAACACACGACCACTGGTACGCAATGCGTCAGTACCTAGAAGCGCGCCTCGAGCTTGGAATTGGCTCTCACCAATAGCTGGAATCACTTCATCAATACGTCCTTTAAATACTTTTCCTGGCAATGCTCTAAATAGGAACTCAGCTTTGTAACCTGGTTGTAGGCGCTGTAGCGAGTTTTGTCTAAATGCAGCCGTATAGAACTGTTCTTCTGTGTGAACAAATGTCATCACGGGAGCTAAAGGAAGTGGTACTGCCATTACACCTGGGCGTAATGCTAGTTGCGTAACGTATCCGTCAGTGGGAGCTCGAACCACGGTTTGTTCTAAATCAAACTGAGCTTTACGTAATTCAGCTAATAAGCTTAAAACCGCTGTATTCTCGCCACCTATTTCAGAGTCCAAGGCGATCTTTGTTTGTTCTAGGTTTGCATCTGCAACTTTCACGGCCGCTTCCGATGCTTTGTAAGCTTGTCTGCGAGTATCCAATTGTTGCTCGGTAAAAGCGCCGCTGTCGTAACCGCGCTTGTAACGAGAAAACTCACGTTTGGCTTTATCTCTTTCTGCGATGGCTTTGATTTTTGCAGCCTCTGCTTCAGCCACTTCAGATTCCATTCCAAGCGCACCTTGGCTTGCTTCTTTTACCTTGGCTTCTAACCTTGCGACTTCAGCTTCGAATGGAACTGGGTCGATTTTGAAAAGAATATCCCCTTGCTTCAGAGGTTTGTTTGCTTCTACAGGCACTTCGATAACTTTACCCCTAACGCCTGAAACGACTGGCGTTGTTGAGTAAACTTGGTTACCGATTTGCGTAAATGGATGGTTGTAGTTCATTAGTAGAATTAGGGTACCTACTATGATCACACCTCCAAGTACGGCAGTGGGTACTGTCCACTTATTTAGCGGGATATTGAACACCTTGAAAATGGTGATACAAAGCGCCGCATAGGTCATTATCAGCAGTAAATCCATTATTTAGCCTCCTGATCTTGAGCGTTATTTTGATCTTTAGCTTGATTCTCTTTCACTGAATCGGCTTGTTTGAGTTGAGCAATTTCTTCCTGAAGCGTGCTAACCTGATCGATTAAAATATCAACACGATGATGAATGTCGTGTTGTTCTTCTTCTAATTTAGCAAAGCCCCAGCCACGATCTTTGCGCCATAGTGTCGCCCAAATCCATAGGAACGGCCAAATTGTGTGCAAAGTGAATAGGCTAACCCAGCCTGAAACATGAATAGCATCTTGATGAGGATGATTGCGTTCTTTCGCTATTTCGTAAGGAATATCGTGAATAACGATGATGCCGTAAAAGATGACTAATGCTACGAAAATAAGTAAGCCGAGCGCAAAGTAGTCTAAAAACATAACAGATCCTTGTAATGTTAGATATTAGTTATAAATATACTACGCTATCATCCAAGTAATTGTTATAAAAATGATTTACCGAGTTGAAAATAATGTGTTGTCGCTTCTAATGCGAATAAAAGCATTGATGAATCTTATAAAATCTCATCGCGTTTGAAGAGGCTATTTCGGCTTTCTGGTTGGTATTTCAGCTGAAATGATGACAGCTACGATTCTAAATGACGTGCATAACCACAAGGGGCAAATACGGATGTATATAGGTGAATTGGCGGCCATTGGCGCTGCAATTGTGTGGGCGTGTGCGACATGGATCTATGGGCAATTTGGACATCGCTTCTCTGCGATGCAATTGAACATTGTTAAGGGTGTTGTAGCCTCTGGCATGATGCTGTTAGTCATGCCGTTAATACCGATGCCTGAATTTGAATTGAGTACCAACCATTTTCTGATATTGGCAATTTCAGGTGTGATTGGCATTGCGATTGGAGATAGCGCCTATTTTGCGGCGTTGAAAAGAATCGGTGCTAATAAGACGCTGTTACTGGAATCTTTAGCACCGCCTCTTTCTGGCGTGCTGGCACTCATGTTTCTTGGTGCCGCATTAACGTTGCAAAGTTGGCTCGGAGTCGTGATTACAACATTAGCGGTGACCTTTGTTGTCTTTCAGCCATCAAAACCGGCGAGCGGTGAATCGAATGACAAAGCACAGTGGGGTGGCATTGGTTATGGGCTTGTGGCGAGTGTTTGTCAGGCATCCGGTGTGGTGATTTCTCATTACGCGTTAGTGGCGGGTGATATCCCACCATTATTAGGTGCACTGATTCGTCTCACGATAGGTGTGTTTGCCGTAATGCTGATTATCCCTTTTGTTGAAAAGAAGCCGTATTCATCGATAAAAAGAGATTTATGGGAAATGACCAAGCTCGATAAATTTTGGTTATTAGGGGCAATCTTTGTCGGGACGTTTCTCGCTCTATGGCTTCAACAAGTGGCGCTGAAAAATGCGAACCCTGCGATTGCACAAACATTGATAGCGACCAGTCCGGTCTTTATTTTGGTGATTTATGCGATTAAAGGGGAGAAGGTGTCAAAGCAAAGCGTCATAGGGACGCTTGCTGCCCTTGCTGGAATATCTCTGTTCTTTTATCAATAAGATGCAGGCTTACCTACAGACCTACAGACCTACAGACCTACAGACCTACGTGGCACTATTCTGTACACACTTGATTACGGCCGTTGGCTTTCGCTCGGTATAGCGCTTTATCGGCACGGTAGAAGGTACGCTGAGTATTTTCTCCGTCGCGATGTAAAGTGATACCGATACTCACGGTTAAACCGCGTTCTCCGAGTATTTCATGCCATCCGAATTGGAAGATGCGCTCTCGATAATTTTCAGAGTGCATTTCTGCTTTCGCAAGGTCAGTGTTCTCAAGGATGACTAGGAACTCTTCTCCGCCAAACCTGACACATGACGCGCCTCTAAACTTAAAGTATGAGCGCAGCTCTTGAGAAACGCTGACAATCGCTTTATCACCCACTAAGTGGCTGAGTTCATCATTGATAGACTTAAAGTGGTCGATATCAACAACCATCAAGGCGAAAGGTGCTTCGTGAAGCAACAGGTCTTTTAGTTTCACATCTAACCATCGACGGTTGTGTAACCCGGTAAGTGGGTCGGTGAAAACATCTTGTTGTAGTTGAGCAACTGTATTCTTGTGTTGTTCAGTCGTCTCTTTGAGTTCTCTATTTTCTTGTTCAGAGAGAATGAGTTTGAGTTGTAACTCAAAACGCGAAAGGCGGCGTAGTTGGCTTGCACCGAGTTCGCTGATCGGGATCTGCTTCATCAGATCCGTTTCAATTCGGTAACCTTTTTTCTCATAGCTCAGAGCTTCTTGAAAACGGCCCTGATTCATACATACGTCACTCAAAGAGTCATAGAAACGCTTTGCAAGCACTGGCGATGAGTAGGCTTTTACACGTTTGTCTGTGCTCGACAAAATCATGCTCGCATAGTCTTGCTTCCCGGTTGCACTTAGGCAATGTGCTAACTCGAGGCGAGTCATGGTTGCGAGCCAGCTTGCTTGAGTGCTGTTGGCTGGGTATTGAACTTTTGATAGGCAACGTAAGGCTTCATGGTATTTTTTCTTAGCACGAAGCACTTTCGCCTGGTAAAGCAATATCTGAGCAGTGAGCAGCTTGTCACTTACCAAAATACTGAGTTCTTCGCACTCATTCAGTAAATCGCTGGCCGCGGTAATGCGGTTGAGCAGAAGTAGGCTTGCTACCATATGCAGCTTGAATTTGAGGCGAAGTGAGCGACTGCTAATCGCGTGGTCTATACTGCTGATTTTTTGGTAATAGCGAAGAGCTCTGTTGTGATCACCATAGGCATCACACAGGTTCCCCATGCCTAAAATTGCCAATACATATTCATCGATATGGCCATGTTCAACCGCGATTGTCGATGAGCTGACGAATTCATTCAGTGCCGATGTGTAATCACCAATTTCAACTAAGCGGTCACTTAGGCTGGTCTTTACTGTGAGAATGTCTTCGATATCTACAGGAAGGTGGAGTAGGTCGAGTGCAAGCCTGAGTTCTTCAATACTGGTTTGATTTTGTTGCAACTCGGCACGGTACTCAGAGCTGATTATATAGCAGTGCGCTTGCTCTGTTTGCGTGGTCGAAACGTGCTGGCGAATGTGGTTCCAGAATATGATCGCTTCTTCACCCGATACCGATGAAGGGTCTAAACCAGCATCTGTGATTTTGCGTAATAGGGTTTCCATTATTCTATTACCTCAGCATCGTCTTCTTCTAATTGTTCAAGAGTGAACGGGAACGTCAAAATATCATTGAGGCTGACGGTAGGTCTCGAACCTTTTAATCCTTTTCTATGCCATGGATATATTTCTAGCATGGTGCTGAGAGTTTGGAAGGTTTGTTCTGCGGCTTCGCCTTTCTCTGAAAGCATCATAGCAACACGCTCTGAACTCAGCCTAGCGATGAAGTCGTTTTGATTACACAAGGTATGAGCAATCTCGGTACAGACATCTAAGTAATCGGTATCGACATGATGGAACATAATGATGCTGTGGTTCGAACGCTTAAGTTCTGTCTTAAATAGGACCAGCTTCTCCCACCAAAAGGTTTCAGAGACGACATAAGAGAGGTGCTTTTCAGGATCGTATTCATGCTGGCCACGAATACGATTAATCAGCTTTCGTGCTCTCTGTTCAAGCTGGCGTTTTGAACTGCGCGCTTTGTCTAAACCGACACGATTAGTTTGCTCTTTAAGCATACCGATGGAATATTGACGGTATTTTTTAAAGGCGACCAACGCAGCTTTGAAATCTTGGTTTTCTTCGGCAACCAAGGACTGTTGGTAACAAATTTGGCTAAGCAACTCACCATTATCGAATTCATTTGCAGAGTGTTCAGCGAGTTTCAACAATTCTGCCGCATGTTCTGGTCTTTTTCTCAGGAGCTCCAATCGAGCTCGACTGATGTAAGAGTGCGCTTTCATCCAAACGAGGTTGTGTTCTACGGCTAGATTGTGCGCTTTGGCTGTCGCGCGCTCTGCATCATCTAGACGTTCAAGCCCAAGCAGAGCAAGGCCTCGAAAGTCCCATACTTCGGCATGCCAAGTGTTATCTTTATGCTCTTTTAACGCTTCTTCTGCACCGTCGAGTACCGACAGCATTTCAACATAGTTGTTAAGCAGGTAGTAATCCCAAGCGAGCAGTATTCTTGCTTTGCCCTCTAGCCAACCAATGCGGCTGTTGTTAGCCACTTTAACGGCAAGCTGATGGGTAGAACGTGCAAGCTTATATTCATGAGTCATTCGCCAAATGTTGCCAAGCCCAATAAGACATTCAATTTGAATCTCGACTTCATCAACCAGTGCAGATTGCTCTAAGGCATTGATCCAGAACTGTTGGGCGGAATAGTACTTGGCTTGTCCCCAGTACTGGAGCGCGTGTAAATGGAGGATTTCAGGGAGGAAAAGGTCGGTATCTAATCGGTTCTGGCGCTTGTGGGCTTCCTTGATGTACTTCAAACCTTTTTGGTAATCCATCAGGTTCCAGCTACACCTAGTCATTAACATTAACGACTGGATAGCACCCTCTTCAAACAGAACTTGCTCCGATCGGACTAGGCACTGTTGAGCAATCTCAAGGATCACCGATGGCTCAGAGTCGACACGAGTTTTGAGTTGTTCTAGTTCTGTTTCAAGAAGGTACTGGTTTTTGTCCAAGACTTAGATCCATAATTATCGAACATATTGATAACACAATCATTATAAGTGTGTGATTTGAGATAAGCACCAATTATCTTTCTTAGAGCGTCAAAGGAACATGTATCTTTTCTAATTATGGGTGTTACCTCATGTTGTTGCTTTAAAATCAATGAGTTCCCGAATAATTATCTAGCTGATACGTGTCTATGAAAGTAGTTGCTTTAAGGTCAATGGCTGCTCTGCTACACCTAAGCGCTGCGCTGCCGTGAGCCCTTGCTTATCTTGGTAGCACAGATTGTGCCAAGCTCTGAATATGTCGAGTAATGGAAGAATGCCCCCAGGACGAAGCTTACGTCTGGGCTCATTAATGAAGCTATCAAATAACAGCTGGAAGCGTTGTTGATAGAACTTGGTTTGCTGAATTGAGGCAGTGTTAAACCACTGTTTTGGTTCTGGATTGTTACCCGTCAGGTAGCAAATACCTTTCTGATTATCACCTTGATTTGCGATAGCCCAACGATCGCGCCACCAACTCATGTGAACGATGTCGATCTTTTCGAAACTTTGATCGTCTTGCCAGCCAGGATCTTCCTCTACATACATAAGGTCAATATTTTGACTCTGAATGCGCGGCAAACATACACTTAAAGCGGCAGATCTTAGTAATGGATCTTGTGGCATATAGATAGCGACATGCTTGTCTTCATTACACATATCAAGCACATGTAAGAAGTGAGCATAAGAGGTATAAGGCGGTCGAATCAGCGCGCCTTTCGAAGGGTAGCTAAATGTGGTGAGGTTACCCATGGGATCCTCAACGTTACCTCTCGCTAGAATCACTTGGTACTGCTGTTCAATACGCTCTTTCAACTTGTCAGATGGCTGAGGTTGTTCGAGGTTCGCTTCTGATGAGTGATCTTTGGATACAAAACGCGCAACATCATCGTAAGGATTGTGGTCAACATTCCCTGAAGGCTCTTCATTTTGAGAATAGTTGACGTGTTGGCAAAGTATATAGCCAGAATGCGCCTCACCCGTCGCTATCCAAACCACACCATTGTTGCTTTGCGGTTGCAGACGTTGATAGTGAGAAGCGAATTGATAATCTTTGGCATGATTAACCCATCGTGCATCGATCATCGCTAATTTACGACGGCAACGGCTCGCGATGTGGTCAACATGATCATAGAAAGTCTTTGGGTTGATCTCAAGTTTTCTGCAGATTTCACGTACGGAATAACCCATGAACAATAAGCCCATGAGGTTTTCTTGAAACTGAAGTTTTTTATTGGAACCAGACCACTTGTCAACGAAGGTTGACTGGCAGTCTTTACATCGATAACGCTGCCTGTCGCCACTGTAGCCGAAGGCATGGTAAAGATGTTTGTGGGTATGAACCGATAGGCCAAAGTTATCGCAATCATCATTGCGGCAAGCAGGAAGGCCATCGCTGTGAAGTTGTCGCAGGCGATGAAGTTCGCTTAACACTTCACGATTGTTAAGTAAGGGGGGGAAAGCTCCACATTCACGACAAACCATCGCTGGACGCTTAGGGTTCGCGTGTTGCAAAACATACCGTTTTGCATCGCTCAAGCCAAAGTTGTCACACGCCAATGTTTTACAAAAGTTGAGTTGCAAACCATCCGCATCTTTTGGCAGCTTGTCGTTAGACACGATCTCCCCCTCGGGATTATTTGAGCAGCCAAGTGAACTCGGCTGCGAGGTAACGCTTTTCAATGTATCTTTTATCAAACTGTTAGATGTTGATTGCAGTCTCTAGAGCAACTTTCATCATGTCGTTGAAAGATTTTTGACGATCTTCAGAGCTTAATTTCTCACCACGGATGATGTGGTCAGATACTGTTAGGATAGTTAGTGCCTTAGCACCAAGATCCGCAGCAACACCGTAGATACCAGCCGCTTCCATATCAACACCAAGGATGCCTAGCTTTTCCATTTTCTCGAAAAGGTCAGCTTCTGGAGTGTAGAAAAGGTCTGCAGAGAATACGTTACCAACTTTAACTGGAACTTCTTGTGCACGTGCTTGGTTTACAGCTTCTTCTAGAAGACCGAAATCAGCGATTGCAGCGAAGTCGTGGTTGTTGAAACGAATGCGGTTTACTTTTGAATCTGTAGAAGCACCCATACCGATAACAACGTCCATTAGTTTAACGTCGTCACGTACTGCACCACAGCTACCTACGCGAATAACGTTTTTCACGCCGTATTCAGCGATAAGCTCGTGTACGTAGATGCAGCATGATGGGATGCCCATACCGTGGCCCATTACAGAAACTTTCTTACCTTTGTAAGTGCCTGTGTAACCAAACATGTTGCGAACGTCACAAACTTGCTTCACGTCATCAAGGAATGTTTCTGCAATGTATTTTGCGCGAAGCGGGTCGCCCGGCATAAGTACTGTTTCTGCGAAATCACCAGCTTGAGCATTAATATGAGGTGTAGCCATGGTCGTTCTCCAAAGTTTAAACGGTAATGATAGGAACAGGATTTAATCAATTACCGATTCTGTTGAATTGAATTCGTTTTGTTGAGGCAATATTAGCGAGTTAAAACGAGGCTCCATGAGACTTTAGTCACAAAACCGCTTTGCCATTATAGTTTTATTAATATTGATAACCAAATGTGTTGAAAGCGTAAAGGCAATCGATTTTGTATGGGTAAATTGCACGATATTTAAAGATAAAGCTCGAAATGTAAATCTGTTGCATATTGCCTTGGAGGCAACAATACGTTGTAGAGACGTTTGATCAGCGATAATCTAAACTTTGATAAAGAGACAAACCAAGGAATTGTATGTCGTATTGCGCTAACTCGACGCCTTCGCACTCGATGAAAACACAGTTACAGACGAAAACAAGGTTACATAAGCTAGCGTTGGTTGCTGTTAAATCCACATTGATTGCTGTTAAGTCCACATTGATTACTGCTAGAACGACTTTGTTTGCTGTGAGAACTGCTTTACTTGCTCGGGTAATCATTTTGCTTGCTGGTACGATGACTTCGTCGTGGGTGTCTGCTGCAACTTTTGAGTTGCCACCAACAGAAAGCCGTATCGTGGGCAGAATACAGCAACACGAAGTTGCGGCGGGTGAAACCTTGGCTATCATCGCAAAGCAATACGATATTGGCTTTCTCTCTTTAATGGCGGCAAACAAAGGGGTCGATCCTTTTCTTCCTGCTGAGGGCTATGTGTTAAGCATTCCTAGCCGTTTGATTTTGCCGGATACTCCGAGAAAAGGCATTGTGATTAACCTTGCCGAGTTGAGGTTGTACTACTTTGAGCCTGAGAAAAATCAGGTGCATGTCTTCCCTGTCGGTATTGGTCGAGTAGGGCGTGATACTCCCGAGATGATCACAAAGATAAGCCAAAAACGTCCAAACCCGACTTGGACTCCTCCAAACTCAATTCGCAAAGAGTACTTAGAGAAAGGCATAGAGTTACCAAGAGTGGTTCCTGCTGGGCCTGAAAATCCTTTAGGTGAATATGCATTGCGGCTTGCTTATGGTGCTGGTGATTATCTGATACATGGTACCAATAAAGACTTTGGGATTGGCTTGCGAGTGAGCTCAGGGTGTATCCGTATGGAACCTAAAGATATTGCGTGGCTTTTTGAACAGGTGAGTCGTGGTGAACAAGTCACAATAATCGATGAGCCGATTAAAGTGTCTCTAGAGCCCGACAGAAGCGTGTTTGTTGAAGCACACGAACCTTTGACGCGAAGTGATGGCTCTAAGAAATTACTGCAAATCCCTGTTGAATTAAAATGGTGGCTTGAAGATGCAGATTTGCCTAATTCAAAGGCGAAAGCGGTGATCTTTGCTCAAAATGGTGTGCCTGTTGAAATAGCACCGCCTGTGATTGAGTTTTAAAAACGAATCATTCCTCCCTCAATAAAAAACACCACCTCGAAAAGAGGTGGTGTTGTCAATTTACTGCATGTATATACGTCTTTTGAAATCTACAGCTTCATTGAGCTTCTATCTCAATTACTTAGTGTAAGACTCAGCAATGTTGTCGATACGGTCGTTAGCACGATCCGCTTCTTCTTTTGCTGCCATAGCCGCAGCTGATGCTTCTTGAGCTTTCATTTCAGCAGCCGCTTTGTCACTCTTAAGTGCTTCTACTTCGCTGCTTAGCTCAGCAACTTGGTTAGTTAGTTGGTCCATTTCTGATACCGCTGCTTCTTCAGGCTCTGAAGAACAACCAGCTAAAATAAATACTGAGGCTGCAGCTGCGATTAACGTCTTATTCATAAGAACTCCTTGCTTATTTATCATCAAAAGATGCGCTATACATTCTTTATCATATAGTCGCTTCATTAATGATTGTAGCGACTAATTTTTTAACTGCAAAAACAATAACTAAAGAAATTGCTAAATTTTTGAGGTAATTAGCTAGGTATCACAATCTGTCTCACTTTTGAGATGAAGTGTGTGGCGCGGCAATAATGCAGTACAAAGGTGAGTCACCCCTTTGTTCGCGGTGCATACAATATTCTGGCTAACATTAGATAAAGGGATAAATTTACTGTGATCTCTATCCTTATAAAGTACTTTCGCGGTATCATGTCACGTTAAATTAATTTTATTCAATACCATCATGACTGGAGAGTCCTTTGCACTTTAAAGATTTAGGCTTAGATAACCGCTTACTGAAGAACTTAAAACATTACGACTTCAAGAAGGCGACAGAGATCCAATCAAAAGCGATCCCTGTTGCTATTGCTGGTAAGGATCTATTGGCTTCATCAAAAACGGGATCAGGCAAAACATTGGCGTTTGTGTTGCCGATGATACATAAAGCATTAAAAACAAAAGCGTTTTCTGCTAAAGATCCTCGTGGTGTAATTTTGGCTCCTACTCGTGAGCTAGCAAAACAAGTTTACGGCGAGCTGCGTAGCATGCTTGGCGGTCTGTCTTACGAAGCCACACTTATCTTAGGTGGTGAAAACTTTAACGACCAAGTTAAAGCTCTACGTAAGTACCCTCGTTTTATTGTTGCGACTCCAGGCCGTCTTGCGGATCACCTTGAGCACCGCTCACTGTTTTTAGATGGTGTTGAAACGCTAATCCTTGATGAAGCTGACCGTATGCTGGATTTAGGTTTCGCACCTGAATTGCGTCGTATTGCGAATGCAGCTAAACACCGTCGTCGTCAAACGTTGATGTTTTCTGCGACGCTTGATCACGCTGAAGTGAATGGCATTGCAAATGAAATGCTAGACGCACCTAAGCGTATCTCTGTTGGTGTTTCTAACGAGCAGCACCTTGATATCACTCAGAAATTCTACCTTTGTGACCATCTCGATCATAAAGAAGCGATTTTGGATCGTGTGATTGAAGAAGCTGAATACCGTCAGGTGATGATCTTCACTGCAACTCGTGCCGATACTGATCGTTTAACGGATAAGTTGAACGAGAAGAAGCTTAAAGCTGTGGCATTGAGCGGCAACCTAAACCAAACGCAACGTAATGCCATCATGAGCCAATTTGAGCGTGCGGTTTACAAGATTTTGGTAACAACCGATGTTGCTTCACGTGGTATCGATATTCCAAACGTAAGCCACGTTATCAACTTTGATATGCCTAAGCATACGGAAGAGTACGTGCACCGTGTTGGTCGTACTGGTCGTGCGGGTAACAAAGGTGATGCAGTCTCTTTGGTTGGTCCAAAAGACTGGGACAGCTTTAAGCGTGTTGAGCTTTACCTTCAACAAGATCTTACTTTCTCAGTGCTTGAAGGCTTGAAAGGAAAGTTCAAAGGTATTAAGCCTCGTAAACCTGCTTTTGCTAAAGGCGGACCTGCGAAGAAGAAGACCAGCACTCAAGTTAAGAAAACGCCAAAGAAACCAGTTAAGCGTGATAAGAGCTTCCACCAAAATGTGGCAGTGGGTGATACCGTGTTTATCCCTAAGAAGAAAGTCGCACCAAAAGTGGATGACGAGTAATCAACTTGCGTGACCTAAAAGCTTAGCTTTGAAAGGTAGATGCAAATAAAAAACCGCCGATGATGGCGGTTTTTTTGTATCTGTACTTTGTGTAAGCTTTAGCTTTCGGTACTTACAGGTGGAATCTGATGATACTGAGAGAGCTTGTTAGCTAGAAATTGAACGTTGAGAATGAATACGCCAAGATATGATCTGCGATGTATTTGTGAGTAGCCGTAGTTGGGTGTGTCACGCCCCAGAATACATAACTGTCTGAACCATAGGTCGCGCAATCATTAGTCAAGCTGTGGCTTCGCAAATAGTCTGCGGCTGAGCTTCTATTGAGATCAAGACAGGCGTCACTCGCGTTTCGAAAACCATGTTGTTCTGGGTTATCGGTAATGCTGGCGAACAACGCACTTGCATCGAACAACACCACGTTTTTCCCCTGGCTCTGGTAATACTCGGCCTGCGCCTTGATGAATTGGTTGAACTCTAAGATCTTGCCACGAACTTTAATGATCTCTTGCTCCGTCGAGTATTTGAATTGTGGCGCTTTGGTCGCATCGGGCAATGTGAACAGCAAGATATTACTCGCACCAGATTCCGTTAATCGGATCAGAGCGCTGCCGAAATCGGCTTTGACATCGGCGACTTCTCGATCGTAATTCATAAAGTCATTGAGCCCAAATTCTAGAGTAAACAAGGAGTTTTCTGGGCGATAGTTTTTAGCGACTTTCATGTAGGTTAGGTAAGAGGTGACTTGATCATAGACGCCAGTCAGTGCGACGTATTGATTGGTTCCTGCTGCGCCACCCACGGCCCAGTTATAAAGAGGAACGTCTTTCGCTTTGGCTAAATATTCGGTCCAGACTAAACCGTTTGAAAAGTGCCCTAGAAACCATGAGTTCGCATTTGGGAAAACCCATTGAGAGCCATTAAATAGGTTGCCAGTGTCAGAGAGGCTATCACCAAAAGTGACAATGCGATTGATGGTATTGGCTTGAACAGCGTTATCGTTGGTCCAGATGGAGTGATTGTAAGAGAAGCGATTGTCTGCGGCAAAGTAGGTGATGTCAGCTGCGTCATGTTGGATGCCGAGAGTCTGCTCACAGCGCTGTTTGATTTCAGATTGCGGGGCATCACTGTAGAACATGTTTTTGAAAGAAACGGAAGACCACCAATATCCGTTGATCGTGTAATCGTCGCCGTTTTCTTTTTTCGCCCATTTCCAATCGGTGGCTGCAGAGTCGTGCGATGCATCGGTTCGATACCAACATCGAACATAAGAATAAGTCTCTGAACCTTGTGTGCTGAGCACTTGTGCTGATGTCATCGATTCTGGTGTCGGTATCGAGTCATCTGCAGCATAAGCCCCAAATGGTATGGTTAACGCGAGTATTAAAGCCGTATTTTTCATCACTGTATTCTCTTTGATATTTAGTGAGCCAAACAAAAACGTTGTTACTTGTTGCCTCTTGTTTGTTGATAGTTGGATAAGTAAAAAACTGGTACGACCTATATCGAAAATCAATAATTATCGTCAATACATTCAGGTTGTTGGCGTTCCATAATTGGTATAAGTATCAACTTTCCAACGACTTTCTGATTGAAAAATAATCAACTCGAAGCGAGAGATTTATCATTTAATATTCGATTTCTGAGAGCTACTACTCGCTAGTTTGTCGGCGTAGATCTAAAAGAGGTGAGCCGTTTTTGTGAATATCGGGCTTATCTTTGGTCAAGATAATTGAAGTTTTAGTGTCATTGATATCCATTAAATATTAATTTAATCAATAATTTATGATGTCGATATCTGGTTTGGTTTTATTTGTCTAATGTTCATCACAACTGTTTAATTCAGGTTCAATATCACAAATATCGAGTTGTTATTTTCTGTTTTATAAAATCATCAACTACGGTTTTCTTTACTCATCAGAGGTCTAATCTGTTTAAGGAAAGAGCATTGAAAAAGATATTAATTTGGACGATAGCCTGCCTATCCAGTTTTGGTGTCTATGCCGGAACGAGCGCATCGGCGTTAGAAGCCAGCGGATACACGGAAACGAAATATCCCATTATGTTGGTACATGGTTTGTTTGGTTTCGATACATTAGCGGGTGTCGACTACTTCTATGGCGTACCTGAATCCCTAACCAAAGATGGTGCGAGTGTCTATGTCGCTCAGGTATCAGCGACCAACAGCTCTGAAGTGCGTGGCGAGCAATTGCTAACTCAAGTTGAAACACTGTTAGCCGCGACCGGGGCAAGTAAGGTGAATCTGGTCGGTCACAGCCATGGCGGACCGACAGCACGTTATGTAGCATCAGTTCGTCCTGATCTGGTTGCCTCAGTGACAAGCATTGGTGGCGTCCATAAAGGATCTAAAGTCGCCGATCTCGTGCGTGGAAGCGTAGCAGAAGGCTCAGCGGCGGAAGGTATCGCGGTTAAGTTGGCTGGTGGATTGACTACGCTCATCAACCTGTTATCTGGTGGAACGGATCTTGATCAAGATGGCCTTGCTTCCCTTGAAGCATTGACCACTGAAGGTTCGCTTGCATTCAATCAGTTTTACCCTGAAGGCGTTCCGACGTCTGCGTGTGGTGATGGTGAATGGCAAGCAAACAACGGTGTTTATTACTATTCATGGACAGGATCTTCCACTTTTACCAACCTTCTTGATCCTACCGACGGAGCGATGACAATCCTTGGTTTAGCCTTTAACGAACCTAATGACGGGTTAGTGGGAGCATGCAGCGCGCATTTGGGTAAAGTGATTGGTGATGATTACAAAATGAACCACCTAGACGAGATTAATGGGTTGTTGGGTATCCATCACCTCTTTGAGACCGATCCCGTGACGCTATATCGCCAACATGCGAATCGATTGAAGTTGGCTGGCCTGTAGGTCGCACTGCCCAAAAGTTAAGAGCATAAGGAAAATATAATGAAAAAGACCGTCATTTTGTCGATAACCACGATAGCCCTGATGAGCACAGCGGCGGTCTTTTTATATGTAACCTTTTTACCTGAAAAAACAGACAATCTAAATTCAAACAACAAACAACAGAACGCCTCCTCTTTGAAAGTTACCTCTCAACAAGATACCGAAATCGATAATGCATCAGCGAAAGACATGATGGAATATTTCGTGTCAGGTAATACCGAATTAACCCTTGAAGATATTCGTGACAATGTGGCAAAACACCACGAGCAATCACAAGCTACGACTGTCGATGAAGCACTGTTTGCCAAATATCTTGAGTATAAGTCGGCACTGACATCATTAGACGTGCAATTTGACACCACATCAATATCCGCTGAGGACCTACGTGCACTGAATCAAGCGTTGCTCGATCTCCAATCTCAATTTTTCAGTGAGAGCGAGATAAGTATTCTATTTACCCATGACAATAGAATGAGAGAAATCGCTTTAGAAAAGTTACTTCTGAAACAAGAAGGGCTAGACGAGCCGGAATATCAGCAAAGGCTTGAGTCTTATCTATCTGAGCAGCCAGATTACGTTCAAACGAGCCATCAGAATCAGGTATTACTCCCACAGCTATCCAGTTCAGAAGGTCTAGATGAACAAGGTAAATACTTGAAGAGAAATGAGCTGGTCGGCGAAGAAGCGACGCAGAGGCTCGAAGCGCTTGATCAACAAAGGGCGGACTTTGAAGGATCTTTAGAAATTTACTTTGTTGAACGCGATGACCTTTTGAATGACTCAGCACTCTCAGAAATTGAACAAAAAGAGACGATCGCCCAGCTTAGAGAAGCTCATTTTCAGCCACAGCAGCTGAGAAGGGTAGAAGCGATTGAAAGAATCAGAGCTGCTGAGAACGGTCAGTAAGGTTTGCTGAGTCAGTAGAACATCTATCAAAAATAAAAAACCAGTCACGAGTGACTGGTTTTTTGGTTGTGAGGAGAGTTGCAACGTAAATAAAGCTAAGTGTCTTTATTTCTTAAACCTTAAACTTTATGCGTTAAACCTTACTCCCTCAACTTAATACCTTGAAGCTTATACCTTAAAGTAATCCAACTGCTGCTTTTGCTGCTCAGCTAAGTTAGATAGCTCGTGGCTCGCAGCTGCGGCTTGAGTAATACCGGTTACGTTTTGGCTTACTAGGCTGTAGATGTTTGAGATATTACGGTTGATGTCTGCAGTCACTTGGCTTTGTTCTTCTGCGGCAGAGGCAACCTGAGTGTTAATTTCTGTCATGTCGGTTACTGAGTTAGCAATACCTGAAAGGGCTGCACTTACCTCGCCTGAGAGCGTTTGGTTGTGCTCTAACATAGACAGTGAACTGCTCATGCTTTCATTAGCGTTGCCCGATTGAACCTGCAAGCCTTCGATGATCGCTTGGATCTCTTTGGTTGAATCTTGTGTGCGGGCTGCCAGCATTCGAACTTCATCGGCTACCACTGCGAAACCACGGCCACTTTCACCAGCACGAGCTGCTTCGATTGCTGCATTAAGCGCTAGAAGGTTGGTTTGTTCTGAGATGTTTTGAATCACCTCAATCACTTTACCTATTTGCTCTGAGTGCTCTTTTAGCGTGCCTACAACGTTTGCTGCTTCACTCAGCTGAATCGCCATTTGCTCATTGGCTTGGTTGCTTTCATTGAACAAGCTCATGCTGTGTGTCGCCATCTCGTCGGCTTGCTTAGACGCTGAATCGGCTTGTACCGCATTCTCGTTAACGTGTGCAGCTGTGCTCTCAAGTTGGTTCACGGCAGAAGCAACTTGCTCCACTTCTTGCTTCTCTTGGTCTGAGTTAGCGCTTGATTGCGTCATTACTGCTGCCAGTTCTGTAGAAGCAGATGCCACTTCGATACTGATTCGAGAAAGCGAACTTACCGTGTCACGCAATTGCTCAACCGACTTGTTTACGTCTTGGGCAAGGCGTGAGATCTCGTTATCGCCATACTCTTCAGCTTTAACCAGCAGGTTGCCTTTCGCTACTTCACGCATGGTTTCTTGGATATTGCTAAGCGGCTTAACAATAATGCCAGCAAGCGTCCAACTGATGACTAATGCGATAGAAAGAATCACGAGAAGGGCAATGGTCGCCGTATTCAGTGTGCTGGTGTGTTGTTGGCCATTGATGTCGACTTCTTGAGTGGCAAGCAAGTTGAGCTTCTTAGAAAGCGTGTTGATTGCTTGCACCATGTCATTACCCGCGTGACGGTATTGGTCAATTGCGATCTGGTAGCGATTATCAAAGTCAGAAGATAGCGCTGTATTGCCATGCTTTGCTCTTAATAGAGGAAGCATGGTGGTGCGAGAAAAGTCGACGTAATGATTCATCGCTTTGCTCATTGCAGCCACTTCATCTTGCATGCCTGGTACGGTATCAAGCGAGTTCAGTAGACGAGTATTTTGGTCACGTTTTTGATTCAGCGTTTCGACAAGCGTTTTGACGTCGTCAGGATTAAATAAGCTATAGATTGCTTTGATGCGCATTCCGTAGCTGTTGTCGACGATTTCGCTAAGTTCTTCTTTATGTAGAATGAGTTGATCTGTTGCTGTTGATACATCTTTAAAAGCATTTTCCAGTTTGTCACCACCGATAATGACACCTGTCAAAAGTAGTACGACAGAAAAGAGCACTGGGATAAGAATTTGTATTTTTATAGATAAGCCACTGAGAAGTTGTCGCATGTATTGTCCTTCTTTGAATAAGTAAATGAGCAGAAGCAATTGTTATTATTGTTATTAGCCAGTGATTCTAACTATTGAGAATGACAATTCAATCAGTAATAGATGCTATTTTTATATATGCGATAGGTATTTCATAAATTCTGATTATTTATCGTACAAACAAGGCTTTAGCCATTTTTAAGGTAGGGTTATTTAACGAGGAACCTTGTGCGGTATTAGGTAATGACAGGGATGGCGAGATATTGAGCGGTTTGGCTTAAATAGGTTGGAATGAATATTCAGTGCCTATGAGTGAGGCTCATTTATTGCTTCAAGGTTATTTGGTAGGGGGAAAACAAGAAAATAAATTGTAGTTGTCATATAGGCTTCAATTAAGTGAAACACAACTGTCACATTCGGATTCTAAAGTAGGCCTCGTTCAAGCAAAACAACATTACGGCAATAACGCCACTAAAGGAAATTTGTGATGAAAAAGACAGTTATCGGTGCAATCGCACTACTAGGCGCTCTAACAGTGAATACAGCTTCAGCTAAAGAAACTATCTCTGTAGTTGGCTCTAACAGTGCTTCTCCACTGGTTGAAGTTTTTGCAGAAACCTACATGAATAAAGGCGAACCAGTGTTCATCGAAATTCAAGCACCGGGTTCTTCTGCAGGCATCAAAGCAGCAAAAAATGGAAGTGCTGACCTTGGTATCTCTTCTCGTGACCTAAAAGAAGAAGAGAAAACAGCTGACCTGAAAGAGCTCGTTATCGCTCGTGACGGTATCGCAGTTGTTGTTAACCCAAATAACGAAGTATCTGCTCTTACAGCTGAGCAAATCACTTCAATCTACAAAGGCGATATCACTAACTGGAAAGATGTTGGTGGTGCTGACAAGCCAATCGTAGCAATCACTCGTGATACTGCATCTGGTACACGTGGTGCATTCGAAGACATCATGAAACTTAAGAAGAAGATTGGCGACAAGAAAGTCTCGGCTATCTCTCAACGTGCACAAGTTGCAAACGGTAACGGCGCACTTAAAGTTTCTGTAGCAAGCAACCCATACGCTATCGGCTTCATCTCTCTTGGTACTGTAGATAACACAGTTCAAGCTCTAACTATCGACGGCGCTGCGGCATCAGTTGATAACGTTAAGAACGGTTCTTACAAAGTTGCTCGTCCTTTCCTAGTTCTTTACAAAGCCGGCGCTCCAACAGCTGAAACTCAACAATTCCTAGATTGGATGGTTGCAGATGAAGCTCAAGCTATCGCTGACAAGAAAGGCTACATCACAGTTAACTAATCTTAACTGACTCAATCTTAATTATTGCTCAGCCTGCTTTAGGCTGAGCCTTTTCTTTCAACTTTGTCTATTTCGAGCTCTTTTTGAGCCACAAAGTTTGAGATTTTATATATGACCATCGCAAATAGTGAAAAGCTTATGAATACTGAAGCGACTCAAATCAATAAGCCGAGTCTGCGTGCTAAGAAGCGCATTGACTGGAGAGAAAGAATCTTCCACGGCTTGTTCTTATCGAGTGCTGTAATCGGCATCGTATCACTAGCCGTTATCGCTTACTTTATCGTTGCAGAGAGTATCCCTGCATTCCAAGAGGCCGGTGTTTCTGGCATCGTTCTGGGTGTGGATTGGTTACCTCCAGCTCTATTCGGTGTTGCAACAATGATTGTTGCATCGATTGTCTCGACGCTTGGCGCCGTAGTTGTTGGTGTGCCAGTCGGTGTATTAACCGCCATTTTTATCGCTGAGATTGCTCCTAAGCGTCTTGCCGATATTATTCGACCAGCAGTTGAGCTTCTAGCAGGTATCCCGTCGGTAGTTTACGGCTTCTTTGGTCTAGTAATCATCGTTCCTATGATTCAGAACATCTTCCAAGTACCAGCGGGTAACACTATCTTCGCGGGTATCATTGTTCTGGGTATCATGATTCTTCCTACCGTTATTACGGTTTCTGAAACTTCGATCCGCGCTGTACCTCGTACGTACAAAGAAGGCTCTTTGGCACTGGGTGCTTCGAAAATCTATACGATTTTTAAGTTACTCGTTCCTGCTGCACGTTCAGGCATTATGACGGGTGTGATTCTGGGTATCGGTCGCGCACTTGGCGAAACGATGGCAATCATCATGGTGATGGGTAATGCGCCAGCAATGCCAGAAGGTATTTTGGATTCGGCTCGTACGCTAACCGCAAACATTGCTATTGAGATGTCTTACGCAAGTGGTATTCACGCGAGTGCACTTTACGCAACCGGCGTTGTGCTTCTGGTATTCATCATGATGTTGAATGGTGCTCTGCTTTATCTTAATCGTGAAAAAACGAAGTAGGCGAGGGTAAGTAATATGGATCGCGTAAAACTAAAACAAGCACGTCAAATGAAAGATAATGTCTTGAAAGGCTTTATCTGGGCGGCAGCAGCAGTCACCGTTGGTTTCTTATTCTGGATCATTTGGTACATCCTATCGAATGGCCTGCAATACGTAGACTGGAACTTCATAACCGACGACTACACTCGTACAGGTGAAGAACGTGGTATTTTCCCAATGATCATTGCCACGATCTACATGGTTATCGCATCGATTGCAGTGGCGGCACCACTCGGCATTATGACGGCGATATACCTAACCGAATACGCTAAAGTGGGCAGCAAACTGGTTAAAGTGATTCGTTTCTGTACCGAATCTTTAGCAGGTATTCCGTCGATTATCTTTGGTCTGTTCGGTATGACCTTCTTTGTCTCGATTCTTGGTCTTGGCTTCTCGATTCTGTCGGGTGCACTAACACTAAGTATCCTTATTCTTCCTGTAATCATTCGTACTACAGAAGAAGCATTGATGTCAGTACCACAAACTTATCGTGAAGGCTCATACGGCCTTGGCGCTTCAAAAATCTACACTATCTGGCGTTTGATCTTACCAAGCGCAATGCCAGGTATCTTAACTTCGGTCATTCTTAGTATTGGTCGTGTAATTGGCGAATCAGCACCTGTATTTTTAACAGCAGGTATGGTGGCACGTGTTCCTGAGTCGGTATTCGATTCTGGCCGTACACTAACGGTTCACCTATATAAGCTGACAACAGAGCTATTTACTATCGATGAGTGGAACCAAGCCTACGGCACGGCGACAGTCCTAATCGTATTGGTTCTCTTGATCAACATGGTTACAAAACTGATTGCGAGACGCTTCAACACGGCAACTTACTAAGCTCATTAGCTGGCTCAACAATAAAGAGAGCCACCGTGATAAAGAAAGCATTAAGTTAGACACGAATTTAAGAATTTAGAGATTACGAATATGAACAAATTTGATATTGAGAACCTAGATCTGTTTTACGGCGATAACCAAGCGCTTAAATCTATCAACCTGCCAATTCCAACGCGTCAGGTAACGGCTCTGATTGGCCCATCGGGTTGTGGCAAATCGACGCTGCTACGTTGTTTGAACCGTATGAATGACCTAATTGAAGGCGTTACTATCAAAGGTAAGCTGGATATGGATGGCACAAACATCTACGGCAATATTGATGTGGCTGACCTACGTATTCGTGTAGGTATGGTATTCCAAAAGCCAAACCCATTCCCAATGAGCATCTACGAGAATGTAGCTTACGGCTTACGCGCTCAAGGTATCAAAGACAAGAAACACATTGATGAAGTAGTAGAAAGTTCACTACGCAGTGCGGCACTTTGGGATGAAGTGAAAGACCGTCTTAAAGCACACGCATTTGGTTTGTCTGGTGGTCAGCAACAACGTCTATGTATCGCTCGTACGATTGCTATGGAACCGGATGTAATCCTGATGGATGAGCCTACATCGGCACTTGATCCAATCGCGACACACAAGATTGAAGAATTGATGGAAGACCTGAAGAAAGACTTCACTATCGTTATCGTAACGCACTCAATGCAGCAAGCGCGTCGTATTTCAGACCGCACGGCTTTCTTCCTAATGGGAGAGCTTGTAGAGCACAACGAAACGAGTGTTATCTTCAGCGAACCAAAAGATGATCGTACTAAAGGTTACGTAAACGGTGACTTTGGTTAATTCGATTAACTCAGTGCTGTTTTAGTTTTTTAAAGGACAGCACGCTAACTGAAACGCAGGTTAGATAATCGAATAGATCGACAGAATTATCACTATAACTATAAGCGATGGAAGTTTTGCCCCACTCTAATGTGGGGCTTTTTTATGTTGCTAAAAAAGTCTTAATGTCGATGAAATTTTGGGCAGGAAATCCCATTTTTGTCGTCCTTCTCATGCTTGTGATAATGTAAAAAGTGAAATTGCGACCCGCTTAACATCTCATTTTTAGTTACATTGATTGCATATCAAGGCTTCGGTATTTTTGCTTCAATCTTATTAGCCAATGGACGGAAGCTGTGCCTGTTAAAGCCTTTGCAAAACAAATATCTGCTACTCGCGACCACCGTCTGTTGGCAGAGTCTCTTTTTGGTTACCTTGTTGAGGTACTTGCCCCAAAAGGGATCGGAGTATTTGCCGAGCCAACACCAGAAGGCGATTCGTTACCCTTGTTTTCTTGCGGTGAGCTAACCTCCCTCGACAAGTATCCCTCAACATTTTGGCCTTGGGTTTCCCAGTTTGATACCGCAGATGGTGTGCTTCCAATGTCTATCAATACTTGTAAGTGGGAACACATGGAGGTGCTGAGTGGTGAGTCGTTCATCATGATGCTAGACAACGCGCCTGCCTGCAGAACTTATTTAATTGTTCAAAATTGCGATGCTCAGCAGATCAACCAAACGTTCGACCAAGATCTTGATGTCCTTCAACTAGCCGCAGCTCGCTGGCAGTGTATTCGTGCGGAAAAGAACGCGGCACTTGAGATCAAACACAGAGACACACGTGAAGCGCAGTACCTTGATGAAATTAAGCTGCGAGAGCTATTTGTTGAGAACATGAAACTAGTCCATCAGGTCGCGTTAGAGCTTTCTAATCCTGAATCTTTGGATGCTTTGTATAAGGCTTCTGTTGAGGCAGTGCGCGACCGTCTAGGCTTTGACCGTGCGATCTTCATGTTACTCGATATGAAAAAGCGCTGCTTTAGTGGCACTTACGGTACCGATGAGCGGGGAAAAACTAACAGCGAGCATCATACTCAGTACGATTTACATCAACTTGAAGCCGAATACATTGAGGCGTTGTCTGACAATCACATCAACCTAGTTATTATTGAGAAAGCGCCGCTATACACCGAAGGCAAGGTCGTAGGGCAAGGTTGGAATGGCATGTTGATCTTACGTGAAGGGGATAAACCCGTCGGTTGGATCGCAATGGACAATTACATTCACCGTTCACCCATCACTAATTATCAAAAGCAGATGCTTGAATCCTTTGGTTCTCTGCTTTCTCAGATCTACATTCGTAAGCGCCAAGAACAGAATATACGGATGTTGCACTCAAGCATGGTGGAGTTGTCTCGCTGCGATAGCGTCAGTGAAGTGTGTAAATCGGCGGTGAGCTTTGCGATTCAGCATTTAGGCATCGACCGACTGGCCGTTTTCCTCACCGATAAAAATTGCAGTTACATGCAAGGCACGTGGGGCACTGACATAAAAGGCGACATTGTCGATGAATCTTATTATCGCTCAGAGCTGGTGGAGCGTGACATTGTAGCCGCAGCTCGCGCTTGCCCTAATCAAGTTGCCTTTGAAGAATCGGTGCCTATCTATCACGATTTCAATATTGTGGGTGTCGGTTGGACGGCAATGACAATGCTCACCACCAATACGGGTGAGCCGATTGCGTTTATTGCCGCGGATAATTTGCTAACTCGCAGCCCTTTAACCTCACAACTGCGTGAAGTGATACGTATCTTCGCTTCGAGTTTAGCTGAGGTGCTACAGAGAACTATGGCGCAAGAGGAGCTCAAAAAGCTCAATGAAACGCTTGAGCAAGAGGTCAGTAAGCGCACTCAAGAGCTTGAACGAGCCAATGAGCAGTTGGATATCATCTCTAAATTAGACCCGCTGACACGTCTTGGAAATCGGCGTATGTTGTCGCAGGTTTTAGATGATCTCAATTGTGATGATCAAGGGGCATTTGCCACAGAGCACGAAGTCACGTTTGGACTCATTCTTGTTGACCTTGATCACTTTGGTTTGTACAACACGGTTTACGGGCATACAGAAGGTGACGCTGCTCTGCGCACCATCGGCAAGATACTTAATGCTCATGTTCATAGCGATAAAGAAACCTTCTGCCGTATTGGTGGTGAAGAGTTTATGTTGTTGATGATCGGCACTCATCACTCTGAAACTAAACAGCGTGCAGAGTCGATCAGAAAATGCATTGAAGAGGCGAAGATCCTTCATTGTGAAAGCAGCACTAGCCAGTATTTAACCGCATCTGTCGGTTATGCTTCAATCACCTCTGATCAACGCCAATTCGATTTCGATCTACTGTATGGCAAGGCAGACAAAGCCTTGTATCAAGCCAAAGATTCAGGGCGAAATCGAATTGTCTCTGCTTTAAAGCGAAGAAAGGTCGCGACGCCACTGATTTAGTTTGGCGTTTATTTTTTCTGATCTCAAAACGATTGAAGCCGTGATGATCACAATGTGGTCATCACGGCTTCGTTCTTTTTTGTTTACTTAGATTTTCTGTTTAACTAGCTTTCTGCTTACTTAGAACGCTGGTTAATTAAAGCCTTTCTAATGTGCTCTTGTGTGTTTTGTTCGAGATGCGTTTTGGTTTCTTAACCGCTTTGATTACTTCAGAAGGATCCCATGACTGACTTGGTGAGCCAGGTTCAGCATAGAGGCTCTGATTCAGCTTGGTGAGCTCAGCTTCGATTGTTTCTAACGTCTCATCACTCAAGTCTGAATTTTCTGTTTTCCACTGTTCGAACAAAGTTCTCGTCTTCACACCATCTTTCATCTTCAGAGCGGCAATCAGCGCTTCTGCCGTATCGGATTGACGTTCATCTTTTTGCTTTGGTTTTACTGCTGTACCGCGGCGTGACCAGAAGTAGAAAGCAAACGCCGAGCTGATTAACCATAACGCAGCAAACAGCGCCGTTAGATAAGGCCACATTCCTGAGTTTTCAACGGTAACAATTGTCGGGTTGGCTTGCTGAGTTGGTGTTTCAATAACAGGAGGCGGCGTGCTTGAGGTTACGCGATCACTTGCCTGAACCGACAACTCAAGACCAAGAGCCTTACTGGTTTTTTGTGATTGCGAATCGGTGTTAAACCAAGTTTGAGAAACACCAGGCAGGGAGATGCTTCCAGATTCCTTAGGGATGAGAACCTGCTTATAAACAACGATAGCATTACCGGATTGGGTAGTGCCAAATTGCGGTTTCTCTTCATACACGCGCACCGATTTAGGGTAGGTGATGTTCAGTTTTGGTAACTGGTGTTGGGTCAAGTTGCTGGCTGTCATTGTGAAGGTACGAGTTAACGAATCACCGGCTTCCATCTCAATATTCTGCTTGTCGCCACCTAAAGTATTACTACCTGTCAGCTCGTTGCCTTGGCTATCTGACCATTTCTGAATCAACTTGAAGTTCGATGTTGGTAACCACTCACCTTGATAGCCTTTTGGTACAGGATTCACTGTGACATCTAAGGTTTCAACGGGCGTGTCGAGTTGGAAAAGGCGCGTTGTGCTTGAGTTGTTGGTTGAGTAAACAACTGCACCAGTTAACTTTGGCCCTTGAAGCTGAAATTGCCCTGCTTGTTGTGACGATATATGGAAAGATTGCTGAACAACGGTGACCTCTTGTCCGTTGATAACATCTTGAAATTGCTTAGACTCTCCAATAGGTTCTACATCTAATTTTGCTGAACTTGGTGGTGCGATTTTAGGATCTTGCAGTCTTCTAGGATCAGCCTTAATAATGAGTTTTACATCAAGCTCTGCGACCTCTTGAGGGTACAGCGAATCTTTACTCAGATTAAGTTGAAACTCGGCCATATCACTCTGCTTTGGAGCGGCTTTATTAACCGCAACGTTGATGGTGATCGGTTGGGTTTTTGCGCCGTCAATATCAAAGCTAGGAATCTCAAATCGGCCTAATCGAAGTGGGGCAAGGGTAATATTCCATTCGCTAGACACCGAACGGCTGCCATTGACGATTCGCATCGACGACCCAAATCTTGGGGTGCTGACGTAGAAATCCTTCTGAAGGGGGGATAGTTCTAAAGCGCCGGACGATACTTTTTCATCGGTCGCTACTCTAAGTAAGAAGACTTCATCCTTGGTCACACTGTTTTGCGAAACGCTCGCAACAGCGGTTGCTGCGAATACAGAATGTGACGAGAAAACACCGATTAGCAGTGTCAGTATTATTGATAAAAATGGCTTGTTTAAAAATCGCATGGTTACCACTTTTTGTTTTGGTTGTTAGGAGCACTTTTTTGTCGTGCTTGTAGAATCATTTGCGCTTTAAGCAGTTGGCTCGGATCACGAGCGCTTTCTACTTGCTCAAGTTTCCGCATATCAGGATCGCTCGACATCGGTTGACCTGATACTTGCGCTGCAGCTTGTTGAGCGTTGTTATCACTGTCTTCTTTATCAGACTCTTGAACTTGGGCTGTTTGAGATGCTGAGTCATCTTTGTCTTGTGACGGCTTATCTTTTTGACCCGCTTTGTTTTGTTGCTCAGCTTGCTTGTCGTTTTCTTCATCCGCCTTGGAATCAGAGCGGCTATCAGCTTGGCTTTGGTCAGTATTCTGAGTTTGGCTTTCACTTTGATCTTGGCTGCCGCTTTGACTTTGCGACTTGCCATTGTCAGCAGAGTCTTGTTGTTGATCCTGCGAGCTTTGCGAAGAATCATTTTGCTGACCTTGCTGACCTTGCTGACCTTGCTGACCTTGCTGACCTTGCTGACCTTGCTGACCTTGCTGACCTTGCTGACCTTGCTGACCTTGCTGACCTTGCTGACCTTGCTGACCTTGCTGACCTTGTTCGTTTTGGTCTTTGGACTCAGAATCGCCTTGCTGTTGCTGTTGCTGTTGCTGTTGCTGTTGCTGTTGCTGTTGCTGTTGCTGTTGCTGTTGCTGTTGCTGTTGCTGTTGCTGTTGCTTCTGAGCCTGTTCGACGACCTCTAAGTTCTTCTTGGCATAAGCATGCTCAGGGTTGCTTTCAAGAATACGTTGATACTCTTGTATCGCTTGGTCGTACTTACCTTGTTGGGCTTGGGCGTTAGCAAGGTTGTAGCGAGCATCTTCACCAGAAAGGTCTTGCAGCGTCTGCTCTGCGGCTTCGAAATCACCGGCTTTGTATTGAGCAATGCCTTTCCACTCTTGTTGGGTGAACTGTTCAGCAGCTTGTTGGAAGTCCTCGTCCTGATACAGCTGATAGCCTACTTGATCATCGGTTTTCCACGGGTTCGCAAACGCAGTATTTGGTTGGCTAAAAGAGATAACTCCAGCTAAGGCACACCAAATAACCCCTTTCCTGAATAATCCAAGTGCGGGAAGTAATAGCAAAGGCAGTAACCAGAAGCCGTTGTTCACTCTGGTGTTGAGTGAGTTGTTGGTCTTGGTTACTTCCGATGTTGTTGCAACGCGGTCGAGGTAGCTCGCGATGTGTTCAACATCTGAGTTATCAAATTGAACTTCAGTGAACGTGCCACCATAGCTGCGTGTAAGCTCGCGCATGTTCTTCAAGTTGGTTTTTGCCACCACGGTTTGTCCTGAGTCGCTTTGCAGCATCGACCCCGTAGGTAACGAGATTGGCGCTCCGCTTTCACTCCCTACAGCTAGAATCGACAATGTCCAATCGTTGCCAGAGAGTAGCGAGTCGATCTCTTTCTTCTCTTGAGCATCAATATCGTCAGCAATCAGAACTAGATCGCCTTGGTAGATATGAGCGCGAGTCATCATATGAATCGAAAGCTTAACGGCTGATGCGGCATCACCGCCTTGATAAGGCATGATATCTGGCGATAGGTTAGGGACTAGGTTCTTGATGGTGTTTATGTCTGAGGTTAGCGGGCTAATGGTGTAAGCATCTCCAGCATATGCCACCATGCCTGTTAGCCCCTCCTTCCATAATGAAAGCAGATCCAGAGCCTTGTATCGCGCTTGAGTTAAGCGATTCGGCTTAATGTCGGTGGCATACATAGACATCGACATATCCATGATCACAACTCGTGCCTGCGTTTTTTCAAAGCTCGGCTGTTCGTTTTTCTCGAAGCTTGGTCCAGCTAATGCAATAACGCCGACCAGCCACCAAATACCGAAGTAAGTACTGCGATTTTTCGATGGCTTACTCGATTCTGGCGCCAAGTATCGAGCGATGTGTGACGCGAGTAACCCTTGCTTGGATTGTCTCTTGCTCAGCCACCAAATAGCGGGCAGCACGGCAAGCGCCAAGAACCAATATGGGTAGATAAAAGTAAAGTTAGACATTGTTTCTCCTAATGGCTAACAGCATAAATGCGAAGAACATTGCCGCCGACAGTGGCCATACAAACCACTCTTGTTGCGGTCGCCAGATCTTAGTGGCGTTCGTCACGGGCTCTAACTGGTTGATGGTGTCGTAAATCGTCGCCAGCTCTTTGCTGTCACGTGCACGGAAGTACTGACCGCCAGTGCGTTTGGCAATTTCCATTAGTGTGCGTTCATCCAAATCTTGAGCAGTATTGACCTTACGCGTCATGAAGAACTCTTTAACCATCATCTCGCCTGCACCGACACCCACGGTGTAAATCGTCGCGTCGTATTTCTTTGCAATATCCGCCGCTTCTAATGGGTCTAATACCCCGGCGGTATTACTGCCGTCACTGAGTAGAATCATTACACGTTGGGGCGCATCGCTGTCGACAAAGGTTTTGGTGGCAAGGCCAATACCATCACCAATCGCGGTTTGAGTACCGATAAGCTTTAACACCGCTTGATTGAGTTGTTGTGAAAGTGTATCTCTATCTAGCGTAAGCGGAGTCTGCAAGTAGGCGTGATCGGCAAATAGCACCAATCCGACTCGGTCGCCTTTACGGCGCTCAATAAAGTCACTCAATACGCGTTTCACCGCCGACAAGCGGTCGATGTATTCGCCATTGAACTGCATGTCTTCTTGGCTCATCGAGTAGGAGAGGTCGACAACCAACATCAAATCACGGTGTTTCGGCTGAAACTCAACCGGTTCACCGTACCAAACTGGGCGTGCCATGGCCGTTACCAGTAAAAGCCAGATGATGACCGACAAGGTTTTAGGTAAGCGACTGCTCGGCGTTTTGGTATTGCTGTCCTCGGGCAAAAATGGAAGCCTTAGAGCGCTGCTTGGTTCTGATTTTGGTGAGAATAGGTAAACAAGGATCGGCAGGGGCGCGAGGAAAAACATCCACCACCAAACGAATTCAATATTTAGTAAGCTCGTGTTTAAAAGATCAGTCATAACGACCTCGCTTTGGAGGAAGGGCTTTACGAAGCCAGATTTCGCAGTCATTAACCAATTGCTGTTGAGCCTTTTTCTGTTCGTCGCTCATTAAGGCTGTATCTTGGTAGAGCGCTTGTTGCCATTGCGATTGTTTTGCGGCGAATAACGGCTTCGCCAATTGCGCATCTAAGAACGCCAACCAATCATCGCCAGATAAGCCTGCCACTTTTTCGCGTGGGAAATAGCTTAGTGCTGCCTGACGAACGATGTCTTGAGCTGCACTCGGAGACAAGGTATTTGAAGGCTGACTATTACGAAAGCAAGCAAGTGCTTCGTTCTTCGCGTATTGGTTCTTTTGTCTCCGTTTTACAATGAAAAATACTATGGCGATCAGAACGATGGCCGTGATAATGATTAACCACCAACCCCATGCCAAAGGCCACCACGATGGTGCGCTTGGCGTAATAATAGGGCTCAAGTCGAGAGATTGATTCATGACTGAACTCCTGACACTTGGCTCATTAACGATTGCGCACAAGACAATGAACTGTATGGGATCGCCAAAGAAAGGCTCATTTCCATAAGCTGTTGTTGCTTCTGATCAAATGCGTGACTGAGCTTTTCCTTTTCCTTGCTTGATGAAAAGTTAAACCATTGCGTTTTATTGCCGTCGGTGATCTGTTTTGAACCTTTGAAAGCAGTGACACCTTGCTCTAATGGATCGTAAAAATGCACCAAGCGAACTCGATTATGTCGACGTATTTGATTGATAAGTGAGTAATTACTTTCGTTATAACGGACGAAATCACTGAGCATAATGATATCGCTTCCTTTCGGGCAAAGCTGGTGAAGAGATTTCAGCCCATGCTCTAAGGTTGTGTCGCTGTTATTGCCTGGGTTGGTCAGCGCTGCGTTATTGATTTCTATGACTTTTTGTAAAATACGTAGCGGAGCATGGTTGCTAGCACTGGGTTTAATCTCAATGATCTCTTGGCCAGTATCTATCACTGCGCCAATACGGTCTTTTTGAGCGACGGTTAACCAGCAAAGTTGGCTGGCAAAGTGCGCGAGTTGAACCGATTTAAGTAACAAGGTTGAGCCGAAAATCATACTGCTCGACAGATCTAAGAACAAAATCACAGGCTGTTCTCTTTCTTCAGAAAACAGTTTGGTATGCGCCTTGCCTGTTCTCGCCGTGACGCGCCAATCAATGCTGCGGATGTCGTCGCCCGCCTGATATTGACGAACCTCAGAGAAATTCATCCCGCGACCTTTACGATTGCTCTCGTGTTGACCGTTTAGTTGCGACCACAGGCTCTTGGCTGGAGGCAACCAGCGAACAGACTGCGCTTTGTATTGCAGCAGTTCGCCCAGATTTAACGTGACACCGTCACTATGGTTGGGTAATTGATTATTCATGCGCTTATCCCTATGCGCTACCAACCAACGAGATAAGGTGTGCGATCACTTGGTTTGCAGTGACCCCTTCAGCTTGTGCGTGGTAACTGCGAAGTAGACGGTGGCGTAATACAGGGAATGCCATAGCTTGAACATCTTGCGGTGTTACGTAATCGCGGCCTGCTAGCCATGCGTGCGCTCGGGCACATCGGTCTAAAGCAATAGTTGCACGTGGGCTGACACCCATATCTAACCATTGATCAAGTTGGTCGCTGTATTGCTTAGGTTGGCGAGTCGCCATAACCAGTCGAATAATGTACTGCTCGATGGTGTCTGCCATGTGAATGTTGAGCACTTCTTGGCGAGCTTCGAAGATAGTTTGTTGAGAAATAGGCTCTGGTTGAACAGGTTGGTTGCCTTGAGCTTCGCCTCTGTTTAGGCGCAAGATCTCAAGTTCACTTTCCATGTCTGGATAAGCCACTTCTAAATGCAGCAAGAAACGGTCTAATTGAGCTTCTGGTAGCGGGTAAGTCCCTTCTTGTTCAATCGGGTTTTGCGTTGCCATTACCAAAAACAGGTCCGGTAGAGCATAGGTTTTTCGACCTGCGGTCACCTGTTTTTCCGCCATCGCTTCTAACATAGCGGCTTGTACTTTCGCTGGAGCACGGTTGATCTCATCCGCTAGAATTAGCGAGTTAAAAATCGGGCCAGATTGGAAGGTGAACTCTCCCGTTTCTGGACGGAAAATATCGGTACCAGTTAGGTCGGCAGGCAATAGATCAGGCGTGAATTGAATACGGTGAAAATCACCTTCGACACAGTCAGCGAGCGACTTTACCGCGCGGGTTTTTGCCAACCCTGGAGGCCCTTCAACAAGAATATGACCATCTGCCAGTAAGGCGATCATCAGTTGCTTAACGAGCTCTTGCTGACCAATGATTTGAGACTCTAGGTAGTTTTGAAGGATTTCGAAGTTATTTTTATGCATTTTTGGACTCTCTGGGGGCCATTTGATTCTTATTTTGAGTATTGGTCACTGATTACAAGGAAAAAGTTCCAGTACATTTGCGGAATTTATTTTTTCAAAATTGGAAAGATTTACAAGTGTTTAGCTAGAAAAATCACTGAACAGTGAATTTTTACCATATCAATCGCTTTTTATACAATAAAGCTCAAAGGTGTGATGCTGCCTGACTCAGATAAAAATTAAAGGGTTCGATACTAAGGGTGAATATCAATAAGGGGGCGTATTTAGCTAATTAATCTCAACCCCACAAGAAATGATTGAGTCGTTACATCATATTTGCAGTTTTTTGAGAGAAAAGTCTCTAGTTTTATTGGTTTTGGCCGATACATCACTCAGATTGTGCATTGCTTGTTGGAGTGCACTAGAAAAGTCCTGTCCAGGGTATACCGATAACGAGCGATTCTTTTAAAGGTCCAAATATGTTTAAAACTAACTCTCTGAGTATCAAACAAAAAGTTGTACTTGGAATTACCTTTGCGGTTCTTGCATCGACAGTGATTGTCGGCGCGATGGCACAACAGCAAGCAAGAGATGTATTGAGCCACCGTTTGGTTGATATTGAGCTTCCCGGTATGTTGGAGCGAATCAATGGTGAAATTGATCGTGAAGTCTCTCAGCTATTGTTAGCGGCGGAGCAAATTGCTTCAAATGAATTCATTTCTGATGCAATCGAATCGACCGATCGTGATGCTGAGCTAGAAAATAAACTGGTTAAACAACTGAACAATGTTCGTAATCAATATCAGCTGAACGATGCCTCGGTAGCGAACCGTCAAACAGCTTACTACTGGAACCAAGATGGTTTCTTACGCCAGCTAAACCAACAACAAGACGGTTGGTTCTTTGGCTTTACTCAGTCAGGCCAGCCAACCATGGTGAGTATGTTCCAAGAAGCCAACGGTGAAGTGAAGATGTTTGCTAACTACCAACAGCCTTCTGGTTTGGCGATGTCAGGTTTATCAAAATCGATGGATGACATGGTTAACTTGCTGAATGGTTTCAAAATTGAAAACACAGGCTTTGTATTTTTGACCGATAGCCAAGGTGATGTACAGATTCACCGTGAGCGTTCTCGCAGTGATTCTTCACTTCAACAACTTTACGGCCCTCAATCAAGCCAACTATTGAACAAGTCGGGTTTCAATCTGATTACCACTGAAAGCCAAGGACAAGAACTGTTTGTGGCGAGTTTGTATGTGTCATCAATGGACTGGTTCGTTATTGGTGTGGTTCCAACCGATGAAGTGTTTGCTGAGCTTGATGCGACTGCGCAAAAGATGCTGATCATGACGGCTGTTGTGGCTTTGGTGTTTATCCTAATGGGCGTAGTGTTAGCAAACAGCATTACTCAGCCAATTAAACTTCTGGCTAAGCGATTCGGTGACCTTGGCGAAGGCGATGGTGATCTTGCACAGCGTATCGAAGTTAAAGGCAACGATGAAATTGCACAGCTCTCTAAAGGCTTTAACGGCTTCATTGAGAAGATTCACGAGTCGATGAAAGAAGTATGCTCGACAAGCCAAGCGCTGCAAGTGGCGGCGGAAAGTGTTTCTAACAAAGCACACATCACCCACGACAATAGCCAAGAGCAACGTGACCAAACCCTTCAAGTGGTGGCTGCAATTAACCAAATGGGTATGACCATCAGTGAGATTGCATCAAATGCGGCAACGGCTGCGGAAACGGCCACTCAAGCTTCGGGCAATACTGAAGTCGGTCGCTCTGTTGTAAACAAAGCAAAAGACGCGATCAGCCGTTTAGCTCAAGATATCGAAAGTACGGGTCAAGTGGTTGAACAACTTGCTTCAACAACACAAGATATCGGATCCATTCTGGGTGTTATCCGCGATATTTCAGAGCAAACCAATTTACTTGCATTGAATGCAGCGATTGAAGCAGCGCGTGCCGGTGAGCAAGGCCGTGGCTTTGCCGTGGTAGCAGATGAAGTTCGTAACCTCGCAAGTCGTACAGCAGACTCAACGGAAGAGATTCAGAAGATGATCAACCAACTGCAAAGCGATGCTAAAGATGCAGTAGCAGCAATGAGTACAGGTAAAGTCATTACCCTTGAAGGTGTAGCTGCATCGGATGAAGCGGTAGATGTACTGGGTGGCATTTCAGACCGCATCGTAGACATCACCGATCGTAACACGCAAGTCGCAACGGCAACGGAAGAGCAATCAACCGTAGTTCACACCATCAACCAGAACATTGAAGAGATTAACGCAATCAATGAAGTGACAACGGGCACGGCTGAGCAGCTTGCTGAAGCGAGCCAAGAGCTCCGAGACCTTTCTTCTCGCCTAGATAAGATGGTTGGCTCGTTTAAGCTTTAATCCCTTTAAGCTGTAGCATGGCTTAGAAAGGGATACAGACGAAGAGCTGGATTCATTTAATCGTGAATCCAGCTCTTTTTATTTACGGGCTTGTTTTCTTCTAACTGGCCTTAGCTTGATCTGGTTTCGGGCTTTGCACTTAATCGCTCTAGCATCACAGAGCGTAAATGAGTAAAATCTGATTAGGTTTAATATTTAGGTAAGTATCATGAGCGATTTTGAAAAAGAACTAGAGCAGATGACTCAAGAGATGGGCGATGAGCCAGAAGTACAACTGCCATCAATTGAAGAGCAAAAAGCGATCGTTGCTGAATTTAAGCGACTAGAAGCGGAAGGCAAGCTAACACCAGAAGTGTTAGAAAAGCATTTTGGCCAGTTCAACAAAACAAGTGATACGCCAATCCACTAAGTTCTAAGCTTAAGGCAATTTCATCTTGTCTAAGATAGAGTGGAATGAGTAGTTGGGCTTAGCCTGACTACACAAATCAAGGTCTAGCCATTGCTAGGCCTTTTTTATTGCTGCGCGATAAGTTAACTGAGCTGTGCGCAAAGTTAAACAATCAAAGCGAAAGTAGTTGGCGCCTTTAAACAAAAAAATCCCCCTTACTTGGTAAGAGGGATTCGATATGGGCAAGTTATATCTTAAAAAGGCGAACCGACTAGTCGGTGCCGTACTCTTTGTACAAGCGACGACATGCTCGACCATCGCTATGGAACAAGTGACAACGGTGCGCAGGAATACCAATCGCTAGTTTGTCACCAGACTCAATCGTCAACGTATCTGGCTGGCGATAGATAACGTCAGCGTCTGCGCTGTCGAGGTTTAGGTAAACTTGTGTTTCGTTACCTAATTTCTCGACCATCATCACTTCAGCTTCAATCGTCGCATCACCTGTTTCAGCAGACAACAAGTGTTCAGGACGAACACCCAGAGACATACGGTCACCAGCATTGACAGTCGTACCATCAACAGGGATCCAGAAAGTCATACCGTTAGAAAGTTGAACTTGGACGCGTTCTGCTTCAGCTTGCTCGATGTGAACAGACATAAAGTTCATCTTCGGCGAGCCAATAAAGCCTGCCACGAAACGGTTTTGAGGGTAGTGGTAAAGATCAAGAGGTTTACCCACTTGAGAAACATAACCGCCATCAAGAACAACAATCTTATCGGCCATTGTCATCGCTTCCACTTGGTCGTGGGTAACGTAGATCATGGTGCAACCAAGTTGACGTTGTAGTTTAGTGATTTGCGAACGCATTTGAACACGCAACGCAGCATCTAGGTTAGATAGAGGCTCATCAAGTAAGAATACGTTTGGTTGAGAAACTAGAGTACGACCAATAGCAACACGTTGACGTTGACCACCAGAAAGTGCTTTAGGTTGACGCTCAAGAAGGTGACCAAGCTGAAGGATTTCTGCAGCATGCTCAACACGCTTGTCGATTTCAGCTTTGTTTGCGTTTGCTAACTTAAGGCCGAAAGACATGTTGTCGTAAAGGTTAAGGTGAGGGTAAAGCGCGTAAGATTGGAATACCATACCTACGCCACGCTTTGAAGGCTCAACGTCATTCATGCGTTGATCACCAATGTACAAATCACCAGACGTAATGTCTTCTAGACCTGCGATACAGCGTAATAGCGTCGATTTACCACAACCTGATGGTCCAACGAATACTACGAACTCACCTTCGTTGATGTCTAAGGTTACGTCCTTAGAAATCTGTACATCACCATATGATTTATAAACGTTTTTTAACGTGACACTCGCCATCTAGCTAGTCCTCGATCGATCAAATTTTAAGTTTTACTGCTTATCATTATAAGAAATTTTTGGGTCAGCAGTAACTGTAGGAATTGGTAAGTATTGAATGAGTAAGAAAAAAGTGGGTGAGACTTGGATTCTTTAACCAAGCCCACCCATCATAGCCAAACTGGTGCCTATTTCCCCCACATCCAGCTAAATCTCCCCCGTGATTCAATCACAGATTTAGCTCGATGCTTAATAAAGACAACAGCGGGCAGTGAAGCCAACTAAATGAACAGTGCGGTTACACACGACATTCGCTGGTAAGGGTTCTTACTATCCACTCTTGGATGAATGCAGTTTCGGTGAATTGGCGCAATGGTACATCCTCCCAATGAAAATTTAACGAGGGGGAGTAGTAGGGGAGGAGTAGATAAATGGGGTTATTAATAATTGGCGATCCAGTTCAAATAAATCCACCCCATAACGGTGATGTTGATCACGATGAGTATGGATTTTGTGATTTCAGTCTCTAATCTGACCGGATGGCGATCACGAAATTAAGCCATAATAGCTAGGGCGTAGTGGCTAGGATGATGAGTTAGGGGCTATTTTCTCAGATCATAAGCCCTGAAAACTGGCTCGTCTTGGTAGATGTGCCCTACGTATAAATATAAAAAGGATATTCACATGAAAAACGCTCTAAGCGCTGTAGCTCTAGGAACATTAGTTGCTCTGGGTTCTTTTGGTGCAAATGCTGCTATCGAAGAAGGACAACTAACTATCTGGGTAGGTGGTGACAAAGCTTATGAAGGCATGGCTGAAGTAGGTAAACGCTTCGAAGAAGACACTGGTGTTAAAGTAACAGTGGCTTTCCCTGACAAACTAGAAGAGAAGTTCTCTCAAGTTGCAGCGGCTGGCGATGGCCCAGATATGATCTTCTACGCACACGACCGTTTTGGCGGCTATGCAGAAGCGGGACTTCTTGTTGATATCAAACCTTCTAAAGAAATTAAAGAAGGTATCGTAGACTTCGCATGGGACGCTGTTTCATACGAAGGTAAAACAATCGCTTACCCAGTAGCGGTTGAGTCAGTTTCTCTAATTTATAACAAAGCGCTTGTTCCTAACCCACCTAAGTCTTGGGAAGAAATCCCAGCACTTGATGCTGAACTTAAAAAAGACGGCAAAAAAGCGATCATGTGGCCTCTACGTGGTGGCGCTTACTTCACATGGCCTCTACTTGCAGCTGACGGCGGTTACGCATTCAAACAGACTGCAGAAGGTTACGACATTAAAGATGCGGGCGTAGCGACTGACGGTGTTCAGAAGTCTCTAGGTTTCATCGAGAAGATGGTACAAGACAAAGTTATCTCTGCAGACATGGATTACTCAGTTGCTGAGTCTGAATTTGTTGCGGGTAACGTTGCAATGACAATCAACGGCCCTTGGGGTTGGGAAAACATCAAGAAAGCTGGCATCGATTACGGCGTAGCAACTTTACCTAAGTTCAACGGTAAAGCGTCTAAGCCTTTCGTTGGTGTATGGGCTGGTGGTATCAGCTCTGCTTCTCCAAACCGCGACCTAGCTGTTGAGTTCATGGAAAACTACCTACTAACTGATGAAGGTATGAAGAGCCTGAATGACGACAAGCCACTAGGCGCTGTTGCTCTTAACTCTTTCCAACGTCAACTAGACAGCGACACTCGCATTGCAGCAACAATGGACAACGCGATGAATGGTGAAATCATGCCTAACATTCCTCAGTTCACAACGTTCTGGTACAGCATGGAAGAAGCGATCGGTAACGTAGTTGACGGCCGTCAAACAGTAGATCAAGCACTAAAAGCTGCTGAAGGTCGTATGACTAAGTAACAACCAAGCACTACCTTTTAAGGAGAGGGTAACCTCTCCTTACTTTTCTATTTTTTATCTATATCGCTAGCAGGTTCCTCTATGCAGTCAGTTCAAGGTACAGATGCTATCCCAGCACCATCAAGCCTTTTAGGCAGTAAAAGCGTCTTCATCAAATGGGGGTTGCTTGGTAGTGTTGGCTTAATTAACGGCTACGCTACAATTCTAATGTATTCACGCGGTGAGCTCGCTTTTGCGTTGCTTACTGTGATTTTAACGGCTTTGGCACTTTACATTTTTGGCAGTAAGAAAACTTACGCCCACCGTTATATTTATCCGGGTATTGCCGGAATGATCTTGTTCATTCTTTTTCCATTGGCTTATACCGTCGGGCTTGCGTTCACTAACTACAGCGCAAAAAATCAACTATCTCTAGAGCGTACTCAAACCGTTCTTTTAGATCGCTCATTCCAAAGCGGTGAGAGCTACCCATTTACTTTGTACAAGACTGATGACGGTCACCAGATCGTTGTTAAAGATGGCGACCAGCTGTTAGCAACAGACGTATTTTCTTTTGAAGATATGAGTGCAACAGAGATGGACCTATCTGCAATTGAGTCTGCACAAGGTGAGAAAGAGAAGATCAAAGCGATCATCCAAAACCGTGCTGCGATTAATGCGGTTGATTTCCATCTGCCTAACGGTGACGACATCCGCATGAGTGGCTTACGTAAGTTTGCTTCTGTTGCTCCGCTTTACACGCTACAAGACGATGAACAAACGTTAATCAACAATGAAACGGGTGAAGTTCTCAAGCCAAATATGGAAGAGGGTTTCTATCAACCTGTTGATGCCAATGGTGAGTTTACTGGTAACACAATATCCCCGGGCTTTGTGGTTAATATTGGTACACATAACTTTGAACGTGTTTGGAAAGATGATGGTATTAAAGAGCCATTCATCAGCATCTTTATTTGGACGGTGATCTTCTCGGTATGTACCGTAGCGTTCACACTTGTTATCGGGCTTGTACTTGCAAATATCGTGCAATGGGAAGAGCTAAAAGGTCGTTCAATCTATCGTGTTCTACTGATTCTGCCTTACGCAGTACCAGCATTCATCTCGATTCTTATCTTTAAAGGTCTATTCAACCAGAGCTTTGGTGAGATCAACATGGTGCTTGAGAATATCTTCGGCTTAAGCCCAAACTGGTTCTCTGACCCAATTCTTGCGAAAACCATGGTGTTGATGGTTAACACGTGGCTAGGTTTCCCTTACATGATGATTCTATGTATGGGTCTACTAAAAGCGATTCCTGATGATTTGTACGAAGCGTCAGCGATTGATGGTGCGAACTTCCTTGATAACTTCAAGCGTATTACATTCCCATTGATGATTAAGCCGCTTACACCGCTATTGATTGCAGCGTTTGCCTTTAACTTCAATAACTTTGTAATGATTCAACTATTGACGAACGGTGGCCCGAACATGATTGGCACCTCAGAGCCAGCGGGTTACACAGACTTGCTTGTAAGCTACACCTACCGAATCGCATTCGAAGGCGGCGGCGGTCAAGACTTTGGTCTAGCAAGTGCAATCGCAACGCTTATTTTCCTATTGGTTGGTGGACTTGCGTTACTAAACCTTCGTTTCACTAAACTGTCTCAAGATTAAGGAGCACGACAATGGCTATGGTACAAGGTAAAGGCCTTAAATACCGAGTGTGGGCAACGCATGCAGTGTTGTGGTGCTTCTTGGCAATGATTATCTTCCCACTACTGATGATTATCGCTATCTCGTTCCGTGAAGGTAACTTTGCAACAGGTAGTTTGATTCCCGATAACCCATCACTGGAGCACTGGAAACTGGCTCTTGGTATGTCGGTAACGAATGCTGACGGCTCGGTGACACCACCTCCATTCCCAGTACTAACGTGGTTATGGAACTCAATTAAAGTCGCGGGTGTGACGTCGCTTCTTATTGTGGCATTGTCTACAACATCGGCTTATGCATTTGCTCGTATGCGCTTCAAAGGTAAAGAAACTATCCTGAAAGCGATGATGATTTTCCAAATGTTCCCAGCAGTACTGGCTCTAGTCGCTATTTACGCGCTGTTCGACAAGCTTGGTCAATACATCCCGTTCTTAGGCTTGAACACGCACGGTGGTCTAATCTTCTCGTACTTAGGCGGTATAGCACTGCACGTTTGGACGATTAAAGGTTACTTTGAGACGATTGATAACTCATTGGAAGAAGCGGCTGCACTTGATGGTGCAACGCCTTGGCAAGCATTCAGATTGGTTCTATTACCACTATCTGTGCCAATTCTAGCAGTTGTGTTTATTCTTTCGTTCATCGCAACAGTAGGTGAAGTGCCTGTAGCATCTATCCTGCTAACCGATGTGAACTCTTACACGCTAGCGGTAGGTATGCAGCAATACCTATATCCTCAGAACTACCTATGGGGTGACTTTGCGGCAGCGGCTGTACTTTCAGCACTTCCGATTACTATCGTGTTCTTACTTGCTCAACGTTGGTTAGTTGGCGGTTTGACGGCAGGTGGTGTAAAAGGATAAGCTGTACCCTATAAGAAAGACAAAGAGCGACCTTATAGGTCGCTCTGTATTGGCATTTTTATTACATCATTTGGTTTGGCCGCCGATCAGTAATAAAAATAACCCTCAGGTTACGCATAGCTGGCTACTAATCAGGTTCCTTACGCTATTAATGATTAGTGGTTTTTGTAACTCTAACCCAGGTATTTACTTGGGTTTTTTTATGCCTGCTACTTTTTGCTTTCTACTTTGTCCGGATATTCGTTTTACCTGTCAGTTTTTGTGCTCATAGCTGCTTTAGCCATTAAAGTTTCGAGTCACTTCTCTCCCGAATCTCTCCTGCGTTATTCCTCTTACAGGATGACATGAACGAGTCTCACAAATCAGACGCTCAGTATAAGGGGCAGTTGCTCTATTGATATATTGCTAATATTTCAATGCGTGATACTTCAATGATTTGTATGCAACGATTAGCCTGATTGCATAGAAAATGTCTATAACGGCGGGCTACTGTTGATGTGTTGTGAGTAGCTATCACTCGTAGTTATTGGTTTGCTTGGAAGTATCTTTCAATTCAAAGGTAAGAGGGAATCGGATGTTGTGATTATAGTTCTCTACTAGAAGGAGCACAGCCAAGATGCTGCAACAGCACATAGATGCTTTCTTGATCGAGTGCCACACGGCGAAATAGATCCGCAAACGTCTGGTCACCACCAAAACAAGTTTGGATGTAGTGGTTAATTTCGTTGCTGTCGTAGCCTTCGACGTACAAAGTTCTAACCCATTGGTACTCAACCGCCTTTAAATTGTTCAGTGTAGATTCGCTAAGAGTGGGGCGTGTGACGCTCAAAAGTGGCTCCAAGAAATTCAAATACATCCATTATGATTGGCGGTATTTAACCAGAGCTAAATGACGACTTTATTACAGTTCGAGCAAATTGCTAAACAATAGCGGCTTCATTTCAGCCCTTGGCTGAGTATCACGTTATATAAGCCGTATTGAGACAAGCGGTGTTGGGTAAGACGCGGCTTTGTCTGTGAGAGTGTGAATAGGGGAGTAGAGCTAGATAAGTAAATGCCAAGCAGGTGCTTGGCATTGTAATAAGGTTTTGTAGTGTAGAGTGGTTGGTGAAGTTTACTTAAGGTACTTAACGTGTGCTTCCATCTCTTCACCGATCTGTTTTCGCATGTTCATTAGGCGAATAGCCGAATCTCTTAATTCGATGTCTTCTGACGTTTCTGGCACCCATTCTGGCACCTTAGTCGGGTTACCATTTTCATCAACAGCGACCATAATAACGATGCAGTGAGTCGTTAGGCGGTTGTTGAGTTCTTTAGGGTCGCTGGCTTGAACGTCGATAGCGATGTGCATAGAAGATGAACCGGTATAGATGACCTTCGCACTTACCTCAACAAGGTTACCAACATGGATCGGAGCTACGAATCGAATCCCCCCTGCGTAAGCGGTAATACAATATTTACCACTCCACCCAGCAGAACAAGCATAAGCCGCTAAATCGACCCATTTCATTACTGCGCCACCATGAACTTTACCACCAAAGTTCACATCCCCAGGTTCAGCTAAAAAACGCAGAGTAACGTCTCGTTTACCATCTGGTCGGTTATTGTTACTGCTCATCTATCTTCCTTCATTATTATTGTGCTGTATAACATGCTTGTTACTTGCTAATAACAATATACTTAAGATGACATAAATTAAAGCGGTGTTTCTCACGATTAAGACTATTTTTTCAAACGGGTGACGAACGAATGAATATTGATGTTTAAAGGCGGTAGAGGCGAGTGGCAAACACGGATGAAGCAATATTGAGCAGGTGCCTAGCCATATTGAGTAAGAACCAATAAATGTTGAGCTGACAGCTAGAAAGGTCGATTGCAAAAAAAACACCTAGCGCAGTGCTAGGTGTTTCTAAGCCGTTTGGTACTCATTGCGGTACCTTATTTTGTTTTAGCCAACTAACCGCTGTTTATCTGGTTTAGTTAAATTATTTTAGTCTTTTTACCACTAAAGTGGTAGTTAAAAATATTTGTTATTCAGCTCATTTTTACTCTTGAATAAAGTATAGATCCTTCGCGTAGATATTTCCTTTCGGATTATTGTTAGGGAAGCCTTTGAGAGTATTTCGCACTAATCGGGTGTGATTGTAATGATATAAAGGCATAATTGCTGCAGATTTGTTAAGTAGCGATTCAGCATGCTGGTATAAAGTAAAGCGTTTAGACTGATCTTCCGTTTTACTTGCTTGCTGTAAGAGCTCATCGTAATCGGGATTACAGTAGCCACTTTCATTTGCCGTGTGACCACAAGAGAACGCCTCTAACAGTGCAGAAGGCTCTGGGTAGTCACCAAATGCCCATGAGCGAGCTAGTTGATAGTCGCCACTTCCCTTCGCTGCAACATAGGCTTTCCACTCCATGTTTTCTAACTCAACTTTTACGCCAAGTGGCTTCCACATCGATGCAATCGCAATAGCTATCTTTTTATGATTCTCACTGGTGTTGTATGTCAGGGTAAATTTGAGCGGCTTGTTTTCGTTGTATCCCGCTTCTTCAAGTAGCGTTTTGGCTTTTGTTAAACGCTGCGTGCTGTCTAAAGAATTGAATTCGGATAAAGGAGCTGTGTAGTCAGGAATATTATTCGGCGTCACGCTGTATGCTTCTGGCTCACCTTGACCAGTGACTTTATCTACCAATATCTCACGATTGACGGCCATGCTCAGTGCTTGGCGTACTCTTACGTCATCAAAGGGCGCTTGACGTGTATTGAATGAATAGACGTAAGAACCCAATAGAGCTTGCGCTTTGATCTGTTCAGGGCTTTCTTGGATTAATTTCTGGTAGTACTCAAGCTGAACGCGATTGGTCATATCAATTTCACCCGCTTGATAACGGATAAGCTCAGCATTTTGAGATGATAAGCCTAAATAGGTCACCTTGTTGATGACTGTCGACGTGTCATCCCAATAGTTTGGGTTTCTCTCGACTTCAACGTATTCGTTGGGTACCCATTTGCTCAAAGTGTAAGCACCGTTGGTCGCGATATTTTCTGCGCGAGTCCATTGGTCGCCTTTCTCCTGCACCAATTTAGTAGGTAGAGGGAAAAAGGTCTTGATGCTCATTAAACTCATAAAGTAGGGCGTAGGTTTTGAAAGTGAAATTTCAACCGTGCGCTCATCTAATGCTTTGATGCCAAGCTCAGAGGGAGCTTTGTCTCCTAATAGAATCTCGCTAGCGTTCACGATGTTAGCCGTCGAAAAAACAAAACCCGTGTTGTTACCTGTTTTAGGAGACACAGCTCGCTGCCAACCAAACACAAAATCAGACGCTGTGACTGGCTCACCATTCGACCACTTGAGGCTCTCTTTCAACACAAACGTGACGGTTTTACCGTCTTTGCTGATAGACCACTCTTTGGCTTGCCCTGGGATGATCTGCCCGTCACTGTTCTCAATCACAAAGCCTTCAAACATATCATTGACGATAATGTCACCGGGCATGCCTGAATTTACGAAGCTAGGGTCTAGTGTATTGGGTTCTGCGCCATTACCACGTACAAAATGTTGTTCTTCAGCTAATAGTTCTTCAGCTAATGTCACATCAGCAGGAACAGTGGCAGCAAAGCTTGAAGCAGATGACAAAGCAAGCAGAGACGAGATGATCACAGGGATCCTTGGTTGAGTCATTGTAATTCCTTTTACAACTTAAACAGTACTTAATACATTAAACCTGAGTCGGTAACATGTTGCAACCACAGTGAACACTTATTAAAAGCATTTGAAAGACTTGTGAATAAAACAACAGTGCCTACTTCGGGAGTAGGCACTGTGAGAAAAGTGAGTTTGAATATTTCCCCTAATGTGAGCGTTGGGTAATGCGTTTAGCTTTGTTGAGGGAGAGGTGCCTCAAGCCTTGGTTTTCTTTTGATTTGAGCAAGGATGACACCGGAAATCACCATCACACCACCAATGATGTGGAACTGGTTAATCTCTTCGCCAAGCCAAGTGGAAGCTAATACAATTGCGATAACTGGCATCAAATTCATGAACATCGCACTTGAGTCCGCACCAATGGTATCAATCGCTTTCACCCACATCCAAGGTGCTAAAATGGAAGCGGCAACTGCAGCGTAAGCTATCAATGGGATCGCTTGTTGCGGTGGTAAAAGCTGTTCGCTGGTAAGCCAAAGTGGCGCTAGCATTGCGACGGCAAACAGCCCCTGAATGTAAATCACAACCCAGTTACTGATTGGCATTTTCCAGCGTTTCAACAACACACAGTAAGAAGCATAAACAAAGGCTGCAATCAGCATATAGCCATCGCCTTGGGTCAATTCTTGATGGATGAAGAACAGAGGATCGCCTTTGCCTAACATCAGAGCTAAGCCTGACAGTGACAATACACCACCCACAATGCTCAAACTAGAAATCGACTTGTGTAACAGAGGAACGCTAAGGAACACACTGATCAAGGGTACTAATGAGGTGATCAACGCCATGTTAGAAGCGGTTGTGGTTAAGCCCGCGTAATAGCCTAGAGATTGGTTTAACACCATGCCCAAAAAGCCAAGGAAAGCCAACTTAGACAAGTTAGGTTTAATGACCGACCATTGTTTGATAACTGAGCGAATACAGAAAGGGGTGAGAATTAACATCGCAAAAAACCAGCGGTAAAAACTCATCGCGCTCGGTTCTATGGTGCTTGCGGCAAGCTTGTTGACGATTGCATTGGCGCCCCAGATACAGACTGTAAAAAATGGTAAGAGATAATGCATGTGAATTCCGTCGCAAATGAGTTGATGCGGCTAGTTTGACAGGTCGTTATACTTACAAGTATCTTTAGAAAGACATCAGGCGCGATAGGAAGACAAGTTTGAAAAAACACTCAAGAAACCTTCACCCGTCCTTATCAATCGATAAGGCACCATCCAACGTATTTATGAATTTCGAAGCTTTCTTATCGAACACCGAAACTCGTATTCACAGCCACCCTTGGGGACAGGTTCAGTTGATCAGCGGTGGGATTCTTGAAATGGAAGCAGAAGGCATACGCTTTCTCGCGCCGCCACATCTCGCTATTTGGGTGCCAGCTGGGGTCATGCACTGCAGCTACAACCGTAAGCCATTGGATTACTGCTCACTGAACATAGCTCACGAGTTAACTAAGCATTTGCCTGAGAAAACCAGCCTCATTAAGATCACCCCAATCGTGTCTTCGATTATTGATGACTTTCGCGATCGTGGAATCAATGTTGCGGAAACAGAACAAGATCAAAGGCTTGTTCAGGTACTACTCGACCAACTTGCGCAGCGTGAGGTTGAACACCACTTCTTGCCTTCGACCGACAATAAGTACCTAGCGCCTATACTGGCTTCTGTGGAAGAAAACCCAACCGATGAAGTGACATTGAAAGATTGGGCTGAGCGTGTCCACACCACGGAAAGAACCCTTTCTCGCCACTGCCAGACCGAGCTTGGAATGAGCTTTACAGAGTGGCGATTGCGAGTGCGGTACCTCTATTCAATGGACTTGTTGAGAAATGGCCAATCGGTTAAAGAGGTCGCTCTAACATTGGGTTATAACCAAGCAAGCCCTTTTATTACCATGTTCAAACGTTATGCGAACCAAACGCCAGAACAGTATAAGAACCGTTTGTTGTAACCCGAGCTGATCTCGCATGGCTAACATGACGAGAAACCCCGACATAACTATAACGTAGTCAAAGCAACGCACCTGTTACCTAACAGGGTCGACAAGGTTGCGATCATTGGTTTGTTAATGTAATCGCTTTCTACTGCTACGTCGTCAAGCCAGTAAATATCTGCAAGTAGGTGAAGATCTTCAATCAATGCTTGGCAACTTTCCTCAGTCACTTTTGAAATATCACTAGGGAAATCATCACTGAGATCGACAATGATCACTCGTTGATGCTTTTTTAGCTTCAATCTTACAATATCTTCTAAATCGGCCATGCTTTTCTCTCTGTGGAAAATAAACATCACACTTTGGCCCTCTCCGATATCGTAGATCTTATAGCGTCGATCATTGAGATAAATAATATTGAATTTCATGTTATCGATTCCTCGGGATTTAAATAATCAGCCAAAATGAAAATGTTGAGTTGGCATTAGACGTTAATTTTTAACTCAATGTCGTTTGAATTGAGTTTGCTTAACTTCACTTAAAGACTCAAAGAATTAGAGAAATTCAAATGTGAATCTCTCAAGTCATATTTGAATTTCTGTAAACCATATTCAGGACACTGTTGGTTATTTATGATCTCTGCATTCATGGTTTTCTAGGAAAGGAAACCTAATGCAGCAAAGGAGATAGGTTCAAAAAAGAATCTAAGTAGCATCAATTAACAGTTGTCAACCCAATGAAAAATATCAATAAATATCTTTTGTTATTCTCTCTTCTTGTAAACGGTTTTTTCTCAAGTTTTGCATGGTCTTCGAGCTCGATGTTGGAGGATGTGTCTGCAATAGCCAAGCTCATTTATGACAGTGAACCTCAAATTGAAGCGACGAGTGATGTCAAACAAATCAGTAATAATCAATCTCTGACGTATCGAATTACAAAGGCAGAAGCCGAAAGCGATTTGTGGTCGATTGTTATTATTGACGGACAAAGTGACGAGATAGCAGATGGTGGTCAGCAATTGATTACTAATATCGACAATATGAATTTTCATCGAGAACTCGATGGTAGCTTACTTATCAAAATCTCGAAGTACCGACCTGGTGATGTGAACGCTACTAACTGGTTACAAGCTCCAGAAGGTAGCTTTTATCTCGTGAAGTATGTGTACTTATAGGGTAGATAACATGAAAAAAATATTTGCCTATTTCCTGCTAATTCTCTTATTGATCAGCGCTATACCGAGTTTTTTTGGCGAAAAGCCTGCATTGGTTCTTAATCACGCTGATAGTTCATTACCCATTGAGCCTTTGCTAAGCATATTAGTTAAAAATCAGATAACTCCGTTAGGTGTTGAGAACCAACAAGACGAAACTACATTAATCTTTGAAAGTAAAAAAGAACAGCGAGAAGCGCAACAGGTATTGTCATTGGCGTTTCCGTTAGCTCATTCTCATTTTTCATTCGTCAGTGCAGCACCTCAACTATTTAGCCAGGTAGGGCTAACACCCATTAACCTTGGATTAGATCTTCGTGGTGGCGTGTAGTTCATGCTGCAAGTTGAAATAGATGATAGCGTGAGAAGTTTGGTAGAAGCGACATCGACTAATGCTCGCCACGTAGCTCGTGCAGAAGGGATTCGCAGTCGAATTGCTGACATAGATAACAATGGATTCTCGGTCATTATTACTAATTTAAGTAGTCGTGATTCAAACAGTATTCAAAGCGTAACCGACCACATGCGTTCACAGTTTTCTGAATGGAAAATCAGTGTAAACGACAACGTATTACGTTTTACGCTTGATGAAAGCATTAAAGAAGAGCAGGCAAGTCTCGCTATGCAGCAAACCCTAAATATTATGCGCCAGCGTATTGAAAGTTTAGGTATCACTGAGGCCGTCACTCAGCGTCAGGGGGCTGACCGTATATTGATAGAGCTTCCGGGTGTTCAAGATCCTCAAGTTGCGAAGCGTGTTATTGGTGCGACGGCGACGATCTCTTTTCATACGGTTGTTGATTCAAGTCAAGCTGCACAGACTCATACTACGCGTGATGGGGAATCTGTACGCTTGTCTAGACAACCGGTGTTAACGGGAGAGTACATTATTGGTGCATCCGCATCGGTTGGCGAGTTTGGACAACCTGAAGTGAACCTAGTGTTGAGCAGTGCGGGAGGCAGCAAAATGTCTGACTTCTCACGGAGTAACATCGGTAAACCTATGGCGACCTTATACAGCGAATATCATCAAGATCATAACAACCAACTTGTTCAACGCCATGAAGTGATCAACATTGCTACGATCCAAAGCCAATTAGGAAGCCGTTTTAGAATAACGGGTATCGGTCAAATTTCCGATGCACAAGACCTTGCGCTAATTCTACGCTCTGGGTCATTGACCGTACCTGTGACCATTATTGATGAGCAAGTGATTGGTCCAAGCCTAGGTGAAGAAAATATCCAAAAGGGTTTGCTCGCGGTGATGGTAGGTTTAGCTCTGACATTTGTGTCGATGCTGGTTTTGTACCGAAAGTTCGGTGTTATAGCTTGTGCCGCGCTTATCACCAACATTGTCATGATTGTGGGTTTTCTATCGTTGATACCGGGAGCAACGCTTACTTTGCCGGGTATTGCAGGCCTTGTACTCACCATGGGCATGGCGGTTGATACTAACGTTCTAGTGTTTGAACGAATCAAAGAAGAAATGCGTTCAGGAAGATCGCTAGCGAGTGCGATACCGAGAGGTTATAAAGAGGCCAGAAGTACGATTATTGACGCAAACCTTACGTCGTTGATCACTGCGATTATTCTGTTTGCGATTGGTTATGGTGCCGTGAAGGGTTTTGCAATAACACTCGGGATTGGACTGTTGACCAGTATGTTTACGGGATTATTTTATAGCCAAATGTGGATGACAAAACTTTGGGGGTATGACAATGACAAAGTTTAACCAGTTGGTCGCTGATATTCAGTGGTCAAAAGTAAGGTGGAACGGTTTATTGGTTTCACTTGGGTTGATGTTTATATCAATTGTCCTGATATCGACCAAAGGTTTCACGCTTGGGCTTGAGTTTACCGGTGGTATCTCTCATGTTGTCAATACAGATATTCCAGTGACTTTGGAAGCGATGCAGTCAGCTTTGAATACGGTATTTGATGAATTACCCAATCTAGTGCCCGATGTTACCTACCAAACTTGGCAGTTACAGTTTCCTATTGGCGGAACGGGTGAATTGGAGTTGTTGCAGTGGTTAAGAGCTGTAGAGTTGGAGCTAGGCCATCCGCTTAATCTAGTGTCGAGCTCAGTTGTTGGAGCGCAGGTGGGTGAGCAATTATTTGAGCAAGGTGGTTTAGCCCTGATTGTTGCGTCTATCGCCATTATGTTTTACTTAACTGTGCGTTTTGAATGGCGATTAGCTCTGGGGGCGATTGTTGCTCTACTGCATGATGTGCTGGTGGTTTTAGCATTGTTTGTGGTGTTTTCGATTGAATTTAATCTCACCGCTCTTGCTGCATTGCTTGCTGTTGTGGGTTACTCGCTCAATGACTCTATTGTTATCGGAGACCGAATTCGCGAGTACCTGACCCGTAGACCGAATCAGAGTACCAGTGAATCTACGGATCAAGCGATACGATCGTCATTGTTTAGGACTCTAGTAACGTCTGGAACCACGTTATTGACGGTAAGCAGTATTGGCCTTATCGCAGGTGGTACATTAAGTGGGTTTGCGTTTGCATTGTTCGCTGGGATTATTGTGGGCACTTGGTCTTCATTAGTGATCGGTACAGCAATACCGGAAAGGATCGGTTTGTCTTCTGAGCATTATAAGCCAAAAGCTCCTTTGTTAGATGAAGGCGGTAATCCTATTCATAGTGAATAGCCCGCCGTTTATAGCTTATAGCTAATTGAAAGTTTATGGCTCCTATATTGGAGCCTTTTTTGTGCCAAAGGAATTATTCATTATCTTTCGTCTAATGTACCAAATATGATCTTAGATTTTAGATTTCCTATTGGTGACTATCTGGGGTGTTATTGAAAATTTAAAATAGTAGTGTACTCATTTTATCGAATGAATGTATGTTTATTAATAATTTACAGTGAGCTCTATTTTGAATTTCTGTAATTCGTCGTAAACAATAGTTGGTTAGGTACAATTTACTCGACATTAAATATTGAGGAACACATTATGAAAAAAATTGTATTAACTATCTCTGCTATTTTACCTTTAACTCTTTCTGCTGTTGCGAATGCAAACCAGAACATCGACTTTTCAAACCCAGTGTCGACTTATTCTTATGCGAATCTAGGTTATGATAGTGATGGTTTTACAGCTGCCATTGCTGCAAGCCAGGAGCTAAACAATGGTTCAACCATGTTTCAATACATTGGTTCTAATGATTTCTACCAACATAATTTTATTGCGACATTAGCGAATAGTGATAGCGATGCCGCTCTTCAGTTGGATTACCTATGGGACACCGATTACAAGGATACAAGTAAAAACTCACATACGGTATTTTTTAATGCCATAAAAACAACCTCTATTGATTCTAACTTCAACCTTTCTCCATCAATGGGTCTAGGCTTTAATACCAATGACTTATCGACAAAAACAAGTTATTTAGCTAATGCAGCACTGACCATGACCTACGCATTCACTAGTCACGTTTGGCTTGATGTTACACCAGAATACACTTATAGCTTTAACGATCAAAAACAGAAAGTCGGCGGTAAAGAGAGTTACCGTGATTTATCTATTGAAACCAATTTAGGTTTCAAATTAGCGCCAAATCAGTTTGTTGAAGCGACATATCGTTACGATGAAAACAATGATCACCATACTGGTATCAGTTACAACATGAGCTTTTAAGCTCCCACAAAAAATCCCCCTTTGTTAGGTGACTGTATTTACATTGATTTTGAAGTGTACAGTTACTTAATGAATAATATCTTTATTTTATTGACAATAACTAACAACTAATAACCAGTAGCTAACAAATGATAGTTCAATTGATTATTAGCTAAGCGTAACGTTTGATTAAATGTTAAATGATAGGTGTAACCATATATGGTAAATATAACTGCTCAGCCATTGATTCTTTATGGGAAAGTTCCCTTTAAATACATTTATTTTGGTTTATCTTCTTATGTAATTGTTATGTGTGGTTTTTTGTCTTTGATAGGAGGGATGGGTTAAAGAAAATGATCTTCATAGATAAGTTTAATCGCAAAAGGAAGTGTAATCGCATAGTGAAGTAATTCGCTATGCGATAGTTAAAGATAAAATATATTTATGATGATATTCGTAATGTTAGAAATGACATGAAAATTAAGTAACCAAGAATAACGGCAATAAGTGGGAAGTATTTCATGGTTTATCTCCATCGATTATTGATGATTATTTATCGCATAACTACTTCACAAAGCACATGAATTAGAGAAATTCATTATCGCTCGAATTTATAATGAACCATTCTTAATTCATTTCAATTTTTATTCTTACTAGTCATATTGATAGTAATAATAGTGTGCTCTCTGAGAGGATCTCTCTACTAAATCAAAGGTCAATTATGGTCGCTCGACTTTTAACACTTTTCTTTTCAATCCAAATTGTTTGGTTTAGTTCATTCGCTCACGGACAAGACAAGCCCAGTTTTGTGGATACCTCAACGCCCAATAGCACTCTATCTGGTTTTATTAAGTATTCTAAGCACGTGATCCATTATTGGCAGCTTGAGCAGCTCGATTTACCTGAAGCCCAACACGCTTATGCCCAAGTAACGCGAACCATGGATCTGTCAAACCTTCCCAATCGCAGTCGAACCGTGGTCGTGATGGAAAGAATCATTTTGCTGCACGAAATTCTAAATAGGTTAGGACAAGACGTTCAATTACATCCTTCAGAAATGGCATCACCAACGGGTGACACTGGTCACCAATGGCGTCTCGCTAATACAGACATTCTGATCGCTAGACAGACGAATGGTGAGAAGGTTGGCCAATATCTGTTTACGACCACTTCCATTAATAGCTTATCGAAATGGTATCGCCTGATCTCAGCGTCTACGGAGAAAAGTGAACATGACGTTGATTTATACCATGAGTTTTTAATTCTTCCAGGCCCGCTATTTTCAATATCATTGATTAAATCTTTACCAGAAAGCTTTAATACCTTATACGCATCGATTCCTCTTTGGCAGTGGTTTGCTTTAGTGAGCGTCTTTTTGTTATGTAGGTCTATGATTAAGTTAAGCTTCTCGCTTGGCGAACGTTGGAACTTACATTGGTATCGAAATGGACTGAAATGGCAAGTTGGCCGCCAGTTATCTTTGGTTGGGGTCGTCTTTATTCTGTTTATTACCCGAAAAGTGATTGATGACGGAATATGGATCACTGGAGGTATCTACCAGTTTTTGTCTACCTCTTTTTTGATTGGCCAGTTTTTCTTCGTTGCATGGTTGATCATGACCATATTCAATTACTTTGCGGAGCTGTATGTATTTAATAAGCATGAAGGCAAGTATGTTGACTCTTCTTTAATTACGGTACTCGCGCGTATTTTTGGCGGCCTTACGATTGCCATCTTGGGCATCTATGTGATCGATTTTATGGGCTTCTCAATCTCCCCAATCGTAACGGGTTTAGGGGTTGGTGGTTTGGCGGTAGCACTCGCCATTCGTCCTGTACTGGAAAACGTGATTAATGGGCTTACCTTGTATGCTGATGGTGGTATCAAAATTGGGGAACTTTGCCGCTATGGCGATAACCTAGGTACTATTGAGAGCATAGGGCTACGGTCTACACGAATCAGAACACTAGAGCGTTCTTTAATTACTATTCCTAATTCCGAATTTGCCAATATGGAAATTGATAACCTCGAACGCCGCGATAAGCGTCGGATGAGCCACCGCTTGAGGTTGCGGCCAGAGCTGACTCAAGACCAACTCAAACTCCTGGTTGTTGGTATTAGGCGACTGTTGTTACAACATCCTAAACTGGATGAAGATCCGGTGAGAGCAAGGTTTGTGGGCGTTGGTGAGTTTGCGATACACATCGATATACTCGCTTATATTATATGCAAAGACCATGAAGAGTTTCTTGCTGTGCAAGAGGATGTGATGTTTTCGGTGATGCAGCAAGTTGAAGCGGTAGGTGCCCAGTTGGCATTCTCTAATCAATACCAACTTGCGCAAGCACTTAACCCTATTGAGGATGAACTCAAAGAGAAAGCGACCGAAACAGTTAAGCAGTGGCAGGATAACAATAACTACCCATTCCCTGACTTTAGTTATGAATTTAAAGATGGAATCAAAGACAGCATTATGTACCCTGCGAAAAGTTCATCGGTTCGCGCAAATGGAAATGGTTAAAACAGAAAGCTTTACCCTAAGGTGATTATCGCTAATTTGAATTTCTCTAATTCATCGTGTTTGCCTTCTATTTACTCCAAAGTAGCGTCAAAATATTTAAGCTACTTTGGAGATATCCATGCCTCGTATTCGTTCTTCACGCATACTTCTTTCTTTTTCTGTTTTACTTATGTCGATGGGGTGTTCGACCGAAGACTCACCACTGATAGGTGATACGCCTCGCCCTGTCCGTTTGACTGAAGTCCAAGCTGTGGGTCAACAAGAAATCAGACGTTTTCCTGCTCAAGTTTCTGCGTCGAAAGAAGTCGAGCTCGCTTTTAGAGTGGGTGGTGAAGTCGTTGAATTTAACTTAAAGCCATCGCAAAGAGTGACAAAAGGCGAAGTCATTGCTCGACTTGATCAGCGAGATTTTAAAACTGAAGTCACATTGAAAAAATCGGAGTTTGATTTAGTCAAAAGAGAATTAGATCGAGCGAGCCAGATGATGAAAAAGAATCTATTGGCTCAAGCGGAGTTTGATGGCATTCAAGCTCGTCTTCAAGTTGCACAGGGAGCTTTACAGCTTGCACAAGACAGGTTGAAAGATACCGTCATTACTGCGCCTTACAGTGGTCGAATTGCAACGACTCACATTGAAAACCATCAACAAGTGCAAGCTCACCAAGGTATCGTCCTTTTACAAGACCATGAAATGATAGATGTCACGATCCAGTTACCTGAGAGCGTCCTTAGCCAGATGGATGCTAAGAGAATTGACCCATCTTATCAGCCCTTAGCGACCTTTAATGGCTCGTCGGCTTCATACCCTGTGACTTATAAACAGCATAAAACGCAAGCAACAGCAGGAACACAAAGCTATGAAGTGACCTTTACTCTGGTCGCGCCAAAAGATAACCATACGGTGTATCCAGGTATGGGAGCAACGCTACACCTTGATATCGATAAAATCATTGCCGATAAGCAAGGTGCTCAACGTTTTGTCGTTCCTGCTAGCGCCATTTTAGACAATGACCTGATTGGTCAACCTCAAGTCTGGGTATTTCAGAACGGGCTAGTTTCTCCGTTAGATATCACCATTCAAGGAGTGTCGGCGCGTGGTGCGATTGTTTCTGGAGATCTCTCTCAGAATAGCTATGTGGTGAGTGCTGGTGTCAGTCAATTGTCAGAGGGGATGAGAGTTACGCCCGTCGTTCGTGAGCGAGGTTTATAATGAACCTGACTAATTACGCAATTAAAAACAAAGTCATAAGCTGGCTCGTCGTTGCCATTTTATTGGTGGGCGGTGTGCTTTCGTTTCGTGGTTTAGGGCAATTGGAGTTTCCTGCATTCCCTATTCCACAAGCTATGGTTAACACCACGTACCCTGGTGCCTCTGCAATGCAAGTTGAGGAAGAGGTCACCTTACCGCTTGAGCGTGCGATTTCTCAGCTTGAATATGTTAGAGATGTCGAATCTTTTACCAGTGCTGGGCTGTCTCAGATTGCGGTGATATTAAAAGAGACCATACAAGCAGAACAACAACCTCAGGTATGGGATGAATTACGTCGTAAGGTGAATGATATTCAGCCGAGAATGCCACCGGGAGTGAATCCATCGCAAGTCATTGATGATTTTAGCGATGTGTATGGCATTCTCTACAACATTACGAGTAATGAATACACTTATCGCGAACTACAAAATTACGGTGAATACCTTCAGCGTGAGCTTCTTGCTATTAAAGGGGTAAAGAAAGTTAACTTGGCCGGGCTAGTCTCTGAACACATTGTGATTGAGATTGCCCAGCAAGATCTTAATACGTTGAACCTTGACCCTGCTTGGCTTTCTCGTTTGATTCAAAATCAGAACATGGTGTCTAATGGTGGTGATTTGCTACTTGATGGACAATCGATCCGAATCCATTCTTCTGGTGAGTTTAATGAAATTGAAGCGTTAAAATCATTTAAATTTAGCCCGCTGGGAAGCAATGACCTGATCCAATTAGGTGATATCGCAGAGGTAAGCCGTCAGTTTCAGGATAAAGCTTATACCTTGTATCGTAACAATGGTGAACAAGCCATTTCTCTTGGGATCTCGTTTGCGAACAGCGTCAATGTGGTTGATGTGAGTGAACGTGTCAGTAATAAATTGTCTGAACTCGATTTTGCTCGTCCAATCGGCATTGAATTAAACAAAGTGTACGACCAAGGCGATGCGGTTGATAAATCGGTGTCTGACTTTGTGATGAGCCTAGTCGAAGCGGTATTGATTGTTATTGTCGTGCTGTTATTTGCCATGGGTTTGCGTTCTGGCATTTTAATGGGGGCTATTTTATTACTGACTATCCTCGGCACCTTCATTGGGATGAGTATTCTAGGCGTTGAGATTCAAATCATTTCACTTGGTGCTTTGATCATTGCACTGGGAATGCTGGTTGATAATGCGATAGTGATAACTGAAGGTGTCTTAATTGGCCTGAAACGTGGATTGACCAAACGTAAAGCGATTGAATCCGTTGTTAAACAGACCCAGTGGCCCCTGCTTGGTGCAACACTGATTGGTATTATTGCATTTGCCCCGATTGGCTTGTCTGCCGACGCAACGGGGGATTTCTTAGGGTCTTTATTCCAAGTATTAGCGATTTCTTTATTACTAAGTTGGGTGCTTGCTATCACGTTAACGCCGTTCTTCTGCGAACTGATGTTTAAAGAAGAAATAGCCAAAGGTGAGTCAGATCATATCGATCCTTATCGAGGGTTGATATTTACCCTGTATCGTACGGTTCTTAATACCGCACTAAAAAACCGTGTCGCGACAATGGTCATCACTCTGGTCTTGCTTATTTCTGCTGTGATCGGGTTTGGCTCTGTAAAACAGGCCTTTTTCCCGCCATCGAATACGCCAATTTTCTATGTGGATGTATGGCTGCAACAAGGCACAGACGTTCGTGAAACAGAACAACGCCTAAAACAAATTGAACGTACCGTGAGCGGGTTTAATGACGTTCATAATGTCACGACCGTCGTAGGTTCGGGTGCTCAGCGATTTATTCTGACTTATGCACCTGAAAAATCATACAGCAGTTACGGGCAATTGATTGTTGAAGCGAAAGACTTAGCCGCGATCGAAACGATGTTACCCCAGATGAAAGCAAGGCTTGAAAGTCTACATCCGGATATTGATTTTAAGTTTAAGTTAATGGATTTGGGCCCTGCACCTGCCGCTAAAGTAGAAGCGCGCTTTTATGGTGCGGATCCACAGGTGTTGAGACAACTTGCTGCTCAAGCGAATGAGATCATGCGTAATGAGCCAAAAGCAACCGCAGTTCGTCACTCATGGCGAGAGAAAACTCAAGTGCTTGAACCGCAACTTGACGGTGCAGCAGCAAGGCGAGTCGGGATAACCAAGAGTGATCTTGATAGAACCTTGTTACGCAATTTAAATGGTGAGCAGATTGGCTTGTTCAGAGATGGCAGTCATATCATGCCGATTGTCATGCGCGCGCCGGATGAAGAACGTTTTGATATCGATAGATTACCTGAGTTACAAGTGTGGAGCCAAGACCAAAGCCGTTATATCCCAATAACACAGGTCGTTTCCGACTTTAATTTGACGACGGAAGACTCTTTAATTGTTCGTCGTAACTTTAAACGCGTGATTTCCGTTATGGCCGATGTGACGCCATTTGGTGATGATACGGCTGAATCTTTGCGCCGTTTGGTCGCCCCTAAAATCGAAGCGATTGAACTTCCTCAAGGCTATCATTTTGAGTGGGGGGGGGAATATGAAAGTCAGCAAAAGGCTACCAACAACCTAATGGGTTCATTGCCAATGGGATACCTGATCATGTTCTTGATTACGGTATTGTTATTCAACACCATTCGTCAGCCTTTGGCGATTTGGTTGACGGTACCACTGGCATTAATTGGTGTGAGTGCAGGCTTATTATTAATGAATATTCCGTTCTCGTTCACGGCACTGCTAGGGTTATTGAGCTTATCAGGCATGATTGTGAAGAATGGTATTGTGCTGGTGGAGCAAATCAATATCGAAACCGACCAAGGTTCAAGTCTTAACCGTGCAATTGTAGATGCGAGTGTGAGTCGTGTTCGACCTGTGTGCATGGCGGCAATTACTACCATGTTGGGTATGATCCCGCTGGTGTTTGATGCCTTCTTCCAGTCGATGGCGGTGACCATCATATTCGGACTTGGGTTTGCTACACTACTAACTTTAGTGGTATTGCCTGTGATTTATGCCTTGTTGTACCGAGTAAGCTATCGTTAACATCTACATGTTCAATACCTTTCATTAGGATAAGAAAGAACGTCCAGAAGTGCATAGGATTAAGCTGATACCAATAATGTTGGTATCAGCTTTTTTGTTCGTATTAGCCTGGAGGAAGTGAACGATTTAGTACTCAAATTTGCAGAAAGATACGTGCTGTTATCAATGTGTATAACAGTACTATTCAGCTAGAAAGCCACCAGTGTGACCACCTTAAACGTCCATACATTGCTATCGAATCTCTGTGATGAAAACTCGGGAAGATGTTCGTTAAAGGCACCAATGTTTACTGGGCCGTCAATATATACTGGTTCAATGTTTACTGGTTCAGAGGAGCATTTACATAGAAGAACGTAGAGCAAGTCGAGCGATTAGAGTGGGTATTTTGAGGGGGATGGTATTGTGGGCTGTTGGAGTGGAAACTGGGTGCCGTTGTTCAACAGAAAAACCCACACAATAAGCAATCTACAGTGCGGGGTTTGATATGGAAAATTACAGCAATGCGCCGATATCTTGTACGATTTCTGTAATACCGATAGTAAAGAACTGCACACCCATACAGATAAGCAGAAAACCCATTATTCGGGTAAACGCGTTAATACCATTTTGACCCAAAGCTTTAAGTAACGGGTAAGCCATACTCAGAATAAAAGCGGCAACTAAGCTCACGACACCAAATCCGCCAATGACTCCTGTATAAATACTTATCTTTTCTAACTCTTCTTCACTAGATGCGATTTCAGCAGCAAGACTAATGATCAATGCCATTGTTCCGGGGCCGCATAGTGATGGAATTGTAAGGGGCACTAAAGCAATCGAATCTTGCCCGACACTACCATCCATACTTTCTGGTTTGGGAAACAGCATGTTAAAGCCAATCGCACAAATGATGATCCCGCCACCCAAACGTAAGCTCGGAATTGAAATACTAAACAACTCCAAAACAGAAGCACCAATAAAAAAGGTGATGCACATGGCGATGAATAGGTAAAGCCCAACGGTTTTCGCTTGTGAAACGATATAACTCTTGTCTCGGCCCTTACTTAAACCAAGAAGAACGGTGGCAGCGGCTGGTGGGTTCATCATTGGCAACAAGCCGAGAACAGTTAGAGTTAAATAGGTGAATAACGTTTCTATGTGCATACAGTTTCCTTTAAATGTGGGTGGATTTTTGTGTCATTGGGTAGTGGTTAAATTATTAGGTGTCGCTTAATCTCGAATCAAATTAATGACTAAATGGCTGACTAACTAAATGATTGACTAGCTAACTAAGTTAAAGAAGCATTAACTGTGCAAGATATAGAACACTAAAGAATGAAATCGCATCGGTTAATGTAGTGAGCAGTGGGCTAGATAACATGGCTGGGTCGAGGTTTACGCGCTTGAGAATTAGGGGCAAAGCGCCACCGATCATGACGGCACAAGTGGACGATATCGTGTAGGCAGCCGCGACTAACACCGGTAATAAATGACTTTGCTGACCATGGGTGAACAACATGAGTAGGGCAATAACCAAACCAATTGCAAGACCATTGATAGCGCCAATCGGTAACTCTTTGGCGACGACAAACAACCAGTCTTTAGCGGAAATATGCTTTGTTGATAATTCTCGAATAGAAACAGCAACGGATTGGTTGCCCGCGGCCCCGGATAAGTTAGCCACTAAGGGTAAAACGGCAGCTAATACGGCAACTTGTTCGATAATATGTTCAAAGGAAGCGATGATCGATACCGCGGCATAGCTCAAGATTACCGATGGCAACAAAAATGTGAGGCGTCGGATATTACGTTGTAATAGCGGCATAGTACGAAACTCGTCACCGCCAAATATACCGCTGGCTTCACGTTGTTGTTGTTCGGATTTCTCATATAACGCCTGGTTTAACTGGGTGTGACCAACGATACCAATTTGAAAGCCATGTTCGTTGATAACAGGAACGGTAGAGTGTGAGGTAGAGTCGAGCACACTTTTTAATGATTGGAGATCAAAATCTGCAGGTACGGTGGGGACACTTGTATCAATATGATCGAGCAATCTATCCCAAGATTGAGCGAGAAACAGTTCTCTAGTTTTGACCGTACCTAAGTAGTTACCGCGTTTGTCGTGTAAATAAATGTAGCGCCATTCAATTCGTTCAGAGCTTTGCTCGCCTTCACGCAAGACGGTTTCTAAGTCTGAAATGGTTGCCCAGCTTTCTAGTTTGATTATCTCATTCTTGCAAATTCGCCCCACGGAACCATTAGGAAAAGACATCGCGGATTTTTCTTCGTTTTCCCAAGTTTCGGGTAGTGAGGATTCAAGGGCTTTGTGAAGTGGTTTAGGTAAGCTACGTAATAGAGATCGGCGAACGTCTGAACGCATATGTAAAAGAATGTCTTTCGCACTGTCGATAGGAAGGTTTGAAAATAAGAGTGCACGCTCTGGCTCTGTTAGGTAATCCAGAAAGTCAGCAGCCAGATTAGGCTGCTGAGTACAAAGTAACACCCAAAACTGTTCACACTGTGCGTTGGTGAATTTTCTAATCACGAATGGAAGATCGGTCAGGTTAGCACTTTCTATTTGTTTGATAATGCCATCACTAGTCCCGGTCTGCATTGCTGAAATTAACTCGGAGTACAGCAGCTCGGCGTCAGTGTTAGGTAATGGAACGGTTATTAAGGTCATAATAATGGGCTACACTGCAATGTGATTACGTTTGCGAATTATTCGGATAAACAAGGTGATAAAAGCAATTGCCATCAGCATTAAGCTGGTGAAGAGAAACCACTTGGTGATGAGTTCTTGATGTTGATGTAGAAACGGGTGACGCATAATGGACTTTCCTGCATAAAGCAGGGCTAACACCCACACGATGGAACTGGTCATGCTGATCATGACAGTGCGGATAAAGCTCAGGTGTGCAATGCCCATCAGCATCGGGGTTAGAACTCGAACGAAAGGAATAAAGCGGGACACGAACAATGATAGGAACCCGAATTTATTGAGAAGGCGCCTTGCTCTAGGTAATGAATCGTCAGGCAGCACGACTTCAATTTTGTTCATGAAGCGTGAACCTTCTAACCAGCGTCCTTGTAGATAACCGATAATGGTACCTAAACAAGCCGATAAGCTGAGAGCAGTCAGGGCGGTATAAAAATCCACAGCACCTAATCCAACTAGTCCACCTACAAACAAGACCAGTCCATCCCCAGGGAGAGGCAAAAACACAAAACTCGACTCTAGAAATAACACAACCGCAAGCAGTAGCAGCAAGATATGGAGTGAGTTGATCTCAAGTAGCGTGTCAAAATCTTGTATCCAAATGGCGGATAATATTTCATTCATACTCTTTCCTTAATGGTATCAAACGACGTAACAGCCAGATCTAATGATCTGGCTGTTGTGCTTCGTGTTAGTCGAACATCAAAATTAAATAAGCGAAGAAGAGGACAAGGTGGGTTGCACCATTCAACGAGTTGGTTCTACCGCTGCTAAAGCTAACGCTGGTCATGAGAAGTGTAGCGGCCAGCAACACCATTTCTGCGGGTTCTAAGCCTAATTTCAAGGGCTGATCCATTACACCAGAGATCAATAAAACGGCCGGTACGGTCAGTGCAATCGTTGCTAATACTGAGCCGAAGAACAGGTTGATAGCACGCTGTAGCTGGTTTGTGAGAGCGGCTTTGACGGCACCAACTGCTTCTGGCGCGAGAATAATAAGGGCAACGATAAGGCCACCAAGGGCTGCCGGAGCGCCCATAACGCTAATGCTGTCGTTAATTGGAATGGCTAAACCTTTTGCCAGAAGTATTACGATGAGTAAGTAACTAATTAGCATGACGGTGTGAAATAGATTGCTACTTACAGGGCCGTGGTGGTCATGTTCACTTTTATTGTCGGCATCAATGAAGAAGTGAGTATGGCTACGTGTTTGTACGAACAGGAATACGCCATATAACGCAATGGATGCGAGAACTAATGTGCCCATCAAGCTCAATGACATGTTTCCATTGTCATTACTGCTGGTAAAGTTTGGCAAGATCAAGCAGAGCATCGCAAGAGGAATAATGGCAACCAAATACGCTTTAATGCCATCCAAATTGTAGGACTGGGTGTGATACTTCATCCCACCAACTAATAAGGTAATACCGACAAAGCCATTCAATACCGCCATGATCACAGCAAACATCGTATCTCGGGCAAGAACTGGATTTGGATCGCCAGTCAACATGACAGAAGAGATCATAATCACTTCTAATGAGATGACTGACAATGTCAGAATAAGGGTGCCGAATGGGTCTCCCAACTTAATTGCTAAGGAGTCTGAGTGGCGAACCACCGCAAAAATGGCGGTCATTGAGACATAAAAGAGGACGGCGGTAGTGATGACATATGAGAAGATTGAGAGACTTGAGGTCAGCATGCTTTCACCTAAAGTCTTGAAGAATATTACAGTCAAAATACCAAGGAGCAGCGTTTTCTCTTGTTTTAAAATCTTATACATTTGAGCTTCTCGTTGAGGCCAACATCGTAAGGTCCTAGTGACTTTGTCGGTTCGCGAATGTTCACTACGTCCTCCATAAGGTAGTGATTTGCTCATAGCTTATGGTTGTGGGAAGAGGTTGAATATGAATTAGAGAAATTCATAAATGCTTCAATTGTTGCCCCAATTCTGAATTTCTCTAATTCGTCGATTTTAAGTTCATTGATTTCAATAATGGCGTTAACAAACTGCAAACCGCAGTTCATAAGTTGCCTTTGGAGTCACAATGAAAACATTACGCAAATGTATACCGACTAATTTAATTCCTACTACTCTTGTCTCTGCGCTTGTACTTAGTCTTTCAAGTACCTCGGTAATCGCTGATATCAACTTGGCTGAGCGCACGATTCCAACGCCTGTGGGGATATCGACAACGTTTGCTGAAATGATCGAAGGTAGAGGCAGTATTCCAGAGATTCCTGTCCCTGAAAGTACAGAGGCGTGGCTTGAATTTCAGTCCATGTTTGATGCGCCCGGAGTTGAACTCGCTAAATCAGTAGCGGAACGTTTTGAAGTAACGTATGAAGCAAAAAAATTTGCAGGAGTAGATACCTTTTTTGTCACGCCCAAAATAGTCTCATCTGAATATAAAGATAAGTGGCTAGTTCATATTCATGGTGGCGCGTTTGTTTTTGGTGGGGGTGAATCGGCACTTCGAGAGGCAATTTGGGTCGCGAATGGGTTAGGGGCAAAAGTGATTTCAGTTGATTATCGTCAGCCACCATTACATCCATTTCCAGCTGCAATTGATGATGCCGTTGCCGTTTGGAAAGAGCTAATGAAAACTCAAACAGCAGAATCGACGGCTATTTTTGGCACATCTGCGGGCGGTAATTTAACGTTGGCAACGACACTAAAAATACAAGAGATGGATTTACCGGCTCCGGGAGCGCTTTTTGTTGGCACACCTGCGGTTGATTTGAAAGAAACATCGGATACTTGGCACACATTGAAGGGGCTAGATTCATTAGGTCATCGTGAAGGATTAATTCAAGCGACATTTGATTTATATGCTGATGGTGAGGCATTGGATAACCCAATAATTTCACCTATTTACGCAAATATAGATGCTTTTCCACCCACTGTTTTTATTTCAGGAACTCGTGATTTATTACTGAGTGATACGGTTCGAATGCACCGATTACTGCGCAGCGCTGATGTTGAGACTGAGCTTCACGTTTATGATGGTCAGTCTCATGGTGATTATATGAATGGACTCGTTGCGGACATGCCTGAATCGGAAGATGCTATCAAAGAGATTGGCTTATTCTTCAATAAGCATATCAATTAGTTTTAGTTTTAGTTTTAGTTTTAGTTTTAGTTTTAGTTTACAAAAGGCTCCAAAATAAGTGACCGATATGAAGTAACTTGATGTTCAAGAGTTACTTCTCTGGTTGCACCACTTTATCGAAGAAGCTTTGCATCGCTTGGTGCAACAGTTGGTTCAATGGGAAGCCACGTTTAGATTGTAGGTAGCCACCGTTAATTTGAATGGACCTCATCTCTCTAGGGACAACAGGAAGAGGATAGCAACTCAACTCTGGTTCATTTTCTGTCATGAAGGTACTGCCGAATGAAAAGGCATCAGAGTGTTTTAACTTGTTAAGTAAAACTCGAAGACTATGAGTGGATAACACAATATTAGCCTTGTAGCCTTTCGCTAAATAAAGGTCTTCAACTGGCGCACGCTTCGAGTTAATTCCATCTGCGAGTATCCGAGTTATAGGAAGGTGGTGAATATCTTCCCAAGCACTGCCGTTACTAAGCACAGGGTGGTTTTTGCGGGCAATAAGGCTCAGCTTGATTTCTTTCAATTTATGTTGATAAATTTCTTGTGGTAATGGGAATTGGGCGAAGTGGAGCATATAGTCAACTTGGCCATTAAGCATGTCACTCAAGCTTTGTTCTTGCCAGTAAACCAGTTTGAAGTTGGCATTAGGTAATACGCTTCTCAGCTCACTAAAAATACCATCACCGTATTGCTCTAGCAGGAAAATGTTCATTGCTATCGATACTTCACCGGTGAACTGTTGAGGGTCAAAATTTTGATAAGACTCAACGACTTTAACCAATGGCGTGAACATTTCATCGGCCGCTTCTGCCAGTTTTTCAGCTAGTTCAGAAGGTTCTACTCCATGTGCCTTACGTATAAATAGTTGATCGCCAAACGTTTCTCTCAGCTTAGCTAGACCACGACTGACGCTAGTTTGTGATATCCCTAGTTTGTCTGCGGCCTGATGTGTGTTTCGTGTTTCTACAACCGCTTGCAATAGTTTCAGTAGGTTTAAATCTAAATCGCGAAGTTCTTTCATCGTCAGTCCTTAACTATTGAGAGAATTCCATTGTAGTGTTGAACGAGGGTGACGCAAACTCATTTTTGTCCGCAGTTGTGAAGTGGGCTTTGAGCAACATAAGTTGTTGGTATCCAACTGAACTACCTCAAGAAGCAAAAAAGTTAGTTTTGGTTACAAAAGCGTATGCTTAATATCACACTAAATATAAATCGAATAAAGACGACGCCGTAAGGTTTAACTATAAACCCCGTTTATAGCAAATGTAATCCCCACCAACTATTTAGACCAAAACTGAACCTATAGAATAGTGGAACACACTTATATGGACCGTTTTCATTAATGGCCAGGTCGACGGGTTCTGTTTGTCATTTTGGTTGCAACTCCCTTTTCTATTTCGAAACACACCAACTCTGTCCTGGACACCCAATCAATTGTTAAATGAGTGATGACACGTTAAATGCGGATATGAATCGGGGCATCGAAAATCTACAAGTGAAATTGGTCTAAGTTAAACGAAATCCAAGACAATATTGAGTTTGTGGCTGAGTTGAATGACAAGAAAGGTTCGGGCGCCACTTAATTACTAATTACGTGAACGCTCTAGCTTTTATTGCGGATGGTTCAAGTGTGGGCTTGTTGCAAGTGTGCGATACGCCGAAAAATTCTCTCGAAACATCCTAAGGAATCTATAAAATGAAGATGACGCAAGTCGCTCTCAATGTTGTGGTTGCATGTGCCACTCTTACCCCCTTTTGGGTCAATAGTGCTGGCTTAAGCATGTCTCAAATAGCGACAACCAAAAGCGTTGCAACAGCAGGGGCCGCCAACGTTACAAACAGTTCTGACTCTTCTGCAACAATCTCAAACGCCGCTGCACTTTCTGGCATTGAAGATCGCTCGTATGTTTCGGGCGCTCAGTATATCAATGTATTCAACCAGTTCACTCGTGATGATTCAGGAGAAAGCACTGAAGCCTCAAAGGGATTAATCGCACCTCACGCCTCTTATGCTAAAAGAGTTAATAAGAAAGCGGTACTTGGAATTAGTCTTCATTCCGCGGGTGGCTTAGGTGCTGAATATAGCAATGGTGTCGGCGCTAATCCAATCAATGCCATTTCAGAGAATGCTATTGCTGTCGTCGATATTACAACTGGTGTTTCATATCAAGTTACAGACAAGCTCTCCCTTGGCGGTTCTTTGATTCTTCAATACATGAAAATAGACGTCGTTGGTGGCGTGAACACTCAATTGGAAGAACTTGCTACCGGTGACAGTATTGCTCCTTCTTTTGCTCTGAGCTCGTACTACACGTTGAGCGACAATACACACTTGGGTCTGCAATATCGCCATAAAACAGACCATGAAATTGATATTGAAACGTCGCTAGATGTGAATCCAACCGCGAATTTATCTTGGGTTACTAGTATCGACTTGGGGCTTAAGCATGCTCTTTCCAAACAAACCGATGTAATGGTTAACGCTAAGCTTGAAAACTGGGAAGATTATGACGACAAATATACATGGACCTATTCTGTAGGCGTTGGCGCAGCGCATAAGATGGATAAGTTTACGATTTATGGCGGCGCTAGCTACGACTCTTCTCCAGTGAACGAGAATGAGCGAGACGTACTACTGCCCGTTGACCAGCAATGGCGCATTGGGTTTGGTAGTGAGTATGAGCTTGAATCTGGCAACAAGTTAGGTTTAGCGTATCAATATCAAAATAATGGAACCGCGGATATCACAGCCGACAACGTGACGCTCCAGCCAACAGGAAGTTATGAAGATAACCGTATTCACTTTGTGACCCTTTCTTATCGTCACTGATTCGTTTAACAAGCCTAGATGCCGAGTTATACACTTTAAACTCACCCAAAACCAAAACCAAAGCAGAAGAATATAAGAGTAGAGAGCAGAAGAAGGCTTTGGTTAATCACTAAAATGTGTCGATATTTGTCGGTGGTCGTGGATTTGAGCTATTCAGAGGCATGAACTATAAATCCTGTTTATAGTAAATGTAACCACCACCGACTATTTAGCCAGAAACTGAACCTATAGAATGGTGATACACACTTATGGACGCTTCTCACTAATTAGCCACAATGGATGGGCTGACTATAAGGTTCACTCATGCAAGCACCTCACAATTGTCACGTAATGGCCAAGCCGACCGGCTCTGTCTGTAATCTTGACTGCAGTTACTGTTTCTATCTTGAAAAACACCAACTCTATCCTGAACGTCAAACAAACTGGCGAATGAGTGATGACACGCTAAGTTCCTATATAAAGCAGACCATTGAAGCTCAAAGCAACAACCATGTTCAATTTACTTGGCAGGGCGGTGAGCCAACAATGATGGGGCTCGCGTTTTTTGAAAAAGCCATGCAGTTATGTGAACAGTACGGAAAGGGAAAAAAACTTGAACACACCTTTCAAACCAACGGCATTTTGCTTAACGATGCTTGGTGTGAGTTTTTCAAAAAACATCACTTTTTAGTCGGTGTGTCCATTGATGGGCCGCAAGATTTACACGATGCTTACCGAGTCACCCGCTCGGGTAAACAAACACATGCTCAAGTTATGCAAGGTATCGAATTGTTAAAAAAGCATGGTGTTGAGTTTAATACGCTTACCGTCGTCAATAATGAAAATGTGAAACATCCAAAGCGGGTGTATCAGCATTTGAAAGAGATTGGTTCAACGTATATTCAGTTTATTCCGTTGGTCGAACGAACGAAGCAAACATGTTCTCAAACGGATTTAAAACTTGTCTTACCCGATGAGCCTTTAGCAGAAGTCACGTCATGGTCGGTGCCTTCGCAAGCCTATGGCGAATTTCTTTGTGATATTTTTGATGTATGGGTACGCAAAGATGTGGGCTCCATTTTTGTGAATATGTTTGATAGTACGTTGAGTGCTTGGTGCGGACAGCAGTCTGGAATGTGTCATTTTACTGAACGTTGTGGTCATGCTTTTGCTCTTGAGGCGAACGGGGACTTATACAATTGCGACCATTATGTATACCCAGAACATTGTTTGGGCAATATTCATCATAAATCGATTTCTGAATGCAATAACAGCCAGCAAGCCATTGAATTCGGTCTACAAAAACAAACAACATTGACTCCCGACTGTAAGAAATGCCCATTTCAGTTTGCCTGCAATGGAGGGTGTCCAAAACATCGTTTTGAACGCAGTTCAAGCGGACATCCAGGGCATAATTATTTTTGCCAAGGCTATAGAAAATTTTTCGAGTACAGTGCTCAATACATGAAAGAAATGCGTAGGCTATTATCTGTTGGTCGTTTTGCAGATGAAATCATGTGGGCATTGGCTTATCAAGATGTGAAGCTGACAGCAGTTGTAAGCAAAAGCTCTGTGACCATTGGTCGTAATCAATCTTGCTCTTGTGGAAGTGGTATAAAATACAAACATTGCTGCGGAGTAAGAAGGTAAACCATGGATTTTGATCTGAATTTGATAAAAGTATTCTTAGAAGTTTACCAGTATCACTCTTATACCAAAGCCTCTGAAACCATAGGTATCACACAACCTGCGGTGAGTGCATCTATAAAGCGAATGGAACAAGAGATTGGTGAGCCCCTGTTTTATCGAGAGGGGCGGACGATGAAACCGACCGCGATGGCCATTCGTTTAGCCGCTCGATTTCGCGTTGGGTTTGATGAAATACAAAATGCCTTGAGTGAGCGTTTTACTTATTCGGTTTATGTGAACGAGGCGCTGGCATTGGATTTGCCCGTTCTACCGTCAATGATGATAGAACATACTCCATTAGATCAGGAAATACTGCTGCACCAACTTAAATCGTTATCTGTCGATTTAGCCGTGGGCATATTTATGGTCAAAGACCACTCCATTGTCACTGAGCCGTTATTCAGCGAATCGACCGTTATTGTGTGCCGTCGTGACCATCCAAGAATTCATGGTCATATTTCACGGAATCAATTCTATGAAGAGGGGCATGTCGCATTAGCCACCCAATGGAAAGGAATGGATGGATTCGAACATATCCGCTTGGAGAGTCCAAAAAGTAGGAATATCCAATGCAAGACCCATTCAATTTCAGCGATGCTGCTTGATGTCACCATCAGCGATAGAGTTGCGATCGTGCCTAGACATCTTGCACTCAATTGGCAAGAGCGTTTAAATTTTCAAGTACTGGAAAACCCGATAGAGCATAAGCCATTGGAATACTGTCTGGCTTACCATCGACGCTATCAAAAAACAGAAAACCACATAAAAGTTAGAGAAGCGATTCGAGCCCACCTAGAATGCGCGGATTAGTACTATAAACCCCACTTATTGCTGATATAAACGCCACGCTCTACCTGCATATCCCCCTTTTGAATAACCTTAGCACTGAAAAACTACATTGGTGCTGAGGCTATTTTCTTTGACCCCTCGCCATTGAGTTTTACATCTCTGATCTATTTTGCTTCGCTAAATGACGGTATACGGATGTCTTTAGCACAACAGGTAGACCGGAGTTAATTCCTGTTCTCAAAGGTGTCCGAATGAAAAAGCTTAGTGCCATCATGATGTCTTGTTTTGCTGCGGGTTCTGTCGCACAAGAGGTCTTACCGTTTCCTAGTCAGCCATCGACCTCGGTGGCCAAACATACTCTTGCTGAATCTACTCATAACAAGCGTCCTATTTCCAACCATCTACCTGAAGATGCTCCTAATATCGTCATCGTGATGATTGATGATGTAGGTCCTGGCCAAACGTCGACTTACGGCGGTCCAATCGATACGCCTACATTAGATGAAATCTCTGGTGAAGGTATTTCCTACAACCGTTTCCACTCGACAGCGATGTGTTCGCCTACACGAGCTTCATTGCTTACTGGTCGAAACCATCACCGTGTTGGCGCAGGTGTTATTGCGGAATACGCTAACGATTGGGATGGTTATGCAGGGGTGATCCCGAAAACCAGTGCGACCTTTCCTGAAGTACTTAAAAACTACGGTTATTCAACCTCTGCTTTTGGTAAATGGCACAACACTCACCCGTTAGATTCCACAGCTGCGGGGCCTTTTGATAATTGGCCTACGGGTTATGGTTTTGAATATTTCTATGGGTTTGTTGGTGCTGGTGCATCTCAATATGAACCGACTATGGTGGAAAACACCACGTTTGTTGATCCAGAAAAAATCCACCGCGAAGGCTATCACATGAGTGAAGATCTTGCGGATCAAGCGATCAAGTGGATGCGTCAGCACAAGTCTTTACAGCCTGACAAACCTTTCATGATGTATTGGTCTAGTGGTGCGGCACACGGCCCTCACCATGTAACCAAAGAATGGGCTGATAAGTACAAGGGCAAATTCGACGCTGGTTGGGATGAATACAGAAAAGACGTATACGAAAAAGCCAAGAAAATGGGTTGGATTCCTGAAAACGCGCAGCTAACACCAAGGCCAGAAAGTATGCCTGCGTGGGACGATGTACCTGAAGATGAAAAAGCATTCCAAGCACGTTTAATGGAAGTGTACGCCGGCTTCATTGAGCATACCGACGCTCAGGTTGGTCGTTTGGTCGATGAAATCGATGAGCTTGGCTACAAAGACAACACTGTCTTCTTCTACTTGTGGGGTGACAATGGCGCGTCATCGGAAGGGCAAAATGGCACGCTTGCTGAATTGCTCGCTCAAAACGCTATTCCAACCACGACAAAGCAACAAATTGAAGCGATGAACAAGGTCGGTTCAATTGATGAGTTAGGCGGTCCTAAATTCGAGAACATGGCGCATGCGGCATGGGCTTGGGCAGGCAGCTCCCCTTATAAATCAACCAAGTTAGTTGCGGCTCATTTTGGTGGAACACGTCAACCTCTTGCGGTGCGTTGGCCAGCGAAAATTGAACCCGATGCGACGCCACGCTCGCAATTCCATCACGTTAACGACATCGCGCCTACTATCTACGACATCTTAGACATTACACCACCTAAAGTGGTCAACGGTCATGTTCAAGATGAAATCGATGGTAAAAGCATGACTTATTCGTTTGACGATGCGGATGTGAAAGGGCAGAAGAAAACCCAATACTTTGAGATCTTAGGCAGTCGCGGTATCTATCATGATGGTTGGTTTGCGAGTGCGTTTGGGCCAAGAGCTCCTTGGGTTCAAGGTATGCCCGAAGGTTTTAGAGAGTGGAGTCCTGAGACGGATAAATGGGAGCTATACCACATTGATGAGGACTGGTCTCAAGCGGTTGATCTGGCTGATAAGTACCCTGAAAAACTGGAAGAAATGAAGGCGATTTTCAAGCAAGAAGCGCAGGATAACAAAGCATTCCCGATTGGTGGATCATTATGGTCTACTGCAGCACACAGCCCGCAAGATGCGCCAGAGAGTAAATATACGCAATGGACGTATCCTGATGAAATCACCAGAATCCCTGAAATTGCAGCACCAAAAGTCGGCAACCGTTCTACGCTCGTCGAGTTTGATGCGGTGGTTACTCCTGATACGAATGGTGTGCTCTACGCGGTCGGTGCATTCTCAGGTGGTATGACGGTGTACGTGAAAGACGGAAAACTTAATTATGAGTACAACCTGTTTTTGATGGAACACACACATATCCAATCTGAGAAAGTGTTACCAGAAGGTGAAGTGACGATAGAAGTTGAATCTAAAGCGACTAAGCCGGGGCCGTTTACGCCTTTCGATATCACCATCAAGGTGAATGGTGAAACGTTCGCCTCTGGTGTGGTTCCAAAAACAGCGCCTTCGTTCTTCTCATTCAATGATGGGTTTGATATTGGCTCTGATTTAGGCTCGCCAGTATCACAAGCTTATTATGATGATATGCCGTTCAAATTTGACGGCAAAATCAAAGAAGTTCGTGTTAAGTACTTAGAACAATAAAGTGTATGCCGTCTATTGATACCGATGACAATGGGTATTGATAGACGGCTTTTTTCGTTCATTCCGGGCTCAGTACTTAAGTGCGTAAATATATAAGCGCATAAGTATATAGGTGCATAAATATATAGGTGCATAAGTACTTAAGTGATTGGAATAGTCCCAATGGCTTTGCCTTAGAGACGGGATGATAATTTAGGAAATCGTATGAAGATTCATCCAACTACCTTGGTTTACGATGCGTATCCTTCGGTCTATAACATTCTAGAATCGACGTTGTTCATGTGGTTCATTGTGGCAGTCACATTGGGCATCCTTGTATGGACATTGAGCAAGCTATGGTATGTCCATTCTATTCCCAAACACCTTGCTAAAGAGCGTGGTTTGGCTCAGGCCAAGTTGATTTTTTGGCTGTGCATATTGGGCATGTTTTACAAACCGCTCTGGATTATTGCGGTGCTCGCGATTGTGACGGACTGGGATAAATTACAACAGTGGATTAGAGGCGCTTCGCAATGAAAGAGATCATGCTCCCCTACATATTAGTGGTTTGGTTGTTATTCAAATTTAATGTACTCAAACGAACCCCTAAGAATTACTTTGTGTCTGTTGTGATTGGCTTGCTGTTACTGGTGAGTTTGTTTGTCGGCCATCGTTTCTATTCTCCGATTGATTTGACCAATTCAACCACTGTCAAAGCACCTCATGCAGTACTCTCTCCAGCGCTTGGCCAACACATCGACAAAATATACGTTGACCATAATCGCGATGTGAAAAAAGGAGAAGTGCTTTACACTCTCAAAGATGATCTGATCTCTGCGTCGATTTCTGAGGTTGATTCTGGTCTGATTGAAATTGATAGAACCATTGAAGCTCAAGAAGTGAAAGTGGCCCAAGCTAAGCGAAACCTATCGCGTAACCAGAACTTAGAGCAACATGTTAGCCTTAAAGAGTTAGAAGAAACTCAAGACAACGTTGAGTTTTTTATGGCTGAGTTGAACGTGTTGCACGCAAAGAAAGATGGCTTGCTCGCTAAGAAACAAAGCTTGATGTTTGACCTTGACCGCCTTACGGTTCGAGCTCCGTTTGATGGCATGATCACCCATGTTTTTATTGCTGATGGATCTCGAGTTGGTTCTCTGCATGTGTGGGATACATCGAAGAAATTTGTCGAAATGCGTATCCCTGATCAAGCGTTTGCCAATATCGAAAGAGGTCAGTTTAGTGAGTTCTTTATTGATACATTTCCGGGGCAAATTTTCCGCTCTCGAGTTCACAGCAAAGTAAAAGCAACCGGTGAGGCTCAAGGAAATTTACTCCCACAAGAGCAGCGAGTTTCGGCACACATTCAAAGGGGCTCTCCAGCAATTGGTCGAACCGTTATTTTAGAAATTGATGAAGAAACGATGAAAAAAATACCGATTGGCGCGACAGGCTCAGCATGGATCAGTGCGTCTAAGCCTTACCCTATACTCGGTTTTATAGACATTATTGGTGGGGCCACTTTACGTCTTGCGTCTGTTAAGTCGTATCTATTGGCGATTTAATCTCTTTCATTTGTTTACTTTGAATAGAGTGATGAAGCAGCATAAAGGTGGATAGCTCTTTACGCTGCTTTTTTGATTAATGCCCCGTCAACTCCATGTAGCCTGTACCAGGGTGAGTTCCTTCAATTAAGACCGGGCCTTCCCAATAGGGAACCGACAGCGGCATTTTGGCATTTGGATTGAGAGCTGAAACGGTCAGTTCGATTTGTTGAGTTGGAATTGAAACTTGCCATTTTGTTGGGTAGTCACTTCCATCGATTTCCGTTTGCTTGATGGCGGTTAAGTTGATGTCTTGTTGCTTAATCGCGATGCCAGAGCCATCTTGCTGCATTAACCTTGCATGGGAATAACTGGCTTCACCTGTTGCTGAGTTTCGCAGTTGGAACACGACTAAGCTGGTTGCATCACTCAGCCTTAGCGCAAACCAATCCCAGCCTTGTTGTGAGTCGAGTAAGAACTGAGAGCTCCACTCTCTGTCTATCCAACCTTTGCCAGACACTTGATGTGTTGTGCCATCAATGGTTACTTCGCCTGATACATCGATGAATGGTTGGCTGTAGTAATAGGAAGCTACTTTGCCATCGCCACTTTTGGTGCTGTAGCCTTGTTCGCCTTGCTTTTGATAAGGCGCGTTGTTGGTTAACTTAAGCGAGTAGCCAAACTGACCGGAATTAGCGTTCAAGGTTGCGGGGAACAGATCATCACTTGACGATGTCCATTGCCAGTCATCGAGATAGACCCGAAATGGTGAAGCGCTTACACCTGCGAGTTCAGCTTGGTCGCGTGACCACTTCTCATCGGCGTAGTGTCTGTCTTTGGTGGTGACTGCGCTGTGTGCCATGTAGATTTGCTGACTTTGCCACGTAGTTTCCTTAGTGCTATTCGAGCTATCCTTTGGGGCAGCCGCGAAGCGGAATTGTGTCCATTGTACGCCGAGAGCATTGCCATTCTCATCGATAAGGTTAGCGGTTAAATACCACCATTCATGACGAAAACTTGGGTGTGCTTGGTGGTCGGCAGGGAAGGTGATGTTGATACCTTTTACTACCGGAGAAAATTGCGCTTGATCGATTGCCGTTTCATTCTCGGCTTGTGTTCCAGTACCGAGTATCGAACCCATATTCTGAGCGGTTTGTTGTGTGGACTCCTCACACCCTAAAAGGAGCAAGATGCCAAGTGTGAGAACGAAAGCTCTTGTTGGTCGAGTCATCACAACACCTCGCTCTGTAAACTGGATACCACGGGTTTGCTGACCAAACTCCACAGTGGAATCAAGGTCGCAAACACAGCAACTAAAATGGTGATGGCTGCGATGCTGAGTGCGTCACTCCAACTCCATACGTAATTTAAGCTCCAACCAAAGGCGCGCAGGGTGACGATGTCCGTCAACACATAACCGACCATAGCGCCGAGTGGTAAGGCGATAACCAGAGTGAAGGTGACCAGAACAACGATTTGCGCGACTACCATCACCATCAATTTTCTCTGACTAACACCGAGCGCATACAGCCTTGCAATGGCGGCTTTGCGTGCATCGAGCAACATGAAACAGGCGCAGAACAACCCAATCACCGCGACCATTAAGGTGACGCCATTAAGCGCCCTAGTGATGGCAAAGGTTTGTGAGAAGATATCTAAAGCGATCGATTTTATCTGTGCCTGATCGTAAAGCTGGCTAGGGTGCAAATTTAGTTGTTGGCGAAGTTGTTCATAAACCGCTTGTGGATCGCCAGATACTTTGATTCCCAAGCTGGTGGGCAAGTCAGTAAATCCGCTTTCGAGCCATAAATTAGGTGCAAGTAACACTTCGCCATTCGGTGAGCCGTAATCGTGGAAAATCGCCCCGACGATGAGTGTTTTGTCTTGGATCGCGTCGAGCTTGAGTTGGCTTCCAAGGGACAAGCCGAGCTTCACCGCCGTAGGTTCGCTGATTGCCACGAATTCACCTTGGTAAAAGCGCGTCCAGAAGTCATCAAGGTAGGATTGGAACACCATGGTTTGCTCAAGTGTGTCTTTGTCTTTGGTACCGAGCAAAGTCGGTAAGCCCTGCAAGTTGTCGTCGACATAATATTGCTTATAAACGGTTTCAACATTATCAAACTGCTCTAACGCACGTTCCACATTCGCGATTTCAGCTTGGGCAGGGCTAACGTAAATATCGGCATGTAAGCGCTGTTCAAGCCATTGCTTTAACGTAGATTCAAAGCTGCCGACTAAGGTATTCATCCCCACATTGGCGGTAACCGCTAGAAGCAGCGCCATCATGGCAAGGGAAAGAGGGGAGATAAGTTCACGTAGCTCAGCAAACAGATATTGTATCAATCCCGATTGGGTGCGTTTTTCGCTCCAGTTCGCTAGCACGCTGAGTGTTTTGGGCAGGTACAAAGGAATCGACACCACTAACACACCGAGCCATGCCATGGTGAAGCGATGATGTTCGCTCAGCCATAACCCTGCTAACGCGACAATGGTTAATACTGACCCGATAATAAACAGCTGATTTTCGTTAGACGCTTCTGGCGCTTGATAGAAACCGCCATGGGAAGAGAGGGGTTGTCGCACCCGCTGTTTAAAGTGTTGCCAACACGCGACAAGCGTTGCGGCCAGCGTGAGTAGCAGTGCCTGCACTAACCATTGCCACTGCCATGTACCGGGAAGCAGTGTTGCACCATAAAGTTGCTCAAGCGTTATCGCGACAGTTGGATGTAGCCAATGGCTGAGTTGAATGCCGAGAATGAAACCAAGCGACGCGCCCAGTGTGACTAAAACAGTCAGCTCGACTAACAGAGCTGAAAACACGATGCTTGGCGCAATGCCGGCTTGTTGAATTTGCACCAACAGCCGATTACGTTTCAGCAAACTGTACTTCACACCGTTGTAAGCGATGAATAGGCCAACCAAAAACGCCAACAAACTCATGGCGGTGAGGTTAAGGTGAAAGCTGTCGGTAATTAAACCGAGATCCGTGCTTTGGTTGTTGGAAATCCATTGCCCTTGCTCGCCTATGAGGCTCTGCCATTTATCCTGAGTATTGCTGTTAATGTCGCTCTTAGTGTCGCTCTTGGTGTCAAAAATAGCGATATAGCTCAGTTGCCCTTGCTTGTTAAGCAATTGCTGAGCGAATCCAATGTCCATCAACATTCGGCTACCCAGTTGCCATTCATCTGGCAGTACCACAACCTTGGTGAGTACTTCATCCAAAGTGAGCGTGTCCACTTCGTCCAAACTCTGGTGCTGAGATTGACTCATCATCACAATGGGTTCACCCGCTAAGAGTTGCGGCAAAGGTAAGACATTGTCGAACAGGGAAATGTTTGGCTCTTTGGTTTGAGTATTGCTTCTTTCGTCGACGCGAGAGTGGCGAGTTCTTGAAGTGAGGGCGGCGATCAACTCACTGCCTTGAACTGACCAACGTCGACCTTGTTCGTCTCTCACTCGTCCTTCAATCACGGGCAGTGATGCGCTTAATCCACTTTGTCTTAAGCTGAAGTAGAGCGATTCCGGCAAATAGTTTTGCCCTGCTGGTGGAATGATAAGGTTCTGCGCTTGAGCGCTAAGTTGCTCGGTCGATTCTGCATAACTGCGCTTGGCATTGAGGTTGATGGCTTGCACTGCGACAAACAAGGTGACCGCTAACACAATGCCGATCAGAATCGCTGCGGCTTGTAGTGGTGATTGACGATAGTGCGCTGCGAATAGATTCAGAGTCAGTTTGGTATGGGTGAGCTGGTTCTGAGCGAAGCCAGTTTGCTTCATTGGATTACTCACAACGCTGCTGCTCTTAGGGTTAGATCCGTGTTCTTTAAACAACCATCATCTAACACCAATTTTGTCTGCATAAAGCTGGCACATTCCGAGCTGTGCGTGACCAAAAGCACAGCAGTGTTGCCTTGTGTGGTGATTTCGTTCAGCAGCCTCATTACTTCTAAACCTGCTTTGTGGTCGAGGTTGCCTGTGGGTTCGTCGGCAAGCAGTAGCTTGGGTTTATGGGCAAGTGCACGCGCTATTGCCACCCGTTGTTGCTGACCGCCAGAGAGTGCAGATACGTGTCTTTCGAGTAGATCGCTGATACCCAATGCATCAACTAAATAGTCGCACCAGTCGCTCCATTTCTGTTGATTTAAATGAAGAGGGAAGGCGATGTTTTGTTTTACGTTGAGTGGCGTTAGCAAGTTGAACTGTTGAAAGATAACACCCAATTTTTGATGGCGGAAACGGCTCCACTGTGGGTCTTTCCAATCCAATGTGTTCTCTCTATCGAGCCACAATTCTCCACCAGATAATTCGCCACCTGATAGAGGTTCAAACCCCGCAATGATATTCAGCAGAGTACTCTTTCCACTGCCACTCGCCCCTGTCAAAGCCACGCTTGCCCCTGTCGCCAAAGCGAAGTCGACATTTTCCAGCACGTGATGGGTATCTTTGCCATCAACAAAGCTTTTGCTGGCATGTGTGAGTGTGACAATTGGGCTTTCCATTTCCTTTCCTTATAACCAAAACTTACTATCAAAAGGTGTCGTTACTTGTGGCAATTACTGAAGCGACAAGCTCTATAAAACTGTAGACAACAATTTCAAACATTAGAGCGATTTATATCGAACTATTAATAACTTGTACTTCGAAAAGAGGGAAATAGATCAGTGTGAGGAGGAATACAGATGTTAGTGAGAGTTTTGAGTTGCTAATGAGGCTTTTGAATTTATCGTCCAATGGTTCTTGGCCACGTTTAAGTGCAATAAATCATGGCTCAAATTATTAAACGTTTTATTTATGAAAGCGGGGTGGGTTGGTGTTGTTTTGCTAGCTTGTTTTTGCCCCAAAATGAGTTGAGAATGATAGGAAATCGATTGGTAGACCTCAGACTTTGTGATACTTCAGCTAATGGGGGCAAAAGGCGAAACCTTATCCTCTGTGTGCTTGCGTTACAAAGGGCGATCGACCAACACCAGAGTTAATTGCAGAGGTCATACTTTGGAGTACTTGAGCTAATACAGGTAAAAAGAAAGACCTAACCCTACTATTTTCTTTGTACAGAGAGCCAACCGATGGGTTCAAAGATTAGCTCGGCAGCCCCTAACTAGCTAATTGGCATGACACTTTGTGCTTCCTCATGTCATATCCTAATCACATTAACTGCCAGTATGACTTGAGTTGCTTACGCCAATGATGGAGTATTAATCAAAAGCAATAGCGTAAAGATTCCGTTTCAAGTCTTAAGTCTGCTCACAACAATATAAGGTCTATTTTGCTTAATACTGATGCAAAATCGACCTCCAGAGTCGCCTCTTTATGTAAGTAAGCTTTTCTAATTGGATTAAAAAAGAATAAGAAGTAAATATGGATATCAAATATTGGGATGGTGGCCTTGAACGCCACGAAATCGATGCAATTAAAAAAATTGAAAATGTGCTGAGTACCCCAAATGCGCAAAAGCAGAAAAGTGCAAATAAAGGACAGGGGTTTGAAGCCCTGCAAGTTTTAAAAAAGTCCTTTAACGAGGGCTGGAAAGGTTACGCAGGTTTTCGCTTTGTCAATAAACATAAGCAAGGCGAAATAGATTTACTGATAGTAACCCACTGCAATATTCTTATTGTTGAACTTAAACACTGGAACGGCAAACCTGTTACTTCAAATAGAGGGAAATGGTTTTGGGGTAATGAAGATAGAGGGAAATCGCCTGTTGAGGTCACTCGCAATAAAGAGTTTTTACTGAAAAATTTACTTAAACCATTTACAGGAAAATTTAGTAACGCTAACTTCACACCACGTGTATATTCGTTAGTCGTGATGACTGGCAACAGTAACTTTTCTGGCTTAAACCAAAAAGAACTCGCTGAAACACTTAGCTTGAGTGACTTTTGTAAGTTGTGCACTAATCAGAAACTATTTAATGAACGCTTTAACCCTCATTCTAAGTCCGAAGTTTTGTTAAACGATGTCCCACTGCTAGAGAAAAGCTTGCTGCTAAATGATAAGAAAGTAGAAGCGAGGCCGTTATCCGTTGATGGCTGGTTAGGGCAAGAGCAGATTTTTGAGCACCCTAATGAAGTATATAAAGAGTACTTTGCTCAAAGTGAGGCCGATAAGAATGATCGTGCCATTATCCGCAGCTGGGATTTTGATAAACTATCAAACCATGATGCTAAAACCCCTGATGGACGTATAAAAATTGCTTCTCGTGAACGTGAAGTTCTCACCAAAATAAAAAGAGAAAATAGAGAGTTATACGAGCATTGTGTTTCTTCACTAACAATACCGACTAAAGAGAAGATAACCTCACAATATAACGAGGTTGTTGAGCTTCCTCATGGCCATGAACGCCTTAATGATTTTATTGTTACCTATGGTGAAAACTTATCCATTGATGAGCGTGTTAACCTAGTTAGGGTGTTAATCGCTCGTTTTGCAGACTTGCACCACCTACAACTCGCTCACCGAGACATTGGTAAACACAGTATTTGGTTAAGTACTGGGCAGCGCGTTGCGCTTTCAAACTTTATTTCGGCCTTTGTTCGCAAAAAAGAAACCGTGGGTGACGTTCGAGATGAGCTATCGGTATACAACCAAGCTACGCCTTCACTAACTCCCTATCATTATGATGTTTCTCGCCTTGCAATTATTGCGTGGTCAATTCTTGAAGCCAAACGATTAACACCTGCGCTTGAAAAATCGTTAGAGGTTGACCTTTCGCAATGTGATGTGTGGTATGGCGATACGTTATTAAGAGCTCTTAACGGTAAAGATTTTGCTAATGCTGGTGAGTTTTTAGATGCTTTGGTTGAACAAGAACCAAGTAAAGAAGCTGCCTTTAGCTTTTCAACGCAAGAGCTAGAGCGATTTGTTAAGGCTAGCAAAATAAGCAAATTGCACCCTGAATTAGAAGAAATTTCTGCAAACGATTCAAAAGAAGTCTTTAAAGCTGTCACTGGTGTAGTAAAAGTTTGGAATAATATTAATCCTACTGACATTAATGCTGGTCTTGGTCTTCGCACGTTATCGTTTTTAGAGCGAGTAGAAAAACTGCAAAGCCTTAATTTAAGTTTTATTCCCACCGTTGTTGATTATGGTATTACCGCACGAGATAGCTCGTTGTATTTGGTCAATGAGTGGATTGAAGGGGAAACTTTAGAACCTTACCGTATGCGTAATCGCAGAAACGATATTGTGAAAAGCTTAGTTGCCCATATTGAGCATATGCACTCGTTAGGCATTGCACATGGCGACTTAAAACCGGAGAACGTTCTGGTAGATAAACATGGTGACGTTTTTATTATTGATGTTTTAGATTTTCATCATGATGCAAAAGAGTTGCTTAATACTGAATATAGCCCTGCGGATATCGATAACAGTTCAGCCTTTGAACGTGATAATTATGCAGTAATGAAAATAAGCGCAGAGCTACTGGAAATTGACTGGGGAACTGAGAGCTCAAGCTTTGAAGCAGTTAGCAAAGCTATTATTCACGAACTTGAAGATGTTGATTTTGGCTTTAGAGAATTAACTCGTTTTAAAGATGCTGTTTTAAACCCAGAAAAAACAGCACAACCATCGGTTGAAACGATTGATATTGAAATAGGAGGAGCAAGAGAAAGCTTTGATCCTCTAACAATATACCCTGATAACGGTAAGTTATATGTTTCGATAGAAGACAGTGATAAAAAAGCCTCGGGTTTGGTAATGAACTTTTGTGGATTAGGTGGCTTCTTTAGGCTTTTCTTCGATCAAGTAAGTTTCACTTTTGAACATGGCTTAGCTCCTAAAACAAGAGATAGTATTTATCCTAGAGATATCGAAAATGCTGTTTTAGAGCTTCCTTTTGCTATTCGTATCACTCAAGGTAGAGCAAGTAATCTAGAAGCACTCAATAGACGTATTCGACAGTTTTATAGTTTCGAAAACGCAGTTAAACAATTTCAATTAAAACAGAGAAAAGTAGAACCTCTTTCAGTTGAGCACCCCACCGATACTATTGAGGCTGAACATAGTGTTAAGCCGATATCGACCAAAGATCTTTGGAAGGCAATTCTTAAAACAGAGACTGAATCTCATCCATATGTAGAGCTTATTGGCGAGCCAAGAACACATAAAGATGATAAAGATATCCTTATACTGTCATACGAAGCTGAAAAAGATCCACTTGATGGCTTTACCGCTAAAGATCAGGTTGAAGCTATTATCGTTAATGATGAAGAGGACTACTTTATTGGCGAAGTTAATTTATCGGCCTCAGGATTGAATAGAGTGCAGTTATCCCGCTATTCGAAGAGAGCTCACCGCTTAACTGAAGACGATATCATTTTCTTTCGCAGTAAAGCTGATAAGTCTTCTTTCAATAAACGAAAGAACGCATTAACTCGTATTCTTGAACAAGACTCAGTTGTAGAAAATTTATCAGATTATTTTGAGCCTGACTGTAACTTAGCGCCTACAGACTATGACTTAACTGTCACCGATGAAGATTTTAAACGTTATGATCGAAAAGATGATAACGGTAATACTATTAAGCTCAATGATAAACAACGAATAGCTTTTCAAAAGCTTCTAAGGTTTGGCCCACTTTCAATGCTGCAAGGTCCCCCGGGCACAGGTAAAACCGAGTTTATTGCTGCTTTTGTTCATTACTTAATTGAAAAACAAGGCACTGAGCGAATTCTATTGGTAAGTCAGTCACATGAAGCCGTGAATACTGCTGCTGAACGAATTCGAAAACACTGTGGCCGTTTAAAAACGGAGCTTGATGTTGTGCGTTTTAGTCGAAGTGAGTCAACCATTTCCCACTCATTACGTGACGCATATTCTGATAATATTGTTAGTCAAAAAGTAGAACAATTTGAAACTCAATTAAAATATCGAGTGTTGAACCTAGCTAAGTCATTAAAAGCTCCAACTGATTATTTAGAAGCCTATTTAACCTTAGATAAGCAAATACTCTCACACATTACCCAGCAACAAAGTGCATTAATAGCACTTGAAGATAAAGAGTTAGTAGCTAAACAGAAGAAAGAGCTTAAAAAACAAATTGGTGAAAGAAAGTCATTAATTAACAGTAGATTGCCTCAGAGTATACGTACCAACAAAGATTGGCATGATAACTTAAGAGATGTTCATGACGGCTTAATTAAAGAGTTAAATCAAGAGTATGCTATTGAGCTAAATACCTCTAGCTCAGTTCAACGACTAGTGAAATTGTCGAAAGATATGATACGAGTTATGCAATCTGGAAATGCCAATATGGATGAATTTTTGGCTCGTTCAAAACAACTGGTTGCAGGTACTTGTGTTGGTATTGGCAACTGGAATATTGATATAGCAAGTAATCAATATGACTGGATCATTATTGATGAAGCGGCTCGTTCCATTGCAAGTGAGCTAGCAATTGCGATGCAGGTTGGCAAACGAGTGCTACTAGTGGGGGATCACAAACAGTTACCTCCTCTTTATACCGATCCTCATAAGAAAGCTTTGGCGAGACATTTAGGTATTCAATCATCGAATGATATCGATGAATTAATTGAAAGTGATTTTGCTCGTGCGTTTGAAAGTGATTATGGGAAACAGATAGGTGCGAAACTGCTTGTACAGTATCGAATGGCTCCTGCTATTGGTACTTTGGTCTCTCAGTGTTTCTATGGTGGTGAGTTAGAAAATGGTGAACGAAAGATCCCTGATATTTATCGTGATGTGCCCGAAGCATTGAGTTCAGCTACAACGTGGCTTGATACATCAAATTTAAATAAAAAAGCATCTCATCAAACAGGTTCTGGTCGAAGCATTTACAATGATGCAGAAGCTGATGCTATTGTCGATTTGCTCAAACAGGTTGATGAAAATGAAAATTTTGTTCATTCATTACTTGAGCAAGTAAAAGAAGGTGAAGCCGCTATTGGTGTGATTTGTATGTACGCCGAACAGAAAAGGCGTATCAGACAGAAAGTTAAAAAGGCCTCTTTGTCTGATGAACTTACAAAATTATTGAAAATAGATACCGTAGATAGTTATCAGGGCAAAGAAAATCGCGTCATTATTTTATCGGTAACACGTTCAGAGCCAAAGCAAGGTTCAGGTTTTTTAAAACTACCCAACCGAATTAATGTTGGTCTTTCAAGAGCAATGGACCGTTTGGTAATTGTTGGTGATAAGAGAATGTGGCAAGGAAAGAATAGCCAATTGCCATTTGGTAAGGTTATTAAGTTTATGGAAGAAAATGCTAGTGAAAACTTGTATCGCTTTGTAGACATTACAACCAAGAAATTTAAGGAGGCGGTATAACTGTTATGGAAAACACAATGATTGAATTTAATGAAGTAGATTATATTGTGCCTACTGAAACATTTGGCATTGAATACTCTTACTTAAGTAAGCAAGGCTTTCCGTTCATAAAAGAGTTTTTGCTCAAAGCACTATATATTTCACCGCTTTCTAAGTTTGAACTATCCTCATTTTTTGGCTTTAATCAGCGTGAATTAGCTGCTGCTATTGAGGAGCCAATTGGTAAAGGTGAAGTTGCATATTCTGACGAAGGGAAGTTATTTCTAACCACACTGGCGAAGGGGTATTTTTCTTCATTGGATGATAAGCCTATGATCGAAAAGCCACAGTCTAGGACTTCTTCTGTTTCATTTGAACTCGCTGGGTTTAATAAAGTCAAAAATCAGCATGAAAATTGGCATACAGGCCTTCGTTTAAATATTAATCATGAAGTACAAAGCTTAAGTGAACAGCATGCAAGAGCGATGTTTAGTAAACACTTTCAGCGGCTAGTAGAGAAAGGTGAGCTGGGTGTAATTAAGACTCATGATAACTCGTTACCTAGCCTTTATTCTGTTGATAAAGTATCTAGAAAGAAAACTATCGCTCACAGAGTTAAGCGGAAATTTGAGATAGATTTAGACAGTCGTATTAAGCCTTTTTACGTTGATAAGCTTTATGAGAATGATGAGGCAATTACACAGGCTATTGCACAAGAAACTGACAACATCAGATTAGGTAACAACCTAGATAGTATTACTGCTGCATGGGATGCTCTTGAAGATATGTCTGTTAGCCGTTTTATTAAAGGTGAGAGTATCGACTTTCGAGGAATGCTGGCTGAAATGGTAGCTGGATCTTTTAATAAACCGTATGAGCTTTTGGTTGGTCCGTTATATGGTAAGCAACCTTGGAATGTTATTGAGAGCAATTTAAAGAAACTCAAGACCCAGAAAAAGACGCAAAAACCAAGAGAGCTATGCTGGTTTGGTGCTAATACTCGTTATTGGGGAATGAGTGAAGGCTTTAATAAAGTTAAAGATAACCTCATTAACTATAAAATGAATGGAAAAAACACAAATTATAAGCTGAAGGTGTATTTACCTTGTGATGACCATCAGAATGTTGAAAGGCAAGCTGGTAGAGCGTGGAAACACAAATTAGGTAGCATTGAGTTTTGTGAAGGTATTAGAAACGGTTTATTTGATGGTAGCGTTGAGGTTTTACTCTTAGATAATGAATTTGCTGCGGTGAGTTACCATTTATCACTGCCTGATCTCAGCCCTGTTCATATTCCGCTAGGTATTTTCACTACAGACCAAAAGTTGGTTGCCAAAATAGCTAGCGTTGCTAATGAGTTTTTAAAAGGCTCGGTATCTCATGGAAAGCCGAATTTAATCGGTAAATTGTAAGTTAGAGCCTGATTTTGGGAAGTGTTACATCTGATTTAGCAGTATAGTGGATGAGTGAGCGAGATCGGTTGCATACAAACTGTTTGCGGAGCTAAAAGTAATCTAAAAAGACAGTGCATCCTACGGAGTCTAACTCGCTTTTGTCCAACTATGAGTTAGTCTTTGCGGATCATTTATCCAGTATCAACCGTGTAATTAGTAAAGGTGTGGTGTTGTAGGACGGGAACGACTTAACCACGCTCTAAGCGTCGTTAAGTCGTTAAGTCGTTATTGGTTTGAGGTCAGGGATTAGTTGAGTGCTTTGATCAGAGTGATTTCGCGTTTGATCTGTTTGCTCTCTTGTTCACTAGCTTGCGCCAGTTTCTTTTCGCGTGTGGTTATGGCTGTTTGTTTGGCTTTGTCAGATTTGAACATCAGTTCTTTCACGTTGATAGAAGCGATGTTTGTGTAGCGGCCATCGTCACTGGTGGGGATTGATATGGTTTCATCATTAATCAATGACTTTACGATCTCTCGCTGTTCATTGTAGCGGTTCTCTAACCCCGAAAGTGCCCATCGCTGCTGAGTTTTACCTTCATACTTGCCGTTCTTTTCTTCTTTAAGATACTTGATGGTCATGTTACGGATCGTGCCTGCTTCTTCTCCATACTCTGCTTCTGTATCAAAGAGTACAGGGAACGATTCACCTTCTAGCACGCCGCCTTTCTTGGTTAGATGACCCATTCGATAGCTATTCATACCAATACGGATTTCTGTTTCATCTGTAACTGGAGTGCCATCTGCAAACGCGAGGTTGGTGATGCGTGTACCTGCAGGTTGAGTTAGGTCGATGGTATAAGTCACGCCCGCGAAGAAGTCATTGGTCGAGTATTTTGATGCTCTGCGCTCGGGATTAAAACTGTAGGTTACATCGCCAGTTTGCACTGAGTTGAAGTAGCCCGCAGACCATTCCATGTAGGTTCTTAACTCTTTTCCTGTCATCTGGTAGACAGTGATTTCGCCACCTGCGTATTGGTAGTTGTACGCGATGTCTTTAGCTTTGATCGGGCCAACGTCGAGCTCTGCATTGTCGTTGTCTATTTGAAGTGCAATGACATTGGCTTTGGGTGCATAGAAGAAGCTCGCTTCTTGGTATAGCGCACTGATGCCGGTGTCTTGAACGTGGACTTGAGGGATACCGCGGATTTCATTTTCAGGGACTAAATCAACGCCGGTAAGCTGAGCGACAGGTCTGTTCGCCATTTTTCGGAGTTGTTTATGATAAGGCTGGTATAGCTCATCCATATTCTCGTCAGAATCTATACCTTTAATCTTATAAGTGAAGCTGTCTTTGTTGACGAGAGTGAATGTGCCATTGCGCTCTTCAAATTGAAGATCGATACGAGATAGGGCTCGGCCATATTTGTCGGGCTCAGTAATAATAACGCCATTCACAACGGCCTTATCGATGCGAGTGTGCATGTGGCCAGCGACGATGGCATCAAGCTCTGGGTTTGCATTGGCAATGTCGGTGACACCGGTGTCGGCAATGTCATTCTCGTTTTCAATCCCCATATGGGCAACCAATACGATGGCATCCACTTGATCATCAATCTCTTTGACGATTTTCTTCACTTCCAAGGTTGGATTAGTGAAAGTGACGCCTTCTAAACGGTTTGTACCTTGCGCAAAGACCTCCGTCATTGGGGTATCCATTCCTATCACACCGATCTTAATGCCACCGCGTTCTAGAATGGTGTAACCCGGTAAGAATGGATTTCCGTTTTTGTTCTTGATGTTGCCGCCGAGAGACTGCCCTTTAAATTGGGTAACTGCTCTGTTGAGCGTTTTAAGGCCAAAGTCGAATTCGTGGTTACCTAAAACCCATACATCGTATTTCATGTGATTAAAGCCAAGCATCATTGGATCAACGGGCTCGTCTTTGAAGGTTTCGACGAAGTTGCCTTGGATGGTGTCGCCAGCGTCGACAAGGATAATGTTAGATTGCTCTTTGCGGATATTACCAACTTTGGTCGCGATTTGACTCAAACTACCACGAGTGTTGAGTTTATCTGCCGCGTAATCCCACGCCATAAAATGACCGTGGATATCTGAAGTACCCAGTATCGTGACATCGTGTATGTCGCCATCAGCTGCAAAGGTGGGAAAGGCTAAAGAGAGTAGGATGGCGCTTGATAGTATGTGTCTTTTCATAAGTATGTTCACATCGTGGTTTTAAGTATGACGCTACCATATAGAATCGAGGTTGCCTTATGGGTGATCAGTGTCATATTTATAGTGATATAACTTACTGATGTTTCAAATAAATGTGATTCATGACCATCTCGTAACCACTTAAATTATGGAGAAACGCATTACAACTCTTTACTGCGTTCTCAATACTCAATTCCTTGAATCAAACTTTCTCAGTGAATCAATTTCCGTAAGCACTTCTGTCTTTGTTTAAGGTGATTGGGTTATCCCGTCATTCCCATTACTTCTTAGAGCGGTCTTAATATTTCTATTAATAACTATACCTTTAATTTATTGTTATGTTATAACATAACAATAAATGTTGTTTTTGGATGTTCGGTGGGAATTTGAATAAACCTGTATTGTCTGTGCGCGGGCTCTGCGCTAATGGCTTGGCTAACTGGAGAGCCGTCTCCGACGTGACATTTGATGTGAACGACGGTGAATGCGTTGCCATCATTGGGCCTAATGGAAGTGGAAAGTCCAGTTTGCTGAAAGGCATTACAGGCGAATACAAAACCGTCGCGGGTGAGTTGATGTTGTCTGGCATTGCACTTGGAAGCCTTGAGCGGCAGCAGATAGCCAAGCAAGTCGCGGTGGTTACTCAGCATGAGCATGTTGATCCTCGTTTGAGCGTTGCTGAGTATGTTGGCTTAGGCCGCACTCCTCATACGTTTTGTTGTAGTGCAAAAGAGCACAAACGAGCGGTTCAGCAGGCGATGCAAGATGTTGGTCTTGTTCACAAAAGCCAGCGGTGCTTTGGTGAGCTATCCGGTGGTGAACAGCAACGTGCAAGTATTGCTCGCGCCTTCGCACAAGAGCCGAGGCTTTTACTCTTAGATGAGCCTACAAACCACCTTGATCCTCTCGCTCGTCTTGAACTTCTGAGCCTAATTAAACAACGTGGCATTGCGTCTGTCGTGGTGCTGCACGATTTACCTTTGGTAGCGCCATTCGCCGACAAAGTCTTGTTGATGTCACACCAAAAGATGGTGGCGTTCTCAGCCCCAGATACCGTGATGCAAGACCGATACATGATCCCTGTTTTTGGATTGCGCGTTCTCACGTTCAATCATCCTAATCTATGCAGCACCATCCATCATTTTGAAGCTGCATCAACTTACTCAACTCACTTAACTCTCTCTAATCACTCTTTAATAGGAGCAGCCCAATGAAGTGGCCTGTAATTTCCAGTCTTTTGTTTCTTTTACCTTTCTCTTTTGCGTATGCGACAAGCACTCAATACCCAGTGACGGTTGATAACTGTGGGAGCCCATTGACCATTGAAAAGCGGCCCTCGCGTGTGGTTGTACACGACATCAATATGACCGAGATGGCGTTTGCTCTTGGTCTTCAAAAGGAGATGGTGGGCGTTACGGGCATTACTGGGTGGTACAAGATGTCGAGTTCGTTTGAAGAACGTTTAGGTGATATTCCTGAGCTCGCACCTAAGTATCCTTCATTAGAAACATTGATTGCTGCTGATGCTGACTTCTTTTTCGCTGGCTGGAATTATGGAATGAAAGTGGGCGGTGAAGTGACGCCTCAAACACTGAAGCCATACGGGATTGATACCTTGGTACTTTCTGAAAGCTGTATTCATACCCAGAGTCAAAAGGAAGGCGCGACAATGGATCTGCTTTATGGCGACATGCAAAAGCTAGGCGTTATTTTCGACAAGCAAGCAGAAGCCGAGGCTTTGGTAAGCAGCTGGAAAGAGAGAGTTGAAAAAGTAGCAGAAAAGCAGAAAGCATCAGGTAAGCCGAGTCCAAAAGTGTTCTTGTTTGATTCGGGTGAAGATAAGCCTTTCACCGCCGGTAAGTACGGAATGCCAAACGCAATGATTGAAGCTGCTGGTGGCCAAAATATCACTGGCAACATGGAAGCAAGCTGGGCAAGAACATCTTGGGAGAATGTCGCTCGTGAAAACCCAGATGTGATTATTCTTCTTGATTACCAATCGGCAAGTGGTGCCGATTCGTTGCAACGTTTCCTAGAAGCCCATCCGTTGATGAAATACACCAATGCGGTCACTTCTGGTCGTTATGTCAAACTGCGTTATGAGCAACTCACTCCTGGGCCTGACAATATCGATGCTATTGAGAAACTTGCAGAGGCGTTCGTTTCTGAGTGATCGGGAAAGTTGTTAGATGAAAGCTTGTTATTGATAAGAGTAGTAGTCCTTTGATTTTATTTGATAAATATCGAGCAGCATGGCTAACAGGTATCACTGCCATGCTGCTCGCCTTCATGATGAGTTTACAATTTGGCTCAGTCCCTTTGTCTTTTAAGGAAGTGATTGTAGCGCTGAGCTCTTTCACTGATCCAACGCCGGATATGACTAGTCGAATACTGATCGATCTAAGGTTACCTAGAGCATTGTTAGCGGTTATCGCGGGTGCAGGGCTGGCGATGGTTGGGGCGTTGCTTCAAACCTCGACACGAAATGATCTGGCGGATCCGTTTCTGTTTGGCTTGTCATCTGGCGCGTCTGCTGGCGCGGTGTTGGTGATCACCAAAGTGGGAGATGCTCTGGGTGTTTGGTCACTGCCACTGGCTGCATTCTCGGGTGGTATTGTTTCGGCGACCGCCGTTCTGATTCTGTTTTCGATGCAGAAGAAAAAAGGCAATGACAACTTGATCTTATGTGGTTTGGCGATCTCATTTCTATTCGGAGCCATCACGAGTTTTTTGATTTATTCAGGCGACCAGAGAGCGGCGAGTTCGATTTTGTTCTGGACGATGGGAGGCTTAGGGCTCGCACGTTGGGATAATTTGATTTTTGCCTTGGTGGGCGTGTTGTGTCTTATAGCGTTGATTTTCAAACGTTATCGGGAGCTCGATACTTTGTTGGTGAGTGAACAGACGACAAGCTCATTGGGGATCAATGTACATCGCCTACAAAGTGAGATTTTTCTTTGTTGTGCGTTTTGCACTGCGTCGATTGTATCGATGACCGGAGTGGTCGGTTTTATTGGCTTGATGGTACCCCACTTAGTACGACCATTTTCAGGTGTCACTCACAAGCGAGCTCTGCCTTTGGTTGCCTTGTGGGGCGCGGTGCTTTTACTGTTTGGGGATGTGATTAGCCGAACCATATTAGCGCCACAAGAACTGCCTGTAGGTATTGTGACGGCGGCTCTTGGCGGGTTGTTCGTTTTGTATCTTGTTTGGCGTAAATAGTGTGTGCTCAATTCCACCAAACTACACAGGCAGTAAGATGATCTTGCCGTTCAAGCGTGTGGTTTTCGATTCAATGAGATCAATCGCGGTTTGCACTTCATCGAATGGCAGATAGCGGTCAATGTCGAGCTGAATGTCGTTTGTGATGAAGTGATCTAACATAGTCGTGAACTTATCACGGCGAACATCTTTACCTTCGGCTTCTTCCCAATAGCGTAAGAAGAAGGTGCTGAAATCGATGTCTTGGCTTTTCGCGTGCTCAAAAAAGCGTGGTTCGTAAAAATCCAGAGACAGAGTCCCATAGTTGATAAAGCGTCCATTGTTGCCAAGGGTGTGAATAAGATCGGTTCCGGGTGAACCGCCAATCGCATCAAAGGCGATGGTTGGCATAGGCAAGCCTAACGCCCTAATTTGAGAAACTAGATCAGCGTTCGAATCTAACGACCAACTAGAAGTGGCTGGGTATTGTTCCGGCTGTGATGTAACGACAATGATTTTGAAGCCGAGTGATGCTGATAACTGGGAAAAGATCTTACCGATGGCTGAGCTACCAGCATTGATGATCAACACATCTTCTTGGTTCAGCTTAGCCACTTCTGTCGTCAACACCCATGCGGTTAGCGCATTAATGTACAACTGGCAGGCGTAGCCATTTTCTAGATGCTGAGGAATTTGGAACAGGTCATCTGGTGATACATCGACATAGGTCTGCCATGTTCCACTGGTTGCCACAAGCACGCGCTGATTCACTGCAAACTCAGCATGGCTGGACTCTACAATCCTTCCTACCGCTTCAAATCCCGGCACTCTCGGCGGCTGGTGGCTATGTTTGTACTGCCCAACACCATAAATCGACAACAGATCACTAGGGTTGATGTTAGTCGCTTCAATGTGTACGCGAACTTTATCTTTGTCTAGTGCCCCTAAAGCGACATGTTCTAACTTGAGAGATTCTTTTGGCTGACCGAAACGGAACTGGCTAATTCGGGCGTTTTGCTTAGTGTTAGTCATAGTTCGGGTACCTTTATGGATTATGAGTACTGCATTGATTTTAAGTGTAGCGTGTTCATAAACAATCTTGGGTCGGTAATATTGCTCAGCATGGCTAGCGTTGGCAGACAATCGTCATCAACGTAGTCGACATAGTCTGCCGCCGAGTCAAAGATCAAAATATCCAAAGCCAAACGATCCAAGCCATAGCGGCCTCGGTGGATCATATCCGCTGAAAACACCAATAAGTCACCGGCGGCTAACGGTATCTGCTTACCGCCAGATATATCATCACTGCTCACTTTGCCGTTTTCTTCTTGGCGAACATTGTATTCTTCTTCGTTGTCCCAACGCTTGTGTGTGCCGGGGATAAGCTCCATACCGGGCTCGTCAAAAATAGGGACTCGCAGGTGCAATACTTGGGTTTCCATGATGACTTTCATCTGGTCATCAACGTCGTAGTCGTATTGACAGTCACGATGCCAGAAGTCTTTTTGTTGCGGGTTCACAGGGTTGAAGAACAGCTGCGTATTCATGAATGCCGGTTTGTTCGGAATCACTGCATCAACAACGCCCATCACTTGTTTTGAGCTGATGAAGTCAAAAAGCACGCTTCTATCATCGGCAGGCAAATATTCGCTTCCGGTAATTAAAGACGAGTTAAATGCTTCTTCTTTATAGAATTCTTCGTTGTCTGCTTTCCATGATTCATGGAATTTCAGCACGACTTTTCTAAGCGATGCAATTTGAGCTTCATCGAAATAATTTCTGATAACAAAGTAACCATGTTCGTTGTAACGGTCACTTAATTGTTGGCTGTTTTCTACCACTGACTACCTTCATTCATTCTTTACTGTGTAATAACTAGGGGCTGTTGACCTTTCGTGGTTAAGTTTTGTTCGGATGGGGGCGCCTAGTCAAATTCGTTTTAGGCGCGGCGAAGAGTATGTAGCCTAGTCATTCTAAGCAAATATTCTTCAACAAAGCATAAAACGATTTTTGCGGGGGCGCCTAGCTCGAACCCTTCGGGCAGCTCTTGTGGTTCATTTCTACTGCGTTATCGGCTTTTCATGTAGGCCAGCTACACGTCAAAGCCTCTTCCTTGAATAAATTTTCCACAAGATGCTGCAAAACCCAGCTCGAAAGGTCAACAGCCCCTAGAGATTTCTTGGGCGCATAATGCCAGACAGTCGTCATTCGACCAAGTAACGAGTGCAGAAGCCTGTAGATTCCGTGATGCTATGAAGCCATGTGGGCGAGTTTTACATGCCTATCCAGATCATGGACTCATGCGAAAAAATCTCTGCATATGTGATCTATCCCTTATTTTATAAAATACAAGGATTCATATAGTGAATGTTTCTTTGGTTTGTATGATTATTAACCATGTTGTGATTTGTTTGCGTATGGAAGATAGAAAATCATGGATGGTTTTTCGCTGGATATGAGAACACTTAATTTCATTATTATTTTGTTCTCTTTCATTTACTGTATTGGCTTATTGTTATTTCAATTCACTCAACAGCCGATTAAAGGGCTTTCAATCTTTTCCATTTCAATATTTGTTATCGGAACTGGGCCGTTGATGTTGAGCCTAAGAGGGGAATTCCCTGATTGGGTCACCGTTATTGGTGCCAATATGGTCATTGCGCTTGGTTTTCATCTCGCCTTGTATAGCTTATGTCTGTTTCGAGAATATTCTCTCAAATGCACTTACCTCAGTAGTCTAATGATGTTGGCTCTTTTGCCATGTTTTATTTACTTCACGTACTATGAGCCTTCCATCAAGGCTCGAATTATCCTCATTAGTTTATATCTGGCTTTTGTGACTTTTTGCACTGCCTTTGTGGTATTAAAGGGCCGGCGTGATGACTTGACCCTAGGTATTCGGATGATGGCCATGTCATTTACGATATATGGCGGGTTTATGGTTTTCCGAGTAATGGTGACGTTATTCTCAGCTGAGCTGCAGGATTTCATGGCGGCCACTCTCATTCATCAACTTGCCTTTTTAGTGAGCATCGTTCTTATCGTGTCGATGAGCTTTACAATGCTTTGGCTGATTAATGCAAGGTTGCTTAGTTCTATTCACGAGCTGTCCTACAGTGATCCCCTAACGGTACTGGGAAACCGCAGAGCATTAGATGAAATGGTACCAGTCATCATGAAGCAGGCGGGTACTACGCCTGTCAGTGCCATTATGATGGATATTGATAATTTTAAGTCGATCAATGATCAACACGGGCACATTGTGGGTGATCTCGTCATCAAGTCTTTTGCTGAAATGGTTCAAAGTGCGATAAAAACATCGCCCAAAGCCAGTGCGTTTCGTTTTGGCGGAGACGAGATAATGATTTTATTGCCCAATTTTAATTTTCTCCAAGCACAGGCTATTGCCTGCAAGCTGCGATTATCTATTTCAGAGGTATCAGCAGTACAAGAACATGAGATGTTTCTGACATCGAGTTTTGGTGTTGCTCAGCTTCACCCGCATGAGAGTTGGAATGGGTTTATTAGCCGAGCCGACAAAGCGTTATATCAAGCGAAGACAAACGGTCGCAATATGACTTCAATTTGTCCTAGTCATATTAACGAGCTCATCACTGCCACATAACCAATACCGCTGCGATAGAAAGCAAGATGAGCGCAACAATGTCTTTGCGCGCGATGCTTTGCCCTAACCAGAAATAGGATATCAATACCATGAAGATCACTTCGACTTGCCCGAGTGTCTTTACGTACGGCACGGCTTGAAGCGACATCGCGCTAAACCAACCCAGAGAACCGATAACACTCGCTAGGCTTGTCATCACCACCAGTTTCGACTTGGTAAATATTTGGCGCAGCGTGTCTCGCTCTTTGAAAAAGAGATACGTACAGATAATCACTGTCTGAAGGGAAATGACTAGGAAGAGTACCCATGCGGCGCTATGAGGGAAGGGTAGGCCGATGCTCAAGCTGGCCTCACGTACCCAAAGAGACGTTAAAGCAAAGGCGGTGCTGCAAGCCATGCCTAAAAGAAAAACCTTGGGAGAGAGGCTTCGCCAGCCAGAAGAACTACTCATGATTAGCACGCCTAACGTACCAATAAGCACGCCGACCCAACCTGTTAGTGTCAAAGCAGTACCAAAAAACAATACGGATAACACAGCAGATACGGGGGCTTCACACTTGGCTAAGCCTGCCCCTATCGCATAGTTTTCGAGTTTAAATAGCATCACCATTAACCCTGTTGCAAGGATCTGCATAATGGCTGCTGCAATAATGTAGAAAACAAACTCACCCGAAAAATCAGGTGTGGATACTGGCTTCCATTGATAGAGGGCGCACAGATAAATTAAGGCGATTGGGCCTGCCCAGATAAAACGCGCCAGCGTCACACCTGCCACACTCATGGTGCCACTTAACTTGCTTTGAAAGGCATTGCGCCAAGATTGGCTGAAGGCTGCGAGAAGAGTAAAGGCTATCCAACTAAATGACATGACGCTTCCGTGTGTTATATAAAATTATGATTATATTAACAAAAAATATCATGATAAGAAGCGACATGGTCTATTTATAACCAGAGGCTCACCTTTCCGCTCTATTTGGTATCAGAGCGTTCTTGAAAAGGTCGACGTTTTCTTCAAAAGATAGGCTCTTTCTTGTTTTTGAAATAGAACAACGCGCTGATCGAAACGAACAACAACGTGAAGTAATAGAAGAACGAAGACAATGAAGCCAAGAAAGCGAGGTTCTGCTCTATCTCTTGTTCGGTGTAGCCCTGAGATACCAACTTGTAGTAGTAAGCGTACAAAATACCGATCAAACCGTATCCGAGATTAAACATCAGGCCTTTAAAGCTAAGAACAGTGGCTCGGTTGTGCGATTCGGCCTTTTTGTTTAGGTGGTAACTAATGAAAATGTTCATCGTCATGATGATAAAGATAAGTACCAGTGCAGGGAGCACACCATAGATCGACCAACCTAAGCTGATCCAATAGTAGGTCGCCATGCTCGCTAAACCCATGACCACAATGAAGGTTTTAGGCTCGATGCTTTCTGCCAACCTACGGCTTTGCCCTGCCAATATAATCTTAAGCAAGCTGATACCCGCACCAATAAAACCAAAGTAGATAATTGGAATATCAATGGCCAAGTAGTATTGGCTGTTCATGGTTAGGAACATTCGCGAGGTGTGTTCGAACAGGCTGTAGTAGAGCAATATGAAAAACACATTAGGCGTAGCGAGTACCCACTTACCAGTATCGGCAGTTAGTTTAAGGCTAGCTATAGATGTAGCCAACTTGGTTTGGCCGCTTGGTAGGATCTTTTTCTCTTCTCGCATGTTTATAGCCGCATAAATGGCGATCATCGCGACAAATAGGGTGGCGAACACCGGAATACGCATCAGGTCTTTGGTGCTTTCTGGCTCGGCTAATCCGATGAAATGAAAGATGTTCGTCATAAAGTTCACGTCGTACATCGCTGCACCAATCAATGTGACAAAGATGCCGACGGTTGAGGCGACACGAAGTTGGATTTGTAACACTCGCGGCCATAACTCTTCATTACCTTGCTCTTTCAAGGTGTCGTAAGCCAATGCCTCGTCGGCTCCGCTAGCCAGTGCCATTGCTAAGCCACTTAATATTCGGTTAATCAAGAAGACGATGAAGACCAGATTAGGATCTCCTGTCGGCACAAAGGCGATCATGGCTATTTCAACAAACATCACAATCGAAGATAGCACCACAAGTTTCTTACGCCCTAAGGTATCGGCGAATGCGCCCGATGGCACCTCAGCAAGCACAATGGTGGCAGCCCAAACTACATTGAGCATCGCGAATTGAGAAAGGGTTAGCCCGTAATCTAAATAGAGTAGAGTGAATACAGGGTAATAAAAACGCGCAAAGTAACTGCTTCTAAATATTAAGAAGTAGCGGACGTTGGGGATTTTCAGGATTTCTTTGAGCGTCATGATAATTCAGTACTTTTAATAACACATTATTATGTATATACCGTTTAGCCTTTTAAATCATGGGATTGTTGCCAAATACCTGAAATATCTGTTTTAGATAATTTACGGGCTCAATATTCCTAAACGGTTACCGGTTTACTCTTCTTCAAATCACGCACCCTGTCCATTTACTTTGTTGTATTCGTTTCAACTTGTTCAACGGGTTTTGATCCAAGTTCTTTAACGTCAGTCTCGTTTTAATATCGTATTATATGATTTAATTGAGTGGTGGTAATGATATGTCACCATTCCAAACGTAATTGAGCGAGCGAACAGATGTTAGAGTCATTTAGTTTAGAAGGAAAAGTAGCGATAGTGACTGGTTGTAATACTGGCCTTGGACAAGGTATTGCAATGGGTTTAGCTGAAGCTGGTTGTAAGGTTGTTGGCGTTAATCGTACTGAGCCTAAAGAGACGATTGAGGCAATGAATGCCGCAGGTCACACGTTTCTAGATGTACGTGCCGACCTTCTAAAGCAAGAGTGCATTCCAGGCATTATAGAGAAAGCTTTGACTGAGTTTGGTCAGATCGACATCCTTGTGAACAATGCTGGAATCATTCGTCGTGAAGACGCCATTGAGTTCTCAGAGCGAAACTGGGATGACGTAATGAACATCAATGCCAAGACTGTTTTCTTTATGTCTCAGTCTGTTGCGAAGCAGTTTAAGGCGCAAGGTACTGGCGGTAAAATCATTAATATTGCATCGATGCTCTCGTTCCAAGGTGGTATTCGTGTGCCTTCTTACACTGCATCTAAGAGTGCAGTGATGGGTATTACCCGAGCGATGGCGAACGAATGGGCTCGCGACAATATCAATGTAAATGCGATTGCCCCTGGTTATATGGAAACGAACAATACTCAAGCATTGCGCGAAGATGCAGACCGCAATCAAGCGATTCTTGAACGTATTCCTGCCGAACGCTGGGGTACACCGAAAGATGTGGCTGGCCCATGTGTGTTCTTAGCATCGTCAGCATCGGATTACATCAACGGCTACACCATTGCTGTCGATGGTGGTTGGTTAGCACGCTAACTATTCTTGTATTATTAGATGGTTAGAAATTATTAAATTTGCAGCAATATAGTAGGAGAACGTAAATGAAAATCGCACTAATGATGGAAAACAGCCAAGCAGGTAAGAATGCAATGGTTTCTGCTGAACTAGAGTCAGTAGCTGGTGGCCTTGGCCATGATGTGTTCAATTTAGGTATGACAGACGAGAACGATCATCATTTAACGTATATCCACTTAGGCATCATGGCGAGTATTCTTATCAACTCAAAAGCTGTTGATTTCATTGTGACTGGGTGTGGAACTGGTCAAGGTGCTTTAATGTCACTGAACCTGCATCCGGGTGTGGTTTGTGGCTACTGTTTAGAGCCATCAGATGCGTTCTTGTTTAATCAAATCAATAACGGCAATGCTATTGCGCTTGCGTTTGCAAAAGGCTTTGGCTGGGCAGGTGAGCTCAACGTTCGCTACATTTTTGAAAAAGCTTTCACTGGCGAGCGTGGCCAAGGTTACCCACTAGAACGAGCAGAGCCGCAGCAGCGTAATGCTGTGCTTTTAAATGAGGTGAAAGCGGCGGTAGTGAAAGATAACTTTATTGACTCGCTAAGAGCGATCGATCAAGAGTTAGTGAAGACAGCGGTTGGCAGCGAGCGTTTCCAGCAATGTTTCTTTGATAACTGCCAAAACCAAGACATTGCTGATTATGTTCGTTCGGTTTTAGATTAATGTTATGAAGGTTTTTAGAGGACTTGGTGAGATGTATTGAGGTTTGTTATTTGATTTCTTTCGATTCTACGATGTGTTCTTAGCCTGGTTAGTTAGTTAGTTAGTTAGAGATAAAAAAGAGGAGCACTTAGGCTCCTCTCTACAGTTATTCGTTACTTCACGAGCATTGCTGTTATTTTACACGCTTAAAGTTCGGTAATAATGTCTCTGGTCGTTGCTCTACAAATCCTTTGCTTGGTGAATAAGCGCGGAAGTAAACAAACCAGTTTTCATCTTCTCGGGTTTGAACCCAGTTCGCTTCATTTACACCATTTGGCTTTGTTGGTGAGAAGTGGAACGTGTAATTACCTTGAGTATCTTTAACCGTTCCTTCTATGTTTGAACCGACATCGGCACGCTCAATCTGATTGTCGATGATGGCACGGTTTTCGACGTTGTAGACGGTAATTGTCCAGAACAAATCGGCAAAATTCACATCCCCATCCAGTGTCAAAGTGTAGTGATTGCTGCCATTAAGTCCGTTGCCATTATCGTCACGGTAATTGTCTAGATAGATCTGACCCCAACCGCCGTTTTCAAAACCGTGCATCGCAATATCGTTGGTCACCGCTTCATAAAACCAAGCCGCACGTCCATCGAGATCCATACCGTAGTCACGATCTTGGTTCGGAGTCGAAGCGGTTGCTATTTCCCACGAATTTCCTTCATTACCGTAAGCTGCGTGTGGCAAGCGTTCCGTTTTGTTGAAGTCGATGTTCTTAACCATAGCTTCACCCATGACGACAGCTTGCTCTAAAATCTCACGTTGTTGAGCTGATGGCGTAAACGCTTTACCTTTCTCAATGCCTAATGGGCGCAGCATGTCGTGCATCATACGATCGCGCTCTGCTACTGGCTCAGATTGGATTGCTTCATTTAGCGTTTCCCAAAATGCCATGCCACGCGGGTGTTTGGCATCTTCGCCACGCTCAGGGAAGTTCACCCCTTTATTGCTAAGTAGTTTGCCACTGAGGTCTGTGATTTTTAGCGCTTCTAAATCTTTCATACGTTGTTGTTCTGACTTAGCCATTAAGCGAACACCGAAGAAAACATTGTTTGTGTCAGACTCAAATACCTTTGCACCCTTTGGAAGGTTGCTCGGCGTTTCAGAACCTTTCGCTTTTACAACATAAACACCCGGTTCTGTCATCTGAGAAATGCCAATTTGCCACATGGTGTGTACTGCGCCACGCAACTCATCCGTCGGGATCTCAATCACTACTGGTTCTTTCTCTACGTTAAACCAGGTAATCGCATAAGGCGTAGAGGTATTGTAAGTTAATCCGCCCAGCTTGGATTCATGAGACTCAACGTAGGTGATTTGGCCATCTTCTGCCCCCATATCTGCATACGCTTTTTTCCACGCGTAGTTCGAGACTAAAGGTACCGACCAAATATACGCTTGTGACGCGCGTTGATAATCCATTAATTCAAATAGCTTCTCTGAGCTTGCTTGTGTTGGAATGCCGTGAAGAAAGTCTGTTTCGAAAGTAAAGTCACCTGCACGCGTCTGGATCGTTTCTGTTGCATCATCGTTTCCGGCTATCGCCGCTGCTGAAAATAAAGCCGTTACAGAAACGAGCATGGCAGCAGATCGTAATGGGCAAGTGAAACTCCCGACAAAGGCTTTAGATATCATATTCATAATGTGTCCTCAAAAACTCAAAATTGTTCGTTAAAACTGGAATTTCTCGTTAAAACTAAAATTGCTCGTTAAACTGAAATAGCTCGTCAAACAGAAATCATGGGTTAAGACTGCAAGAGCTTATCCGCACAGAAAATTACTGCTTAAAACTGATAGTTAAATTCGATACGGTGATCACCGTCTTCGATACTGGTGTTTTCTGTCCAGTTTGCGAAATAACGAACGTTGGCTCTTGGGTTAATTTGGTAACTTGCTGCAAACTCATGCGCGAGTACAGAATCACTGCCTTCAAAGCCATGATCTTTGAACGTTGAAGAACCAGACATTGTGCCTAAATACATAGGGTTATAGTTCAGCCAAATTTTGTCGGTAAGTTGCATCTTGGCGTACATACCCGCTACGTAGAAAGTACCGTGCATGTTGTAGCGATCGCTGAGCTGCGCGGCATCGAGGTCGCCTCCAGTTCCTTCAACCAACTCTTCACCCGCAGCGATACCGAGACCAGCAAGCGGATAGAAGTTAAACATGCCCATCTGTGGTAGCGCCTGAATAAAGCTGTAAGATGCACTACCTTGATTACTATCGAAATCCCAAGACATATCGACTTGTGTACCTCGGCCATTGGTTAAATCCACACCGAAATTCCTAAAACGAATCGAATCAATACTGTCGTCTGCGCCTCGGTTGTTCCAACCAACGGCTTCACCGGCGATGCCTTTTATTTCGAACACATTCATGCCCATGGTTGTGTCGCTACCAGTATCGTAGGTTTGGCCTATTTTTAGGTTTAGGCCTTTATCTGTGTAACCAAAGCCACCTTGTGTATACACCGCCAGAGGGTCGGACATATCTTGAATTTCGGTTTCTTCCGCGATAGCTAAACCAGCGAAAAGGAAAGAAGTAAGAGAAAGGATTGAACGGTGTAATAACATAGTTGCCTCATAAATTTATCTCACTACGTCCGTGTAATTCGTGAATGTGGGATAACTATACAAAGTGGACATCGTTAAGTTAATTCATATAAACTTAACCACTCGTTAATCTGTGCTTTATGGTTGTGTTATGAAACTGAACAATGTCGATTTGAACTTACTGAAAGTTTTTGTGGTGGTGTATCAGGAAAAGAGCTTGCGCAAAGCCGGCGAAAAACTGTTTGTTTCGACACCCGCGGTAAGCCAAAGCATAAAAAAGCTCAAGGAATCGTTAGGTGAAGAGCTGTTTGTTTTGTCTTATAAGCAGTTTCTACCGACGCCTTATTCCGATGATTTGTATCGACGTGTTTTTCCACTACTGGACGGATTAGTCACGGCGATAGAGGAGGGCAAGCAGTTTGCTCCTGCCGATCTAAACGAAGATTTTAAGATAGAGGCGAACCCTCATATTTTGCCTTGGTTAACACCAGCTCTCTTCCATCAACTCTCAATGGAAAGCCCGCTTTCTAGGCTGATAAGCCATACTAGTTCCCAAAACTCGTTAGAAAGACTTCGAAGTGACGAAGTTGATTTTGTTATTCATTTTGAAGCGGAGAGTTTGCCTGCCGAGATCATTGCCGTGCCTCTCGTGACCTTAAAGTTTGTATTGGCCGTGAGAGCTGATCACCCTTTCAAGGCGTCTATCGCTACAATTGATGATTTGTTGTCCTTCCCATTCGCTCATGTTGACCTCGCTTACTTCGACCAAAACAAGCACTCGCGATTGGAAGAAGAAGTTTTAAGCCAAGGCAAGTCGATCAATATGGCGCTTCGAACCACGTCAATTGTTGGACTCATCGAAACGATCAAGCACTCCAACATTATTGCCCCTTGTATGCCTCCAGTGATTGAACAACATAAGGGAGTATTGCGCTCAATCGTGATTGAAGGATTAGAGGAGGGGGCTGAGGAAATGGAGGTATTCGCCTATCTTCACAAGAAAAACCAACATTCCTCAAAATACAAATGGCTACTGGATTTGATCGAAACTTCGATGGTGGATGCTAATCACTCGTAATCGCTAGTCTGGTTTGTTTTTGTCGGTGATAACAAGCACACCGTTATCTTGTGAACACTTCTTCAATACACGATTCAAGCCAGCGTATTTTGGATTGGTTACGGTGCTTACGTCCAATGGTCATGCCAATATCACTGTTCGGCATATTGGGTATGTGAGGGAATTTCACAAATGAAAACTCATCAGATAGTGAGTTCGCTAGTAATTTAGAGCAAGGGAACAACACATCACTCTGTTTTACGATTGACAATAAACTGTGTAGATAGGTCGATCGTATTTTCACTTCAGTATTGATTCCAACGTCCGCTAGCACGTTAGGGGCAAGTGCAATATTCTCGTTCCAATCACTCACGACTAAGCTTGCTAATTGAAGCGGCTCTTCCTGATCTTGTGGTAATAATGAGTCAGCAAGCGGATGCCCAGATCGGCAGATCAAGACAAAGTCATCACTCGCTATTCGTTTTTGGTATACCTGCTTAGATAATTCTAATGGGTAGTAATTGATTCCTAAGTCGATTTCACCAGAGGTCATCAAGTCCGATGTATTTACTCCCCAATCGACGATGTTCACTTTCACCTTCGGGGCTTGTGCTAACAGAATATTAATCAGCTTCGCCGAGATGCTATTGGCAATGAATCCATTGATAGCAATGTTCACGGTGCCATCAAATTGAGCGACATCAAACTCAGATTCTGGTTCAAGCACTTGTTCTAATTGTAGTAACACTGGCATCAAGGTTTGTTTAATTTCAAGTAATTTAGCGGTCGGCTCTAAACCATGTTGTGAGCGTATAAACAACTCATCGTCAAAGTAGTCGCGTAGCTTTTGTAATGAACGACTGATTGAGGGTTGGCTCGTAAACAGGAGTTCTGACGCCTTTCGAGTGTTTTTCACCTCGATCAACACCTTCAATACTTTAAGTAAGTTGAGGTCCAAGCGCTTAAAGCGGTTACTTATTATCATTGTGGGATCCAGAACAAAGATGATTAGATATACCTAAAGTGTATATCTTGTTTTCATATAATCAATTGGAGTATATCACGGCGCATCTACATACTGAGCTCATCGAAACAAACACGAGAAACCATCATGAATAAAACGACGTTAGCGACGCTACTAGCATTAACCGCATTTGGTGTAACGGCAGAGGACAACAATCGTTCATCTACCTATGACCATGCTGCCGTTGGTGGTGTTAACTGGGATAACTACCCTGAAGCCGAGTCTGATTGGAACTTCCTTGGATTACAAAACAAAGTGGGCGTAAACCATTGGCTGCACGCAGACCCAGTATCCAAAGACGCACAAACGGTGATTCGCTCAAATCGTGATGTCGTTTACTCGACGATGGTGGTTGACGTATCAGAAGGTGCAACGTTCCATGTACCAAAAGAAGATAACGATTATTTCCAGATCATTCATATCATGGACGAAAATCATCTTCTGCATAAAGTGGTTCGCCGTGGCGAAACGCTAACTCTAACCGCTGATGATCTGACGAACGGTACTCATGTCCATGTATTAGCGAGAACACGCATTGCAGAATCCATTGAAGATACTAAGCGCCGCCAGAGTCTACTCTCTATAAAAGCGAACTCAGCCACGCCTTATCAAGGCAAAGGTTACAACCCAAGCGACGTTGAAGATTACCGTTTAAAACTCATCAACAACGTGATGAAACATGGCGCACCGATTGAGGGCTTGAAAGGGTTTGGCGCCACGTTAGATGACGTGGAAGATCACCATTTTAAATATGTGACGGCGTTTGGCTATGCAGGGCTACCGGCAGATACAGCGCAATATTTGGAGCGTGTTCCCGGCCAAGGTAAAACTACCTGCCAAGAGTGGACGATTCCAACACCGAACCTAGACTTTGAAGGTCGTGGCGGTTATTACTCTTTGACCACTTATGGCGCAAACGGTTGGATTGATTCTGAGCAATTCTATGCGTCTGGCGAGTCCATGCGTGACAACGGTGATGGTACCGTTTCGGTCACGTTCAATTGTGATACTGGTGCTGAATATGACTTTGAAGTTTCTGAAGGTTGGGCGGGAGTACTGCGCTTATACGAACCAATCGATGTAAACGAGACTCTAGAGTACATGGAAGCATTGCGCCAAATCGAGATGAAAGAGCTTTAGTCAATTATTGATACCGAGCCCTTTGAATTTTAAAATCCCCTCAAGAAAGGCTCTTGCGGGGATTTTTGATTAATCACTGGGTTGTCCAATTGCTGGTTTACTTATCGAGTCGTTGTTCTCATAGGATCAGCGGCTTTATTGCATCTAGTCTTCACTTTGTGTTTCTTTAGAAACGTTCGATCTCATGTCTTTCTTCAACCAGTTATCGAGTACATGTTGCAGTGCATTCAAAGAGGTTGGCTTCTCTAGGCGACCATCCATTAACCTGCTGATCATGTCCAGTTCGTGTTGCCCGGATTCCCCAGACAGTGCAATGATTGGCGTTTGAGGTGAGCGCGCTTTGATGATCTGGCTTAACTTCGGCATAGGCTTGTTTCTATGCGTAGTTTGAAACTGTTCTTTGAAATTGAAGCTGTTAGCTAAAAACGCTCAGTTAAAACTGATAGTTAAATTCGATGCGGTGATCACCGTCTTCGTTTGGATACTGAAACCACCATACAAACTAGACATTGTTAATAAAGTTCACATAAACTTAATTATTTGTTAAGCGATTCTTTATGGGCTGGTATGAAATTAAGTAATGTTGATTTAAACCTATTGAAAGTGTTTGTGGTGGTTTATCAAGAGCAAAGCTTACGTAAAGCGAGTGAGAAGTTGTTTGTTTCAACGTCGGCGGTAAGTCAAAGTATCAAGAAGTTGAAAGAGTCCCTGGGAGAAGAGTTGTTTGTTTTATCCAACAAGCAATTCCTACCAACTCCTTATTCAGACCAACTTTATCAACGTATTTCCCCTTTACTTGATGGGCTATTCACTGCGATTGCAGAAGGCAAACGATTTAACCCTGCTGGGTTAGAAGATACGTTTCACATTGAAGCCAACCCACACATCTTGTCTTGGTTGACTCCGGCGCTCTACCAACAGGTATCTAATGAGAGCCCAAAAGCAACGCTAGTGACTCACACTATCTCTCAGCATTCATTGGAAAAACTTCAGCACGGCACAGTCGATTTTGTGGTTCATTTTGGTACTAATGAGCTCCCCTCTGAAATCATCGCAGTGCCTTTGGGTAACCTGAAATTTGTGCTTGCTGCAAGAGTGGATCATCCGTTTAAAGGCACTAAAGCGAAAGTGGAAGAACTAGTCTGTTACCCTTTCGCTCACATTGATTTGGCGTACTTTGATAAGAGTAAAAAGTCGCGCATCGAAGAAGAAGCGCTTCTGCGGGGAACCTCCTTAAAAATGAGCCTTAGGACAACGTCTGTTGTTGGACTTATAGACACAGTTAAGCAAAGTAACGTACTCGCACCCTGTATGGTCCCTGTAATTGAACAGCATCGTCATGATATTCGTGCTATTACAGTTGAAGGTTTAGGTGGGATTGATGATATTGAGGTGTTTGCTTATATCCACAAAAGAAATCAGCATTCAGCAAAATATAAGTGGTTACTCGATTTGATTGAGGTTGCGATGTTTGAAAAAGATCACGAATGATATTTGTTTAGGGTGGAAGTATGTAGCTTGATCGATAAGACTATTGCCAAAGTTATTACTTGGTTTCATTCTAAGATGATTTACAGGCATTAATATATAAAAATAAAATAAAATCAAGTCGGGCAAGCAATGTGCGGCATGAATGTAAGGTTTTAAGAAATTAATGAAAGAATTATTCATTAATAATATACCGCGTGTTGATTAATAAGCAAAGATTATATTTAGTAAAAACCCACCCAAAGTAAGTAATAAAGTTTATATTATTTTAATGTATCCACTAGATTAAATAATTCTAGAGTATGTGTGTTTTTCGTTAAGCAGGGCTTAATTGTTGGTTAATTAATTGTGAATTAACTTTGTTCTATAACCTTAGTTAAAATGTTCTATTATCTCTTCATCAAATAGAGTTCTGTCTTTTATACGAGCTATTATCTTATTCTTTGTTATCAGACTTTATTAATTAAGCCTGAACATAGACAAATTATATGGTTGGTGTGAGGTTGAATAATATTTTTTAGGAAAGCGTTAAAGCGCTTTATGTAAGGTTTTTAGATGAATAAGAAAATTTGTTGGAGTTTAGTAGCTCTAGCTATGTTATCAGGCTGCAAAGAGTCATCTGATAGTAGACAAGACAAGGCGTTAATAGAGCTCGAATTGTTTCCTGTCACCGAGTTGATGTCGGGGGACAGAAGAACAGCAATTGCTCCACTAGGTTACCCAACAGAGTTCAAAGCCATGGGTACCTATGATGATGGTTCTATTCAGGAATTAGAATCGGTAGACTGGGATCATAGTAATGGCTTGCGTATAGATGAACAACACCTAAACGTTTTTTGGGCATATGATAGACAGGATAATATGCACGTGAGTGCGAATTACTCTGACCAGAATGCTAGTCATAGAGTTGAAGTGCAAGCTTTAAACCATAATGCGTTTGATGTTTCTGGGAGTTCAATTATGTTAGTTGGTGTCCCAGGCACGTATAGCGCAAATTTCCTGTTTAATGAACCAACTTTACCTAATAAAAAACTGGATGTAACTAAAACTTCTCAATGGTATTCGAACAACACTGATGTAGTGACTATTCGTAATGGAGTTGCAACACCAGTAGCTCAAGGAACAGCCACACTTTCTGCCGTTTTTGATGAAAATACAATGTATGAAGAAAGTGAATTTAGTGTTGAAGTCATTGCATTCGATGATATAGAGAAGGTTAATTTAGAGTTAGATGTTGGTTTTAGTAACCCAGAAGACAATTCACAACGAGTTCTTTTACAAAATCTTCCTGAGGAACTTGAAGCCAAATTAATTATTGAACGTTCAGGCGATGTATTTAAAGTCGATGTGTCAAATGATGTAGTTTGGTCAGCTGAGGGTAACTGTGTCATTGATAATGGCTACCTTGTTACTAAAGAAGTTGGTATTGAACTGAATGACTGCCAAGTATCTGGAACATACTCTAATAGCCATATCGATGACATATTAGAAGAAAATATAACACTGACTACTTTAGGTAAAAGTAACTTTTCTGATCATCTCGTAGTAGAATGCAATGACAATCCATTTTATGGTTCTACTGACTGTGAAGCATTGTTGACAGTAACAAAAGGTAACTTGAGCGAGGTTTTACATGTACGTGAGATTGCAGAATGGAAAACCAGTAACTACCTATTAAGTGTTGATAATAAAGGGAGCGTGACATCAACATCTTCTGGTCAAAGTGCAGATATTACTGCTGAATTAACTTTACTTGATCCTAGGAACCCGCCGCAAGGTAAAGAAAACTTAATGGTTGGCTTGCCTGTCGATAATATAGAAATTGCGATTAAAAATGGTAGTGATGAATTTGAAATAATTCAAGACGGGCAACTGGCACTGATCGCGAAGTCAGATGGTAGTGACGTAAGTTCATTAGTTGATTGGCATACTACTGGTTCTGGATGGGCAATTGATGAAAATGGGTTAGTTACCGTAAAAACCGATGGCGAAGAAACCGCAGACGTTATCGCGACATATAAGTACGATAGTAACATTCAAGATATTGTAACTATTAATAAAGTCGATCTTTTGGCATGTGAAAACTCTGATCAATATGGTTTATGTTTGCACGTGAACCAAGATGAGCTTGGGAATGATTTTGTATCCAACCCAAATGTATTAGTTACCCAATCATTGGGCTTTAGTACTGAAAGCGAGTATGAAACCAATGGTAAGCTATTCGCTTTAGTCAATTGGGGAGAAGCTAATGCATGGTGCGACACTTTGTCTTCAATGGGTTTTAATGGCAAGAGTTGGAGCTTACCTACTGAAAGTGCTTTGAAGTCACTACAGATAGTAAATGAGGATATGACTCTTATTGGTTGGGCTACAAGTTTTTATCAGTATTGGTCTACAACTGCCTTTCAGAATACTACTAGTAAAGTGACGGTTAGCTTAGTAACTGGAGATACCAGTTTTAAGCGTACGGACGAAGACTTCTTTACTTCATATGTGTCCTGCATCAGCAATTAACTTATAGTTCCTATAGCCCCTTATTGCACAGTCTTCAGTTAACACCACTTCGTTGTTATCTTAAGCTATTTGTTTTTACATAAAGAGGGGTGGAATCGTTAATATTGAATTAATGTACGTACCTACCCTAGGGGGTGGGTACGTTTCTATTGGGGGATAACAACATTCCTACTTCTTTAGTTTTCTATTAAACGTTTAATTAGTTAAGGATATAAAACAATGAGAAATATGATAGCTCTGATAGTTTCATTATTGATTTCCGGTTTAGCCTTGGCACTTAGTAGTCCTACGTATACAGTGTCTTACCAGATTTTTGAGGGTGATGAATTGCTTGTATCACCCCAAATAACGTTATTAAAAGGTGAGGTTAATTTTATAATAAATTTAGAAAATAAGGTGGTGGAAGTAGAAACAAAACTCTCTGAAATAAAAGGTGATAACAAGGATTATTATTTATCCAGTACTCTTATGATTGATGGCATAAAAGTCGCTTCTGTAGAGAAAAATATAGCCGTTGGTAGTACTTTTACGTTCGTAGGCTCTAAATACAAAATAGTTACTGAGTTTGAAGAAGCTATCTAAAGCGAACCAAATCGTCTCAGTTGTGGTATCAAAACGATTAAAGACAGTTGGCTTTTTTAGGTGGTTACTACTCTCTAACCACTTATGGATCGGATGGTTGGATTGATTCTGAGCAACTCTATGCGTCTGGCGAGTCCATGCGTGACAACGGTGATGGTACCGTCTAGGTCACGTTCAACTGTGATACTGGTGCTGAATATGACTTTGAAGTTTCTGAAGGTTGGGTGAGTACTGCGCTTATACGAACCAATCGATGTAAACGACACTCTAGAGTACATGGAAGCATTGCGCCAAATCGAGATTAAAGAGCTTTAGTCATTATTGATATCGAGCCCTTTGAATTTTAAAATCCCCTCAAGAAAGGCTCTTGCGGGAGTTTTTGATTAATCACTGGGTTGTCCAATTGCTGGTTTACTTATCGAGTCGTTGTTCTCATAGGATCAGCAACTTTATTGCATCTAGTCTTCACTTTGTGTTTCTTTAGAAACGTTCGCTCTCATGTCTTTCTTCAGCCAGTTATCGAGTACATGTTGCAGTGCTTTCAAAGAGGTTGGCTTCTCTAGGCGACCATCCATCAGTTTGCTGATCATATCTAACTCGTGTTGTCCCGACTCTCCAGACAAAGCAATGATGGGTGTTTGAGGTGAACGCGCCTTGATGATCTGGCTTGCATCAAAACCATTCATTATCGGCATTTGTACGTCCATTAAGATCAAATCAACTTTGTGTGATCTGAACAGATCGACAGCATTTTCCCCGTTTTTGGCTTGCAAGCTATTTACGCCAAGTCGGCTCAGGTACATCTGAACAAGCGTGCGTTGTACCTCTTTGTCGTCGACGATGAGCACGGTGGGTGCGAGATAGTCTAATTGTTCTTGAACGCTACTTGGAGCATGTTGACTCGTTTGTAAACCTGCCTGTATATCCGCTTTGGTTTTATCTTCACTCGTTGATTGGCTTTGCTTCCAATCATTGAAATCAGGCGTACGAAGCGCGTCTGCTTTGGGCGCATTAGGTACCACTGGGAAATACAGGTGGAATTCAGTAAATTCATCCAGTTTAGAGTGGCACTCAACTCGACCGCCAAATGAGCGCATTACGCGTTGGCAATAACCTAATCCTAAGCCGCTACCACCACTTTTTTGATACGAGAAAAAGTCATCGAAAATCTTATGAGCAATGGTTTCGTCAATGCCCGGACCGGTATCACGGAATGTGAGAATGTTCTCGTAAGAGCCGGTTTTAGTGCTGATCTCAATTTGGCTCTCTGGATAAGAATCAAAGTAATAGATCGCATTACGTATCAGGTTGAAAATGACAAAATTGAATAAGGTCTCATTGAGTTTTGCGACAAAATCAGCATGTTGTGGTAAACGAATTCGTTCAATAATCTTCTCGTTTTCAAAACCGTATTGGCTTACTGCTTGATCCACAGCTTTGTGAATAGAGGTCATCGCAACCGGCCCATGCTCCGGTGAGCTGTCACTGACCTCACGCAAGATGATGTCAATCAATTGTCGCCCACGTTGAATGGCAGCTTGGCCGTTCTCAATATCAAGCAGTATCTGTTTTGCTGGTGCTTGGTTATCAATGTGCTGCTTTAGTACTTCAAAATGCAATTGTACTTGAGCGAGCGGGTTACGCATCTCATGAGCAATTGAGTTCGCTAGTGCTCGGCTTTGACGAATGCGTCTATCAGCTTCGATGGTACTTTGCACACGAGTTAACAGGGTTTGCAGTGCCAAGATCTCTTCATTAGAAAACATTTGGTCGTTGCTCTTGTGTGATGATATCAATAAGTGCGAGACAGACTGCCCTTGACCAAACAAAGGCATAACTAAGGCTGTGTTATTTGAGCTCATCTTGTCATAAAGCGCCTTGATCGAGCTTTTCGTGGGCTCTGCGTAATCTAACTCTTCAGAAAGTTCATCGAATAACAAAACGGACTTATTTGTTGAAAGGTAGTCTTCGTAGAAGGTCTCGTTGTAGTTGCTGTTAACGAGGCGCAATTTGTCTTCTGGAATTTGCAGTAGGTTACCCAAGCGACGCATCGCGTCATCAATAGATAGTTTGAAGTCTTCTTCTAAAGCAAGGATTTGCTGTACAGGCGTTTTCTTGTTTCTGTAAACCAATAAAGAGGCGTAATGGCTCACGCGTTTGTAGAGTACATGCCAAGTGATGCCGATAAGCGCACAGATAGGTATTGCGATTAGCCATTGGTTGTTGTCGGTCAATGGGATGAATATTGCGCCGAAAGGTATCACTAAAATTGCACACACCAATAGCGCGTTAAGGCTCATATAAGCTAGGTATTTAACACTGTAGAAGCGAGAGGTCAGCAGGGCATAACCAACGAACAGCATCTCACTAATAGACAATGCTGGTGGTAACCAGGTTAGTGAGAAATCATGCATGAAGTATGTCATGCCAAGGTGAATGGTTGCGGTAGAAAGCATGAAAACTAAGATGCCCGCAATCATGTAACTGGTTTTGGCGAGTATGAGTTTGCTGCTATTAGCTCGCATGGCCACAAGGTTGGTTAAGGTCAGGACAACAAAGCTCACCAGCCCGATAAAGAAATATGGCGTATGAGGACCAAACTCAATAACGAATTGGCTTGGGCCGACAATGTCGACGTGTTCAACGGTTAACCCCGGACTTAAATTAATAAAGAGGGCATAGACTGATGATCCGACAAAAATAGCCTGTTGCCATATGTGTACTTTACCATTGCGTTGCTCGGCTGCGAGCTGACACGAGAAGTAGTAGGCAAATGCAAACGCAAAGAAAGAGGCGAGATTGGCAAATTTTGCCGCCAACACTGCGGCCGAAGCGCCAAGCTCCGGTAATAAGTCGGTATGGAAATACGCGTTGCTGCTGATCCACGCAACAATGCAAACCGAGTAAGCAATGTAAGGCACATGGTGCGTGCCCGCGATGGCTTCATTTTTTTGCTTCAGACGATAGCAATAGTAGAGTAACCACATTACTACGATTGCTGCCGTCATAAGAAGCGTTATTGCTTTGGCATAGATGACCGCCTCTAGGCCGAAATCAAACATGTTCATCTCTTTTTACCGAACTTAGTTTTTCTATCGAGTTTACTTTTTCTGCTGAGCCTAGCTTTCTACTCTCACGCACTGCGCGTTTGTAGCGACGAAAATCGGTGTTATTAAATACTTTGACCATCACTTCGAAATTCCACAATCCACGATAAATGGTTGTACCGTCATCATTTAACTCGCAATATCCGGAATGGAAATACGCTTTGGGATCGGTAGCTTGATAAAACTGGAGCATGAAAGGCTGCTCGATAATGGTGAAGCCGATTTTGTACCCTACTTGGTGCAATACACTCATTAGTTCTTTTTGGGCGAGATAGAGGAAATAGAGTCTTTGTTGAGTATTACCGCTTACTGTCAGGCGGAGCACTTCACATACGGCACTTTTGTCAGACAATTGTAACTGAAACTTGTTATCAAATTCTAGGAGAGAATGGCATTTTGACAGTGTAGACGGTGTGAATATCTGTAACTCAGTCAAATCATCGTAACCATGATCGGGTAAACAGTATTGCCACTGTTCATTGCTGAACGGTGGCGCGTAACTTAACCAAGTTTCATTCTTAGACCAATCTTGAATCAGCGCAGAGGAAACCAGTGTCGGAAAGGCTTCATCAACTGGATGTTTGAGTAGAATAAAATGCTTACCTGCCTGGGAAAGGTGTAATAAAGGCAGCATCTCAAACCATTTTTCACCCTTGATGAACACCTCAAGATTGCTTAAAGCAATGGCATCGCTGATTGACATTCCTTGTGGGTGACAGGGTGTTTGCACTACAAGTTGAGCATCTTCGATGTGTTCAACGATTGCACCGTAGTAGGCACTATCTTTAATGGGCAGATCGACAGGAGAAGGGGACTTGGTGTTCAATGGCGATTTTGCTTTGATCGCAGCAATTTCGCACTCACACCAGAAATCTAGCCAATGCATATAGCACTGCCCTGCGGCCTGCTCTAGAAGAGCAACCTCTGTAGATAGTGTAGTTGGATAGCGCAGAATCAGATCGCGGTAGTCCATCACCTCAAACAATACCGAATAGCTTTTGTTTTGATGCTCAGGGAAAAGCAATTCTAATTGGCTTCTACGATATTCAGTCACGCTTTGGAAAAGAGCAGTGCGCTCTTGTCGCTGATAAGTACTGATAACGAGCTCTATCAGCGCTCGCTGTTTTTTTTCGATAGACAGACTGCTAGCCAACAGTGAGCCTAAAGACGACGTTATTTTCATTTGATTAACCGAACCTAGCCTAGGTTTATATAATTATTTTTATTCGATTTGCACTGTCTACAGGACACAAATTTTTTAGTGTTTTTTTGAGTCATGTTACTTGGAGCGAGTCTGCCGTAACGTTACTTGAGCCTATGACTTGAGAGATAAGTTGCATAATCGGTCGCAAGTTTACTACTTGCGGTCATCCTTAACAACATAGCCTTGTCATATCTAAATCAATTAATGATCAAATAAACTACTTTATTATCAGTAGCTTGTGTTGTTCGATAGTGTTTTGAGCTTATGAGTTCTTGTCGAGCATAAACCTTTAAATTTATAAAATAACGCAAAATATCTATTTTTTGAACCAACCTCATAAATCATAAGCAACTGAATTCACCTTGTTAATCGTAAGGAATATAACGGCGACCCAAAATATATAATTAACTAATGAGTGTTGTATGTCTCATACCCGTTTATTCCCACGTCATCGTTTGGCGATCGCTTGTGTGCTTGCCAGTGTTTCCAGTTTCTCTTTTGCCGAAAATCAATGTGATGTTTCTGATCTTCAGTTGGCCTCTGATCTCGCTCTTTCTGTCTCTACGGCGGACTACAGTTGCTATGGTTCTTGGTTCTCTGCATCTGAAAATGCATTAAACAATATTTACAGTGAAGCGAGCTTAAGCCGCATTCAAGCCACGCTGAACCTAGAAATTGCCGGTTATCGAGGCGAAGAAGAACAAGCTCGTAAACTCGAAAACCTTGGCGAGTTTGTTCGCGCCGCTTATTACGTTCGCTATAACGCGCAAGCACAAGACTTCAGTGAAGCGTTGAGCCAGCGGTTTGCTCAGTCAACCATTGCCTTCTTAGCTAATCCTACTGCGCTAGACCAAGGTCGTGAACAAGTTGGAGCAATGAAAAGCCTGACGCTAATGGTTGATAACGTAAAGCAACTGCCACTCACAATGGATGCACAACTTGCGGCACTTCGCCACTTTAACCGAGAGACTGCGCAAGACTCACAATGGGTCGACGGGCTAAACAATCTGTTTCGAGCAATGGCTGGTCACGCGGCTAGAGATGATTTTTACGATTATATGGCGAGTCATACTCAGCATATCGATACACTTGCAGCGTTCGCTCGTGATAACTCATGGGCACTGGATACTGATGCCGGCTTTCTTGTTTATAACGCAGTCCGTGAAACAGGTCGCTTACTTGCAAGCCCAAACAAAGAAACTAAAGACAAAGCGTTGCGAGTTATGCAGCAAGTGATGGCACAAAACCCGCTTGGCAGTGAGCACGACAAACTTTGGTTAGCAGCGGTTGAGATGATGGGGTATTACGCTCCTGAAGGCTTAAACGGATTGGATCTTGAGCAAGCCAAACGTGATCTAGCCATGCGTGTTCTTCCTAATCGTCATGAATGCCAAGGGCCTGCCATTATTCGATCTCAAGACTTGAGTGCGTCACAAGCCATTGAAGCGTGTGATGTGTTGGCAACGAAAGAAGCACAGTTTCATCAAGTGGCGAATACGGGCCAACAACCTGTCGCCAACGATAACAACAACCGCGTTGAAGTGGCGGTATTTGGCAGTAAAGGCAGTTACACCGATTACTCTGCATTCTTGTTTGGAAACACCACAGATAACGGCGGTAAGGTTTGGGAAGCGAAGTGGGTAACGTGGCACGTTTCGTGGCTTACCGTTACGCCAATGGCGATGACCTTTCTATTCTCAATTTAGAGCATGAGTATACTCACTATCTCGATGCGCGCTTTAACCAGTATGGTTCCTTTAGTGACAATTTGGCTCATGGTTATGTGGTGTGGTGGCTAGAAGGTTTTGCCGAGTTCATGCATTACCAGCAAGGCTACGATGCCGCGATTAATTTGATTGCTAGTGGAAAAATGAGTCTGTCGGATGTGTTCGCGACCACTTACTCTCACGATAGTAATCGTATTTACCGTTGGAGTTACTTAGCGGTACGATTTATGTTGGAAGAACATCCTCAAGAAGTGCAGAGCTTGTTGGCACTGTCTCGTACTGGTCAGTTTTCCGAATGGGCGCAACAGGTAAAAGTGTTGGGTCAGCAATACAATGGTGAGTTTGAACGTTGGTTAGAATCAGTTTCAACCGAGCCTGAAATACCAAACCCGGATCCTAACCCAGGAGAGCCAACTGATCCCACCGAGCCGACAGATCAAGTCACTGTGCTTGTCTCAAACCAAGATGTGCTGTTAACCGGCACGGCTTATAGCGAACAGCTTTTCTACATTGATGTACCAGAGAACACCACGCATTTTGAGGTTTCGATTGAAGGTAATGCTCTGGGCCAAATCCAAGGTGATGCTGACCTCTATATGAGTTACGGTAAAGAGGCGCATTATTACGACTTCGAGTTTAGCCAATACGGCAACGGCAGCAATGAAGTTGTGGCGTTCGAACCTGGTTCATCGGGTTATATCAAACCGGGTCGTTACTACATGAGCATCACGGGTCGCACCGATTTTAGTGATGTGACGCTGTTGGCATCCGTAGAGACAAAAACGCCAACACCACCAATCCAAGAACAAGATGATTTAACACCAGTGATCTTTGAATCTGGTAAAGCTCAAATCCTGACTGTTCATCAACGTCGCTATGCTGCGGTGTATGTTCCAGAAGGTGTGCAAGAGGTGCGAGTGTGGTTAACGGACAAAAACACCGCTCAACCAGATACTGGTAATGTCGATCTGTTTGCTAGCAGTACATATTGGCCAACCGCAGGGCAGCACGAGTATGCGTCTAACTACGCAGGCAGTAATGAGTATCTGCAAATCCCTGTAACAGAAGAAGGCTATTTACACTTCTTACTGAGTGCAGAACAACAAGGGGATGATGTCGAGATGTTGGTGTACTTTCATTAACAAACATAGCACTAGATAAAATGGCATTAACAAATAGCACCATCTAAAACGTTACTCCTATAAAGGGTCACAATATCCGGTGGATAAAAGCTGGGCATGAATGTCCGGCTTTGTTTTTTCTGACACTGTTCTGTGTTTAGGGATTAGCGACACCATGATTCCTGATGAAGTGATGACATTTGAGGTTTAATCTTGAAGGCATATGAAACACCATTGAGAGTGAACGCTCGTTAATGGCTGAATGAATTATTTAGTGAGGATTTATGAGAAAAGCATTATTGGTTACTTTGGTAGGTGTCGTAGTTTTAGCTGGATGCAGTCAGAAGGGCGAAGTGATGACTCAATCACAAGAGAAGGCGAATCCAATCTGTAGCACTCAGAACCTTACTGGCGGTTGGTCGAAAAGTGATATCACACCTCAAGCTGAGCAAGCTTTAAACGCGGTTCTTGGTCAAATGAATACCGCTGCCGAGCTCAAACAAATCTTGAGTGTTCGAACTCAGGTCGTCGCTGGTTTGAACTATGCTATCGAGTTTGAAATGGATAATGGTGAGGTGTGGAATACGGTCGTTTATCGTTCGCTACAAGGTGATATCGAAATGATGCAAGCTGCGCAGCAAGGCCTTCTGTGTCTATAGTATAGACATTTTCAATACCTATATTTTTAGGTAACTTATGTTTGTATACAGAAAGTAGAAATGGCTCCGTATTGGGAGCCATTTTTAATTCTAATTAAGGTCGGTTGATTGAACGGTATTAGCTGGTCAGTTCAGGTTCCAATAACTCTTGAACACAAGCTCGGCTGATGTCTTCATCAATGTAGGCCATCCCAAGTTTATTCAGATAGTCCATACGATCGGCTGTGCGAAGCTCGATGTCGGGGCCTGCAATGTTGTTCTCTTGATAGATCTCGGTGAGGTGAGACATGAATTGCTCGCCAACACTCATCATCAACAGGCTCATTGCGCCTACATCCGGTCTGACTTTTGCTTGTTGTTTGTCAGATAGATTGACGGCTAACACGATAGGTTGCTCTTCACCCTCAAAACGAGTGCTGCGCTCGCGAATGGTTTGCTGAGCCCAGTAATACGCCAGTTCTTTACTCTGAGTTAAGAAGACGGGTTCAACGGATTCTGTGTAGTTGTTGCCAATGGTCGCCATGGTTTTTGAAGCCGCTTCGTTGAGCGCTTTGTCTCCAGAGCGCTTTAGCCCTTGACCTTGAATAGACGCAAGTAAAGCTGAAGATGTGCCGTGATACCAAGTATCACCCGTTGCGAAACCATTTTCTGATAACAGTGTTTTTGCATCTTGTAGGTGTGTCGGTATTGAAGTCATAGGCACTCTCAATCAAAAGGAATATCAACGAATAGGAATCTGAGCAAATATGTACACAGTTAGCTTAAACAGAAGTTGTTCGGTTAACCGTGGTGTGGAACACAAATCTGAGGCTTTGAGATAAAGCTGGCAGTAGTAGCTTTATCTCAAAGCCTTCCCCCGGATCTTACCTAAGTAAGAGAGAAGGGCGGGGGAGGCTTTAGTCTTAGCGATTAATCAAAAGTGTTAGCGACTAATCAAATTGATTCGATGTATTCGCTTCACCTGCTGCTTTTAGTGCATTCTCACCAGCAAAGTACTCTTTGTGGTCATCACCCATGTCTGAACCAGACATGTTTTGGTGTTTAACACATGCAATGCCTTGACGGATTTCTTTACGTTGAACATTCGCAACGTAACCCAACATGCCTTGGTCACCGAAGTACTCTTTCGCAAGGTTGTCAGTAGACAGCGCTGCAGTGTGGTATGTAGGTAGTGTAATCAAGTGGTGGAAAATACCTGCTTCACGTGATGCATCGGCTTGGAATGTACGAATCTTCTCGTCAGCGCTTGCAGAGAGTTCAGTTTCATCGTATTCCGCACTCATTAGGCTTGCACGGTCGTATGCTGATACATCTTTACCTTCTGCAGCCAACGCATCGTATGCTTGTTGACGGAAGTTTAGCGTCCAGTTGAATGATGGAGAGTTGTTGTATACCAGCTTAGCGTTAGGGTGAACTTCACGTACGCCGTCCATCATCTCTTTGATTTGACCGATGTGTGGTTTCTCAGTCTCAATCCAAAGAAGGTCAGCACCCGCGTTGATTGCTTCAATACAGTCGAATACACAACGGTCTTCACCTGTACCTTCGCGGAATTGGTATAAGCCTGAAGGCAAACGCTTAGGTCGAACTAGCTTGCCGTCACGGTTGAAGCAAACATCACCTTCAGCCATATCTGCAACATCGATCTCTTCAACATCTAGGTATGAGTTGTAGATGTCACCTTGGTCGCCAGGTTCTTTCACTACTGCGATTTCTTTTGTTAGACCAGCACCTTGTGAATCGGTACGAGCAACAATAACGCCGTTGTCGATGCCTAGTTCAAGGAAAGCGTAACGAAGTGCGCGAAGTTTTGCGTGGAAGTCAGCATGCGGAACCGTTACTTTGCCGTCTTGGTGACCACATTGCTTCTCATCGGCTACTTGGTTTTCGATTTGTAGACAACATGCACCCGCTTCAATCATCTGCTTAGCCATTAGGTAAGTCGCTTCTGCGTTACCGAAACCTGCATCGATATCGGCAATGATTGGCACTACGTGTGTTACATGGTTGTCGATTTTGTCTTGGATTCGGTCTTGTAGATTCACATCGCCAGCTTCACGTGCCGCATCTAGTTGACGGAATAAGCCACCTAGTTCACGAGCATCTGCTTGGCGTAGGAAGGTGTATAGCTCTTCTACTAGGCCAGCAACTGACGTTTTCTCATGCATAGATTGGTCTGGAAGTGGACCGAAGTCAGAGCGAAGTGCCGCGACCATCCAACCTGAAAGGTATAGGTAACGACGGTCTGTCTTGCCATCAAAGTGCTTTTTAATCGAAATCAGCTTTTGTTGGCCGATGAAACCATGCCAGCAACCCAGAGATTGAGTGTATTGAGAGCTGTCTTCGTCGTAAGCCGCCATGTCTGCACGCATAATATCTGCCGTGTATTGCGCAATATCCAGACCTGTTTTGAATTTGTTTTGAGCTCGCATACGGGCTGCAGATTCTGGGTTAATTGCATCCCATGGAGCACCAGCAGCGCTTTTTGCAACTTCAATCTTTTCGATATCTTGTGTAATTTGCGACATAACTATTCCTTAGTTTCACGTGGACATGTTGGCCAATTTGGCGAGGTCATTTGATTTGGATTAAATCTAACCATGGACAAAGAATAACCATGTATGTGATAATTTTGTTAATTTATAGTTATTATATTCGGTATTTTTCTTATGAATATTGCTCGTGTAGACCTTAATTTACTCGTGTATTTAGACATGTTGCTACGTGAAAGAAACGTAACGCGTGCAGCAAATCAACTGGGTATTACTCAGCCAGCCATGAGTAATGGCCTACGCCGATTGCGTGATCTGTTTGAAGATCCGCTATTGGTGAGAACAAGTGAAGGGATGATACCGACCGAACGAGCACATAAGTTGCAGCCACTGATTCGAAACATCTTGGTTAATGTAGAGAAGACACTGCAGCCGACCACGGAATTTAATGCAGAAGACAGTGAACGCGTGTTTCGTATCATGGCGAGTGATTATGCTGAGTCGACCATTATTCAACCTCTTTTGAAAAGGTTAAGCGAGATCGCACCGAAAATACGACTGGATATCATGACGCCAAGTGACGTGAGTTATCAGGATGTAGAGCAAGGCACTGTTGATATTATCATCAACCGTTTTGACGATATTCCACAGTCGTTTCACCAGATGAGCCTTTGGCACGACGGGTTTTCTTGTCTATTTAGTTGTGACAACCCAATAGCCGACAACTTTGATATTTTGTCTTATCTAAAGGCGCAACATATCTGGGTAAGCAAGACAGGTATGGGAACCGGAGTTGGGATCAACCCAAGCGAAGCACAAAAGCTGGGTTGGATAGATGAAGCACTAATGCGTATTGGTAAAACACGCAATATTACGGTGTTTACTCGACACTACTTGTCGGCGATTTTGTTCGCTCAACAGAAAAATTTGATTCTTACCATTCCAACCAAAGCTGCACAATTGCAGCGTAATAATCCTAGGTTGTTGATCAAACCTGCGCCATTTGCGATTGAACCTTTTGAGGTGAAGATGGCATGGAGTCCATTGTTGCAAACCAATCCAGACCACCAGTGGATGCGTCGCTTGATTAAAAGTGTCGCTAATGAAATCGAGAGTGGCGTGACGGAATAACACAGTTTGTAGGGTATTTTTTATGTGAATATCCAGTATAAACGGCATAAATTAGCTAAATTTATGTCGGTTGCGTAAATTTATTGAGTAGTCATCAGTTAGCTTGAGAGAGATTTTATGAGCAGTCGTATTCAACAGGGAAGCTTGAACATTGATAGCACCCTCTACCAATTAATTAATGAGCAGGTAATTCCTGGAACAGGCATTGTTGCTGAAGACTTTTGGCAATCATTTGCAACAATCCTTGAAGACTTGGCTCCCAAGAACCGCGCACTGCTTATCAAGCGTGAAGATCTTCAACATCAAATTGACGTTTGGCACCAAGAGCGTGCGGGACAGACTTTGGATGCGGCTGAGTACAAACAGTTCTTACAGCAGATTGGCTACTTAGTCCCTGAGGGCGAAGACTTTCAAGTCACCACTGCAAGCGTTGAGCCTGAAATTGCAACACAAGCGGGTCCACAGCTTGTTGTACCTATTATGAATGCACGTTTTGCACTTAACGCGGCCAATGCACGTTGGGGCAGTTTATACGATGCGCTCTACGGAACGGATGTCATCAGCGAAAGCGACGGTGCAGAGAAAGGTGGAAGCTTTAACCCTGTTCGTGGCGCTAAAGTCGTGAGCTACGCTCGAGGTTTCCTTGATGACGCTGCACCGTTAAACGGTGTCTCTCATAAAGACGTGACCAAATACAGCATCAGCAACGTCAGTATTGGCAATACACTGACAGCGACCTTAGATAACGGTGAAGAAGTCACTCTGATTGATCGCAACCAGTTCATTGGTTATCAAGGTGATGCGAGTGCCCCTTCAAGCATTCTGCTGAAACACAATAATCTACATATCGAAATTCAAATTGACCCAAGCGCACCGATTGGTAGCGTCGATGTAGCTGGCATTAAAGATGTGCTGGTCGAATCGGCTCTAACCACCATTATGGATTGCGAAGACTCGGTAGCTGCGGTTGATGGTGAAGATAAAGCATTGGCTTACCGCAACTGGTTAGGCTTGATGAAAGGTGACCTACAAGAGTCGCTAGAGAAAAATGGCAAAACCATCGTTCGTAACCTAAACCCAGATCGTCAATACACCAGTGTGACGGGGGGCGAGATCTCGCTTAAAGGTCGCAGCATGTTGTTCATACGCAATGTGGGCCACCTGATGACCAACCCTGCCATTATTGATGCTGACGGTAACGAAGTCCCTGAAGGCATTATGGATGGCATGGTCACCTCTCTAATCGCAATGCACGATTTAAAAGGGAACAGTGCTTACCAAAACTCGACCGCGAACAGCATCAACATCGTGAAACCTAAGATGCATGGACCAGAAGAAGTCGCGTTCACCAATGAGCTGTTTGGCCGTATTGAAGATGCATTAGGGCTAGACCGATTCACGATTAAAGTCGGTATCATGGACGAAGAGCGTCGTACTTCGGTTAACCTTAAAGAATGTATTCGCGCCGCCAAAGACCGTGTTGTATTTATCAATACTGGTTTCTTAGACCGAACCGGTGATGAAATTCATACCAGTATGGAAGCTGGCCCGTTTGCGCCTAAAACACAGCTGAAAACCATGACTTGGATTGGTGCATACGAAGATCAGAACGTTGATCTTGGCTTAGCTTGTGGCCTGCAAGGTAAAGCCCAGATTGGTAAAGGTATGTGGCCAGAGCCAGACAATATGGCGAAGATGATGGACGCGAAAATCGGACATCCACAAGCGGGCGCAAATACTGCTTGGGTTCCTTCTCCAACTGCCGCGACTCTGCATGCCTTGCACTATCACAAGGTGAGTGTACCAAGTCGCCAGAAAGAGCTTCGTGAGCGTGAGAGAGCAAATGTTGACGATATTCTTACTATCCCATTGCTAGGTAATCAAAAGCTGACCGCTCAAGATATCCAAAACGAATTGGACAACAATACGCAAGGTATTCTTGGTTATGTAGTGCGTTGGATTGACCAAGGCGTCGGGTGTTCTAAGGTGCCAGATATTAACGATGTAGGTTTGATGGAAGACCGCGCTACGCTGCGTATTTCGAGCCAACACATTGCGAACTGGTTACGTCATGGGATTTGTAATGAAGCCCAAGTAATGAAAACCATGAAGCGCATGGCCGCAGTGGTTGATGAGCAAAATGCTGGCGACCCGAGCTACCGTAATATGGCACCTGACTTTGAAAGCAGCATTGCCTTTTCAGCAGCGTGTCAGTTGGTATTCGAAGGTTGTGCTCAACCAAGTGGTTACACTGAACCAGTGCTGCATGCGATGCGTCTAAAACTGAAAGCGCAGGGATAGAGAAGCAACCCAATAACAAAAACAGAGAATGTAAAATACTAAAAAAAAGAAACCCCCTTTAACCGAGCCCAAGGTGCCGCGCTTTTATAGCGCGGCTTTTTTTTTGATTCATTTTTGTGGTGGGAAAGGTGGAGACTGGGGCAGGTTAGTGATCACTAAGACTTAATTATTTCCGAGCCCTAATCACTGCCAGAACCTAGTTACTACCAAAACACAGATATTTAATGTCCATGTACTCATCGATGCCTTCTTTGGCACCTTCACGGCCAATACCTGATTGCTTAACACCACCGAAAGGGGCGACTTCGGTAGAGATCAATCCATCATTGATGCCGACCATTCCGTACTCAAGCGCTTCTGCGATTTTCCATACACGGTGGATATTCTGGCTATAGAAGTATGATGCTAAACCGTAAATTGTATCGTTGGCCATCTCGATGAGCTCTTCGTCGGTATCGAATTGCATCACGGGTGCGACTGGGCCAAAAATCTCTTGTTGAACGATGTCCATGCTGTGTTTTACATCTTTAAGAACAACGGGCTGAAGGAAGAGTCCATCAAGCTGTTGAAGTGGCGTCACAGGTTTAGCACCTTGTTCAATAGCTCGGTTTATCAATCCTTGGATGTTTTGCTTAGCACCTTCATTGATAACAGGGCCAACCGTTACGCCTTCGTCCAAACCGTTACCAATCTTAAGCTGTTGAACCGCTTGATCGAATTTAGCCACGAACTCATCGTATACTTTACTGTGAACATAGAAACGGTTTGCACAGACACATGTTTGTCCCGCATTACGGAATTTTGACGCCATTGCGCCTTGAACGGCCGCGTCGATATCGGCATCGTCAAACACAATAAAAGGAGCGTTGCCACCGAGCTCCATTGAGGTGCGCTTGATGCCTTTCGCCGCTTGAGCCATCAAGATACTGCCGACTCGGGTAGAACCAGTAAAAGAGATTTTTTTAATCAGTGGGTGTGAGGTGAAAAGACCACCCACTTGCTCTGGGCTTTCACCGAGTACGACTTGAAGTAGGTCCTTGGGGATGCCGGCTTGATAAGCGAGCTCAACCACGGCAAACGCAGAAAGCGGTGTTTCATCTGACGGCTTCACGACAAAGCTACAACCCGCGGCTAAGGCAGGTGCGGCTTTACGCGTGATCATCGCCGTTGGAAAGTTCCATGGGGTAATGGCACAAGCCACTCCAATAGGTTGCTTGATCGTAACTAAGCGTTTGCCCGCGACTGTACTCGGGATTGAATCGCCATAGGTTCGCTTCGCTTCTTCGGCGAACCACTCTATAAAACTCGCACCATAAACGATCTCGCCCTTTGCTTCGGCTAACGGTTTGCCTTGTTCAATCGTCATTAGCCGAGCAAGATCATCTTTGTTTTCGAGGATCAGCTGATGCCAGCGATGAAGTAATGCGGCGCGAGATTTAGCAGGTACTTGAGCCCACTCTTTTTGTGCTATGTGAGCGCGTTCGATAGCACTTGTTAATTCAGACGCAGATAAAATAGGTGCATGCCCTACGAGTTCCCCAGTTGCCGGGTTTGTTACCGAAACAGCGTTTGTTGGTTCTGTCACCATAAAAGAGAGTAAGTGCTTGTTGTTAATGTTTAGCATCGTGTTTCCTTTGTCGTGATTACTTAAGTATGTTGCTGTTTATGATAAATGCGGGCGTTAAAATGATTTCGACCAAACATCGTTTGGCCGAATACCGTTTAGCCGAATACAGTGACAACGGGGCAACTGGCTTCAATATGTACTGAAAGCCAGAACCTACTGTTAAGCTGAAATTATCAAAACTAACCCCAATTATCAGATTCTATTTTTGCGAGCGCTTTTGCCGCTTTTTGAAGCGCCGGTAAGAATTTAATCGCTTCATCTGGTCTTAATCGAATGACAGGTGCTTGTATTGCGAGGCCGAGGTTTGATTGACCCGTAGATGACGGGATTAGCACGGCGATACAGACTAAGCCCGGCAAAAATTCTTCGTCATCAATCGCAAAGCCTTGGATTTTCGCTTCTTCGATGTCTTTCTCTAACATCGAATAGTCGGTAATGGTGTTCACGGTGTATTGAGTCAGTGGCACATTTTCAATTAATCGTCTGCGCTGTGACTTAGACATGTGCGCCAAAAACAGTTTTCCGCTTGCTGAGCAATGCACTGGGACGCGAGAACCTGGGTGTAGATGAAAACGAAGGGGTGCTTCAGTTTCTGCGCGATCAAGATAGATGATCTCGCCACTTGATAGCGCCGTTAGGTTACAGCTTTCGCCAACTTCTGCTCTCAGGTTTTCAAGAATAGTGCGTCGGGCACTATGCATGGTGCTATTCAACAATAGGTTTTCGGCAAGCTTTCTGAGTCGAATACCTGAGCTGTAGTGCTTCTCATCGCCGTCTCTTTGAATGATGCCTGCCGCTTCTAACTGCTGAAGCATTCGGTGCAGGGTCGGTTTTGGCAGTCCAGTTTCTTCGACTAATCCTTGAAGAGAAATAAACTCGTCTTTTTGCGCTATCACCTCTAATAGTGCAAAAAGTCGGAGAGTCGGTGTATCCCCTTGAACTGGTGGTGTTTCTGTTTGCATATAATGATCCATCCTTGCGATATGTCTATGCTTAAGAGTGTACATACCAAATCATTAATCTTCAATTATCTGAATAAAATTTGACCTTTTTTATTATTCCAATAATATAAATATAAATTATGGAACAATTAATCTCAATAAATGGAATTTAAGATGAAGGCGATTGAACGGATTATTGATAAGGCTCACTTAGATCGTAAGCGAGTGGTTTTGAGTGAAGCTGAGGACCCGCGAGTACTAGCAGCCGCAAGAATGGCGATAGACAAACAGCTCGCTCACATCACCCTAGTAGGGGATGAACCGGCGATCATCGCTGCTGCAGAATTACATCACATTGATCTTGTAGGCATTCACATTGTCTCCCCACAAGCGTCATCACTCAAAGAAGTGCTCGCTGAGCGGTTGTATACATTAAGAAAAGCGAAAGGTATGACTTACGATGACGCGCTAGAGCTGGTTCTAGACCCACTCGTTTTTGCCAATTTGATGGTCAGAGAGGGGCTGGTGGATGGCACAGTTAATGGTGCGGTTTATACCACGTCTGATGTGGTGCGAGCTGCGCTTCAGATTATCGGCCCCGCGCCAGACAGTGAATTGGTGTCCAGTTTCTTTCTGATGATGTTGTGTGAGCCTTTCCATAATCTTAAAGGCGGCATGATTTTCAGTGACTGTGGGTTGGTGATTAACCCCAATGAAACCGAGTTGGCATCGATTGCCGTAGCGGCATCAAATAGTGCTCAAACGCTGTTGATGGAAGAACCGAAAGTGGCAATGCTGTCGTTCTCTACCAACGGCAGTGCGAAACACGAATCAGTCGATAAGGTTCGTAATGCCGCTCAGTTAGTTAAACAACGTTGCCCCGGAATAGCTGTCGATCAGGATGTTCAACTCGATGCCGCGATTGTGACTGAGATTGCCGCGAAAAAGTTGCCAGATTCAGAGGTGAAAGGTCAATCGAACGTGTTGATATTCCCCAATTTAGAAGCAGGCAATATTGGTTATAAGCTTGCGGAAAGGTTAGGTGGGGCAGTTGCGATTGGACCGTTATTACAAGGCCTGAATCAACCTGCCAATGACTTATCAAGAGGGTGTAGTGCGCAAGATATCTTTAATGTGATCGCGGTGACCGCGGTACAAGCGCAGCAAGGGAAAGTGTCTGATTCTAACGCTGATATTGATATTGAAGCTGATGTTGAAGAAAGAGAAGAGTCGACGTTTGATTTTAGGTATTAACATTTAGCTCCCGAAGTTAATACTGAATCTTGCACCCAAAATAAAACCCTAAACAACCTAATTAGGATTGCTGATGGAGTTACCTGTTTTACTCGCCATTCTTGCCACCATCGCGGTGGGTACCTATTTCCAAACCGTCACGGGGTTTGGTCTTGGGATCATTGTAATTGGTTTAACGGTCAGTCTTAATCTGGTTTCCTTACCCGTTATTGCTGCTGTGGTCAGTATTGTGACTTTGTTTAATTGCTTTGTCGCTTTGATGGGTAAGCCACTGCTTGGGGAGCTCAAAATTCTGGTGGTGTTAGTCATCGGTATTATTCCCGGTGTATCGATGGGGGTGTTCTTGCTGGACGAGTTGAGTGACTCTGCGACCAATATCCTGCGAGGACTATTGGGTGCGATGGTGCTATTCGCAGGTTTGAGTTTTATGTTCAAACCTAAAACCAGAAAGGATCGCTCGGCAACCGTATCTTTCCTTGTCTCAGGCTTTAGCTCTGGGTTAGCGGGCGGGTTATTTGGGATGGCGGGCCCTCCGATTGTTTATCATCTCTATCGGCAGCCTTTTACGCTCGATCTGGTGCGAAGCACACTGCTGATGGTTTTCGCTTGTACGTCGATGTCGCGTACTGTCAATGTCTACGCTGCAGGCGACATGGAACAGAGCATACTGTGGTTATCTGCTATTGCTATTCCCTTGGTAGCGCTTGTCACGATGTTTGCTCGACGTTTCCCGCCACCGTTGTCTAATGACCAATTAAGAAAGCTGGTGTTTACGGTGCTGATGTTGATTGGTGGGTACTTGATGGCGGTCTCTGCATGGTCGTTGTTTTTGGCTTAGAACGTTTTCTTTATCAAAATTATCTTTGAAAGAGGAGGGCTTGATTCTCGTTTAATGCTTGATGAAGCCCTCCTTACTGACACGTCAGCGCTTTAGCATCTCAAATACGCTCTTAGATAATCCAAATAAGCAGCTCTCCTGCACATCTAAGGTGATGTTACTGCGGTAGTACGGGCTTAAATCGACGCCCATCCCTACGCCATGAATCTCAATACCGTTTTTGGTCGACTCGCGTTCAATGACTTGTTTGAGATGGTTATCCAAATAGAACTGATCGTTGGCGGTGCTGGTGGCGGTATCCATCGGACAGCCGTCTGAGAACACGATTAAAGCCTTTCGTTGTGCGCTATGCTGCTGCAACCGCTGGCTAGCGAACTGCACCGCTTCGCCATCAATCCCTTCTTTAAATATGTCTGCTTTCCGAAGGCTAGCAATGCCTAGGCGAGAGCGTCTCCAATGTGTATCAAAATCCTTAAACACGATGTGCCGAACTTCGTTCAACCGGCCTGGGTGCTTTGGTTGGCCTTGTTTAAGCCACTGTCGATAAACTTTTCCACCGTTCCAGTTATTGGTCGTGAATCCAATGATCTCAAATGGAATGTTGGCCAGTCCAACGGATTTGAGAATCGTATCCATCAGTAGGCTTAGCTTGTGACTGTGTTTCTGCATTGAGCCTGAGCAGTCCATCAAAAACGTAATGGCACATTGATGAGATGCGCCGATGTCAGGTTGATAAAAGACAGTGCGATCCAATGGCGAAGTGATGAGCTTGGTGATGGTAGTGGCGTTAACAATGCCTTCTTCTAAATGATCCTGACGTCGGTTCCTTTGTGGCGTGGCAACAAAGCTAGTGAGCATAGCGGCTAAACGGCGAGTGTTTACTTGTCTCGCCATGATGTCATCAGTCAGCTTTTGTCTCAGTTCGAGTAATAGGGCGCGCCTGACGAGTTTGTCTGCCGCGATGACTTGATCAAATTCTGAATTAAAGACCTGATAATTAGCGCCCGAAAGCTCGAATACCTTACTACTGCCTGTGATGTCAGTATCGACGTCTTGATCTTGAATGTCGCCATCAACGATAAGGGCAAGCTGCGCAAGGATCTTAATGTCTTCTTCGACCGTTGGCGTGGGCGAGCTATCGCTCTCTTGCTCTTGGATGACTAACTCTTGTGCAAGGGCGGCAAGCTCGTTAGCGCAGTGTGCAAACTGTTGTTGGTCGGCTCGATGTTGCTTTAAGCGCTTCAGGCAGTGACCAAAAGTAGGTACGATGCCGGCGCGAGTCGATTCAATGGTTTCAGCGATAGGCTCCGAAACTGGGACGCCAGTCAAGCGGGTGTGGATGACCTGCATCAGTGTAAACAGCAACATGCCTATTCGTGATTCGGTAAAGCCATTTTGATGATATTGGTCGCTCCAATACGCAAAGTTGAATTGAATACTCTTAGTGACGCCTTTTAGGTAAGACGGGACTTGTGATTCGATTCGTACCTGTTCGCAGAAGTCGTAAAGCAGACGTTCTATTTCGTTGTGAGGGCGTAATGAATAATGGAGGTCAACGTCTGAAAGCAATAGTCGCAGTGCCGATGAATCGATCTTACCTTGCATCGATAGTTTGCTGTTTTTCAGCTCATGGCGAGACACAAAGGTGAGATCGTTAGTGTGTGCAGACTGGTAATAACAGGGGATATTGCCTTTATAGAGACGCTCCCCCCGATAATTCAGATTCAACTCACCACTGATCGCTCTGGCGACAGACACGCCAAGATCAAGGATCTTTTTCTGCTGAGAAGAAACATTGGCCATGGTTTACGACTCCGAGTGCGAATAGTTTTGAGCATGCGTTTCTAGATCTTCACCAAAGCAGCGGAAATAGTATTCACTGACTAGCTCTTTCTCTTCGTCTTCGCAGCGATTTAAGAATGACAGTCTAAATGCCGTTGCTACATCGTCGAATATTTGGATGTTTTCGGCCCAAGTGAGCACCGTTCTCGGAGACATCACCGTCGAAAGGTCACCAGCTCGAAACCCGTTACGCGTTAATCCGGCGGTCGCGATCATTTTCTCAACCAGTTGTCGGCCACTTTCATTATTTAGATCTGGAAGCTTGGATAACACGATCTTAGTTTCATGTTGTGGATCTAAATAGTTGAGTGTAGCGATGATGTTCCATCTATCTAACTGACTGTGGTTAAGTACTTGAGTACCCGAATACAAACCTGAAAAATTACCCAAGCCAAGCGTGTTGCAGGTAGCAAACAGGCGGAAAGAAGGGTGAGGAGTGATCACGCGGTTTTGTTCTAAAGAGGTGTATTTACCGTCTTGCTCTAATAGCTGTTGAATCACAAACATCACGTCAGGGCGACCAGCGTCGTATTCATCTAATATCAGTGCGATGGGTTGTTGAATGCTCTGAGGAAGAATGCCTTCTTTAAACTCTGTTACTTGCATTCCGTCTCTAATGACGATGCTGTCTTTACCTATGAAATCCAAGCGACTTAAGTGTCCGTCTAGGTTGATCCTCAAACACGGCCAATTCAATCTTGCGGCAATTTGCTCAATGTGAGACGACTTGCCCGTTCCGTGTGTGCCTTGTATCAATGTGCGACGATTGGAGGTGAATCCCGCCAATATAGCCAACGTCACTTCAGGATCAAAACAGTAATTTGGATCGACTTTAGGAACATATTCGCCCGCATGTTCAAATGCCATCACGGTTAGGTTGCTGTCGATCCCAAATCGTTCTCTCACACTTACTGGTTGCGTTGGTATCAATTCCGCCTCTTTCATCATTTTTCCCTCTATATAACTCATCACTTGTCGCTGCTATCGCGATATGTCATCGATTATTAACAGCTTCAGTTAAGTTAACGGCACTTTTTGTACGAAAAACTACCAATAATGTGATCCAGTTTTATTAATTAGAATGAATTGTTCCAATTTAATATAAAAAGTTGACGCGCAAAAATTCTACTACTAAGGTGAAAATGAATTCGAAAAAGAGACAATTCATTCCGAAAAATGAAATTTTGGTTAACTCAAGGAGAATGGAAGAATGAGCGAGCAAGAAAAACGTACGGTTGTTTCCGGCACAGTAACAATGACACCATCAGAAGCGTTCGTTGAAACTATGGTTGCTAATGATGTTACCGATATGTTCGGCATCATGGGGTCGGCATTTATGGACGCAATGGATATCTTTGCTCCTGCTGGCATTCGATTGGTCCCAGTAGTACACGAGCAAGGCGCTGCTCACATGGCAGATGGTTACTCTCGTGTATCGGGTCGCCATGGCGTGGTAATCGGGCAAAATGGCCCAGGTATTAGTAACTGTGTGACTGCGATTGCTGCGGCGTTCTGGGCACATAGCCCGGTCGTAATTGTGACGCCAGAGACAGGCACTAAAACAATGGGCTTAGGTGGTTTCCAAGAGTGTAACCAGCTTCCAATGTTCCAAGAGTTCACTAAGTATCAAGGACACGTAACGCACCCAGACCGTATGGCGGAATACACGGGTCGATGTTTTGACCGCGCGATGAGTGAAATGGGTCCAACTCAACTGAATATTCCACGTGACTACTTCTACGGTGAAACTCAAACCGAGATCCCTAAACCCGCGCGTTTAGATCGTGGTCCAGGTGGCGAGAAGTCTCTGAATGAAGCAGCAGACCTAATTGCTGAAGCGAAATTCCCAGTCATCATTTCTGGTGGCGGCGTGGTAATGGCAGATGCAGTTCAAGAGTGTGCGGCATTAGCAGAAAGACTAGGAGCCCCAGTAGTTAACAGCTACCTACACAATGACTCTTTCCCTGCTAGTCACCCATTATGGTGTGGTCCTTTAGGCTACCAAGGTTCGAAAGCAGCAATGAAATTGATGGCTCAAGCGGATGTGGTTATCGCTTTGGGTACACGTCTTGGTCCATTTGGTACCTTGCCTCAACATGGCATGGACTATTGGCCGAAGAACGCGAAAATCATTCAGATTGATGCCGACAACAAGATGCTTGGCCTCGTTAAGAAGATTTCGGTTGGTATCTGTGGCGATGCGAAAGCAGCTGCGGTTGCTCTATCTGAAAGATTGGAAGGCCGTGCACTGTTGTGTGATGACAACAAAGGCGCTCGTCAAGATACAGTAGCAACAGAGAAAGCACTGTGGGAAAAAGAGCTTGATGAGTGGACACACGAACGTGACTCGTTCAGCTTGGATATGATTGAAGAAAACTCACACGAGACTCCGTTCTCTGGTGGTGAATATCTACACCCACGTCAAGTACTGCGTGAGCTAGAAAAAGCGATGCCTGAAGACGTAATGGTCTCGACGGATATCGGTAACATCAACTCAGTGGCAAACAGCTATTTACGCTTTGAGAAACCACGTAGTTTCTTTGCTGCAATGAGTTTCGGTAACTGTGGTTATGCGTTCCCGACCATCATTGGTGCGAAAGCAGCGGCACCTCATCGCCCCGCTATTTCTTATGCAGGCGATGGTGCGTGGGGCATGAGCTTGATGGAAACCATGACATGTGTTCGCCATAACATTCCAGTGACAGCCGTGGTATTCCACAACCGTCAATGGGGTGCAGAGAAGAAGAACCAAGTCGACTTCTACAACCGACGCTTTGTTGCTGGTGAACTTGAAAACCAAAGCTTTGCAGAAATCGCACGAGCAATGGGCGCTGAAGGTATCACGGTTGATAAGCTAGAAGATGTAGGTCCAACCCTGCAAAAAGCCATCGACATGCAGATGAACGAAGGCAAAACAACCATCATTGAAATCATGTGTACTCAGGAATTGGGCGACCCGTTCCGCCGAGATGCACTATCAACACCGGTTCGTTTCCTAGATAAATATAAAGACTACGTATAAGTCATAGGATGTTCGCCCGACCACATTCTCGAGAGTGTTAGATAAAGTGCTATCGAGAATGTGGTCGGGCAATACGAACGGTTATTGGCAAAGTAATTAAGTGGAGAACGTAAACGCTTAGTTCAATAATTTCTCGTTAAACATTAGAACACTAATTAAATGCCCCATGAGTATTTAAGTGGTTCTAGCTATATAAATTTTGTCGCTCGTTATTATGAATAGATTCTTAGTGGATGGATCTGTAAATACTAGTTAGTAATTAAGATATATATCTACTATCATTTTTTGAAATTATTTTAACCACTAATCACCGTGATCGTTGATTAACATGATTGTTGATTTTTTGATTATACCGAATATAAATTTAAGTGACTTATTGTATGAGTGTTGTGAAAAATAAACGTTATATAAGCTCACTCGACGAACTGTATGAAGTAACCGATTCACTCATTACAGAGTGTAGTGGGCACCGTGGATTAATTTATAACGTGTGTGATTATGAAAATAATAACCTGATGCCAAGCTTAGGCCGATCAAATCGAAAGAATATTCGCCGTGTCGAACAAGAGCTTCTCTCGACCGTGAGAGTTTATGGTGGGCATTCGTTGAGTGCACACGAGATAAACGATTGGTTACTGATGTGTTTAGCTAAGAAACAGGGGTTTCCAACCCGTTTACTTGAATGGACAGATAACCTGATTAATGCGCTGTGGTCTGTATGTCATAGCCAAAGTAAAGACTGTATCAATATTATTAAAGCCATTGATTATCATAAAGTTAGTGTTTTCAACTCACCATGTGACCTCAATAGGATTCAGATATTCAATGTGGCTGATTGTGATCAGCAAGAGCAACGAAAAGATAAGTGGTATTCCATTCACCCATTTAAGGAAGATGGCAATGATGCCATTCAGCCTTTGTACGATGAGAAAGAATATTCAAACGGTCTAGTATCCGTTCATATTCTTCCGTCAGCGAAAGTAAACCTGATAAAGGAATTAATCTCCATGAATGTTTTAAATGAACCGACAGAATATATTGAAGAGAAACTGGCTGATTTGAAAAATGAAGCCCATGTAGACAGCAATCAAGTAATTAAAAAAGGCGAGGGTAATATCGAGTTACAAGTTAATACTCATGATCGCCAGCTTGAGCAGTATGGCCGAAAGTACCATCAAGATTTTGATTTCGACTAAAGTCTAATATTTCTAATGATTTTATTTAGACCTCATATAAATCTAGTGATTACGAGATAAATAAAATTAGAACACCAATTAATTTATAAAAAGATGAAATCTGTGAGCTTAAAGATTGTTTATAAAGTAACTCGAAGTTAGAGTGGCGAATCTTGTTATCAAGTTGTTAAATTTTCACAGATCTAGTTTAAACACTCTAATAAAAAAGTAGCGCAAAGCTACTGAAATTTAAACCAATAACGAAAACATAAAGGATTCTGGAATATGAATATGCAAACCAATGCAGCGACATTCGTGCTGGAAAACCAAGTCGACACCGCCTTTTTACAGTCTTTTAGTGATGCATGGAATAACCATGATATTGAAGCGCTAATGTCGTTTATGACCGAAGACTGTGTCTTCCACACCGTGGCAGGAGAAGGCGAACTTGGAAACACTATCGAAGGGTACGAAGCCGTTCGCAATAGCTTTGAATTGGTTTGGCAGAACTTTCCAGATGCAGCCTGGAGCGACCCTGTCCACTTTGTGTGTGGCGACCGTGCGGTGAGTGAGTCAACGTTCTCTGCGACTAACCCTGATGGCACCGTCATCGAAGCTCGTATGGTTGATGTGTTTACCCTGAAAGATGGGAAAATCAGCGTAAAAAATGCCTTCCGTAAAACACGACCTCTTTTGACTCCCAACAATACTCCCAAGAGCTAGACACGAAACCACAACCCGTTCACGTGTTATGACTAGGAGAGTCGAATTATGAGTTTAGTAATGGAACAACCGGCAGCCGATGTGCCGCCAAAGGTGAAAAGCACCCAAGCACAAGATAAATACGATCCAAAATACGATCCACTTAAAGATAAGAGCCCAGGTCACGGTAAGGAATACGCCCCGACTTATTGGGTAGATACCGCAGGCGTACCACCTGAAGATGATGGCCCAATTACATCGGATATGGATGTTGATGTGGCGATAATCGGTTCAGGCTATACAGGCCTAAGTACCGCGATACACCTTGCTGAAATGTACGGCATTAAAGCGACTGTGATTGAAGCCAACCGTATGAGTTGGGGCTGCAGTACCCGAAATGGTGGTCAGGCTCAGTGTGCGTCAGGACGTTTGAAGCGTTCTCAGTGGATTGAACGCTGGGGACTAGAAACCGCGCTAAAAATGCACCGCGAATGCGTCGACGGCATGAACACATTTAAGTCTCTAATCAAAGACATTGATTGTGACCCACAACCGGGTGGCCACTTATACGTTGCTCACCGTCCAAAAGTGATGGCAACGCTCGAGAAAGAAGCCAAGTTGCTGCGTGACACGTTTGATTACGATGCGCAGATCTTAGATGCGGAAACCGTAAAGCGTGATTACGTTGGTGACCAAGAAGCGGCAGGCGCAATGCATGAGCCAGAAGGTATTGGCATTCATGCAGGGAAACTGGCATTTGGTTATCTAAGAAAGGCGAGAGCACTCGGCGTAAAAGTTCACCCAGCAAGCCCTGTGATGGGATGGGAAACTCGCAACGGTGTGCATTACCTGAAAACGCCTGGTGGTGTTGTAAAGGCTCGCTCTGTCGGTGTTTGTACAGGCGGATATACCAGCCAAGGTTTGCATTCAGAGCTTAAGAATCGCTTATTGCCAGTACTTTCTAACTCGATGGTGACGCGTCCGTTAACTCAAGACGAAATCGCTGCGTGTAACTTCAAAACCAATCAGGTGATTACTGATACTAGGATCTTGCGTCATTACTACCGTTTGTTACCCGATAACCGAGTGCAGATAGGTACACGCAGTGCCATCAGTGGCAAGAACGCACCTGAAAAGAAATACGAAGATATGTTGAGATCGGATTTAACCCGAAAATTCCCTTCTCTCGATCAGATCAAAATCGATTATTCATGGTGGGGTTGGGTTGATGTTAGCCACGACATGATGCCAAGAATCTATCAGCCGAATCCAAAGCAATCCATATTCTACGCACTAGGGTATGGCGGCAATGGTGTGATGTACTCCGCTCAAGCAGGCAAGCGCCTTGCTCAGTGGATTGCAGGTGAAGGTCATAAGCTTGACTTGCCAATATTTGAATCAAAACTTCCGTTCCCCAACGTGAGGGAAGTGGTGGAATCTGAGATGTTTGCACCATTTCGAAGAGTAGGGCAACAGTTCCTTTATCAGTGGTATTCGTTAAAGGATGAAGTGCTTTAACTACTCGAACATTGTTTCCAAAATAGGGAAATAGAACTACGACCAGGAAAGTTGTACCAGGTCACCTTGTGAGCAAAGTACAGGCAGGAAGTCTGTATGATATGAAAGGTTAAGACTATGAAATTTATTAAAAATAAAATTATTGCTGGCGTCACAATTGTAGCAACAGCGATGCTATCTCATACCGCGGCAGCAGCAAATTTTAAAATGGCTATCGGCGATGCTGCTGGTGGTACGCAGTGGGAACTAGCGACATCATTTTCTGAATTGATGGAGCAAAAAACAGACGGTAAAGTCAAAATCGACTTGTTCCCGAATGGTCAATTGGGCAATGAGCAAGATACCGTCAACGACGCGGCAATCGGCCTTCTCGACTTCTCTGTATTGGCGATCAACAACGTGACGCCTTTCTCTCCAACTGTTGGTCTACTGACCATGCCTTATGTTATTCAAAGTGCAGAAGAAGCGGTGCTATTAACTCAAGGCCAAGTCGGTCAAGATCTTGTCGACAATACTATCCGTGACGCAGGCGTTCGCATCGTAGGTTGGGCTTATTCTGGTTTTAGGGTTTTGACTAACTCGAAAAAAGCCGTAGCTTCGCCAGCCGATCTAAAAGGGTTAGTGATTCGTGTCCCTCGTAACGAAATCATGATTGCTTCTTACCAAGCATGGGGCGTAAACCCAACACCAATGGCATGGTCAGAAACCTTTACTGGCCTACAACAAGGCGTGGTTGATGGTCAAGACAACCCATACATCACTGTTCATGCGATGAAGTTCAATGAAGTACAGAAGTACGTCACAAACCTCCGTTACATCTTCTCACTCGAGCCGCTAATCGTGAGTGAAACGGTCTTCCAGCAACAGACGCCGGAAATGCAAAAGATCATTCTTGAAGCGGGTCAGGAAGCAACAGAACACAGCTTTGCTTATCTAGAGAATACTGAAAACAAGATCCGTGAAGAGCTACAAGCAAAAGGCATGGTATTCACAGACCCAGCAGACAATGAACAAGAGTGGATCAGCAAGGTAACGAAATCAGTTTGGCCTAAGTTCTATTCAAGCATTGGTGGCAAAGACAAGCTAGACGACGTTCTTGAGTTACTAGGTAGAAAGTAACGATTAGATACGCCCTATCTGCTGTTCTCCGCTACTTAATCACCTAGCGATAGAACAGTGAGATAGGGCCTTTACATGGCTTTACTCGTTGATCTGTTCAGTACCTGATCTTTTTAGTACCGCGAGCGATTGGTTGTCATGTGGAAATCAACATTGGAGGTTATATGTCAGTCGCTAAAACTATAAAAAAGCATCTTAACAACATCGAGGAATATACCTGTTGTCTGTTGCTAGCAAGCTTTGTCTTATTACTGTTCACACAAATCCTTACTCGTCAGCTTTTCGATTACTCGATACCTTGGGGTGATGAAGTCGCGACTTACATGTTCGTTTGGTTTGCCTATCTAGGCGCCGTTGTGGCGGCCAAAATGTCGGCGCATAACCGAGTCAGTTTTCACTTCAAGTTCTTCCCTCCGATTGTTCAGACCGTCTGTGAAACCATCGCTGACTTCTTATGGTTGATGTTCAACGGTTACTTTGTCTATCTCAGTTACGATTTCGTGTTCAACAAAATGAACCTGTTCTGGAAATCTCAAACTACAGGCATCCCAATGAAGTACTTCTATATGATTTTGCCTATCGCGTTTTCGTTGATGATGATTCGAATTATCTGGAACAACTACGAGCGTTTGTTTAAAGGCGCTAAGAACGAAGATCCAGAAGTTAAAGAACTGCGAAAAATGACGGCACAAAAGTCATCACAGTAGCCGTCACAGAGAATAGCCGTAATAGAGAGATGTAATAATGGAATCCTATTTAACTCTAATTTTATTTGGTGGCTTCTTAACCCTGTTAATTCTGGGTGCACCAATCACAGTATCACTGGCCGGCGCTTCAATGGCGGCCTATATGTTGCTCGACAAAAATCCCATTGCTTTAGTACAAATCGCGTTTACTTCGGTGGGTAACTTCCCATTAATGGCGCTGCCGGCCTTTGTTCTTGCCGGTGCATTGATGGAGGCGGCGGGTATCTCCAAACGGTTGGTGGATATAGCCGAGAGTTTAGCCGGCCCTGTGACGGGTGGCCTTGGCGCTGCAACGGTAATGGCGTGTCTTTTCTTTGGAGCTATATCAGGTTCAGGCCCTGCCACGACCGCTGCGGTTGGTATGTTGATGGTGCCTGCAATGGTTAAGCGAGATTACGATAAGAGCTACGCCTCTGCGGTGACTGCCGCTTCAGGGGGATTGGGTATCATTATTCCGCCATCGATCCCGCTAGTTATTTTCGGCATCTCCGCTATGGGATTAATGGCACCGCCAGAGGCCATTGCTCAACACGGACAGTTTGCCTCTCTATCTATTCCAAAACTGTTTGTTGCTGGGGTTGTACCGGGTTTCATTATGGCGTCGACGCTAGTGGTCACTAACTACTTTATTGCTAAACGTGAAGGTTACAAAGGGCTGACTGAAAACTGGTCATTTGGCGAAGTAAGACATTCTTTACGTCGTGGTATTTGGTCGATACTGGCTCCGTTTTTGATTCTCGGGGGCATCTACAGTGGCATGTTCACTCCAACAGAATCAGCGGTTGTGGCTATCTTCTATTCACTGTTTGTCGGGGTGTTTATTCACCGAGAGTTATCGTTCAAAAGCACGATTAAATCATTGTCGACAACGACATGGATCACTGGACGTGTGTTGCTGATTCTATTCGCGGCAACGGTATTCGGTCGTTTGTTAATCGAACAAAAAATTCCGGTGGTGGTGGCTGAGTCATTGCTAGGTTTCACTGACAACATGTACATGGTGTGGGCACTGACTATTGTGCTATTGCTTTTCGTCGGCATGTTCATGGAAACGTTAGCCGCGATCATGATTATCGTACCGGTCTTGCTGCCAATTATGTACATGCTCGGCGCGGATCCTACCCACGTTGGTATTGTGGTGGTATGTACGCTCTCGATAGGATTCGCTACGCCGCCACTCGGTGAAAATATCTTTGTCGCCTCGGGGATAGGCGGAGCCACGGTCGAACAGATCACCGCTAAGATCCATCCCTTTGTGCTTGCGTCCGTTATTGGCGTGTTCGTTATCGCTTTCTTCCCGCAAATTACGCTTTGGCTACCATCCTTAGTGGGCTATTAGGAGAGACAACTATGAATCTATCCAGAATTATCATTATCGGTTGCGCCTTATTTGCTGTAGTGAGTGGTATCGGATTACGTGCCGAACATTCAGAAACAGCAAAAGAAAACGAGCCAGTTAATGTGCTCGATATTTCAGAGCCACATGTCGTCAGCGATGCTGAAAGAAGAGCCAAAACCCTGCTTGCTAAAGCGGTTGTCCATGTACAAAAGGATGGCGATGAGAGTGTCAAAGACTTCATGAGTGATGCCGAATATATAGACGGTGAGCTCTATGTGTTTGCTCTTGGTATTGATGGCCAATTCCTTGCCAGTGGAGGCTCTTCAATGGTGTTGGTGGGCGACAGTGTTTTGGATACTCAAGACGTTTACGGTAATCCCTTTTTCCGTGAAATGATCACTAAGGCTGTGCACAACGGGTTTGGCGAAGTTCAGTACCATTGGACTAATCCGACTGACCGCATGGGCGAGCCTAAAACCACTTTCTTTGAACGTGTGGGTGATGTGATTGTTGCCGTGGGGTATTACCCAGAACGCTCTAGTGCAACAGAAGCTAAGCGGTTATTGGCAAGAGCCATGACCGCGATAGTGGAATCAGAGCAGGACAGTCTCGCTGAGTTCAATGATACCGAAGGCAGCTTTGTTGAGGGAGACTTGTATGTGTTCGTGATGGATATGAGCTCTGGAAAGCTGCTCGCGCACGGTGTATCCCCTGAGCTTGTTGGGCGTTCACACAACGAAATCCTAAGCCCTGACGATAAGCCAATTCTCACTGAGATGTTAAACCTAGCCAAAGAAAATGGCCGAGGCGTTTATACTTATCAATGGTTAAACCCGTTGTCGAGCAAAGTGGAAACCAAGCACACTTACTATCGAGTGATCGACAATAAGCTGGTTGGTGTTGGTTATTATACAAATTCAAACAACACGTAAAAGTGTTTCTACTGAGTCCTCAACCCAGTTAGATAAAGGGCTGGGGGCTCAAAATACCGGTTTGTGTAAAAAAGCAATTTAGTAAAATTAACACTGTGAAATTTTTGTTGTGAAATTGTTTTTAAAATACAAGTAGTATGAAATACATGGAAGCAACACAGTAAAGAACAATTTTGAAAAGGGTCAATCAGGATTTTTGACCGACATGAAATTCAAAGCCGTAAGAGGGAAAGACTATGAATATGCTGACACTAGACAAAACAGAACTTCACAGAAACCATTCAACATTTATTGCTGAAGCTGTCTTTGCCGTAGAAATGGTGAAAGCAGACAAGCAGCTCGAAAAACAAAAAATGGCGAAACAGTTGCTTGATACTCTATTTCCTCTTGAGGCGGGTTCACACGAAGACGCAGTGAGCTATGAGATTGACTACCGACATGTTCAGGTTTACTTTAAAAATGGCGAACATACTGGCCTAAAACGAGCGAAGCACTTTGTTGCTTTCACCGGCGATAAGTCTAAGCCTTCAGCAATCCTATTTCGTGATGAAAGCGGTACACACGTTGAAGTGACAATCGGTGCTCGTAAAGGCACTGGCTACTTAGAATTGGTTGATATTCAAGATATCCAGTTAGAGACATGCACCACGTTTGGCCAAACTGAGGCGAGCCGTTCTTCTGGCATCCGTCACTGGGTGAGCTTAGTGAAAGGCGATGAAAGCGGTCGACCGAACGCTTCAAGTGAAGATAAAGAGTTCACGGCAAAAAATGGCGAAGACTATAACCTAGGTTTTTGCTTCGCGATCTAATGTGCTGTCTTTGAAATGTGAAGTGCTGCTCTGCTAGACGTAGCACTGACATTTGAATACTGATTTCTCTTTTACCTTTGGTAATTTCCCCGCCCCTATAGCGGGGCTTTTTTGTTAGAGCTATAAATAAATTGGGCTGTTGTTGATTTTATCTTTAGAAAGTTTGAATGAGATTTTACAGTGCGTTATTTTAATTTAAAACACTGTATTTAAACATTTTTATTTGTTTATTTTATTCTGTTTTTATTGGCTTAACTGTCACTATTGACGGTGGTTTGGGTGACTATTGAGCTAAAACTCAGTCAAAATGCTTTGAGCTGTGCTATAATCCGCGCCTTGGGATTGAGCCAATAAGTCCATTTATCACCAATCATTGTGATTTTTATCGCCTTTTTATTTAGGTGGTGCGGCGAGCCAATCAAGTAGTAATTGGATATGGAGAGCGTCCTTATATTCGTTGATTCGGATATGCGAACATCATAATTTATGAGTTTTAAATCAAAAAAATACAGTATTGATTCTACTGACTATCAAGTTGGTCAAGACAACGTCAGTAAATGGGGCATGGATGTCCATAACACAGTCTTCGTAGCCTCAGTAGGCTTATCTCTTCTCTTCATCATCACTCTTCTTGCTCTTCCTCCTGCAGATGCTAAAGCTGCTATTGATTCTATTAAGGGTGCTGTTTTATCAAAGTTTGACTTCCTCTTTATGTGGGGAGCTAACATCATGCTAGCGTTTGCCGTTGTTCTCGCGTTTTCACCTTTGGGTAAAATTCGTCTCGGTGGCGAAGACGCGACGGCGGATTACTCCATGTCATCTTGGATAGCAATGCTATTCGCAGCGGGTATGGGTATAGGACTTATTTTTTGGGGTGTTGCAGAGCCAACCGCGTTCTTCACGAACTGGTTCGGAACGCCACTAGGTGCAGAACCTTTTACAGAAGCTGGCCGTGAACTGGCTCTTGGCGCGACACTGTTCCACTGGGGGTTTCATGCATGGGCTATCTATGGCATGACGGCACTTTGTCTAGCGTATTTTGTTTATAACAAAGGCTTACCGCTATCTATGCGTTCTGTGTTTTACCCAATTCTGGGTGAGCGAGTATGGGGCAAAACCGGTGATGTGATCGATGTACTGACGGTACTGGTTACATTGTTTGGTCTAGCGACTTCATTAGGCTTAGGCGGTACACAAGCTGCAAGTGGTATCAGCCATGTATTTGGCTTGGAAAACAACATCTTCCTTCAGCAATCTATTATCGTTCTGATCATGGGCTTGGCGATCATCTCTGTTCTACGTGGTATGGACGGTGGTGTTAAGTTCCTAAGTAACTTGAACATGGTTATTGCGTTCGTATTCCTTGGTCTTATCGCTATTCTGAACTTCACAACCGTGCTTGATTCTGTGGCAACGGCGGTGACGGGTTATGTGAATAACATCGTAGCGTTGAGCCAAAGCTCTGGTCGTGAAGACACAACATGGCTACATGGTTGGACTGTGTTCTACTGGGCATGGTGGGTTGCGTATGCACCTTTCTTCGGTATGTTTGTAGCGCGTATTTCTAAAGGCCGTACGGTTCGTGAGTTTTTACTTTGCGTACTGATTATCCCAACATTGGTAACGTCGGCTTGGATGGCTATCTTCGGTGGCGTGGCTATCGATCAGGTGATTAATCATGTAGGGCAACTTGGCCTTGACCAAGGCATTACAGACGTATCTCTAAGCTTGTTCTACATGCTAGATGCTTACTCGTTCGGTAGCATTCTGTCAGTTCTCGCAGTTGCACTGATCATTGTGTTCTTCGTTACCACGCTAGACTCAGGCTCTATCGTTATCGATGGCATGACCGCGGGTGGTAAACTAGAAGTGCCAGTGAAACAAAAAGTGGTTTGGGCGGTTATCTCAGGTGCTATTGCAATGGTGATGCTGTGGATTGGTGGAACTCAATCTATCCAAGCTCTGCAATCGATCACGATCATTGCTGCACTACCGTTTACGATCATTCTTCTGATTGGTTGTTTCAGCTTGTTGAAAGGTCTACTGACTGAAGTAGATAAAGGACAAGAAAACGTTAGCGAAACCGCTAAATAAAGTAATTAAGCATGGGGAGTAGATAGTTCGCTAGTTACTCCTTACTAAGTATTATTTCAAAGCTCTCTTGTACTGTGTGCAAGGGAGCTTTTTTATGCCCAAGAAGAAATCAAAGACAAGCCGATAAGACAAAAAAAGAGCCACAAGTGAATCGTCACTTATGGCTCTTTTTTAGTTTTAGGGATTAGCTTTAGGAGACTAGCTATTAGGGAACTCGCTATTAAGTGCTTGGTGCGAGGTCTTAAGTAGTCGCTTAAGCGTTTAGTTCGTGTTGGATTACGTAATCCAAAGCACCGACTACCGCAGCGACTTGAGCGTCATTACACTCTTCGTCTGTCACTTTGTCGCTGTCTGGGTAAACCTCTGTGGTTGTACCGTACTTACAATCAGTCACACCGCCACATAAGCCAAGCTTCTTCATTGGGTAATTAATCACACCATGTTGGGTAACTTCAGAACCAATGATCTTGCCGTCTGCATCTGCTGGCGCAATGTGGGTTACTTTTTCAACTGAAGCAATTACCGCCGCTTGGAATTCTGGCTGTGGATTTTCAGTATCACCAACCGTGTAGAAACCGTCTGGGATCATGCCTTCGATGTACTCAATACCATCACGAGCAGCAAGTGCCGGCCGGAATTCAGTTTCATCAGAGTCTGTCGTTTCATGCAGATCAACGTGAACCAATACTTCTGGCAAAGAGGCCACTAAAGCTCGTAGGTTTGCTGATTCTTCTGCTGGCGTACCGTCATAGAAAGAGCGGTTTGGATCAACAGCATTTGGATTCCAGCGGTTGATCACTTCGTAACCCCAAGGGCTCACACAAGGTGCTACTACAATGTTGAAGTGCGCTGCGTATTGTTCTGCTTGAGTTGCGGCGAACTTGATCGCGCCATGCACACCACTGGTTTCGTAACCGTGAACACCACCCGTTACAAGGAGCGTTGGTTTTGATGCGTCCCAGCTTTTGCTCTTGATTGCAAAAAGCGGGAAGCGAGCTTCGTCGTAGCTCAGTGCGCCGTATTGTTCGATGTCGAAGCGGTCTGCGAGTGCTTGGATTTTTGGCACAACTTCTTGTTGATATTCACGCTTAACCGTTCTTTGAGCGAACCATGCTTGACGTTCTGCTTGTTGCCATTTTTTTCCAGGTTTACCAATCGGGTAGGTGTAAGTACTTTCCATTATTTATCTCTCTTTGGGGTACGTTGCGATTAAATGAGAATAATCAGCAGAACAGTATCGTGCAACTCTTATTGAGTAGGCTTATGTTACAAACGATTGGTATTTTAAATAATGTTCCGTAGAAGTGTTCGTCTATGGTGTTTTTGACTCAAAGTTAGTGTTGCATTTACGAAACGAAGGAAGACAGGCAACCGGTTTTGGTTGCGCTTTGAACGTTTTCTGAATGACAAACCGTATTCCGACCATGCTCCTTCGCATAGTATAAGGCTTCATCCGCACGCTTAATCATATCTGTCATTTTATCTTCTGAACGAAGTTGAGAAATCCCAAAACTTGCCGTTAAATGATTACTTTGCTGTCGCCAAAATTTGCTTTCTTCAACAATCAATCTTAGTTTCTCAGCTACTTTGTATGCATCATTAATATTGGTGTCAGGTAGCATAATTAAAAACTCTTCACCTCCAAATCGGAAAGGGACGTCGGCTGCTCGTAGATTATCGAGCAGAACGCGTCCCATTCTTTTCAATACACAATCACCAATTTGGTGACCATATTGATCATTTACTTGCTTGAAATGGTCGAGGTCGAGAATTATCACTGATAGAGGGTGTTGATGCCTTGCGCTGCGCATCCATTCTCGTTTCAGCATGTCATTCATTGCTCGACGATTATAAAGGTTTGTCAAACTGTCTTTCATTGAAGAACTATAGAGAGACTGCATGATCCTCGCATTGAGAAGCCAGTTGTACGTAAAGCCTAGTGTGCTCAGTAAGATTGCGTTCATGATAATAGCCAGTTGGTGAATGTCACTGGCTTGTAAGAAATCCTCAATAGTCTGCTCTTTGAGTGTCACCCAAACTCTAAACACCATGAAAAGTGAGTGGACGGCAAATACGGCGATTAATAGATACAGTGCCGCTTTGACATCGGCCATAGTCCCTGTGTTGATGACTAACATGCTAGCTATCGTACATAGAGTGATGTAGAGGCTCATTGTCACGACACGTGCATTGGTTGAAGTTTCAAAAAAGGTGAAGTAAATCAAGGTAACCATAACGATGGGTAATACAGCCAACACGATTTTTGTGTAAATGGTAGGGGACTGCCTTAATTGAGTAAGACTAAATACCATCAATGCGAAACCTGTAGCGATTGTTATATTGGCAGTGATTTTTGAAAGCCATGGTGAGATATGAGGACCAAAACTCAGCAAAGAGAAGCCCGACATGAATAAAAGTATGGAACAAATAAAGCTGCGCATTCCCAGAACACGTGTTTGATTTTGTTGTTTAATTATCAGACCAATACAATATGTACCAGACAAGAACACCATAATTAAACACAGAGTGCGTATATCTAAGCCTAGATTCATACTTAACCATTATTCTTTTTATCATTAACCTCATTAAATATGAGGTCATGAGATAAGGTTAGATGCTAATGGCAGAGAATCAAGCGAATTAGATTAGAAAGAAAAAAAGCCTTTCACTTATGTGAAGGGCTTTTTAATAAGTGTTTTATTTGACTGCGTAGAATCTATTTAACAGACCAAGCAATCGTCTCGCCGCCACGGATTGGCACTACGATGTCTGAACCGAAAGGCATGGTTTCAGCAACGTTCCACTCTTCTTTAACAAGAGTGATAGTGTCCGTGTTACGTGGGATACCGTAGAAGTCAGGGCCGTTGTGGCTTGCAAACGCTTCTAGGTTCTCAATCTTACCTTCTAAGTCGAATACTTCAGCGTACAGTTCTACCGCTGCGTGCGCAGTGTAAGAACCGGCACAACCACATGCTGACTCTTTTGCGCCTTTAGCGTGTGGCGCAGAGTCTGTACCCAAGAAGAACTTCTTGCTGCCGCTTGTTGCAGCTTCGATAAGCGCTAATTGGTGCGTGTTACGCTTCAGAATAGGAAGACAGTAGAAATGAGGCTTAATGCCGCCAACCAACATGTGGTTGCGGTTGTAAAGCAGGTGGTGAGCTGTGATGGTTGCCGCTACGTTGTCGTTAGCATTCTTAACGAAAGTCGCTGCGTCTGCAGTAGTGATGTGCTCTAGAACGATTTTCAGGTTAGGGAAATCGTTCACAATTGGTGCTAGCACTGTGTCTAGGAACTGCTTCTCGCGGTCAAAGATATCAACATCGTGAGTCGTTACTTCGCCGTGAACCAGAAGCAACATATCCACTTCTTGCATTGCTTCTAACACATGGTAGATCTTTTGTGCAGACGTTACGCCTGAATCAGAGTTAGTTGTCGCGCCCGCTGGGTAAAGCTTTGCTGCCACTACTGCACCAGACTCTTTCGCTTTGCGAATTTCATCAGGTGTTGTGTTGTCTGTCAGGTAAAGTGCCATTAGAGGCTGGAATTGCTCGCTTGGCTGCTCTGCCATGATGCGTTCACGGTAAGCTAAAGCCATTTCGGTATCGGTTACCGGTGGGATGGTGTTTGGCATGATTAACGCTCGACCATTGTAGCGGCTGATATCGCGCACTGTATCTTTTAATACTTCGCCATCGCGTAGATGAACGTGCCAGTCGTCAGGACGAGTAATCGTAAGTTGTGTCATTGAAGGCTCCCACCATTTGAAGTGTTATGTAGTTGGAGCCTAAACTCGGCGAAATCTGTGAAAGCAATCGCTTACGTTTAGGCGACAGGATGATAGTGGAAAAGCACTTTCATTTCATCCTATTTTTAACTCTTCAGGGCTAGGAGCTTGTTTTTATGAGTATTTTATTCGGTATTAATTCTCGGAGATGGTAGGAGACGGGTTAACGAGTCGCCACCCAGAGCCCGTGAATCATTCCTGGCACCCAGAAGAAGAAAGTCAGGATGATGTTAATCAATAGGTCTTTACCTGCGCCACGAGCGAAGAACACGCCAACAGGCGGAAGTAGTACACACAAGATGATAATGACGAGTTTGTTCATGATAAATCCTTTTTATTCAATGAAAGTTCAATGCAGTAATCGTGTTCAAAGTATAGAACGTATGGAGAGTGTTACTGCATTGCTGCCTTAATGTATCAAAATAGACAGCTAAACATCTCAAGATAATAGCTTAGTATCAAGTGTTTAATGCCTGCCAGTTTATCTATTTATAACCATTTGTTAGCATTGGGACAAATAACAAAACATTGGAATCGTTATGTCGCAGCTACCGTCAGATCAAAAGGCTTCACAGCAAGTGCCTTCTCTATCTCAAATCAATGTGTTTCCGGTTAAGTCAGTGGGCGGGATTGCGCTCTCTTCTGCTTGGGTCGAAAAACAAGGTCTCACTTTCGACAGACGTTTTATGTTGGCGTTGGCTGACGGTTCAATGGTGACGGCGCGTAAGTACCCTAAAATGGTCAAGGTATCTTCTAGCTTGCAACCAGATGGTTTGATCTTCACTTATGAAGGTAAAGAAACGCTGCGCCTAAAGTATGCGAGCTTCAAGATGCAAGAAGCACCAGCAACGGTGTGGAAAGACAGCTTCACGGCATACACGACATGTGATGAGGCGGATGATTGGTTCAGCGATGTGCTTGGTGTTCGTGTTGAGCTACTGTTCTCTGGTGAGCAATCGAATCGTGTTCGAGAAAAGCTTGGTCATAATGTAAGCTTTGCCGACGGCTACCCAATGTTAATAATCAGCCAAGCCTCTCTTGATGAACTTAATCGCCGCAGCCCAGAAACACATTCAATGGATCAGTTCCGCACCAACTTTGTTGTTTCGAATACAGAAGCCTTTGCTGAAGATAGCTGGAAGCGTATCCGAATTGGTGAGGTTGAATTTGAATCCGTTAAGCCTTGTGAACGATGTATCCTAACCACGGTTGATGTTGAGAGTGGCGAACTTAGAGCGACAAAAGAGCCGCTTAACACCTTTTCTTCATTCAGAGCCAACGAGCGCGGTGGAGTTTTCTTTGGCCAAAACCTTGTGGCTAAAAATGAAGGCTTAGTCAAAGCCGGTGATGTTGTTGAAGTATTAGAAACTAAAGAAAAAGAGCACTACGAAGATACATGGGTAGAATCGCTACACTTAACTTGCGTTGAGCGTGAAGAGATCGCTCGAGACTTTACGACGTTCTGGCTAGAGCCAGCGAAAGAGAACCACGCATTACCAAGCTATCAGCCTGGGCAACATCTACCGATTGAAATGGTAATTAATGGTGAAAAAGTGTCTCGTCGTTACACGTTATCTTCGAGCCCAACACGCGCAGGTCGTTTGGCGATTTCAGTGAAGCGAGTGGACGATGGTCAAATCTCAAACTGGCTCAATGATCATTTCCAAGTGGGCGACACTCTAGTTGCTCAAAACCCAGATGGTGCATTTTACTTAGAAGCAAACCCAAAACACCCGTTACTGCTTTTGTCTGCAGGAAGCGGTATTACGCCAATGTTGTCGATGCTGCGTTACCTAGCCGACCATGGTCAAATTGATGATGTGGTTTTCTATCATCAATGTAGCAGCGAAGAAGACATCCCTTATCAAGCAGAGATCGATCAAATTGCCAATGAACATCGAGGCTTACAGGTGATTTACTCACTAAGCCAACCAACGAAAGAGTGGGATGGTTTATCAGGCCGTTTGAGCGTGTCTCATGTCGCTAAAATTGAAGAGCTACATAAGCGTCAAGCATTCGTATGTGGTCCTGACGGCTTTATGGATAATGCCAAGAAACTGCTGATTCAAATGGGGCTTAACCCTCAACATTATCATCAAGAAGCGTTTGGTGTTGCTCAGTCTACCGAAGAGGCGGTAAAGCAGCTGCAGTTAAGTGTCAATGGCTACTTGTTCGAAGGGAATAATCAGTCAACCTTGCTAGAGCAAGCAGAGTCGGCGGGTGTGTCTATCGCTTCAAGCTGCCGTGCTGGTTTCTGTGGCGCTTGTAAAGTGACCCTCGAGTCTGGGCAAGTTCATCAACCTGATGTGCCTGCATTGCAAGAGCATGAACGCAATATGGGTCAGATACTGGCGTGTTGCAGTGTGCCTCAAACCGATATCGAAGTTGTTGATTAACGACACGTTCGGTCAAAAGAAAAAACACTAAATAGAAAAGGCCGGAAGTTCGTTAAATGAACTTCCGGCCTTTTTGATTCTTAGATTAATTCAAAAATTAATCGTAAATCGTTGGGATAGGTTGACGCTTGTGCTGTGTTGCTTTGTAGATGTTTACTAAGCGATCTGATACGTCTTGAGAGACTTCTTTGCCTTCAAGGAAATCATCGATCTGATCGTAAGAAAGATTCAACGCTGCTTCATCGGCTTTCTGAGGGTCAAGCTCTTCTAGATCAGCAGTTGGTACTTTCTTAACAAGTTGCTCTGGAGCGCCCAGCGTTGCTGCTAGTTCACGAACTTGACGTTTGTTCAGGCCGAACAGCGGTGCTAAATCACATGCGCCATCACCGTGCTTAGTGTAGAAGCCAGTAATGTTTTCCGCTGAGTGGTCAGTACCGATTACAAGACCGCCAACGTAACCTGCAATTTCGTATTGTGCGATCATGCGAGCACGTGCTTTTACATTCCCTTTCACAAAGTCGATTTTTGCAGAATCTGTTGGTAGCAGGCCAGTGCCTTCAAGAGCAACATGAGATGCAGCGTGAAGCCCATCAACACCCGCTTTAATGTTTACAGAAACAGATTGAGAAGGCTGAATGAAAGAGAGAGCAAGTTGCGCTTCGTCTTCATCTTTTTGCTCGCCGTAAGGTAGGCGAACCGCGATGAATTGATACTCATTGCTGCCAGAGTTTTCATTCAGGCTGTCGATTGCCATTTGTGCTAAACGGCCACAGGTCGTTGAGTCTACACCGCCACTGATACCAAGGATCAGAGACTTGCAGCCTGACTGCTGAAGTTTCGTTTTAATAAAGTCCACACGACGAGTCACTTCGAAGTGAGGGTCAATTGAAGGTAGTACGCGCATTTCGTCACGAATTAACTGTTCCATTCGTATTCCTTTCCTGCAAGCAAATTAAAAATCTAGTGTTATCATACCTAAATCATCTGATTTAAAAACCTCTTTGCACAAGCTTAGAAAGAGAAGGCAGTAATAAATAATGGAAAAAATAGCCATTTTCGGTAGTGCGTTTAATCCGCCGAGCTTAGGGCACAAAAGTGTGATTGATTCGTTGGCTCACTTTGACAAAATTCTACTTGTTCCAAGTATTGCCCATGCTTGGGGAAAAGAGATGCTAGACTTTGATACGAGATGTCAGTTAGTTAACGCATTTATTAGCGATCTTTCACTGGATCAAGTGGAGCTTTCTTTGATCGAAAAGAGCCTATTTACTCCAGGTGAAAGCGTCACGACTTATGCAGTGCTCAGTGAACTCCAAAAGTTACATCGTGACGCTGAACTGACGTTTGTTATTGGCCCAGATAACTTCTTTAAATTCTCATCTTTCTATAAATCAGATGAGATTACCAAGCAGTGGTCTGTGATGGCTTGCCCTGAAAAAGTAAAGATTCGTAGTACCGATATCCGCCTTGCTTTGCAAAATGGGAGCAATGTGGCGAAATTGAGTACAAAGTCAGTTACAAAGATATTGCAAGATGGTGAACTGTATACAATAATGTAGATTCACTAATTTAAGAGGTCTGATGACTATGCTAAAGCGCGCGATACCAGCGACGATGATCATTGCAGCATGCAGTATGCCTGCTCACGCTGATTGTGATTTCTTTAGCTTAGATTCGATCATGCTGACTTCTGACGATGAAAATAACTGTTTAGATTTATCTACGAGCCTTGAATCCTTCGGTCAACGTATGATGGAGCTCAGTGGATTAAGCGAAGATGAACCTGAATCAACGGCAGACTATTGGTCTGATTGGGTTATTCAGAGCAAAGATGCGCCTCTATTAACTCAAAGCCTTGAATCTAACTACGTTGGATTAGGTATGTGGTTCCCAGAAGATCTCGAAGATGATCAGTATGATATGTCGACAGAAGAGTGGTTGATGAATCATGGCCTTCAATTGAGTATTGGCTTTGGTGATAAAGTAGAAGGGCAACCACGCATGCGATTTGATTACCGTTGGCATGACTCACGAGACGCTGACCTCATGATGCAGGTTGAATTGCCGTTCTAGACCGTTAGGTTATTAATCGATGCTGAGATGCTAAGAATTTAAAAAGCCGCAAAAACTGAGTTTTTGCGGCTTTTTAGTATCTGGTTTGTTGCTTTCATATTAGCTATAACTTATCGCTAAGCTATAAATCTTCACCAAAAACAAGCATGCACAGCTGTTCAAACTCTTCTTCTTTGCCTGAGAACAAATCATCAATCACAAGTGCACGTTTCTGACCCGACTGCATACGTTTCTTTGCCTCGCGCATTACCATCACCAAGGTGTGTTCTTGCGGTAGGTTCGAGTCATCGATGTTCCACTGATTGAATCGCTGAGACAAAGCACTTTCGCAAAGCAGTGGCTTAAATGCCAACACTTCTTGCTTGAGAACAGAAAGCATATCTTTAAACGCTTGCTCCGTATTATTGGCATTTGAAGCGCGAGCTTTGGTTAGCTCCAACTTTTCCAGTAACGCAGAAGAGAGGTTGGTTTGCGTGATGTATCCTGCTTGTCTCGGGAATGAGTCGGTCAAACGAACTGAGAAATCGACACGATTAACCTGGGTGTTTGGAAAGTAGGTCAGTGATGTTAGGCAGTCATATGGAATCCATACACTCTGGCCTGGCTCGACGGCATACTCTTGTTTACCCAGCTTTATCAAAACCAAGCCACTTTGAACCGATACAAGGCTATGTTTAAGTACTTTCTTGCGAGGTGTGATCACCAAGTGTGAAAAGTAAGCCGATGTATATTCAATAGCGAAGTTCATAGATAGTACCTTAATTTTGGGGCGTCAAGATTACCGTTAATTTTAAAGAATGCCAACAATAACAGGGTATTTTCAATCTTTCTGGTCTGACCTTGTCAAAAGTATGGACTCTGTAGCTGCGAGAAGTCAAAACAACGCGTAGAATGAGCCAGATTTTTATTATTTGAATTAAAAAATGACCTCTCCGACCGATCCATATGTTGATATTCGTCCTTACGGCGATGATGAAATTCCAGCGGCACTAAACCGTCTTATTAATGATGAAGAATTTATCAGTGCGATTCTGCACTATCGTTTTTCAAACCATGCGTCTTGGTTTAAAGCATTAATGAGCCCGATCTTGCGCGTTTACTTGAAAATGAAGTGGAGCAAGCTGACCAGCGTTGAATCCATTCAGATTGAAGTTAAGAAATACTTGCGAGATACATTAGCGAAAACCACGAATGGTGTGACATACACAGGTGTAGAGTCACTGGACGCTAGTCAAGCTTACCTGTTTATTTCAAATCACCGTGATATTGCTATGGATCCAGCATTAGTTAATTACGCATTGCATCACAACAATCACCAAACTTGCCGAATTGCAATTGGTGACAACTTGTTGAAGAAACCATGTGCGACTGAACTGATGCGCCTTAATAAGAGCTTTATTGTAAAGCGTTCTTTGAAAGGGCCTCGTGAGATGATGAAAGCACTGGGGCAGTTGTCTTCGTACATCAAGCATTCTTTGGAAACGGGCAATTCTATCTGGATCGCTCAAAAGGAAGGCCGTGCAAAAGACGGCAATGATTTTACTGAGCCAGCAATCTTGAAGATGTTCCACGTTGAAGGTCGTAAGCAGAAAATTGCCTTCCCTGAATACGTGAAGTCGTTGAAGATCGTTCCTGTGTCTATTTCTTACGAAAACGATCCATGTGATATCGCGAAAGCGATCGAGCTTTTTGAAAAAGACGTAAACGGCAGTTACGAAAAGGGTGAATTTGAAGATATCGAAAGTATCATTCAAGGTATCATCGGCAATAAAGGACGTGTTCATGTTGGTTTCGGTCAGGTTATCGACCAAGATTTTGATACGCCTGAAGCGCTTGCTCAAGAGATCGACCGCCAGATCCACGACAACTACAAACTGTTTCCAGTAAACTTGCTGGCAGCGGAAAAAGAAGACGAGTCGATTACAGCAGCGGTTAAGCAGGAGTTTGAAGATAAACTATCTGGTTTGCCACAAGGTGCTCGTCAGTACTTGATCGACAGCTATGCGAATCCAGTGAAGAACATTGGTTAACGAGCGTTAGTTAGCTGAGTAGTAACTTGATTGAATTGAAAAAGGAGCCTTGGGCTCCTTTTTTGTTTCTGAATTACTACTTGCTGCTGCATTAGAGTTTTAGAGCATTAGAGCATTAGAGCATTAGAGCATTAGAGCTTTAGGCTGAACTAGCGAGCGACAGCGCCACCAAGCTCTAGGTTTGTTGGCCACGTGGTAATCGTGTTACCACCGAGGTAGATATTACCTTTGACCGTCATGGTGTCGGGAAATGTTGTAATCCCAGAACCGCCTATATATAAATCGCCATCAATCACTATCCCGTTTGGTAGCTCTGTCAAAGGCGTACGAATCACGCTCAGGTCGCCTTTTACTCTAAAGCCATTGGGTAGCCTCTGGAGGGGAGTATCCGTGAGGTTAATAAATCCGCCCACTCTCACACCTCGTGGCCAACTGGTAATCTGACTACCAATCAAGTCGGCATAGCCTTTTATCTTCACTCCTGAGGGAACCCGCGAGAGTTGGCTGTTACCGCCTTTAAGACTTCCGTTTACGTCCAACCCTTTGGGTAGGCGGGTAATCGCAGTGTTCTCAATATTGAGGTTGCCATCAACGATTAACCCTGTTGGCAGTGATGTGTATGGCTTATTTCGTAAATATAAGTTTCCGTAATTATCCAGATGGTTCAATATTTGATACTGATCGAGTGGTTCAGCAGTCACATTTGTTATGGTTAAAGAACCAATAATAAGTGCAATTATTCGGAGCATAACAAGCTTCTTATTACGATAGACGTTAACACTATAAAGAAAAAATTATTCTCGCATAGTGTTTTACTCATTTGTTGGTAGGTAGAAAGGAATAAGAGACATGAAAGGTAAATTTTCGGTTCGAATAAAGCATCAAATTCTAAAATGCTTTGTGATTCTGACCTCTGCGTTTTGTTCAATATCAGTAAGTGCTAATAAAATAATATCAACGCCTGCAAAAGCGGCAGTGGTTGTCACTCAGAGTACTTCACAGCAACGAGTTTGTTATTACAATGATAAGGCATATAGTGTTGGTGCTATCGTTGAGGTCACTGGTATTGTGATTAAATGTGCGGCTGAAAATGACTTTGAGACCAATGGTGCTCTAGGTTGGGTTGAAATAATAAAAAAAGACGAGTAATAAACTCGCCTTTTAATTATATGAGTGTAAGTGCTTATATTAACGCGCTAGAGAGCGAGTCTTAAGTTCGAAAATAATTTTCTCAGCGCTTACTTCAAATTTAAAGCGTGCGTGCAATTCTGTGCTGTCTTCAGTCATCTCTGATGCTTCAAATTCAACATTGCTAGACACTTGCTTTGCTAACTCAACGTACTTAGCTAATTCAGCTTCAATAAGTGCTTTGGAGTTGCCGTAAACCGTTACCTCAGCAACCTCGTCGCCTTCTTTAATGATGAAGCCAATTTCACCTGCGCAACCGCAAGCCTCACATACATCGTTGTTACCAATATCTTGGCTCATAAATAATCCTCTTACAAAGTCTGAGGTTATTCTAACGAGCAATTTGAACTGTATCTACAAAAATTAAAACCTTTGAACTAATTTATACTGGTATGCTATGTTGTTTGTTAAGGTGTTTAATGAATATCTACATTCGCGCCGATAAATATGTATGTGATTTACCTCACGTTTTGTTGAAAAGGAATGTTATTAATTTGTCAGAATATCATTCACTTAGTTGCGTCAGGAATGATTTTATAAGACTATCTATCGCTTGATAGGTATTTATACAATGAATTTTTCGTTGGGTATTTCATATTCGAAGTCGTTATTTAAAATTATCGACTTAGGATTGTAAGGTGATTTTCGAAGAATAATTAGACAAAGTGTCCAAAGAGACATCACTGTAAAATTGTTCGTACATAGTATTTGTGTGCATTTAGTTCTAAATACTTGCGAAAAAACATCTTGCTCACATAATGCTGATAACGATTTTCATTCTGACTTCATTTGATTGAGTTAGATGGATTTACAAAGAGAAGAGCCTGAATATGCCAAAGCGTAGTAAAGAAGATACAGAAATCACGATCCAGAAGATCATGGATGCCGTTGTGGACCAGCTATTGAGATTGGGTTACGACAAGATGTCATACACGACATTGAGTCAACAAACAGGCGTTTCTCGTACAGGTATTAGTCATCACTTTCCTAAGAAAACGGATTTTACTGCTGCTTTAGACGGTCGTATTTTCAAGATGTTTATGGAACACATTGACTTTGAAAATGGCCTTGACGCATTTTCAGCTAGCTGGGTTGCAGCACTTGAAGACGCTGAGTTCCTAGCAATTTTACGTTTACTTTTCCATCATATCGTTACTGCTGAGAGCGCTCATGAGTTCGCTGCAAACGGTATTGACCGTCTATACAAGCTGACTGAAACTCAGTTTGGTGATACTAGCGGTAAAGAACTAGAGTGGTTGATTGGTAAGTCATTGATTCGCATGAGTCAGTAATCAACACACGATAAAAGAAGCTCCTACGGGGGCTTTTTTTGTGTCTGCAATTTCTCTTTCTCTTTCTCTTTCTCTTTCTCTTTCGCTTTTTCTCTCGAACTCATATCGCTTCTGCTATCTTGCTTTGTGCCAAATGAAGTTATTTCTTTTCTTTTTATATGCTTACGCTCGAGTCTTACATTCAACCTCAATTGCGAAAAGCGTAGCAACACTAACTGATTATGTTTATTTCTAGAGCCTCAAACGCTCTGGGTGAGCCGTTTTATAGCTTATTGCTATGGTTACTAACAAAATTGAGTTTAAGGCGAGAGAGAGGCTGTGAGCCAATAAAAAAGCCTCGACTAAATCGAGGCTTTGAATGGTGTCGGCGTTAGAAGGAACGAATACTCTAAATGCGCCAGTTTTTGATTGTGGTTATTGTGCGGGATGAACCTGAGGGAAGCTCATGGTTGGGTGTTTTTCGACGATACTTTTGTATCCGTATACGTCTTCAATCATTGACGGCTTTAGCGCCTCCCAAGGACTTCCATCGCAAACTAAGTGTCCATCCTTCAATACCACTAATCGGTCGGAATATTGAGCAGCTAGGTTTAAGTCATGCAAAACTACGATAACCGCGGCATTGTGGTTGTCGGCTAATTCTCTCGCGATCTTTAAGGTGTTGTGCTGGTGGGCAAGATCCAGTGCTGATGTGGGTTCATCAAGCATCAAGATACATTGGTCACCAGAATAGTGAAGCTGGGTTAGCACTCGAGCCAAATGAACACGCTGTTTTTCACCGCCGGATAGCGAAGGGTAGAGCCTTTCACTCAGGTGAGTCACATCGGCAACATCCATTTTTTGACTAGCGATGTTGGTGAGGTTCTTGTTGGACTCTTGCAGAGGAATACCACCAAGCTCGACAACTTCATGTGCCAAAAATGGGAAGGTCAACGTACTGTGCTGAGGTAGCATAGCCAGATGCTTCGCCAATTTTTGAGAAGGCCACTTGTCTTTGGTGTGTCCAAAATATTGGATATCGCCGTTGCTTGATATCTCTTGGCACAAGGCTTTAAGTAACGTGCTTTTCCCTGCGCCATTTGGCCCAAGCAGTGTGGTTACCTTTCCAGCCTCAATCTCAATAGAAACGCCATCTAATATCACTTTGCTGCCGAACTTCACTTCGATATCGGTCGCTTTTAACGCTGAAGGAAACATTAAAGGATTCTCCCTTTCTGTTGAAATAGTAGATACAAGAAGAAGGGAGCGCCGATGATCGCGGTGACAATACCTACAGGCAATTCTGCTGGTGCCAGTACCACACGAGAGAACATGTCTGCGGCTGTTAGCAATAGTGCGCCTAGCACTGCTGACAATGGCAAAAGAACTCGGTGATCTGGGCCTGCCAACATACGACCTAAATGAGGGATAACGAGCCCGATGAAACCGATCATGCCAGACAGGCTCACTGTGATACCAACGCCCGCAGCTGTCAATAGAATGAGTTTTCGTTTGAGTTTTTGTACTGGAATGCCAAGGTGTTGCGCTTCTGACTCGCCTAAGAGCAGGGCATTCAGTGACATCGCTTGACGGTAAAAAACAATAAACAGTGCTACGAGCGTAACCGCAGCAAGCAAAATGCCTGACCACTTCGCTCCTGCTAGTGAACCCATCGACCATAACGAAAGATCACGCAGCATTTGGTCATCAGCGATGAAGTTCAAGAACCCAATACCAGCGCCAGAGAGCGCACTGATCGCCACACCCGCCAACAACATGATGGTTACTGAGGTTCCGAATTTACCCGTGCCCAGTTTATAGACCAAGAGTGTGGTTAAAGCGCCACCTAAAAAGGCAAACACAGGAACGGCCGCAAAATTCATGAAGGCTGGGTATTGCAATGAGAGTTCAGAGAAAAGAACAATAGCCAACGCTGCACCTAATGCCGCACCAGCAGACACACCGATGATCCCTGGCTCAGCAAGCGGGTTGCGGAATAGCCCCTGCATAACCGCACCACATAACGCGAGAATCGCGCCGATTAGCATGCACAAAATAGTTCTAGGTAAGCGAATCTCTTGAATCACCAAATTGATGTGTGGGGCTAAATCATTGTTTGGTTGGAGTAAGCTCGCTGCACTGTCAGCTAAGCTAATGTTCATTGGCCCAACGGTAATTGAGAACAGTGCGACGAAGACTAGGGTAGCCCCTAGGCCTAACATCGATGTTTTCAGTGGGACGGATCGTAGCAACATAAAGGGCCTCAATGTCCATCGCTAGCTTCAATATCCATCACCAACATTGCGGAAAAGCGGTTTGGTAATGGAAACTGAGCTAGCAACAGTAAGAATAGGGTGGTCGAGTTATAGCGGGTAGATAAGTTATAACGGATAGATAAGAGCGTTTAATCGCTTGGCTTCTGAAAGGCTTTCGAGGCCAAGTCCGCCGACTAAGGCACTGCCTTTTACGGTAATGATTTGTTTGTTCATGCCAGCAGGAGTCGCTGCTAACATAGGCAGCGATTTAAGAATGGCGTCAGCGCCGCCCATTTTTTGGTAGCTGCGGCCACTCACCAATATGACATCAGGCTGCATTTCAACGAGTGATTCCATCGATAGTGGTTTGTATGACGTCAGGCTTTTAGCCGCAGGGTTTACACCGCCAGCCAATTCAATGATCGCGTTTGGTGACGTTTCACCGCCAGCAACGTTCGCCGGGCGACCTTCATGTAATAATAAGAACAGAACTTTCTTCGCTTCGTTGTTGGGTACTTGGTTTGCTTTTAGTGCCGCAATCTTCTTATTTACTTCAGCTTTGACTTGCTGTGAGTGAGCTTCGGTGTGGGTAATTTTTGCGATTTGGTCGATACGCTTTAATAACCCCTCAACGTTTGCTTCGGTATTGACGATCTCGACATCGACACCGGCAGATTTCAATTGAGAAATCGCGTTGTCAGGTCCCATTTCATCTGAGCCAATTAGTGTCGTTGGCTCTAAAGCAATCAAGCCTTCTGCTGAAAGGTTTCGGTGGTAACCAATCTTCGGCAGGTTCTCTGCTTGAGGGAAATGGCTGGTCACATCAATCGCCACTAACTGCTCTTCAGCGCCTAATGCTAAGACCAATTCAGTCACAGCACTGCCTGCACTTATGATTCGAGGTTGTTCTACGTCATTGGCCATTGCCGTTGGCGCAGTCAGTGCCAAGCTGATTGCAGCTACTGAAAGGAGATGTCTCTTGGTCGTTAATTTATTGAGCACGTTTAAGTTGTTCATAATCATTTCTTTATATTATCTACTTGTTTCGCGAAGATTCTCAGTGAGCAGTCCGTTCGCATTGTGAGTTCGAATCTATAGAGAGGTTTAGCTCTGCTTCTTTGGTGTTAGTCATCAAGAGCCAAACTTCATGAAAATAGAGAGTTGTTCTAGCCATCTTCAGTGAGCAATTGGGTTGCGGGTATTCCGTTCTCTTGAAGGAAAGACAGCAATTTCACTAGGTTCTCAACGTTGGCGGCTTTATCTGCACCAATGATGATCGGCTTCTTGTCTGATGTGCCTGTTTCTTCTAGCAATGCAATCTTGAAGTTTTCCCAGTCGATGTACTCTTGGCCGTTAATCGCCCAGTAGGGTTCGTGGTCTAAGATATTGACGCTAATCGAATCTTTATGAACTTCAGAAACGTTCTTAATATCAGAGCTCGGCAGTTCGACTTCTAATGACTCCAACTTCACCGATGCTGTCAGCAGCAGGAAAACCATCACGATAAAAATGATGTCGAGCAGCGGTGTTAAGTCCGGAGCTAAACTTTGTGTTTGAGATGAGTGGGGCGTTTTAATCATGCTTGTCTCGCATCACCGACAGCGACTTTGTTTAATGATGAATCTTTAGTTTCGTCAGACTGATTAGTTTGAATCGACATGCCTTCTAACCACACATTCACATAATTCAAAGTATGTTCTAGCTGCGCCAAAACCCTATCGGCCCAAAGTCCAAGCAGTTGAGACCCTGAGATCGCAGGCAGTGCAATCATCAAACCTGCAGCTGTGGTTCTCATTGCTAAGCCAAGGCCGTCAGCTAGGTCGTTAGGTGTAATACTTCCGGTGGTAGCAGCTACACCTTTGAACATCTCGATAAGACCAAGCACCGTACCAAGCAAGCCAATTAGTGGACTGATCACGCCGATTAAACCAAGCAACCTTAAACCTGCATGAAGCTGGTGGCGTTTTTCTTGTAGCCAGATGCCTGCCGCATCTTCACGTAGTCCTTTCGAAAAAGAGTGGTGAGCAAGCAACATCGAGACGCCCTTGTACAGCAGCGGTCGTTTACCAGAAATAGACTGAGCGAGAGCCTCAATCTCTTTGCTGTTGGTTGGTGATATTTGATTGAGCTCGCGACGAATGGCGCGTTTGCCAACACCAATGCTTAACATCACTTGGAAGACACGTTCAGCGATGATCATTGCGGTTAATGCTGAACAGATAAGAAGAGGCCAAGTCATTAAGCCAAGTTGATCTTGTAAGTAACTGATTTGTTGCATGATTATTCCAACCTAAAACGAACAGGTAGTTGTACTCGGTGAGCAATCGCTCGACCATTGACAGTGTGGGGTGAGAACTTCCATTTTTTAATGGCGTCTAATGCGGCGTTGTCGAGTATTAGTACGCCTGATGAATTTACTAATGCTTGCTTAATTTGTTTGCCTTCCGCGTCTAACCAGACCTCGTAAATTGCGACCCCTTCAATACCACGACGTCTTGCCTGTCGAGGGTAAGTCGGGGGAGTCGGGGGAGCTGAAAACGAAGGCTTAGTGACTAGCACAGGCTCTTGGTTTGATACGCCTTGGTTTACTTCCTGAGGTTGGTTGGCAGACTCGGCCAGGTTTCTATCGACTTTCTTGTCGGCCAGTTTTTCTGGTTGAGGCGTTGGTTTGGACTTTGGCTCTGGTTTTAGTTCTGGGCGTTTTTTCTTAACGACCTTTTTCTCTGTTACTGGTTTCTTTTCAACAACCTTTTTCTCTACTTTCTTGGGTTGAGGTTTATTGGTGATCGCTTTTTTCTTTGGCGTCGGTTTGGCTTGCTTTGGCTCAATGGCCTTGGGTTCGACAGGTTTAGGTTCAGCTTGTGAGACTGTTTCTTTGATTGGTTCTGGTTCAACCGGCTCTGTGATGGTTTTTTGTTGAGCTGGAGAAGGCGCGCTCTTGGGAGTGAAGTTGATCGATACCGTGTTCGATTGGCTACCTGCAGGCATCGCGAATACTTTGGATTCTTGAGCAACAAATAATAGCGCCGCATGAATCACTAACGATGCACCGCCTGCAATAACATATCTAGGAACGTTCACACTCAATCCTTTACCAAATCCAAAATCTGTATCGGATTATTGCTTATAATCTAAATAAGATCAATTATCAATTGCATTATCATTTGCGTCTATTTATGATTATTTCAGTTTTAGCGAATAGTCTTCCAGACTTTGCTATGTAAGTGTTTAGAGAGATTATATGAGTCTTAATATCTATAAGTATGACGAATCAATCTTGGGTGTTTCTAGCCCTGATCCGCTTCGTTTTGCGTTTGCTAAAAAGCATTCTGCCCATGCCGGAGGAAGTTCAATTCCGGTCGACCCGAGTAAGAAGTTAGAACTCTTTGACGAACTGATGCTGAGTGAAGGGAAAAAACAGGATAAGCGTTGCTTGTATATCCACATTCCTTTTTGTCGCGTGCGCTGTACGTTCTGCAATTTCTTCCAAAATGCCGCAAGCCGTAAATTAGTGGATGAGTATTTCGATGCACTGATGGTCGAGCTAAAGCAGAAAGCCAAAACACCTTGGGCTCAGTCTGGACTATTTCACGCTGTCTATATTGGTGGCGGAACACCCACCGATTTGTCACCTCAACAAGTTGAGCAGCTTGGTAAAGCCATTCGCCAATATTTCCCGCTAGCAAACGATGTGGAAATGACCTTGGAAGGGCGCATCAATCGCTTTGGCGACGAGATGTTTGATCGTGCGCTTGAAGGTGGTTTCAATCGCTTCTCATTCGGTATTCAAAGTTTCAATACTCAAGTTCGACGCAGTGCTAAGCGCTTGGATGACCGAGAAGTGGTGTTGGAACGTATCAGTTCACTGAGCCGCACTGAACAAGCTCCGATCGTTCTTGATTTGTTATACGGATTACCGCACCAGTCTATGGAAGTGTTCCAACAAGATTTAGAAGACTACATGTCTATTGGCGCACACGGCATTGACCTCTACCAACTGATTGTTTCGGGCAATGCTCCTATGCTTAATCTCGTTGAGAAAGGAAAAATACCACCACCGGCCAATACGCCAGATAAGGCGAGTATGTACTTGGCGGGTGTTGAGTTCATGGCAAAAAATAAGGTCAAGCAACTGAGCGTGAATCACTGGACTCGTGATAATCGAGAACGCAGCATTTACAACAGCTTAGCGAAAACTTATGCCGAAGTTCTACCCATTGGTTGTGGCGCTGGTGGCAACATCGGTGGTCATGGAGTAATGCAACATCGAACTTTAGACAGCTACATGGAGTCTATAAAGCAAGGTCAATTACCTATTGCCATGATGACCAAGCAAAGCTCACTAGAGCCAAGCTTCTCTTCATTGAAGGCAGGTTTTGATTCTGGTGTTGTTAGAAGAAGCACGTTACCGACCTTTATGGGACAAGACACATTCGATTACTTGAAGCCTCTTTTCATGCACTGGGAAAAGAATGGTCTAGTCGAGCTTTCGGAAGATTATTTGAGCCTGACTATCGCGGGTAGTTTTTGGGCGGTAAGCCTAGCGCAGAGTGTAATTCAAGTGCTTAACGCTGAATACCAAGCTATGCATCCAGCGCCTAAAGCATCAGGTTCGGGCGTACACCCGCATGCAAGTTTGAAGCACGCTTAATATCGAATTTTTAAGTTTATAACTTACGTAAATTACTCGTTTATACGGAACATATTCAATGACAGATACAACATTAGAAATGACAGAAACTCTAGAACAAAGCGTAGCTCGAATTTTAGAAGAAGAGCCAAAACTACTGCCGACAGCAATTGCTGAGAAGCTAGGCGTTTCAGAAGTTGAAGTAGTGGCTGCTTTTCCAAACGACATGGCGGTAATGCTAGATGGCGGCCGTGCTCAAGAGATTCTAGAAGGTTTAGTGGGCTGGGGCCCGGTGACCACAATTATGCATTCATTTGGCTCAATCTTCGAAGTAAAGGCGCCGTTCCCTAAAGGTAAAGTAGCACGTGGTTACTACAACCTAATGGGCAAAGAAGGCGAGCTTCATGGTCACCTGAAACTCGACAACATCAAACACGTTGGTTTGGTGAGCAAGGCGTTCATGGGTCGTGAAAGTCATTACTTCGGTTTCTTCAGTGAAACGGGCGAGAACATTTTTAAGATCTACCTAGGCCGCAATGAAAAGCGTGAGCTTATTGCCGACCAAGTAGAACGCTTCAAAGCACTAAAAGAACAAGCTTAAGTACAGTCAATAGTAAATAATCAGCAGCAATCATACATAGGGTTGCCAACTGGCTAAACAAGACATCAATGCTCGAGGATCGTTTAGTTCGCTGATGATCGCTCAACCTCGGGCAAAAATAATAAATCAGAGAAAGTGAAGTAAGGAAATACCCATGGAACAGCAAGTAAAACAAGAACGTCTACAAGGTCGCCTAGGTCCAGAAATTAAAGAGTTTCGCCAAGAGCGCCGTACCCTTCAACTTGCAACGGTTGATGAAGAAGGTCGCCCGAACGTAAGTTACGCGCCTTTCGTTCAGAACCAAGAAGGTTACTTTGTTCTAATTTCTGATATTGCTCGTCATGCTCGTAACTTGAAAGCTAACCCTCAAGTCTCTTTGATGATGATTGAAGATGAAGAGAGCTCGAAGCAGCTTTACGCACGTAAGCGTTTAACGTTTGATGCTCAAGCTAGTGTTGTTGAGCGTGAAACGGAACTTTGGACTCAAGTGATCGGCCAGATGCAAGAACGCTTTGGTGAAATCATTGATGGTTTGAGCCAACTTCAAGACTTCTCCCTATTCAACCTTAAAGCAGAGAATGGCCTATTCGTTAAAGGCTTTGGTCAGGCATACCAAGTATCGGGTGACGACCTAGTAGATTTCGTTCACCTGCAAGAAGGCCACAAAAAAGTGTCTAACGAGTAATCTCGTTTAACCGATTTCTTCAGGAGCCCTCCAATGTGAGGGCTTTTTTATGTCTAAATCAAAGAGTTTGGTATATTGGCGTTTGATGACTATTTATGTGTAAGGATCGGTACGTGAAACCAGTAAGTCGAGATTGGGACGAGTTCTGTTACCCATTTATCTATGAAGACAGCCCTATCTGTGATTTTGAGATTTTGTCGGATGAACTTTGTTGCCGAGTTGGATTGGTGTTGTCTTTAGAGCTAGAGCCTCAGGTTCGTGAGATCCTGCAACGCTTGCAGCCAAACATCTACCATTTGAATGGCTCTGTGCGCGGTAAGCTTGCCATCACCGAATCTGAATTGGTCGAGCTCAAGCAAGATTATCATTGTATCCGTGAGCAGCTAGAAGGCGGTTTCAAAGGGTTTGTTTTGCCCGGTGGGCACCGAGTGTCCAGCGAGCTTCACTTGTGTCGCTGTCAGGCTAAAAAAGTCGTGCGAGCATTGGTGAGTATTGAGCATCATGAAAGCAAAAAATCGCCGGACCCGATTCTTTTTAAATACGCTAACTTAGTCGCGAACACACTCTATGCATTGGCGTCTTTTACCAATCATGTCAATGAGGTAGAGGAAGTGGAATTTGTGAGTAAGAGCTATTCTATGCCAAAGAAATCTTAAGGAAGAGTTCTACATTGATTCATCTCTAATCCTAAAGAAGCTAAGAAGCTAAGAAGCTAAGAAGCTAAACCATTAAGCATGATGCTGGGTTTAGCTTCCAAAATAGCGTCTAAGCAGCCGTAGATGCTTCGTTTAAGACTTTTGCGCCGCGTAGCATGGCTTCGATTAATTCGCCCGCATTGAACTTCTCAAGCGCTTCATGTGCACCTACCTGATTGGCTCGGTCGACACAGATTTCACTGGACAGTGAGGTATGCAAAATACAGTAGGCATGACTCAGTGCACTGTCATTTTGTACTTCAAACGCAAGCTCATAGCCATCGAGTCCAGGCATCTCAATATCACTCACGAGAAGATCAATTGCATTGCCAGCGCTGGCTTGGCGTCGCATTAGATCGATCGCATCTAAACCATTATTACAAATGCTATAAGGGATGTTGATGCTGTCTAAGGCATCAGATAGCTGTTTCCGCGCGATTAAAGAGTCATCAACCAATAAGATATTCAGCGCTTTGAGGCGTTCTCTTTCTACATCGGTCAGCATCGGGATGTGTGCATTCTCATAAGCAGGGTAGATCTTAGAAAGCAGTAATTCCACGTCGAGCATTTGCACGATACGGTCTTCGAAACGTGTAATACCGGTAACAAATACATTGCGACCCACACTCGTAGGTGGAGATTCAATACTCTTCCAGTCGCATTCAATGATTTTATCAATCGAACGAACCAAAAAGGCCACTACTGTTCTTAAGCAATCGGTGACGATGAGCACACAATCTTGGTATTCAGCGGGTGTTATCGGTCGAAAGCCAATCGCGGCAGACATATCAATGACTGGAACGGTAAGATCGCGGATGGTCACCGTACCAATCACGTGATGATGGGAGTATGGGATTTGAGTCATCGGCTGAAAAGGCACTATTTCTCTTACCTTAAGCGTGCCAATCGCAAAACTTTGAGTAAGGGATAATTTGAACATCAACATTCCCTGTGACTGACTCGCTTTACTGATCGGTTTGGCCATAGTGGCTCCTACTTAATACGCGCTTAATTTATAAGGATTAATTTAAAGGGAAACAGGGATGTCGGCAAGTCACTATACGGTTTTTAGGGGTTTTAAGGCAGTTGTTTTCGGTTATAGAGTGAAGATTGGCAGTTCTTGGGTTAAAATCACGCTAAACGCGCGCTGTCGATGGTTTTATGTCGACAAGTCGTTAGCGATAAACAGAATTACAACAGTCAGTTCATTAACGATGCTCTAAGCAACCATCGTAAGTAAACTGACCGCAACACACTGAGAATTATCATGGCAAGAAAAGCAGCAGCACTTCACATCCTAGTGAAGCATAAAGAACAAGCAGAAGACATCATTAAACAGCTTAAGAAAGGCGCGAAGTTTCAAACACTAGCGAAGAAACACTCTACTTGTCCATCAGGCAAGAAAGGTGGTGATTTAGGCGAGTTCCAAAAAGGTCAAATGGTGCCTCAGTTTGATAAGGTTTGTTTCTCTGGCGAGACGCTAGTACCACACCTTGTTAAAACAAAATTTGGCTGGCACGTAGTGAAGGTTCTTTACAGAACTTAGTCATAAATATGTGTTAGATTGAATAAAAGGAGCGTATGTACGCTCCTTTTTTGTCACTTTTTTGTGCATTTTAAAGCACTACGGTTGAGTGTTCATCCCAGACGTTATGCGATAATTGGCACTACGCCCTTAACTATCCGCCGTGACTAATCGGTGGGAGGAGGAGGGTTTTTAATGAGTAACTCATATAATAAATACCATTCTTAAGGAAATTTATGCAGCTTTGCCTTTTAGCCTTTGTATTTATCTAGAAAGCTGTAAACAAGTTTGGTAGGAGAACAACATGGATAGTTCAGCTATGTTAAGCAACCCAGCGACAGATGTGATTTTGCATGCCTTTGACTGGTGCTACGCTGACGTAATGAAGAACGCCCCACTGATCCAAGAGTTGGGTTATAAATCTGTTTTAGTATCACCGGCAATGAAGTCGTTACGCGGACCTAAAGGTTGCGACCGTGATTCTGGCACCCAATGGTGGCAGCGCTATCAACCACAAGATTATCGTGTGATTGATAATCAGCTTGGTGACACGCAAGATTTCACTGCGATGGTGAACACGTTAAAGCAATACGGGCTTCGTACCTATGTGGACGTCGTGTTTAACCACATGGCCAATGAGTCGGGTATCCGTGGCGATTTAACGTATCCAAATCAGCAAGACATGGCGTCTTATCAAGAAGATGCTGACTATTACGAATCCATACGTTTGTTTGGTGATCTTTCTAAGCCTTTATTTGATGAAAACGACTTTGTTGAAGCGTTTGGTATCAAAAACTGGAAAGACACTTGGGAAGTGCAGAACGGACGTATTACCGGTGGAGTTAGTGACCCTGGCTTGCCAACGCTGTTAGACAACGACAATGTGGTCGCGCAGCAGAGAGCTTACTTAAAAGCCTTAAAAGAGATTGGCGTGAAAGGGTTTCGCATAGACGCAGCAAAACACATGACACTGTCACATCTACGCAAGGTGTGGACTGATGATATTTGCGAAGAAATGCACATCTTTGGCGAGATCATTACTGATGGTGGTGCGACCAAAGAAGAGTATGAGTTGTTCCTTGAGCCTTACCTCAAACACACTCGCTTAGGTGCTTACGATTTCCCTCTGTTCAATACTATCTTCAAATCCTTTGAAGAGCAGGGCAGCTTTAAATCTCTGATCAACCCTTACTGTTTTGGTCAGGCGTTATCGAATATGCGAGCAATCACTTTTGCCGTCACTCATGATATTCCAAATAATGAAGTATTTTTGGATCACGTAATGGGTGAAGTTGACGAGCGATTAGCTCATGCCTTTATTCTTGGTCGAGACGGCGGTGTGCCGCTTGTTTACAGTGAGCTAAGTACCAGTGGCATTCTGGATCAGAACGGTCAGCCTCGTTGGGTTAACGATTGGCAAGCGCCTTACATGAAAAACATGATTCAGTTTCATAACCATGTTCATGGCGAAGCGATGCGTGTGGTTGAGGCAAATGATGATTTGCTGGTGTTTGTCCGTGGAGACAAAGGCATTGTGGTGATCAACAAGTCGAAGCGAAGTAAAACGGCATCACTGGCTTGGACTAGTACAGTAACGGACTTATTGTCTGGTGCAGTGTTTGATTGTGTCGATAAGACGCTAACCATTCAGGTTGAATCTAATCAGTGCATGATGCTGACGACCAATGAGTTCGAACCTGTGATGAGTTAAGTCTGATCGGTTAGAAAGAGAAGTCGAAAAAAGAAAGACCCGTTTACTAGCATCTAGTAAACGGGTCTTTTGTTTTTTAGGTTCTTGGCGAAACGTTGGTTGAACTATGTGTTGGTTAAGCTAAGCGCTGATTAACACAAACTTCTGTTAAACCGTAAACTTGTTCAATAGCTCGTCTTGTTGGCGAACATTGTCAGTTTGTACCTGCATTGCCGTGTTTGCTTCTTGAGCCGCGTTGGATACTTGTGTTGAAAGGTCTTTGATCTTAACTGTGTTGTTGTTGATCTCTTCCGCTACTAAGCTCTGCTCTTCTGCTGCTGAAGCAATTTGAATATTCATATCAGAGATACGCTGAATCGCGTCACGGATGCGGTCAAGTGAAGAGTTTGCTTGCTGAGCGCGTTCAACGGCGTCAGTGGCTGTGTCTTTACTTTGATTCATCGCGTTCGATACTGAGCTTGCGCCAGCCTGGAGCTGCTCAATCATGTTGCGGATTTCAGTGGTCGATTCTTGAGTACGTTGCGCCAGAGTTCGAACTTCGTCGGCTACGACTGCGAAACCACGACCAGATTCACCAGCACGTGCCGCTTCAATCGCTGCGTTCAATGCGAGTAGGTTAGTTTGGTCTGCAATATCGTTGATTACTTTAAGAATCGTTTCGATGTTGGCTGTCGCTGATTCCAGTACTTGTACTTCTGCAACCGCTTGGTCGATACGTGCTGAAAGGTTATCAATCGCTTGAGTCGTATCACTGACTACAGATGTCCCGTCTAACGTTGCTTCGTCAGCTTCACGAGCCGCTGCTGCTGCGCCTTGAGCGTTGTTCGCGACTTCTGTTGCAGTCACTGCCATCTCGTTCATTGCGGTTGCTAACTGCTCTAGTTCCTGCAGTTGTGTGTTCATCGCGTTTGCTGATTCGCCTGCACCTTTAACCGTGATTTCAGTACCACGCTTAATCTCAACACCAATCGCTTTTGATTGAATGATTTGGTTTTGCAGGTTTTCAGTAAAGGTATTGAAACCTTTTGCTAGGTCAGAGAACTCTTGGTCTGTGTTGGTATCTAGGCGCTTAGTTAAGTCACCTTGACCGCTCGCCACATCTTGAATTGCTTGGTTAAGTACATCAAGTGGACGCATTAACACACGAATCAAAACAGTCAGTGCAATGATGCTGAGAATAACCGCAATCAACGAGTAGATCATTGAGCTGTTTTTCAAATCTTCAACGGTTTGGTAAGCGATCTCTTCATCAAGGATTGCACCTATGTACCAATCTTCACTTGGGATGTGGGTGAAGTTAACTAGGAACATTTTTCCGTCGACTTCAATTTCTTGAGAGCCTTCACGAATGCTTGCTTGTGGCATGTAGCTTGAAAGCGTTTCACCGTTGTTTTTCGCATTCGGGTGAGCAATCGTTGTGCCGTCAGCAGTGACTAGGAATAGGTAGCCGGCATCAAACAAGTTCACTTGGTTTACCAATGTCGCAAGGTTGGTCAGTTCTAGGTCGTAGAACATACCTGCCGTGAAGCGGCCGCTGTCTTTAACTGGCGTACCCACAGAGATGATGACTTTCTTACTTGATGCATCCACATAAGGAGCGGTAACCACTAAACTGTTTTTGGATTTAGCATCAATGTACCAAGGGCGGATTCGTGGGTCGTAATCTGGACCGGCTTCCCAACCGTCATCATTCTCAATGACGAAACCGTTTGCTTCATAACCAAAGCCAACCGCTAGGAAGCTGTTTTTAAGCTTTGGTTTTTCTAGGATTTCTTTTACGTAAGTACGGTCTTGAGGGTTAATCTCGATGACTTCAGTCGTCGATTGAGCCAACGCTTTCTTGGCGTTCATTTCTGATACGACTGTATTTTTTACGCCAGAGACCATCTCTTTTAGGCTCGCATTGACGTGGTTTTCTACAGCACTTCTTACGGTGTAAAGTTGTTGTATTGAAAGCAATGATACTGTCACTAGCAGCAAGGCTGATGATGCAGCAACCACCTTATGGCTAAATTTCATTGAGTGTTCCCCTTCTCACAGGCTTTGCGAAGTCTAAAGTTAATCGTGTTTTTCTAATTATATATATCGACGAGATTGAAATTTACTTGAATGTAATTTCACAAAATAGACTACAAAAATACAACAACCTAAACAATACAAAATTCACTAAATCATATATTTGTTACTTTTAGCATTTGGTTCAATGAGTTGAAGATACACGCGAGCCTAGAGCCTACGGGTATTGATAATTTATTAATTAGACGTTTATGTGTGTGGTTTTCTATTCTAAGACGAGAAGGAAGGTAAACAGATATGAAATTAAATGAACTGCCAATTTTATATCTTGGATGTATTTTTGGTGGGTAGGTGAATGTATTTTGAGCGGGTAGGGAATGTCTTTACTGGCAATAAAAAGCCCCACAAAAGTGAGGCTTTATAAAATAGTTCTTAATTACGCTATATCAGTAGGGTCTAATTTAGAATATTAGATGTGCTACACCAGCGATAACCGGAAGTGTAATTAACGTACGCAGAATAAAGATAATAAACAGCTCGAGGATGTTCACTGGAATCTTACTGCCTAGAAGCAGAGCGCCTACTTCAGACATGTAGATCAGCTGAGTTACCGACATTGCTGCAATAACAAAGCGAGTCATCTCGTTGTCGATAGAAGCCGCAAGGATTGCTGGGATGAACATGTCTGCAAAGCCAACCACGATGGTTTCAGATGCTGCAACCGCTTCAGGAACACCAAGTAGCTCTAGGAATGGAATGAAAGGTTGACCTAGGAATGAGAATACCGATGTGTATTCCGCAATAACCAGTGCCATCGTACCAAGGCCCATAACAACAGGCAGTACACCAAATACCATATCTACGGCGTTACGGATGCCTTCAGCAAATACTGACTTAGCTGACTTAACTTGTGATGCTTTGTTTACTGCTAGCTCAAGACCCCAAGAGAATGTTGAGTGACCTGCAGGAATCGCGTCAGCGTCTTTGTGAGGCTTGCTGCCATCAATGAAGGTGTCTTTCTTCATGCTTAGTGGCGGAAGGCGAGGAATGATGACCGCAGCCACAATACCCGCTAGACAGATTGCTGCGTAGAAAGGTAGGAATAGGTGCTCTAGCTCTACTTGAGCAATAACCACAAGGCTGAACGTGATAGAGACTGCAGAGAAAGTCGTACCAACTACAGCGGCTTCACGCTGGGTGTAGAATTTCTTCTCGTACTGTTTACTTGTAAGCAGGATACCGACACTGCCGTCACCTAACCAAGAAGCCATACAATCGATAGCACTACGACCTGGTAGGTTGAAGATTGGGCGCATTACTTTACTTAGTAAGGTGCCAAACAATTCTAGCAAACCAAAGTTAAGTAGTAGTGGCAGTAACAAACCAGCAAAGATAAACACTGAAAATAGAGTCGGCAATAGGCCTTCTAGTACGAGACCTCCGGTGTTTTCTTCCCAAATAAATTCAGGGCCGACTTGGAAGAAAGCCATGAATGCTGCAGCACCACCGATAAGACGAACCAACAACCACAGTGGCGATGGGTTGAAAAGGCCGTTTAAAAATGAGTTCGATGTAATGAATGCAGGTTTGAAAATGGTGCTTAAAACGGAAGCTACAGACATGAAGGCAACGATTGCAGTGATAATAGCAACTAGAGACTCACCGAAAACCGCTTGAATTGATTTTGCTAGAATAGCGACAGGGATCGTTAGATCACCTTGGTAGCTGATTGGTGCCATGAAAAGGAATAAACCAATCAGAGATGGGATTAAGAAAACCCAGAAACTGCCTTTAGATTTCTCTGGTTGAGCAGTATTCGTGTTGTTAGACATGTTAATTGTTCTCGTATTTCTACATGTAAAAAAGCCACATCCTTGGCGTTTTTATTCTCTAAACATCCGTATTTTCTCACTGGCTGCAAGATTACCCAGTATTGATAGTGCTTGCAATACTATTCATCAAATATCGCTAACTATTCACACTGGTTATTCTGCAACTCATTAAGAGTTTAGGATAAAGTGTTGCGGATGTTACGTAATTTGAGGATATATTGCCAGATATTTATAAATTGACTGGCGTTTCAGTTCGATAGGTCAGGTAGAGCCAGTAGCTAAATGCGATAATGAAAGCAAAAGAGGCAGGGAAAGCCAGCGCCAAAATTTCAAAGCGCTGGAACAGACAAGCTCCGCTTAAACCACCAAACAGAAAGCCAACCACAATGAACATCAGTAGTTTGGCTTTACGACGGTCAAAAGGCATCCCCTTTAAGCGAGCACCAATCATGATCCCAAGATCCGTGATGATCCCGCTCATGTGTGTTGTTCGAATGATCGCACCGCTGTAAGTCGTTATCATCGCGTTCTGCAAACCACAGGCTGCTGAAGCGAAGTATTGGCCTGAAGTGTAGCCCTGTAACAGCGCCCAAAGTGCTAAAAATAGCAATCCCCCTTCAATGCACAGAGCAACGCCGTAACGACGCCCTAACTTCAGTGCTTGGTTCTCAATAAAGAATCCGCTGAAGGCTGCACCTAACATAAAGCTCATGATAATCAGTAAAAGATGTAAAGAAGCCGAAGTTGGTGTGAGCAGGCTACTGCCTAATAAAGACATGGTGCCTGAAATGTGGGAGATCGCTTGATGCTGAAAGCCGAGTAAGCCAATCGCATTAACACTGCCAGCAAGGCCTGCGAGCAACAAAGCGCCGTATTCAACCCAGCGAGGTAGCTTAGAAATCATGTGGTTCACCCTGGGTTAAAAAGAGGAGCAGATTATAACGCTAGCGAAAAGATACGCTAGCGCTGTGGTGCGTTGATATTTGATCTTAGGCAACAGTATTGCAGTTTGTTCTAATGCCGTTGCTTTATCGAGATAAAGGTCAGTAACAGGCTAGTTGTAGTGACTCATTTGATGGTCAAATTTGACCCAGCCGTGTTTACGTTCTTCGTAGACTGAAAAGCTCGGTAGCGGAAAGTCTTGCTCTTTAAATAATCCGAGCGGGACGATATAAAAATCGGCAGCAGCAACAGATTGTAAGAGCATGGTGGTGCCACACTTAGGGCAAAACTGATAGGTCACTTCACTGCCCGTATCACTGATGCGTGAGAAAGAAGTGACTTCTCCGTTTAATGTGACTTGTTCTATTGGGAACCGAGCCTGAACACCAAACACACTTCCGGTGCGTTTCTGACATTCATAGCAATGGCATACAGAGGTGCGTTGAGGCTCGCCTCTGCATACTAGGTTGACTGCTCCACAGCGGCATTCGCAACTTCTGATATTTCTATCTTTAATATGATTGATATCCATCCATGCTCCACTTCTGGTTAACCCTGTATTGATAATTATACTAAAGCCCTTTATGGTCTGCACAACTGGATGAAAACAAAAGAATATAATTGCTCATGAAAAAGAAAATCTTACCTATACCTCTGATTTTACTGATTCCAATTGTCATGCTGGTTGTGGTGATACTGGCGGGTATTTATCGCTTTAGCTTAAGTGACGAAGAGATCTTGGCGAAGTTTCCTTCTTCTCAAGTCAGTTATGACCCTGTTGTTGAAACCGTTTTTGATTTGAAGACGACCAACCCATGGACAATTAAAGTACCCGAAACCAACGCATACGCTTTTATTAATGAAGTCGATGAACCTAGAGCTATAGCCTTTGGACGCTATGACTCGGGTGTTGAGCGTGGTGTGGTAACGGTAGACACCAACAACCTTTCAGCCGTCACGTTGGGCAAGGCGAGTTTCTTTGTCGCACCGATGTGGGTATCTAACCAAGGCAGTGGCGTGTTCTATTATCTTGGCTTGTTTAAACATGACCAGCAGCGAAGCCGTGTCGTGCTAGTCAACCAGCTTTTTCTAGGCGATAGAGTGCAAATTCAGACTTTAGAGGTCGCTCAGCAGCAAGATTTACAATCCGCTAGCAAACAAACAGGGGAAGGTTTTATCGGCTTTACTCAGCATTCTGCGGAACAATCATTTGCAGAATCCCCTTCTGAAAAGGTGTTAATGAGCTTTTCTTTTGATACGCAATCAATTGGTAAGCAATAACGTTTTCGTTAATGCAAGGATCTGTTGTTTATGTGAGCTAAATTACATATTATCTTAATTAGATGAATGAAATTTAGACACTCCTTATGCTTGGTGTCTGCCTATTTTTACAAATGGAGCTTGCGAATGATTAATAAACGTTTTTTTAAGACGAAAGATGAAGTTGAAGTGACCTTCGAGCTAGAAGCTCAAGAAGCGAACTCTGTATCCATCGTTGCTGACTTTCTTGATTGGAAAGCCACCCCAATGAAAAAACTGGCCAAAGGGAAGGTTTACAAGTTTAAAACTCGCCTACCTAAAGATGGCGAGTTTCAATTCCGCTACCTGGTTGATGACCAACAATGGGTGAACGATGCGAATGCTGATCGTTATATCCCGAATGAGTTTGGTGAAGACAATTGCTTGGTATCGACGGTTAGCGCTTAATCGAGATGAAGTAGCGTGAATCAATAGAAAGCAGAAACTAACCGTTTCTGCTTTTTTATTTTTTATTTTGGCGGTTAATATTATTTATCGTGAAGCGGGTTTCCACTTACGGTAACTCAATGACTTAGTCTAAATTGGGCAGATTCACATCATATTATGACAATGCAATGATGATTTATGCGTTTGAAAAGCATATCCTATGCCTTTATATCGTAGAAAGACCTGTTTACCGTGTATTCAAAAATATTTTCCTCTCCGTTTGCTGAGCTTTCACCTGTAAAAAAAGTAGCTATTTTAGGACTGCCACTTATTGCAGCGTTTGGTATTGCTTTGCAATCTTCAGAATCGGATCTGACGAAAACGATCGATCTTGATTTACCTGACTCAACCGTTATTGAGTCAATCCTATCACCTTCTTCTGTCGCTATTATCGAACCGCCGACGTTTGAGTATCAAATTCAAACGGGCGATAACTTGAGTAGCATCTTCACTCAACTTGGATTTTCTTATAAATCGATGATGAGCGTGATGGAAACCGATTTAAACTTCCTTGCCCTAGACACACTTCGTCCTGGTAACACATTACGTTTTTGGCGTGATGAGGCGACGGGCAATCTTTCCAAAATGGAAATTCAATTTAGTGTTGCGGATAAAGCGGTTTACCGACGACTTGAAGATGGCAGCTATGAATTTGAAGATATTTCTATTCCTGGTGAATGGAAGCAAAAGCCTTTAGTGGGTGATATTCACGGCAGTTTCTCTATGTCGGCGAACAAGGTTGGCCTGAATAGTCTTGAGATTGACCATATTGTGACGCTTCTTAAAGATAAGCTGAACTTTAGCCGCGACCTGCGTGCTGGCGATCAGTTTGAAGTGCTTCAGAAAGCGCAATTTGTTGATGGTGTCGCAACCGGAAAGCGTGAAATCGAAGCGATTAAGATTATGAATCGTAATCGTGTTGTTTCTGCGTACTTACACACTGATGGGCAATATTACGATGCCAATGGCGATAGCTTACAACGTGCTTTCCAACGTTACCCTGTGAGCAGTGGATGGCGTCAGAGTTCTCAGTTTAATCCTAAGCGCTTACACCCTGTGACAGGCCGAGTCTCACCTCACAACGGTACAGATTTCGCGACGCCAATTGGTACGCCAGTTCAAGCGACGGGTGATGGTAAAGTGATCATGACCCGTAAACACCCATACGCCGGTAATTACGTGGTTATTCAGCACGGTAGCACTTACAAAACGCGTTATCTCCATTTGAGTAAGATCTTAGTTCGTAAAGGACAAACGGTATCTCGTGGTCAGCGTATTGGCTTGTCAGGTAAAACTGGCCGAGTGACGGGGGCACACTTGCATTATGAGTTAATCGAACGTGGTCGTCCTGTGAATGCGATGACAGCGAATATTCCGATGGCTGATTCAGTGCCTAAAAAGGAAAAAGAGACGTTCGTAGCGTCAAGAGATGAAGCTGATAAGCTGTTAAAGGTAGCTTTAGAAGCACAATCTAACAACAGTTAATAGATTTCTCTAAATTAGGCCGATTAATCAAGCCGCGAGAGCTTTTCTAAATACTTCAGTATTTAGTCATGCTTCGCGGCTTTTTAGATTTTGGTCTGGCTACTGCTTTATATTTTAATTTTTATGGGCTTTGAATGAGCGCTTCTGAATGAGTCACTAAACTCACGATAGCTTCAGGTCGCATAGGAGGCGAGTATAGGTATCCTTGGATCTTGTCGCACCCCATATCGTGAAGTTTCTCTAGCTGTTCACGCTTTTCCACACCCTCTGCGACAAGTGATACGTTGAGTCGATGAGCAAGCTGGATGATCAACCAAACAACGCTCTCTGATGTCGAATTGGTGAGTAAATTTTGAATGAAAATTGCATCAATTTTAATGCAGTCAATCGGGTAGCTGTGAATGTAATTCAAGCTAGAGTAACCGGTGCCGAAATCGTCTAGCGCAATCGTAAAACCTTGTTCTCGCAAAAAGTTGAGTGCGTCTTTGGTGTCTTGAGTTGGAGATAGCAATACTGTTTCGGTCAGCTCAATAACAAACTCATCAGCCTTAAAGTGACGCTGTTCAATGGTCCGAGTGAGGTAGGAAATGTAACGCCTAGAGTCGGTAAGCTCATGGGCGGAACAGTTTATTCCGAGCTTAACCTTGTATCCTAAACCTTGTTCTAATGTCGTTTTAGCTCGGCATACCAGTTCGATAATGCGTTCACCCAGCTCGACAATTAGCCCGGATTCTTCTGCTACCTGTATAAACTCAACTGGGGATATGTCGCCGTGCTTTTCTGTTTTCCAACGAGTGAGTACTTCGAAATACTTCCAACGTTTGTCTTGTTGACCAACAATCGGCTGAGCCACAACATACATTCCGCTGTTCAGCGAGATAGAGTTTTCAAGTTCATTTCTCAAGGCCGCAATTAACTCGGTCTTTCTCTGATATCGAGATCTTAAGTGGGTGTCATAGCACTTGATATGGGTACCCGAGTTTTGCTTACATTCTTTTAACGCTAAGCTGGTGTTGAAGATGATTTGCTCTACGTCTTTGCTATCTCCGGCTGATCCTGCGATGCCTATGCTGATATCAAAATCGATCCTAAGATCAATACTGTTATACCCCTGTTTTACTTTGGCGATGATTTGTTCACAAATTGCGGTTGGGTCGGCGTAATAGGTGATGAAGGCGAATTCATTTCCTGCCGTTCTAAAGGTGAGGTTATTTTCTGGGAGTGTTCGTCTCAAAATCTCAGCCAGATGTTGCAGTACTTTGTCTCCGATATAGTTGCCGTGAAGATCGTTAATCGCTTTAAAACTATTAATGTCCAGTATTGCTAACGTAAACGGTGTTGAGTTTTGCTGAGTGATTGATTCTAGCGTATCGGATAAGCAACTGCGGTTAAGTAAACCTGTTAAGCTATCGTGTGAGACCTCATAACTGAGTTGATTGACCAATTGCTCAGAGCGATCGTTGAACCACATCTCACGCAGGGTGTGGATGATGATATCCGAAAAAAGTTGATGATGTTTAATCGCTTCTTGTTGCTGAGCATTACTCATTGGGGAAGTAAACGTAGAAAAAAGTACCCCCATGACTTCACCGCTTTGAGTCCGTGTAGGAATCGCAATGGAATTCTGTGAGGTAATCTCTTGCCGAAAGGCAGATGTAGGTAGTGATTTGACAACGTATTGAGCAAATGAGCAATCAGGGTGGTTTTGATTAACGGCTTGCTGATAGATTTGCCCATGACGAGGGTTGATTCTGTCATGCAAGACGTGATCAGAGTGAGCAATAACTAAAGGAACAATTTGGTCTGGAAAGTACTTTTTCTCAATGATAGTGGTGTACTTAGTATCGAACATTTGGTGTAGAGTAAGCACTGCTGATTCTAAAAGGTCGATACCTTCCAACTTGAGCAAGCGCCCTATACGCTCAGTGTCTATCATATTGTTGTACGTTTGTTGAGTCATAGCTACCATCCCTAGTTAACCAGATCCAGCGTGTAAGCCTGTGTGTTTAGTTTGTACGCATCTATTTCTATATGCGCTTAGTTTATTATTGGCCGCGTCGTATCATTTTTCAAATTAAGTTGAGACTTATTTCACAAAATTTGGTTATTTCTCTCTTTATCTAGCCTATCTTTCAAATGGTCCAAAAATAACTTGGTTCGCGTATGTGAGTAATCAAGTTTAGGGTAGTACGCGTAAACCATCACTTCGTCGGCGGTAATATTTGGCAATACTGGAACTAATGTCCCTTGTTTAAGATCCTCTTTGATCATTGCTTTGATGGTTAACAGCACACCCATTCCTCGTTTCGCCGCGTGAAACAAAGCCTCAGGGTTGGTGGTCGCAAAGTTGCCGTTCAAAGTGATGCGCTGCCCTTTGGTGAGTGTGACTTCACGGGTAGGGCGCTCTCCCCATATTAAGGAGTTGTGTTGTTCTAAGTCTTGCTCGTTGGTGGGATAACCATGTTTGGCAAGATAACTCGGCGCAGCATAGAAACTGGCCTTGTGTTCAAACAGCGGTGTTTTCTTGAAGCTTAATGAGTTGAGCTGTTCCAGTTCACGACTGATCACCAGATCCAAGCCAAGTTCAGGTAATTGACCAGGAGTCGTGGTGATCAGCTGTACCTTAATGTCTGGGTATTTTTCTAAGAAATCGTCCATGTATTGCACCAGAAACTTAGAGCCAACAGCAATCGTCGCGCCTATCTTTAAGAGGCCTGCCGGGGTTTGGTTAACCGAGCGAGTCTCATCAATAATTGATTGCCAATTGTCGAGTTGATCCTTGGCCCGCAAGTAAAAGAGTGCTCCTGCTTCGGTTTGGTTAATCGAGCGAGTGGTGCGTTTTAAAAGTTGAGTACCGATACGCTCTTCGAGCCAGTTTACTCTTTTGCTGATCGCCGAGCTGGTGGTGTTAAGTTTGCGAGCGGCGCCATTGAAACTGCCTTCTTCTACTACTCTAACGTAGCTTTTTACGTTGAGAATCCAATCCATATTATTTCCTGTTAGGACTTAATTAAATTCCAATTTGGTTAATTATCAATTACTGGTTTTGAATATAAACTTATATCATGAACAAATATCAAACGAATAGGGAATTTTTTGAGCCAATCGACCTTTAAAAAAACGCCGTTACTTTTAGCAATGATGATTATTGCTACGGGACAGGTGGGTGTGAGCATCTACTTGCCATCATTGCCGTTAATTGCTTCTGACTTAAGTGTGACTCAGGTAGATGTACAGCTGCTTGTCACGCTGTTTCTGGTGGGTTTTGGCTTGTCTCAGCTATTTTACGGACCGATGTCTGATGCAGTGGGAAGAAGACCTATTTTCTTGTTAGGTCAGGGTGTTTATTTGATTGGTACTGTCGTTTGTGTTGTTTTTTCTGACAACATGACGGCGCTAGAGGTTGGTCGCTTGTTGCAAGGTTTAGGGGCGGGTAGCGCCTCGGTTCTCGGACGAAGTGTGCTTCGCGACAGCTATGATGGCCCTCAACTGACTAAAGCGTTGTCTTATATTTCGATCACCGCTTCGATCATGCCGATCATTGCGCCCGTATTTGGTGGTTGGATTTCATTCCACCTAGGTTGGCAGGCGGTGTTCCTGTTTGTTCTACTGTATCTACTGGCAATATTCACTCTGGGTTACTTTGTGTTACCTGAGACTTTGCCATATAGAAAGAGTCGCTTTGATGCATGCCAAGTGGTGAAGAACTACGGACGCTTGTTGACTAACCGCCAAGTGTTGACCAGTGCCAGTTATAACTGGATGAGCTACATGGCAAGTTTGGTATCTTTATCGCTGTTTCCATTCTTAATGCAAGAGCAGTTAGGGTTGACAGCGGCTGAATATGGCTCATTGATGATAGTCCCTTCGGCTGGCTTACTGATCGGTAGCGTGGCTTTGAACTTGCTCAATCGTAGGTTTAGCACTCCGCAATTGATGAGCCTTGCGATTTTGATTATTTTGGCTTCGGGAACTTGGCTTCTTACTCATGAGTTATCCATCTTTAACTTAGTTTGGGCGTTTACTTGGTTGGCGATAGCACAAGGCATCTCGTTCCCACTATCGATCAGTATGTTGTTAGAACCTCATAAGAAGCAAGCGGGCGCAGTGTCGGCATTGTCTGGCTCAATTCAGATGTGTTTAGCGGGTTTATTGGGTGGGTATCTAGTAGAAATCTGGGTGACAACTCACTTACAACTCGGCGGGTTTTATCTGATTATTGGTGCTTGCATGGGTACAGTCCTTTGGTCTTCAACCAAAATGAATAAGAAAGCCGCAGCTACCGAAGTAGAGTACAGTTAAACAGCTGAAGTAGAGTACAGTTAAGCAACTAGCTCGCTATAGTTCAGAGTACAGTCGTTAATACGTTGTATTTGTATGGATGGTTTTCTACAATACCTGCGTCCATTTAATAGGTAATAAACATGCAGCAAAATGAATTTGAAGTACTGGTAAAAGCTATCTGCGCACTAGATGGCCTGCCTCAAGCGCTTGAGCTATTGAAATCCAGTGAGGATACAGAAGTCGCTGAGGCTGCTGGATCACTAACAGGTCAATTTGCGCTAGCTGAAGTAGAAGGCGAAAAGCGTATTTACCACGTGACGTTTCAAGAAAATGAACAAGGCGAAGAGCAAGAGTACATCGAACATGTAATGAATGAAGGCGATGACTTAATCAAATTTGCAGCTTGGTTCTTTGAAACTATGTTCGAATTAAAGCAAAAAGACACGTACCAGATTGCTGGTAAAACTTACAGACAGCCAAAGCGTAGTTAGTGTTTTAGTTACTAACTATTAGGCATTAGCGAATAGTGTCCTTTTTAAGGTCAGTGTTTCTAAGCTAAGTATTTAAAAAGCAGCTCTCTTGAGCTGCTTTTTTTATGGATGTCTAAACCAATGTCTTGGATTGCAAATGGGGATGGTGAATCAAGGTTAGACGGGCTTAACATTAACTCATTGATATAACGATACAATGCTGACTGATGCAGAGACAAGAATACGGATTTTGCAATAGGATGATTTACTTGCATCAAAGTGTGATTTAGATCTTGTTTTTGGGCGCTTTAAGTGTAGAATCCGCGCATAAGAAAATCGATTATGTGCGGAGATAAGCATGAATTACGAACTAGGCCACGCATACCTTGGTCAAATGGTAGCAAAAAACATGATGCACGAAGCATTGTATGGCAAGTCAAAGCCAAAGAAACCGTCGTTCTTTAAGCGAATGATGAAGAAAATGGCGAAATAAGCATTTTCAAAAACGGAATTTAAAAAGGCCTTAAACTCGATGAAGTTTAAGGCCTTTTGCGTTTTAGCGATTAATGAAGGTCATCGCTCGTTTTGTTGTGGATGGACACAAAAAAACACTGATTAATTCACGATCGGATTTGTAACTCTGTGTGAGTTTAGCCTGCCGATTGGTTGGACAGGTCGACAACGTTATTTGGAATGGTATCTAAACCATTTTCTTTCATCCACGCTTCTAAGTTGTCCGCTCCACCGATGTATTTACCATCGAGCCAGATCTGAGGAACGGTTACTGGTGTTTTCTCACCAATGTGCGCTTTGACCTCTGGAATCATGCGATACAAAGCTGCGCTGTCTTTTACAACATCGTGGTATTGGTATTCAACACCCGCTTCATCAAGCATTTTCTTTGCCTTAACACAGAATGGACAGGTCGCTTTACCATAAACGATGTTGCCTTTTAGGCTGTCGCGTTTGGTCCACTCTTTGATCACGGATTGAACTAACACACCGCGGTTAAGCGCTTCGCCTTGGCTTACAACCTTGCCTTCAACAACAAGGATTGGAGCATGCCAAGAGCCCAGTTTTAGAGGCTCCCACCAGTGAGACAACCAATCTTTCACTTCCAGTTCGACATCGACATCTGATAATTCATTCTCAAAAGTATCCTTAAGAATGTCTTTGGTAAGGGTACATTCCCCACATGGGATATTAACTTTAAATGGACCCCAGCTGCCTGCCCAACGGTATAGTGTAATCTTGACTGGTTTCTTCATGGTTACGGCCTCGTTTGAATTCTCTTATCCATATAGAACGGACAGTTGAACTATTTATTTCACTAACCCTAAACTTTCTTCAGTTTTGACGGCTTTTTCGTTTCCCAGTGCGTTATAAATGCGACTGACGCAATAATAATAGCAGCCCCGAGCCATAAACGACCCGGTGGAACCCAGCTAAATACAATCCAACCTGCTAGGACATTTAGCGGTAATTTTGCGTGGTCAAATGGTTGTACGAATGAAGCATCAGCGACTGAGTAGGCTTTTACAATTGCCCACTGAGCGAGTGCCGTCATAACACCGATGACAATTAAGATAGCCCAAATCGTACCGCCGCTTGGAGTCTGCCAATCTGGCGCAGCAAGTAGGATGTTAAATGGCGTAATCAATAGTAAAAGGTAGACCACCATAGTTGAAGGACTGTCTTGTGAAGAGAGCTTTTTCACCATTAGTGAGTAGCATGCCCAAAAGAAAGCGGCGCCAATCGGTAGTAGCGTTGCCCAGTTAAAGTCTTCAGCCCATGGCTCTAGAATCACCATCGCACCCACGAAACCTGCTAAGGTCGCGCCCCAGCGAGCAGCTCCCACTTTCTCCTTGAGGAAAAGCCCTGAACCTATGGTTGCAAACAGTGGCGACGTCATGAGAAGGGCAATGCCTTGCCAAATAGGAACTGGGTAAGCCAGCGCCCATATCCAAAGTTGAATACCAATCACCGATAAAAACACACGGAATACATGCAACTTGAGGTTGTCGGTTTTTAGCGCGCGGCGAATGCCCAGCGTTTTCAGATAAGGAAGAATAGCGAACAACGCGATGGCGTATTGAATGACGGCAACGGTAGTAGAAGTAAGTCCGAAATGAATGCTAGCGATTTGAGTTAGGCTGTTAATGACGGCAAAGGCTAGGCCTGCGGTTAGCATCCAGCTAGCGCCTTGGATCGGATGGTGTTGTGACATGATGCTTCTAATTATTTGATGTGGTTCACCTATGATACGGATTTAGCACCACTTAACCAGAAAAAGCATTGATGAAGTTAGTCAGAATATTTGAATATGAAAAAGGTTGAGCTATTGCCCAACCTTTTAGTCTGTATCTAAAGCCGATTTAGATTAGAAGTCGTAGCGAATGCCCGCCTGTAGTTGGTCATCTTTATTGTCTAGCTGTTCAAACTTGTAACCAGCATATGTGCGAATGTGGCCGTTAAACTTGTATACCGCTTCAATAGCAAAGTTATTTGCTTCTTCGTCAGCCGATTTATCGAACTCGCCGTAGTTGTATACACCAATTAGTGATAGCTGTTTAGTTGCCTTGAAGATAGCTGAAAGCTCGTAGCCTGTGTAGTCTTCATCTGCAACTGAAGCCATTGTGTATAGACCGCCAACAGTAAATGCATCCATAGAGAACTGAGCTACAAGGTTGATTTGATCGTCATCGAAGTTACCATTTTTTTGAGAAACATAACCCGCACCAAGGTCAAAAGCGCCTAGGTTGTACATAGCAGCGAGGCCAAAGCTATCGGCATCTTTTTCATTTGCGGCGATGTAGTTCGCTTGCACTGTCAACGCGTCAAACTCACCAGAGTAAAGGAAGTTATTCTCACGTTTATCTTTGTTGCCATCAACGGCATCAGCAGCATCTGCACCAAATGTTGCCATTGTATCTGTAATGTCAGTCAGCATTACCTGTGAAGAATCTTGCTTACCGTAAGAAAACTCACCAAAGTTTGTACCAAGGCCTGCATAGAAATAACGGTTAGTAAGTGAATCTGTTTTTTCGCCATTTACTCCAACTGCCGTATCTCCAGTAAATTCAGCTTCATATTTACCAAACCCGTATAGTTCATCTGAAACTTGAGTTTTACCCGAGATATTTAGACGAGCTCGTGACTTGTCTTTGAAAGAACTGTCAGATGCGCTTTCGTTGTTGTCAGATACGTTGAAACGAGCCTCCGCACGGCCGCCAATTTTAAGTTCTGTACCATCAGAGCTGTAAACTGTTGCTGCTAGAGATGAACCCGAAACTAGTGCCGCTACCACTGCAGAAGCTAGAACTGCCTTTTTCATAATCACTTACCTTGTATTTTAAAATCCGTGAGCAATGTGCTCTCCGTTTCGATATGAAGCTAATTTAGAGCAGCTAAATTAAGCTTTCATTTCTATAAAATTACATTTTCGTGAATAGGGAACTTTTTAAGTGTTGATTTTATTGCACTTTTATTTCAATAGACTGAGTGGTTTGTGAATGGTTATACAACTTATCTGTTTTTGTGTAGTTACTTTTGCGAGTTTCTATTTAGGGGAAGTGATGATGATATGAGTGAGTATTATGGGGAAGTCAGAGCTCGTTCATCTTATTAACTGTTTGTACTGATTAAGATATCCTCTATGATGCAAAAATATAGAAAAGAATAAATTTTGCTCAACAAGATGGAGACGTTGGATGAAAACAGAGTACTTAGGCGATGTTTTACAAGGCAGGCAGGTTGTAGGCTCTTTGAATGTTGAAGACTTACCGATTGGAGAGCATCAGTTTTGGTTCCAAGTAACCAGTGATGGGTTAGGGCAACCTAAGAACATGCCGGTCTCTGTTTTTAAAGGTAGTCAAGAAGGCCCGAAGTTGATGATCACTGCCGGGATTCACGGTGATGAGCTAAACGGTGTGTTGGCTGCTCAGCAAATTATCCGAGATTTAGTAGGCAAAACATTAAAAGGCACGGTAACGATAGTGCCTACTGTGAATTTGTCTGGTCTGTTAAACCATAGCCGCGATTTTATCTCTTCGGATCCGGGCTCTTGCCCTGCCAACCTTAATCGACTTTTTCCGGGTGATGCACACGGCTTAGCCGCGGAGCGATTCGTCGCATCTCTGTGGGATCGCTTACTCAAACACAATGCGACATTCGCCGTTGACCTGCATACCCAAACTCGTGGCGCTGTCTACCCACTCTATGTTTTTGCTGACTACCGAATTGAACAATGCCTTGAAATGGCAAGGTTGATGACGCCAGATTGTGTTCTCAATGATCCCGGTGACCCAGGTATTCTTGAAACGGTTTGGAATCGAAGTGGAATTCCGAGCATTACGGTGGAAGTGGGGATGGGTAAGTTTACTCAGCCTGACATGATTCAACGAGCCGTGGACGGTGTTTTTAATATGCTGTCTTACTATGAAATGCTTAATGGTGAAGACCCGTTAGAGGCAAAGCAGCTGCCAAGTATGGACTGGATAGAAGGCAACAACGTCGTGTCTATCCGCGCTGATATTGGTGGCTTTGTGCTGCCTCAGGTCGAGCTTTTGCAAAGTGTCGAACAAGATGATCTGCTCGCCATCCAATATGATGCGTTCGGTAATGAATGTCGCCGCTACCACGCACCATCTTCTGGGCGTGTACTCAGCTATAATGTGGATGCATTAAGGGAACCGGGCGCGCTTGTTTGTCGCTTGCTGAGTTAAGCAAAAAAAAAGACCAAGCAAGGCTCGGTCAAAGGACAGTTGTCTTGAGTTAACACGTCTTTGACTCATCGACAGAACAGCTTTTAGCGTAGCGAGGGTAAATTAAGAATCCATTGCAAGATAGTGACACTTCGATTGCTTTTCTGTTTCAAAAATAATATTGAAAACATTATCTTAAGCTCATTAAAAAGCCGACTGCGGTTTGCGCGAGTCGGCTTTTATTCACTTATCTTTCGAGTCTTTATCTCTATCTACACTCGATTAAAAAGCGTCATCCACGATATCTTTAAGTCGGTCGTAAGGCACATATCCTGGTAAAACATTTCCGTTCATCATCATGGTTGGAGTGCCCGTTAAGCCGAGTGCACTGAACGTTTGGTGGTTAGTGGTTAGAACCTGGTTTTGTTCTTTAGTTGTTTTTAGTTCCGCCTCTGTTCCCGTCTTCTTGGCAACGGCTTCTAGTGAGCTTTTCGAGTGAATACCGCTTTTGGCCATCAGCAATCTATTAACTTCAGGGAATGCTTCTGGGTTATCTTTCCATACTTTCATCGCGTATAGCGCCGCGTTGGTGTCTAGCCCTGCAACTTGTTGTTGTTTAAACGATAAGTACACGTTGATCACTTTGATGTCGCTATTTTCAGAGGCTAATTGAACCAAGCCTTTTTCCAAGCGCTTACAGTAAGGACAGTTATAGTCGGTAAAGTTAATGATGACTGATTTGCCATCCGGGTTGCCCGTGATTGGGTGAGCGTCATTGTTGTATAACCAATCATGGCTTCCTGCTTGAGCTTTCTTCGACTGTTCTTGCCCTGCTACGTACTGCTCTAAGCTGGTATGTAAGCCAGAGATCGTAGAAGGGTTCTCTTTCAGAAATTGGTTAATCTCTTCAAGTTGCTGGGTTTGCTCTGTACTCAACTCAGCGAAGGCAGCGGTGCTCATTAGTGAGCCTAAAATCAGTGTACTAATCAGATGTTTTTTCATGCTATATATTCTCTAATTCTTGATAATCGTGAGCGCTCATTGGGTCGCGCTCACGGTAATGCTGTTCGTTAAACGGGCTAAATCGAGTTATTCGCCTTGCTTTGCTCAGTTTTTCTTTGTAAGCGAGTTATGCAAAGTAGGTTCTTAACCAGAGCCCTATCGGGGAAGTAACGCCTGTTGCGATACTGCTAATCTTTCCATCTTTGATGATGACGATGCTTGGCGTGACATTGACTCCCCAACTTCTGCTGATCGATCCAGAGAGATCATTGATCACAGGGAAGTCATACTCTTTGGCGTCTAAGAAGCGCTGTACACGTTCGTCTGGACCAGACGAAAGCGCTACAGAAACTACTTGATGGGAGTCGTTGAAGCTATTGACCGTTGGGCTCACAAATTTGCAGGCGCCACACCAAGTTGCCCAAAAATAGACAATGACTGGCTTACCATTTTTGCTTAGCTCGATAACATCAATATCTTTGCCTTTGAGTGATTGACCCACAATTGGAATCGCGTCGCCCTGAGGCATGCTTCTGCTGTGATAAAAGTCCATCGCAAATGAAACCACGCCAACGATCAATATCATTGAAACCAGTTCCTTTCCCCACTTCTTAAGACGACTTGGCTTTTTGGTTTCACCCTTTACAGCGCTGTCTTCAGTCGTGCTAGATTTATCTTCATTGTTGGGAGTCTTCATTAGTTATCTCGCAGCATCGATGGCTTGAACGACCGTTTCACTGTTGAGAATGACAGGCAGTGGAATACCGCTTTTATAGCTTGGGCCGTAGACGATATTAAATGGCACACCAAATCGACCATTACTTTGTAGGTATTGAGTGACACTTTCACTTGGTGTTGTCCAATCGCCTTTCATCAAAACAATATTTTCTTGCTGTAGGTGGCTGTAGACAGGGTCTTGGAGAACGACGCCGATCTTGTTGGCCTTACAGGTAATACACCAATCAGCGGTCACATCGACAAATACCGTTTTGCCTTGCTCAACCAATTGAGGGATTTGTTTTGCATCTAGTTTTTGCCAAGCGAGATCGTCAACAATCGGTGTCGCCCAATTGTCTGCGGTCACACTGCCTACGATTAATGCAGCACCAAACACCAAGGTTGTGGTTGCGACGATAGGAATAAGTACCTTGCGACCCAACTTACGGCCAATCCAAATCAATACTGTAATCACGATAAACAGTGACAACAGGATCGTCGGGAATTTACCAATGAATGGGCTCATTAGGCTTGCTAACCATAGACTGGTAATGAACATCATTAAGCCAAATACCAGCTTAACTCTGAACATCCATGCCCCAGGTTTTGGAAGCAGTTTTGTAAGACTCGGGAACAGCGCGAAAATCAACCAAGGTGCACTCATACCGATGCCGAGTGCGATAAAGATAGCCCACAACTCTTGGTAGCTTGCCCCAAGTGCATAAGCGACTGCGGTTCCTAAGAACGGAGCACTACACGGCGTTGCCAACAGCGTCGCAAACATGCCTTGAATAAAGTGGCCTGAATGTGAGTCGTCGCCTTTAGTCGCCATCCAAGTGTTTAAACCTGATGGTAGTCTGAATTCGAATAACCCAAGTAGGTTAATCGAGAACAGCAAAGTGATGATCAGCATGAACCCGATGAACCAAACATTTTGGAACTGGATTCCCCAACCAATCGCATTGCCACCCAATTTTAGAGCGGTCATGCCAAGGGCTAGGAGTGCAAATGATGTAATGACACCTGACGCAGAAGCTAAGAATGAGAGTCGGATATGTCGATTGGATGCACCTTGATTTTGAATGATGCTATTTAACTTCATTCCTAATACAGGCAACACACATGGCATAATATTGAGGATCAAACCGCCAATCAAAGCAAAGCCGATCATTGCAAGAAAACCGTTGTTACTTGCTTGATAAGCAATAGGTTCTGAGCCGACTTGAGCCGTCATCTCTTCGGCAAAATTAGTGTCTGAAACAGTGACACTAACGGTGCGATCCGTTAAGTCGACTTCGCCTATCCAGTTGCTGACGTCAAATACCGCGGTCATCGTATTGCCGGTGATATGGACGGTTGGTTGAGCAAAGAAGTCATCGATGACTTCTTGCCCGTCAATCAACACCATCGGCTTATCCCAGCCTTCGTTACTGGTTAGTTGAGTGACCAGTTGTTGCTTGCTTTTGTCCCAAAATAGACCGTTCACTGAAGTCCGGCTCGCTTCTCTTGGAGATTGGCTCATGCCTTGGTTGAACAAGAACATCGCTTCTTCATCGAACTTCAATTGCTGTGTGTCGATAGGGAGTTCGATGTCATAGTCAGTCAAAACACAAATATTGGTGCACGACGGGAACGAGAGAGAAGCCCTAAATACAGCGGGTTGCGTTTTGTCTTTCAACGTTAGGGTGACAGGAAAGCTTACGTGCTTTTTGTATCCCAGCGTCATTACGTCAAGTTGTTCGTAGTATTTAGGGATCGGCCAATGCCAATCTACAGACTCTATATTAGTTGAATCAGACCAATTCCAGCTTGGCGGAATGCCACCTTCACCTGGACTGCGCCAATAGGTTTTCCAGTCACCGTCGAGTGTAACGTCCAATACAGTTTGAACGGTACCGCCGTTATCCGACTGTTCACCCGTCGACATCATTCGCATCTTAACTGGCGGATGCTCAGGCACGCTTATCCAGCCCGTGGTTTGAGCCAGGGCGGTAAATGACGTCATGACTAAGATTGCAGTGACGAAAGCTTTTGCGCATGTGCGCATGTAGAATGCCAACGAATCGACAAACTTAGTTAGTAGTGTGTTGTACACAAATGTATCTCCAAAAAATAAATAAAAGGGTGGAATAGCCCGGTTATTTACTCTCTAAATATACAGTGCTTTAGGTGCAAGCGGTGTTTTGTAGGTCGAGCAGAGCGATGATTGTCTCTAGATAATCTCGAGATGTGAGGAGGTAAGTTAAATGCAACAGCAATAATAAGTACGAATGGGATCAGCCAGCCGGTTTTCGGGGCGGCAAAGGTCAGCATTTTCGAACTCAGGCTGCATGAACTTGAATTTGGTGTTGTCAGAGCTTTAGATGCTTCTGAACCAAAAACGCTGGCATAAAGCTCAGACATTTTATCTAAAGATGCGATGACAGCATGTGGGTTGCTGGTTTCTGCGCCGACAAATATTGATTGTCCAACTAAGGAAGCTGAAGCCGTTACTTTATTCGCAGACAGCGTACTCGCCAGGCAAGTTATGATAACCAGTCCGGTAAGGAGAAGCGCCCAAAGCGATTGCTTTTGTTGGCGATTCTGTGTGGGTAAGAAAAGTAGCGATGTGTTCAGCAAATTAGTCAGTAATCAAATCAGTTAATAGTTAATAGCTAAAGCGAGCTCATTGAATTGTGGCTAGCTTAGATAAGTTCTCTTCGCGCCACAAGTCATAAAATTGTTAAAGTGAAACCATGTATAAACTAGAGAAACTATATAAACGCGGGAAACGGCATATACATGATAAAAGACGTATAAACATCAACTCACGCGAATACGACATTGGGCTCTGGTTAAAGTTCACAACAACCGGCAATTATAACTAATTTATTCTGTATCGATTTGTTTATTCACGATGAGGAGATACAAAAAGCCCAACAGATCTTATAGGAACTTATTGGGCTTAATCGTTGGTTCTATTGGAAAGGCTTAGTGAGTACGGCGAGGGCCATTACGTACCAAGTCTTTACCATTTTCGAAAACTTCTTTGGTGATCCAGCGAGCGAGCAGAACTTTGTGGCTGCTGTTGAATACAGCAACGAAGTGACGACCATCTGAATTATTGGTTGCCATGCCTACACCTTCAACGCCTTCAAGACCCAAACCGCCAGCTTCCACTGAGATTAGGAACTTTTCTAGTTCTTCTAAGGATTCGATAATATCAAGTTCGTTGTTCATTTCTATGCTCTCTTGCTGTTAGCTAACATCGGATTTAAGGCGTTTTTGTGCATGTGCTTAAGTGACGATATTGGCTGTTGTTCTTTGTTGGTTGCGTACTCTACAGATCATAAGAGGGGATTGGAACTCTCAAATATTAGATACGTACTGATATTTTGCGAATTTTTAACACAACATACGTTTAAATGCTTGTTATCCATATTCTTTTTACTACTATTTAAGGGGTCAATTTAGACATTCATAGGAATTAACATGATAAAGGTTTGGCGTTGTCTATTTTTAATGTTGGCGTTTGTTGCATCAGGGAGTTTTGCACAAAGTGTCGATAAAATAGCAGAAGTACAAGACCAGCTAATGCTGGACCTAACAACATTAGAAACAGCACACGATGCTGAGAAGCCGTTTCTAGAAGATATATTAAGACGAAAGAACCAAGCACTACGTAAAGAGATTTCCTCGCAATTATCATCCGATAAGAAGGAAGGCTTAGACGCTGTTCTTGCCCAACAGGTAGATCTTTTACAACATTTACTGTCATTGAACGAAGTCAAAATTGTCTCTATGAGCAAAGACAACCGTTCGGCTGAAGGTGATGCTAAAAAGCGTCTTGAATTGTTGATTCAAAAACGTATCGGAATGATGGATGATTACTATCAGCAACTCTCTAAAACCTTAAGTTGGTCAAAAGGTCGAGGCGTTGATGTATCGGCTGCGGAAAGTCAGTTAAAAACCGCATTGGTTTCTCGTTCTCAATATCTGACCAATGCGATCCTGTATACAGACACGCAGCGTCAAGATCTAGAGCGTCGCTTGTCTTTTGTTAGTGAAGACGAAAAGGCGACAATAAAAACTGAGTTAATACGTTTCAGCGAACGAACCAGTGTAATGGTTGCCAGCTTAGAGACAAGTATCTCTATGATGGCCCCGTTTGGTGTGGATGTCACTTCGTACAAGCGCATTCTATTAGCGACGACTGGGGACATTAACGCCGATGTGTTGGATGTCGATGTTGCACTGGATCTATTGGATAGCTGGCTTCGATCGTTCAGTTCATGGGCGTTTGACAACACGCCTTCATTTATCGTTAAACTCGCTCTGTTTCTCGGTATTTTATACGTAACTCGCCTTATTGCTAACGTGGCTCGTAAGACCGTTCGTAAGAGTGTCTCGCACTCTAAAATGGACTTTAGCGTATTGATGCAGGAGTTCTTCGTATCCATCGCATCTAAAGCGGTCGTGTTTATTGGTTTGCTTATCGCTCTGTCTCAAATTGGGATTGAGCTAGCGCCACTATTAACCGGTTTCGGTGTTGCGGGTGTCATTATTGGTTTCGCATTGCAAGACACACTATCTAACTTTGCGTCAGGTTTGATGATCTTGATCTATCGTCCTTATGATGTGGGCGACATGGTTAAAGTGGCCGGCGTTCAAGGCACAGTAAAAGACATGAGCTTAGTGTCGACGACCATTCAAACCATCGATAACCAACGCTTGGTGATCCCGAACAACAAGATTTGGGGTGACGTGATCAACAACATCACTGCAGAACGTGTGAGACGTGTTGATATGGTCTTCGGCATTGGTTACTCAGATGATATCGATAAAGCGAAAGCGGTATTGAACGACATCATTCTTGCGCACCCTCTAGTGTTGAAAAAACCAGAACATATGATCAAGCTTCATACCTTGAATACCTCTTCAGTTGATTTCGTAGTACGACCTTGGGTTAAGACTGATGACTACTGGGATGTGTATTGGGATGTGACGGAAACCGTGAAGAAACGCTTCGATGAAGAAGGCATCACGATTCCATTCCCTCAACGAGATGTGCATATTTACAATCACGAAGAGAACTAAGCGAAAGAGCTAGTACGAGAAGTAATTTCGAAAAGAGCGATTACGAAAAAAGCTAATACGAAAAAGCTAAGCATGGCTTAGAGCCATTATTCTTAATGTGATATCAAATGGACGCTGAATAAGCGTCCATTTTTATTGGCTTCCGTTTATATTGAGCTTCATTCTTTTATGTCACTCAACCGCCTTAGAATTACGTTATGATGGGGTAGGCTTAGTTTGGACAGTTGAAAGCGAATGGATGATTCACAGCAAAAAACGAATAGTAGAAATACAACGGTAAGAAAAGCAACACGAATTGAAAGCGTCATGAACTCTGCGATGTGGCACCTAACCCAGAGAGATATGACGGAAAGCGAGTTGGTTGCGAAGCTCAAAGTGAAAACCGACAATCAAGAATGGATCGATGAAACTCTAGGGACACTGAAAGGCTTCGGGTATCTCAAGTCTGACCAAGTGTTTGCAGAACAATTCGTGGAACAAGCTTTTTCTGGTGAATTCGGTTCTCGATATATTGTCGAAAAATTGAAGAAGAAAGGCCTGACCGATTCAGTGATTTCTGATGCAATCCATAAGGTGTCTTTCGAAAAGTCTATTGATGAACAAACCATCTTGATAGATCGCATCAACCATTACTATACAAGTTTTACCATGAGCCGTGAAAAGCTGGTCGCGACCCTGCAAAAGCGTGGTTTTAGCTACCAGCAGGTGAAGGTAGCGATTGACCAGCACACGCAGTCGCATGAACTGAAAAGTAATATTCAAATTAAGGCAGAGAAAGCTGATTTGGAAAAAGAGGTGCTTAAATATGCTCGTAAAGGCAAAGGCTTGACTGCTATTCAGCAAGAGCTCAGACAGCGACAAATCGACACCAGCGAGTTGTCATCGTTGGTCGACCGATTAACTAATGAGGAGCAACTGGATTTCTATTCATCTTGTTTGGAACAGCTGCAGAAGAAATCATATGACCTCAACGATCACAAAGAGCGTTCAAAGGCGTACGCAATGTTAAGTCGAAAAGGCTTTTCGTCGGATGAAATCAAATTTGCTCTGAGTGAAGGCAACGAATAACAATCAATATTATGCGTAAAGAAGTGTGCATAGCCTTGCTTTAACGTGTCGTGTGTAGGTTTTCTGTAAGACCTAGGCCATTGCGTAAGGCGAATTGAATCAGGTCATTGTGGCTGTTTAAATCGAGCAATCCAAGCATTCTGTATTTATGCGATTCTATCGTTCGAGAGCTAAGGTGGAGCTGTTCTGCACACTCTTTTGCACTAAACCCTTGAGCAATGAGAGCCAAAACCTTGGTTTGTTTTTTGGTGAGTAATAATAGTTTCTCACTATCATCTGCTAGCCGATTCTCATTTTGCTTTAGTGTCCTCGCTAGCGTTGAGTGCTGCCAATAACAGAGCCAAAGTTCACAGACTAACTTTAAGCGCTGGATGTCTTCGAGGTCGAAGGTGGTATCGTTGTCGTGAAAGTTAGTGAAAGACAATGCTCCCCAGCGTTGGTTAAACAGCTGCAAAGGAATGATGCAGTGCCATCTTCCCCCTTCTTTATAGATCTTCTTTAACACATAGTTTTTGGTTGAAACGAGTTCGTCACTGGTAAAGGTGAGATATGTTTCATTGGTTTTCAATAGCTTTAGGTAATCAAGGTAGTTACCGCCAACCAAACTTTTCTTATCGACAGGAGGTATGTTTGCTTTGGATACTGAACAAGTTTTCCCGTCTTCAAGTAAGACCATTGAATTCGGGTAAAGCGTTAAACGATCAATCCCGAACCAATCGAGTACGTCAAAGCTTGCTTCTGACCACGTTGTTTGAAAGTTTTTAGGATCGCTATTAATAAGAGAGGTTGATTGTTTCATTAATAGCTGTTCAAAGCTTAGGCTTAAAGCAGACACGTTTTTCCTTTCTCGATATATTCATTAGGTCAATACTCAGAAGATATTCGTTCGAGTGGCTCAGTGCAAGATAAGATTCTTATATATATCATAGGTTCTATTTTTAAGTTTTTTATAACTCTTAGTTCTAGATTGTCGAATGATAAGCAGTACATTTACTGCATTAATTGAACGGTGTTTTTTATAGGCTCAGGATTTTAATTCTGCCTAACAAACCCCGTGATGATTGAGAACATCCGGAATATGGATAACAGCACGGATATCGGGTTTACGCTCGGCTTGCGATTCTCAATATAAAAGCCATATCAACATATCATTATGTAATTTAATTCACCAAAGCTATAAAATTTTCAGTAAATTTACGGTATATCAATAACGTATTTTTTTGAACAATAGCGCCACTCCAAAAGGCCGGACTAACAAGGCCGAATTAATATATAGGTAGTGGTTATCATGAAAAAGACATTAGTAGCACTTGCGATTGCGAGCATTTCAAGTTCAGCTTTCGCAGTAAGCACAAGCAGCCAAAACAGCCAAAACGAAGACATGTTTGCATTCGATTCAATGCACAAAGATCAATTCTCAGTATCAGGCTCTTTCGGTGTTGGTGGTTACTACGACACTGGCTCTAAAGCGTTCTACGATGACTGGGCAACGGGTCTTACTCTTGCCGTAAACTACCGTAACAACCGTATTGTTGGTTATTTCGAAACTGATTTGATGGTGAACTACACGACAGACAACAACGTATCTGCGAACGACGCAGCAACAGCTGGTTGGACAAACGGTATCGATACTGGTCCAGCAACAGACGTAGACAAAGCATGGTTAGGTTTCGATACTGGCTACGGTATTGCTTCATTCGGTTGGGAAAACGACACAGCACTAGACAAAGTGGATGGCGCTGGCGATAACACTTACGAGTTTGGCGCTTCTGCTGGTGATGCATCTGACGGCTTCAATGTTGTTAAATTCCAAGGCGCAACAAACGGTATCGCTTATGGTATTTCTTACTTTGAAACAGGTGACGATCATAATGATGCGGATAAAGGCATTAACGGTTACATCGGTTTAGAGCAAGAGGTATTCAACCTATACGCAGGTTATGAAGCTCGTGATGACGATGCTGATTACGAAGTTTACACAGTGACAGGTAACGTTAAGGTTGGTGCTCTTAAACTAGGCATGAACTCTTGGATTGAAGAGAGTGATTCTGCTAAGAATACGGGTTACTACGTTTCAGGTGGCTACACAGTTTCTGAAGACCTAACAATCGCAGCAGGTTACGCGTCTAGCAGCAATGAATTAGATGGTCAATCTGACGTAGATTCTTCTTACATCAATATCGCTGCAATGTACCGTATTGCTGACAACGCTGACATGGGTATTGATATCAAGCAAGACTTAGACGGTTACCGTGTGGGTAAAACTAGCGCGCAATACGACGAAGAAACACACGTATTCGCAGCAGCTTACTACTATTTCTAAGAACTTAAGAACTTAAGAACTTAAGAACTTAAGAACTTAAGAACTTAAGAACTTCTAAGAAATTTGATGATAATGGTGTAATAGCTTGCCCGGTCTTTACACCATATTCTCTTCTTTACGCAGTTTAAATATCCACAGTTCGACATGTGGTATGCCACTCAGGTGTTACGAGTGGAATTATTATTTGGAGAAATGTAATGGTTAAAAACATTACTGCTAAGGGTAGTATTTACGGAAATGATACCCTGTTTACGTGTAAACCGAATCGTAATGGATTATTTGAATTGGCGCGCAAACATGGAAGAGTAGCAGGTACTCGCCCGCAAGATCTCAAGAACAAGGTTTATGCTGAATCTCTTGATGAAGCTTGGAATCTACTCAAAACAGAGAAGTTTTATATTGTTTTGACGGGGCAAGTGTTTGGCATTCATCGAAAATCATTGCGAAGTGTTGATTCTGTTGATGTTGAGTTTAATTGTGAAACTCGCTCGATATGTGTCACGGCATAGATCCAACGCTGAATATAAAAAGGACGATAAATTATCGTCCTTTTTTCGTTTGGTCTTTTGGTTCAACCTTGGTTATAGATGCTCAGCACCCGCTATCGGCCGTATTGCCCAACGATAAAGTGTTCAAACTCATCACACATCTGATGGTTTGACTTATCATTATTCGCCAACTCGGTGGCCCCATCAACGATCGATATCTTCGCATTCAAATCAGCGACTGGTGATCGTTCTCTTGTCGACAGCTGTTTGATTTTTTGCTCCTCAATAGCCCAAGCTTCTTCTGGCGATAAGTTGCACTCGTCAGCGAGGTATTTGGCATTAAAACCTCCCCCAGTCAGGCTTTCGATTGTCCCATTATGATTGACGCTATTGCCTTTGTGCCAGTAGTGCTTAGCTAACAAAGGGCCGATTTCTGGGTTATCCGTTAAGTAGCCAAACTTATCGGTGAAATATGCACGAGTTTGATACACAGCCATATGAGCCAGCAGGTAACCTTGATATGCGCAAGACGCTTCATCCGACAACAGATGTGGGATCGCCATCAATGGGCGAGGGCTACTCGCCAATCCAAGAATCATTTTCTCACTGCTACGAGCAAGATCGGTGATCTTTTCAGGTGTCAGATCTTCATCCGCCAATTCGTAAAGTGCTCGCTCGAAATACGGAACCACTAAAATGCTGCGTTCTTGATAAGCTCTGAAGGGTTGTTTGTTATCGATGATTGCTTTGATTAACTCATCAGGTACTGCTTGGCCATCTGCATTAAGCGCGTATTGTTTGAGCCAATCGGCGTCATTTAACAAGCTGTCACAGAACATGGATTGCGTTTCGGCATAAGCCATCGAGGTTGGTGCAAACTCTTGCGAGAAACACGGTGCGTTCATTTTAACGTTAGCAAAATGGGCCGCATGACCACCCTCGTGAAATAGTGTATTGATGCCATCATAACCGCTACCTACTTGATCGGGCTTTGCGTTGCTCGTGAAGTTAACTTGAGCCGCTACCCAAGTTTCTTGATCGTAGAAAGATGGGATAGGGCCATGGCAGAAACCATTAGGGTACTTACCTTTACGATCAAGCAGATCCAATTTTAATGTCGCTTGAGAGTATTCGATGTTTAGGCGACCAAAAGATTCAATCCAGCGTCGAAGTGACTTTGAGAACGGAACATAAGGATCAAGGTCATTCATAACGTCACCTGCAAAAGAGTAGGTAAAGTTATGGGCTTGAAGTGCATTCTCGCCTTTCTGTTCTGCCAAATTGGCTAGGCTTTGCTGATGGCTATCACGCGTGCGTGCTTCGAAGTCATCCAGTATCGTAAACAGTTGCTCTGTCGTCATCTGTTCGGTTTTCAGCACCGAGTAATCAAAGAAGGTTTTAAATCCCAGTGATTGAGCAAATTGGTTACGTTTTTTGATCAGCTCAATGAAGCCGTTAGCCAGCAGCCACTGTTCTAAATCTAATAGTGCTTGGTGTGCAGAAAATCTGACTTTTTCATTACCATTACTTCTAACTGCTGAACCTAAAACTGGCAGTGATCCTTCTGTTTCGTCGCCTGTTTCATTTACGTAAGTCATCACATGATTCTGTTTTTTCTCAAACAGTTCAGCCTCAAACTTTATGAGATCGGCTTTAAGCTTCTGTGACTGCTCAGACTCAATAGCGTGAGATCTAAAGGTCGCTAACCAACCATTCAAGCCTGTTAGCGTACTCTCTTTTTCTAGGGGATCTTGAATTTTATCGATAGCAGCTAGTTGCGTTTCGATAGCAGCAATTTGTTCGGTAGAGCTTAGAAATTCAGTCCATTGAGTCTGCGCGAGTGTCGAGCCATCGTGGTCGTCACTGATCCCCATATATGTATCCCAAAAGAAGTCTTCTTTCGCTTTATGAGTCGCAAGATACTTTTGATTCAATTGGTTGAGATAGTTCGTTGCAGTCATGACATTCCTTGAAAATTAACCAGTAATTTCAACATTATGACACATTCATTGAATGTATTTTGTGACGATAGGTATAACTGAATGCAAGTCACAACCTATCGGTTTACTTTACAGCGTATTAGTGATAATTAATTAACTGTTAATGATTTGTTGTTTGCTAGTATTAACTAAAGAGAGTGTGCTGATTTCTCCGGCTTTTTATTGAGTAAATTGATGTTCTCAAGGTCAGCGTTTTTGTAAGGAAGAGGTTTAGGATGGATCCTATTTTATATATCGAAGTTGGTGGTGTTGTGTGGCAAGTATTCCCTGATGGGACTTGGCTTCAATTACCAGCTACGCAGCCAAAAGTTGAAGGTGTGCAAGTCGTCAGCATTGAACCTCAGAATTTACAAGAGGCTCAGCCCCTAACCGAGCCACAAATAGCCGCAGTTGAACAACAGTTGGAAAAGGTGGTCACTGAACTCGTTAACAACATTGAAAGCGCACCTCAACAGCCTAACTCAGTGAATGATCAACCTAGTTCCAGTGCCTCTTTTATTGCTTATGTTCGTTCTACCTTAGATGAAACGCTCGCTGAGGCAGGTTTTGATACGCGTCCTACAGAATATGTCGAAGAAGATACAGCATCGAATGAAGGTAACCTTGATATTCTGTTACCTAGTGCACTATTAACCGTTGATATATTAGATGGCGGAGATGGTTACGAGAACCAGTTTGAAGTACCTGGTGTCACGATTACGGGTACGGCTGTGGATGTTCGAGACGGGCGTACCGTTGTTCTGACCATCACTGATGTTAACGGCAACACCGTTACCACTACTGCCGTGACTAGCAACGAAACTTATGTCGTCGACGGCGTCGATCTTTCTTCGCTCGCGGAAGGTGACCTTAAGGTCGACGCGATCATTGCTGATGACTTTGGAAATAGCATTACCGCTAACGATTCCACAATCAAAGACACATTAGCCAACATTGAGGTTGACTTCGATGGCTTTGGTGATGAGTTTTACAATCAATTCGAAATTTCCAACGGGGTTTTAGCCGGTACTGTTGCCAATGTTGAAGATGGCCAGACGATAAGCATTTCTATTACCGATAGCCAAGGTCTCACACAAGAATATACAACCACCGTTTCAGGCGACACTTGGACACTAGTCTCTCAAGATTATTCTAGCTTTGCCGAAGGTGAGCTCACTGTCGTTGCTAGTACCGTCGATATTGCAGGAAACCCTACCACGGCGACTGACACCATTGTTAAGGACACGTTGGCGAATATTACAGCGAGTGTTGATGATGGAGGTGATGGTGTCCTCAACAGTTTCGAAATTCAATCCGCTAAATTCTTTGGTACGGTACAGAACGTTGAAGACGGTCAAACGGTCAATATCCGTATTTCTGACAGTACAACGAATATCATTGTGCTGACGGCAACGGTCGTTAATGGTGCTTGGTCAGTTGAAGGCGTCGATCTAACAAGTTTTGCTGACGGTGGTATACAAATTGAGGCTGAAACGGTTGATGTTGCTGGTAACCCTGCTTTAGCGATAAATACTGCTGGGCAAATTGTTATTGATACCGTTTCCCCTGTGATTGATATTGATACGCTAGATGGTTTTAGCATTTTGGCATTTCGTAGTGGCCAACTTACAACCATGCAGGGTACAACCAATGTTGCAGAAGGTTTACCGGTTTACATTGAAGTAAACGACGGGACTCAGACACTGGTGTTCGAGGGAGTTGTTGATTCCGCAGGTAACTGGGTGGTGGAGAATATTGATATATCTACCTTAAATTCTTCTGCGGAATGGACGATCGACGCAAAAGTTTTCAATACAGTCGGCAACGAAGCCATCGATGACATGCCGACGATTATTCTTCCTGAATCAGTTGTGTTTTCGGAAAACATCATCGGTATTTTTGGAGACGAAACACAAACTTCTGATATTAGGATCGATTTTGCGGACTTCTCGTTTAGCGCAGATCAAACTATAGCTGAGTCGCTAACTTCTCAAGGCTTGTCGATAACGATTACCGTATCAGGTGACAAACAAAGCCTAACCGGAACAAGAAGCGATGGCGAAATTGTATTCGATGCTGCCATATCTGGCAGTAACGTAAATATCAACTTCTATAAGGCGATTGACCAAGAGGCTGGATTAGATTCAATTCAGACTGCTCTAGTTATTGAAGGTTTACAAACGGATGCGGACGGTACTACTGAGCTCGTTATAGGTCATCTACCTATTGTCATCAAAGATTCGGAGCCGTTAATTTTCGATGAGTCTTATGATGTGATAGAAGGTGAGGTCACGTCAGGAAATGTACTAAATAACGATATCGATCTTGATACTCAGCTAACCATAAAAAGTGTCGAAGTCGATGGCACGACCCAAACAATATCCGGTAGCACCCCTGTCTCATTTACTTTGGATGAAGGGGTTTTAACTGTTTTTTCAAATGGCCACTGGACGTTTATCGCCAACAGAAATTTGGATCACACCGTTGCTCAGAACATCACTTTCAACTACGTTGCAGGTGACAGCAGTACTGACTTTGGAAGTGGCACTGCAGTCATCGATATTTTTGATGGTGACGCAGGGTTAGTTGTTGATGGGACAACGACCAGCTCTGAAGGTGATGTGTCTGATGGAGTCCAAACCGTAGTCGGTCAGTTTACCGTTTCCGCTGGCTCAGATAATCCAGATCCTGCTTCGATTGTATTTAATGCTAATACTCTGGTGCAGCTAGACGCCTTGGGCTTGACGACTGGAGATGAAGAGTACCCTCTAACCTACACGTTAGTGAATGATGGTAAAACGATTACCGCGCAAGCAAATGGTGAAACGATATTCACGCTAACGTTGAGTGCAGCCGCTAGTGGTATTGATGTTCTAGCAGATGTCTCCCTAGTGTTAGAACAGCCTATAAACCACCTGATCAGTAACGACTCCATCACCCTGCCTCTTATTATTGATGGGGAAGATTTGGATGGTACTTCTTTAAAGCAAGGGCAGTTTGATTGGATTATCCAGGATGGAGTCGACCCGGTATTAACTTCCACTAGTAATGCGGCAGTGGATGAATCAGACCTTATTCACGGCAGTGTTTCTGATACTGGCACTTTCAACCTCAACGTCGGAAGTGATTTTGTTGAGTCTGTATTTTTTGATGTTGGAGATCAGCCGCAGTTATTTAGTGGGGGCGTGCAGATCATCTATGTGGTCTCTGCGGACGGAAATGAACTTACTGGTTATGTTGGCTCTGAAAGTGCTGAAAATAAAGCGTTCACCTTGAGTTTTACCTCTCCTTTAGGTGAGGCAGATACTGATGTCACTTATACCTTTGAGCTGTTTAAGGGACTTGACCAAGATAATATTACAGACGAACTACCTTTTGTTGTTACAGCCAGAGATGATGACAACGATGAAGCCAAATTAACCTTGAATGTGTCGGTGACTGATGGCGGTGAGCCAACGATTGGTTCTGGAACGGTTGAATTGAGTGAAGTCCCCGTTGCGGATAGCACACCGTCGGGAGTTGGCTCAACAGCAAACGTGAGCTTGGTAGTTACCGCTGGTAATGACCCTCTGGTTTTCTTAGGTTTGGATGTGACCACGGGCCAAGCTGTTCTTGATAGCGATGGTGTAGCGGTAACCAGCAATGGTGAAGCGCTGACTTGGCGCGATAACGGCAATGGTACTTTTGATGCTGTTCTTGGTAATGGTGATGCTGTCTTCAAAATCAAACTACCAGATGACTTTAGCCTTGAAGCCAATGGTTCAACAAACGTAGACGTAGTTATTGAGCTATACCAGTCAATTGATCATGGCTTGGGTTCTAAAGACACCGAACTGACGATTCCAGCTTCTATCGTCACTATTGACTCTGATGGTTCTCGAGATACGCAAGAATCAGACATTAAAATATACGATGGTAAGGACCCTGCATTCTCGATTGTAGGCAGCATATCTGTCGATGAAGATGGACTCATTGGTGACAACGAACAAACTGGCACAGAAGACCCAAGTCCATCGATAGCGATTATTCAGGGCTCAGACGATATCGTATCAGTTTCAGTTAATACCGATGCTTTTGACGCATTAGGCTATACCAGTGGTGGGCAAGCCATTTCATTGCAGGCAGTGAATGCTGATGGTTGGTATTACGCTCAAGATGCGTCGGGTAACGATATCTTCCGAATTCGTTTTAACAACGATGGCACAACAGAGTGCAACCTATATGCACCTCTTGATCATGCAAATGCTGATGGAGAGAATAATCTAGCCCTCAATTTCGAACTGACAGTCAACGATGCGGATGGAGACAGTTCTGATCCTGCCATTTATATAGTTAATGTCACGGATGCCATTCCAACTTCACGAAGCGGTTCTATTGAAATGGTTGAGGGTGATGACCTCAATGGGCAGTTCCTAACGGAAGAGTTCGCAGGTGCCGATGGAGCAACTATTGTAAGTTTCGATTATCGCGGTACTACCTACACCTTTGTGGATGCTGATACTCCAATAACCATTGATCTAATCAACGATTTTGACAGTGGTAGCGTATACGGCCAATTTACCCTTTCACCTGATGGTAGCTATCAACTAACCACGAATCCCAATGTAACGACCAATCCTGCCGATCCTAAGATCGTCGATGATATTGATTATTTGGTGCGAGATGCCGACGGCGATGAAGTGGTTAGTAACGCGGAGCTCATACTGGATGATAACGAAGGCTTTATTCGTTATGAAGATTCAGAAACCACAGAAGATAACGACGCCATTATTGTTGTGAGTGTTTCTACTGGAGACGTGGACCAAAGCGAAACCGTTACGGCTATCGAGTTCTCAGAAGCTTCTTTGCAAGGCGGTAGCCTGTATTTAGATGGCGTATTACTTCAAGTAGTTGATGGCAAGGTGACGCTTTCAGGTAATCAGTTAACGGCGATTGACAGTCAGTTTACCGGCCCGAATGGTCAGTTAACTTATCGACCTGCACTCCATGAATCGAATACGACCTCAACGGTTATTCTAGCGATCAATGCAATTATAAGTACTGACACGGTTCCAAAAGAGCTGACCGCAGATGTCTCTGTTTCTGTTTTACCGGTGGCCGATGCTCCAGATTGGTCAGATTCTGTATTTACCTACCAATCCGTAGAAGATGATGCAAATCCAATTAAATTAGATATCACCGCTCAGTTGGTTGACCAAGATACATCTGAAGAACTGTCTTACACCATTAGCGGCATTCCAGATGGGCTGAATATCACCTTGAACGGAAACGCGGTTAAAGAAGGCAAAGAGTACACCCAGACCCAAATCGACAAAATGGAAATCAGAGCTGATGAAAACCTTGCAGGTCGATTTGAGTTTGAGATTACTGCGATTGCAACCGAAGCGGGAAGCACCTTCGCTGACCCCGATGATAAAACGGCCGATATTGTTAATACTGTCGTTGTAGAGATCTCACCGGATGCTGATACTCCAATTTTATCTGTTAAAGATTACAAAGGTCTGGAAGATGAAAGCATCTTCCTCAAGAACGTAATCAATGGTGCGTTGACTGATACCGATGGTTCTGAGTCGTTAAGTTATCAAATTGAAGTACAAGACGGCTGGGCGATTCAAGGTGGATTGTTTGACTTAATTGGTCCTAATACTTATCTCGTTTCTGCTGAAGCGATAGAGAACGGCACCGCTTATCTAATACCAAAAGAAGACATCAGTTCCTTTACGGAAGACCTATTCATTAACGTGACTGCCGTTTCTTATGAATCGACAATTGACTCGTTAGACCCTGTTAATGTGACTGCGTTAAGCGATACTCAAACCATCAATATCTTCCTTAAAGGTGTCGTAGACGAACCTATCGTTGTGGATGGTGGAAATGCGCATTGGGAATATGACAGCGATACCAAAGTCATCAGCAATCAATCGGTTCTTAATGAAGATGGTTTGATTCGACTCGACTTTGTCGTCCAAACAACCGATGACGATGCTTCTGAAGAGATCAATATACTCCTGACCAATATTCCTGACGGCACCTTGCTGGTGGATTCACTGGGTGAGCCCGTGTCGCTAACCATCGCCTACATTGACGATGTAACAGGCCCTGTATTCCAGGTCTCTAACGCACAACTTAATGATTTGTATCTCAAGCCAGTGACTGATTTCAGTGGTGAGATGGAACTGACCGTTATTGCTATCTCGACAGAGCCTGATGGTGATTCGGGCGAATTCCCGATGACGTTGAAGGTAGAGTTAGCACCGATTGTCGATCAAGAAGATGGCCAAACGGTTAGTACTCAAGGTATTGAAGACAGCAAAATTGGATTGAACCTTGAGCCATCTGTGAATCAAGATGTTGATGGAAGTGAGTCTTTAACGGGGTATGTGATTGATAGCCTACCTGCTGATCTGACTCTTTATTTTGATGGCAGTGTTATTGCAGTGCCAGTTTCAGGGTTAGATTTAGAAAGTTTATTGGATTCTACGACGCCAACATTGTCCGAGCTTTTAAGTAGCGGAAGACTGTCAGTAACCGCTACTGAAGATTTGAGCGGTACATTTTCGATCCCAATTACCTACGAAGTTACCGACACTTCGCCGACAGGCTCGACTGATGTAAAAGATATCTCGGGATCAATCAGTGTCACCGTCGATGCGAGGGTTGAGTCAGATACTCGTTTAGAAAGCTCTGGTCAGCTATACATCAGTGATGACGGCTCTCCAGTCAACGTGTCTGATGCCGTTACTTTTGTTGACGCTGATATGGATGGCTCAGAATACTTAGATTATATCTTGATCGATGTGCCTGATGGTTATTCGTTGATTATCGATCACCCGAACGGAGCCGCTCAAGATATTTCAGGAAACTGGATTATCTCTGCGAACGGTCTTACGAGTGACTCTATCCAAGAGTTGGCGCAAGAAATCTTGAGCGGTATGACGATCTCCAGCCCAAGCGATACTCCCGTTTTAGATATTGTGGTTCGTGCTCGTGTGATTGATGGCGAAGATTCGAAGTATATTGATACTTCATTCCAAATTCAGATCACTGGCCATGACGGCGGTGGCGGTACTTGTGACCCTGTTGGCCCACCAAGTCCCATTCAACCGGGTGGTGATATTAAGACTAATGAAGGCGAAGATATCGATCTTACGGGCTTGCTCAATACCAATGTAGCCAGTGACCCAGATAACTCGATTTCTTTCTACATTCCTGCCGATTCGCTTCCTGAAGGCGTTGAGATTTCTGGAGATGGCGTTATTGCTGAATATGACGCGTCTGGCGAAGTAGTTGGTTACTCGATCACTGCCGATGGCCTCTCGAAATTGACGTTAACTGGATTGGACGAAGACTTCGCTGGGTGTATTGATTTCACGATAGAGACGATTGAAACCTCGCCGTGTAATGGTGAGACGGTAACGACAGCTCAAACTATTAGTATTCAAGTCTTGCCTGTTGTGGATGACATCACCGTTGCCACGGATTCGACAACGATTCAAGAAGACATCGCCACGGATCTTAATCTTGAGCTTGTTCTTGGAGATAGCGTTGAAGACGGGCAGTTAATCACGGGAGAGGGTAACAGTGCTACCGGTAAAGAGACAGTTAACTCTCTGACGATAACGGTATCAAATGGCGGCACGTTATCAGAGTATCCTGCTGATACTGGTTTGTTGGTCGACAATGGCAACGGTACGTGGACGGTAACCGATCCTAGCCGATTAAGTGATGTTTTGGTGACACCACCAGAACATTACAGTGGTGAGATTACGCTAACGGTGACGGCCAATATTACCGATGAAGCGGATTGTGTCGTTGAAACCGATACTCAAGACAAGACGACCGTGGTGACGATCACCGTTGAACCTGTTGCGGATGCGGCGAACTTGGTGACGGAGGATATAGTAGGCGACGAAGACAACTACATTTCACTGTCATCACTTAGCGCGGAGCTGATTGACCAAGATGGTTCTGAAAACATGTCGCTTTCATTGAAGGGCGTGCCTGAAGGCGCGGTTGTTGCTATAAAAGTAGGAGATAGCTACGAATTAGTTCCAAATAATGGCGTTGATGGCGGTAGTTTTGATGGGAATCCTACTTATGAGTGGCAGCTCGATCCAAGTCAGCTTGCTAATCTCGTTATCTTACCGCCGAGAGATTTTAGTGGAGACATGGATCTGGTTCTTGAAGCCATTACTCAGGAAATCGGCACAACAGATATTCGTTATACCGAATCTGAATTTACCGTTGGTGTAAACCCTATCGGCGATAAAGTTGAGTTCTTCGATTTACCTGAACAGCTCACTGGAAGTGAAGATGATGGCATCGTGATTCCTCTTGATGCCAACAGCTTTGAAACCAACAGTGATGAATTTTTGGTGATAACGGTGACGGTAAACGCCACGTCAGATCTTTCAGGTTTAGTTGGGCTAGATCGAATTCGAATTGGATCAGAAACCAGCTCTTTCACTAGTGTTGGTGGCATCATACAGGCGACGATCCTCGTTAAAGCAAGCTCTGTTGATGAGCTCGAATTCTTTGCGGGCGACGCGTTTGGTAACCTTGATATTACGATTACAGGCCGAACGGTTGATCAAAATACGGTACTCGGTGAGTTAGTGGTCGATACGGGTGACCCAAGTTCACAAGATATGACGCTTATCATCACACCAGAGCCTGATGCTCCGTTATTGAGTGTTGAATACTCTTCGATTGTGGCTGAAGCGAGTGGCACGATTCCGCTTAACTTAGATCTCTCTCTTGTTAACCCTGCCGATTCCGAAGTGGGCTTTATTACTATCTACGATATACCTGCGGGTTTGACGTTCTCACACGGCTCGATGGTTGACGGTCAGTATGTGGTGGATTTAGCGGATGTATCGAGTTTGGCTATTACTGGCGGTTATGATGGTGTTGAACCATTTGAACTCACCATCGAACCTTCTGCTGAAATAGGTAATAACCAAGCGGTAGGATTACCTCAAACGGTATCGGTTGAGTTTGTTGCTGAAGGGAATTCTACGATTACCGCGACAGATGATAACGATCTGCTGATTGGCGGTACGGGCTCTGATAATTTTGTGTTCGCCTCTTCAGGCTTAGGGAGTGCAGAAGCCCCGAGCTACGATGTAGTTCAAGATTTTGATGCGTCTCCAGACACTGATGCAATTGACCTCTCGGGCATTTTAGGAAGCCTAGGGCTTAATACTGGGCTAGGGGCAACACAATATCTAGATTTAGAAGAATCTGGTGAAGGTGTGACCATTTCTATTAAACCTAATGGAGACGAAGACGTTCAACAAAACATCTTATTAGCCGATGTCACGTACGACGATCTGTATCAAGGCGACAGTAGCAGTGCATTAGAAGCACAAATTTTACAAAAAATGATAGAAGACAATAATTTAACGCTGTAAGTTAGAGGTACAGTCTATAAAAGGAAGTTTAGATTGGTAGAACAAAAAGACAGCTGGCTAGGTTGTGTTGAATGGTTATGTAAGCATTTTAATGTTCGTAGCCATCCTTCCAAAATAGTGTCTGGCCTACCTTTAAATGAAGGAAGGCTCAATGAATCCCTTTTCCCAAGAGCCATTGAGAAATCGGGGTTAACGCTGAGCCATGTAAAAAAAGAATTACTGACTCAATGTCAGTTCCCCGTTGTTGCTGTTAATTCCGCGACAGGAAATCCTGTTGTCGTCACTCAAGACGCCGGTGACCACTTTCAAGTATTGGATTGCGAAACCAACTCAAGCCAAGAAACATCGTTAAAAGACTTGGTTGCTCAAGTGGAATCGTATGTGTGGCAAGTGGGGGCTCAAGCGCTTGATGATGCGCGTGTTCAATCCCATGAACGTAGCGAGAATAAATCCAACACCCGTTGGTTATGGCGTGTCGTCAAAGAAGTAAAACCTTGGTATCGAGACCTGTTTATCGCTTCATTCTTGATCAACTTGCTCGCGCTAGTCGTGCCTCTTTTTACCATGAATGTGTACGACCGCGTGGTGCCAAACCAAGCGTTTAATACGCTTTGGGTTCTGGCGGCAGGCGTTGGTATTGTCGTTATTTTTGATTGGGTATTGAGAAGCTCACGAAGCTCTGTGACTGACATGGCTGGGCGCCATATTGATAACAAGTTGTCTTCCCAACTGTTCTCTAAAGTCCTTGGTATGAAGTTGGAAAATCGACCTCAATCGGTAGGTGCATTTGCCAGACAGCTTCAAGATTTCGATAGCGTGAAAGACTTCTTCACCTCCATCTCTTTAGTCACGTTAGTCGATCTACCATTTACCTTACTGTTCTTGTTCCTTATCGGTTGGCTCGGTGGTGCGATGATGTTCATTCCTGTCGCAATAATGCTGGTATTGATTGTGCTGAGCATTGCGATGAAAGGTAAAGTAGAAAAAACATTCGATGAAACCGCACGTTTGTCGACACAAAGACAAGCACAGCTGTTTGATTGCTTAACAACCCTTCCGGATATCAAGCAAAACAATGCTGAGGGTATTACGCAGAAGCGTTGGGAACAGACTATTTCATCGCTCTCTCAATGGCAGACTCAATCTCGTCACTATTCTAATATCGTGACGCATTCTATTCAGTCGAGTCAGCAGATCGTTACCATCACTCTGATTATCTTCGGCGTGTATCAGATCTCTGAAGGCTTGCTGAGCATGGGTGGCTTGATAGCTGTGGTGATGTTGAGTGGACGTGCCGCGAGCTCGGTGAATCAACTTTCCCTTCTACTACTGAGATTCCAACAAACTCGCTCGGCTGTTGAAGGGCTCAATCAGATCATGGACTTACCTCAAGAAGAGTCTAAGCACCAAGTGATTGATAAGGGTGATTTCGATGGTGGAGTAAGGCTGGATGAAGTCACGTTTACTTATCCAGAGACTCAAAGCCCCGCGCTAAAGGAAATCTCTTTGGAGATAAAACCGGGTGAGCGAGTTGGCCTTGTTGGCGCTGCTGGTGCAGGTAAAACCACGCTTTTATCGATTGTTGCTCGACAGTATTTGCCAACAACAGGACAAGCTTTCTATCAAGAGATTGATGGGCAGTTATGGCCAACCAGCGTCTTGCGCAGTGGCATGGGTTGGGTTGGGCAAACCACTAATTTGATCTTTGGCAGTGTTTACGACAACGTCACCTTGGGCGCAACCAATGTTGATGAAGAAAAGCTAAGACAAGCGCTGCAACAGTCGGGTCTCAACGGTTATATGGGACGTTTAAGCAATGGCTTAGAAACGCCAGTTGGTGAAGGTGGACGGTTACTTTCAGGAGGTCAACGACAAGCTGTGGCAATAGCGAGAGCATTGTATCGCTGTCCTAAACTATTGATTATGGATGAGCCAACCAGCGCTTTGGATAATCAAGCAGAGATACAGTTTTTCAACGCACTGCAAAGTATGCCGAGAGAAACCTCAATGCTGATCAGCTCGCACAAATCTTCCTTCTTGATGATGTGCGACCGCGTGGTTGTATTGGATAAAGGTCAGGTCGTGGCTGAGGGTGAGCCAAAAGATATTCTCTCTCTACAGAAGAAAAGTGCACCCAAAGGAACCAGTCGCTTCAAAACGGTTTCAGTGGTTAAGGGAGGTCGTCATGAGTAATGATATTCAATGGACCAACAATCACTTGGCATTCCGTTCTCGGAAGCTGATTTGGCTAAGTGCACTACTCATTATCTCGATTATCGGTTGGGCTACATGGGCAACTTTAGAAGAAGTCGTCATTGGTGAAGGCAAAGTTGTCCCTAGTCTTTCTGTGCAAACTATTCAAAGTTTAGAAGGCGGATTAGTCCAAGAGATCATGGTGCGACAAGGTCAATCTGTGGCGAAAGGACAACCACTGGCTAAGTTAGAAGACACGCGTTTTAAAGCGGCCTTTTTAGAGTCGGCTCAACAGGCCGATACTTTGCTTGCTCAACAGTTGAGATTGAAGGCTGAACTGTCGACCGTGGTTTTAAATAACGATGCGAAAGAGTGGTATGAACGAGTGATGCTAGTCCCGCAAGATATTGTCATCGACGCATCAAGTCACCCTGCTTTGATGAATGCGAAAGCCAACTATCGAGAACGTCTGGGACAATTGAAATCTGAACTGGAAGAGGCGGCACTTCGCATTGAGCAACAAGATCAAGCGCGATTCGATACACTCAATAACATTCAGACTCTAGAAAGTAGCTTAGATATTGTTATTAGAGAGCGCAACATGCTGAAAGACGTGGTTGCCAGTGGTGCGGTTGCAGAAGTTGAACTGCTTAAGTTAAACCGCGATGTAGTAAAGCTAAAAGGTGATATTGCCAGTTCAAAAGTAGCCGCCCAGAAACAAAGAGCAGCCTATTCAGAATCGGTAGCCGATCACAGAAGCATAGCTTTAGATTTTCGCGCCAAAGTTCAAGGTCAGTTAAACGAAGTTGCCAGCAAAATAGCTCAGTTGAACGAAAGCCAACAGGCGATTGCCGACCAACTAAAACGGACTCAAATTTTAGCGCCTGTTGATGGCACGGTGAAAGAGATCTTTGTTCGAACCATCGGTGGTGTTGTTCGTCCGGGTGAGCCTATTATCGAGATCATTCCTTCAAACAGTGATTTGATTGTTGAAGCTAGAATTTCACCTCAAGACATCGCGTTTGTTCATAACGGATTAGGCGCAACCGTCAAATTCTCTGCGTATGACTTTGTTATCTATGGCGGTCTCAAAGGTAAAGTGACTTATGTCAGTGCCGATGCGTTACAAACAGAAGACGGTAATGCTTATTACCGAGCCCACATTCAATTAGATGAAGATCAACAACACAACTCTGCGTTCAGTATTATCCCGGGGATGCAGGTTGCGGTGGATATATTAACGGGTGAAAAAACAGTATTGAGTTATTGGTTGAAGCCAATTTTACGAGCTAAGGAAAACTCACTTCGCGAGCGATGAAGTGTGTTAAAGCATAAATATAAAAGGAAGTGTAATGCATTCAAAATTCTTACTCTCTTCTTGCTTATTAGTGAGCGGGCTGTCTCAAGCAGCCTCATTAGAAGAGTCCGTGGCCTTTGCCATCGACTACAGTCCAGAAATATTGGCGCAGTACTCCCGATACCAATCGGTGGTTAGAGACGGGGACGCTGCGGGTGGTTTGTATATGCCACAAGTCAATTTGTACGCGGCGGCAGGTTATGAAGAGACTCGCTACAACAGTGGCAGCAAGCTTGATACCGATGATCGTGGGCTAACGCGAACAGAAATTGGCGTTAAGGTATCTCAATTACTATTCGACGGTTTTAAAACGACGTCGAATGTCGACAGATTAACGTTCGAAGCTGAAGCTGAACGATTAACCCTGATTTCACGCGCTGAAAATGTCTCGTTAGATGTGGTGAGAAACTACCTCGATATTCTTAAGGCTGAGACGTTACTTGAACTGTCTAAACGTAACGTAAAAGAGCACCAAGAGATCTATCAAGACATTCAAGACAAAAAGAGCAAAGGGTTGAGTAGTAACTCCGATCTGGCTCAGATCTCGGCTCGTGTTGCCACGGCGCAATCTTCGTCAATCGCGGCTCAGAATAACCTGTTTGATTTACAAACTAAGTACTTGCGCTTAGTGGGTAAGCCAGCTGTTAACCTCGTTTATCCTCGTTTTGATTACGCGTTGTTACCGAGTTCTGCGCAGGTCGCACTTGAGCAAGCGGTTGAAAATCATCCTGAAATTCAAGCATCACTATTGGATATTGACGCAGCTCGTAAAGAGATGCGCCGAGAAAAAGGTGACTATTATCCTGAAGTAAAACTTGAGCTTCATGCTAACAAGAATGACAACGTGTCTAATCCGCCAGGCGGTGTTGATGAAGACGCGCGAATCATGCTGACCATGGATTACGATTTGTTTAATGGCTTCTCTACCGACTCTCGAGTTGAATCGTCTGCGTGGCGAGTTGAAGAGGCAAGGGCAATTAGGTTGAGAACAGAGCGTGAGGTTAAAGAGGGCACTCAGCTTGCTTGGAACGCCTACAAAATGCTTGAGCAGCAAAAATCGCTACTTCAACAAAACGTAGATGCAGCAAAAATTGCAGAGCTTGGTTATATCCAACAATTCAATGTAGGAAGACGAAGCCTATTAGACGTACTTGATGCGAAAGTAGAAGTCTTCTTGGCTCGAAGAAACTTTATTAGCACTGAATATGATCAAACATTGGCGGCATACCGAGTTTTGAACGCGATGGGCATGTTGACCTACGCGTTGAGAATTGAGCATCCAGAAGAGTGGCAAGGGGAGAATAAGTAATGAGACATTTTAAATTAGCGCTACTTAGTTCTATCTTGCTGATGGGATGTGCAGAAACGCCCGATACGACGATGACTCGTCATCAGATTGATGATTTGGCAGATAATGATCGTGATGGTGTTATCAATCAGCGAGATCTGTGTGCCGATACACCAGAAGGTGTGACCGTTGACATTAAAGGATGTGCAAACTGGAAAATTGTTGAAGACGTTGAAGTATTAAGCGTGGCATTTGATTTCGACAAATACGTTCTTAAACCAGAACACACCGCCGTGTTAAACGAGTTGGTGCGTTTACTTGGGGAGCAACCTGATGCCTCAGTGACCTTAGTTGGTGATACGAGTTCAGAAGGTACTAATGTTTATAACAAAGCGTTGGCAAAGAAAAGAACCGGTGTGATTCGTGATGCACTGATTAATAGAGGTATTGATGGTCAGCGAATCTTCGAACAAGAATTTACTCAGATAACCAGCTTAACTCAGCACCTTCATAAGCGTAAGCGTAGAACCATTGCGGTGTTAAAAACAGAGAGCATGGAAGTAAACCCATCTTGGAATATTTTCACCTCAGAGATGCAGCTCGACAGCAATAGCGATGTTGAATCTAAGACATCGATTGACCCAGTAGGAGGCCTGTAATGAAACGTCTATCTAATAAATCGGGCTTACTGCTTGCGGCTGTACCTGCGTTTTTTTCTGTATCAACCTTAGCGAATGAAGTAAGTGATATTGGTTTGGTCGCGATTGAACCTAATATGCAAGGGCTCGTTGAAGACTTGCTTAAGAGCCAAGAGATCGATCTAGAGGTTTTACTGAGTGATAGCGTCCCCGAGCAGATGATCATGCAACGCTCACGTGTTGGTATTACTTCCAAAAAGTGGACTGATAAAGAGATGGCTAGGTTCGACATGCGCTACGGCTACAGACCGACCGAGCTGATGTTTACTGCCGATGTAATTGCGATTTTGGCGAATGAGAATAACCCAGCCACATCCATCAGCGTTGCTGAACTTATCGATGTGTTTGGGTGCTCTAGCGACCCTAAGCATCCGAAATGGACGCCAAGCAGCGACGTTCGTGATGGAGAAAGCCTAGACACACACATGTTGCCTTTCGCTATCGACCACAACCTGCAAGGCCATACCACCTTTTCAAATTGGGTCGAGTGTGGAACTGACGGGGAATATGCGAATACTCAATTCTTAGCGGATTTGCCGGATCTGATTAATAAGATTGAGGGCGAAGATGCCGCTATTGGTTACACCGTTTACTCGGATCAAATCTCTGATGTGAAATGGTTAAGCGTGGTTGATAATCTGGGTGTGAACTACGACCTAAACAAAGAAACGATTCTCTCAGGTCGTTACCCATTAGCCACGGTTTACTATATGTACCTGAATATTCCCGCGCATCGCAAAGACTTTACGGAACAGGAGAAGTTCTTTGTTGGCCTGACTTTGTCGGAAGAACATCAAGGTGTGTTGAACCAATATGGTTTCATCAGTTTGCCGCCAGAAGCAATCCAACGAAATAAAGTAAGGCTATCACTTGAAGAGCCTGCGATCGAAGGCGGTTATAAATGATTGGTATGATATGCTGTATGTGAATCGTCGGAATGGTATTGTTAGTTCCGTAATGGTTCTCAAGGTGACGGATTACGTTATTCGGCGATAGAATTTATCTAACGGGCATATATGCCCGTTTTTTTCGCCTAAAGTTTGTGGCTTGAGCGGGTGTTTGTTGATTGGTCACGTATAATGAACGCTTCATACCGCGCGAAATAAGCACAATAAATGAGAACTCTTCCAGTCTTAATCCTACCTTTGTTATTGGCTCTGAATACCCTTTCATCCTCTGCGCAAGCGAGTGAAAGCTGGTGGTTGCGTACGGTATTCAATAGCAGCCCAACTCAACCGAGTTCTCAAAACTATATTAACGATATCGATCTTATGGATTGTGGCGAAGTTGAAGGCACTCTGTTGTGCAGTGACTTAACCCAATATTACGATTTGGATGTTTATGTTGAACTGGAGTTGGGTGGCTCAAGTGTCGAGGTGGTTCGCTTAAACCTGTCATATTCGAACCTAAGTTACACAAAGCTTCAAGCCTACCTTCGCCAAGATGGCTTTGCTCTCAGTTCTATTCGTATTGGGGAAGATGAGTTTGATGTGGTCGCTCAACTCGAACAAGCGAAGCGTGAGGGAGTTGGTTACGACATGGTAGATAAACAACTCGTCAAATTCATCAATACTCCACATCATTCCTCTGAGCAAATGAGTTTATGGAATGTGCCTAGTTCTTCCTCATCTTCTTCAGCTCCTTGGATTCAATTACATAGTGATGGTGACAACTTAACGGTTGAACTGAATCGTCTTTAATTGCTCAAATTTATAGATAGTTTCGTAATTCATTAGGGTAAACAAGCCTTTTGGGAAAACGGCTGACGGGCAGACAGCAAGCTATTACTGATTTAAGTGTTCGTTTTTCTGTGGCTCTCACATTTTTAGTAAGCGTTTACCTTTGCCATTTGTTATACGTTGAGCCCTCGGTAAAACGAGCTTACGATACGTTCAGTATTGATAAAGGAGACAACCCATGGTTGCAAGAGTAACGACAGCGCCACAAGGCCCAGAACTTTCTGAGTTAGTGCAAGGATACTGGCGTACAGCAGAGTGGGGCATGACCCCGCAACAACGCCTGACTTTCCTGAAGCAGCACATTGATCTTGGTATCACAACTGTTGATCACGCGGATATTTACGGTAACTACCAATGTGAAAAGTTGTTTGGTGAAGCATTGGCGCTTGAGCCAAGCCTTCGTGATGATATCCAAATCGTCACCAAGTGCGACATCAACTTGTGTGGTGACCACACTCCTGATCGCAAGATCAATCACTATGACACCAGCGCGCACCATATTTACCAATCGGTAAATAACTCTCTAGAGCGCTTGGGTGTAACCGAACTGGATGTATTACTGATTCACCGCCCAGATGTACTGATGGATGCAGATGAAGTAGCAGAAGCGTTCGCTGAACTGCATAAGGTCGGCAAAGTTAAGCACTTCGGTGTCTCTAACTTTTCACCACGTCAGTTCGACTTACTGCAATCTCGACTAGGTAAGCCACTGGTGACTAACCAAGTTGAAATCAATCCATTGAACTTCGAAGTAGCCCACGATGGTACGCTGGATCAACTGCAGATGAACCGTATTCGTCCAATGGCGTGGTCTTGTCTCGGTGGTGGTAGCATCTTCAGTGGCGATTCAGCACAAGCAATTCGCGTTCGTGATGAGCTAGAAGCGATTCGCCAAGAAGTGAGTGCGGACAGCATTGACCAAGTGATTTACGCTTGGGTTCGCCGTTTACCGTCTAACCCGATCGCGATTATTGGCTCAGGAAAGATTGAACGTGTGAAGACTGCCGTTGATGCACTGAAAATCGAACTGACTCGTGAGCAGTGGTACCGCGTATGGGTTGCATCTAAAGGCCATGGTGTGCCATAGAGACCTTTGGGGTCTGGCATTTATCCACAGACTTAGATGTTTCAACGTAAAACACCAGCACCCCAGCTGGTTTTTTTGTATTCGCCTAACATGTTGCTCCAAAACTGTGATTAAGGTGGAATAATTTTCAAAAACACTCATAATGCACTCTGTTTTTCACCAGTTGGATATTTCCATTGAGCACTTCAAAATTCTCTTCAATCGCCCTTAAGCCAGAGCTTCTAAATACGTTAGATTCTCTTGGTTATACTGAAATGACGCCTATTCAAGCGTTAAGTCTTCCTATTATTCTGGATGGCAAGGATGTTATCGGTCAGGGTAAAACGGGTTCAGGTAAAACAGCTGCCTTTGGTTTAGGCGTGCTGCAAAACCTACGCGTTAAGCGTTTTCGTGTTCAATCTTTAGTGTTATGTCCGACTCGTGAGCTTGCAGACCAAGTAGCAAAAGAGATCCGTACTCTTGCTCGTGGCATTCACAATATTAAAGTGCTGACACTATGTGGCGGTATGCCAATGGGCCCTCAAATTGGTTCATTAGAGCATGGCGCACACATTCTTGTGGGCACTCCTGGTCGTATCCTGGACCACCTAGAGAGAGAGCGTATTGACCTGTCTGAGTTGAACACACTTGTGTTAGATGAAGCCGATCGCATGCTGGAAATGGGTTTCCAAGATGCACTAGATGCTGTTATTGAAGCAGCACCAAAAGATCGTCAAACGTTATTGTTCAGTGCAACTTTCCCTAAACAGATTAAATCTGTTGCAGACCGCATCATGAATAACCCTGAAATGGTGAAGGTTGAATCAACGCACGATCACTCAAGCATCCAACAACACTTTTATAAGGTTGAAGGTACTGAAGCTCGTGATGACGCACTAGAGCTAATGCTTCTTCATCATCAACCAGAGTCAGCGGTTGTGTTCTGTAATACTAAGAAAGAAGTACAGAACGTAAATGATGAGCTAAGCCACCGTGGTTTCAGTGTTATCGAGCTTCATGGCGACATGGAACAGCGTGAACGTGACCAAGCTTTGGTTCAGTTCTCAAACAAAACCATCTCTATCTTGGTTGCAACAGATGTTGCTGCTCGAGGTCTTGATGTTGATAACCTAGATGCTGTGTTCAACTTTGAGTTGTCTCGCGATCCTGAAGTACACGTGCACCGCATCGGTCGTACTGGTCGTGCAGGAAGCAAAGGTGTCGCAATTAGCTTCTTTAGCGAAAAAGAGATGCACCGTGTTGCTCAAATTGATGAGTACATGGATATGCCAATCGAACCGTCTCAGTTGCCAGCTAAACCAATTGCTAAGCCGTACTACTCAAACATGGTAACCATCCAGATTGATGGTGGTAAGAAAGCGAAACTTCGCGCAGGCGATATCCTTGGTGCGTTGACAGGCCAAGGCGGTATTGATGGTAAGTCAGTAGGTAAGATCAACTTGTTCGCGATGCGTGCTTACGTTGCTGTAGAAAGATCAATGGCTAAGAAAGCATTAGGTAAAATCGAATCAGGTAAAATGAAGGGTCGTCAATTCCGCGCCCGAATTCTGAAGTAATTCGAGATTGTCTCCCTTTACTGCTAAGTCATGCTAGTAATAATGCAGTAAAGGGTGTTCCACAATCAGTAACGTATCAAACGTTTATTCATCAGGTCTGATCGAATAGAAATCGTTAATATGTCTTCCTTCGCTAAGATACCAAGTCATCGCTTCCTGTCGATTATTAGCGGATATCGTAATTGTGGTTAGTCTTCCATCGTCAAAATAACAAAGCTCGTACTCTAACTCGCTTGTATAATGAGGAGTAGCGGCCATAGCTTACCTCCCAAATATTAATCATTTGAAAATAAATAAACCATTCGTTTATAGGATTCGTTTACATCAAGTGAGCAATAAAAATCAAGTTACATCACTGCCATTAATTATTTTTAGTTTAATCATTTGCCGAAATAGCTAGATTAGCAAGTCTGAGTCTCAATTTATCTCAAAGTTTTTACAGCCACTGCTTATTAAGGCTACTTTTATAAGAGCTAGAATATAGCGTTATAAGAACTAGAGCTAACCTTAAAAGGGTGAGTTAATGGATTTGTGGATTTGCTGAATATCGTGAGAGGGTTAAATGAGAAAGTGTCGATGGTTAGTCTTATTAGTCTGTTTTGTATTCGCTGGTTGCGGGACTAAATTTGCCTACAACAATATAAGCTGGTTTGCGGTTAGCTATATTGAAGACTTTGTTTCTCTATCCAACAGTCAAGAATCAGAGCTCGAAGAGCGCCTCGACTTATTACAGCAATGGCACAAAGAAATCCAACTTCCGCTGTATATGTCGCAACTGCAAGCGATTCAAAACTTAGACCGTTCTGATATGAATTCTGCTTTTATAATTGATCAAAGTGAACAAACTAAAAATCATATTCGCTCGATCGTTAACAAGTTCGCTCCAGATATTTACGCGTTAAGTATGCAGCTTACCCCAGAGCAAGATAACGAATTCTTAAAGAACTTTAGGGAAAAGCAGCAAGAGTATTACGAAGAAAGATTATCATTGAATGATGAAGATTCGAGAGAACGCTATCGAAGTCGAATTGAAGATAGGTTAGAGCGATGGTTCGGGTCGGTATCGGAAGAGCAAAAAACGATTATTTTGACGTGGTCTCAAGAGTGGGTAAATACTAACGATAGCTGGCGACAATATCAAAATAATACGTATCAAGACCTAACGACACTTATGCAAAAGAAGACCGATTTACATATTGCACAGCCAATTATTATGAAACTACTTTTGAACAATGAAGATTATTATCCGCAAGAACTGGAGTCTAAGCTTGATAAGAATATGCAAACATCAGCGAAGTTCTTGGTGGATATCGCCGCAGTGAGCAGTGATAAACAATGGGCTTATTTTATGAGTGAACTAGAAAGCCTCAAGACGACGTTAGTGTCACTGCAGGAGTAGGGTAGCAATTTAAGGCTAGTGACTGTTTGCTACTAGCCTTCTGACAAACCCAAAGCCGAACGCAGAGAGTTAGCCTCTGTTACTCATTAGCAGCTTTGGAATAGATCCTTTAGCGGTCTTAGATATTTTCTGCATCAATTGAAAGCTTGGCTGTTGAATGCCGTGGTCATTTTGAAGTTCATCAATCATCAATAACCATAAGCGTGCTGTCATTTCTGAATCGGCTAACGCTCTGTGAAAAGTACCATCGTTGTCGATATTTTTGAAACGTACAAGGTCACCCAGTTTATGAGTGGGTGCGTCTTGAATCAGGCGGCGAGCAATCAACATTGAGCAAGCGAACTTGCCTGTGTAGTCTCGGCCAATAAAGTCTAATTCCGCATCTAGAAAGCGTTTATCAAACGACGCATTGTGAGCAACAAGTTGGCTGCCTTGGATAAAGTCTGCAAACTCATTCATCACTTCGCTGCAACTGGCCGCCGTGCTTAACATACGGTTACTGATCCCGGTATAGCTTTCAATGAACCCGCTAACACGAAATCCTGGGTTCATGAGTTGCTGGAAGGTGTCGACGACTTCGCCGTTAACTAATTTAACCGCACCGATTTCGATCGCTCGGTCACCCATGTTTGGTGATAAGCCTGTGGTTTCGAAATCGAGAACAATAACGGAGTCTGCGGAGTTTGGAGCCATCGTGTTTCCTAATGCTATTTGGTTGTATCGCTTTATATGGGGCGCTTAGTGTTGCTACGGGGCGATCTATTGCGTGCTTTCGCTGATAGTGAGCTCAGTGTAACCCGTAGACTCGTCATGCTCTCTGTTGAAGGTCAAAGTCTCGTAGCGATGAACAATCAATTCAGCCGTGGTTGCGATAATCGTCCCTTCGAGCAAGTGCCCACCAATCACATTGCCATTTTCATCAGCAACGGATATATGGACATGCTGGTGGTTTGGGGTTAGCGTTGCCATTACAGACACAATTTCGAACGGAGCTGTGATTAGCTTGGTGTTGTTTGCATTAGCCAGACGAATATTGAGTTGAGAAACACATCCGACACAAGACGCGACAGAGCCCGCTGAGATATTGTGCGCTGTCACAAGCTTTTGGAGTTCAAGCTTTAGGTCTTGCCCACGGGTTAATCTCGTTGCGATAGGAGTGATCATCTTATTGCCTCAGTTTTATTTGTATTTCAAAGAACAAAACGAAGCCACATAGGGCTTCGTTTTATTTTCATTTTGGCTAACGCGACTTTTGCATTTTCTGTCGCTGAAATTACTTAGTCTTGTTGCTGTTCTCTTTTCTTCTTAGGCACGAAGTTCAATACTGAAATTGGTACTTCTTTGCGTGGTTCGAAACCTTCAACAACACGACGTTCAATCAAGTGGCCAAGACGTTTTTCAATGATGCACAGGTTCTTGAAGTTATCTTTCGATAGGAAAGAGATCGCTTCACCAGATGCATCAGCACGGCCTGTACGGCCAATACGGTGAACATAGTCGTCCGCTGGGAATGGGATGTCGTAGTTCACTACGCGGCTTAGATTATCAATATCGATACCACGAGCAGCAACACCTGTCGCAACGAGATATTTTAGACGACCTTTTTTGAAGTCTGCCAGAATCTTTTCACGAATCGCTTGGCTACGTCCACTGTGGAAAGCTTCAGCTTCGATACCACGCTTTTCAAGTTGAGCAACCAACTTAGCGGCACCGTGTTTAGTCTCGATAAAGATAAGCGCTTGGTCCCACTCACCATCAGTGATCATGTGGCTTAATAGCGCAGATTTACGGTCTTTATCTACAGTAACTAGCCATTGTTCGATGTTCGCTTTAGAAGCGTCAGTTTTGGCGATAGAAATCTCTTCCGCTTCACTGATTGCGCTTTTCGCTAGCGCACGAACTGGCGTTGATAGCGTTGCTGAGAACAACAGGTTTTGAATGTTTTGTGGCAAACGCGCGATGATCTTGTTGATGTCTTCGATGAAACCCATGTCTAGCATGCGGTCGGCTTCGTCAAGAACCAGAACTTCAACTTCATCAAAGTGAACGGCACGTTGTCCGTACATATCGATCAAACGGCCAGGTGTTGCCACAAGAATATCAACACCTTCGATCAAGCGGTCTTTCTGGTGTTGGTAAGAGACGCCACCGTACATCGCTAATGATGTTAGGTTTAGGAACTTCGCGTACTTAGTAATGTTCTGCTCAACCTGAATCGCAAGCTCGCGAGTTGGTGTCAGAATAACAGCACGAATACGTTTTTTACGTTGTGTTTCACCTTTACTTAGCATTTCTAAGATAGGGAGAACAAAGCTCGCAGTTTTACCTGTACCTGTTTGTGCAGCAGCAATTAGGTTCTTACCAGAAAGCACAATCGGAATTGCTTTTTCTTGAATAGAGGTTGGCTTTTCATAGCCTTGTTTTGCAACGGCTTTAACAATAGGTGAGCTTAATCCAAGCTTGGAAAATGGCATAAGTTTCTCGGTATGATTTGGCTAAATAGCGATGGAAAGGTTCAACAATCTTATACAAGGATAAGATTAATGGCGGCATTCTACCATGTTGCTTGTGTACCGCTAGTAACATAGACACTTTAGTTGGATAATACTGGCTCAATAAGACGACGATAAGACAGGGATGTATGGAAATTACGCCGAATGAACGCGATGCAGTATATAAAACGATTTTTTCTCGCCGAGATGTTCGTGGTCAGTTTCTTCCTAATGAGATCCCAGAAGACGTTTTGATGCGTGTGTTAACCGCAGCGCACCATGCTCCTAGTGTTGGATTTATGCAGCCTTGGGATTTTGTCGTTGTCCGTGATATCGAAACCAAGCAACAAATCAAAGCGGGTTTCAATCAAGCTCATGCCGAATCCGCGGAAATGTTTACCGATGAAAAGCAGGCAATGTATAAGCGTCTAAAGCTTGAAGGTATCGTCGAATCACCTATCGGAATCTGCGTGACTTGCGATCGTAATCGAACCGGAAAGGTCGTGCTAGGCAGAACCATCAAACAAGAAATGGATCTTTACAGCACCGTGTGTGCGGTTCAAAACTTATGGCTGGCAGCAAGAGCTGAAAACCTCGGATTAGGGTGGGTGAGTATTCTTCACGATTCAACACTGCGAGACGCATTAGATATCCCGGAAGACATCGATATCGTTGCGTACTTATGTATCGGCTACGTTGAACACTTCAAAGATAAACCCGAACTTGAAACCATGGGCTGGTTACCAAGAAGAGACGTCAATTCTGCGATTCATGAAGGGAAGTGGAACTCTAGTAAATCGGAGTGACATAAAGGCTCTTGTATCTATGTAATGTATTGATATTAAGTGTCAAAACTCGTTATAGATATTTCAGTATAAGGTTGAATTTAAAAATCCATACTGATATTAATGACACTTGATTCACCGCTCTAGCCTGGAATCCAATGAACGACGCTAACTTACGTAGACTTCAACAGCTTACTGCAAAGTACGAATTAGGCGAAGAGTACCATCTCACGATCGATGATCTAGAGCATTCGCTTTCGACTTCGCGCAGAAACACCTCGATAGTTCTGAAATGCTTATCTGAGTACCACTGGATTTGTTGGATTCCGTCCAAAGGACGAGGGAGGCTTAGTCAATTTAAAATTTTGCTTAGCTTCCCTGAAGCATTAGAGCAAGTTTTAGCGCTTCAGTTAGAGCAAGGTCGCTTTAAAGTAATTCCTCGCCTTTTAGAAAGCTATGGTGATACCGCAATAAAGGCACTGACGCTAGCCACTGAAAAACATAACCTTTTCAATCAACAGCATGATCATTTGTTGATTACTCAATACCCCTGGGTTGATAATCTTGAGCCCGCCAAAACCTATAGAATCGCTGAACATCAAATTCTGAGAAGTATCTATAATACTTTGTTAGTTCAAGATCTTAATGGCGAGCCTCAAGCCAGTCTTGCCCACCATTGGAAGATAGAAGGTCGCTTTCTGCATTTTTGGTTAAGGCCTAATGTTGTTTTCCATGACGGTGAAACCTTGAGTGCAAAAGATGTCGTTCAATGTTTGTTACGGTTAAAAAACATAGATGGCCCGGTACAGTCTTTATTTGAGCAGGTGAATGATGTTCATGTGGTGGGTGAGAAAAAACTAACTATCGAGCTAGCGCGCGCAAACCCAATGTTTATCTATGCGCTGTGTAGTGCACACGCGTCTATCTACCGTTGCAAGCGTAGCTATTTTGCTAGTGGACGCAGTGCGTATATTGGAACGGGGCCTTTCTCTTTAGATGATTGGAGCGAAGAGCGCCTTATTCTAAAACGTCACCGTGGTTACTTTGCTCAAAATGCCTTGTTAGAACAGATAACGCTCACCGACATAGAAGGTTTGAATGATCACACCCTGAGTTTTAATCAATCTGGCGTAGCAGAAGAAACCACAATCAATGCACTTTCGTATCTTGCAGTTAATCGTAGAGAAAACGCAGGCATAACCCCTGAAGAACTCGACAGGCTGGTATCGTTTATCAAGTCCAGCAGTAAAGAGTTTGATGCTGATATGGTGACGGATGATCTCTCTTTCTCGCCTAGTAAATTAACATGCAGCAATCCCATTCCTATTTTGACGGGCACTGTTGTGTTAACACGACCTAGAATGACGATTCCTTTACTTCAAGAGATGGCTGACTGGCTGCAACAAACGATTGTAAAGACAGGTGTCATTATTGAAGTTGTTGAGCTTCCCAATATCAGTGACCCTAGCTCCATGAGTGAGTCGGCAGACCTGTTATTCATTGAAGAAGTTATCGAACAGCCAGCCGATTATGGCCTTTACGATTGGCTACTTGCTTCATCTGGCCTCAGATTCATTTTCAACAATTTGGAGATGAGGGCGCATTGCGAGAGAGTTAGAGCCGCTGTGAGTGGCGAGAAGCCAATGAGCGACTTGCTAGAAATTGAAGATTCGCTTTATCAACAGAAGTTACTTTGTCCGTTATTTCACGGCAAAGAGAAGGTTTTTAATAGTGTTGAGGTTCAAGGCGTAGAGATCAATCAAACTGGCTACAGTGATTTCTATAAACTCTGGATATCTTCAAGCGATATGTAATTAGTCCATTTAAGACCTTTCGTTAGAACAAAACATGCATAAATTGCCTAGCACCCTTTCATGTTTCTTTTGAATACCAATCGCTATTATGACTGACCATGACTATCACAGTCATTCTCGGTCATCCCTCCAATGACAACCCTACTTATTAATGTATTTCATTAGGATCTCATCGAATGAAACTTAAGCTTATTTCTATCGCACTTATCGCTGGTGGCCTTACGGCTTGTGGCGGAGGAGGCGGTGGTAGCAGTACCAGTGCTTCCGCTCCTCAAACAAAAACCTTACAAGGTGTGGCTATCGATGGTTATATTTCAGGGGCGACCGCGTTTTTGGACATCAATTATAACGGTGTGTTAGATGAAGGTGAGCCAAGCAGCATCACAGACGATGAAGGCAGCTATCAGTTATCTTTAACGGGTTCTAATTCTGACTGCATGGACTACGCTCCAATCGTAGTGAACGTACCGGTCGGCGCAATTGATGCGGATAGCCCAAACTCGCCGATTACTGAACCTTATCAGTTAGTCTTTCCGCCAGTCATGACGGTGAGTTCTGATTTAGAAATCAAGTCAACGACACCATTAACCACAGTGTTATGGAACGAGATTCAAGCTGATTTGCACAAAGGTGGCTTAAACAGTTGTTCAGCTTTGAAGCAAGCCGTAAACACCCAAAATAGCATTATCCAAAATGTGAAAGATCATGACTTCCGCATTGCCAATCGATACAACATCGCAGTTGAAGACTTGTATGGAGATTTCGTTAAAGATCAAAATACTGAGCTCTATGACTTAGCGCAAAAAATGATGCCGGCTATCAAAAAGTCGTATCAAGAGACCAAAGAGATTCAAAAAGAGAATCCAAAAGCTCAGCAAGCTTATGTTGATTATTACTGGGAGCATTGGGATTACTCCAAGAAGAACGAAATTAATAAGTGGTATAAAGTTAAAACGGTGATGACCGCAGACAAGCTGATTGTCATTGAACATGAAGTGTCCGCTGATCTGCAGACTGAGCTGGCTTTAAATAAACATATTGAGCGTAATGGCCAAAAGAAAAATGGCTTAGAGTATGACAAAGAAGCTTGGTTCTCATTGGATAGTGATGGAACTGAATATTCATGTTCGGTGCAAGAGACGATCAAGCAGCAGGTTTTGCCTAACTCACTCGCGACCTTTGGTGTGTTGAACCGTGGTTGGTCTAAACAACCTGATTGGGAAAGTTGTTCACGTCAAAATATCGGTGCTGGATTCATGCAAACCTTGTCGGCAGATGTTGTCGGTGACTACAAAGATCAGTTTACCCAAGTACAAGCGAAATTTAATTTTGAAAATAACGCATCACATCCAGAGTGGGTTAATCTAGGTGATTCATTGGATAGTGTGTCGCGTAGCGACTTTGATGCGCTCAATTACCTATCGGTAGATTTTAATGACAACAGTTCATATGGCTCTGACAGCTGGAACAGACATAAGTATGCGTACATTGAAAATACGCCGTTTGATTATACTCAAACGATAACGTCTAGATATTCTCAAGGTAACTGGACTAAAGGTTATTATTACCAGAATGGGACAAGTCGATTTGAGTGTTCAGATGATGGTGTGAACTGGTCAAAAGACACTTGTAAGTAACGCTGACGAAATCGTGATTTAATAACTCTAGATACCTTAATGCAATAAAAAATCCAGTGTCTACAAGACACTGGATTTTTAGTTTTGGCTACCTGCAATCTGTTTTAGATATACAGCCAATTTAGATATGCAAATTGAGAGCCTAAGCGATCTCAATTTTCTCAGCTTGGTTCTGTTCTGCCATTGATATCGCTAGTGCTTCTGCAGCCTTAATACCATCGATACCAGCAGATAGGATACCACCAGCATAGCCTGCACCTTCACCTGCAGGGAAGAAGCCCTTTAAGTTGATGCTTTGGAAGTCTTTGCCACGTTTGATACATACAGGAGAAGACGTACGCGTCTCAACACCCGTTAGTAGGCCGTCTGGCGTAGAGAAGCCTTTGATCTTCTTCTCGAACGCTGGAATTGCTTCACGAATTGCTTCGATAGCAAAATCAGGTAGTGCTTTTGAAATGTCCGTTAGGTGGATACCCGGCGTGAATGATGGTTTTACTTCACCAATCTCACTTGGATCGCGACCTTTCAGGAAGTCACCGATTTTCTGTGCGGGGGCATCGTAATTCTCGCCACCTAGAACATAAGCTGCACTTTCTAACTCACGTTGTAAACGGATACCTGCTAGTGCGTCACCTGGGTAATCGCGTTCAGGATCGATACCCACAACGATGGCACTGTTTGCGTTACGTTCTGCACGAGAGTATTGGCTCATGCCATTGGTTACTACGCGACCTTCTTCAGAAGTCGCTGCAACCACAGTACCACCCGGGCACATACAGAAGCTGTATACAGTACGGCCGTTCTTACAGTGGTGTACTAGTTTGTAGTCCGCAGCACCTAGGATAGGGTTACCCGCGTTCTTACCGAAGCGAGCTTCATCGATCATTGCTTGTTTGTGTTCGATACGGAAACCAACAGAGAAAGGCTTAGCTTCCATGTAAACGCCACGTTCGTGCAGCATTTCAAACGTATCACGAGCACTGTGGCCAACAGCCAGTACTACGTGACGAGATTTAATCTCTTCACCGTTAGAAAGCGTCAAACCAGTGATTTGACCGTCTTCCATATGAACGTCGTCTACGCGAGTGCTGAAACGGATTTCGCCACCTAGCTCAATGATAGAAGCACGCATCTTCTCGATCATGGTAACCAGCTTGAAGGTACCTATGTGCGGCTTACTTACGTATAGAATTTCTTCTGGTGCGCCAGCAGCTACGAATTCTTCGATTACCTTACGGCCGTAGTGCTTTGGATCTTTCACTTGGCTGTATAACTTACCGTCAGAGAATGTACCTGCGCCACCTTCACCAAACTGTACGTTTGATTCTGTGTTCAGAGTACGCTTACGCCAGAAACCAAAGGTATCTTTGGTTCGTTCACGAACTTCTTTACCACGCTCAACGATGATTGGATTTAAGCCCATTTGAGCAAGCACTAGGCCTGCGAACAAACCACAAGGGCCAAAACCGATAACGACAGGGCGCTCAGTTTGGTTCTCAACCGCTTTAGCCACGAATTTGTACTCCATGTCAGGAGTCACTTTTACGTGTGGGTCGCTGATGAATTGTTCTAACAACTCAGCTTCGTTTTCAACGAGAACATCAAGCGTGTAGATAAGTAAGATTTTTGATTTCTTACGAGCATCGTAGCCACGTTTAAAGATATTAAAAGAAAGTACCTGATCAGCGTTAATGCCAAGCTTTGCTTCAATAGCGTCTTGAATGGCTGACTCTTCATGGTCTAGTGGGAGTTTAATTTCGGTTAAACGTATCATTTTGATGTCTCGTTTTTATAGGTGTCTTAGCTAGATCGTTTCTTAATACAGAGTTTGATAAAACGCCGATGTTGAAAGAAGCGATAAGCTCACAATGGCGCGCATTTTACGAGAAATTGATTTATCTGTCATACTAATTTGGAAGCATCGAGCAAATAGACACGATATTAGAGTCGTATGATGTTGAATTTTGCCTTGGGATGAGTATTATCCCCCATTCTTCAATTTTGACTAACTTATAGAGCAGAGCATCATGGCATTTGTCGTAGGCGATAACTGTATTCAATGTAAATACACAGACTGTGTGGCGGTATGCCCCGCAGATGCGTTCCATGAAGGCCCTAATTTCATGGTAATTAACCCAATCGAATGCATTGATTGTGGTTTATGTGTACCTGAATGCGATGCTCAAGCGATCTTCCAAGAAGATGAACTGCCAGAAGATCAAAAGATTTTTATTGAAGTAAATGCCGAGCTTGCCGAAATCTGGCCGGTACAAACTGAAGTCAAAGCACCGATGGATGAAGCTGAAAAGTGGAATGGTGTCGCTGACAAGTTGGCAATGCTAGAAAAGTAATTGTTGAGAGAACTCAAATAAAAAGGCGTACTGATATTAATCAATACGCCTTTTTTAATATCTGAACACTGTCGATTGGCTCGTTAGCTTATGAAATCTAGCTATGTTGACGACGCATATTGTCGAGAATGATACCTGTCGCCATTGCTACATTCAGAGACTCTGCGCCACCGAATGCAGGAATCGTAATCTTATCCGTTACGTATTTAGCCGTATGTTCACGAATGCCGTGAGACTCGCTGCCCATTAGCAAAATGCCATTGGCAGTAAATTCTGTCTTATGAACACTTTCGCCTTCTAAGAACGCGCCGTAAACCGGTAGGTTCGCTTGTTCTAAATAAGCCGGTAAGTCTGTTTGGCTTACGTGTACTCGGCCAAAGCTACCCATAGTTGCACTGATTGTCTTAGGGTTGTATGGGTCTGCACAATCGCTGCTCGCAACGATATGCTTAATACCATACCAGTCTGCTACGCGAATAATGGTACCTAGGTTGCCCGGATCAGATACGCCATCCAGTGCAATCATCAACCCAGTTGCTTTTGGCAGTTCAAATGTTGGGATCTCAACGACAGCAATCGCGGCATTGTTACTCACCAAAGTACTCGCTTTGGTTAGGTCATCCAGCGAGGCTTCAACACAATCAAACTCAATAAGTGAAGCGTGATTTTCAGATAAGAAATCAGCGGTAGCAAAGACGTTCTTCACGACTAAGTCACTATTGAAAAGCTCAAGAACGTTCTTTTCACCTTGAACTAGAAACAAGCCGTGGGCTTTACGTTGTTTCTTTTGGCCCAAAGCACGAAGGAGTTTTAATTGGTTTTTTGAAATCATGTTTTTATCCTAGATATAAGCCCGCGCATTATAGAGCAAAGGTTGGAGAACCAAAAGCGTGATAGCTCAATGCGATCCACATAAAAAGCAAAGCGACCCACTTACAAAAAGAAAAGCGTACTAAATAGTACGCTCTTATCTGATTTACTTACCAAAGATTAAGCTGAACAGGCTAGACAAACTGAGAAGGCTGGGTGAACTACAGCTTAATATGGAACAGGATAGCGCTTAAACACTGTGTTGATATCGGTAAGAATCTCTTCTGATAATGGCTTACTGAAAGCAGCCACGTTCTCTTTTAGCTGCTCCATCGTGGTCGCCCCAATGATGGATGAGGTAACACCATCGACTTGATTACACCATGCTAATGCAAGCTGGCTCGGCGTAAATCCATGAGAGTTCGCAACTTCGACATATCCTTTTACGGCTTCATTGGCAGACTCAGTGTCGCGGAAAATGCCTTTACGCTGCATGTAAGTCCAACGGCTTCCTTCTGGTCTCGCACCATCAATGTATTTGCCACTGAGCATTCCTCCAGATAACGGTGACCAAGGCAGGTAAGCGACATCTTCATGCACACAGTTCTCAATCAGATACGGCCAGTCTTTTGCGTGAAGTAGGCTGAATTCATTCTGAATCGAGACCATGCGTGGCAAATCGTGTTTTTCGCTCAGCTTGAGATAAGTGTTGATGCCCCAAGTGGTGTCATCAGACAAACCAACATGACGGATTTTTCCTGCTTTAATGCAGCTCGCTAGGGCTTGAAGGATCTCCAACATTTCCCCTTCATGCTGCTTTCGGTCGATATCACTGAAGCGAATTTGATTTGGGAACTGTTTTCCAAAGTGAGGTGTATTTCGATTTGGCCAATGCAGTTGATATAGGTCGATATAATCAGTCTGTAGACGCTTTAATGACGCATCAACCGCTTCGATTACGGCTTCACCCGTTATAGGACCACCATCTCGAACCCAAGGAAGACCTGGGCCTGCAATCTTACTCGCTATGATCAGTTCTTGGCGGCGCTGCGGGTGGCGCGATAGCCAGTTACCAATAATCGCTTCTGTTTTGCCGTAGGTCTCTGGAGACGGGGGAACCGCATACATTTCTGCAGTATCGATGAAGTTAATACCTTGGCTTAGTGCGTATTCGATTTGTTGGTCGGCTTGCTGTTGCGTATTTTGCAGCCCCCAAGTCATGCTGCCGAGACAGATGCGGGAAACGGGAATTTGACTACTTCCTAGTTTTGAATATTCCATTGAATTCGGGATTCCTGTGGTTAAGTTCTCTGGTACTCGCATTAGAGTTTTTGAAAAGAGAGCGAGTGAGGAATGAAAACGAATATAAATTATTAGCACAAAATGACACGACAAGGTATGGCTGAGGGAAGTTTAATGAGTCATTTCTCAACGTAGCGAATGAGCTAGCTGCATAGTCGTGGAGCTATAGATATAAAGCAGGGGAGTCACAAAACGTGAATGGGTTCGACGCCTGAATAGGACATCATAGAAAGAGAGAAGAAGAGTCAAAGACAAAAGAGCTCTACATCATAGAGAAGTAGAGCTCTTTTATTAGGGGTTCTTAAATATGTTCTGAGTATTGATTAAGTTACGAGGTCGCGTTGGTGTCAAACCCACCTTGAGATTGCGCCTGTCTTAGAGCTTCCTGCCTTTGAACTTCTTTCTCAGTTAATACTGGTTGAAGCGTTTCCTCAGAGGCTTGAGGAGATAAAATGAAATATTTATTAATCGTCATAACTGTGTCTCCGTGTAACGTATGACAGATTCTGCATCAAGGATAAATTGTGATCATCATCCACTTTGTACTTTTTTTAGGCTGAGAGCGGAGGGCGTAGAATGCGTACAAAGCGATCTCTTATCATCCGTATGCAATGTTGAACTGACGAAACCCTCTTATTTCAAGTATAGGAAGCTCGTCTAATTTCGCACAATAATGATGTAGAGCAATTACATACATGGTCAGGGGCGTAAGATGAAAAACCTCGCTACTGACTCTATGTTCGTCTTAATTTAACGATGCATCGCTTATCGACATAATAATTAAGTCAGTAAATCAATTACTTAATCCATGGTGAGATGAATTATGGAAAAGCTTGTAGAACGTTTTCTGAATTACGTTACTTTTGATACTAAATCCGATCCTTCTAATCAGCAGTGCCCAAGTTCACCGGGTCAAATTACATTTGCTGAAGCCTTAAAATCAGAATTGATCGCATTAGAGTTAACTGATGTCTCTTTAGACGAAAATGGCTATTTGATGGCGAAACTGCCGTCGAATGTCGATTACGATGTGCCTGCTATTGGCTTTGTCGCACATATGGATACCGCTCCTGATGCTTCCGGCGCGAACGTGAAACCACAGGTGATTAAAGATTATCAAGGTGGAACGATAGAATTAGGTGCAAGCGGTGAATGCCTGAATCCAAGCCAATACCCAGATCTTGATGCCTTGCATGGCCATGACCTCATCACTACCGATGGTACGACTCTGCTTGGGGCTGATAATAAGGCGGGTATCGCTGAAATCATCAGCGCGATTGCTTACCTTAAAGCAAACCCAGACGTTAAACATGGCGATATTTGTATTGGCTTCACGCCAGACGAAGAGATCGGTCGTGGTGCTAACTTGTTTGATGTTAAGAAGTTTGGTGCCGAATGGGCGTATACCATTGATGGTGGCCCGGTAGGGGAGTTGGAATTTGAGAACTTTAATGCCACGAGCGCCGATGTTATCTGTCATGGCGTGAACGTTCATCCGGGTACCGCAAAAGGTAAAATGGTGAACTCGATGAACATCGCGGCGCAATTCCAATTGATGATGCCAACGCAAGAAACACCAGAGTGCACAGAAGGTTATGAAGGTTTCTACCACCTGAAATCAGCTGAAATGGGTGTGGCTCGCTCTGAACTGGGTTACATCATCCGTGATTTTGAACGTGAGGGTGTAGAAGCGCGTAAGGCATTCATGCAACAGAAAGTGGATGAGCTGAATGAGCGTCTTGAGAAAGGCCGTGTTGAGCTGGTGCTAACCGATAGCTACTTCAATATGAAAGAGATGGTTGAACCGCATCAACATATTATTGAATTAGCGAAGCAAGCGATGATCGAGTGCGATGTTGAGCCAATGATTAAACCGATCCGAGGCGGTACCGACGGTGCTCGCTTATCTTTCATGGGGCTACCATGTCCGAATATCTTCACTGGCGGCTATAACTTCCACGGTATTCATGAGTTCATTACCATTCAAGGCATGGAGCAAGCGGTAAAAGTGATTGTCGAATTGTCTCAGCGTACGGCGACTCATTACCAAAAATAGGATATCAAAGCGTTATATCTCTTTGTATTTTTAAGAGTATTCAATAATACTCTCTTTGAGCATAAGGGAGTACGCGATGAAAAAGTTAGTTTTACTTTGCACCCACTTAGCCGTGGGTGCTTTTGGTTTTGGGCTTGGTGTCTATGCATTACCTATCTTGATTGAGCCTGATTCTCCTTCCTCAAGTTCTGTTGAAGCGATCAGTCAGCAGGCTATCTATACAGGTGAGTTCACCAAAGACCGACAAGACAGTGACTTTTTGCATTGGGGAGAAGGCATCGTTTCGGTTTCTGAAAGTGCGATAGCTTTTGAAGGTGAACTGGCACCGGGGCCTGATTACAAAGTTTACCTATCACCTAAGTTTATTGAAACCGAACAAGCCTTCAATGATAGTAAAAGCGATTTACTGAGAGTCGGAGATGTAAAAACATTCGACCGATTTATGGTTGAGTTGCCTGAAGGTGTTGATCTCAATCGATTTAATACGGTTGTGATTTGGTGTGAAACTTTTGGCCAATTTATTACTTCTGCCAAGATAAAATGATAGCCTTACCTAAGCTGCTTTAGGCATGAAAGAAAGCGCTCTATTTTTGAGCGCTTTTTTATAATGCTTGCCCAGCTAGTTCTTCAAATACCAATTGTTGTAAAGCTCGTTGCTGTAAAGTTCGTCGTTATAAAGCTTAATTGTTGTAATATAAAGGAATACGTAATGGAAAAGTTGTGGCAAGTGATCGATTTCTTACTCGCTAATAAGTTTATTTTTAGTGTGCTGATCATCTGCATTATATTAATAATCCGACGAATCACTCTGTCTCGAATCCGTGGTGATGTCGCTTTTCTCAGTGAAGATCAACGTAACTGGATGTCACGTACCAAGAACGGTACGTTTGCCATTATTATGGTCACTTTATTTGTGCTGTGGAAATCTGAAATCAGCGAATTTGCACTGTCGGTCACCGCCATTGCTGTTGCAATCGTGGTAGCTTCAAAAGAGATCATCTTGTGTTTCACGGGCTCTATCCAGCGCGCAAGCTCTCGTTCATTTAGAATTGGTGACTGGATTGAAGTAGGTAAAATCAGCGGTGAGGTGATTGAGCACAACTTGATGGCGACTGTGATTCAAGAAATCGACCTATATCATGGGCAATACCATTTCACAGGTAAGACCGCTACGCTGCCCAATAGCATGTTCTTCACCTACCCGGTCAAGAACCTTAATTTCATGAAGCGCTACGTTTATCATAACTTTTTTGTGACGGTAAAAGACTTCGTTAACCTATATCCAATGGTGCCGGGCCTTATCGTTAAAATTGAAGAGCATTGTGAAGAATTTATCGATGTTGCTCGCCGTTATAACGGTGTGATCGAAAAACACGCTGGCGTTGACCTTCCGGGATCTGAGCCTCATATCCATATCACGAGCAGTTCGACGGGTGAGCAAGAAGTGCACTTTATGATCTTCTGTCCGACCGAAAAAGCGATTCATCTTGAGCAAGATATCCGTAAGGATTTCATGGAAGCTTACGCTCTTGCATTCCCAAGCAACGATTAATTTACTCGTCAGTCTATTGCGACCAACCTACAGCGTCTAAACTATAGTGTCCAAACTATAGCGCCCGAAAAAAAGAAAGCCGAGAGCGATATATCGACTCTCGGCTTTTTTGTATCTGAAATTCAGCTTCGATATTAGTCCAGATCAGCGAGTGGTAACCAGTCTACTTCCACACCAGCTTGCTCAAACATATCTTGGCTTATCTTGATTTTATCGCCCCAACGAGAAAGGAAGTCTTCACTTTGCTCTGGGCAATGTACCGCTGAAATCCCAGTTTGGATGATTTTTGCTGCACAGTTCGGACAAGGGAAGTGAGTCACCCAAACTTCACAACTGTCTAAATCACGTTTAGCAAACAAGATTGCATTTTCTTCAGCGTGAAGCGTCTTAAGGTACTTCATTTCCCTGTCATCAGTATCCGCACTATCAGACACGCCATGTGGGTAGCCATTAAAACCAACGGAAACAATACGGTTGTGCTTAGTGATTACGGCGCCGACTTGAGTTGAAGGATCTTTACTCCAAGAACCGACCAATTCCGCCATTTGATAGAAACGTTTAGCCCATTTTGAAATCATGAGAATTCCTTAACAATTAAATGTGAATGCTTATCTGTCTGACCATACATGATGTTAGACAATATCCATAGAGAACAAAAGCTGAGAGGTTGATTTACTTAGAAATTGTAACGCGTTTGTAATCACTTTATAAGCACTTGGTTTCAATTAACATATTGATACACTTTGGCTAGTTATAATTGATATTCCTCGGACAATGGTGACGAGTGTGTTACGTAAATTTTATGCTGTTCAAATACTAATAAGTGACGGTATAACCATGCGTAAAAAGTTGATCCTTACGGCTCTTGCAAGCTCTCTTATTCTTGCTGGGTGTGGGCAAGATGCTCAAAATGCCAAGCAAGCGCCTCTACCTCTCGTAGCTGTACAGGATGTTAGCGTTGTTTCTCACCAGCAAAGTAAGTCGTACATCGGTCGTATTGAAGCCGTTGAAGACACGGCTATCACCGCGCAGGTTTCAGGCTATCTACAAAGCCGTCATTTCAATGAAGGTCAAATGGTCGAAAAGGGCCAATTGCTTTACTCGATCGAGCCATCTTCTTTTGAAGCTGAAGTCGCAAGCGCAAAAGCGTCTGTTGCTCAAGCGAATGCAAACCTTAAAAAAGCCGAACTTGATTTCAACCGCGGTAAGAATCTGCTTCCTAAAGGCAGTATTTCTCAATCGGAATTTGATGCATTGACGGCAAACTTATTAGGTTCTCAAGCGCAACTTGAAGCTAGCCATGCTCAGCTAAACGCAGCCAATGTTCAGCTTTCCCATACCCAAATTACCGCGCCTTTTTCTGGAAGAATCAGCGACACCAAAGTGAGCACGGGTGACCTGGTTTCGCCGTCTTCAGGTGTATTAACTACGTTGGTTAGCCTAGACCCAATCCATGCGTCGTTCAGCATCAGTGAACGTGAGCGTATTGAGTTAGGGATGGATCGCATTGAAGGCGACGGCAGCAGTGACTCTGCAGGGGTTGAAGTTCAGATCATACTTGAGAATGGTGAAGCGTTTGAACATCTAGGTCAGCTTGATTTCTTGGGCAACCGTATCAACCTTAATACAGGTACAATCGCGATGCGCGCCATTGCTGATAACCCGAATCAGCAACTACTTCCAGGCCAACACGTTCGCGTTGATCTACGTGAAAAACAATCGATTGATGTTGTGACTATCCCGCGACGTGCAGTTCAAACCGACCTAGAAGGTGACTTTGTAATGGTACTGGTTGAAGGCGAAGCTGCACCAGTCGCTGAGCGTAGAAATATTGAGATGGGGCGACAAGTTGAAGGTGGCGTGATTGTTCAATCTGGATTAGAGAAAGACGACGCGGTGATCACTCAAGGCCTACAGCGTGTACGTAATGGTATGTCCGTTCGTATTCAAGCTTCTGCTGAACAAGCTGAGTAAGAGGGCTATTTATGTTAAGTCGTTTCTTTATTCAAAGGCCTAAGTTTGCCCTTGTCATATCCATAATATTAACGCTGGCGGGTGCGATCTCTCTCGCTATCTTACCAGTGGCCGAATATCCAAAAATTAGCCCACCATCGGTCAGTGTATCGGCATTCTACACGGGTGCCAGTGCTGAAGTTGTGGAACAGGCGATAGCCGACCCCATAGAGACGTCGGTGAATGGCGTAGAAGATATGATCTACATGTCTTCTAAAAGTGCTAACGACGGTTCATACAATCTTAATGTGACCTTTGATGTCGGTACTGATGCTGATATGGCTCAGGTCAACGTTCAGAACCGAGTAGCCCAAATCGAATCGAAGCTTCCACAAGAAGTTAGAATGGTCGGCGTAACGGTTAAGAAACGTTCACCTGACCTTTTGATGGTATTGAACTTCTACTCTCCAAACGGTGAGTATGACGATCAGTTCCTAATCAACTACGTAAACTTAAACATTAAAGACCAACTGGCACGTGTGTCTGGTATTAGTGAAGTAAACGTGTTGGGCGGCGGTGAGTATTCGATGCGTGTTTGGTTAGACCCTGAGAAAATGGCTAACCTGAACCTAACAACATCTGATGTGTATGGCGCATTGGCTGAACAAAATGTTCAAGTCGCTGCCGGTCGTATTGGTGCTGCACCATACGCCAATCCACAAGAAGTACAGTTCAACTTGGTGACAAAAGGCCGCTTAGAAACGGCTGATGAGTTTGAAAATGTTGTACTTCGCGCAAATCAAGATGGTTCAACCGTTTACTTAAAAGACATTGCACGCGTTGAGTTAGGTAAAAAATTCTACGATGGCAATGGTAAATACCGAGGACAAGACGCTTCAATCGTAACGCTGTCACTTCAGTCAGACGCAAACGCGTTGGAAAGTGGCAAAGCGGTCATGGCGATGCTCGACAATCTAAGTGCGAACTTCCCTGAAGGTGTGGCTTACGAGGCGAGTTATGACACCACGGTATTCGTTGCTGAGTCGATTAAGGGCGTAGTGAAAACGCTGATCGAAGCTATCTTGCTGGTTATCGCGGTGACGTACCTGTTCTTGGGTAGTGCGCGTGCAACCTTGATTCCTGTGGTTGCGATTCCGGTGTCGTTGATTGGTACATTTGCCGTCATGCAGATGACAGGATTTACCATCAACACGGTAACCCTGTTTGGTTTGATATTGGCGATTGGTATCGTGGTAGATGATGCGATCTTGGTTATCGAAAACGTCGATACGACGATGGCCAAAGACCCAACGATTTCACCGCGTAAAGCAACGTTGATCGCGATGAAAGAAGTAACGGGTCCTATCGTTACATCAACACTGGTACTTCTTGCCGTGTTTATCCCTGTGGCGATGTTGCCGGGTATTACTGGCATCATGTATCGTCAGTTCGCTCTGACTATCTGTATTGCGGTTGTTATCTCTTCTATTAACGCTCTAACGCTGTCACCAGCATTGTGTTCATTGGTTCTTAAACAGGGCGGTGGTAACACAGCACGTTGGTACCAAGCATTCAACCGTGGCCTAGAGTCTGTTACTAACAAATACGGCCAAATCGCGGGCTTCCTTGTGAAAAAAGGTGTTCTGCTGTTTACCTTCTTTGTTGTGGCGCTAGCAGCGGTTACTTACTTCGCGAAAACGACGTCAACGGCGTTTGTACCTCAAGAAGATAAAGGCATCTTGCTGGTTAACGTGCAGCTTCCTGACGCGGCATCATTGTCTCGTACAGAAGATGTGACTGAGCAGTTGCTAGAGATGGTTGAGCAAGAGCCGGGTGTTGATGGTGTGACACTGGTAAACGGCTACGCATTCATGACGGGCGCTTCGGCTTCGAATGGCGCGTCGTTATTTATCAAACTGCATGATTGGGATATGCGTAACGCACTGGATGGTCAACATTCCGCACAAGCTATCTCACAACGTATTAATGGTCGAGCGGCCACTGAACTGCCTCAAGCTATTGTGTTTGCAATGGGACCTCCGGCTGTTCCGGGTATGGGTGCGGCTTCTGGTTTCGAATTTGTTCTAGAAGATACATTAGGTCGTAGTCGTACTGATCTGGCGATGGTAATGAATGATGTGATTGCTGAGGCGAACAAACAGCCTGAGATTTCACATACGTTCAGTACTTTCCGTGCCAACGTTCCTCACTACTATGTCGATATCGACCGTGAGAAAGCGCAACAGTTAGGTATCCCACTATCGGAAATTTTCCAAACTCTGCAAGGTAATCTTGGTTCACTGTACGTGAATGATTTCACCATGTTTGGTAAGAACTTCCGCGTTACCATGCAAGCTGATAGTGAACACCGTAGCAGCATGGATGATCTACAACGATTCCACGTGCGCTCGTCTAATGGCGAGATGATCCCGCTCAGTACATTAGTAACGTACGACCAGATCTTCGAACCAGATGTCGCATGGCGTTACAACATGTACCGCAGTGCCGTGATTCAAGGCCAACCAGCACCGGGTTACTCAAGCGGTGATGCTATTGCTGCAATGGAACGTGTAGCCACTGAAGTCTTACCTCAGGGTTATCAGTACGAATGGACAGGCATGGCCTACCAAGAAGTATTGGCTGGCAACCAAGCGATCTTTGCTTTTGCACTGGCTCTGATCTTCATCTACTTGTTTATGGTGGCTCAATACGAGAGTTGGACAATACCGATAGCGATTATCTTAGTGGTACCGGTTGCAACATTAGGCTCCTTCTTAGCATTGAATCTGACGGGCACACCGCTAAACCTTTATGCACAAATAGGTTTGGTTCTCTTGATAGCCTTGGCCGCGAAGAACGCAATCTTGATTGTAGAGTTCGCAAAAGTGGAGCGTGAAGAGAAAGACGCATCAATTGAAGATGCGGCAGTGAAGGGCGGTACGCTGCGTTTCCGTGCTGTGAACATGACCTCTTGGTCGTTCATCTTAGGTATCTTCCCGCTTATCTTCGCAGCGGGCGCAGGTCACGTGAGCCAGAACTCGTTGGGTATTTCACTGATCGGCGGTCTGCTATGTGTGTTGTTAGCGGGTACGTTCCTAATCCCAGGCTTCTATGCATTCGTGCAACGTAAGCGTGAGAAGGCACACGGTGGCACGACTAAGTTGATTCCACTTGATGACGAATAGGAGACTTAACACCGGTAAGATTAACGCCTTTCAAGGCTAATCCCTTGCAGGATTAAATCCTTATAAAAACTGAGGCTTAGCATTGCGCTAAGCCTTTTTTATTCCGCTTGTGAATAAAAACGCCATTTATATAATCAAATGTTCGTTTTGTGATGGAGCTAACACTCTAATTTAGGTTTTGTAATAAAATGATGTTTTATTATTAAGTGTCTGTTTAATATGGGAATAACAGTGTTCAGCTAACGAGTGTATGCTCGAAAACATTTGCACAATAGTGTGAAGTGTTTCAAAATTAACTAGTTATATTGAAATTTTTTGTGCATTGAGGTTCTTATGAAAGTCATTGATTTATTTAAACACCGAGGCGACAGCGTGTCTTCGCAACACTCAGAGTTTATGCAATGGATGTCTCCAGCTCTTAGAGATTACTGGGGTGACTTTCTGAATCGTACGCAAAATAGCCATTTCTTTGCTTGGGTTCGTGATCACCACAAACCTGCTGTAAATGAAGATGCACCAGAGATGCCAATAGAACAGCCGCTCGTATTAACGCGAGAAGCACAGCTTGTGTTTGATGAGCTTAATCAGCAGATCGGTGAAGTTATTCATACTGGCGACTGGATCAATGTTAGTCAAGACCGTATTAACCAGTTCGGCCTTGTTACTGAAGATATGCAATGGATCCACACTGAACCTTCTAAGGCTGAAACAGATTCTCCGTTCAAAACAACCATCGCACATGGTTTTTTGACTTTGTCTCTGCTTCCTAGACTGACTGACAGTGTTGATCCTGATAAGTCTCAATTCCCAACAGCGAAGATGGTTGTAAACATTGGTCTTAACCAAGTACGTTTCCCATATCCTGTCAAATCGGGCAGTAACGTTCGTGCTAAAAGTACGCTAACAAAAGTAACGCCAATTAAGAAAGGCCTAGAGATTGAACGCGAAATTCGCGTAGAAATCGAAGGTATTCGTCGTCCTGGCGCTGTGATTGTTTCGGTAATCCAACTTCACTTCTAGAGCTTTTTTGTAAGTGGAACTGCTTTAAGCGAAGATTATAGATTCAAAAAAAAGAGAGAGCTTAAGGCTCTCTCTTTTTGTTTGTGTCTATCAAGGCGATATCATCAGCATCCTAATAACATCACTAAAAGTACTTATCTTACTTCATTCGTGAATAGCTACTTAATACGTGTGTAGCCGTACTCTTCGATAAGATCTTGCCCTTGCTTTGACTTCACGAACTTGATGAAATCTTTGCTCTCGTCAGAAACTGATTCAGTTTTGTGTAGCAACAAGAACGGGCGAGCCAATTCATAGCTGTGGTTAGCAATGTTCTTTGATGTTGGCTCTATGCCTTCAAAGGTAATGGCTTTAATTGAACGGTCGATAGAACCAACAGAGATGAATCCAATGGCGTGTGGGTTATGGTTAACAATCGTTTTAACCATGCTGTTGCTGCTTACAACCAAGTTATTTGGGTTGATGTCAGACACTAGACGGTCGTTAATGATTTTTGTTAAACCAAGCAAGCTTTCGAAGCTGTAGCGTGAACCAGAAGAAGCTTCACGAGTTACAACTGCGATAGGCTGATCTGCGCCACCCACGGCTTTCCAGTTTGTGATTTTTCCTTTATAGATATCGAATAACTGTTCACGTGTAACGTTGCTTACACCGTTTGAACGGTTAGTTACGACTGCTAGGCCGTCAAAGGCAATTGGAAATACCTTCAATTTTTCGTCCTGTTCGCGGTCAGTTAAGTAACGCGAGCTCATACCAATATCAGCGACACCTTTATTAACCATGGTAATACCCGCTGTAGAACCGATGCCCTGAACCGCAATGTAGTTATCAGGGTGAGTCTTGTTGTACTCCTCTGCTAAAACATCCATCACTCGTGATACAGAAGTGGAGCCCGAAATATTGGTTTCTTGTGCTAAAGCAGCTTGAGACGATAGGGCTAAGGATAAAAGAGAGGCAAGCGCGACTCGTAACATAAACAACTCCTAGTTAATAACATTTGTTGGCTATGATAGGTCGGTTATATGACACTTTTGTGAAATTCTATACGGATACGTTATAGCGGTTAATCTGGTGAGTGAAAGACAGTGTGGCTGCCAAAATGGCACTGGTTAATGAAATTTAGACGGCTTTGCCCTTTTAGAATGTGTTTACTGAAGAAGGATTCGTTTCTGGGAGCAGGGCGGGTATTTTGTTTGCACTTGTTCGCTAAAATGATCGTTGAGTCCTAAGCTAAGTAGAGGAATTCACTACTTAGAAGTTTCTATGAAGTTACAAGGGGTGTTATGTCCGTTATTCATATAGAACTGAATCGTCTTTTAATTGGAGCTGAGAGGCTCTGTACTTCACGAAATCGTAGTTTACCTGTAGAGCTAGGCAAATCCCTTTATGAAGAGTGTGAGGGTGGTGTGCTGTTTTCTCAGGCGCATTATCTACTCGACTCATCTCATAGTGATTATACCAACGAGATCGCCTGCGTTACCTTTGATGAGTCGTTATCTTGCTGGGTGGTGATGGTGCCACTTGAAGATAATGCGGAAACCGACTCTGTAAATTGGGGACCTTACCCTTACCTTCCTCAATCCAAGGATCTTGATGCTATTTTGGCTGAAATAGAAAAAGACCCTAAATCCTACTTCTGGTCGTGACCATTTTACTTAGGCGTTCGCTGGTGGTTTGATACCAAAAACGAACGACCTTCGTAAATTCCCACCAACACATTTCAGATTTATACTTTTATCTGCATGTGCATCTGCACTCGTACTTTCTAAGACTGTTCAACCAATAAGACAGTACAGCCAATAAGATTGTGCAACTAATAAGACTGTGCAACCAAAGAGCGGAAGTCTTTTGGAGTCTTGCCATGATAGGTTTTAAAGGCTGTACTGAAGTGTGCCGCGCTTTTAAATCCAGATTCATAAGCGATTTGAGTAATAGATTTATTCGATGTTCTGAGCTGTGTCGCTGCATGGGCGATTCGCTTTATCTTTAATAGATTTGAAAAGGAAAGGTCTTCAGCCGACAAACGGCGCTTAAGTGTGGCTGGTGACATCCCCATATAGCTGGCTAGGGTATCGAGTGAGATATTATTTTCAATGTTCTGTTCAATGTAATGAATGACCTTTTGCGTCACGGTTAACCTTGACGCTCGGGCAATAATAACTAACAGAGCAGGGTGCTGCTCGACCATTAGAGAGAGCAAACCTAAACCTAATTGAGTGAGTGCATAGTCGTTCTGAGTCGATGAATGAACGAGCGACATGATGAGCTCTTTCAATTGGCATATTTCGGTATCAGTTTGATTAAACTTAATGTATTTATCTGGGACTCGTGTGGGTTCTAAATCGCTGAACTGATTAATGAATTTCTGAAAAATAGCTAAATCAAAATCTACACAGGTTGCGCTGAATTCGCCATTCTCAGTGTCAACGGTGATGTCTTTAATCTGACCAGAATTGTAAAGAGTAAAATCTCCGGCTTGCAATGAGGCTTCAGTCCCATCAGGTAGCACGAAAGAAATACTGCCTTTAGAAACGATGAAAATACCGTTTTTAGAGGCGGGGTAACGTTCCCGTTTCCTGGGAATGAAGTTTCTGAATTGAGTAACTGTGATTGATGACATAGTGCGCTTCTTTGACGTTGTAAACTGATTGCTTATTGATTATTTTTTTTAAGTATTGTTTAAGCATGAGACATTTACAAAAAAGGCGCTAATAATTAGCGCCTTTAGAAGTGAACCTTTGAAGCTTTTGACCTTGAAAGCTCTAACCTTGAAAGCCTTAACCTTGCAAGCTTTGACCTTGAAAGCTGTAACCGTTAAAGTTCTTAAGCTTCGGTTTCGTTTGTCGTTTCAGGCTCGCTAGGCAAGTCCGCAAATACTTGAGTAGGTTTTGCTACTAAGTTACGGTTTTCCTGATTAACTTCGAAGAGAACTACTTCTAAAACGTCTCCCAGTTTGTATACCATTTCTTTATCGATAGATACAGTACCCATATCACCGTTGCACTCTATTCTCTCTTTATTATCAATAATGAGAGAACCAGGGATAAATGCAGCTGCACCATTCTCAAGCAGACGCACACGCATACCAGCACGGTTAATGTCGAAGATCTCTGCTTGGAAGCGAGTCTCTTCTACAGGAGCGTTTGCTAGAGTACGAGCGTACAACCAATCGCCAACATTGCGCTCAGCCATACCGTGGTGACGGCGGTGCAGGGCAAGTTCATCACCAATAGTTTCGTCTGGTGTTTGAATTGGCGCTTTACCTAAGATGTGTGCTTTAAGCATACGGTGGTTAATCATGTCGCCGTATTTACGAATTGGGGAAGTCCACGTCGCGTAAATGTCTAAACCCATAGCGTAGTGTGGCGCAGGTTCATTGCTGATCTCGCTGTACGCTTGGAGTTTACGAATACGGTTGTCGTAGTAGCTGTTGTCTAGAGAGCCTAACCAACGGCGCAGAGTTGCGAAGCCTTCTAGAGAAACGATCTGATCTTCTGTAAATGGTGTTTCGGCTTCTGGATTAACCAGTTCTAGAACGTCTGCTACTTTCTCTGCTTTAAATCCAGAGTGACAGTTAAAGACACCTTGGTTAAAGCTTTCTTTTAATACTCGACCTGCACAGATGTTCGCGCTGATCATAGATTCTTCAACCAACTTGTTTGCAGTGCGACGCATGTCTGCGTGGATAGCGACAACATCGTTATCTTCGCTAAGTTCAAAGCGGTAGTCAGGGCGGTCTGGGAATACAACAGCGTTTGTTGAGCGCCATGCTGAACGTGCTTGTGCAAATTGGTGAAGGTCAGAAACAATCGCAGCGATCTCTTCTGATGGTTGCCATTTGTCTGATACACCGGTTTCTAGCCAGTCAGATACGTGGTCGTAAGCAAGACGAGCATGAGATTTGATGTTCGCAGCGAAGAAGTTAATGTCATCGCCGATAACACCCTCTTTAGATACTGTTACTGTGCAGCAAAGTGCCGGGCGAATTTCGTTCTCTATTAGTGAACATAAGTTGTCAGCTAGATCTCGAGGTAACATTGGGATGTTACGACCTGGAAGGTAAATAGTGAAACCGCGCTCACGAGCCACTTTATCCATCGCATCATCTGGAGAGATGTAAGCGGTAGGATCAGCAATCGCAATAGTTAGCTCAAAATCACCGTTCTCTTTCTTCTTAGCGTAAAGCGCATCGTCCATATCTTTTGTGCTTTCGCCATCGATAGTCACAAAAGGGACGTGAGTCATGTCAATACGTTCAAGATCAGCGTCGTCTTTGATCTGCCAGTCGTCGATGCCTTCAGGTTCGCTGTTTGGTAGGTCGTTTTGTGCCAGCGTTACCCACCAAGGTGCGATCTTGTCGTCAGCATCTGTGATTTTTTCAGAGACTTGAGCCAAGAATCCGTTGTCACCTTTTAACGGGTGTTGAATGATATGAGCAACAACCCAGTCGCCTTCTTTTAGCGTTTCAGGGTTTAGCCCCTTTTTTGCTTTCGCTTTAAGTTGCAGCTTTTTCAGTTGTGGGTGATCTGGAACAACGTTCAAACGACCTTTAAACAACTTCACTCGTGCAATAAAACGAGTAAGGCCTTGTTCAATCAATTCCTCAGGCTCTGCTACTTCGCGATCTTTCTCGGTGCGAATGATGGCAATTACCTTGTCACCGTGTACACATTTCTTCATGTATGGAGGTGGAATGAAGAAGCTGGTCTTGTTATCGACTTCGAGAAAACCAAACCCTTTTTCAGTGGCTTTGATTGTACCTTCCTTTTTAGGGAGGGTTTCTTGGATTTGCTGTTTGAGTTGAGCGAGTAGAGGATTATCTTGAAACATTTTGACTTTTATCTATCGAGGACAATTGAGCACACTATAATCATTGCGAGGCTTGATTACTACTTAAAGGCGAAGTGAGCGTTAATTAATTGCCCTCTTATTTAACTAGGTCAATTTGCTAGAAGATGGGTGCTGTGACGAGATATTCATCAAGTTTTGACGATATGATAACCAGTATTGATGTAAAAGCGAAAAATATGTGATGTATTTCAATTTTTTCTGGATTTTTTTATGCATTTAGGGAATAATCCGCCTCCCTTAGACGTCCCTAATGGCTTGAAGTGTTTTATTACTGCTTCGTAACTCTGAATGGAATCAGTATCTGATTGGATCAGTATTGGAATTGATAGAGCTCCCGGGACCTTTTGTTTACTTATATATAGTGGGATCCCAATGTCCGAATCTGTAATTCAATTTAATGAATTAGCCCTTAACGATAACATTCTTTCAGCTCTTGATAGCATGGGTTTCGTTTCTCCGACTCCAATCCAAGCAGCAGCTATTCCTCTTCTTCTTGAAGGCCGTGACGCACTAGGTAAAGCACAGACTGGTACTGGTAAAACAGCAGCATTCTCTCTGCCTTTACTTAACAAAATCAACCTGAACCAACACAAACCACAAGCAATCATCATGGCTCCTACTCGTGAGCTAGCGATTCAAGTTGCTGCGGAAATCAAAAACTTAGGTCGTGACATCAACGGTCTTAAAGTTCTTGAAATCTACGGTGGTGCTTCAATTGTTGACCAAATGCGTGCTCTAAGCCGCGGTGCTCACATTGTTGTTGGTACTCCAGGTCGTGTTAAAGACTTACTAACTCGTGACCGTCTACACCTAGATGAAGCGCATACATTTGTTCTTGATGAAGCAGATGAAATGCTAAAAATGGGTTTCGTAGATGACGTTACTTGGATCCTTGAGCAAGCTCCAGAATCTGCACAACGTGTACTTTTCTCTGCAACTATGCCTCCAATGGTTAAGACTATTGTTGACCGTTACCTACGTAATCCTGCACGAGTTGACGTTGCTGGTACTAACCACACGGTTGATAAAGTAGCGCAGAACTACTGGGTTGTTAAAGGCGTAGAAAAAGACGAAGCAATGTCTCGTCTTCTTGAAACTGAAGAAACTGACGCGTCAATCGTATTCGTACGTACTCGTCAAGACACTGAGCGTCTAGCTGATTGGCTATCTGCACGTGGCTTCAAAGCTGCTGCATTGCACGGTGATATTCCTCAGTCTCTACGTGAGCGCACTGTTGATCACATCAAACAAGGTGTTATCGATATCCTAGTTGCAACTGACGTTGTAGCACGTGGTCTTGATGTTCCACGTATCACTCACGTATTTAACTACGACATCCCATTCGATGTTGAATCTTACATCCACCGTATTGGCCGTACTGGTCGTGCTGGACGTAAAGGTAAAGCGATCCTACTAGTTCGCACTAACCAAATCCGTATGCTTCGCACAATCGAGCGTGTAACTAAGTCTCAAATGGAAGAAATCCAACTTCCACAACGTGACGAAGTTGCTGCTGCACGTGTTGCTAAGCTTGGTGCTGAGCTTGAAACTGAGAAAGAGAGCAAAGCTCTAGAAAACTTCGCAGGTTTAATCTCTACACTACAAGAGTCTCTAGAAGTTGATGCTGCTACTCTAGCTGCAATGCTTCTTAAGCGTCAGCAAGGTAAGAGCCCACTATTCTACGTTGGCGAAGACCCAATGATCGCTGCTATTGAGCGTGATAAGAACCGTCGCAAAGAGCGTCGTGAAGATCGTGACAATGGCCGTGACGGTGGTGGTCGTAACTTCAATACTCAAGATTGGGATACGTACCAACTACAAGTTGGCCGTGAGCAAGGCGTTCAGGTTAAAGACATCGTTGGCGCACTAGCAAACGAACTAGGCCTAACTAAAGGTTCTATCGGTGCTATCAAGCTAGACCAAGGTTCTACTTACGTTCAACTGCCAAAAGCAATGAACTCTGAAACTGCTGGTAAGCTAAGCAAACTTCGCATTCGTCAAAAAGAAGCTGGCGCTGTAGTTGTTGATTTCAACGACTTCCGTGAGCCTCGTCGTGGTGGCGGCGGTCGTGATGGCAACCGTGGCGGTCGTGATGGCGGTCGTGGCGGTCGTGATGGCGGCGGCTACCGTGGTAACCGTGAAGGCGGTAATCGCGAAGGTGGTAACCGTGAAGGTGGCAATGGCGGTCGTGGTGGCTACCGTGGCAACCGTGACGGCGCACGTGATGGTAACTCTGCTGGTGGTCGTGATGGCGAACGTCGTTTTGACCGTAACCGTGGTGGTGATCACCGTGGTAACCACCGTGGCGAACGTGGCCATGGCAACGCAGCAGCTGGCAATGGCGGCAACCGCGGTCGTCGTCCAGAGCGCAGCGAAGGTTAATCAACCTTTAGTTTAAGTTGAAATTTACAAGCCAAGTGCTTATAGACGAATAGCTTAAACAGTGAATTTAAAAGCCGAGTATTATGCTCGGCTTTTTTGTGCCTGCTATTTTATTCTTTACGCCTGTAGCACGTTCTAAGCCCTGATTAAGATAGTGCCTCGCATCATAAGGCTGCCACAGTGACATGTGCGTAAAGCGCCGTTTAGCGGGTCTAGTTTAGAGGTATGGGAGTCGAGCGATGTCTAGCAAAAGAAATCCACTGCTATAGTGAAAAATGAAAATGGATTTTGAAGTAAGATCTATTCAACCTTTCGATCCAAATAAGTGATCTATTTATAGTGCTGAGGCGAAGTTAAACGCCTTAAAGTCTATTAGCGGGTATTGGCAACCAGCAGCTCTATATTTAAGTGTCGTGCTGTATTTTTTAAGTCGCAGCGTAGAACGCCAGCTTGTTTTTTTGCTTTATGGGCTTAATTTATGAATTGGACTCTTGGATAAGATTTCAATCCTAGATGACTTTACTCTCAATGTGGTTTGTATGAACCTATCAGTTTCATAACTGCATTTACTTCATCTAATTCAACTATTTTTTAATTTTCGTTCTCGAAAGAAATGAATTGATGACTAAGATCAACTTAATTGTGTTCATTTGGTGGTTTTTGCAAAACAAAAGTTGAAAGATTCAAAAATTATTGAATAATAGACTTAACTAAAATTGAAGCACAAACTTCACTAAATTCGTACTGAAACAGGATCCATATCCAATGTCTAATTCGTTTGTTCTGGTTATTAACTCGGGTAGTTCTTCCCTTAAATTTGCTGTCATCGATTCTGTTTCTGGTGACGCTGTATTAAGTGGCTTAGGGGAGTGTTTTGGTCTTGAAGATGCTCGTATGAGCTGGAAGCATCAAGGTCAGAAAACAGAAATTGCTATTCAAGGCGAGGGTAACCACCACAAAATTGCCATTGGCAAATTGGTTGGCCTGATGGAAGACTTAGGCTTCACAGCTGATATCGTGGCGATCGGTCACCGTATCGTTCACGGCGGTGAGAAGTTCACTCAAACTGTTCGTATTACTGAAGAAGTAACGAGTGAGATTGAAAGCCTATCTGACTTAGCTCCACTTCATAACCCAGCAGGTGCTATCGGTATCCGTGCTGCAATTGAAGCTTTCCCTTCTTTACCTCAGTTCGCCGTGTTTGATACTGCTTTCCACCAAACAATGCCACAACGTGCATTTACAGGTGCAATTGCAAAAGAGCTATACACAGACTTCGGTGTTCGTCGCTACGGTTTCCACGGTACTAGCCACTACTTCGTTAGCCGTGAAGCTGCGAAAATGGTCAACAAGCCAGTAGAAGAATCGAGCTTCATCTCTGTTCACCTAGGTAACGGCGCATCTGTATGTGCTATCAAAGACGGTAACAGTGTTGATACTTCAATGGGCTTCACACCGCTTTCTGGTCTTATGATGGGCACACGTTGTGGTGACTTAGACCCAGGTATTATCGAATACCTACTTAAGAAAGGTTGGTCACAAGAGCAAGTATTCAACTCTCTAAACAAGGAGTCTGGCTTCCTTGGCGTGTCTGGTCTTACGAGCGATGCTCGTGGCATTTTAGAAGCGATGGAAGAGGGCCATGAAGGCGCTAAGCTTGCGTTTGAGGTGTTTACTTACCGCGTATCAAAGTACATTGCTTCTTACCTAGCAACGCTAGATTCCTTAGACGGCATCATCTTCACTGGCGGCATCGGTGAGAACTCTCTACCGATTCGTCGTGAGATCCTAAGCAACCTTAAGATTCTTGGTTTTGTTGAAGATGTAGCGGGCAACGAAGCAGCTCGCTTTGGTGCTGAAGGCATCATCGCTAAATCAGAAATGCTTGGCGCAGTAGCAATGGTTATCCCAACCAACGAAGAGTTCGTGATTGCTCAACAGTCGGTAGAGCTTCTGTAATCGAAGCAACTGCTTAAGAAACAATTGAAAAGCGAGCCTAAGTGGCTCGCTTTTTTGTGTTTAGTAAAGATGCATTTGAACGCTTTAACAGAGGGAATAGCCCATATGGTCAAACGCTTTTAGAACAGAGTTTCAATTACAACTCACTTGGTACTCTGGAAGAGTTAAGGTTATTTAACCTCTGAGCGGTAGTTTGGATCTGTCCAGCATCGAGGTAACTCTTCACCTGACATAAACACCAGTTCGGACTTTTTAAACATCTCAGGGTCTTGCTGTTCTTCGCCAGCTTGAAACCGACCTTCGATACTGTCCTGAAATAAGTTGGTTAATTTGGTCATTTCAGTAACATCTACGAGGTCACCGCTTTTTTTCTCTTTTAGAAACATCTTATTTACCCTCAATCTAATCGATCACCCCTAATTATAATTGTTATTTTGAAAATGAGAGTCTTTTCAATTTCGCCACTCCTTGACTAAGCAGACCTCAGAGCTACGCTTATGATCATCGACAGATCAATCGATCAACAAACTCATCCTCAATAAATAAATAAATGGAGTCGCGATGTCATCTGCCCACATTGCAAACAATCTCAGTGAACTCATCGGCGATACCGATCTTGTTAGAATCAATAGTCTTTCAGAGATATCAGGTTGTGAGATTCTTATTAAGTGCGAACACCAGAACCCGGGTGGTTCGATTAAAGATAGAGCGGCACTTCAGTTGGTTATGGATGCAGTAGAAGCCGGTAAGCTTAAGCCGGGAATGACAATCGTTGAAGGTACCGCAGGAAATACGGGGATCGGCCTTGCTCTAGTCGCTAAATCCCTTGGTTACAAAATGTTGGTGGTGATGCCAAAAGGGCAGGCACAAGAGAAAGAGCGCATGATCTCGCTTTATAATGCTGAACGGTTATTGGTCGACCCTTGTCCTTTTGCAAACCCTGAACATTTTTACCACACGGCTAAGCGGATTGGTGTCGAAAATGAGAATTATTGGTGGGCAGATCAGTTTGAAAATCTCAGTAATTATCGAGCGCACTATTTAAATACTGGACCGGAAATTTGGCAGCAAACCCAAGGGAAAATTGATGCTCTAGTTTCAGTGGTGGGGACTGGAGGAACCATTGCCGGAAACTCACACTATCTATCTGAGCAGCAACCCAACCTCGAAACTTGGTTAGTTGACCCAAATGGGTCCGGCATTTATTCGTTTCTACGTAATGGACACTATCAATCAACGGGAAGTTCGTTCACGGAAGGCATAGGGATCATGCGAACGGTTGAAAATTTCAGGCAAGCAAAAATCAATCGTGCCATCACGCTGCCCGATCAGGATTTGGTGACGATATCCCGCCTTGTTGCGGAGCATGACGGTATTCTTCTAGGAAGCAGTTCGTCATTGAACGTAGCAGGTGCGCTATACGCTGCGGCTAGAATGGGGAAAGGGAAAACCATCGTTACATTTAGCTGTGACCTTGCTGAGCGCTCGTATTCGAAGCTGCACAACGAAGCGTTTCTGAAAGAAAAAGAGATACAGCTTAATAAAGAAAACCTTTCTCAACTATGGGCACGTTACCAAGCAGAAGATGGCAGCATGGTCGTCAACGTATAGTCGTTCTCAGTGAATACTAGCCAGTGGGATGCCTGCTCTTTCGTTAGCGATGGACATCCGTTAGCGCTAAACATCCGGTTATAGCCGTTATCACCAAACCCGGCACTATTGCTTGTTATTAGGGTAGTGAATCACATTATGAAATACGGCATTTCCTTCACCGATATTTTTGTAGCCATGGTTCTGGTTAGCATTAAAGCGAACGGCTTGCCCTGCTCGTAACGTATGCCACTCACCATCAAACATCACGGCCATCTCTCCTGAAATACATAAGATGTGCTCAGTGACGCCTGCGTTATGTGGGGCGGATTTATGTTGGTAATCGGGGGCTAGGGTGAGTTCGAATATTTCAAACCCTAGTGCTTCCTCAAAAGGAAACAACAAACTGACGAAAAAACCAATGTTGTATTCCTCATGCCTTAGTTCGCTTGCATCTCTGAATAAACTCGTCAGTTCACTGTTTGGGCTAGCCGCGATAAAGCTCGAAAGTGACACCTCGAACCCAGAAGCTATCTGCCAGAGCTTAGCGACTGTCGGGCTTGATTCTCCACGTTCAATTTGTCCTAACATTGCTTTACTCACGCCTGTTGCTTTCGCTGTTTTGTCTAAGCTCCAGCCTTTTTCTTGGCGAAGGCGTTTCAAGTTAACGCCGACTTTAATTTCTGTTTGCATATTTTCTCTACAAGTTTTTCAAAAATTAGTTGTGCGTTATAGCGCACGAGTGCTAAGTTCAGTCTATAGACGTTATAACGCACGAAGGAATAAATTAACATGACTAAGCTAAAATTTTCTCACGTCAGTACCGGCTTTATCGCTGTTTTCATTGGTTATGCGAGCGCCGCGGCGATCATTTTCCAAGCGGCAATGAGTGCTGGAGCAACCGAAGAACAAGTGGCGTCATGGTTTTGGGCGTTGGGAATTGGCATGGGCGTAACCACGATACTGCTCTCGTTTCACTACAAGAAGCCAGTGGTTACAGCGTGGTCGACGCCTGGAGCTGCGTTGTTAATCACGTCTCTTGAAGGGCTGACAATGAATCAGGCCGTGGCCGTGTTTTTGTTCAGTTCGATGTTGATCACGTTAGTTGGATTAGCGGGGATATTTGAGAAAGTCCTAAAACAGATTCCAACATCGATTGCCTCTGCGATGCTCGCGGGGATTCTATTGCAATTCGGCTTAGGTTTATTCACGTCGTTAATGGAAGAGGTACAAGTCGTAGCTGTCATGCTCACAGTATTTATTCTGGCGAAAGCGCGGTTAGGAAATTTACTGATCCCAAGCATTTTCATCATCGCATTGGTCATGTGTGTGGGGTTTGGCAAACTCGATGTTAGTCAGGTGACTATGGGATTAACGACCCCAGTGTTTATCACGCCCGATTTTGAGTTCTTTTCGTTGTTCAGCGTGGGAATTCCATTATTTATAGTGACGATGGCTTCACAGAACTTACCGGGATTTGCGGTTCTAAAAGCGAACGGATACCAAGTCGATTCATCGAAGATCATTACCACCACAGGGGTGACAGGTTTGATCTTCGCACCGTTTGGTGGTTTTGCGTATAACCTTGCAGCGATTACGGGCGCTATTTGCATGGGCCCGAATGCGGATAGTAATCGAAAGACACGTTATATGGCGGGGATCTGTATGGGCGGGTTTTACTTGCTAGCTGGCGTTATGGGGATGTCATTTGTGTCGCTGTTTAGCGCTGTGCCCTCCGAGATTGTCATTGCGGTTGCTGGCTTAGCGGTGATGCCGACCTTGATGAATTGCCTTGCGGTATCAATGGCAGACAGTCATTACAGAGAACCCGCACTGCTTACTTTCTTATCCACTGCTTCTGGTACTAATTTACTGGGAATCGGCAGTGCATTTTGGGGTCTGTGTATTGGGTTGTTTTGTTGCTGGTTACACAATTACAAAGCTAAGTCGGGTGGAGAAAGCAAGGCTTCGCAAACTTCGTCGTAATGAGATGATGTCCCTAGTGAACGAGGCCTTAAATTTATCAGTAGTCATCATGGTGCTTTGTACTTGGTACAAATATTCAGTTCGAACCAGCCTTAGGTTGTGATTGAGATAGTATTTTGCTACAAAACGCGCATAATCTTGCTATACAACACTTAACGAAGAAATTACCTATGACTACCTTTCAATACTACTTCCACCAACTGCCTTGCTTCGACTGTAAAAAAACAACAGTAAGTACTGATCTTGGTTGGTTAACGCCTGCGATGAAAGAGGATGCTCTCGCTCAACTGACAGCGACTCTTGCGCAAGGTGAGATTACACCAGATCTTTCAGCAAACGTGGTCTGTACTAAAGAGGAAGCTCGTGAGTACCTATTGCTTAACTTCTTCGGTTATTCAGAAGAAGAGCTAGCAAGCGAAATTGAAGCGGATGATGAGAAAGAAGTCGCGGATGAAATCGCAGAGCTACTGGAAGAAGGCGAAGACACCATCACCTTCGAACATGAAATTGCTCTTCAGTGCTGTGCAGGTTGTGACGTTGTTGAAGACGAGTCAAACTAAACTCTTGTATTAAGGTTATTAAACCAAGTACTTGTAATAAAGTCAGTATGTTCATCATACCCATATGATGTTCAAATGATTAAAGGCGTTAGCGAATTGAAGTTCGCTAACGCCTTTTTTGTATCTCTACTTCTTATCTCTAAGCTGCATTAGATCCTATGATATTTTGCTTTCTATAATGCCTTTTTCGCTAAGTTGCGAAAGGATCTCTGCGGTCTTCTCTCTGAATAAATCTCTCAGTAGACGCACAGTAGGGGTGATGGATTGACGACTTGGGCATACTAACCACAACTCTGTAGGTGTTGGTTTAAATTCAGGAATGACTTTAACCACTTCGCCTGAAAGCAGATGAGGAGACATGTCTAGACAAGATTTTATTGCCACTCCTTTACCCGCGATACACCAACGTCTTACAAGGTCAGCGTCGTTCGAGGCGCGGTTCCCTTTTAGTTTCACTTTATGATCTTGAGTGCCATCGTTGAATATCCACTCGTCTTGCAATATGTCATGAAGTTGGTAGAGCAAACCATTGTGTTGAGTTAAGTCACTCGGGCGTTTTGGTGTTCCCATTTCAGCCAAGTATTCAGGGGCCGCACACAATATTCTGGGTACATCGCAGATTTTAAAGCCATACATGTTGGCATCAGTCGGGGAGCCATAACGCAACGCCATATCAACAGAATCACGGTAAAAATCGATATTGCTATCGCTGATGCTAGTACGTAGTGCGGCGTTAGGGTATTCCAGTAAAAACTCATCAAGCCAAGGTGTGATTAGATTTCGTCCTAGATCAGAAGAAAGCGCGATGCGAATTTCACCGTCAACAATACCAAGCTCTTCTCGCATGTTGAGCTTCGCTTGCTCCAACATTTTTAAGGCTTGTTCACACTCAGGTAAATAGCGTTCGCCTGCTGAAGAGAGCCTTAGGTGGCGTGTGGTCCTGACAAACAATTCAGCGCCTAACGCGGCCTCAACACGTTTCACGGCAGCGCTTGCGGTGGCAGTGCGCATATCAAGGTTGGTGGCTGCAGCGGTGATACTGCGAAACTCCGCCACTTTCAAAATGACCTGTAAGTCTTCAAGAAGCATGTTATCTACCTGTATTGAATTATATTCTAAACATGGGGTTGGGATATTTCCCGATCACAATCTGCAAATGGGTCATCTCTACTTATCGCTTCTAAGTTAGCTTCAAACACTTAATTGTCAAAATTAATTTGATAATAATTTAAATGTGAGGCTGTTTTTCATTAGTAATTTTCTCACTATCATTTCCCCTATCGACAACGTAGCGCAGTACACACCGTATGGACGAAGCCTACGATCTAGGGGGATAAGATGACTAAGACAATCACAATGGGTGTAACGGATTTGTCGTTCCACCGTACGGCCGCTTCATTGGTTGCCAATGTATTGAAAACCATGGGGTTTGAGGTAGAGCGCATTTTCTCTCCACATCAGGAGAACTTTGAAAAGCTGAAGACAGGCCAAGTGGATATGCTTTCTTCTGCGTGGCTGCCATCAAGTCACGGCATCTACAAAGCGGGCGTTGAAGAAGTTGAGCCGCTTATCGAGCTTGGGCTTCATTATGAACCTTATGCCTTGTGGGGCGTACCAGACTATGTGCCTGAAGAGGCGGTTTCTGAAGTCTCTGATTTATTAAAAGCCGAAGTGATCGAGAAAATGAACTCGACCATCCAGGGTATCAACCCCGGTGCTGGTATCACACGCTTCTCTATCCAGATGATGAAAGACTATGGCCTGAGCGATGCTGGTTACCAGTTCTTTCCTGGCAGTGAAGACGGTTGTTTCAGAGCCTTTGAAAGTGCAGTGGCAAACAAAGAGTGGGTGGTAGTGCCATTGTGGAAACCTCAGTTTTTGCACCATCGTTACGATATTCGAGAACTTAAAGAGCCTAAAGGCTTACTCGGAATCGTTGACAGAGCGGTACTGCTTTTAAGAGATGACAAGAAGCACTTGTTTAACGAAGAGCAGATTCAGAAGTTGGATTCCCTACGCTTCTCGAATGACATTATCGCAGAGCTGGATTACAAAGTTTGCCGTGAAGGTAAACCACAAGATCAAGTCACACATGATTGGTTGATTGAGAAAGGCCTGATTTAACCTCTCAGTCTTTGGCAATGCAGTTAGATGTCTGCATTACCCAGATAGCGGTAACACCATTATCAAAAATTATTTGAGAATTATTCAAATATTAGGCGGTTTATCTAGAGTGAGAATTGACTAAGATTAACTCGTCTAATTCAAGGAGAAAGCACAATGTCAGTACCATCAAAAATGAAAGCTATCGGATTTACTCAATCACTTGCGATTACAGAGCAAGACAGTTTATTTGAGTTTGAAACGAGTCTGCCAGAACTAAAAAATAATGACTTGCTGGTAAAAGTGAGCGCGACTTCTATTAACCCTGCTGACGCAAAAATTCGTATTCGTAGTGCCAAGGATAAAACACTCGAACAACCTAAAGTGTTGGGTTATGACGCAGTCGGTGAAGTTGTTGGCAAAGGTGCTGACGTTGAAGGCTTCGAAGTCGGTGACCGTGTGTACTATGCGGGTGACGTAACACGTATGGGGGCTAACGCAGAATTCCAAGCTGTGGACTACCGTATTACCGCTAAAGCGCCGAAGAGTCTTTCAGATGAAGCTGCAGCCGTTATGCCACTAGCAACACTTACCGCTTGGGAAGCATTGTTCGACCGCTTGCGTGTTCGCCCTGAAGAGAAAAAATCTATCCTGATCATTGGTGGAGCAGGCGGTGTAGGTTCAATTACAATTCAACTGGCTAAGCAACTGACCAACCTAAATGTTATCGCAACAGCTTCAAGACCTGAAACTGAACAGTGGGTAAGAGATATGGGGGCGGACTATGTGGTGAACCACCGTAACCTTGTCGAGTCTGTGCGAGAGCAAGGCATTCAACATGTCGACTACATCTTCAATGTTGCTGATACAAAAGGGCACTGGGATGCGATGGTTGAGCTGATTGCACCACAAGGCCTGATCAGTTCGATTGTAGAGTTCGATGGCGGGATTGACTTATCAGCGCTGCAAGGCAAATCAGCAGGCTTTATTTGGGAACTGATGTTTACACGTTCACTGTTCAACACCTACGATATCCAGAAGCAGCAAGACATCCTATTCCAAGCCGCGAATCTGATTGATGCGGGTCGTATTAAATCGACGCTGACCACGACCTTAAATGGCTTTAATGTGGACACAATTAAAGATGCACACCAACGTATTGAAAGCAGTGCCTCGATTGGTAAAACAGCCATCAAATACTAATCGCTGATGTTTTAATCCGCCGTTGTTTCGAATCGTTGACGGTTTAAATAGAAGAAGCCCTTAATATCTTGTTGTTAGTCAAAAAGGTATCAAGGGCTTTTGTTTGTTTGCGGTTTAATCAGCTTCTGGTGATGGGATAGGTTGCAATGTTTTGAAGTGAAGCTGTATTAGGTCTAGCTCAAAAAGCGAGGGCTGTTTGTCTGCAATTAAAAATCCGATTTGTTTGATGTCTCGTGCCTTAAGTTCCGGCGCATCGCTCAGTAGCCTACCTCTGAATACCGCTTGAAAATCATTTAAGTGGAACGCCTTGCTAAACTGCAGTCCCTTAATGGTATCGAAATCGTGTTTGTATTGAACTCGATTGCCATCCTTCGATGTTGTTAATCTCAGTTGGTAGGTGCGACCATCACCAACGAATACTAGCTCTGCACTATCTATTTTATGGGCAGGTGATTCAATGGAGCGCTTTATGGAACTGAAACCACCATTGTTTTCTAACGATAGCTCGCCCCTAAATCGACTCATATTATCAACATAAATGAGCTCACCTGTTGAGATGCCGCCCATTACATCGTCGTTGGTCACTGTCCAGTTTTGATGCTCACTCGCTTGTGTAAAGTCGATCATGATTGTTCCTATTGCCTCAGCCTTAAGACCTAACGAATGTAGGCAGAGTAGAAGGAATAAAGGTGTGGTTAACCTAAGGAGTAACCGCGTTTTACAATGGGTTCCGTTCATCTTTTTCTCCACTCTTTCCCCGTAGGCTATGCGTTGTTTACTCGATAGCGATGGTTCACTTATGAAGAAGGCTCAGTTTCAAGCATAGTTAAACAACGATTGATGAAGTCTTCATAGTTTGACGCCTTGTCGTATTCGATCTTCAATGAGCCGTGGAACATCAGGGTTACCGTAACGTCTCTGTAGCTCAACCAACAGGTGTAACCATCGTAATCGTGCCACGCTACCATCTCGTCCAACTGATATTTGCTATCCAATTGCTTGCCCGAGGAGCGAATGCAGTCGAACACTCTGAGAAACTCTAAAATGGTGATTCTGTTGTCCATGTACCACTCCCGCTGCGCAGTCGATGAAAAATGCTAAGTGCTTGTATTTGAATTAACTACGGTTTGGTTCTACATTGCGATCACTGTGGGGAGTCGAGTGTTCAATCACCTTAGCTGTTTGGCAAAAGGGTTACGATAAACATAAGAAAGGCGTTAGCAGACCTGAGTTTGCTAACGCCTTTTTAATTTAGCGCCTTTAGTTAACTCTATGGCGTTTTGACTCAACCCGTAAGTTAGAAATCATAGAGCACTGGAGAGCTTTAGAAGTAATGAAACACCGGAGGTTCATGCATTAAAAAGTTTTGATGCGATATATTCCATGCGTAAGCGCCTGCTAGAGTGAACACCACATAGTCACCGATATCGACCTGCTCGATATGTTGATTTCGTGCCAGAACATCTTTTGGCGTACAAAGCTGTCCAACCAACGTGGCTGTGGCATGGTTTATCGGATGTGAAATCGTGGGTTGCTGATTACTTTTCACGATTGCAAAAGGGTGGTCATGGCTTTGCGCTGCCGGAGTACGGAAATGATGCGTGCCACCACGGGCAATCACAAAATGCTCGCCAAGATTTTGTTTAATATCCAAGACCTCCATTACGTAATAGCCACAAGGTGCAGAGATGTAGCGGCCACATTCAAAACGCAGCTTCCAATCTTGTAAATGTTCCTTGGAAATCAGGAACTCCAATTTGTCGCAAAACTCCATCCAAGGAAAATGTTGTTTAGGGTTTTGGTAATTGATCCCCATGCCACCACCGAGGTTGATGATCAACTCATCGAGTGAGAACGTTTTTTTCCACTCTTTGACCACTTGGAAATAGCGTTGCATCAAGGCGAGGTGGCGATCAACGTCGAGTTGATGTGACATCAAATGGAAGTGAAAGCCTTTCAACTTGATTAAGGGGAAATCGCGTAGGTACATCAGCGCGTTGTTTAACTCACTTTCATCTAAACCAAATGGGGTGGGCTTTCCGCCCATGGCTAATTTGCTAAGTGTGATGTCTCCAATGTCGATGTTCATACGCAGGAAGATCGAAGCAGGCCGATTCAATTTTTGTGTTAAAAGACCAATGCGTTGTAACTCAGTGAGGCTCTCTACATGAATCGCATCAACATCGAGTTCAATTGCTTGCTCCAGTTCACTGGGCATTTTCCCCGGGCCACCAAAGATCAGTGGTTTATTGAGTTGTTGCTGGTGGAGGTGTGTAAGCTCTCCGCCTGATGCAGCTTCGAAGCCGTCAACATAAGGAGCTAAAGTTCGCAGTATCGGCGCTGAAGGATTCGCTTTCGCCGCGTAAAATAGCTCTACGTTTTTTGGCAATACATGTCGCATCTGCTTAATGTGCTGCTCCAATGCATCGAGATCATAAAGATAAGCACATAATGGCTGCGTTTGTTGCTTGGCCAATTGCTGGATTTCTTGATGGATAGAGGCTGAAAGTTGAGGAGAATTAAGCATGGTGAACTCCTTTTGAATGAGTTGGCCACGGTGCTACAACTTGGGTGTAACCGGACTCTTTATCGGCGTTTTGCATCAAACGCGTTGTGAAGTTGTTTTTGCTTGGGAAATGACCATCGTTTAACAATGCCATTAGCTCAGGTTGCTGACCATTGATCGACTGCCAGCGGACGATAGCGTCTTTTAAAGTTCCCCATAACGAGCTCTCAAGTGCCGAATTACCCTCAGCGATAAAGAAAATGGCCTCACTGATATTGTTTATGAAGGTGCAATAGCCAATACGGTTCCAACCTTGCTCACGACTGTAGTACACCGATTGACGAGCACGTTCTGAAAGTTGCTGAAGTGTTTCTGATGGCCAAAACTCTTGTAGTAGCTTGGTACCTTCTAAGTCTCGAATCCATACACAGCAAGGCATGCCTTTTTCAAATCCAATCAACGTATTTTGTAAGTGCGGTTCAAACGCAACCCCATGTTTGAAGTAGTAGTTAAAGACGCCCGGAATCAAACAATGCAGATAACGCTCAAACCACAGTGTGGCGACATTTTCATATTGGCTTTGGGTTGTTTGCGCTTTTTGTTTGAGCTGAGTGGCGATGCAACTGTTCCCGTCTGTATCGTAAGCAAAGAGGGCTCCCGCTAACGTTGGTTGCAAAATATCGGTTTCGCTTAAGGTGAAATTCTCTCGATACAAAATACCAAACGACTCGCGAGCTTTAATAACATCAGTTTGTTCCTGCTCGGCAACCGACTCTAGATCCAATGTGGTCGCGTAAGGTTCAGTCATTACCTTGAATACTGGATTACGTAACTGTTCGCTTTCTTTGATTGGATGCAGAATCGAGGTTAATTGAACGGCACTATCGAGCTCATACCATGCGTTTTTACGTACGCAGTTGGTTAAACGTACATTGATAGAGAACTTAGCAAACCAATCCATATCTGGGTGGTACAGAGTGCGCACGGATGAAGTGGGTAAGAGTTTTTCACCACCTAATCCAAGCGGGATGATTCTGCCTTGTTCAATGGCCGTTTTGACCACTGGGTTTTGCAAAAGTGTGTAACTTTCCCAAGGGTGGCAAGGGTAAAGCATGGTAGCTGCTGAATTGTTTTCATCAGGTGCAAGTTGTTCAAGCATGGTAGTTGGTGAGGTACGGTCATCTGAACTCAAGACATCGAGCAACGTGGTGTCGACCTTAAACCAATAGAGAGGAACTTTAGCGCCAACCTCAGGGGAACACGCGAGCAGATCATCGATACTGACACCTGATCGACTCTTTGGCGTTGGATGAAAAGTATGTCCCCAAAGTAACGATTGCTCTGATGCGATAAACGCATTGTGATGCTGAGGTGAGTTGTCTGAGTTTAGGAACTGCTCGGTAATCAACAAACTGTTTTCCATTTGCTCGACTAACTCGTGATTGAATGGAATCGTCAGCATTTCTTTTAGGTAACTGAGTAGAAGCTTCAGGGTTTGAGTTGCGTCCAATTTGCACCAAGCTGCACCAGGCATTTTGGCCCAAGGTGTATCACTGAGCTTCACTTTCCCCAGTTTACTGGTGTACTCAACGGGTAAAACCATCAGACCATTTTTCTGAGGTTGATCTTGGTGAGGTAGGTGAATGGCCACGCGTTGGTGAGCGTTGTAGTTTCTTTTCAAAGTTTGAGGAAGAGAGGCCGAACTGTAGCGCCAATTAACCTGCTTCTTTGGTATCGCGTATTCACGTAGGTAACAGTTCACCACGCCCATGATGGTATTGAGTTGGGCTTTTTCTCGGTTTAGCAGTACTTTTTTACGACTTTGAAGAACTTGGTCTTCAGCGTAATGTTCACTTGGAGATAATTGAGTCTGTAACATGTTGATGTCCAAATTTTGAATGGATGATCAGCGCGATAGCCGCAATGCCACTGACCAACATAGAAAGTATGAAAGGAACCTCAAGCCAGCCCAGGCTTGATATAAAAGAAGCGCTCAATCCAGCCGCAACGCCACCCCATTTAGACATAGCATCAAAGCGCGAAAATACTTTGCCGCTTTGTCGTCGATCAATTTGGTTTGCTAACGCTTGATGCAAGCCGTGATAACAGCAAACCATGCCAAGTCCGAAAACAATACGAGCAATAATCAACACTTCTTGATAAGGAGTGAGATGCATTGCTGCACTGAGTGAAAGCAAACCAAAGCCTAGCCATAAAGTACGCTGTGTTTGATTGCGTTCAAGCTGGTGGCGATCAACCCATTCTGAGAACAGATGAACTTTTCCTGCAAAGATCAGATAAACACCATGTGGGAGGGCATATAAAAAACCAATCCATGCTTGGCTTGTCACGCCATATTGCTGCACATAAGGCGAGAAATAGGGGAACGTGACGACCATGGCGAAAGCAAAGCTGAACTGCGCGCCAAACACCCAATAAAGCGTATTTAACGAATTGATTTGGCTGCTTTGAGCTTTATTCGACGACTGATTTTTTACAATTCCCTTCGATTTCGCTAAGTCATCGATGGGTAATGTTAAGGTGATCAATAGCGCGAATAGCGGCAAAGCGGACAGCCACAGATACGCGTTCAGCGGGTTTGTTTCTGATAAGCTCCAGCCAAGCCCTATCGGAGCAATAATTAGCGCCAGACGAGCAGAAAGCTGAGTTTTATTGAGTGACTTACCGAGTGATTTTGCATCCTTGATTTGGCTGGATAAGTAGCTGTTTGAGGCGGCCATGGTGCCACCAAAGGTTCCTTGAACGATAAGACCAAACACAAACATTGAGAGATTATCGGCTAAGCCACACAGCGCGAAGCCTGCTGCAAGCCCGAGTTGAGCACGTAATAGAGAGCGACGTCTGCCATATTTATCAGCAAACTGCCCCCAAAAGCGCGCCGCAACGGCAGTGCAAAAGGTCGGCAAAATGAACAGTACCCCCGCCCAATCCGAAGTAATGTTTGCATCCAGTGTTGGCAATACCATTGGTAAAAACAGCGGCATGCCTAGGGCTGAAAACGCGGCGATAAAGTGGCTTAAAAGCACGCAATATATGAGTTTGGTCATGATGGGTTAACTCACGCTCTGCTTGATGTCTTCAAGGTAAGCGTGTTGTGCTTCTTCGCTGGTTAGCAATAAAAAGTTCGGTGCCGACAAGCCATAGAACTTATTGATATCGCTTGCGCCAGACGCCTCTTTAGACAATAAGCTACCCGAGCTCAATAGATACTTAGCGTATAGGTTAGGTGATTCAAACAACATCTCGTTTGCGAGCTTGGTGTTGTGTCCTTGTTCATCCAACTGGTTAAGTTGTTGGGAGAGGCTATTGGCGACCATTTCATACAGATAAGCTGAAGTGGCGATTCCTTTCGTCGCCATTGCTTCCACAATCGCGGCAATGTCTAACTGCAAAGTAATCGTGGTAAACATCTGACCAAGAGCAAGCTCGTTATCTACAGTGATACGTTGATCTAAAAGGTGATCGCATTTTACGGGCGATTGTTGCTCAAACGTTTGGAAACGCTCTGGCCAAATACGCGCTGCATCGTTGTCTTTCATGGCTAAGGTCATCTTGCCTTGCTCATCGAATGCAATGATGGCGTTTTGTTGGTTAGACTCCAAAGCGATACCGTAACGAATCCACAATGTAAGGTGCACTTTGCAAAGCAGATCAACGTAATCTTTAAACCAAGTCAGTGTATCTTGCTGATAATACTGTTCGGCGAGGTGTTCCAAGAACAAGCGTCCATCAGGTATTGGGCTGGCAAGGGCAGCAACAGGTACTAGTGCTTTGTCTTGGAAGTAACTCTGCGGGTATTCGCGCACAATGTAAGCAAAGGTTTTATCGTCTCCAACATGGCCGCCATGTTTCTCATAACAATGGAAAAACGTGCCATGTAAGTCTTTATCTGTTTGCTCTAAGTGCGTCAACAAACGTTCAAACCAATGCCCATCATAGAGCGTAGATGGTTTGATTAGGCGAATGTTTTTAGTACCCAAAGATCGCATGATCAGCGGCACCTTGATATGGACCTGTGGCGCTGTGTTCACGACCACAGTCCGCACTGACAGGGTTGGAGTTACCTCAAGATACGCAACCGGTGCTTCAATGACACCGTCAGGAATGCCATCAAGACTTCTTAGTGTTAATGGGTGTGCGGGGAATAGCTCATGGCTAAGAGCAAAATCGTCGGGCAGACCCACTTGCTCCATCGTTGGCCAACATTCTGGTTGTGGACTGGTCAATGTAACGAGTGACTTCTCGATTGCGAGCCAACGAAGTTCAAAGCTTTGTGCAAATTCTGGCGCGAATTGCTCTAGGTCGTGATCGCTTAAACCGAACTTAGCACGTGCTGTCGGGTAGTAAGGGTGGTCAAGATAGGATGCGATTTGATCGGCACGTAATAGCTTTTTCTCCCAACGTTCTAGTTGAGAAATCGGTTGCATGAGTGATTCGGATTGCTGACTGAAGGCGCTGTCACACAATCCTTTGTGTTTTTCTGCGCATTCGAGTTCTTGCAAATAACCATCTAATAACGAATGCGAGCTTTCGTGAGCACTTGCTTTCAATAATTCAATCCAATCTTGATAGTACTGCTGGCTTTCAACGACACCATTTCTCTCGATGAACCAACCATCACCTTCCGAGCCATCTGGTTGGCCGTATACCCAACGCTGCATGTAATAGCTGGGAGTAACGGGCAGGTAGAGTGTAAAGTCTAAACCCGTAAAAATAGCCCAAATTTGATTACGAGGATAAGAAGATAACTTGAGTGCACTCGGGAGCTGAGACTCAAATTGGCTTTGAGAAACTAATCCAAACAAATCTTCACGCAAGCAAGTATCGACTAGTCGTTGAGTGAGGTATAACGCGTTTTTATTCATGCTGTTACCTCGTTTGTTGCTGTTAGATTGAAGCGAGAGATTGCCTGTTGTAGTGCGGGTTCTAGATTTTGACCAGAAGGAGAAACGACCGAAATTCGCGCTAAGTAATCCTTGTTGGAGAAACTTTGTTGGAACGTATCACCAACCTTTTTAAGGACTTGCTGCTGAGTGACAATATCGCCCTCTTGGTGAATGAAAGAGGTTGATGACCCTTCAATTAAACCGCTTTGTTTGGCCACTAAATAGTGCACATGGGCGCTGCCATCAATACGAAATGTAGGATCAAGCTTGTGACCCAAGTGAAGATTTAAGATGGTATTGAACCAATTCCCGCCACTGAGGTTATTAAGCAAAAACTCCCGGCCATCACCAATACTTCGATAGTTGATTTCGACCAGTACAGGCCCTGAATCTGTGATGATGAACTCGCTATGACAGACACTAAACCCCACCCCGAATTCTTTAAGCTGACGTATACATTCATCACGGTAGTGAACGCTGTTAACACCATTCCAACTCGCAGCTGTTTCGATGAAGTAGGGTGGTGCTGAGAGCTCTACATCAAACCCACCAAGCGCGACCAAATGATCCCCGTCGCCAATGGTTTCGACAGTAATCAGTGGGCCTTGCAAAAACGCCTCAACCAAGATGGGAGTAGTAGGGTGCCTTTGCCAAAAGGTATCGCAATAGTTATCCAGCTCAGCCGCAGAATCGCAGCGCTGCACGTCTAAACTAGCCACGCCTTCCTTGGGCTTCGCAACGACAGGAAAATCGAAATCGAATACAGGAGCGCTCTCTCGACTTAACAAAACACTTAGAGTATTAGGTAACGATTTTTCGTTGAGAACCTGACGAGTTAAGTATTTGTTTTTCGCCTTAATCGTCACGTTCCAATCTTTAGCGGGTAAACCAAAGAACTGTGCACAGATTGCAGTGGAAGTTTGTAGGTGGTCGCTATTACTGAAAACAGCATGAGGTGCTAGATTTTTCTCGGTGATGATTTCGATGAGTTCAAGAGGGTTGAAGACATCGCATTCTAAAATTTCATCGGGATTAAAGCGTTCATCATCACTGCTCAATTTCAGGTGATTGAGCTTGTGATCTGTGATCAAAACGACGTGAAGACCCATCGCCTTTGCGGTAGGTACGAAGCCGTGAGTGACTGCATCATTCACGACGTGACTTACGATAATAATCGTAGATTTCATGGGGCTTTCCTAATTTTAAAACGTTGTTGTCGCCTGCTCACAACTCGCTTTCAAGTGCTCTCTTTCGGGGTTAAAAGAAAGAGAATTTTTCTATCTTATTGTTTTTATTGATTCTTATGTCATTAGTAGTGTTGCATATTGCAAAGCAAATATAGATCAAAAAATATATATTGCAAATATAAATGATATTTGTTCTTATTCGCAATATTGTTATTTTATAAACTAAAACGGAATTAGAAAATGAACATGAGATTGACCTTGTCCCCTCTTGCTTTGGCAATTGGCGGAGCCTTGGCGGCGGTGGCTGGTGTGTCAACTGCAGTGGCGGAAGAACAAGCCACAGTAGATGAAACAGTGCAAATTATTGGCCATCAATACGAAGGTTATGCAGAGCATATGCCTCAGTCAGGAACCAAAACGGATGTCGAGTGGTTAGATGTGCCACAAGCGGTATCGGTTGTTACAAAGACAGAAATGGAAGACCGTGGCGCGGTACGTTTAGTGGATGCACTTGATGGTGTCGCAGGGGTTAACAATACCCTGGGTGAGGGAAGCCGAGACCAATTTGTGATTCGTGGTTTTGATGCACTCAACGATATCTACCGTGATGGTATGCGTGATGACGGGACTATGCAATCGTACCGAAGCCTAGCGAATGTCGAACGTGTCGAAGTGGTAAAAGGCCCTGCGGGCGCACTTTATGGCCGAGGCTCCGCGGGCGGTATCATTAACTTGGTCACCAAGCGAGCTAACGGTGATAACTTCACCAACGTAAATGGCAGTGTTGGCAGCAACAATTTGTTTGTTGGTCAAGTTGATAGTTCGATGGCGTTTACTGACAAGGTCAGTGGTCGTATCAACGTGGAAAGTCGACAGTCTGATTCCTATGTAGACCATGTCGAATCTAATGATTTCTTTATTGCGCCAACAATTCGAGTGATGCCTTCTGATGGACACATTATTGATCTCGATGTCGAATATGCTCACCAAGAGTTGGTGCCATATCGTGGTGTTCCATCAAAGAATGGTAAGCCTGTCGACGTCTCTGAAAGCACGTTTTACGGTGGCACGAACGATTATCAAGAGTCGGACAGCATTCGTGTTGGCGTTAATTATGAATGGCTTTTGAATAGCGAATGGGCATGGACAAACCGCGCAGCATACAACCATATCGAACTTGAGCAAAAGGGTACACGCCAAGGGACGGTAACTGGGAATGGAGTATCTCAGAGTGTAAATAACCTCGGTTACGACCCTCGTACCACGACGACTCTTCAATCTGAGCTAGTTTGGGAAACGGATTCGAACCAAATGATGATCGGTGCGGATTATAATCAGATCAATATCGACCTAATGCTCGCAAGAGATGAAACCTTACCTCCGAAAGATATCTATAACCCTGTAGCAGGCCCAACGCCTGATCCGGGGTTTAAACCTTCCCGTGATAACACCACAACGACGACAGGTGTTTACATTCAAGACGTTTACACCTTTGGTGATCTTTCAGTGATCGGTAACGTGCGTTACGACTCGATGGAGCTTGAACAGCAAAAAGCGGGCTCAGCAAATGAGAATCTAGACGATGACAAAGTGAGCTACCGTGGTGGTTTGGTCTACCGTCTCAACAATGATATGTCAGTGTATGCGAGTTTAGCTCGTTCATGGCAACTGCCTTACTCGGGTATCTATATCAATCCTAAATTGGCTGAATTTTTCCATACCGATCTAAAAGAAGTGGGTGCAAAAGCTTACTTACTCGATAACGCCTTGATGCTGAATGCCGCAATCTTCCAAATTGATCAAGAACAACCTGAAACCAATATAGACGGAGACGTTGTTAACAAGATCGAAGCTCGTCACCAAGGTATTGAGCTAGAAGCTCGCGGTCAGTTTACAGAGCAATGGGACATTTCTGTGGGCTACAGCTATTTAGACGCGGAGAACAAAGAGACAGGCAAAAAGCCAAACGATGTGTCTGATCATTTGTTCTCTCTTTGGAGCACTTATCAGCTAGACGATAACTGGCGTTTAGGTGGTGGCGTGAAATACGTAGGTGACCGTTACGCGGGTAATGATGAAGCGGTAGCTCTGGGTGACTACACCACGGTTGACTTGATGGCAGCGTACACCACGGGTCGTCACAAAGTTCAAGCGAACGCTTACAACGTGCTTAATGAGAAATACATTCTGGGTGCAACCAACGGCACGTCTGGTACTAACCAGATTGGTTACGGAGCGCCAGCCGAATTTATGCTCAGCTATGGCTATCAGTTTTAAAAGTTAATTCAATTCTAAGAGCGAATTCAGCTCTAGGAGCTAGTTCATTTCAAAGAGCTATTTCAACTCTAAAAACGATTGTTTTGTTCACTACGAATTAGTGAAAAGTTGGCCTTATTTTGAGGCCGTTTAGCCCATAGGATCAAAGCGCCGATATAACCGAAAACACGGCCTTTGATCCTAACCTGCCTACTTAGGAGATTTTCATGCCTTACCAGAATTTGGATGGTAAACCCTGTACTCAACCACATAAAAAGTTGCGTCTAAGTGCCCTTGCAATGGCCATCGCTTCAGTGACTTCCATGAGCGCGTTGGCTGCATCTGACCCACAAACGACAACCATGGAAACGGTTGTCGTGACGGGCAGCTTGATCGGTAATTCAGAGCTTGAGGATGTGAAAGAGTATCCGGGAGCTCGTACTGTTCTGACTAATGAACAAATTAAAAAGACTGGCGCACTCTCGATTGATTCGGCCTTCCAAAGTGTACCGGGCATTAAGGTTCAAGACGAAACGGGCACCGGTGTTTTACCTAACATCTCAGTGCGTGGTTTGAAAGCGAGTCGCAGTGGGCACGCTCAATTCCTAATGGATGGTGTTCCTCTAACACTGGCGCCGTATGGTCACACAGGACAATCAATTTTCCCTGCAACGCTGTCGATGCTTGATCGTATTGATATTGTGCGAGGCGGTGCAGCGGTTCAGTACGGACCAAACAACGTCGGTGGTGTGATCAACTTGGTGACCAAGCCGATCCCACATAAGTGGCAAACGGAAATCAGTAATCGCTTTACTGTATTCGAGGATGGCGATACGCCGCTCAACGACTTTTACCTGCGAACGGGTGGTTGGTTAACCGATACGCTGGCACTTCAAGTCGAGGGGAACTTCTTAAAAGGTGAGAGCTTCCGTGAACACTCCGACACGGATGTAAAAAACTTCCAAGCGAAATTGCAATGGTTACTGAGCGATACTCAAGAGTTACAAGCTTTCGTTCAACGTTATGATGCCGACACCCAAATGCCGGGCGCTTTATCGCCAGATGATTACGAAAAAGATCGTACTCAGTCGAAGCGCCCATACGATGAATATCAAGGCACTTCAACGCGTTGGAGCCTGAAGTATTTACATGACTTGAATATTGCAGATAGCGCCGAATTAGAAATACTGACGTTTGGCCACCGTTCTGAGCGTTTCTTCCAATGGGGCTTTAACAGCGCTGGCGGTCACTGGGCGGACCCGGCATTACCATCAACCGATATTCGTACGTCACCACGTGAATTTGCTGTTTATGGTGTTGAACCTAAACTCGCGATGTACTTTGACGGAAATACCGTAACGCAAAACGTGATTGTTGGGGCACGCTACGTCAACGAAGATATCGATTACAAGCTCACTCAAACATCAATTTCTACTGGAGTAACAACAACGCCGCGCGATTGGCATTTGGATACCGACGCTTTCGCAGGCTATATCAGCAATGAAATTGGCTTGTTTAATGATGTACTGAAAGTGACGCCTGGTATTCGTTACGAATCAATAGACATGGCATTTAATGATTTGGGCAAAGCGGAGAATACCGACAACAAAGTGACTGAGTGGTTGCCGGGCTTAACTGTGGCATACCATCTTACGGAACAATGGGTTGGTTACACTAATGCACAGAAATCTTTACGTGCACCACAAATTGCTTACATTCGAGGCAAGGGTGAAGAGGGCAGCGAGCTAGCATGGAACTACGAGTTGGGCGCTCGCTACAACCAAGATTCAACCAGCTTTAACGTCGCATTTTACCGCATTGATTTTGAAGATCAGCTGCAATGGCAAAGTGCTACTCAAACTTTCGACAATATTGGTAAAACCCTTCATCAAGGTGTTGAACTCTCTGGTCGTTATATTCCTCAAGCGATGCAAGCTCTGAGTTTGGGCGCTGGCTATAACTACTTAGATGCAACGTTAGAGGAAGAGGGCGCAAACAAAGGTAATCAACTTCCTTATACGTCTAAACATCAATTTAGCTGGGATGCGACTTACGCGTTTAGCAAGGTAGATACGACTTTATCTGGTTACTACTTTAGCGAATCTTATTCTGACAATGCGAATACAAGTGCCGAAGATGCAACGGGCGCGACAGGTAAAGTGCCTGCCTACATGGTCTGGAACTTCAACCTAGGTTCGGATTTGTACAAAGATGAAAACAGTAAGCTGCGCATGAACTTTGCGGTGAACAACCTGTTTGATGAGGACTATTACTTCCGCGGTATTGATACCAGCCCGGTTGGTCGTTATCCAGCACCGGGACGTTCTTACACTTTGGATCTGAATTATCAGTTCTAATACGTAATTTATTGAAAGTAATAACGAATAAAAGTCGCCAATACTCTTGGCGGCTTTCACGGTTCTAGCGTTTAAGGAAAATTAAATATGGAAAACAGCTCCCGACTCTTGTTTTCGAATCCATTGCAGCTGTCGAACGGACTGCTGTCATTTAATCGGCCGTTTTTATTCAGCAGGATAGCGATAACCTTAGCTTTGCTGATTTTAAGCTTGTTCTCATTCTCCAGTTCAGCACAAACCAGGGTCATACAAGACGAGCAGGGTCAGTTTGAGATAGCGACTACCCCGCAACGTATTGTGGTGTTGGAGTTTTCATTTGTAGATGCACTCGCTGCGGTGGGTGTTGCTCCTGTTGGTGTTGCTGATGACAATGATGCTTCGCGAGTGATTCCGGCGGTACGCGAATTGGTTCAACCATGGGAATCGGTTGGCATGCGTTCTCAGCCTAGCCTAGAAGCCATTGCGGTATTAAAGCCTGATCTAATCATTGCCGATGCAGAGCGTCATCGTACGGTCTATCAAGATCTACAACGCATCGCACCAACTCTGCTGCTCAAAAGCCGTGGTGAGACTTACCAAGAGAATTTGGAGTCTGCGCACAAGATTGGCATCGCTCTCGACAAGCAATCGTCAATGGAACAACGAATTCAACAACATCAACACGCCATGGCTGAATTTAAAAGTCATTTCTCGCTCAAACAAACCGTCCAATTCGCTGTCGTGTCGGATAAAGGTATGTGGTTACATAGCCCTGCATCTTACGCAGGGGGCGTGCTGACCACATTAGGCATTGCGAGCCCAATTGTGAAACCAACAGAGAAAGCATATTTACCAACCAGCTTTGAGTTGTTGTTGAAAACCAATCCGGATTGGTTGCTCCTTGGCGCTTACTCTCATCCTAATATTGTTGATGATTGGCAGAAAAACCCGTTATTCAATGTACTAACCTCCGCAAAAAGTCAGCAAGTTGTAGAAGTGTCACCAGCACTTTGGTCACTGAATCGAGGCATGTTAGCGGCAGAACAAATGGCGAAAAATCTTGAGCAGATCTTGGAACCATCATGAGTACGATGTTGTTCTCTAAAAGTAAGCGATTCTGGCCAATATTGTCGTGGCGAGTCACGTTATTTACCGGATTAGTGTCGTGTTTGGCACTTTCTGGTTACGCGGCCTCTATGACCGGGTGGTCTAATTTCTCTTTAACATTGAGTGACTTGATTCACTACTGGTTTGCGTTTGATGAAAGCAACATGACTCATCAAATATTGGCGACGCTAAGAGCGCCAAGAGCTTATGCAGGGCTATTGATTGGTGCGAGTTTGGCCGTCGCTGGGTTATTGATGCAAGGTTTGACGCGCAATCCACTGGCGTCTCCGTCGATTCTTGGCATTAACGCTGGCGCAGCCTGTTTTATGGCGTTAGCTGCAATAGGTATACCTGTGGTTAGCGAGCTAAACCCTATCCTTAATGCGGTTCTTGGTGCGTTGCTAAGCGGCGGTGCTGTGATGCTTCTGGGCGGCTTTTTCTCCGCACGTTCTCATCCGTTACGTTTGGTTCTAGCAGGTATCGCTATTACTGCGTTATTGCTCGGACTGACACGAGCAGCGCTGATTCTTGCTGACGACATGGCTTATAGCGTCTTGCATTGGCTTACTGGCTCACTGTCTAGTGTGGATGATGGGCAATGGCAACAGCTTTGGCCGCCTGTAGTGATTGGTTTGGTGTTGGCAATGAGTCTTGCTCGCAATCTCAACTTACTGGCACTTGGCGAAGAGGTAGCCGTGGGGTTGGGCAGTAACATCAGGTTTACCCGCCTCGTGAGTGGACTGACGATCGTGTTGCTTGCCGGAGCAAGCGTCGCTATCGCAGGGCCAATTGGTTTTGTTGGATTGTTAGTGCCTCATTTGGTTCGACCTATGGTTGGGCACAATTACCATTTACTGATTCCTATTTCAGCATTGGCAGGCGCAGCATTAGTGTCTTGGTCAGATGCGCTGTCGCGAGCGATTGCTTTCCCGACTGAAACACCCGTTGGTGTTATTACTGCTTTGCTCGGGACACCTTGTTTTATTTTGATTGCGACGAGGAGATCTTAATGCATCATCACACTAAGATAGTTTTGTTATCAGGGATTCTCATATTAGTGGCATCTGCGGGTTTGTTTGTCGGCGCAGCGTCACTTTCTATTCCTCAAGTCACCGAACATTTGGTCGCGTTTTCCAGTGACGACTTTGTTATCCATCAGTATCGGTTACCACGTATGTTGCTCGCGATAAGCGTGGGCGCAGGGTTAGGGCTTTCTGGGGTATTAGTGCAAGGCGTGATACGTAATCCGTTAGCATCGCCTGACCTTATGGGTATTAGCGCTGGGGCAGGCCTTGCTGCGACAGCTAGTTTAGTTTGGTTTCCCAATGCACCAGTCAGTGTGCTTCCTGTTGTAGCGATGTTCGGTGGGGTATTGGCTGCAGGGCTGATTGCTGTATTGGCATGGTGGTCGAGGCCAACACCCGCCAAATTGGCGCTAATTGGTATTGCGGTGAGTGCGTTTCTGGCCAGTTGTATCGACTTCTTGCTGGTTACCAATCCGATCGAGATCAACACGGCCATGGTGTGGCTTACTGGCAGCCTTTGGGGGCGAAACTGGCAGCAAGTTCCCTTTATTTGGAGCGTACTGCTCTTGTTGTTACCTATGGCATTATGGCTTGCTTGGCGATTAGATGTGATGGGGCTTGGCGAGGAAAGTGCAACCACATTGGGCACTAAGCCAAAACAGATTCAGGCTCTCGCGTTATTGGCCGCTGTATTGCTTGCCAGTGTTAGCGTTTCTGTTGCTGGAACGATCAGTTTTGTGGGTTTATTGGCACCTCACTTAGCACGCTTGTTGTTTGGGCATAATCATAAATTATTAATCCCAGCATCTGCACTGGTTGGGGCGATTCTGGTTACCAGCGCTGATGGGTTAGCCAGAGGTCTACAGCCACCCATTGAATTGCCAGCAGGCGTTCTCACGTCTGTGATTGGCGCGCCATATTTCATCTTTCTTCTCTATCGTTATCGAGGTTGGTAACCATGCTTAAAACGCAGAATCTTTCCGTCGCGTACGGCAAACAAACGATCATACCGAACCTGTCTGTTTCTATCCCTAAGGGAAAAATTACCGCATTGATAGGACCTAACGGGTGCGGTAAATCCACCTTGTTAAAGACGTTAGTCAGAATTAACAAGCCAGTGGCTGGAGAGGTGTTGTTTGAAGACAAACCGCTATCAAGCTATGGCGATAAAGCGCTTGCTCGTTCGTTGTCACTTCTTCCGCAAATCTTGGTCAGCCCTGAGGGGATCACGGTAAGAAAGTTGGTCGAATATGGCCGTTCGCCTTATGTGTCTCATTGGGGGAGGCTAGGGCAGGACGATCAAATGATTGTCGAACAAGCTATGCGTGATACAGGTGTGCTTGAGTTTGCTGATAAGCCGGTTGAGTCTCTGTCTGGTGGGCAGCGTCAAAGAGCATGGATCGCGATGGTAATTGCACAAGATACGGATGTAGTGATGTTGGATGAACCGACCACATACCTTGATATGTCTCACCAAGTGGAATTAATGAACCTGATGCAACAGATGAATGCCAAAGGAAAAACGGTGGTTGTTGTGCTGCATGATCTTAACCAAGCTAGTCGTTACTGCGATCATTTAGTGGTTTTGGAAAAGGGATGCGTAATAGCAGAAGGCTCGCCTGATGAGGTGATGACCGAAACTATGCTCAGTAACGTGTTTGATCTCAAAGCGAGCGTGTTTCGTGACCCTATTTCAAATACGCCAATGTGTGTTGCTATTTAGGAGACTATCAGGCAGCTGGAAAGGATGGATACTTATTCCTTAATACCTTTGGTTTTTGGTAATAAGTATCCGGAAACTTTGTTCTTACTTATTTTCCATTCTCATGTATTATGCCTGCCCATAATTGTATGACAAATGTGTAGCTCTGTTTCCGTATGAATAAAGTCACCAACCACGCCATCTTGCTTTTGGTATTTGCAAACCTATTGGCGTCTTTTTCCGATGTCTCACTAAAAATACTTAATGGTGAAGTTCCCACATTTCAGTATGTGTTTATCCGCCAGCTATTGAGCGTGATCTTACTGCTTCCTTTTTGGCTAAAGCTCCCTAAAGAAACTCGCATGCAAGGCGGTTGCCGCATCAATTTTTTACGGGCTCAATTTATATTAGTGGGCAGTGGTTGTGCGATGATTGCCATTACACACCTTACCTTGGCGACAGCGAACGCGATGTTCTATGTTGGGCCAATCCTGATGCTTCCTCTATCTATTATGTTGTTGAAAGAAAGGCCGACATCATCAAAAGTGATCGCGACACTGATAGGCTTCGGGGGGGGGCTAATTGTGTTGCGTCCAGAGCAATTTCACTGGGCGGCGATTGCAGGGCTAGGCAGTGCGCTTGCAATGGGTGTTGGTAATATTTTGATCAAGCGTCTGAACGCCGAACAACACATTATCTCGACCTTATTTTGGACTAGTGTTATGACTCTGCCACTTGCACTGGCGTTTGCATTGCCGGCATGGGCCGAGATTGAATGGCGTCATGTGGGGTGGATCATGGCAATCAATCTATTTGTTCTTGGTTATCATGCATTGGTGGTGGTCGCGTATAAAAAGGCTCCAGCAAACCAAATTGCGCTCGCAGAATACTCGGGGTTAGTGTTTGTAACCTTGTTTGGCGTGATGTGGTTTGACGAGATCCCCGACATTCTGACACTGGTTGGTATCAGCCTCATCGTTATTCCAATGATGCCGATTAAATGGAAGAAGTTCTTTAGTCTAGGGAACAGAGCATCTCTCGATGTAGAGGTGAATCAGCCCAAGTCATAATATCTACGGCTTAACCGCCGCGTATTGCAAAGACGAAACGTGCTAGATGAAAGAAAAGCGAACCTAAGTGGTTCGCTTTTTGTTTTTGAATCATTAAAGACTTAAGAAACGAGCTTAACAAGCCGCATGATTAGGAAGTCAGTTTGGGGTAGGTCGTCTAAACTTAACGTCTGTTGTTTAAAACTTAGGTGATTAAAGTTCTCATGCTTAAAGTTTGTATAGCATCAAAAAATAGAACAATTTGGACTCTAAAAACGTTCTCGAAAATAAACGTAAATTAACCCTTTACCTCAACTTAACTTGAGGTATTAGCATGTACAACGTTGCTTATGAGAATACTTTAAGGAGAGAAGAATGATCCAACTTGAACATGTAAATTTAGTCGTCAAAGACATCCCTGAAATGCTGACTTTCTACAAAGCGGCGTTCCCTCATTGGTATGTCCGTGATGAAGGGAAAGGTGAATGGTCAGGTAAGCCACGTAACTGGCTGCACTTTGGCGATGAGTATCAATATATCGCAATGAGTGATCATGGAGAGGGTGAAAATAGAGACTTAGCCGGACACTCCGTTGGTCTCGCGCACTTCGCTTATGTGACCAATAATATTGAGAGTGTGATTGAGCGCCTTATTGATGCGGGCTTCCCAATAGCCAAACCCGGAGCGGAAGAACCTTATCGTAAAAACGTCTACTTTGTGGATCCGGCAGGTTTTGAAATCGAGTTCGTAGAATACCTGAGTGATGATCCTAAACTGCGCAATGCCACGTAATAAAACTCATTAATCGAGTTGGTGTGTTAGAGCGAGTTTGTTCGAAATAAAACGTCTGAGAAAAGGTGCTAGGAAAGACTTACAGAAAAGGGCATTGTGGAATAATCCGCAATGCCCTTTTTAGATCTATTTAATCGCTGATTGGCTAACTGGTATTCAGCTCTGTTATTTGGCTATCTACTTAGCTTTAAATGGCACCAATAACTGTTTACCAAACACATTGATTAGTGCGCCTGTCACGATCAGCCCACCACCTAGATATGTCCAAACCGATGGAATCTCATTGAACACCCAAACACCTAATAGTGCTGAGAATACGATCTGAACGTATGAGTAAGCTGAAGCTTTACCAGCCGCTTGAGTTTGCATTGCTTTGGTCAAACCGTATTGGCCTATTTGTGTGAAAATCCCCACCAGAACCAGCATCATGGTTAAGAAAAGGCTAGGCCACACAAAGTCGTTCCAGATCAGGGCGGTCGATATTGGCAGAGCGACCAGTGGGAAGTAAAAGATGATGACTGAGCTGTCTTCAGTTTGGCTAAGCTTTCTTACAATCACATAAGCAATTGAGCTACCAAACGCGCCACATAACGCCAGCATAATACTGAATAGCGGCAACTCGCTGCTCGCGCTGCTGCTCATGCTTGGCTGTACCATTACCGATAATCCCGCTAGGCAGAATACAATGCAGATCATGGTCGACTTTTGGACGCGTTCTTTCAGGAACAGTACGCCAAGTAACGCAGTAAATACGGGATGCACGTATTGTAGAATGGTGGCTTCTGCTAACGGAAGAGTGGTTACAGCATAGTAAACACACATCAAGGCTGCGGTACCAACAGCGCCACGAACAAACAACAGAGGTTTGTTATTGCCCCAGATAGAAATGCCTTTTCGTTTAACGTCGATGTAGCTGATGATCAAAGACACCAAAGCCCTTGCTGCAACAATTTCAAATACAGGTATGCCGTAATTGCTAACGTATTTCACACAAGCTGACATCAGTGCGAATCCAAAAGCGGAAAGGATCATGAACCGAACCCCTACAGGGATCAGTGAAAAAGAGAAAGAAGGCATAAAAATATCAATTGGTTGAGGGGAAAAGGAATCATAACGTAGTTTAGAAGAGCCGACCAAAGTCTTTGTCTTGTTCAGGTCAACTTGATTCAATTAATTCTCATTTCAGTTCTTTTCAAAATTCATCCCGCATAACATCGGCGATAGCTCAGTTTTATAAAATCACCATCAACAGAAGGTGACGCTAATTCAACTCTGATTTATCCGTCGTTTTAATTGTCTTTCTTATTCATATCATTCTTGTGAATTTATAATGAGAGATATGTTCTATGAAACCAATCAATACCCTACTCATATCCGCACTTGCCGTTTGTTCTTTTAGCTCAGCCTCTTATGCTGACACTATTTTGCATGCTTTCAATTGGAAGTATTCGGACGTAACGGCCAACGCTAATCAAATTGCACAAGCTGGCTATAAGAAAGTACTCGTCGCTCCGGCAATGAAATCGAGCGGCAGCCAATGGTGGGCGCGTTACCAACCTCAAGACCTTCGTGCCATTGATTCACCTCTCGGCAACAAACAAGATTTAGCCGCAATGATTGCCGCACTTAAAGGTGTGGGTGTTGATGTGTATGCCGATGTGGTGTTGAACCATATGGCGAATGAAAGCTGGAAGCGAAGTGACTTAGATTATCCGGGAACAGAAGTACTCAGTGATTATGCGAGCCGTTCAAGCTACTTTGCTGACCAGACTCTGTTTGGTAATTTAGCGCAAGGTTTTGTCTCGGCTAACGATTTCCATGCCGCAGGTTGTATTTCAGATTGGAACGATCCTGGTCACGTTCAGTACTGGCGTTTGTGTGGTGCCGATGGCGATGTAGGTTTACCTGACCTTGATCCGAATAGCTGGGTGGTTTCACAGCAACGTTTATATCTGAAAGCGCTAAAAGATATGGGGATCAAAGGTTTCCGTATTGATGCGGTAAAACACATGAGCCAGTACCAAATCGATCAAGTATTCACGTCTGAAATTACTGCGAACATGCATGTGTTCGGTGAAGTCATTACCAGCGGTGGAGCAGGGAACAGCGGCTATGAGTCATTCTTAGCGCCGTACCTGAATAATACTAATCACTCCGCGTACGATTTCCCGCTGTTTGCGTCGATTCGCTCGGCATTCTCAATGGGCGGTGGCTTGAATCAGCTGCATGATCCTAAAGCCTACGGCCAAGCATTGGATGATAATCGCTCAATTACTTTTGCGATCACACATGATATTCCAACCAATGACGGTTTCCGTTACCAAATTATGGATCCACAAGACGAGCAGCTTGCTTACGCTTACATCCTTGGCAAAGATGGCGGTACGCCGTTGATCTACAGTGATGACCTTCCTGATTCTGAAGATAAGGATAACGGTCGTTGGGGCAATGTTTGGAATAGCTCAAATATGAAGAATATGCTGAGCTTCCATAACGCGATGCAAGGTAAATCGATGACGATGATTTCCAGCGACCAATGTACTTTGCTGTTTAAGCGTGGCAAAGAAGGCGTTGTTGGTATTAACAAGTGTGGTGAAACCCGTGGCGTGACGGTCGATACCTACCAACATGAATTCAATTGGAATGTTCAATACAAAGACGTATTAAGCAGCGCGACAGAAACCATTTCTTCTCGCTACCATACCTTCAATCTACCACCACGCAGTGCGCGTATGTTTAAGCTTTAATGCTCACTAAATAAAAGCGATAAACGACTGGTAGAAAGCATAAGCCGCAGCAAGTTCTGCGGCTTAGTTGTATCTGGGCTTACGGCTTACCGTTACTGATGATCGCTAATAACACCAAACCAATGATTCTGGTGAGCTAATGATTTCAGCAACTCGATCTCTTTTGTTGTCTCTTCCCTAAGCCATTCAATAAGGTCATTGATGATAGGTGTGTGAGTACGCTGGTGCATAAAGTAAGTCCAAGCACTGTGTTGGATCTTTGCATTCTTAGGGCAGTATAAGAAGCCTCGTTGGAGCTCTTGTTGTACTAGCAATAGATCTGTGACCGTAACGCCTTCACCGGATAAACAGGCACTGAGCGCCATATCTAAAGACAAGAAACTGGTATTTCTGACGGGTTTCTTTGGTGGGAATTCAACATCGGCCAACCACACTTTCCAGTCATGATGATCTAAGGTTGGATGGAGCCTTGGCAAGGTTAAGATCGAATCGAGGTCGGTGTCTTTATTCGTTAAGTTGGTCGAATTAGTTAAATTGGCAGAATTAGTTAAGCTAGTCGAGCAGACCGGTGCCATAAACTCTTCACGCAAGAAGGTGATGTCAGGTGCTTTGTCATAGCGCTTTTTGAAGCGCGTGTGGAAGATCAATAGGTCATATTCGCTACTATTAATCGATTCGTCTTCCTCAATCACAGGAACAATGACGATCTCATGATCTTGATAACGCTCGTTTAATTCCCGCACTTTAGAGATCAATACTCGCGTCGCGAAACTCAGGGTCGCTTTGATCACAATACGTTTCTGCTTGGGCTCACTCCAAGAGGCAATGACAGCTTCGATATTGCCGTAGCTTTCACGCAAAGCCACATACAAATCATGACCTTGTACCGTTAATTCAATGGCTCAATGCTTACGAATAACCAGTGATGCGTTTAACTCATCTTCAAGCTGTTTGATCTGTCGGCTGATTGCACTTTGTGTCACATGCAGCTCTTCGGCAGCCAGAGTAAAGCTCATCAGCCTTGCTGCAGCTTCAAAGGCTTTGAAGCCATTATGTGAGGATGGCAAGCTAGGATATGGGGTCATAATTCGTTCGCATGAGTTTATGGAATGTTAGATTCGCAAATTTATCAATTGAACGCCAGCCCCATCGATCGTATTTTGGGCGAAATTACCTGAGGCGCTCATGAAAAAAATACTCACTCTCGCATTCCCTTTGATCATTTCACAGCTGATCTCTATGGCGTTAGTCCTTACTGATGTTTGGATGATGTCGCGTATCAGTGTGTCAGCCCTTGCGGCTGGTGGCTTAGGCGCCTCTATCTACTTTTTCATCTTCATTATTGCGAGCAGCACCGTGGGTTGTGTCGCGAACCTGATCGCGATCGCTTATGGTCAGCGCGTAGCTCGTCCAGAGTTTGGTAACACGCAAATTAGATTGGCGGTGAAAGGCGCAACCATGCTGGCATTCGTGCTCAGTGTGACCTTAATGGCCAGCTTCTGGTTTGCTCCGTTGGTATTGGAAGCAGCAAAACAGCCGCCAGAAGTGATCACCTTAGCCATGGAATATGTACACGCCTTGAAATGGGTGATGTTGCCTTCGCTTATCTTGTTGGTGCTTCGTGGCTTAACCAGTGCGTTTGGTAATGTGCGCTCCATTCTTGTGATGTCGATTATCACCGTAATTCTGAATGTGCCAGTCAGCTACTTCTTAACCTTCCAATTAGACATGGGCTTAACGGGTTTAGGGCTAGGTACGGCTATCGCGGCATTTATCGTGATGGTTGGATACACGGTTTGGGTATTCAAACGTGATGAATTCAGGCAGTTCGCCCCTTGGTTAAACACAGAAGAGTATTCAATTAAGTTGATGAGTCCGCTTTTAATGATGGGTTTACCTATCGGATTAGCAGCATTACTCGAACATGGCCTTATTTACGGCGGCACCTTGATGGCGGGTACGATCAGTATTGCTTCTTTAGCCTTACACCAAATCCTGCTGCAATGCTTAAGCTTTACTTGGAACTTCAATTTCGGTTTCTCACAAGCTGCGGCGATTTTGGTGGGGCGTGATTTTGGTGCGGGTAACTACGAAGGGATCAAAAGAACCTCGATTCTCAGCTTTATCTTGGTGTCGGTGTTGAGCGTGGCGTTGTCTGCCGTGTTTATCATATGGCCTGAAATGATCGCTTCTCTCTTTAAGCTAGACGACGGCACGGGCGCGATGACTTCGTTATTGGCTTCTGTTATCTGGGTAGTCGCGTTGTGCTTCATCGTTGATGCTTGGCAGTTACTGGCAATTAACCTATTGAGAGGGATGAAGATTGTCTCCATGCCAACGGTGATGACTGCTATCGGTTACTGGGTATTTGGCCTACCTGCCGCTTGGTATTTGATGCCAAAATTTGAATTGGCAGGGATCTGGGGTGGAATCGGCGTTGGTTTGGGCGTGACTGGTATTCTGCTGCTTATCCAATTGATGCGTGTCATTCAAAAGAACAACCAATCTCCAGATTTGTCGAATCATGCTTATACGTGATTTGCTGATGCTGTACTCAACACAAAAAAGCCGCAGTCATCATAATGACTGCGGCTTTTTGTTGTCTATTCAGATTCTCCCTTTTCTGGGGGAGATGGGAAGAATCAATATCAGGATTAGGGGCAGCTATTTTCTACCAGACGGTTTATTGCCAGACTACTTTCTACCAAACTGCTTTCTACCAAACTGCTTTCTACCAAACTATTTTCCACCAGACAGCGCAGACTTCATCATGGTTTTGAATTGCTCTTTCTGCTCTTCAGTTAACACATTATAAATGTTGTTCTTGAGACGCATCTCTTGCATCACCATCGACTTCTCGGTTGCTTGAACGGTGTCGATGATCTTTTCCATCTCGGCTTCATTGAAATCAGGTTGAGTCACAAGGCTGATCTGTTTCTTCTTGAGTTCTATCGCGCTATCCATGTCAATCTGTGTTCTATCCGATTGATAGCCTTCAACAAGGGAGATGACTTCCGCGTGTTGCTCTTCGCTTAGGTTTAAAGAAGCAATAACCATTTGCAGTGGGCTCACTGCGGGTTGTGGCGGTTGTTGTGGTGATGAAGCACTCACAAACGGAGCGGTAACGAGTAGAGCTGAAGCAGTTAATACACAAAGCGACTTTTTCAGTGATTTCATTGAATTTCTCCTGTTAGTGGAAACATGAGTATAGATGGCGAAGCTGAACTCGATATGAACACGCTGTTCAGTTAAGTACACGCAGCTAACTACGTTCGCTTAAATTCGTTCAGATAAGTACCTTCAAGTAAGTAGAGAGTGGGTTAGACCTTGGTCTTACAGAAACTGAGCGTAAAGGTGACTAGAATGATTTGAGTTGCTCACCGTTTTATCAAGGAATACACAAATGGAAGTTGGATTGTTCTGGGCTGAAAAAGGAATGTTAGTGCTTGGCGCACTGTTTGTTTTGACGAGCATGATGCAGTACGGAAGACGCAGTAGCGATTGGAAGGGCGTGATTACGATGTTTTATAAGCGTATCCCAATGAGTATCGCGGAATACAAATGGTATCGTTTGGGTATCGCTTTATTGGTGTTTGCTGTGGTTATACGTTTCGCATTACTGATCTTATGGCCTTCATACCAGTTCTAGTTCTTCACACTACGTCTCTTATCATGGCTACATAAAGCCGATAAATGAATGAGTAAACCGAGCCTTAATAAACTCACTTATTAAGGCTACCATTTCATAAACTAGCTCTATTGTTCTATCAAAAAGTGCTATTACTCTATTATGATGAACGGTTATTACCTTTGTAGCATATTGTTTTTCATGAAGAATAATGCCAGATAATAGCTCACCTGCTTGTTCCATCATTCTTACTAATAATCTACACATAAATTCATTCACCCCGTACCTGATACTATAATGTTCTGTTACACTCGTCCGAATTAGCTTTAATTTGTCGGTGGTGCATTTATGTCGTTCCCAGTTCTTATATGTGATGATTCTGCGTTAGCAAGGAAGCAGATGGCTCGATCACTGCCCAGTTCTCTAAATGCAGATATAACTTTTGCTGTTCATGGGCTCAATGCACTTGAAGAGCTCGCTCAAAACCAATTTAAATTGATGTTCCTCGACCTCACCATGCCGGAATTAGACGGCTATGGCACATTGGAAGAGATGCAACGTTTGGGTGATACCACACCTGTTGTCGTTGTTTCGGGTGACATACAACCAAAAGCACAACAGAAGGTGTTGGATCTCGGCGCCAAAGCGTTTTTACAAAAGCCGATCGATAAAGAAGCGCTAAAAGCTATTTTACGTGAGCATGTTGAGCCGCCAAAACAGCCTCAGATCATTACTCCAACCGCTTTAGAACTGCCAATACTTCGCAGACGTGATATCTATATGGAAGTGGCGAACGTAGCGATAGGCCGTGCAGCTGATGCACTGGCTCGTCACTTTAATGTATTTGTTCATTTACCATTGCCGAACGTCAACATCTTCGAAGTGAGTGAATTGCACATGGCACTTCGTGACCTAGCCGACAACGACCAAGTGTCGGGTGTTTGCCAAGGTTTTAGCGGAGAAGGCATTGCAGGCGAAGCATTAGTTTTGTTGAGTGATTCCAGCGTGAGCGATCTTAAGAAGCTAATGAAAGTGCCAACCGAAAGCGAACAGCTTGAAGAATTAGAACTGCTGATGGATGTGTCGAATATCCTAGTTGGCTCTTTCCTTAACGGGCTAGGGGAGCAATCTGAGGTTCGCTTCTTCCAGAGTTCGCCTGTTCTGCTTGGGCAACACATCTCGATTGATTCGGTGATTGAAAATACCAGCGGCTCGTTCAAAAAGACCATGACCTTTGAAGTCAGCTACAACATTGATGGCACTTCTATCCGTTGTGACCTTCTGTTTATGTTTGTCGATGAGTCTCTGCCTCTTCTAGACAACAAATTGGCCTACCTAATGGAGGAGTTTTAATATGCTGAATCTTCCTGCTGAATTTGAACAGTTCCACTGGATGGTGGACATGGTTCAAAACGTCGATATGGGGCTGGTGGTCATTAATCGTGACTTTCAGGTACAAGTTTGGAATGGCTTTATGACGCACCATAGCGGTAAGCAATCGCATGATGCGATCGGTAAGTCGATCTTTGAGTTATTTCCTGAGATCCCAGAAGAGTGGTTTAGACTGAAAACCAAGCCAGTCTATGACCTAGGTTGCCGCAGCTTCATTACATGGCAACAAAGGCCTTATCTGTTTAAGTGCCGCAATGTTCGCCCTGTAACTCAACAAGCCGATTTCATGTACCAGAACGTGACGCTGAACCCAATGCGCTCACCAACAGGGCAAGTCAGCTCATTGTTCTTATCTATTCAAGATGCGACCGCTGAAGCGTTAGTTTCTCAAAAGAACTAGCACTGCTCTATTCACTAAACAGCACTTTTCTATGTGCGTATTAGTATCAGTCTGATCAGCGAATAAAAATGGCTAAGGTTTACCACTTTAGCCATTTTTTGCTTTCTATTCTTCAAATCTAATCTTTCCCCTAGTTTTTCACGTCAACCAATCCTCTTTTACTAAGCGCTTTGCTGAATGTTCCTGGTTAAATGAACGAAAGGGCAGCCACGAAATGTGCTTTTGGAACGGTAATGCTACGGGTTAATAGAAATTAGATTTATAAAGTTTGAGCTTCAAAGCATTATTTAATGGAGTGCGAGGGCTGGATTCTCAAACCCAAGTGAATCTCGACCTATAAATCGGCCCCATGGCACAGTGCTTTTCCAAATTGAGGCGAACTGACAAGGTGATGAGATTGCCGGATTTGGTCGAAAACAAAGAAAATTTGGGAAAAAATCGAATTTATTTAAGAAAAAAGACATTTTTTTGTTGGAGAAAAGTGTGATTTTTATGTGATTTCGAGGCACTTTCTTCACATTATTGCTTAATGAGGGTGATATTGAGTGAGATAGGGAGGAAAACGATTGCGCAATAAACCGACAGCGTTTGCGTGAATAGTTCGCTAAGTTATTAATTAATAAGAATTTAGTGGGAAAGTAAAGCTGAGGGGTTTGAAGCAGGTATGGAATCTTTGAGAGGATAGCACAAAAAAAAGTGAAATATCAGACTTGCTGTTACTAAATCACGACCTATAATGCTGAAAACCGGAGCGTCTGCCAACGCTCCGGTTTTTTTGTGTCCGAAGAAAAGTAAACTCGTCTGCCAACGGTTTTACTACGCATTTCGCGAGAGACACATAATTTTATGAATCAAGGAAAACACCATGCGTATCGAACAAGAACTTAAGTTAGGTTTCAAAGATGTACTCTTCCGTCCGAAGCGTTCTACCCTTAAAAGCCGTTCTCAAGTTGAATTAACCCGCGATTTTACATTCAAGCATAGCGGTCGTCAATGGTCTGGTACTCCAGTAATTGCAGCGAACATGGATTCGGTAGCAAGCTTTGAAATGGCAGCCGCTCTAGCAGAGCACGGTGTTATGACTGCAGTACACAAGCACTACACAGTAGAGCAGTGGGCTGAGTTTGCTAAAACAGCAGACAAGAAAACACTGAACAACGTATTTGTATCAACAGGTACATCTGAAGCTGAGTTCGAGAAAGTTAAGAAGATCATGGCTCTTAGCGAAGAGTTTGTATTCATCTGTATCGATATCGCTAACGGTTACTCAGAGCACCTTGTTGAGTTCGTACAGAAAGTACGTGCTGAATTTCCGACTAAAGTTATCTCTGCGGGTAACGTTGTAACAGGTGACATGGTTGAAGAGCTAATCTTAGCTGGCGCAGACATTGTTAAGGTTGGTATCGGCCCTGGTTCTGTTTGTACTACACGTGTTAAAACAGGCGTAGGTTACCCTCAACTTTCTGCAATTATTGAGTGTGGCGACGCGGCACACGGCCTTGGCGGCATGATCATCGGTGACGGTGGTTGTTCATGTGCGGGTGACGTATCTAAAGCGTTCGGCGGCGGTGCTGACTTCGTAATGCTAGGCGGTATGCTAGCTGGTCACTCTGAGTCAGGCGGTGAAGTAGTAGAGCAAGACGGCAAGCAATACATGAAGTTTTATGGGATGTCATCTCAGTCGGCTATGGACAAGCACTCAGGTGGTGTTGCTAAGTACCGTGCTGCGGAAGGTAAAACTGTTTTACTTCCATACCGTGGTTCTGTTCATTACACGATTTCTGACATCCTTGGTGGTGTACGTTCAACTTGTACATACGTAGGCGCAGCAAAGCTTAAAGAGCTGACTAAGCGTACGACTTTCATCCGTGTACAAGAGCAAGAGAACAACGTATTCGGTAAAGAGTAACGTTTAAAGCACTTGTTTAAAATTTTAAGAATTGAGCCACTTTAGAGTGGCTCTTTTTTTTGGGGAATGCTTGGCCTCTTTTGAAGCCGACAATATGACCGCAGTGATTAAGGAGCTTGGCCATAAACTCGACCAGTGGAAAAAACCTTTGAAGCGCAAGGTATCAAAGCTGATTGTTGCTAAAGCTCAAACTATTAAGGCTAAGTCGATAGCAATCAAACAAGGTAAACCGAAAGAGCTGACGGACAAGATGCAGAGTCGCATTATCCGCTTAGAAAAGCAGGCTGAGAAGGTGAATCGAGAGATTCACGAACGTGGGGTACATGCTTCTAGTGGTAACCGGTTTTCGGTGACATCTGAAGGTGACGAGTCACGTACCAAGGTTGATGAGTTTCTGTATTGGGCAGCTGGTGCTCGTGGTTGGTCGATGGAGTGTAGGGATTTGGATTTAGCTGATCTCAAACAAGAAGCTGATGAATATTACGAAAGTAGCTTTGTTCACCACCAGGAACGGCAAGCCTATTGGAAAGCGGTATTTGAAGATAGCCCTCCTATTCTGGAGGCGGATGAGAGTGAGCAAAGTTATTGGATGCAAGCACAACAGTAGTACTCAGCTTCTATGTTTGAGCCATCATTGCATTAGCGAAAGTGGGGGATGAATCTCGGAGAATTGAAAATAAATGTAACTTCTAATTTGTTGAAGCACTTCAACGTATGATCGGGTGGAGTGTTAGCGGAGTTCTTAATTGGGCCTTTGCAACAAGGTGAAAAAGTCTAAATTGACAGACATATGACTGTTCGCTGCGCAATGGACGGTTGGAGGCGAACTAGCACATTGGGGTTAGGTCTAAGTAATTTTGAATAATTCATACTTTTAGTTGCAATGCTGTATGTGTGTACAGTATATTTCCAGTGTCGTTGCTAAGGGGCTTGATATGTCTGATAAAAACCAATTTTTCCAACAAGCATTGGAGCTGATCATAGATGGTGTTGCACTGAGTACTAATGAAAAAAGCAGGGCTCAGGTAGGCGCATATTTGATGGGACTAGTGGTCGCAGACAATCAAGACAATCAAGACAAACTAGATAACAGTAAAGTAGAAGCCATTCAGATGATCATCCAAATGGCTGATGAAACAGATAGTCCAAAATTCAAGTTATAAGGGAACGTATTTTTGGAAACAATAATAGTGTTATTTGAATTATTCAAGAAAGTTAGTAGTGAGATTAAATGGCTCACCCCAGAGATTGGTATTTTGTTAGGTGTGATTTTCTCTGGGTTTGTAGTTCATTGCATAGTGATGTTCTTTGGCTATGTAGGTACCTTTTTTAAGGCTGCATATTATAAGCACAGTTTTAGCAAAACTGATGAAAGTGCTAAAAGTCTAGACAGGATGAAGTATCAGAATGACCTTCATATCATATATGGAGAAAAAATAGATTATCGTGTTGGTAAAGAGCTTGAGTGGATAAAAGAAAATGTAACTTGGGAACTAGCCGACTCAGCTCTTAGGCATTGCTCAAGGTTATTTGAAGTAGAAAAAGGGAAACTATGTAGGATCTCCAATTTTAAATATTATTCATTTTTGGCAGTATGCATTGGAATATCTGTGTATTTTAGCATTATATTTGGAATGACTATTTATCTTTTCGATGCATTTATCAATGGAACAGGGATATATGGAGAAATAAACAACGGAGAGGAAGGAGAAAGCATAGTGCCAATTGTGATTGGGTGTGCTTTCGTGAGCTTAGGTTTACGAGTTGTTTTTAAAAGATATTATGGTTTCAAGGTTGCTCATAACCTTGGGAAAGCATTAAAAGAAAGACGATACTATAAGACCGAAAGTTGATTCTTCAACTCTGCCCTCCTTTCAGGAGTAAGTGCCTTAACCAATTCAAAGGCCATCTGTGAGGTGGTCTTGGAGCTTGGGCTGAGAGTGTGGCTAAACGTTAGGTTCATGACGAACGAATGGCCACATTCTGGGTCACTGCAACTACAATATAAATCGCTATAACCCGCTGAAATACGGTTTGATTTTTGTATACGGGCTTTCTCGCCACACTCGGGGCAAACTACTCTCATATGACACCATAAACCTATCTGAATGATAGGCTCATAGTACTAAATTATGGTGGTGTTTTATACAGCAATGCTATTTTATTAAATGGGTGTGAAAAGTGCTGTTTAATATAAATAACTCAAATGTGTGATACTGGTCTTATATTGAATTGATATGTTTGCCTACTTTAGTTTGTAGGAGGAAACGAATATGGAATTGAATATGAGTCTTTTAGGAGGAGTACTATTCGCAATATCATCTGCTGTTGTTGCGGATACTCAGCCTTTACAGCAACAACCCGAAGAAAAGTTGAAAGTTAAAACTGATCTTTTAGGAAACGAAGTTTTGGATACAAATATAAACGATGATTCCAACTTTATTGGAGATAGGATTAGTTTTCCTCTAATCACTCCACTTGAAGGCGAGTTAAATTGTTCTATACCTCCAGGGATCACGATGAAAGCGCTTGGACTTAATGCTGACCAAGATTTAGTTTTATTTACTCAAAACGAAAAAATTGAATGTTACCAACCGCCATCTTCAACTCAATCACCAACATACATACCAGCATATGAAAAACTGTTAGTGGATAAGGATAATCGAGTCGGAATGCACCGATTTGGATTAACTTATGGTGGCCTAATTGTTCCATACAAATACTTAACTAGCGCTAAGGAGTTTAGAGGTGGGACATCGATAGCACCTTACGTAGGATATCGATTTGATCCAAGTTCTTATGGATACGGTATGAAGCTAGTCGGTTTTTTTGGAGCTACAACAGTTGATGTAGAGGGAAATGACTCTAGCTCTTTAGGTGTAACTTATGGTATTGGACTTCTTGGGCAGATTAAAGGGAGCTTTCAGCTTGGTTTAGTGTTTGGAGCTGACCAAGTAGGTGAAAGCGAAAATTATGAATTCAACAAGAAGCCGTGGGTCGCATTGTCTCTAGGCTATGACTTTTCAAATTAGACTTTGATAAAACCCGCTTAAGATACACTTATGCGGGTGTTATCGTCTTGGCTCCATAAATCGATAGGATTTATTTATTTATTTCTTTTTCGAAGAGATTCTATTGAGTTGTCTTCTAGTTTCTTTAAAGAGTCTAATAAGTATTTTTCATTCAAACTATATGTAGGGTTAGTGCCGAACGCGCTTATCACTAGATGATTGTCAGTTCTTCGCATATATTTTGCTAAGTCGAGACCTGGTAGGTAGAATGCTCCTTTAAAACCGTATATATGAGATTTTTCTTTCGATATTGAGGTGAATCTTTCTTGGGTGCTGTTATCGTTGAAAGGAATATGTTCTAGCATACGATACTCAATTAATAATTCTTTAAATTGCCCTTCATCTATTGAATTACAGATACAGTTGACAAGAAGTAGTATAATTTCGTTAGCGGAGAGTTGAGCTCTTAGCATATTTGTGTAAACTTTTTTTTGCTTTGGTTCGATGCCTTCGTATTCATGCACATATTTAAGTATTTGGTAGATGTTCCTAAAATAGTGCCCCAACACTTCATTTTTGTTTGAGTTGAAATTATCATATATTGAATTTATTTTTATAGAATTTGAAAAATCATCCTCGCTAGTGAATGATGACTTTATATATTCGATAACTCCCTTGAAAACATCTCGCCCATGAGTTACTTCTTCTTTACTAAAGCGACTTAGAGTCTTTAAAATTGAAAGTTTACCATTCGTGTTTTTATTAACAAAGTAGGTAAACGATAAGTTCTCTACAATTTGTGCATGTATGTTCAACATATTAAAAAACGTATTTTCAAACGCTTGTTGGCTTAATGCCTTTTCGGCATTGATTTGTGCGTTACTAGAACGTTGTATTTCTTTTCTAGTTTCTTTCAATTCTTTTGATTGCAAGATGATAGTTAGGAGAAGAGCGAAGAACCCAAGGAAGCTTAGTATTGGGTTTAATACCCCTCCCATGAAGTCTCCGAATACCCCCATTTGCTCTTGCACCCCCATATAGCTAAAGACCAAGTTCATCAGTAGTAGGATACAAAAAACGGCCGCGGCTACGATCAATAGCTTTGAAAGAGTTGGTAAGAGTGTGTTGTCGTCTTTTGCTGCGGAATTTAAGTGATTACTTATTATATCGCTTAGTTGCTTAGTCTTATACGTAGGTATTGTAATTTTCATTAAAATGACACTGCTAAGAGAGAAGAGGATAAAGCTAACAGTGAAAATAGTGTTCTTAGTATTAAAAAATTCTTCGTAACCCTTGTAGTAATTTGTTAAGAAAGCTAATACCCCAACTAAGCTCACTGTCACCAAAGTCCATACCCAAATTATTACGAACATGTGTTTGCAGCCCGTCAGTAGTCTTTTCATATAGCCTCCATAAATAATATTAATTATTTCATAAGGTTAGGGATGCGTAAACTGAAACAGAGTATATGCGTGACGGAAAACGCACTCCTCCTCCCCACCTGAAGCGTTTTCGATCTCATTTTTTCGCAATTCTATTTCAGTGAAATTCTGTCGCTGCTATGGAAGGCTAACAAGCCGCTAGCCCTTTAGGAATAACGGGGCTTGCTGCAAGTTAGCAGCGCTCCAAATAGCTTACAAAGCGCCTAACAAAATTGCGAAGAGTGCAAAAAATTGCAAGGAATTGAAATTATGACGATCAGTGTTGGTCTGGTTGGTTATATTAAGTGCTTGAAGTGCAATGGTTTTGGTGTTTTAGGTCGGTTTCTTAATGATCGTTTGTGTTTTGTGACGATCATTTGAGTTGTTTCTCAGCCATTATGGAGAAAAGGTTGAGCATAAATTACAGTGAAAAACGTAATTGCAAAAAATATCCTATTACTTAGGCCGCGACATTGTCTAAATTGAAGGTTAAATGGAGATGTTTGGGTACTTCTGGGTCGCTGTTCACTGCATCCATGAACATTTCGCAAGCGGGTATCACTTCGTTTTTACAGTAAACGTAATCGAATTTAATCGGGTCACCACGAGTGCCACCATTGGGAATGATTGCGGCCAGTTCGACAGGGAAGCGATGACCGGTGATCACCTCTTGTGCGGTGACGTTTTTAATTTTCTCGTACTCATCTTTTGTTGCAATGTCGCCAACGGGTATCAACTGAATCCCTTTTTCGTTGCCGTTTGGAATGTTGATGAACATTGACCGGAAGTTCCCCACGCCACGGCTTGAAGCCATCTTCTGTTTTAGGTCTTCCTCATCGTCTTTACTCAAGTTCGGGTCAGTCGCATAGAAGATAAAGCCCATGTGCAAACCGTTTTTATAGTAACGGCGACGGAACGTGGTGGAGTCCTGACTAAGCAAAGCAGATTGAACACGACCAAGGTAATCCGGTCCACCGTAGACTTGTTGCACTGGGTCATATTGCTTGATGAATATAACGTCTTCTTTCTTGTAACTCTTTTGCTTGTCGTCTCGCTCTAAGAATGCGAAGTCACCGTTCTTACGTTTACGTAAATACATCGTAGGAATAGGCCATAGCCCAATGACTTTACCAAAGTAGTTACGAAGCTTAAGCAGGACAGTGTCACCAAATTCTAAGAAGTCATGGACGGCTGATTGCATTTGCAGCTTCTGCATTCCACCTTGGGTGTAACGGCCCGCAATCATGTTACGGCGAGCCATTAAGATAGAACCGTGATAAGCGTTAGCCCGAGTCAGTTTATTTAAGCCCGCTCTATCGAGTGGCGGTTCCCAGTAGTTTCCATCTTCGTTGTAGTAAAGCTCGTTGTATTCGTAGTTGGTGAAATCACGGTCCATGATTTCTGGCTCACCAAAGCTAAACATCAAGCTTTCATCATTAGCGGATTCTTTCGTGATTATTTCTGTTGTCTGTTCAGTGGCTTTGTTGCGTAATTCAATGGAACTAAATCCAGAACCTACGATCTGATCAGCTACGTTCAGCCCCTCTCGTAGCCCTTTGCATAAGCCTCGTTACAAAACAATTAACTGGAAGCAATACAACCAATCACTCATTAACCGCGGGTCTCTGACCTTTTGGATTGAGAAAGAGCCGCTTTTTAGCGGCTCTTTATGTTTGAGTTCTAGCTATCACTCAGTAGAGCGTTAACTTTCAAATTTTCTACTTCGCATAATTTGAAGGAAACAGTGCTCGCTTTGCCTCTTCATCACGTTCGGTTTTAAACTCAACGTCTTTACCAGTTTCGCGAGCGCGAATTGCAGCAGGGCGAGTGTTGATGGCGTTAAACCAACGCTTTAAGTTCGGGTAAGGTTCTAGGCCTTCTTCACCAAGCACGAAAGGTGCTTTATCAATCCAACCCCATGCAGCGACATCGACAATGGTGTACTCATTTCCGACGAAAAACTCACGACCTTCCATGTGCTTTTCTAACACTTCGTAATGACGTTGTGCTTCACGTAGGTAACGGTTCACTGCGTAGTCTAGGCCTGCTGGCGCAGCATGACGGAAGTGTACCGATTGGCCTGAATAAGGGCCAAGGCCGCTCGCAATAAACATCATCCAAGAGAGCAGTTCAGCTCTGTCTTCTGGCTGTCCACCAAGCTTGCCTGTTTTCTCTGATAGGTACAAAAGGATAGCGTTTGAATCGAACACGCGTTGTCCTTCGTCTTCAATCGCAGGTGTTTTCCCGTTTGGATTTATTAAGCGATATTCCGGCGTGTGTTGCTCGCCTTTTAAGGTATCGACAGGAACAAGTTCAAAATCTAGGCCTGTCTCTTCTAGAAACAGAGCGATCTTCATTGGGTTGGGTGTTTGGTGAAAATAGAACTTAAGCATGGGGTAACTCCTTGTATTGATAATCCATTAAAGCACCGCTTGAACGATCGTTCAATAATTGATTTTGAATTATTTGAAAATACGTCGATTCGCATTTAGCGGCCATATGTTTAGAGCTTCGTTATCTGTGGGGAGGATCAACATCGAACAATTCGGTGTGTTGGATTTTAAGTTGTTGAAAAAATGAGCTTAAAGTTGCTGTTTGGGCGTGTTGTTTTCTGCGGAGTTTGGATTTGTGATGGATGGTTTTCGGTGGAATAGGGCGTATGTAATCCTCAGTCAGATATTCCAAAATGATCGGTGAACTCCCCTTTAAACCAAAATTATCTCGATGCGCAGGCTTATTGATAAGTTCAAAATCGTGATCTGTTGCCACACCTTATGCAACAAATGAATATTAACCTCGGAGATTCTGGTGTGGTTCACAGTTTTTTAATCTCGGGGGCTTACATTGGGGAGCAAATCTGATGTGAACACTTAACGACACAGGATCTTTCCATGAAAAAGAACATTATCGCCCTCGCTCTTGGTGGCATGCTCGCTTTTGGCGCAACACCTTATTCTTTTGCTGCTAACGATGGCGCAGTACAGGCTTCAGCGGATTACGCGCAGTTGGTGACTAAGCGACAAGTTGTCGACCAATTACTTCTTGATGCGTTGCAGGCGTTTAAGTCTCCGGCAAGAATTTCTCACGCGGGCTTCACGGCTAAAATGCCAAGCAACATGGAAATTGTGACTAACCGATTGTTAGAAGCTTACCAGCTAGAACCTTACCGTACCGACTTGTTGATCTCGGCAGCGAACGCTCAGATCTACAACAAGAACGCAGAACGCGCTATTGAGTTGTTTGAACAAGCACTGACGGTTGCGCCAGACGATGTCGACCTTCATGCGTATCTAGCGGTTTGGCAGCGATTTGAAGGTAATGACAGTGAATCGAATAAGCATATGGAGAAGCTGGAAAGCCTGAATAAAGGTAAAGCAGAAGACATCAAACGTATTTTTGCTACGGTTGACCGCGTGTTAGAAACACCTCTTAAAGAGTCTGCAGATAAGGGACTGTTGAGCGACCACGGTGCCATCGTCACTTTGGGTTACGCGCTTAACCCTGATGGTTCTATGCATGAAATCTTGATTGAACGTCTTGAAACGACATTAGCAATGTCGAAAGCTAACCCAGACGCGATGATCGTGTTAACCGGCGGCGTGCCTAAGAACCATAAGACAGAAGGCAAGTTAATGGCGGATTGGCTTATCTCAAAAGGGGTAAGCAAAGACCGTATCATTGAAGAGAACTACGCGACCAGCACGGTAGGCAACGCCTTGTTCAGTAGCTATGCGCTTGCTCGTCATGATATTAAACATGCGACCATTATTAGCTCGGCAAGCCATGTTCGTCGTGGTCAAACTCTGTTTGAAATTGCTAGCTGGCAAACGGGCCCTCAGGGCATTACCTTCGATACGGTCTCTTACCCAGATAAGCCGCTAGAAGATCTTAAGAAGGCGAGCAGTGGTGAGCTTCTAGGCATCTACCGTGACGCACTGAGAACGTATGGTATGTGGAGCTACCGCTCTTACCCATTAGAGTCTCGCTAAGCCCAAGCATTATTTGCGTTTGGGAAAAGCACAGTTCGTGTTAAACCAAAGCTTCACTTGCTAGTACAATCGAGCACAGCTAGATGGTATGCTGTGCTCCTACTTAATTTAGTGTTTCAAAGGCAAAAAAATGAACCCGATTTTAGCGATGTTGAAAGAGAACAATATTAGCGACGAGCAGATCAGCGAGATATTCAAGACGTTGACCGAGAACCCTCTTGCAGCAATGGCGACAATCAGCCAACTTGGTTTACCACAAGATAAGCTTCAAATGCTGATGGGTCAGGTAATGCAAAACCCTGCGCTAATCAAAGAAGCAGTTGAAGAGCTTGGCCTAGATTTTTCTAAGGTTGAAGCCGCTAAAGAGCAACTTCAAAAATAAGTGAGTTTGAATGAGCTGATATCGTCTTAGCTTAATCAAAATTCAATGAAAAGGTCGTTTAAGTTCAGCAAGAGGCTGTCTTAACGGCCTTTTTTGATCTTGGTGGCGATTATTCACTTTGATCAAGTTGCTTTCAATCCCTGTCTCCCATTTTCTACTCAACGACTATTTCAACACAATTGACAGCACCTTTGCCAAATATGTGTTGCTACTGACAATTTACTTACTAGACTTAATTAACCTATGTGCGACTTGATATGTGCACCTTGATGAACAGTGTTTTTTGGATGAGGAATGCCCTGAATAGTAGGGATATAAACATCAAACAATAGCGCTGTTTATTTATGGGTCACAACAAGAAAAAGAATAAGAGGGCACTCGAATAAGCCCTTTATTGAGCAGTGATTTTATAGGAAATGAGTTATGAAATATTTAAAGGAAACGGCTTTAGCGAGCCTTGTGTTGGCAGGGCTTGTTGGTTGTGGCGGAGACTCAGGATCATCAAGCAGTACGACACCCATTACTTTGAGTGTGAGTGATGCGCCCATTGATGATGTTAAAGACGTCACCGTGACATTCAGCAAGGTCGCTTTACTTCCTCAAGGGGGAGGTTCGCCACTGATATATGATGTGTATAAAACGGACGAAACCGGCGACTACGTTGATGAAAATGGCGATCCATTGCCAGATGGTGAGGACCCTATTCCATTAAGTGTGAATTTATTGGATTACCAAGGCAGCGAGGCGCTTCCTTTGATTGAAAATGAGGTCATTCCGGTAGGCAGCTATAAGTTGTGTGTGTTTGCGAATGATGGCGATCACCCAACAGATCCATCTTACGTGGTAGAAAATGATGATACGAATCGTGAGTTAACGGTGAAAGGTGAAGGCGCGTGCCCGCAAGGCGTGGGTAAAGAAGATAATGCTGGCGTACTTTACTTTAATAACTCATTTAATGTGAATCAACAAAGTAACGATTTTGTTGTCGAGTTCGATCTTCGACGTGGCCTAAAGAACAGTTCGACATTCCCTGATTACACCATTCAAAGAACGTCTGTAAGCCTTATTAATACGGTTGAGACAGGAAACATTGAAGGTACTGTAGCGACAACAACTTTTGGAGCTTGTAACCCTACAAATGACAATACCTTCGTCCAATCGGTTTATTTGTATGAAGGTGACATCGCTAAAGCTAACATGGCTCCGATTGGCGGCAGTGATGAAGTGAAACCGATCACTTCAGCGTCAGTAGCAATGAATGAAGCACAGACTAACTATGAGTTCTCTCTGGGCTTCATTGATCCAGGTACTTACTCATTGGGTTATACCTGTACTGCGCAGTACGACAGTGATGAAGACAATGCTGATCCGGTTGCTGATGGTTTTGAAATCTATGATGTTCAAAATAGTGTTCAGGTAGTGGTTGGTCAGGATAACCAAGTATCGTTTTAAATCTTTGACGTGATTTAGCATTCGAATAAATACGGCCTCTTATTTGGAGGCCGTTTTTGATCATGTCACCTAGTTAGCATGAATTTGATGATCATTGAGTGTGACTCTAGGGAAGTGATAATGTAACGTTGTATCTCTTACTTTAACCTAGCGAAATGTACTCCGGCGTTGCTCATGAAATCTAGCTTAAGCATTCGATCTTACACCAAGCAATTTAATACCCATGCTCATGATGACCATCATCAACTGGTATTGCCGATCCAAGGCAGTATTAATATCGAAATGGTGGGGTATGTCGGTAAAGTGGCGGTGGGCGAATGTGTGGTGATTCCAGTAACCACAGCACATGCGTTTAAGGCGGATGAAGCAGCGCGGTTTATTGTCGCGGATATGGCGGAGTTGCCGCAGCATTTGTTAGAGCATGAGCTTTCGGTTTTCACGATAACGCCACCTTTGATGAGCTTCTTGTTGTTTGTAGAGAAGCAGTTGGAATATCAGGTCGATAGCGGTATTGAGTCATCAATTTTGGATGTGTTTTCACTGCTGTTAGAGCAACAACAAGTGAGCAAGAGCATCGACCCAAGAATCCGCGCCGTACAAAGGCTGATAGCGGATAACTACACGCAACCGTTATCCATATCACAACTTGCAGAAACGGCCTGTTTGAGTCCCACTCAATTTAAAAAACGCTTCAAAGAATGCCTGGGTATCAGTGCGCTTAAATACATCACTCGATATCGTATGGAGAAAGCTCAAGCCTTGTTAACCCACACAGATTTACCTGTTCAATTGATCGCTGAAAATGTGGGATATAGTGATGTTTCTGCTTTCAGTCGCCGCTTCTCTCAGCACTTTGGAATGTCTCCAAGGGCGTTTCTAGGCTCAATGAAAGACAGTCTTTAGAAACAACAATAGCGTCCTTTCGGCAAACTAACTTTTATCAATCTTCATTATTATCTATTTCAGAACTGAAAATTGGGTAATAGAAATGAATCTTGCCATCAATCGCGTTAACGAATTCCAAACGGGCACTTTAGCCATCTTGTTTGCTTCCATTTTATGGGGCACGACAGGCACCGCCGCAAGTTTTGCGCCTGATCTAAGCCCATTAGCGATTGGTGCTTTCTCTATGGGTGTCGGCGGCCTAATGCAAGCGGGCCTAGCGTATCGAAAAATCCTATTAGCCCTTGATAAACTTTTGCAGAATAAGAAGCTGTTGGCAGTGAGCGCTTTGGCTTTGGCGGTCTATCCTTTAGCTTTCTATTCTTCAATGAAATTATCAGGCGTGGCGATTGGTACCGTGGTTTCGATTGCAACCGCACCTTTCTTTTCAGCACTGTTAGAGTGTCTGATTAGCAAAAATAACAACATCAACAAACGTTGGCTCACTAGCTTTGCGATTGGTGTCGTGGGTATTGGGTTGTTAGTGTTTTCAGAATCTTCATCGACGAATGAATCCGGTGATGATCTAAAGCTGTTAGGTATTGCTTTGGGTTTGCTCGCTGGTTTGTGTTACGCCATTTATTCTTGGGCGACAAAAGCACTGATCGATAAAGGGATTAAGTCGCAAGCGGCGATGGGCAGTATTTTTGGCCTGGGTGCGATGCTGTTGCTGCCAACGCTCTGGTTTACTGGTGAGAACCTGTTTTCCTCGCAGATTAACGTATTAGTCATCAGTTATCTGACGCTAATCCCACAATGCTTGGGCTATATCGCGTTCAGTTTTGGTTTACGCCACGTGACCGCGAGTAGTGCCAATCTACTTACTTTGTTTGAACCGGTAGTCGCAGCGGTGCTTGCCGTCTGTGTTGTCGGTGAGCTGATTCCTTTTACAGGCTGGCTAGGTATGTTTCTGATTGTGTTGTGCTTGTTGATACAGTCGAAGCCATCTAAAGGAACGTTATAAGTATTTGTTTTGTTGGACCTAATTGAAATTTTTTCATGTGTAATTCTTATAATTGAATAAAATCAGTATCTCAGTTGTGAGAGTGCTGTTACTATCGCTATCAATAGTCGGGGGGCATATACCTTATTTGGTGTTTGCTGAGATCGTTAATCGAGACCCGTTGAACCTGATTCAGTTAACACTGGCGTAGGGAACTATAAGCACTCGATCTACGTCTGCACCCATGAAAACTTTCATGAGCCTAATGCGACTTCTCCTTCGATCAGTGTTCGTTCTCCTACGTCTTGTAAGATAGTAGGAGCGACAATGACACACAGTTCTATTTCAAAAGATTTAACGCCCAAAGCCTCAGTTTCACAGCACTCTGCTGATGGTTCGATTCGAACGAACACTCCGATTGTATTGACGATCGCAGGCTCAGACAGCGGCGGCGGTGCAGGGATCCAAGCTGATATTAAAGCCATGTCTGCTACCGGTAGTTTTGCTTGTTCGGTAATTACCGCTATCACATCTCAGAACACTCAAGGCGTGTCAGCCATTTTCCCTATTCCACTCGACCATGTTGCCAGCCAGTTAGATGCGGTTTTCACTGACCTGAATATCGTGGCCGTAAAAGTCGGGATGTTGGCTGATTCGCAAATCATCAAAGTCGTTGCTGACAAAATTAAGCAATACCAACCTAAACACTTAGTGATTGACCCTGTAATGGTTGCGACAAGTGGCGATCTTCTTCTAGAAAACTCAGCCATCACGACGCTGAAGCAAGAGCTGATTCCGCTGGCAGACATCATCACACCTAATTTACCTGAAGGCGCGGCATTAACAGGCAAGCCGGTACCTGAAAGCGAAGCAGAAATGCAGGGCATGATTGAAGACTTACGCGCACTGGGCGCGAAAGCCGTTCTTCTCAAAGGCGGCCACTTAGAGAAGGATGAGAACAGTAACGATCTGCTGATTCTCCCGACGACGTCTGCCTTGATTAGCGCGAAGCGTTTTCCTACCAAAAACACCCATGGCACGGGTTGTACGCTCTCTTCTGCTATCGCTTCTTTCTTGGCTCAAGGCAATACGCTTCCAGAAGCTGTCGACTTAGGTAAACAATACATTTCTCGCGCGATTGCTCATGCTGATGAGTTGCAAGTCGGTCAAGGTCATGGCCCTGTAAATCACTTCTTCGCTGGACACGGTAATGTCCGTTAATACGATCGGCGTTCAACTCAGCAACGCGACCTTACGTTACCGCGATAGCGAGCACGCAACCTTATCGGGATTGTCCCTGAGCTTAAACGCAGGTAAATGGACGGTGTTGCTGGGCCGAAGTGGCTGCGGAAAAACCACGGTATTGCGTTATCTGGCAGGCTTGCTGGACGACAAGGTTGAATGGCAGGGCACATTGGCAACGTCTGATGAACTGCCTTTAAGGGATCGCATCGCTTACATGGCGCAGCAAGATTTGTTGCTGCCATGGTTGTCGGTTATCGACAATGTGTGCCTGAGTCATCGCTTTCAAAATTCCGCAGACAAGCATCAAAGCCAAGCATCTCATAAACAAGCTCAAACCAACCAAGCATTGGAGTTGCTGACTTCGGTTGGTTTGGCCGACTACGCGAACGCGATGCCGGATCAATTGTCTGGTGGTATGCGTCAACGTGTTGCTTTGGCTCGAACCTTAATGCAAGACAAGCCTGTCGTGTTGATGGACGAACCTTTCTCTGCGCTGGATGCGGTAACAAGACACAAGTTACAGAGCTTAGCGTGTGAACTGTTAAGAGATAAAACTGTTGTGTTGATCACTCATGATCCACAAGAAGCGGTGCGTTTGGCGGATAACTTGTATGTGTTACAAGGCACGCCTGCAAGCGCTCAGTCATTGTCTGTGCCGAATACAGCGACGCCACGAGTGTTAGATGGTGAGTGTGCTGAGTTACAACAAGCCATCTTAGACCAGTTGGAGCGTGATTATGAATGATCTAACGCGAAGCGAAGCTACTGATAGCTCCAAGATAGAAAACTCAATGGAAGAAAGTTCAACTAACACACAGATCACGACTAAGCGCTCTCGCCAGATGAATCCCGTAATGCGTTTGCTGATCAGCAGTGCTGTGATTCTCGGTTTATGGCAACTGGTGGTCGTTATCTTCGAGATGCCGAGCTTCATTCTACCAGCGCCTGCAGAAGTCTTTATTAAGCTAATCGAACGCTACGATGTGTTACTCAAACACACTTGGGTGACTGCGCAGGAGATTTTACTTGGTCTATTGCTCGGTTTATCCATGGGGCTGTTTTTTGCTCTGCAGATGCTGATGTTCGAACCACTGAAACGCTGGTTGTTGCCTATCTTAATTGCTAGCCAAGCGATCCCTGTGTTTGCGATCGCGCCAGTGTTGATGCTGTGGCTTGGCTATGGCATCGCGTCAAAAGTGGTGATGGCGGCGATCATTATCTTCTTCCCTGTAACCACTTGTTGTTACGACGGCCTGCGAAATACACCGACTGGTTATCTTGACCTTGCTAAGACCATGGGTGCATCGAAATGGCAGCTGCTTCGTTATATCCAATTGCCTGCTGCGCTGCCAACACTGGCGTCTGGTATTCGTGTTGCGGTGGTGATAGCCCCAATAGGCGCAGTCGTCGGTGAGTGGGTAGGCTCCAGTGAAGGTTTAGGTTACTTAATGCTACAAGCCAATGCGCGCATGATCATTGATGAGATGTTTGCGGCCTTGTTTATCTTGGCGGTGCTGTCTATCTCGCTCTATTTCATCACAGACAAGTTACTCAAAAAAGCCATCCCTTGGGAGAACCAGTGATGGCTTGCTCAATAACACCTTGTTTAATAAGGCTTCGCTCAACGCTATTTATCTAAACAAACCTCATTAAAAATTAGCTCTATAAACACAATAATAATATTCAAAAGGAAAGGTTAACTATGAAAAATACCAAATTGATAGGTGCAGTGGCACTGCTTGCTTCGCTAGTTTCAGGTCATGCTCTAGCGGACTCTGAACAAAAGAAACTGACGCTGATGTTGGATTGGTTTGTGAACCCGAACCATGGCCCGATTGTGATCGCTCAAGAGCGTGGCTACTTTGCTGACCAAGGCCTAGAGGTTGAAATTCAAGAGCCAGCAGACCCAAGCACACCAGCAAAATTGGTCGCGGCAGGTAAGGTCGATTTAGCGGTAACTTACCAACCAAGTTTAACCATGGATGTGGCAGCGGGTCTTCCTTTAGTTCGTGCATCAACCCTTATCGCGACGCCACTAAATACACTAATGGTATTGGATAACGGCAAGAACGATTCGCTAGCGGATCTGAAAGGCAAGAAGATCGGTATTGCGATCGCAGGAAACGAAGAAGCGACTATTGGCACTATGCTAGCGCAAGAAAATGTTGCGTTTACAGACGTGCAAACCATCAATGTCGGTTGGGCACTGTCGTCTTCATTGGCATCGGGCAAGGTAGATGCAATTTGGGGTGGCTTACGTAACTTCGAAACTAACCAATTAGCACTTGAAGGCTTTAAAGCGAAAGCATTCTTCCCAGAAGAGCACGGCGTACCCGCTTACGACGAGTTGATCTTTGTGGCGAACGCAAAGCAGCACGACGACGAAGCGATCAAAGCGTTCAATAAAGCATTGGAACAAGCAACCACTTACATTGTGAACCACCCACAAGAGTCATGGAGTGAGTTTGTGGCGTATTCACCAGATACGTTGAACAACGAGCTTAACCAACGTGCATGGAACGACACACTGACTCGCTTTGCACTTCGCCCTTCTGCTGTAGATATGAAGCGTTACGACGATTACGCGCAGTTCATGTTCGACAAAGGCATTATCAAATCACTACCAAAAGCCGCTGACTACGTGCCGACTTTTGACTAAGGAATCTCATGAAATACCAAGACTTAATCCAAGCCTGTCAACAAGATTGGCAAGACTACACCGAGCATGATTTTGTTAAAACGCTGGCAAACGGCACCCTCGCTCAGCCGTGTTTTTTGCATTACCTGAAGCAAGATTTTCTGTTTTTGAAGCAGTATGCTCGCGCTTATGCATTGGCAATTTACAAGGCAAAGACACTGGCTGATATGCGCCGTGCACTGCCTAGTGTTCATGCTCTGTTAGATTCTGAAATTTCACACCACGTGACTTACTGTGGTCAGTGGGGTTTAACCGAATCGGATTTAGAAAACGAACCTGAAGATTTCGGCACTGTTGCCTACACGCGCTACGTTCTAGATGCGGGTATGACGGGTGATCTTGTCGACTTATATGCGGCACTGGCTCCGTGTTCAATCGGTTATGCCGTGATTGGTAAAGCGTTGTTAGAAAGCAGTGATACTGTTTTGGAAGGCAACCCATACGCAAGCTGGCTACAGCTTTATGGCGGAGAAGAGTTCCAGTCGGGCGTGGCAACGGGCGCTGAGTATTTCAATCAGCTACTGGCTGAAATTGATATCAACAGCGAGCGCGGTCAGAACATCGTTCATATCTTCAAAACGGCAACGCGTATGGAAGTGGCTTTTTGGCAGCAAGGTCTGAATGCACTTAATGACTCAACCGCGGCTTAAAGCGACTTTTACGAATAAGGATTTATCCATGCTAACTGAACAAATCATCCAATCGTTGCGCGCAGTACGAGAACAAAAGCCACTGGTGGTGAACATCACCAACTACGTCGTGATGAACAATACGGCCAATGCTTTATTGGCGATTGGTGCTTCGCCTATCATGGCGCACTCACAGCAAGAACTGGCTGAGATGATGTCATTCTCTGGCGCTTTGGTGATTAACATCGGCACGCTTGATAGTGTTTGGACGCCAAGAATGCGCTTCGCGGTTGAACAAGCGAATGCGAACAACAAGGTTGTGGTTCTTGACCCTGTAGGTTGTGGCGCAAGTACGCTGCGTACCGAGACTTCTCGTGAAATTGCACGTTTAGCCAATAAGCTAATCATTCGTGGTAACGCGTCTGAGATCATTGCGCTAGCGGGTGAGCAAGCACAGAGCAAAGGCGTTGATGCGCTGGATAGCAGTGATGCCGCATTAGGCGCAGCGCAATGCTTAGTCGCTGAATATGGTGCGAATGTGGTGATTTCTGGTGAGACAGATTACGTTGTCACCAAAGACAGCGTGGTGACGTTAAACAACGGGCACCCAATGATGCCGTATGTGACCGGTATGGGTTGTACCTTAACGGCATTGACGGGCGCATTTGCTGCTGTTGGAGATGAAAGTGGTTTAGCGGCAGCGGCGGTATTAGGTGTGGTTGGTGAAATCGCAGCTGAGAACTCGCGCGGCCCAGGTAGCTTGCAAATGAACTTACTTGATGAGCTGTATCAATTGGACGAAGAGACTCTGATCCAACGTTTGAAGGTTCAGTAGATTCAATCTAGATCTGTATTCGTAGCTTATTAAAAAGCCCTCAGCACATATGTGTTGAGGGCTTTTCTATTATTGCTTCAAAACCGTATTAACTCGTCGTCGTGTTAGTTATCTCGTTATATGAGCAATTGGCTTCGTTAGGTTCTAAATCGATTCACTTGGCTTTCTAGGTGATGAGCAACCTCGGTTAAGTCACTCGCTGCGCCAGAAATACTGCTTACAGACTCTTGGTTACTTTGTGCGATGGTGTTTGCACCTTGCGCATTTTCACCCAGCGACTTAGTCAAGCAATCCTGTTCATCAACCGATACTGCGATCTGGCTGTTGGCCTGATTCAAATCTTGGATGTGTTGGTTAATCACATGCAAATTCTGAGAGGCTTGTTGTGCCTGAGTTGAAGCATCTGAAACCGTGCTGTGACTCTCTTTGATCGACTCTAGCGCGTCTTTTGCACCACGCTGCAGTGAGGTGATGAGTTCATCAATCTGGCTTGCAGAATCTTGGGTGCGCTTAGCTAAGGTTCTTACTTCATCGGCTACTACTGCAAACCCACGACCTTGTTCACCTGCGCGCGCAGCTTCAATAGCCGCATTCAATGCCAACAGATTGGTTTGCTCAGAAACGCCTTTGATGACTTCAAGAATGGCACCAATGTTCATCGACTCTTTATGTAGGTCAGTCACTTTCTGGCTACTCACCTGCATGCTTTCATCGGCACTGCCAATTTCATGCAGTGTCTTGTCTACTTCTTTAAGTCCCATCGCCACATTCTCGGTTGCTTGGTTTGCAACTTGAGACGCGTGGTTAGCACTTGCAGCAATTTCTGATGTGCTCGAAGCCAATTGATCAACGGCAGAAGAGATATTGATCATCTCATTGTTCAACTGTGTCGCGTTGGTCGAGCTGTTATTGGTCACTTGATTGAGCGACTCCGACATCTCACCAATACGCACGCTAGAGCGGTTCACTTGGCCGACAATATCGCGCAGAGATTCAATGGTGATCTCCATGTTGGTCAGCAGTTCGCCAATCTCGTTTTTGCTCTCGATGTTTACTTCGACATTCAGATTGCCTTGAGAAAGTTCGTTGGTGATCTGCTTAACCTGTGCAAGCCCTTTAGTAATTGAACGAGTAACCAAAACAGCGCTTGTCATACCAATGATTAAAGCCACCCCCGTTAGCAAGAAGATGATTTGAATTGAACGTTTTTCACTGGCTTGCAGTTCAGGCGTCAATGCTTGTTTCTGTTGCTCGAGAATGCTTTGAGCATCCGCGACCGCAATCGCTAAACTGTCACCAATAGAGGCGAGGGTTGCGGTTCTTTGGGTGTTCTCAATCATCTGTTGATGAACTTGCTCAAAGCCTTTTGCATACGCTTCGCGCTGGTTAGAGAAGTCTTCAATAAGCTCGCTTTGGTAAGGGGATGATTTGAGAGACTCAATGTCGCCTTCAATACCCGGCAACGCGTATTCAAAGATATCTTTACCCGATTCATAGGTTTTTAGGTCGTTGTTGTTTGAGTAACTCAGTACAGTGATCTTGGCTGCGAGGAAGTTCTCCATCAACATACCCGCGTATAAGCTCGCGTTTGGATCATTGTTGTTGTACGACTCATACAACAAGCTCTGAGCGGCTTTGAGGGCGTTGGTTTCTCGTTTGACCAGCTCGATATTCACCAATTGGTCGATGAGCAGCTGGCTCTGTTTCATTGAGCCATAAGCCGTGTCAAATGCCGCCACGCTGTCTTGCACTAATTGCAGGCTAGCTAGGCTATCGGTTTTGGTGGTGGTTTGGATTAAGTTGTTCAGCAGTTCATCAATCGCGAGTTTGCTTGATTGATAATTCGTTTCGTATTGCTCATCCAATGACTCTAAGTAACGTTCAGAGGCTAAGCGCATCTGAAGAAAATGCACTTGAATGTTGCCTGACAGTGTCGCTTTCTGGCTGAGCTCACTGTACTGGCTAAAGCCGTTCGACAAGGTTTGGATACCTTTGTAACTCACAAAGCCAGAAATGACGAAAAAGAGTAAGCAGATGGCATAACCTAGCTTGATCTTAAACGCTATAGAAAGGTGGCGCATAACTATCCCTATATTTACCTGATTCCTTCATAGCGAAGTATTCCATAAAACAGCGTTCTGGGCAGGCTTAAGTGAATAGTTTGTGTAATAAGTAACGCTTTAGTTAAAAATTTCAGGATTTTCGGCATGCTCTCAACGAGTTGTATATTCAATGGCACGCGCTTAATTGAGCTAATTTAGTATTAACTTCCATGCACATGATGCGATTTGTCGGTAAAATGGTAGCAACTCTATTTAGACTCCGACTCCAAAGGCACGATATGAACCCTTATAAGCTCTACTTAGTAACGGATGACCAACAAGATTTAGAAACACTTAAGTTCGTGGTTGAACAAGCGGTCGCTGGTGGTGTCACTATGGTTCAAGTGAGAGAGAAACATGGGGATGTGAGAGCTTTCATTGAACGAGCACAAGCTGTTAAGTCGATTTTGGCAGGTTCTAATGTGCCGTTGATTATTAATGACCGAGTGGACGTTGCGGTGGCTGTGGATGCTGACGGCTTGCATTTAGGTCAATCAGATATGCCTGCTGTGTTAGCCCGTCAGTTGATTGGTCCTGATAAGATTCTTGGGTTATCGATTGAAACTGAACAACAGCTTCAAGAAGCCGATAGTCTGCCGATCGATTACATTGGACTCAGTGCGCTTTTTGCCACACCGACTAAGACAAATCTTAAGAAACATTGGGGTTATGACGGCATTAAAATGGCGTTGGAGACAACGAAGTTACCGATTGTCGGTATTGGTGGAATTAACGAGTCGAACATCCCGCAGTTAGTTGAGAGCGGTATTCATGGGTTAGCACTGGTATCTGCGATATGTCACGCTGAAGATCCAAAACAAGCGACGCAGGATTTGTTGTCTCTAATGGGAGAGTGAAGTCTTTTAGACTAGAAAATAAATGATTTTAACTGTTTGTTTTTTAGCTAAAACATAAGCATAGAGATGTGCTTATGTTTATCGCTTGAGCTTTTAAGGCAAACTATTAAGCACGCTATGCTGTGTGTGAGGCATAACGTTTTTATTGAGCCTGAAAGCGTCTATTGAATGCACAGTTTTATCTACTGAGCACACAGAGCAACAGTACCGATGATCATAAGAACGATCGCGGCATACCAGCCGTATTGTGCGGTCTTATCAGCAACAAACACCTTAATGTAGTTGAGTTCTTCATGCGCCATGGCAATGAAGTCCGTGTAGTTAATTGATAACTCACGGCTCGCTTCTTTCAAGTCTTGCTGAAGTTTGTTGAAAGCCTCATCGATGAAGCCTTTTGTTTCTGAAACAGACGGAGTAGCAACCAAAGTTAAGCTATTCCAAACTGCCATACGCGATTCATATTCGCTTTCACTGACACAATTAAGTACGCGTAAATCATACTCTCGTTTGTTACGCTCTTTACCCATTTTCTCAGGGCAAATATTTCTTAAAACGTTCACGACAAATTTTCCAAAAGGTTCATTTAGATATAAAAAAGCACTCGAAGAGGGCTCATAAACTGGGTGCGAATCAATATTCAAAAGTGATCTATTTGAAGCTGTCACAAGTGGTTGCAGGGCAGGGGCACTTATGTGGGAGATTTGAAGTTGGGTCAGTGGTGTTAAAGAGCGATTTGGTTATGTCGATATCAGCTTGATAAGACAAATCCTTTGGGATCGCATACTAGTTATGTCACTTTGGGATATCAACTAGGGTGTTTTATCCACACGACAAAGAAAATTATCGGCACGAAAAGCGGAAATGAGGTAGTGCTGGAGAAAACACCACCGTCATTAATTTAGGATTCAGTTGCTGAAATAGGCTGAACTCAAAAATTGGGGGAGATTAGTTGGCTTGCCACTGATTGTTCTCTAATGAGTGGCCTTTTAGTTTTTCAAGTAAACTTGTTAACACTGGGCCATTGATGTGACTGCGAGACACCAAGCAACCAACAGGTGTTATCCAACCACCATGCTCGTGTGCGACAGGCAAAGCCACAAGGTCTCCTTTCTGAATCCCTTTCATCACCATCATTTCAGGCACATTTGCCCAACCTACGTTCTGTTCAACGAGATCGATGATCGTTTTGTGGTTGTTGGCATACCAAAGCATGGAGCTGATGCCATAGGTGAACCACAATTCGTGCTGCTTCGAACTACGATGCACACATTGGCGGTAGCGCTTTAGGTCTGAGTCTTGAACGACGGGCATTTGGCTCAGCTCGTGCGTGGCAGAGCTGACAGTAAGAAAGCGCGCTTGGCCAAGTAGGAAAAAGTCCATATCCACCTTAAGCTCACCATCCGCGTAGATGATGCCTATCTGTGCTTTTCCGCGTCTGACTAAGTCTTCAACATCGAAGGTAGATGTCGTAATAATATCGAAGTGTGTGATTGGAAACTGATCGGCTAGTGAGCTGATTATCTTAATGAAATTCTTATCTATGATGCTCTCATCAATGGCAATGATCAGTTCGTGTTCATCTTCTTGCGTCAGCGATTCTACTTTTTGGTCGAAGTACTTTTGTTGGTCGAGAATCGACTTGGCAACAGGCAATAAGGCTTTGCCTGTGTTGGTCAAAACGGGGATGTTTTTCTCGCGGTTAAACAGCTCTTGGTCGATGGCTATTTCGAGATTGGCGATCGATTGGCTGACGCCGGATTGAGCGCGTTTCAGCTTGCGTGCTGCAGCAGAAAAAGAGCCACTTTCACACACGGTGACGAAGACTTTTAATTGCTCAAAACTGTACATTCTATATCTCGCTCAATACCAAAGGGGGGGATAACTCCTAAGTTATCACTGTTCGTGATGGCTGTTAACTTTCTCTTATTATTTTCGATGACATAATTCGAGCTAATCCAACACATACTAGATTATTTAGAGGAATGTATGAGTACATCAGAAAGAGTGTTCCACTCGGTGTTATTCGAAGTTTTGGCCGTAACACTTTCAATTATGGGCTTGGCGATATTTACCGATCACGATGTGAATGCCTTATCAGGAACCATGATAGTTGTTGCCACTATCGCGATGATTTGGAACTACTGTTTCAATCGCATTTTTGACCGTTATTTCACGGGTGAAAAATCAAAGCGTTCGCTCAAGTTACGTGTTTTTCATGTCGTGTTATTTGAGGCAGGCTTGCTGGTGGCGACGATTCCTGTGATGGCGTACTTGCTCAACGTCGGGTTATGGCAGGCATTTTTGATGGACATCGGCGTGACCATTTTTATTACCATTTACGCGTTTGTGTTTAATCTGATTTACGACCATGTGCGAGCATTTTGGGTACGAAAAGGCGATTTAGCGGTTCAGTAAACTACCAAGTCAGTAAATGTAATTTGAGCGACTAACCGTTTGTTTATTCGTTATTTTGACGGGTATATTCGGTTAGTAACTCTAGGTAACGCGGCGTTTGTTCTGCTATCTTAAAGAAGGTGATAATTTGAGTTCGTGAACGAATAGATAAGAGGAAAGGATGCCAAATACCCCTCAGGCAATGACGGTTGTTGATAAGAAAGAAGTCGAATTGTTCGCGGAACTGTTCAAACATATTGATGGTGAAATCTACACCTTACTACGCAGTGCCCAAATCCCTAATGATATTCTCACCAGTAATGACCATTACGATTATCTCCCTGAGACCACTATTAAAAACGTGGTCAAGATTATGGGGGAATCTGCGTCGAGAGAAGAGTTTTCGCTGTTTATGTGGAGTTTTTGCAAGCAAACCTATGTGCCAAGGTTTGTGGCTAAGCTAAGCCAGCAGGATTCATTGAAAAGCGCGCTAGACCAATTTGGTGAGCAGCTTAAGCTCGTATCCAATGGTGCGAATGTCTATACCAAGCAATCCGGAGGCAAGTGGTGGTTGGTTCGTGAGAAGCCATTTACTAACGCACCTTGGTTTAAGTTCGCTGAACTGTTCTCTGTTATTTTCATTAACGAGCTACTTTCAGTATTAACGCAAGGTCGTTGGAAGCCGTCTGAGGTCGGAATTCAGAATGGTGATCTCGAATGTTTTCAATCTCTACCACAAATGGGCTGCGCTCAGTTTTATACGCATAGACCGGTCACTGCCTTTGAGATCCCTGAAGACATCATGCTTGCACCGATTGTTTTACCCAAAATTGCTCAAGTATCAGACCTCACTAAGCCTTTACCTAGCTCATTCCTGATCGCTTTTAAGCTTGTTATTAAACCTTATCTCACGATGGGGAAACTCCCAATTAGCTTAGCTTCTGAGATTCTAAATATTCATGTCAGAACGATCCAGCGTCGGTTGGAAAGTGAAGGGGTGGTCTACAAAACCTTGATTGAAGAGATGGTTCTTGAGCAGGTTTTAGAATTGCTTAAGCAGCCAGATCTATCGATCACGCAAGTAGGCGCGAAAATGGGCTATTCCGATTCTTCCCACTTTACCCGAGCCTTTAAACGACAGATGAACATGACGCCAAGACAGTACCGAAAAGAGCACAGCTAACTCCGGTAAGCAACAGTACAAAGCTATCAGTAAGAGATCCGGCAATAACAGTTCCGCCACGAAACTCTAGCCAATAAGTAATAACTCCAGCCATTAAGCCGAAACCGGAGCCTGAACGCAGATTTATTTATTGTCACCAAATGGCCATTTGTGAACCTTGAACACTGGCAGTATCACTACTAAGTTATTGAATGTTGATGAGTTGTTTTTGCCTCGATTTTTCTCGGAATTTTGATTAGATTTTTGTGATTATCGCGGCTAATAAAAACACCTTTGAAACCTCATAACACTCATTAGTAGTTACGGAATCGTTATGGGAAGTGGATTCCACTCATTTATGGATAACAAGGTGTAAAAATGAAAAATACTGGCTTAAAGCTCTCTGTTGTGGCTCTTTCGTGCGCGTTTGCTCTTTCTGCAAATGCGGCGTCAACGTTGTTTACTAACGTCGACATATTCAATGGTACAGAAGATAAACTGTACGAAGATCATCACGTATTGGTTGAAGATAATCTGATCAAGCAAATCTCCGCAACGCCAATTGAAGCAGGTGAAGCTGATGTGATTGATGGTCAGGGTAAAACCTTAATGCCGGGTCTGATCGATGGCCATGCTCATATCATGATTAATTATAATTTTGGTGATATCGAATCTAATAAAGACCTGACTGACATTTCAATTCATGCGACTCAAGTTGCTAAACGCTTCTTAGATGATGGTTTTACTACTGTCCGCGATATGGGCGGTCCAGCCTTTGGTCTAACTCGTGAAATTGAGGCGGGTAACGTTGTCGGCCCGCGTATTTACCCTTCTGGTACATTTATTTCTCAAACCTCAGGTCATGGTGATTTCCGAGACCGAAGTGACTCAGGTTTTTCTCCAAATTCTGTGGGTGACATTTCTAACTTTGAACGTATGGGGATTGGTGCAGTTGCCGATGGCGTTCCTGAAGTATTGAAAGCAACACGATTGAACCTACGAAATGGCGCGACTCAAATCAAGATCATGGCTGGTGGCGGTGGTTCATCTCGATTTGACCCAATAGATACCACTCAATACTCGATCGATGAGACATGTGCGATTGTTGAAGCTGCTAAAGATTGGAATACCTATGTCGCGGCACACACTTTTAACGATCGATCGGTAAATCGCCTATTGGATTGTGGCGTTAAAACCTTTGAACATGGGTTCTTTATCAATGATGACACGATGAAGAGAATTGCCAAAGAGGGCGGATATATTGTTCCACAAATGTGGGGATTATCACCAGACCTAGCAAAAAATCCGCTGATGCCTGCTGAGAAATTGCCAATGGTGGCCCAACTTCAAGAAGAATACGGTGATTACGGTAAACGACTGTTAGAGAACAATGTGAAGGTCGTTTTCGCCTCTGACTATGTCGGAGCAGATTCCGATGCCGAGCGAGCTCGTCGTTACGAAATTTATTGGCGCACACAAGCTTTCGGCAGCAACTTTGAAGTGTTGAAACAAATGACTTCAACGGCTGGTGAAATGTTGGCGATGTCAGGCCCTAGAGGCACCACACAAGGGAAATTAGGCGTTATTGAAAATGGAGCGGTTGCAGACATCTTATTGATTGAGGGTAACCCATTGGAAGATATGGCAGTGATAGGCGCGACTCCGGAATGGTTTGACGCTGATCCTGAATACAAGACTATCGATACTATCAAATTGGTAATGAAAGATGGCGTTGTATACCGCAACGAAATGTAATTTACGATTCGATTTTTAATCATTTGGTAGAGGAGCTTTTCCTCTACCTACTTCCTTTTTGTTGTGTTTGGTTGGAGTAGATTTTGATGGTTGATTTAAAATCAATAGGCTCATTTTTTATGTTCTGTTGTTTGTCATTTTCATCATTGGCTAGTGAAATAAAAGTGACGTACTGGGATGAGTTAGTTCCGAGTATGGAGTTAATGGAGGATCCATTTCAAAAGTTAGATAGAAATCAGATGTTTGACATGGCGACTATTGCTCGCTTTAAAGAGGCTCAGGCTGAAGACGGTTTTGTGGCAAGTGATAAAGCGAGACAAGAAATCGTCGAAGTTACTGAAAGATTAAAAAAGCAAGATATAGATGTAGAAGCATTGTTCGTTGCTCGTGCTCAGATCATGAAGCAACGCGAAGCGTTAGGCTCGAAACCCAATACAGAGGTAGTAGGTAGTAAACATCGTATTCCTGGTTACATCACGCCGATTGAAATGGATGGAACTAAGGTGACTAAGTTCTTTTTAGTGCCTTCTGCTGGAGCGTGTATTCATACACCACCGCCTCCAGCGAACCAGCTTGTATTGATTGATTTTCCTGAGGGCATTGAATTGGTCAGCTTAATGACACCAGTCTGGGTTGAAGGGCAGTTAACGGGTCATCAATCGAAAGAAAATGTGAATTACTCTGACGGCGCAGCCAATGTGCAGTCGGTGTATGCGATGAAAGCGGAAGGTATAGAACAGTATCAACCTTAGCTAGTGCATTTAGTTGAATCCAATCTCTTGTTGGAAGTATCTAAATAACTCAGTGTCATCAAATGACAATTTTCAATGTGAGTAATGAATAAAATAAAACTAACTTAAAAAGCACTGGTGACATGATGAACTCAAGATTCTCTAAAGTAAGTATGGCTATTGTTATGGCGGCTAGCCCAATGAGCGGCGTTGTTTACGGCGCTAACTTTGAAGGCCCAGATTCTGTTGAAAATACAATTGCAGAGCAGAAAGCACAAAAGAAATCTTGGAGGGAGTCATTAGCTGAAGATGGTTTTACATTTGGTGCAGATTACTTTGCTTTGGGGCTGACCTCTGGGGATGGGGTTGGCGGCGATAGCGTTGATGCATCGTCGGGTGTGGCACGATTATACGGTTCATGGCATCTATTAGGAAACGGCACACAGAACTCAGGTAGCTTAGTTTGGAAGGTGGAACATAGGCATGCCTATGGTGATACTCCGCCAAAAGACTATTCATTCGGCCCGCTTGGCTATGTCGGTGCAATTGGTCCGGCATACAGCGACCAAGGGTTTCGTGTTACGGACTTAAACTGGAAGCAAAAAATCAATGATGGCAAAGGCACCATTGTCGTCGGTTGGCAGGATGTAACGAACTATGCGGATGTTTACGCTTTAGCAAGCCCGTGGTCTGGCTTTACTAACTTGGCATTCTCGACAGGCTCAGGTGCGATGGGCTTACCGGATGACGGTGTATTGGCCCTTTCTGCCGGTCATATGCTAGGCGAAAACTTTTATGTGGTCGGTGGTATCGCTGATGCAAATGGTCAGTCAGATGATATTTTTGATGGCTTTGATAGCGCTTTTGGTAGTGATGCGTCTTACTTTACAACACTTGAATTAGGTTGGACGGCTTCACAAGACCTGATTTATACAGACAACTTCCATGTGACGTTCTGGGATTTTGGTGACGATACTCGCCACAGTAATAGCCTTGCAACTGAAGGTGGCTCAGGTGTCAATTTCTCATGGAGTCAGTTTATCACGCCTCAAGTTATGCCGTTTGTGCGAGGTGGTTTCTCAGAAGGTGATGTTGCCCTTTACGATAAATCTATCTCGGTTGGTATGGGATATTTCGGGTTAGGAAAACCGACGAACAACCTTGGTGTAGCGTTAAACTGGGCGGAGGTGAATGGCGATTCTTTTGCAGCTGATGCGAAGGTGATAAGTGGCAGTACAGAGCAGTGGACGGCTGAAATTTACTACAACATGCAACTCAACGATTTCATCCAAGTGACACCTGATATTCAATACATTAAAGATCCAGCTTTCTCCAATGAAAGTAGCGCTTGGGTGTTTGGTATTAGAGCGAGAGTCTTTATCTAACTTCTCTGTTTGTTAATCGCTGAAACGTAAAGAATAGATGTAAAAAGTGAGCCTGTTTGGCTCACTTTTTTTGTCTTAGGTCTGTATCAAAAGCGGCTATGCTTTTTCGGCTTTGGGCGTGTCATCGAGTGCGAAGTAGATTTTTGAAACAATAATCTCTGCGACCAAAATCGTGAATACCACAGCGAAGAATGCCACCACACCATTCCATGGGCCTGTGAAGTCTACCTTGTCGCCAAACAAGATATTGATGGCTTCCAACATCACAAACTTAGAGCCCACCAAAATCACGTAACTGGATAAACCGCGATAAATCTTAGGCGCTGTACCCGGTTTAGATTTGAAGTAATCTGCGAGCTTATGTTCTAAGCCAATAGACAGTTTGAGCAGGAGTTGTAGCAGAATCGCAGCTGCAAATGAGATGGTGAAAGACTCGATATTGACGAAGTCCCAGTATTCATCAAAAAAATTAAGAACCGTTAAATCGACGAGTACCGCAAGCGTGTATCCGACAAAGAGTCGTTGGGGCGTATTAAATCCATATACTTTTTCTATATTGCTCATCTACTTCTTCCTGAGTAAAGGGTTATAAAAAACTTAGGAGATAATCCTATAATTTTCAAGCGCTTATTGTTTTATATGCGAAATAGGTCTTAAAGTCAGTTTGGCGCATTATGGTAAGTAAGCGTTTTAAGAATGATTCATGATAAGACTTCAATTTAGAGAGAGGCGCATATGATTATTCATTTTAGAATCCAAGACGTAGAAGAACTTTGGGGAGCCATCGATTTAGCAACGCTCTTGCAGCTGGAACTGAGAGCAGTATCAACCACACCGTTAACTCTCTGATTGAATTAGTTAAGTTACCAATTACACTTGAAGCATAAGTTTGAATGGAGTCAACTTAATGCTTTCACCCCTATCGCACTATCCCCGTTCTATTATTCTGCTCTTAATGGGCCTCAGTTCTTCCTCGGCCTATGCATCCAATGAATTGATTCAGAACCGCTTAGAGAAGATATTTTCTGTGTCAATTGCGCTGACTGACAGCGATGCCATTTCAATTGGCTTTGTGGATTTTGATCCTAATTCGTTTATCAATTTAAACGACAGTGGTTTTGGATCCGATAAAACCATCGATACTCGAAGCCAAGTGAGTGTGGGCTCCATCCCTTACTCTTCCGTGATTAAAACGGATGACCCTGACTTCGACCTTATTTGGTCTGTGCGAGGGTCTTATGCGCTTTCTGAACAGGATATTGAGATCTCATCAGATGTGACTCCTGACCGTCGTGTTAACCCAAATGAAGACTCGGTATTGGGCCTGTATGGCTTTTTCGGAGGGCAAAACCATTTAAACCAGCATTGGTCTATCGCCTATGGGTTAGGCACTCACTTGCTCTATTACCGCAATAAATACGAATACAACAACAGCTACTCTCAAGCATTTCAATCTCAGCTAGATGGCTACGCATTGAATACATCAGCATGGGCGCTTGTTGCTGAACCTTCAGTCAAACTTCAATACTTGCAACCAAAGGAGTGGGGCAGTTGGAATGTGTCTTCCAGAGTTCGTTACTTTTATGGAACAGGCTGGGGCGAAGCGAACGATGGCGATATCGGTAACCCAGAAGGGATGCGATTCATTAATGAACTAGAGTTTAGGCAAAATGTAGCGCTCGATGCTTGGTCGCTTAATAACCCTCAAATCCACTATAACTTAACAAGAATCGATGTCGCGGGTGATTTGACTGCTCCTTTAGATACGCACTATTACTATGAGTTCGGGGCAGGATTAGTATTTGATGTGCCTTACGACTCTTACTTTTTTGACAACTTCGGGATTGGAATTAACTTCAATTATGGCAGCTCACTCAGTGGTGGTAGCTTGCTATTCTTACTCAATAATTAGCATAAGTTATTGATCTTAATGGTACTCATATAATTTGAATTTGTATGTGTCGTAAAATGGTAAATATCTTAGTGAAAACTTAGCCATCATAGTCATTCGCCCATCACTAGAGCAGACTATGAATAAGTTAAGTTTTGACCGAAAAATGCCGCTATACGTGGTGTCTACACTTGCCCTTAATATGGCAGTTAGCTTGTGGTTATTGAGTATGGCTTCTTCGGCAGTCATGGCTTTTTCTGTGTGCGCGTTGTTTTTGCTCAGCACCCTCATTACTGCACGCCTATATCGACATGAAATGGCTCAAAGCAAGAATAGCTTGTCTGAAGCGATCATTGATGGCGTCGCTGGTTTTATCATCCTCGATAGTCAATTGAGGGTAATACAAGTTAATCAACAGTTCTCTAGAGTTTCAGGCTATGCCTTTAATCAAGTCGAGTCTCGCCCGATTTCTGATCTCTGTTTTATGAATAACAGCAGTTTAATATCGACCATTACTCGCTCACTCAAGGAAAACCAGAGATGGAAGGGGGAGTTGAGTGGAGTCAGTCGACTTGGCGAACATTTTACTGTGAATGTGGTTGTCGAAAAGTTAGCTGAAATACTGTCGCACAATAATAAATATGTGGTGACCTTTACGGATATTAGTCGACGCAAAGTATTAGAACGTCGATTAAGAATGTTGGTGGACACAGATTCTCTCACAGGGTGCTGGAACCGCCGCCGTTTTGATAAAGAACTTAACCATTATTCAAACTTAGCGGAGCGTTATGGTTATACACACTCTTGTTTGGCGTTGATCGATTTAGATCATTTCAAGGCCATCAATGATAATCATGGTCATGACCAAGGTGATTCAGCGCTGAAAGAGGTCGCTGAACTGTTGAGAAATAACAGTCGAGACACCGACATCGTCGCGCGAGTAGGCGGCGAGGAGTTCGCTATCTTGATGCCCGAAACTAATTTAGCAGAAGCGTTTGAGGCGATGTATCGATTGAAAGAAGTGATTGCCAAAGGAACAACACTGAACCTGACTGTGAGCAGTGGTGTGTCTGAAATACAGGCACAAGCCGAAGCGACCTATCGCAGTGCGGATAAGGCGCTTTATCGCGCTAAAGGTAATGGGCGAAATAGAGTGTGTAGCTCTAGTTCTAGCTCAGGCTCGGGCAGTGCAGCGCCCATTGTCCTTGGTTAGGCGTGTGTTGCAATTAACTAATCGGTGAGAGCGGTATCTAAGCCGAAATCGAGCGTTGATAGATCTTGGGTGTTAACCCTGAAACGCGCTTAAACGCACGAGAAAAATGCGAGATGTTGGTGTAACCGAGCTGGCTAGAAATGTAGGTCAGCGTGTGGCCTTCTTCCATCAGTTCGCAAGCTACCGAAAACATCAGGTTTTCTTTGATCTTTCGATAAGTGGTGTTTTCGTTCTTGAGTTTGCGTTGGAACGTTCGCACCGAAAAGTTGAGTAGCTCAGCGGCTTCTTCAAGAGAGAGGTCTTGTTCTTTCATGTACGGCTTTAGAAGCTCATAAACGCTATCGGTAAAGCTGGTGTGCCACTCAATCAGTGTCGGTTTAGCACTGAGTTCTTTAGAGGTTAGGCGAATTGGGAGTTGTAAGATTTCTTCAGGAATAAGCACAGCCGTCGACGACTGATCAACAAACAATTGGCAGCTACTTGGCACCAGTGTTTTAACGACATCGATGTCATGTCCTTGCAGACGCACCTTATTAGGTAACCATGGCGATTGGGATAAAGTGGTTATTAATTCAATGATATATGTAATCGCAAAAGCTTCGCCCCATTGAAACATAGGGGAGTTGTCTTCCGGGGCAGTACGGCAAAACCAGCTCTGACCGTGTTCTTGAATAAACTCGACTTTGCTGCCTGGGGAGTCATAGGCAAAGATTGAATTGATCTGTTTTAGAGCATCACCAATGGTTTCGAATTCGGTAAATTGATGCAAGACATTTGGGATGATTCGACGTCGAAATGCGAGTCCAAGAATATCGGTGAACCGAGATACGCCGAGTTGTGCTGATGTTAGATAAATCAAACGCTTAATGGATTCCGATGGCACAAAATCACTTTCTGATTCGATAAGGTCGGGTGGTAAACCGGAATCTTTAAGCAACAGATGTAAATCAAGACCATAGTCAGAAAAAACCTGAACCAGAATTTTAGCGTAGTTCGTTTGAATTACCGGGACTTGGTAGTGACTAGAGGTCATTGGAATACAATCCTGTATATATTGTTGCATTATTAGACGTGCATATCATTTGCAACGTTTTGTTTACTAAATCTAACCCTATTTACTTGAGTTTTCCATCGCTGGGTTTATTTTTAAAGTATTAATTTTGTTGATCTTAGTTATCTAGAAGGGAGTCCCATGTCAGAAGCCAAAGGGAATAAGCAAGAAGCCAATGAAGAAGTTGGCCAGCAAGAAAATGGAAAAGACAAAGTAAGAAAGGTCACAAACTACCTATTGTTGTTTGTTGCATTCATGTTGATCTTCAGTGTCATTTCAGACCGCATCATCCCTATTACTGATAATGCTCGTGTAAAAGGTTATATCGTTCCAATCAAGCCAGAGGTGTCGGGTAAAGTACTCGACATACTGGTTCAACCTAACCAACTGGTTAATCAAGGCGACAAGTTAGCCATTTTAGATGAGTCTGATTACAAAATTGCAGTACAACAAGCCGAGCAAAATTTAGAGATTGCAGGCCAAAATGTCGGTGCTCAAACCGCGAGCATTGCTTCAGCTCAAGCGAAACTTACTTCAGCGATTGTTGAAAGACAAAACACCAAGCTGCAAGCCAAGCGGGTTTTAGAGATGGCCGATAAAGGTGTGGTTTCTAAATCAGATGCAGATAAAGCGCGAGCAGCATTAGCGACCTCTCGGGCGGCTGTTGTGAATGCAGAGGCTGATCTTGAAGGTGCGAAGCAACAAATGGGTAAAGAGGGACAAGAAAACAGTCAAGTGAAAGCTGCGTTGCTGGCACTTGAACAAGCTCAATTGAACCTAGAGCGCACCGTGATTACGGCGCCGACACAAGGTGGGGTTTCTAACTTTAGCCTGTCTGAAGGGTTTTATGCATCGGCAGGGCAAGCAATCATGACCTTTGTTTCAACCGAAGATATTTGGATTGAAGCTTATTATCGAGAGAACAGCCTAGGTAATGTAACGGTCGGTGATGAAGTTGAAGTGGCGTTAGATTTCGCACCGGGCAAAGTGGTAAAAGGGCGCGTAAGTAGTATCGATTGGGGTGTTGATTGGGGGCAAAATGATCAAGCAGGTAAGCTTGCGCAAGCTAGCCAACAAACGGGTTGGTTGCGTCAAACACAGATGCTTCCTATCACTATTGAATTTGAACGAGATGAGATGCAAGGCATGCTTCGAGTGGGTGGCCAAGCGGATGTGATTGTTTATAGCGGCGACAACTTTGTGTTCAACGCGATAGGCAAAGTTTGGATTCGTCTGATTAGCGTATTGTCTTATGTCCGATAAGCCGATTCTTGACCAGCAAACACAGCAACGGATCCTGAGGTATACGGTTGGGGTCACGTTGGCTGTTTTCTTAGCGGCATGGATAAACTGGCCACTTGCGTTTGTGGCGCCAGTGTTCACTGCTAAGTTCCTAATTGATAAACCAAATCTCCATAAGGAAACGGTCTACGAATTGCTCTTGGCAGTTGTGGTGACTATGGGGTTAGGTTTATTGCTATCGCGAGGAATTACCCATTACCCAATCCCATTGCTGATTTTAGTGGGGCTAATGATGCTTTGGGGTTACTACTTGTTTGTCGACCCTAAATGGAACCTGTTCGCCACCATATTGTTGATTGCTGTCTTGATGTTGCCATTCATGGCGATTGATAACCCTGGCGTTTCGGTAATGCTGGCATCTGGCTTAGCAACTTCTGGTGTGGTTTCAGTGATGATCTTTGCGTTAGTGCATGTATTTTTCCCTGAGCCTAAATCGGAGTTCTCAGGTTTTGCTGCTGCACCACTCGAAAAGAAACAGCGTTGGTATGCGGCCTTTAGGGCGATGATTATCTCCTATCCAGTGGTATGTTTTTTCTTTATTTTTCAAATATCTGAAGCTTTATTGACAATGATGTTCATTGCGCTGTTATCGTTGATGATTACGTCAGAGAAGTCGATAAAGTTGAGTGCTTTTCTAGTGATAAGTAACGGTATCGGGGGATTGCTCGCGATAGCGGCTTTTTCAATCCTTTCGATTGTTCCTAATATTATCTTCTACTCTTTATTCATAGGCTTGGTCGCTATTGTGATCGCCAAGAAGATCTACACAGTTCCCGAAAAAGCGCCGATTTTCGCCACTGCATTTAGTACGTTGTTAGTACTTGTCGGTAGCACTTTGATGAGCTCAGGCGACATCGATAGCAACACTCTTATACGCATATTCCAATTAGTGTTAATTGGTATATATATGATTTTGGCTTCTTTATTCCTAGAAACTCGGAATTGGAAGTTCCTACAAAATCAGCCTTAATTATGTCTTACAAGGACGTCTCATGAAGTTAACCGATGATTTTTCAAAACAGGCGATAGACGCTGCCATCAAAATCGCAGCGATTGCCATGCTCGTGTATTGGTGTTTCTCGATTTTGCGCCCATTCATTCTATTGGTTATTTGGGGGGCGATCATTGCAACTGCGCTCTATCCAGTTGCTGTCGCCATTTCAAATAAGACGGGAATGTCGAAAGGAAAAGCCAGCGCGTTACTGAGCTTTATCGGAGTACTGTTACTACTCATTCCTTTAGTCGCGCTCTCTTCCGGTATTTACACCAGTGCTTCGGACCTAATGACAGGGCTACAGGACGGAACCTTGTCTCTGCCGAAACCCAAAGAGTCCTTGCAAGATATCCCATTAGTTGGCGAAAGAGTCTATGCCGCCTTGGTCCATGCTTCTTCGAATATAGAGGGCGTGTTTATCACGTATGCAGACGAACTTAAGGTATTTGCTTCTAAAATGGCATCGATCTTAGGCTCATTGGGTGGTGGTTTTGTCCAATTTATTATCTCAACCATCATTGCAGGTGCGTTCATGAGTAATGCCGATAAATGTCAAACCGGAGTGACTCACTTAGTGGTTCGTTTAACGGATGGCAAAGGTGTAGAGCTCGTGCAGTTATCTAAATCAACTGTGCGCAGTGTTGTACAGGGTGTGATAGGCGTTGCTGTGATTCAATCTATCATGTCGGCAATTGGTTTGGTTATCGCGGGTGTTCCAGCCGCGGCATTGTGGGCGCTAGCGGTGTTACTGGTCGCTATTATTCAGTTGCCTCCGATTCTTGCTTTGTTACCTGCCATTATTTACATGTTCAGTGTTGAATCGACACTGGCGGCGAGCTTGTTCTTAGTGTGGTGTATTTTGGTGAGCGGCAGTGACGCTATCTTGAAGCCAGTACTACTGAGCCGTGGCTCTCACATTCCAATGTTGGTGATTTTGCTTGGTGCGTTGGGCGGAATGGCGATGTCAGGAATCGTCGGTCTGTTTGTTGGTGCTGTGATACTGAGTTTAAGCTATGAGCTGATGATGGCGTGGCTTGGGCTTGAAGAGAAAAACCAAGAAGACACTGAGAAAAAACCAGTAGAGGCAGAGGAGAAATAGATGAAGGCAGTCTCGAAAGACGACAACTTCTACTTCTTATTCTATGCACTGTTGGTGTTGTTTTTTGGTTGCGCGGTGATGCAGCAGTTTTATCCGCAAGGCCAGAAAACAATACTATTTCTCATCATCATTACTCTGGCGAGTTCAATTGTTGGTATCCATAAAGAGCGAGCTTTGTATCGATCTTGGTATGGGATGTTGTTGATTACGGCGTTGGTGTCTGGCGTGTTTTCGTTTTTGGAAGGCTATAACCTGTCGATAGTGACGCTATCGGCGTTGGCTGTGTTCTTGTTTTCACACATTTACTCGGCGTTAAAACAGGTGATGAAAGCAAAAACGGTAACACCCAATCACATTATCGGCTCGATCTGTATTTACTTGTTGTTGGGGTTCGCTTGGTCGACCATCTACTTGTTGATTTTAGAAATATTTCCCAACGCCTTTAATGGGTTAGAAGAGCAAATCTGGCTAACCAATTTGTTTAATGCGATGTACTTTAGCTTTATCACGTTGACTACGGTTGGTTATGGTGACATATCACCGGCATTACCTATTGCTCAGTTCTTCGTGTTTATGGAATCCATTATCGGCAGTTTTTACTTGGCCATAATGGTGGCGAGTTTGGTGAGCATTCGACTTACACAGTCTCAATCTCAATAGGGCATTTACAAATAATAGAGCACATACGAAGAAGCCCAGCAGTTGCTGGGCTTCTTCTATTTTGTGAGCTTTAAAGTCTGTTTAAGTTTGAACTCTGTGTGGGCGATGAATCTTACGCTTCAGTGCCTTGTATCTTCTCTAATTCAGCGATGGTCGTCTGTGACACAAGCTGACCATCCATGTAATAGCTAACGTTTTGACCCTCTTTGATACCTGTCAGAGTTGCCGTTTCACCAGAGGTATAGACGATGTCCATTTGAACCGTGTTTTCGTCAATCTTAATCATCTCACCCGTTTCAATCGTGCGATTGTTTGAAATTGGCCCAACAGGTGCTTCTTTCAAGCTTGGGTCTAGGTCGTCGTTCACTTCGAAGTGTGTATCTGTTTTTGTATCAAATACGTGTGGTGAACCACTGATTGGGTTTTTACCTGTCCAGAATTCGAGTGAGTTGAATACGACATAGTCGGCTGCGGTTGTAATACCGTACACAGGCGCTAATAAGAAGTTTACACCTGCACGAGCATAGCGGTTATCGACAACTTCAACGTTAAATTTCATCACTTTCCCTGTTACGGCGTTGCTGCCGATACAACCAGTTAGCGCAGAAGCCAAAACCGTTAGTCCTACAATTTTAAGTGCAATCTTTTTCATTTTAGTACCTGTATAAGTTAGAAGTCTGTTTTGTTGGAACAGGTGTAGTATGGTTTTTATTCGATTCAGAGTTTTACCATTTAGCGCCACTGACGATAGAAAATTGGTTATGTACTTTAAGTATCAAAAGCTAGATCTAGAAAACCGGACATAGAAAAGCTGGCTACAAAAATGGGAGCATAAAAAAAGCGCGACCTAATAGGGCGCGCTTTTGGGTATTTGGATAAGTCGTAATGAAAACAACGACTCCAATACAGAATTATTTCATCACATAAGAATAGGCCGATACGACAAGCCAGCGGAAAAATCGAAATAAAAAGGTAGTGGCTTTAACGGTAAACTTGGCGATTGATACCGTTGCTTCTGCACCAACGCTAACGCACTTATGCAGATCGGATTCTTTGTATTCGGAATAGGTCATATGGTTTCTCATTTCTCGCTGTTGTCTTTCATATGTAAGTAATGACTCCTGTCTGGCGATATACCCTGTACGACTAATGTACGAATATTCATCGATAGAAACTTACCATTTAATGCCAAGTAGTGTGAAAACTAGCCAAAAGATAACGTGTTGAGAGAAATTAAGTACGTACCTAGATGTAACCTATCAAGTTACCGAAAAAACGAGGTTATATAGTGGTATGATCGCGGGCTCAGCACCATAAGTGATAAAGAATAGGAAACAGAATGACTCACCTTACCGATCAGCAAGAAGCCGCAATGGCGACGTTTAAGGAAAACTTACACCTTCCAAATGGTGGTTTTCATAAACTGATTATCGATCTAAGTAAGGAATATCAGCTGCCATTTCAAAAGGTGCGCGCCGTTTTAAAGAAAGCTCAAAAAGACGTAGAGCGACAGATACGAGAAGACTTTACCAGCGTTGATGACGCGGTACTGAGCCAAGCCAATTGGGTCAATATCATTAAGTCGAAACTTGTTGAGCTAGCGGAAGAAAACCAAACAGTCATGGATAAGCTTCAACAAAACCTGAAGTATCAAAAAGTGTTGTCGGCAACCAATGGTTCAATCGCAAGTGAAGACGAGCGTGACGAATTGATTGAAGAGTTGATTCAAGCTTATGAAAAAGAGGTATTCAAACCTTTACTGGCGATGCTGCATACAACAAAGCTGTATTGGAAATTAATGCTGGTGGATGAGACATGTAAGATGAATGAGGAAAATCGTGAGAAATTCAGTGATTACCCTCAACACATGCAAGCTGCAGAACACTTATATACTCTTGATCAAAAGTTAAGGTCGATGCCGTTAACTTATTAGTCCATGAATGCACTGATAATGACGCATTGGTGATTCAGAGTTTGATATAAGTTGGTTTCAATAGAAGTACGATAACCTAGCTAGCGTTAGCCGCGCGTGAAATGCAAAAAGGGCTAGGTTTCTGATCTGTTTTACTTCTACTCTATTTTGTTCTGCTAGAGCGAATTGAGGGTGACATCTTTTACATCTTTGGGACTAAACGGTGTTTCTTTTTGTAGCCTATGGGAAATGCTATAGGAGTGTGAAATGTCCTAGGGTGTTTCCGTTGCCTGAAACAATAGTTCCGATGCTTTCTCGTTCATTAAATTCAAAATCGATGAGATAACTGTGATGTTGTAGCTTGGGCAATATGTGGCGGTGGAGTATATCGCTATTAAGCTGTCGAATCTCTGTGACCCATGAAATTTCTTCTTTGTGTAAGTCTATTTTAATCTTGAGCATTTATTACCTTTTAGTTTATTGACTGATTTGTCGCGTGATAGTTGGTACCAATGGGTTTGTCGTGTTGTTCTGCGTGACATAACTGTGCCTTGTGTTTATTACATTTATATTTAAGTGGTCGATCTATTTTGACTTCGCTAACAAGAGAGCGAATGACGATAGATCGGTAGTGAGGATCGAATTTAAAAGCTATTGAATGACTATCTAGGTGAAAGCTGACGCAGAGATGGTGTAACGAGGTAATCGAGAACTGTCTTTGAGGAACTTGGACTTACTTTAGCATTAACAGCTCTATAGATTAGAGCCAAGTGGCGAACTATACGCCTAGTTTTTGAAATTACAACCCTATTTTAAATTAAATTAAAAAATATTTTTGAATGATTTGCCGTCGCTTGTTGAGAGTTAAATGAGCGATGGGCAGGTGATTCACCATGATACCTGACAGATGTTTGGCTTTGCACCGCTTCGTATTCTTTGTCATTAGTGGTTTTAATTGTTTAGCTAATTTATTGATGATTAACTCTCTGTTATATATGGTCTTTACATTGTAAATTACAGTTCGTGACTCTGAGGTTGAGCGTTGTAATTCTGGGGTTTGGCGTCGTAATTCTGTGATTTAGCGTTGTAATTACAGGGTTTTCAGGCATTTTTCCCCATCAGTTTATTCTTCAGATTAATGATAATTTTCCTCTTCGCGTCTTTTTGCTATTTCTGATCCCTAGTATCTCTCCTGACTACGCAAAATATGAATACTCACTTTTACATTTCTGAATAATAAAGTTGTTGTGTCGCCAGTTTAACGCAAATATAATTGATAATAGTTCTCACTTGCGTTACGGGTTTGTTATCAAAGCAATGACAGACTTTAAATTATCGTTATTTAGCCGTTGTGTTCGCCCCATGCTCGCCTATGAGTAGTGTGACTTTCATTGTCATGAGTGGTGGTTAGTATCAATGGCAAAGGAATAAACATGAAGAAAACAATCAATTCAGTTCGCCAGTTGTTAAGCGGGCTTGCCATCGTTCTTGCATCATCATTACTGATGACCGCTCAAGCGAAAACCCTGACCATTGAACACGTAAAGGGCACGGCGCAGTTTACTGAAGTACCACAGCGCGTTGTAGTACTTGGCTTTGGTAGCTTGGATGTGCTTGATCAAATTGGTGTACAGCCAGTTGGTGCGCCTCATAGCTTGCTGCCCGATTACCTAGCTTCGTACAAAGAAACGACAGCAAATACAGGATCATTGAGTGAACCGGATTTTGAAGCTATCTACATGTTGAAGCCTGACATCATTATCGCGGAAAACCGTATGCTTAAGGTTTACGACAAGCTGGCACAAATCGCTCCAACGGTCATGTTCTCTATTGAAGGTGATAAATACTGGGCTGATGCTCAGCAAAACTGGCGCGCGCTAGGTGACATCTTTGGTAAGCAAGCTGAAGTAGAAGCGATCATCAAAGAGACTCAAGAGTCTATCACGGCGGTAAACGACAAAGTTGCGTCTGACGAAACGTCTGCAATGATGCTGATGAACAACGGCAACAACATTGCGATGTTCAATAAGGGCAGTCGCTTCTCGATCATTTTTGATGATTTTGGTTTCGAGGAGTCAAAGAGTGCGACAGTGGCTCCAATTAAAGGGACTCACGGCAACCTAATCTCGTTCGAATACATTGCTGACGCAAAACCTGAAGTGCTTTACGTTCTTGACCGCGAAAAAGCGATCGGTAAATCAGAAGGGCGCGCACAACAGCTGTTTGATAACCCATTAGTTGCGGCGACACCTGCAGCGCAGAAAGGCAACATCGTTTACCTTGATTCAAGTGCTTGGTATTTGGCTGGTGGTGGCGTGACAGCGATTCACAGAATGTTGGGTGATATTGAACGAACGATTCAATAGTCATCAATCATCAGATTTTTGGGCTTATAAGAGCGTTCTTATAAGCCCTTTTTCACTTTTCATACGGACTCAAAGTGCCCTACCTTTAGTATTATTTCTATGTTGAAACCCATTGCCGCTGCTGTATTTCTTGTTGTGTTATGCATTATGTCATTGATGATTGGAGTCGCTGAAATCAGTTTTAGCGACTTCTTCAATGGCAACCAACACGCCAACTCTATTTATGTTGTTAGTCGAATCCCTCGACTGTTCGCGATTGTACTTGCCGGTGCGGGCTTGAGTGTCGCTGGCTTGATCATGCAACAGATCGTGCAGAACAAGTTTGCCGCGCCTTCGACTATGGGTACCATTGACTGCGCCATGCTTGGCTACATAGTCGGTATTCTGGTTCTGGGCAATGCAGCGCAATGGAGCTACTTAGGTTTCATTTTCGCGTTTGCGGTTTTCGGAACCATGCTATTGGTCCGCTTTCTACAACACCTTAAGTTTAAGAATGCGGTGTTGGTGCCTTTGATTGGCATCATGTATGGCAACGTTGTTTCGTCTCTAACAACCTTTATTGCTTACAAGTACGACTTAGTACAAACCATGTCGGCATGGACAATGGCGAACTTTGCGAGTGTGTTGCAAGGCAGCTATGAAATTCTTTACCTCGCAGTGCCTGCTTGTGTGTTGGCTTACTACTTCGCGAGTCAGTTCAGTGCGGCGAGTATTGGCGAGAGCTTTGCGAAAAACATCGGCTTGAATTATCAGAAGATCGTCTTCATTGGTGTTGCATTGGTCGCTATCTGTGCCTCTTCTGTGGTGATGATCGTTGGTGTTATCCCATTCCTTGGCCTTATCGTGCCGAATATCGTGTCGCTGATGATGGGCGATAACATGAAGAAGATTCTGCCTTGGACAGCCTATTGGGGCGTGATCTTGGTATTGGTTTGTGACTTGTTAGCTCGAATCGTCATCTTCCCTTATGAGATTCCAATCTCGATGGTAATCAGCATCTTTGGTGGCTTGATTTTTATCTACCTAATCATGAGAGACAAGTCGAATGCGTGATTCAGTAAAAATTGCGATTCTGGCCATCGCGTCTTTGTGTATGGCGGCAGTATTTGTGGGGCAGGGACTTACGTGGGATAACTATGAGTTCTTCTTGTCTCTGCGACTACCAAAATTGCTGTCGATTGTGTTGGCGGCGGTGGCGATCTCGGCGTCGTCATTGGTTTTCCAAACCATCACTAATAATCGAATTCTAACCCCATCCATCTTGGGCTTTGACAGCTTGTATATGCTGGTTCAAACGGTGCTTCTGTTTGTGTTTGGCAGTACAAGCTTCTGGGTCATTGATTCAATCGCAAACTTTTCGATGTCTGTAACCGTGATGATCTTGTTCTCGTTTGCTCTGTTCCATTTCTACTTTAAGAGCAAGCGAAATAACGTATTCACACTGCTTTTAATAGGCATAGTGTGTGGCAGCGTATTCTCGAGCTTAGCGAACTTCCTTGCGATGTTGACTGATCCCAATGAATTCGCGGTGCTGCAGAATGTGATGTTCGCAAGCTTCAATAACGTGAAAGGCGAACTGGTTTACCTCAGCCTGATTCCATTAGGTTTGAGCTTGCTTGGCCTGTGGTTGTTAGCGCCTAAGCTTGATGTGCTTTGGCTTGGTGTCGATAACGCAACAAGCTTGGGCGTGAATACCAAGCGACTGACTCAGATTACCTTGGTTATTGTGTCAGTGATGGTCGCGGTATCAACTGCCTTGGTTGGCCCGGTACTTTTCTTCGGTTTAATTACAGTAAGTTTGGCTCGTCAGATATTCAGCTCTTATCAGCACCGTACTCTAATCATCGCTAGCAGCTTGTTAGCGGTAGTGTTGCTCGTGTCTGGTCAATGGTTCATCGAAAAAGTAATGGCGTTTGAAACCACAGTGAGTGTGATCATTAACTTGGTCGGTGGTTTGTATTTTATGTTCTTGTTGTTACGCACCAGAATTCAGTAAAGGTAGTAAGTAGTGATTAAATTAACAGGTTTAACTAAGAAGTATGGCAAGTCACTCGTGGTTGATGATGCCAGTGCTATGTTCCCGAAAGGAGAAGTGACTTCTATCATTGGCCCAAATGGTGCGGGTAAAAGTACACTGCTTTCAATGGCAAGCCGTTTAACAGACAGTGACGCGGGTGAAGTGGTCATTGGCGATAAGTTATTGGCTGAGTGGGATACCAAAGAGCTAGCCAAGCACCTTGCCGTGTTAAGACAGTCAAACAACATCAATATGCGATTTACGATTCGTGAGTTGGTTTGTTTTGGTCGTTTCCCACACTCTCAAGGTCGCTTGAAAGACGAAGATCATAAGATCGTCGATACAGCGCTAGAACACCTTGGCATTACCGATATCCAAAACAAATACCTTGATGAGTTGAGTGGTGGTCAGCGTCAAATGGCGTTTATCGCGATGGTTGTGGCGCAAGATACAGATTATGTGTTCCTAGATGAACCACTGAACAATCTTGATATTAAACACTCGGTCGAAATCATGCAGACGCTGCGTCGTTTAGCGCATGAGTTCAATAAAGCGGTGGTGATCGTGATTCACGACATCAATTTTGCTTCTTGTTACTCTGATAACATTGTCGCGATGAAGAAGGGCCAAGTGGTTAAGTCGGGTAAGGTCTCTGAAGTGGTTGAAAAGTCAGTGATGGAATCGATCTACGAGATCCCATTTGAGATTCGCGAGTTCGATGGCGTTCGAATCTGTATGTATTATTCAGGTCGTTAGATTACTGGGTCTCTAGCCTGCTTAACCCCTTAGTTACCGAAATGAAAAGAGCTCCCATATGAGGAGCTCTTTTCGTATGGTTCATATGTCCAAGACAGCATATTCCCTCTTGTGTTATACGCTAATCTCTGCCGTATTTTTGACATCAGACGAGGAGCAAACCGTTAGTTTGATGTCACTCGAAGATTGACTCTTCATTTTTAACAATCATTTGTCATTTTCATGTTGAGAGGTACGAAAACCCATCTACACTATGTTTATAACTGTTTGATTTTTATAAGAGGTGTCAATGAGTCGTAAACCTATAGTGTTAGTCGTGGATGACACCCCAAGTAACTTAGATGTGTTAACGGCAATCCTCAAAGATACCTATCAAGTTAAGGTCGCGATTAACGGTACTATCGGTATCAAAATAGCGAAGATGGTGCCGCAGCCAGATCTTATTCTCCTTGATATCATGATGCCTGACATCGATGGCTACGAAGTGTGCCGTCAATTAAAAGCTCAGCCAAATACTGCGCATATCCCCATTATATTCGTTACCGCAAAGATTGGCCCTGAAGCCGAAGTAAAAGGCTTGTCCTTAGGTGCTGTTGATTATTTAACGAAGCCAATTACACCTGAAATTGCACTACAACGTGTAAAAACCCATATTGCTCTTTATGACCAGCAACGAGCTTTGTTTAGTCAGGTGAAAGAGAAAACCCAAGAGATCAATCTCGGCAAACTAGAAACGCTCAACATATTGGGTAGAGCCGCTGAATTTAAAGATAACGAAACAGGCATGCATGTTATGCGCATGAGCCATTATTGCGAGATATTAGCCAAAGCCTTGGGCATGACAGACGAAGATGCCGAGACCTTACGTGATGCAGCGCCGATGCATGATATTGGCAAGATTGGCATTCCTGACAGTGTGTTACTGAAGCCAGGCAAATTGGATGCCGATGAATGGACTACCATGCAGAAACACGTCGAGTTCGGTGTTGAAATCCTTGGTAGGCAGGGCGATTCCAAACTGATGCGTATGGCCATTCAAGTCGCGCAGTATCACCATGAAAAGTGGGATGGCAGTGGTTACCCAAACCAGATAGCCGGCGAAGATATTCCATTGGTCGGACGAATTGCGGCCGTTGCTGACGTATTTGATGCCCTGACAGCAGAGCGTCCTTATAAGAAGGCTTGGAGTGTCGATGAGGCGCTGAGCTTGTTTGAAGAACAGAAAGGCAAGCATTTTGATCCGACTATCGTCGATCTTTTTTTCGTCAACTTGCCCGAAATACTAGCGATTAAAGAGAAATTTAAAGATGAATAAGCGCTTTGTTATATGGATTAAGCAGTGCTTTATACTCATTTCTAGTTTGTTATTTCTTCTCATTGGTTTACCACATGCTCATGCCGTGAGTGTTAGTGAAGGTGATTTAACCCGGTGGTTAGAAAGTAAACCTAAAGTGACCTTTATCGCGCTTTCCAGTCATTATCCTTATTCGTTTATTGATGATAAAGGGGAGGTGTCCGGTATCATTCGGGATTGGGCGAACGAGTTTGAACTTAAGTATGGAATTGAAACGGATTTTATAAGCGTAAACTCTAATTCTGACGCGAAACAAGCGCTACTTGATGGGAAAGGAGATGTTTTCCCTTTCCAACAGTTTGATCCGAGCGAAGGTGGGCGATTTCTCGCTACTAATCCTTACATCCCTTACCAAATCGCGGTGATTCTTCCTACCGACGACCCTACTACCGACAACATTGAGCAGTCCGATAAGCGGCGTATCGCGATGGTTCAAGATAGTATCGATCTAGAAAAGTCGGGGGTACAACTGAGCTCAATCGAAAGAGTCCAATTTGATACTGCGATTGATGCTATCCGAGCACTGGAAGATGGTTCAGTCGATGGGATGCTCGCTGAGCCCGTTACAACATTAAATCTTGCTCACAAGAGTGGTGTATACAGTTTAGCGGTCAATTACGTTCTCGACCGCTGGAAATACATAGAAGCTGCAATGGTTGTTCGAACTAAGGACACCGAATTGCTTGCTTTGTTAAACCAACAAATTGCAACGTTTGATATTGGGAAGAAAAACCGGATCCTATCGCATTGGTTAAAAGACTCACCCTACCGAACTCCAGTTAAAGGGGTGTTTGGTTTTGGTAATCCACCATATATGTACCCGGATAGCACTTCTGTCGGTATCGAACACGACATTATGCAAAGGGCTCTAAACAGCATGGGCTACCGACTTGGTGACGTTGTCACGTTGCCTCGTAGTGCTGCAAATCAAGCCATCGATAACAATAGTTCGATATCGTTTGTCTCAGGGATACAGGCTGACGGGTCTTCAGTGCACTTTTTGAGTGACAAAGTCATGGATGTTGAATTCGTGCCAGTTTCGTTAAAAAGACGTAACTTGAACCTCAAATCTGCCAAGAACCTATCTTTAGGTGCTTTGTTATTCGATGAAACATCACCAATAAAAAATTCTGTCGAACTACTTAAAGATAAGGTGAGCATCGATCGAATTGAAGATATTGATAGCTTAGAGTCTGCATTTTCTCAACTACGAGCACAAAATGTTGATTTGTTAATGGTCGAAAAACGGGTATTAAGATGGTTTGTGACAAATACTCGTTTCATTGAAATGCGTGAAATCGAACTACACGAAGATTTTAAAGTCGATTATCCAATTTATGTTGATTTTAGAACGCCCAAGTTAAGAGACAGTTTTAACGAAGCGATTAAATATTTAAAGCAAACTGATGATGAGTTTGAACAGATACTTGAAACCCAAGTTAAGAATGATCTTACTCCTGTACTTAGAAAAGCCGATATTATCGCTCAAATCTCCGCTTACTTTATTGTGAATGACCGCTTCGAAGAACTCCCTAAGATCTTTGACATATTCGATGCTGAGCACACATTCAAGGTTATTTCTGCTCAAGCGGATAATAATAAAAGACCGATTGAATCTTGGTATTTAGGCGAAGTATTAGATTCTTCACTGAGTAAAAAGAATACGTCTGAATTATCATCTGTTACCAAAGGTGCTGGTTATAAAACGCAAACAGGAAGCATTAATGCGGGCTTCATGACATTTTATTTTGATGTCAATTCGGTTGAGAGTAATTATGTGTATTTCCCTTCAATTGACCAATTTGAGTCATTTGGTGAAGGAGCTCAGCGTTATATCTCAGATGTTTACCAATCGAACAGCCTGACTGGTGAACTTCTTAACCTAAGTCAGAAAGAGCGTCAATGGATCAAGGATCATCCCGAACTAAAGATAGGTATCGATCCAAACTCATTACCTTATGAAGCTTTGTCAAACAGGGATGAATATATAGGGATGATTGATGATTACCTCAAGTTAATTGAACAAAAAACCGGACTGCGCCTTAGTCATGTCGACGTTGAAAGTTGGCAAGAAACTCGTCGCCTCGTTGATCATCGACGAGTACATTTAGTGTCAGCTGCGGTTGAGAACCGCTCATTAGGCGAAAGTGTAAAGCCAGCAAAAGCGCTATTCTCTAGTCGCCTTGCGATAGCTTCAAGGCGTGATGTAAATAGTATTGTGCTTAAAGAGGCTAAAGGTTGGAAGCTTGGAATATTAGCCAGTGGTGCTAATACCGAAGCCATTGTTGAAAGTTACCCAAATATTGAATGGGATCTTGTCGAATCCACCAAAGAAGGGTTGGATCGAGTTGAATCTGGTGAGCTCGATGGATTTATTGATACTGTCGATGTGTTGAATTATTTGATCAATTCATTTGGTTATCGAGGTATCGGAATTATTGGTCGATTGGATTTCTTTTTATCGCCGACCTTACACGTCATTAAATCAGAGCCGTTATTACTGTCTATTGTTAACAAAGCAATAGGAAGTATCTCTGCAGAAGACCACCAAAAAATATCCGCTAAATGGGCGGCACCTAAAGCGATTGAAAAAGTTGATTACCAACTCGTTTATACCATCTCGGTATTTTCCGTGGTGATAGTATTGTTGATTGTATTTTGGAATAGGAAATTATCTAAGCAAATCACTATTGCTAATAACGCTACCGAAGCACTTCGTAAAGCACAAAATCAGCTTTACAACATTTTGAACACGTCCCCTATAGCTGCGAGTGTTATTGTCGACGAACAAGTTCGTTATACGAATGATACGGCGAAACGTCTTTTTGGAGTAGAGCGAAGAGAGCTCTCTTCTATTGATGTTGAAGTCGTTTACAACACTTTATCCGATCGTGATACTTTGTATAAAGAACTGAATCTTAACGGTAAGGTTGTGAATCGGGAGTTAGTGCTTCGGAAATTTGATGGCAGTCGTTTTGTCGCTCTTGTTAGTTACTACCTACTCGAGCTTGATGGGGAAGTCGCGACTCTATTTTGGGCTTTTGATATTTCAGAAATGAAACGCCTAAATGAACAACTAGAAGAAGAGAAAAAGCGAGCCGATTTGGCGAGCCAAGCCAAATCTGAATTCTTAGCTAACATGAGCCATGAAATAAGAACGCCGATGAACGCGATTATTGGTTTATCTTATCTAGCGATTGGGGAAATATCTAATCCGGTCGCTCGAAATTATATTGAGAAAGTGCATCGTTCGGGTCATTCATTATTAACTATCATCAACGATATTCTTGATTTCTCAAAGATAGAAGCGGGTCAGCTTGTTATCGATAGTATTCCCTTTGATCCTGTAACGACATTCAAAGATGTGATTGAGTTGATGGAGTCGAAAGCAATCGAAAAGCAGCTTAATTTATCAATGTCGATTGCACCGGAACTAGAGATGCCAATGCTTGGTGACCCATTGAGGCTATTTCAGGTGATCCTGAACCTTATTGGTAATGCCATTAAATTTACAGAGTACGGGCAAGTGACCTTAGCCGTTGAACTGGTTAAATCTAACGAGAACAGTGTGAGTATGAAGATCATTGTTTCGGATACTGGGATAGGTATATCAGAAGAGAACCTACATAAACTATTTCAAGCGTTTAGCCAAGCAGATAGTACCACCACGCGCAGGTTTGGGGGCACAGGTTTAGGGCTTAATATCAGTCAAAAGCTTGTACAAGCCATGGGCAGTGAAATTTCAGTAGTGAGCATATTGGGACAGGGCAGTGAGTTCTCTTTCCCTTTGACGTTACCTAGATCGAACACAGAGGAACTCGCGGACTTTAAGTCGCAAGAACTTAAACTGGATTATCATATTGAGTTTAAAGGACAAAGGGTGTTGTTGGTTGAAGACAACGAGCTGAACCAAGATTTAGCTCTGGCATATTTTAGTCGTGCTAAATTGAATGCTGATCTAGCTGAAAATGGCAAAGAAGCCGTGGCGTTAGCTCAAACTAACAATTACGAAATGATTTTTATGGACCTTCAAATGCCGATTATGGATGGCTTCGAAGCGACACGAAAAATTAGAGAGTTTGATACGCAAGTTCCTATCATTGCGATGTCGGCCAATGTATTCGCTGATGCAAAACAGAGAGCAAGAGACGCAGGGGTAACGGATTTCTTAGATAAGCCGATAATCATTGATAAAGCGACCTCTTTGCTTATCAAGTACATCGTGCCAGAGGTGATGGTAGAAGAGAAGGCAGCGCCGTTAGATGGGCAGGCAGAGCAACTCGAAGGCCTAACAAATCAACCTACCAGCATTGATGTGATCAGTGTGTTTTCTCAGCAACGATTTGAACAGCTCACTCATCATGATGCAGAACTTCAAAACAAACTGATTGGGAAGTTCCATAGCAGAGCCCCAAGCATGATGGTTGATGCGGTTGATAATTTGGCACAAGACGATTGGATTACGCTTGAAAGAAACCTGCATACTTTGAAAAGTATGGCAGCGTCGATTGGCGGCCTCAGGTTTGCTGATTTGATGGGAGAGTTAGAAGATAAAGCTCACAATCGTTTGTGTGATGATCAAGCCCTCAGAGAAGGTGAGGCGAGGTTAGTTGAGCTTATTGCAGCAACGGAAAGCCAGATTGTGAAGCCACAAGTGGAATACATGAGTGAAGCAAGTGCGATGGGAACCGTGGTCAAAGAAGATCAAAGGGTTAAGCTACTCTCGCTGCTGGAAGCTTATGATAACGATGCAACGCAATACGTGGCCGAGTTACTTACAGAGTATCCAAATTCTGTTGCGCTTAACGATGTGCAAAGTGCGTTAGATAATTATGACTTCGAGCGAGCCTGTCAGGTTCTCAGTACCTTGGAATAAGCCGCTTTGCTTAGTCGGCATATAACAGTTGCTGTCTTATCGCTATTACTGTCTGAATAACAAGTGCTTCAGTACTAAAGCCTCTAATCTTCTGGGTTAAAGGCTTTAAATTTAATCAACTAATCAACTAATCAACGCTTCTAACCACTCACGTTCTGTTTGATCAGATCGATAACCGTATCGTATCGGTGCGGCAGTTTTCGGTTTCGTTTTTGAACCAGATACAGTATTTCCTCAACCTCTATTTTGGGTGGCACAACGTGCAACTTGTCTCTTTCCGGGAAGTGCTCAACTGCGCCAGCCGGTAAGACGGTAAAGCCTAACCCTTTCGATACTGGCAGCAAGATCTGGTGAAGCTGATTGATGTAGCCAGATCTTGGTATTTCATTAACGTTGATGTTCGCAAGATCCTTGTCTCCACACAGGTCGAAATACAAAGACAGGTAGTGAGCAGAATCTGGATGCGCAATCAGGCCAATGTCGTGCAGTACTTGTGGTGTTATCTCTAAGTGAGCCAGACTGCTGTGAACGATGAGGCAGAGTGCTTCTTTACCAATGACTTGGCTTTGATAGTAACTGTCGTTTGGGGAGTGCCTAACAATGCCGATATCGGTGGTGCCTTGGATCAGGTCATTCAATATCTTTTTGTTTGGAGCCGCTTCTAAGTTAATGCTCAGATCTTGGTGTTGCTGCTGAAGTTCAAGAAGCTTGGGGTACAGACGTAAAGAGAGTGAACCAGAGCAAGACAGGTGACATTGTCCTGCATAAGGGTTATCAAAACTCAGAGACTCAAAGAGATCTTCTTGGTCTTTTTCTAGCTTGAGCGCATAGCGATACATAATCCGACCCTGTTCGGTCAGCTCGAAGCTTTTATTTTCCCGAGAAAGCAGGTCACAATTACAAGCTTGTTCAAGCTTCTTGATGTGCTGGCTAACTCCGGGCTGCGTCATATACAACTTTTCTGCGGTTTGGGTGAAATGTCCAACTTCAACCAGAGTCTTAAATGTATTGAGCCAAAGTGGATTAATCATACTCACCTTCAAATGCTAAAGCCTATAAATAATAGAAAATTATTATTATCTTAAGTAATGATAATTTCAACCCTAGGGCGTAAAGCAGCGAAGATCAAAGTATGCTGGATTGAATATTGTTCGAGGCAGAGTCTGCGGTTGTTTGCTGGAGTTCTTTTGAGTAACAAAGTGTTGCGACTTTGTTGATTATTTGGTCTATTGACCCACTGTGCTCATATTTAGGAACGAAGATGAATAGAAATGTTTGGCTGCTCTCACTGTGTCAGGCCTTATTGATGACGGGTAACATATTGTTGATCTCGGTGATTGGTTTGATAGGTAAACAGATCGCCCCTAGTGTCAGCATGATTACCTTGCCGGTAGCACTGCAGTTTTTGGGTTTAATGGCAGCCACTATTCCTGCATCTTTAATTTCAGGAAAATTAGGACGAAAACGAGGGTTCAGTATCGGTAATGTGGTTGGCATTACAGGGGCGAGCCTTGCAACTTACGCTTTATCTCAGCAAAATTTCTATCTGTTTTGTTTCGCCACGTTCTTACTTGGGATAGGTATTGGTTTTGGTACGCTTTATCGTTTCGCTGCTATCGAAGTGTGTGATGAAAATGCACGCCACCGTGCGATTTCAATATCGATGGCTGGTGGCGTTCTTGCTGCAGTACTCGGGCCTAACTTAGCGATCATGTCTCAACAATGGTCAGCAGATGGCTTGTACATTGGTGCTTTTGCTTCTTTGATTGGGTTGAATATTCTTGCGTTACTCATCTTACAAACCATTCAGTTTCCTAAAGCCTCTTTTAATAGTCAGGCTCCCAAAGCCGATCCTTTAGGTGTGATCGTTAAAGCACCGAACTTTATTGGTGCGGTCTTTGCGGCCATGGTTGCTTACGCTGTAATGAACATTTTGATGACTGCAACGCCATTGGCAATGATTGGCTGTGGTTTTGACTTTACTAAAGCTGCTGGCGTGATTGAGTGGCACGTGTTGGGGATGTTTGTACCTGCATTTTTTACCGGATCACTTATCGAGAGGTTTGGCTCAAGAATGATGATCTTGGCGGGCGGGATTCTGTTCGTCGTCTGTATCGCGATTAACATTCATGGAGAATCTATTTGGCACTTCAGAGCGGCCTTGGTTGTGCTTGGTGTGGGTTGGAACTTCATGTTTATCGCGGCAACAGGTTTGTTTAGTCAGTCCTACCAATCGCAGAATAAAGCTAAGGCACAAGCGTTTAATGAATTTATTGTCTTTGGCTGTGTGACTATTACAGCGATGCTCTCTGGCTGGCTAGAATCGACAGCAGGGTGGCAGAACCTTAATATCTACGTATTACCATTCGTGTTAGCTGTTATCTTGCTGTTCGCATTTAGTGCTCGTAAATCGCGTATTCAAAAGCAGCCTGTGTAATGGCTCATCGAATAGTGGTTCAGTAAATTCGTTACTGTGATTAGAACCCTAGTATCTCGAACTGCGACCAATAAAAAGCCCTACCAAATCGGTAGGGCTTTTGCTTACGGCTTAAATAATAACGTTTCCTTAAAACTGCTGTCTTGGCTCATGCTCGAAGACAACAGTGCTTAAGCTTGCTTGTAAGTACGTGTGATAGAGCCGCGTACTTATTTTGATGGTCTATCGTTTAAAACCTAAGACCTAAGACCTAAGACCTAAGACCCAAGATGAGCTACAGGTCGACCAAAATTGTCTTAGTCGTAATCCCACCTTGGTCATCGATTATCTTCAGAGTCACCTCGTGCTTTCCGTATGAAGGGAAGATAGAAGTGAATGTGCGACCTCGTTTCACCTTTCCGTTTGGAAGTGTCCACTCGGTATCAACAATACGACCATCGCTGTCTGAACTTGTAGACCACATGGTTACCCAACGACCCAAGTGAATGTACTTTGCACTCGCTTCTGGAAGGGCGTTTGGAGATTCAACACTCACTACGGAGCTAAATGAATCGGTAGCGCCTTTGTCGTCGACAACAGTCAAGTTCACCGTGTATTCACCGGCTTGCTCGTAAGACCAAGTTGGTGCCACTTCGTTACTTGTTGTGCCGTTGCCAAAGTCCCATAGATAACTTGCGATCTCACCGTCTTGATCAGAACTGAAGTTACGTGCAGAAACGTTCAGGCCAGTAACATTGAGCTCAAAGTTCGCAGTAGGGGTGACGTTGTGTTGGCTTACTTTCGATAAGCGAACCACGCCGTATTCGTTGTTGTCACTCTGATTCACAATATCAACGGCTAAACCAAACTCCGTCAGGATACGTCCTGAATCAGGCGCTTGAGGAGACGTGTAGTCTTGGTCGTCAGAGAAGCTAGCGTTACCAAGCAAACTGGTATCTTCAAGTACATCATTGTCGCTGTTCACAAGACGCATTGGGGTATGATCTTTGAGTGAGAACGCAGCATCACGAACTTGGTAACGAGTTTGAGCGACTTCACCAGATTTTTCCCAAGTCATGGCATTCTGGTCTGCATCGACCACACCTAACCAACCTTCACCTGGGTGTTTGCCTACCCAGTTATCAGTCAGTGACTCGTCTACGTACCAAATGATCAAACCCGGATCGAATGAGATAAGTTGCCCCATACGTTTGATGTTGGCTAGGCCTTCATCAACATCCATGTGGCTACGCCATTGCAGCAGGTAGTAGTGTTGCGCTTGGTGGAATCCATTGCTCAGCTTGTAGCCATTTAGGGCGAAGGTGGAGTTGCTTTCACCATCGTCTATTGAGGTGACTTCACCATCCACGACCACACTGAGGTTATCCAAATAGAAGCCTTCCATCGCTAAGCCACCATCGGTGATGTACTCAAATGACAGTTCTACTTCTTGGCCTACCCATTGTGAAACGTCAAACTCAGCGTCAATCCACCCGCCAGATTCGCCGCCAATAGCAGGAACGAGGCCAGTATTGTATGGGTCATCCATTGAGGTGATGTTGCCAGCTATCGCTTGTCCATTCACAAGCACGCGAGCGAAGTCGTAGTCTTTCTCAATTTCATACCACGTTTTGAACGAAAGCAATGCAGAATCACCGGCTGGAATCACCAACTTGCGTGTCATGCTGTTTTTCAGGTCATCGCCTTTTTGAGAGTGGAATGAATACTCTCCCTCAAAGGGTTTCAGACTTTCAATTTGCTTTTCAGGAAGATCGACCTTAATCATGTTCGGACGGCTGTTATCCGTTGTTTGGAACAGTGTATAAACTTGTGGGTTGTCTTCTAGGTCATCAATCGAGATTTGATCATCGTTAACCCAGCGACCACCAATCGATTTTTGTAGGAAGTGCTTTGCCCAAGAGCTGAATGCCGTTGGTTGTGTGCCACCAATTTTGCCAGCCCAGCTGCCTGAAGACATGATTGACCAGTAAGAAATCGGTTCACCTTTGCCTGTGTATTGCGTGTCGTACTCGTCTGGTAAGCCTAAATCATGGCCATATTCGTGAGCACAGACACCGGCTGCGGCATCAATCGGTTGAATGGTGTAATCAAAGGCCGCGTATTGGCCACCAAAGCGGTCGGGAAGAGAGCTAGAGGTACCTTCAAGCACATGTGTGCGACCAAGGTTGAATCGGTGAGACCAGATAGCATCAGGGCCTAATACGCCACCACCGGCTTCTTCGCCAACAGATGCGTGGAATACCATTAAGTGATCAATTACACCATCGGGTTCACGGAAGTTTCCGTCACCATCGTAATCGTAACGATCTTCAATATCGTAATCGGCTAGGTTGATGCTAGGATCTTGAGCCAGTTGATTCAACGCTTCGCGAACCAGTTCTTGTGCGTTGAGATCGTTGTCGGTCGTCGGGGAGTTACCACCATAGAAAGACGCAGGCTTAGAGGCGCGATACCAACCAGCAGCTTGACCTGCAACGCTGTAACTGTCACCCGATTCGCTTTGGTAATACTGACGCATCGAGATTAGGTTTTCGCCGTTTGGCCCTGTGTAGCCAGAGTTTGAAAACAGCAACTCTTGATAATGTTCTGGGTTGTAGCTCTCGTAGAGCATTTGGGTGTGCTCTTCGGTCAGCTTGTTGTCATCCCAGTTCAAATCAGGGAAATCCACCAATAGAGCCAGTACTTTATCGGTACGCTTGGTGCCGACTTCCAAAGCAAAGACGCTGGCCTTTTTAACGCCAGATCCTTTCTCAATGGCTTTGAGTATTTTCGCTCGTTGCTCAAGTGCTTTTTTACCGAATTGAGCGTCGCCTTTAAAACCGGAATTGATCTTATTTTTTAAGTAACGGTCAAGTGCGTCGTGTTTTGCCACATCGGTTGCATCTTGGTCGACTAAGCCTTGTCTAACTAGCATTTCAATGAGTTTGTCTTCATTAACAACGCCTAAATCAATAGGTGTTTTTGCATAACTACTGACGCTAAATAGAGTAAGCATTGCTGAAGCCAACAATGTTTTTCTCATCATTTTCATTGTATTTCCTTTTTATATTTCCATGTCGATATCAGTATCAACTGCCTTATTCGAATCAGTTGTCCGAGTCTGGCCTAATACACTCTTGTGGTGTCTTATTTAACTGACGTGTGTTTGCTGTATGTTTCGTACTTTCTATCTCTTTTGTATTGGTTGTCTCTTTTCTATTTTTTGAATCAAACGGAGTGCTCTTTACTTTCTTGGCGTTTAGATAGATACGCAAAGCTTCTTGATTGCCCTCATAGGTTAAGCTAGGACAGATAACGCCTCGTTCAATCAATGACTTCAGCAATAGTTCGTCGTTCTCAATAGTGGAAGCCTGTGACAGTGAGGAAAAAATGAGAACCATTAAAGCCATTGTTTTGTGTGACATTCTTATATCAAGCCATCAGTTTTGATTATGTAACAAAATATATTTATAAAATTAACCAATCAAATGAATAATCATTACAAATCATTATTCGTTCCGGTTTCAACATTAAGAGTTAATATCAAATAAGGATGGTTATTTATTTTATTGTCAGCTATTTAATGGGTTTTGTTGAATGAATAGCTGATAGTTTGGATTTTTAATAACATTGGTTGGTAAGTGTTTATTATCTTGAGACCGCTTTATACAAGGTGTGGGGTGATAAATAATAAGATACGTTTTTATTATCGGTGTTTAAAAATTGCATTTAATAATTGAGTGTTTAGTAAATACCCATACTGAAATTATTTTCACTCTAAATATCAATAATTGGGGTGTTGAGAATGATTTTCAGTGTTTCAAGGGCGTGAAATTTAACAATAGTGGAGGTGATAGGAGCACCAAGTCGTAAAAAAGAGCCCGTATTTGAGCTCTTTTCCTTTTATTCTCGTTGGCGATTTACTTATGACTGAGAGACATCACGATAAAAATAACGTTCACAAGTACGTGGATTCATGCGCTTAATGACGTTTGATATTAAGGCGATAACCAGCACTGAGAATACTAACCTTCCCCAAAATATGGTGTAAAAATCAGCCCCAATTAACATGATCAAAAGTGTATCTTCAATCAAACTGTGGAGTAGATTGAGCAGCATGATTGCAGTGAATACATCCCTCGCCGAGATATGTCCCTTTTTAGCTTCATTGATCAATAAGCCGCCGCCAAACGAAAGACCAAGCGTGATTCCAATAATGGTTAGGTTAGTCGCGTCCTTGCTGATTCCGAGTAGTCTCAAGAATGGTCTTAACAATATTGCCATGAGCTTTTCAACGCCTAGAATCTTTAAGATCTTGAGTAGCAGTAATAGTGCTGATATCACGATGAAGATAACGGCAAAGCTCTTTAGCTGCTCAATAGCCCATCCAAGATAGCTAGTGTCTCCAGATACTTCAGGCTGCCAAAGCACGGTTGCTGGGTAGTTGAGCAAATCCCCGTATTGATAACTGAGATTGAGTAACCATGCCAGCACCAAGCTACCACCGACTCTCACTGATAGGGTAGCCAGCCAACTCACACCCGCCTTTTTAGCTATTGCACCCTCAATCGGTAATGAATGCGCTAGTAGCATCATGCTGCCTAAAACCGAGGCTTGAGCAACCGTTAAGGGAGCATCGGAATTAATAAGAATAATCAGTCCCGCATAGATGTTAGTGAGTATGGTTGTTGCCCATACCAAGCCCATTTCTTTCGGTAATCCGACGCTTTGCATTATTGGGCTTAGCCATTCGCTAAGAATCACGACGCCGCCAAGTTCTTCAACGACCTTTATCACGATGATGATTGGAATCATGATTCGGAAAAGAGTCGAGGTGACATCGAAAATCTCTCTGAGGAGTTCTTTAAAAAATTGATAGATTGATTTCATAGTTACGACCATGGTTCGATTGTTTGGAATGAGAAGATCTTACCTTGATTATTGTGATGGTTATTTCAAAATCTATATCAATATTCGACTCCAATTTTTTATTTGTCGTAGTATTCGAAATTATTGGTCACGAAATTAGAGCTTTGAGAAATTATGGAAATTGATCGTATAGATAGGAATATTCTCGTTGAACTGCAGAAGAACAACCGAATCCCAAACCTCACATTGGCTGAGATGGTTGGGTTATCGCCTCCGGCTTGCTTAAAGCGAGTGAAACGATTGAGAGAGGAAGGCGTGATTGTGAGTGATGTGTCTATCATCAACCCAGAACTTACAGGCAGTAAGATGACTTTGGTTGTGTCCGTAGAAATGGAACGAGACCGAGGGGATATTTATCAGATCTTTCGCCATTCTATTTCTAAGGCGTCAGAGGTCACGCAGTGCTATCAGATATCGGGCAGTTTTGACTTCATGTTGATTGTCACGGTCAAAGACATTCAAGCCTACGAAGATTTTGTTGAACGAGTACTGCGCAAAGATTTAAACATTCGCAAGTTCCATACCTCTGTTTCTATGAGAACCGTGAAATTTACCACTGCAGTTAACTTAGATGAGTCATGACCGCTAATTTGAGAAGAGAAGAGAAAAGACGTGAAGCTCTGAGCTTTGTGAGGTGTCAGGCGTATTTTTGTATAAATAGCAGGCATTTACATAAAATGTGACGTTCACATTTTGTCATAACTTTAATAATTGTATATATTCCTCGCCTAAAACAATAATTAACAAAAGTTAATATAAATGACTGTCAGTTCATCTTCTCAATCTCGTGAAACGCTTCTAAGCGAAAACGAACAACTTGTCTCGACTACCGACCTTAAAGGTGTGATTACTTACAGTAATGATGCTTTTTGTCGCATCGCAGAATACAGCCAACAAGAATTGCTAGGGCAACATCACAATATCGTGAGGCACAATGATATGCCCAAAGCGGCTTTTGCCGATATGTGGGTTAACCTAAAGCAGGGTAAAGCGTGGCGCGGTATCGTAAAAAATAAAACCCAATCTGGTGGTTACTACTGGGTTGATGCTTACGTTACCCCTATTTATGATGGCGGGAAGGTGAGTGGCTACCAATCGGTTCGTGTTAAGCCTAAAAACGAATGGGTACAAGTCGCGGATAAGGCTTACCAAAGCTTATTGAAGGCTGAGAAGTCGGGGCGTCAATGGTCGTTACAGATCAGTGACAGTGTTCGTTACGCAGTGTTACTCGGTTCTTTAGCAGCCCCTTTGATTTCAAACCTAATCGAAGTAGGGCAAGTATCGCAATGGTTATTGAGCTTACTTCCTGTTTCCGCATTAGCATTGCTTTTCCGACAAGAGCTCATTGATACTCCATTGCAGTTAAAAAAGCTGCAATCTAAATTCGATAGTGTCAGTCGCCTTGTCTATTCAGGCAATAGTCAGTTCTCTGTTGCCGATTTTCACTTAAAATTATTGTCTGCAAGAATCCGCACGGTACTAGGTCGCATGACAGACTCAGCCAAGCCACTGCAGGATTTGGCGGACAACCTGAATGCCACGTCATTTGAAGTATCAGAAGCCTTAGACCAACAAACAAAAGACATCCTTCAAGTACGAGAGGCGACTGAAGAGGTTGAAGTAACCGCGAATGAGGTCTCTTCTCGTACAGAAGAAGCGCACCAGATTGTTGATGTGACTTTGCAAACCTGTGCTGGCGCTAAAGAGAGTATTAATCAAACCCATCGAAATTTAGAAAGCTTAGCTTCACAGGCTGAAAAGGCGACTCAAACGACTTACCAATTGAGCGACCAAGCGCAGAGCGTAAGCAAGATAATGGAAGAGATTGGTGGAATCGCCGAACAGACCAACTTATTGGCACTAAATGCAGCAATTGAAGCGGCTAGAGCGGGCGAGCAAGGACGAGGCTTTGCCGTTGTTGCCGACGAAGTACGTGCACTATCGGGTCGCACGTCAAAGGCGACGGTTCAGATCAAAGAGAGTATCGACACCATGCTAGCGACGATTGAAGGCTGGCAAAAGGATATTCTGGCGAACCGAGAGCAAACGGACGCGTGTGGGGATGTGGCGAAGGTGAGTGCAGAGCGCTTGTCTGAAGTCGAAACCTTAATGCAATCGATGAACGATTTGATGCAGTCGGTTGAAAGCTCCGCGCATAAACAGCGTCAGTTATCGAGTGATGTAAACCTGCATATGCAGTCTATCGCGTCGACCGCCGAGCAAAACTTAGTGGCAACGCATTCCGTGAAAGATCACTCCTCTGAGCTAAAAGAGCAAGTGAATGAGTTCTATCACTTGGCGAAGCGCTTCGAAGAGAAATAACCGTTAAAGACAAGCTGAATGAGAGATAAGAGAAAGCCTTGCGAAATTTGCAGGGCTTTTTTGTGAGCTAAAAGAACAGATAACAGATAACAGCCAACAGATACAAAAAAGCCCCGCATTTTTATACGGGGCTTTCAGTATGCATCAACCCATTTAAGGGTGAGGCAATTTAATCAAGACTAAGCAAGAATCTCTTTTGCTGTGTTTACTACGTTTTCAGTAGTGAAACCGAACATCTTGAATAGCTCGCCCGCTGGTGCAGATTCGCCGAACGTTGTCATGCCGATGATCTTGCCACCGAAACCAACGTACTTGTACCAGAAGTCAGCGATGCCAGCTTCTACTGCGATACGTGCTGTTACGTCAGCTGGAAGCACAGACTCACGGTATTCAGCGTCTTGCTTGTCGAATGCGTCAGTTGCAGGCATAGAGACTACGCGTACCGCTTTACCTTCAGCTGTTAGTTCAGCAGCAGCGCTAACCGCTAGCTCAACTTCAGAACCCGTTGCAATGATGATTAGCTCTGGCTTGCCAGCACAATCTTTCAGGATGTAACCACCCTTAGCGATGTTTGCTACTTGCTCAGCGTCACGATTTTGTTGTGCAAGGTTTTGACGAGAGAAGATAAGTGCAGAAGGACCATCTTTACGCTCGATTGCCAGTTTCCAAGCAACAGCAGACTCAACTTGGTCACATGGGCGCCATGTGCTCATGTTTGGAGTCAGACGTAGAGATGCGATCTGCTCAACCGGTTGGTGAGTAGGACCATCTTCGCCTAGGCCGATAGAATCGTGCGTGTAAACTTGGATGTTCTGAGTCTTCATCAGAGCAGCCATACGCATTGCGTTACGTGCGTATTCCATGAACATTAGGAACGTTGCGCCGTATGGTACGAAACCACCGTGCAGAGCGATACCGTTCATGATAGCCGTCATACCGAATTCACGTACACCGTAGTGGATGTAGTTACCAGAGAAGTCATTTGCTTCAAGAGGCTTAGAACCAGACCACATAGTCAGGTTAGAAGGCGCAAGGTCAGCAGAGCCGCCCATGAATTCAGGTAGCATAGCACCGAAAGCTTCTAGTGCATTTTGAGATGCTTTACGTGATGCGATGTTTGCTGGGTTAGCTTGAAGATCAGCGATGATTGCCGATGCTTTCTCTTCCCATTCAGCAGGAAGATCACCGTTTACGCGGCGTTTGAATTCAGCTGCCAGCTCAGGGTATGCTGCTTCATAAGCTGCAAGTTTCTCGTTCCACGCTGCTTCCTTAGCTGCGCCTGCTTCTTTCGCATCCCACTCTGAGTAAACTTCCGACGGAATTTCAAAAGGACCGTGCTCCCAACCTAGTTGCTTACGAGTTGCTGCGATTTCATCAGCGCCTAATGGTGCACCGTGACAGTCGTGCGTACCTGCTTTGTTTGGAGAACCAAAGCCGATTACAGTTTTAGTACAGATTAGAGTAGGACGAGGATCCGCTTTAGCTGCTTCGATAGCTGCGTTGATAGCGTCAGCATCGTGACCATCAACTGCTGGGATTACGTGCCAGCCGTAAGCTTCAAAACGCTTAGGCGTATCGTCAGAGAACCAACCTTCAACTTCGCCATCGATAGAGATGCCGTTGTCATCCCAGAAAGCAACCAGCTTACCAAGACCTAGCGTACCTGCTAGAGAACATGCTTCGTGAGAAATACCTTCCATCAGACAGCCATCACCCATGAATGCATAAGTGTAGTGGTCTACGATGTCGTGGCCTTCTTTGTTGAACTGTGCTGCTAGCGCTTTCTCAGCCATCGCCATACCAACAGCGTTAGTGATGCCTTGACCTAGAGGACCAGTCGTTGTTTCTATACCTGGTGCGTAGCCGTACTCTGGGTGACCAGGAGTCTTAGAGTGCAGTTGACGGAAGTTCTTAAGGTCTTCAATTGAAAGCTCGTAACCTGCAAGATGAAGCAGAGAGTAAATCAACATTGAACCATGCCCGTTAGACAGAATAAAACGGTCGCGGTCAGCCCATTCTGGGTTTGACGGGTTGTGGTTTAGGTGAGAGCGCCAAAGTACTTCAGCGATGTCAGCCATACCCATAGGTGCGCCAGGGTGACCAGAGTTTGCTTGTTGTACGCCGTCCATGCTTAGAGCACGGATCGCGTTAGCTAGATGTTTGCGGTTCATAATTGCTTCCAAAATTGATTCGAAATTAAAAATTCGTGGATAGATGTAAAAGAGGAACGAAATTCGTTCCTCTTATTTATTCGGTAGTGATTACAGCTTAGCTGCGATCATGTCTTCTAGTTTGCCTTGGTCAACGGCGAAGTTGCGGATGCCTTCAGCTAGCTTCTCTACAGCCATTGGGTCTTGGTTGTGATCCCATAGGAACTCAGCGTGAGTCATTGCAGCAGGACGCTCTTTAGTACCGTTAGAGTCGATTAGCTTCTCTACTACTTCGCCTTCAGCTGCTTCTAGGTCAGCTAGAAGTTGAGGAGCGATAGTTAGACGGTCACAGCCAGCAAGTTCAAGGATCTCACCGATGTTACGGAAGCTTGCGCCCATAACAACAGTCTTGTAACCGTGCTCTTTGTAGTAGTTGTAGATGTCTGAAACAGAGATTACGCCTGGATCTTCTGAAGCTTCGAAATCGCGACCTTCTTTCGCTTTGTACCAGTCCATGATGCGACCAACGAAAGGAGAGATTAGGAATACACCCGCTTCAGCACAAGCACGAGCTTGAGCGAAAGAGAATAGAAGCGTTAGGTTACAGTTGATGCCTTCTTTCTCTAGGATTTCAGCAGCACGGATGCCTTCCCAAGTAGAAGCCAGTTTGATAAGGATGCGGTCGTTAGTGATGCCAGCGTCGTTGTACATTTTGATAAGTTGACGAGCTTTAGCAACGCTGCCTTCCATGTCGTAAGAAAGACGAGCATCTACTTCAGTAGAGATACGGCCAGGTACAACGTTAAGGATTTCTTTACCGATGTTCACGTTAAGCATGTCACAAGTGTCTTGAACTTGTTGTGCTTTATCAGCGCTTTGCGCTTTAGCGTATTCGATAGAAGCATCGATTAGAGGTGCGTACTCAGCAATTTGAGCGGCTTTAAGAATTAGAGATGGGTTAGTTGTTGCATCTTCCGGAGTGTACTTGCTGATAGCTTCGATATCGCCAGTGTCAGCTACAACAGTTGTTAGTTTACGAAGTTGCTCTAATTTATTGCTCATTTTGATCATCCTATGTATCGCAGAACACCCCTTTAATGGGAGAGGTGTGGGCATTTGCAAGCGAACTAATGAAGTTCCTCATGGTTGTACCAGTGAGCCTAACTTACATTAATTTAAATTTTTCTCCGAACGAACATTTGCACAGAACATTTGTTCGCTCGATGAGTAAATGATGTATCCATATTTATCCGATCTAGCCCCAAAGTCAACGGTAAATAGTGCTGTATGGTGACTTCAGTCAAATATATTTCGCTCTAGTAATCATGGGGTATGCAAGCAAACGTTTAACAGACAAAGTGAGGTGAATTAATCAACAACGAAACTATGGTTATGATGCTGAGTAAATGTTCCTTGTTGTTACATATGTTCAGGGTGTAAGCTTGTGCATCACTTACTGAGCTCTCCTATATTAGGAAGTACAGCAGGTAAAATAATTGTTAAATATTAGTTGAGTGGTATATGAGTAAGAATATCCAAGATGTTTCCGAAGAAAACACTGATCTCCTCACTGAAGTAGCCGTTGCTTACTATCAAGATGGTGCCACCCAGGAAGAGATCTCTAAAAAGTTCTCTATCTCTCGTGCAAAGGTTGGTCGAATGCTCAAGCAAGCCCGCGATGAAGGGATTGTCGAGATCACCGTGAAATACCACCCAGTATTCAGCGCGAAGATAGAACAACGTTTGATCGAACGATTTGGTGTTAAGCGTGCATTGGTTGCACTAGACCAACCGAATGAAGAGAAGCAGCGGTTACAGGTTGCTGGTTTGGTGTCTAACTATCTTACCAGTACACTGAAAAACGGCATGGTGGTGACAGTAGGACAAGGTCGAAACGTATCGTCTGTTGCTCACCATACTGGCGTAATTACCCCACGTGACTGTAAATTCGTATGCGGTATCGGCGGTATTCACCCAAGAGGCGGTATGTTTAACGCCGACCATATATGCAGACAACTAGCGAAAAAGTACGGCGGATCTTCTGAAACCTTATACGCGCCTGCTTATGCTGAAAACAAAGCACAAAAATCCGCGTTCATGGAAAACAGTACTGTTAAGCAAACACTCGATCTAGCTCGTAAAGCGGATGTCGCTTTAGTCGGTATCGGTGATATGAGTGAAAACAGCTATATGGTCGACCTAGGTTGGTTTACGGCGGGTGAGGTAGTACAGTCTCGTTTACTACAAGGTGTCGTCGGTGACTTTGCGGGTTATGACTTTTTCGACGTTCACGGAAAAGCTGCAAATACAGTAATGAGTGACCGTGTGATTGGTTTAGCCTTGGAAGAGTTCCGCCCTATCGCTGATGTAATCGCCATCGCTGCCGAGAACAGTAAGCCATTAGCTTTATTAGGTGCTCTAAGAACAGGCGTGGTGGATGTGATTGCAACTAGTGTAAGTAATGCTTTAACGGTACTTAACTTGGATGAGCAAATGAAGCATGTTGAACTGATTGATAAAAACTAAAGAGAAGACAAAGGAGATATACTTTATTGTCCTATCCCTTGTTGTTCTTACGAAAATGAGCTTCATTCGTTACTAAAACGGGAATCTATCTAGGTTCCCGTTTTGCATTTCTGCTTATAATTTAGATGTAAATCACTGATAAAATTAACTTTATTATAGTCAGGGTGACCTCTAACCTATTGAAATACTCTGTTCTAAATTGAGCTTGAATAAGTCGATAAAGGAACGGGTCTTTTTTGATAAAGAATTGGCAGACGGGTAGAGCATAGTTAAGCTCAATTTTGGGAAAACAACATCGGGTAATACATATACTAGGCTCGAATCGTCAACCGAACGTGTCAGGTATATATCAGGTAGAAAAGCAATACCGCGGTGTTGTAAGGCTAACTTGAGTAAGAGGTTTAGATCATCAGATTTTAAGTGTATTTTAATGGACTTATCAAGAAAGTCTGCACTGTATCTATTGGATAAAATACGATGGAGTTTCAGGTCATTTAACGTATCACAGAATGGGTGAGATTCTAGGTATTTTTTGGTCGCTACGAGCCGAGATCCGTACTGCAGTAAGTTAAACTGAATATAACTATCATCAATGACTTCAACAACATTAGGTAGTATTTGTAGATCAAAACCATATCGTTTTAAATCTACACTGTCTTGGTGATTTTCAATTTCTATTTGTACGTTGGGAAATTGTGCTGAGTAGTCATCAATAGTTGAGTTAAAGATGCTTGAGCTCATCAAAGCCGAAGGAATCGCAAGACGTAAAAGACCATTAAAATCTCTCTGGCTCTCCTGTAAAGCTTCTACTCCTTGTTCGATATGATAAACCTGCTTAGCCACCAATTCGTAAAAATGTCTCCCAGATTCTGTCAATTCAATATTGCGTGTCGTGCGAATAAGCAACTCTGAACCCAACGAAAATTCTAAAGCTTTTAGGCGACGACTAACCTTGGAACGCTGCATATCGTTTGCTTTAGCTGCAGCACTTATTCCGCCATGAAGTACGACTTGTGAAAAAAGTCGGATATCGTCAAAATTTGCTTTCATTGTCCTATTTTTAGCTCAAATGGGGGCTTTTTATGAGCATACCAGAATGACCTTGTTATGACTATAATTGCACAAAATCTTTAGGCTTAGGATAAATCATGCAGCAAAAGCAAGTATTTCAACGCGTCATGAAAATTTTGGGTAGCGTGTTTATTGTCTCGTTTGTGTATTTAATTGTCGCTGATCGTCGAGCTCCTTTTACGACAGAGGGACGTGTTTATGGTCAAGTTGTGCAAGTCGCGCCTGAAGTGACTAGCAGGGTCACAGAAGTCCTCGTCAAAAACAACGAAGCGGTAGAAAAGGACGATATCTTGTTTGTTCTTGACCCTGGTAAATATGTTATAGCACTAGAGCAAGCTGAACTCGCATTGAAAGCAGCTCAAGAGCAGGAAAGATCTCTATACGCTCAAAAGAAGATGGCGATGGCCAGTATCTCCAGAGCTGAAGCAGGCTACGAAAACGCGCGTGCAGATTACCAACGAGTTGCTGAGCTTGCTAAGAGCCAAGCCGTATCAAAATCGAATTTGGATAATGTGTTCAAGCAGTATCAAGTGGCAAGTTCAGTTCTTGAAATTGAGCAACATCATCTTGGTACTTTAGTTGCGCGCTTAGGAGAGCCGGGTATACCAACAACAGATGTCTTGTTAGCTGAAAACCGTGTAAGACAAGCAAAGCTTGATTTGACTAATACGACGGTACGTTCACAAAGTGCGGGGGTAGTGACTAACTTGCGTTTAGAAGTTGGCGCAATGGCGAACGCGAATATGCCGCTGATTACCTTAATCTCTGACGGTTCTATGTGGGTCGCTGCAGACTTCAGAGAAAAGTCAGTCGCTCACGTACAAGAACGTTATCGAGCGCTGGTTACGTTTGATGCTCATCCCGGGAAGATCTTTGACTACAGCGTAGCGAGTCGAGACTTAGGTGTCGCTTCTGGACACCAAAATCCAAATGGTACTTTGACTCAGATTGAAGGGAACAACCGTTGGGTACGAGATGCACAGCGCACTCGAATTAACCTACAAAGCGATGATGCACTGCCAAGCCCGTTATTCGTAGGTTCGCGCGCAACGCTTGCTTTATATTCAAACGACAACCGTTTTTGGCGATTCGTAGCAAAAACGCGTATCCGTTTGATTAGTTGGTTTCATTTCATCTATTAGGCGGTTGCGATGAAGACACTTCGAATATGGTTTGGTTGTTCTTTTGGTCTGGCTGTTAGTATGGCCATGGGTTGGGAGCTGGGTTTCTTGGCAATTTTGCTGCCTCTTTTTGTCCTTAGTATCAGCGATAGCTTGAACTTGCCATTGTTACTGATCATTTTCGTCAGTGCTATTTGGTCAATCATTCAGGCCAATGTGTTGTGGGGAGTCTTAGGTAGCTATCCCCTTATTTTACTGACTGCTGTGGCCGTGATGTTCTTGTTTAAATGTATCGCCATGACAAAAAAGCAGACCTTTGTCGTCGGTTATATGGGCTTAATTGTTGTCTCTATATTACTGCATCTAAGTAGCTATGACTTTATCGATGTCGAGCAGATCTCTATTACCATTGGGGTTTATTGCTTATTGAATATTGTTATCTGTTCAATAGCGTATTGGCTCTTTCCTGAACCGATTTGTGAGCTGCAATATCAGCAACGCCAAGATCAACAACAGCAATCCGCTGAGAATCTGAAAGGTGAAGCAGAACTTCCTATTGAGTATGACGCTACGCAAATTATGTTGATTTGGGTTGTCGTGATGTTGTCTTTCATCGTTTTTCAAGTCGTCGATCTGTATGACTCATCAGCGGCTTACGCATCAATATTGGTGATTTTAGCTCCTTTAACTTGTGCTGGCGCGGTCGATATGGCCAAAGTGAGAGTGATTGGCACTGCTGCTGGGTGTGCTGCAGGTTTGGCGGTACAGTTAACCTTGGGGCAATGGTACGAAAATGCATTTTTATATTGGTTATTGTTCACGATTGCTATGGGGCCATTTTGCTATTGGCACACACAAGGCAAGCTCAAATCGGCCTTAGCATCTTCTGCAATGGCTTCGTTAACAGTGCCGTTGACAACCGTGCTGATTCCCGGTGAACAAGATGCTTTTTTCTCCATTTTATATCGATTTAGCTCAATTTTTATCGCAGTAGTGATCAGCGCTCTATTTATCTTATTGATGCAGAAAATACTAGAGTATAAGGTGGTAAATCGTGCTGTATAAGCCGTCTGAAAGAGACACAGCATTGATGACACCAAAACCTGTGTTGTTCATGATCGTAATATTTGTGTTGTTGGTATCGGGTTGTGCCTATACACCTGAACGTAACGTCTTATTAAATTCCGAGCAGTTAAACCCCTTAGACACGCCGGGTTTGAGGTTTTGGGATGAGTCCGTTATCTCGACTGATAATTACGACTTTAGTCACGCTATAGAATCTCTTGTTGAACACAGTAATAAGTCCGGGCAGGTAAACCATCTTGCGCTGTCAGGGGGTGGGTTTAATGGGGCTTTCTCCGCGGGCGTTTTGAACGCATGGAGTGAAAGTGGAACTCGACCCGAATTTGATGTTGTTACAGGTGTATCAACGGGTGCGATTGTGTCGATATTTGCATTTTTAGGCAGTGAATACGATCAAAAACTGAAGGGTTACTATACGCGAACGACAGCCGATGAAATGTTTAAACGTAATTCAATTTTTCAGTTACCTTTTCGAAATTCAATGGTGGATGTTAGTGGTTTTGAATTCAAAGTCCGTGATGCTGTCGACGCTATAATGGTCAATCAACTTGCTGTTGAGAGAAGCAAAGGGCGGATATTACTTATCGCGACAACAAGCTTAGACAATGAAAAAATGGCGATTTGGGACGTTGGAAAAATTGCCCAGATCGGAACGCCTCAAGCCCAACAGTTGATACAAGATATCATTATTGCGAGCAGTGCAGTTCCTGGGCTATTCCCCGCCACTCGAATTACATTGCCATATCGAGGGGCAACGGTCGACGAATTGCATGTGGATGGAGGTGTTTCAAGGCAAGTCTTTCTTATTCCACAGGGTTTCCCAAAAACCTTTGTTCCCAAAAATATAGAAAAGAACATTTACGTTATACGTAATGGTTTTCTTAAACCTGAGTTTGAAGAGATAGATAATGGCTTAACATCAGTTTCTTATCGTGCGTTATCAATATTGATTCGTCGTCAAAGTATCGGTGATATAGAGCATATTTATAACTACAGTGAGCGTAACCAAATTGGTTTTAATCTTGCCTATATCGATGATGATTTTTCGAAGGATGATCTAAGTTCATTCAGTTTAGAGTATGTGCAGAAATTGTATGACTATGGGTATCAAAAAACGCTAGATAGTGACTTATGGCGTCGAAACTTACCGGATCCAGGTTGAGTTAGATTTGAATACCTCCATGCTTTTGAGGGGGCATGGCAGTAAATTCACTTTCTTGGTTCATTAGACTCTGAGGTCGCAATAGCCAGGGGTAGAAATAGTGGTGCTATTGGTTAACTTGCGGTTTATGCCAGTTCGACTTCCTTGACTGAAGCTGGAGATAAAAATTCGTACAACTCACCGTAAGGAATAGGACGAGAGAAGTAATAACCTTGCATTAAGTCACATCCACATGCCTTTAGAATCGCGAAGTGCTCGTTCGATTCTACGCCTTCAGCCAATACCACCATGCCGAAATTCTTACCTATCGCGATGATGTTTTGAACCATGGTAAGAGACTGTTGATCGACTGCAATGTTCTCAATAAAGCTCTTATCGATTTTAAGTTCATCGATAGGGAGTGCTTTTAACATGCTTAGTGATGAATAGCCTGTACCGAAGTCATCTAAAGATATTTTAATATTCTTTTCGTGTAAGGCTTCAAAAATAGGTTTTACTATGTCTACGTCTTCAATGAACAGGCTTTCAGTGATCTCTAATGTTAGACAGCTTGCGGAGAGCTGGTACCTCTCCAGCGTTGTAAATAAATGCTCAGAGAAAGATCGGTGAGAAAACTGTCGAACAGATATGTTGATCGAAAGCCCGATTTTCTGTTCCGTCGTTCGGTGCAAATGGGCGATCTGCATAATGCTGGACTCAATAATAAAAGTGCCGAGCTTTTGCATTAAGCCAGTGTTTTCAGCCACCGGTATAAAGACATCTGGCGGAACGAAACCCAGCTCGTCATCAATCCAGCGAACGAGTGCTTCTACACCGTGAATACTTTCATCAGCGCGGACCAGTGGTTGGAAAACCATGAACAGAGTTTGTTTCTCGATCGCGATACGTAGCCTCTGTTCTACTTTCATTTTGTAGAGGTGGGCGTCTTGCATTTCCGTTGTAAAAATACTGTACGAGTTTTGCTGCTGCTTCGCTTTGTACATGGAAATGTCGGCAGAGCGTAACAGGCTATCTAAATCTTTTCCGTGTTCAGGAAAACGCGCTACGCCGATGCTGCAACCTAACAAGAACTGCGCACTTTCGACTTCATAAGGTTGAGACAGCACTTCAATAATTCGCTTGGCGAGTCGTTTAATTTCTACTTCATTCGATAAAGGCGTTAAGAATAAAAACTCATCACTGGATTCGCGCACCAATAGGCTGACTCGAGAGCGGAATCTCATCAAACGTAAAGCGATTTGCTTGAGCACCTTGTCACCGAAGTCGTGCCCGTGGGTATCGTTGACGCATTTAAAGTTATCGATATCGATAAACAATAGTGAGAACGGCTCTGACTCATCTTCAATCCATTTACCAATGTTTCTACGCATGTATAAACGGTTGGGTAGAGAGGTTAACGGGTCATGATTCGCTTGGTAGATGAGTTGGCTTCGAGTGCGTTGTTCGTTCTTGGCAATCGATTTTACTAAAAAGTAGAAACCAAATTGAAGAAAAATAAAGGCAACAAAAAGAATGCCAAACTCTTTTACGAATATGCCATCGACGTGCGATAGGTCTGTACGGCCGACCACCCAAAGCTTGTAGTCTGGAATGTATTTAGCGCTAACGAGCGAGTGATATGTGTCGTCACTGATACTGAAAGAGTACGTGTCTTTACCTGTTTTTGCTTCTTTGACACTGACATTCACTTGTTCTAAAAAATTTTTGGTAATGCGCTTCATCAGGTCGTGAGCAACAGGTTTCAAATAGGCGTCAAGAGATTCGATGTCGCTAGAAAAGAACTGACGATAGTTGTCTGTTCTAAGCAAGGTTAACGTGTTGTAGCTACCTGCGTGTGCGTTGCTTTCAAATACGATCGTACTGTCCAAACGCAAACCCGCAGTCATGACTGCATCGACGTGCTTGCCATCGATTGAAATCGACTTTCTTAGCGGAATTACTAGGCTGTTAAGTGAGTCCTGGAAATAGGTACGTCCCAACACCATTTTTTCGCTAGACATGGCCTCGAGAAATGAATCTCTGGTGTATGAGTCGTTAAGCAAATTATGCTGATCGGACAGCTGTAAGTTTGAGCTAATTGCAAGGTAATCACCTTCAGGATTAAGTAACCCAAATGCGGCTATCGCGGGGTGAGTATCAAGTAGCTTATCTAATATTGGTCGAATCTGGATAGAAGCCGTGCGAGTAAAGTCAGATTGTTGGGCTAACTGGTGCCCAACAACTTCAAGTAGTGCTTCTTGGCTGGTCATCAGCGAGCTAACAGAGCTAGAAAAAAGTTCTACCTGAATGTGCTGTTGCTCCGTGAAATCGTCTCTGTTTGCTTGCCACTTGCTTACGCCCAACACAGCGAAAAGTATCAGGGTAAGCAGTACGATCAGAACATACAGCGACCAGATATTTTTCTTAAATAGAGCCATGAGATGCCTTTTGTTAATTACTACTTAAACAGAGAGCAAGTGACAAACTAGTGGATTGTCAGCGTGATTCATGCAACGAAGGATACAAATATCAATAATGAAAGTATTAATGATTAAATAGTGTAACGACTACGAGCAGAGATTCTTGAGCGAAATATTAGTATTCAGAATTTTGATGACGAATAACCCATGGTTAATCACAGTTTATAGTTAGCAAACAGTCGTCGTTTATAGCAGTAACGCTAATCGAGCTCTGGCTTCAAGCGGAGGTAGCCGTTAGCTACATAGTAAAAAGCTTACTCCATGAGGTTTTATTCTCACGGTGAATAAGCTTCTTATGCGCACGTAGTATGTTCTAGCAGTAAGATTAACAGTAGCACTGAGCGAAGTTGAATTACTTTTTAGTCACGGCGATAGGGAGTTTGTCGTTAGCGCCCCACTCAGTCCATGAGCCATCGTAAACGCCCATTTCACCTGTATAGCCAGCGAGTTTAGCGGCCAATAATATGATGCAGGCTGTTACTCCAGAGCCACAGCTAAAGAACATAGGTTGAGAAGGGGCGATCTCTATGGTGGAAAATATCTCAATTAACTCTTGTTGAGTTCTTAATTTGCCATCATTTAATACCTGAGCGAACGGTAAGCAAACTGAGTTTGGGATGTGGCCACTGCGTAAACCTTCACGTGGTTCAGGAACTTCTGAATCGAAGCGAGCTTGAGAACGCGCATCTACAATGTTTGCGCTCTTGTCAGTTGAGTAACTTTCAATCTGATGAGCAGTTACAAAATAGTTGTCTTGAATATTGCCTTCAAAGTTGCCCGTTTTCACTTCGGTTCGATAGTCAGTCTCTGTCGCGTAACCGGCTTTGATCCACGCTGGTAAACCACCATCTAAGATGTATACGTCGTTGTGTCCCATTGCCATAAACATCCACCACGCACGGGGCGAAGCGAAGGTTCCGGCGTTATCGTAAACCACAATCGTACTGTCTTGATTGATGCCAATTTCTTGTGCACGTATGTTGAAGTGTTTTTCGCTCGGGAACATGTGAGGAAGCAGAGTGTGCTTATTACAAAAGTCTTTGTCGTAGTCAAAACAAATAGCCCCAGGAATCATTTGTCCTTTGATCTTTTCTGACTCACTTGGAATCTGAAATTCGATACTGGCGTCGAGGAGGATGATGTTGTCTTTTTCTAGCAAACGTTGTTGAAGTTGTTCTGGTGAGATGAGTGGCTGATTCATTATTGTTATATCCATTCTTGTTGTTATAGCGATTACTGCTGTTTTAGCGAATACCGTGTTAGAGAGATTACTGTCGTTTTTACGAATACCGTTGTTGTATAGCCCGTTACTGTGCAGCTCGACAGTGGATGAACTGATAACTGCTTTGTCCGGTTATTTGATTGTTTAATGTATCAAGCGCGACCACAGAATCAATAGGGCAGTCTGTGGTTGGAGCAATAGAGACGCGAAATACGTCATTATCTTTTGTCTGAACCGTAAGATAACGCCTGTGTCCATCTAAGGATTGGGTTAGCGTGTTCGAAATTACTTTGGCTTGAATGCGTTGTCCCGTCTCAGATGTTAGCGGGAAATAGGAGAGGGCCAATAGCACCCCCACACCGCACATCAATATAAATAGACCTATTTTTAACTGTTTCATGAGAGTAAGTCTTTGAAGGTTATATTGAAAATATAAGTGAGATTGGCGGTAAAGTGAATGTTACTGGCTAAGAAATCTGAATTAACCGCACTTCGGCGAAAACAAAAAAGTGAGCATTTCTGCTCACTTTCTACCTACAAGAATCAATTTTGAATCTGTTTCGTCATAGACCTCGCTGACGACAAGTTAGCTGTTGTTAACGATTTACTGCCAGACAATCTGAGAATCGCCGCTGGAAACCACTTGTTGTAATGGAGGCTGACCATCGTAGAACCAAATCTCTATCAGGAGTACTTCATGGTTTACCGGTGCTGCAAAGTTGGAGGCGAACACACCATTATCTAATGGACCTGCAATGACTTTACTGGAGTAATCCGGCTTCAAGGTTGAGTCATCTCTTGTACTAAATCGGCTATAAACGGTCACAAAAGAACGGTCTGTCGAAATGCTGCTGATGTCGATGTCGAGATCAAACTGGTCAACAGAGCTGTAGTCAAAGCCGTCAGGTACCACTAAATCACTCATCGTATAGCTTTGCGCTGCTACCGCACCTGTCACGGGAGACGGCGATGGTGTTGCTGTTACCGGAGTCGACGGGGTTGCAGGTGTCGAGGGTGTCGATGGCGATGGAGTAGATGCACTTCCGCCGCCCCCACCACCGCCCCCACAACCGGCTAATACCAATGGAGCTGTAGCTAAAATAACGGCTAGTGACTTCTTCATGTTCCAAGTGCTTTGTACAGACATACGTTCTTCCTCAGAGAGATTGCGGCTTGAATCAACGCAATGATTGTCTCGATATTGTTTAGTGTGAATAGTCATAACGTCTCTCCTTATGGTTCGTAACGTTGGTTGTCTGCAGGTGATTGGTACCATGTTTGGTTCGTGTCACCGCCGGATTCTGCGTATTCTTTAAACTCTGGGTAAGCGGTAACAATATCGACGTACTCTAGAGGCCACTCCCATTCGTCATCCGAAGTTACTATGAGAGCCCAAGGGTGGTTTTCTGCTGTTTTGAAGTATTTACCTGTTGATGGATTACTGTCATCGACGCCTAATCCAGCTTCAAAGAGGTTAGTGGTATCAAATGCCTCGGTTGGAGCTTGGTCTGGCAAGTGAACCTCCCAGCTGCGCCCTGGATGTAGAGGTAGGTTTTCACCGTGATAATACCCAGGCGTTGCAAAAATGAACGGGTCGTAAGGCATATCGGTCCATGTATCAGTACTGATTCCATCGCCAGATAAGCTGATACCTATTTGGAAAGAAAACTGTTCGTTGTCTTTGCATGAGTTACTGGTTCGATAGAAAGTACATGATGTTTCTGTTTTAGACGTCAAATCATCGGCGGCAACAAAGATAGCCTCGCTGCGTCCGTCTTCCATGTCTAAGTCAGTAAAGACACCATTGTGTTTCATGTAAGAGTTACCACTGTCTACCGAGCTTGGTGCAAGGTTTGGTAAGCGAACGGCGAAGCCATTTCTATAGGTTGCGCCAACCGCAGCTAGGCGACCATCGATGGTGGATTTCACGACTTTTCCGTCTTTTAAGATTTCTGTGATTCGATACATAATCACGGCATCATTCATATCGTAGTCGGCTTTATAAGGCCAGTTGTCTTCATACGCCAAGGTTGCGTAACCAGAAGCACTTGGGAAGTAACGGGCTGTGGCACCGTCATTAAGAACATCGACTTGAATATCGACCACCTCACCAGATGTAGAACCACCAAAGTAGCTCAGGTTGGTTTGTTGGCTGAATCTAAAGCGAGCCCAAGTCGTCCCCGTTAGTGCGTTGATATCAACATTAAGGAACAGATCGTTTTCACCAGCATCGAGCGCGTAATCTGTAAACACCTGTTCGTTGGCACCATCGAAGCTGCCATCTTGGTTCCAGTCGATCCAAGCTGAAAGGTAACCGGTTGTTGAAGCTTCAATCACAACTTTTGAATCAAATCCGGCTTCAAGTGCGGTTACAAAACCGATACCTCCGTTTGCCCATTCATCATCCACTCCAACGGTTTCGTCTGATTGTGGTGTGACATAACCATCCAAATCCGCATCTGGAGGTGTTGTACCTAACCATGTGATGCCATCGAGTTCATGTCGAGGGCCATTGCTCGCCAGTAACGTTAGGTAGCTGTCTGGAGCATCACCGAAGTCGATGTTTGAGTCTTCATCAACAACAGGTGCATTAGCACAACGAGCACCATCGTTTTGACCAGAAGCTGGGCCATTCGATACAAATTCAACCGCCGGAACAATCCCAGCAGCGATATTGGTCGCGTTGTCAGGAGATAAGTTGATTCGGTAAATCTTGCCGTCTTGATTTCGAGATACGTAGTAGTAGCCGTTTACATCGAAATAACCTGCGCCGAATGTACCTGTTTCTCCGGTGTCACCAATGTAGGTTTCTGCGCCTGTAGTGGGGTTGAAGCTGTACAGGCCACCCGAGTTGTTATCAATACCATATAAAGAGCCATCACTTGGGTGGAAAGCAAAATCGGTCAGTTTTACAGTTGCTGGGCTGCCTACAATTTTGTTAACCGTAACAGTCACGTTTGGGTCGGAATCTAAAGGAGATAGGTCAACGGTGAATAGCCCTTTTCCTGTACGGTATAAGTAGTAAACGTGATCATATACGTCACCTACATAAAAGGTGTGTTCGGTGGGTAAGCCACTGGTATTGATGACTTCAGCTTGGAAATCCTGGCCAAGGCGCACCAAGCGTTTGTTGGTTGTGTCATAGCCATAAATATATCTGTCTTGAAAGTCGAAACCGACACCATTGATGTTAGCGCTCATTCCCGTGTTGTCTTCTAGCAGAGTTGTTGAGCCGGTCACTAGGTTAACCCCCCAAACTTGAACTGGGGTCGATTGAAAGAGGTAAGCCTTACTCGGGCATGTATCGAAGGGCGCTGCGTTGGCGACCAATGGCGCGCTTAATAGCAAACTTAACGTTGTAATTCTCATATTTACATCCTTGTCATGGAAGGTCTAAATACTTTTACAAGTTACGTGCCAATTTTAAGTTGTTGATTTTTATTGCTTATATTTTATGGTCTTGGGGTTTTTATTGTATTCTCAAAATGAGAACTCAAATGAAACTAATCTTTCATAAAGTCTTTCAAATTGATAAAGCGATTTGAGAAGCTGATGTAGAGACCTAAAAAAGCCCTGACATAAAGTCAAGGCTTAGGTTTTCGATAAGAGGGGATATGATTTAGTTTATCCACACACTGAACAATTAGGCATCTTCATTAAATTCATTTCACGCCAACTGTGCGACATGGCATCAAGAATCAAAAGCTTGCCTTGCTTTGGTTGTCCAAACTTGGCAATAACCTTGATAGCTTCCAAAGCTTGAGCCGCGCCCACCATGCCAACAACAGGCGCCATCACACCAGCTTCAACACAGCTTAGAGCAGCGTTGCCAAATAGGGCACTTAAGCACTGGTAGCATGGTGCTTCAGCATCTTGATAAGTGAATACACTGATCTGACCTTCCATGCGAATCGCTGCACCTGATACGAGTGGCGTTTTAGAGGCGTAACACAAGCGGTTGAGTTGATTGCGCGTTTCAACGTTGTCACTGGCATCAAGAACAAGCGAGTGTGTTTCAATCAACTTGCCAAGTGCTTGATCATCAAGCCTGTGATCAACAGTTTCAATCGTCAGGTGAGGGTTCAGTGCCTGTAATGATTCTGCGGCTGAGTTGACCTTCTTCTTACCAATGTCTGCATCGGTGTGAAGCACTTGTCGCTGTAAATTTGAAAGTTCGACAACATCATCGTCGATCAGTGTCAGCTTACCAATACCGGCAGTCGCTAGGTATTGAGCAGAGGCGCAACCCAAGCCGCCGGCACCCAGTACCAAGATTGAGCTCTGTTTCAGCGCTTCTTGGCCTTCAAAATCAAACTGTTTTAGAATGATTTGACGGTTGTAGCGAAGCATCTCAGCATCGGACAGTATTTCCATCATCAAGCCTCGTTAGTAAAGCGTTGAGTTAAACAGTTGAATCTGAACCGTTTCACCGACTTCAACACGGCCACGTTCACGCTCTAGAACCACAAAGCAGTTTGCTAAGCTCATTGAGCGGAAAGCGCCTGAACTTTGGTTGCCTGTTGTTTCTACAACAAATTGACCGTTTTCAATCGAGTAAATACCACGTTGGTAATCAGTACGACCTGGGCCTTTTTTGAATGCAGATTTAGTAATAGCAGGGATCGACTCTGGTGCCGTCCATGCGGTGTGACCTGAAAGTTTAGCCAGCATAGGTTGAACCAAAACATACATGGTCATCATTGCCGACACTGGGTTACCCGGTAAGCCACAGAACCACGCGTTATCTAATTCACCGAATGCGAACGGTTTGCCCGGTTTGATTGCCAGTTTCCAGAAGCCGATTTGGCCGATCTCTTCCAAAATGTCTTTGGTGTAATCCGCCTCACCAACACTCACGCCACCAGAAGTCACAACTACATCTGCTATTTGCTGTGCTTTTTCGAAGGTTTCTTTAAGCGTTGCAGGACAATCTGGGATGATACCCAAGTCGATAGCTTCACAACCAAAGGCTTCGATTAATGGTTTAATACCGTAACGGTTACTGTCGTAGATCTGACCGTCTTCAAGAGGTTGGCCTAATGGTTTTAGTTCATCGCCAGTAGAGAAGAAAGCGACTTTAGGCTTATGTAACACTGTCACGTGGCTCACACCCAGTGAAGCAATCATTGGAATGTCACGAGGTGTTAAACGCTCACCGCGGCTAAGAACGATATCGCCTTGTTTGATGTCGTCACCAGTAGGGCGAATGTTATTGTTCAGCTTTATGTTGTCTTGTTGAATCTCAATACCAGCCTCAGTTTCGGCCGTGTTTTCTTGCATGATGACGGCGTCACAACCTTCCGGGATCTTTGCGCCAGTCATAATGCGAATACAGGTATTGCTTGGCCATTCACCTTCGAACGGTTGGCCTGCAAAAGATTTGCCTGCTAATGGTAGTACCCTACCGTTTTCTAGATCTGCTAAGCGCAGTGCATAGCCATCCATTGCTGAGTTATCAAAAGGAGGTACGAAAATAGGGGAAAGAATATCTTCAGCAAGGACATAACCTAATGCTTCAGCAAGAGGTAGAGATAAAGTCGTTTGAATTGGTTTGATTGGTGATAGCAGCTTATCTAGTGCTTCTTCAATTGGCATTAAGCCCGGAGCGTCGCAACAGCCCATAATTGAAATCCTTTGGTCGTTATTATTTTGATTTAGTGGTTGGCAATAGTGGGTTAATAATTATCAAATCACGGTTGTTCGCCAACGAAATTGCAGCCACTTTAGCATAGTTTAAGCCCCGTAAATAATGACCTCCCTTAAAATATGGGTGTATTTATTCAAAATTCCGAGTATCCTTGTTTGCCATCCAGAAGGGGCAATAAAAGAGGAAGTTCAATGTCAGGTCTTAGCGAATCAGCGAAGTTGGTTAAAGATGCGCTAGCAAGCCGCGGATTAGAGACACCAATGCGTCCTAACCAGGTTAGCCGAGAAGAGAAAAAGGAACGAATCGAACACCATATGCGTGAGATTCTCACTCTCCTTGAACTTGATCTTGCAGATGACAGTCTGGAAGAAACACCACAACGTATTGCGAAAATGTATGTGGATGAGATTTTCTCTGGTTTGGATTACGCCAATTTCCCTAAAATCACCGTGATCGAAAACAAGATGGGTGTTCGTGAGATGGTACGAGTAAAAGACATTACCGTAACCAGCACATGTGAGCATCACTTAGTCACCATTGATGGTAAAACCGCAGTAGCTTACATTCCTCAAGGTAAGATCATTGGTCTTTCGAAGATCAACCGAATCGTTCGTTTCTTTGCTCAGCGTCCACAAGTTCAAGAGCGCATGACACAGCAAATTCTTGTTGCATTACAAACGCTACTAGAAACGGATGATGTTGCTGTAACTATGGATGCGGTTCATTACTGCGTAAAATCTCGTGGTGTTATGGACGCAACCAGCGAAACGACAACAACTGCACTGGGTGGTATTTTTAGGTCAAACCCAGCAACGCGCCATGAGTTCTTACACGGCCTGCGTTAGAACTAAACCTATTAAGAACAAAAAACGGAGCATTATGCTCCGTTTTTATTGGTTGCTTCATAAACCTACAGATTGACTATTTTCTTAAATTCTTCCTCTGAGTATTTCTTCTCTGTGCTTTTAGTCAAATCTGTAATCATTTTATATCTAAGCTCAGTTGCCATATCCAATGTACGCATAAGCTGTCCGTATGAGTAGTCGGCAGCCATGTTCAGAGCCGCTTGTTTATCTACTTTATACATGTCTGTTAACGTTTTATCTAAGTGTGCGACCTGCTTGTATAGTTGAGTTTCTTCTTTGTCCCAAGTTGCTTTTAGTACTGGTAAATACTTGTCTGGATTTGCAGAAGCGAGGGCGGTTAAGCTACGGAACTGCCAATAAGCAGAGTCATCGCTGTAGTTATCATCGCCTACTTGGTACGCTTTGGGGTAATCTTGTAGGGTTGAGTATAACGGCACTAACACAGATTCTGGTAACACGCCGAAGCTTTGCCAAATAATACCTTGAAGCTCTTCTGGCATCTCAGGGCGAAGCTGAATAATATGCGACTCTAGTTGACGCTCAACTCTAATTGGTCGTTTCGATTTTCCTTCCAAAACCGTGTCTTTATAAGTCGCGCTAAGTACTTCCGCCACATCTTCAACTGAGATTTTTGTATCTGGTTTCATAAACAAAGGGTATTGCGTCATGCGACTTTGTTGATGCAGCGAAGGTGTCAGCATTTTTTGGCCTAGCCATTCACGATCGATATTATACTCATCACCAATAACTCCGAATGCTTTAGCAAAATTGAAAGATTTTTTATCTGCGTTATCAAGCAGTTTGTGCTGTTCTACAAACTCGAATATATCTTTTGAATGCAGTACCTCTTTGTTTGCCAAGTTCACATCATGTACACGCAAGCCATTTGCAATCATGGCGTAACTGTCATCTGGCACTTTTACAGCAATCCAATGGTGACCTGAACCAATTTCAAATAACCACGCCTCATTGGTGTCTGCAATATAGAGACTGTTACCTTCACCAGCACCATAGGTTTCGATGTAATGACCGAGTAACTCTACGGCTTGTTTTGCGTTTTCTGCCTGAGGAAGGATTAGCGTAGGTATAATGGCTTCGATTACGCCATTGTCGATTAAAGGATCTACCTTGGCGACTTTGTCGTTTATTTCTGCGCTGGTTGTTGCTGAAATGGCAACGTTGTGTTCATTAATCCCACGTTCTTCATAGAACTTTCCATCGCGATTAACGGTATCCGCATCCCAGTCTGGTATCGCAGAGTAAGCAAAGAAGTGTTTTGGCATTGGAACAATTAATCCGTTACCTAACTGCCAGTCACCTTCTTGGTTATCTTGCGCAGGTCGAAACTTTAGGTATTTGTTCCAGTTGTTAATGCCAAAATCTTCATTACGAGCAATCATAATGCTACCGTCGCTCGAGGCTCCTTTGCCAACAATAAGCCCAGTACAAGCTATCGCATTACTGCTTAGAGCGACAGCTACTGCAGTTGCAAGAAAGGATACAGACCATATTTTCATTTTAATTCTCCGCTTATAAAACAAGATAATTTAAAGTTAACGTTAGTTGTATTTGCAGGTTTTTTATTATCATTTTATAAAAGTCAGTGTACTTATCATCATAGGAAAAAATGCTTCCGCTCGTCACATAAATGATCATTTCCATTTGAGAATAATTATCTGAAAAATATGCACTTTTTGAATAAATTGATAAGTTACATTTGTAAAATAACCTTGCCATATACGTAGCTTGAATTCGTCGTTTTATGGGAAGTATCATTATCACAACAAAACTTTGTTCGTTTCTAACGTATGGTTTTTGGATTGCAATCGGATAAACAACGATGCTGAAGCGCAGGATCTTGTGGGGGCTTTTTTGTACTTGTAATGAAGTTAACGGCAATGACTGCGAATGTCGTCATTCTCTAAAGCGAGGAACGAGCGAGTAGGGAATGTGTTTATCTGTATGCTTTCTGACTTGGTATGAGATCCCCGACTCAGTCGTTCCTCCTTCTCGGGGATGACGGCGAGTGAGGTAAAATACGAGGGTAGGGGTTCAGCGTGTATTATATCGACAGCTTTTTAGAGAAAAACGCTGCTGATCTTGCAGAATGAGAGACTCGTTAACTTTTGTCATTCCCTAAAGTGAGGAACGAGCGTAATAGGGAATCTGCATTTTTGATGTGGGTTGGTTGGAACGGAAATTAGATGCGCTCTACAGAATCTATAAAGCGCAAATTTGGGTACAGCCGCTGGTGGAATGCTTAAGTAAGATTAAACAAACGCTTAAAGTGGTGAACAAAACCGGACGGCTTATTCTCAGCTTGATAGAGGTTCAAACCATCATAAAAACTGGCCATAAACTCAACGCGAATCTCATCATCACTGCTTCTCGATATGCGAGACAACAGCGTAGCGGCTACAGCAGCATGATCATTGGCAAGGCTGTAATCCATTCCTAGTCGTCCTTGAATGAACAACCACAAATGCGTCACTAATTTTAACTGCTGGGCGTTAGAGTTTTGAAACTTGTCGCTGTACTCAGTGCCCACTGTATTATCGAATACATTTTGCATCGCCTCATTCGCTTCTTTATTGCTTTCAAAGCGATAGCTTGCATCGATATGTACTTTGGTTAACAGGCCAAGCAACGTCTGGCGTGCAGAGTTATCAGGCTTGTTCTCGCAAGCATGCTTAAACAGAGCATGGTTGTCATCAATAAATGACTTTAACTCTTTTTCATAGCCCGTCGTCAGCGCTTTGACTGAATCGAGACCTGCGAGCTGCAAACACGCTTCGAGCTTAGTTTGGCGCTGAGGTTCAGTCTGAGTTTGGATCTCAGTCATTACTCTGTAGCTCTTCCCACGTTACTTCTGCAGATTGAGTGTCGCTGTTTACGAACGCAGAGTTACCCGACAGCATCACTGAAAGATCCATCGTACGTTGTGTCATCGCCGCTAGCTGCTCAATACCATCGTTGTCTAGACGAACGATCTGAGCTTTCAGGTAACCGAATTTACCTTTGTTCTGTTCCCACCAAACATTCGATTTAGTGTTGAAGCTGAACACGCTCACAGACTTAGATAAGCGAGTCGCTTTCTTAACGCGTTCTGGATCGGGTTCGCCAACATCAATCCACTCTAAGATTTGGTCATCTAACGACTTCTGCCATAAATCGGGTTCTTCAATGCTAGACAACCCTTTAGTGAACTCAAGTTCAGGAGATGCATTGATACAGAAAGCAATGATACGAGCCATCATGCGCTGTTCTGTTTCAGAAGGGTGTTGTGCAACCGTTAGATTAAAAGAGTCGTAATAGTCGCGATTCATATCGGTTAAAGAGATACGAAACTTATAGATTGTCGGTTTAAGAGCCATTGATAGGGTGTCTTAGGTAGAAATAGTGAGGGGGAATATTACCTTAAATCTCTGAATAGCGGGTAAAAAAATAGCCAGCAGAGGCTGGCTATTTTTAGAAAGCTTTAAAATACTAAATTAAAGTACTTTGATGCTGTCAGCTTGAGGGCCTTTTTGACCTTGAGATACAGTGAACTCAACTTGTTGGCCTTCAGCAAGAGTTTTGAAACCGTCGCCTGTGATTGCAGAGAAATGTGCGAATACGTCTGGGCCGTTTTCTTGCTCGATGAAGCCGAAGCCTTTAGTTTCGTTGAACCATTTTACTTTACCAGTAACTGTGTTAGACATGATGATATCCTAAAATTAAATTTTTATTATGAGCCAATTGTGGCACTGATAGCGTGGAAAAGTTTATTGCTATTGCGTACAACACAACGGGGTTACTAGTAATCCAACGAAATGTTTATATACAAAGAACTTTCTTTCTAGCCGAGATGAAGTCTAAATCAAATCAGGGGATAGTCAATCGAATCCATAGTGAAAGGTTGCAGAAACTTGGGGGTAGTCAAACTTTGCATTCCTTAAATATCATGGAGTTACAGTTATATGGTGATTTGTTGTCATTTTTGTGAAAATGGTGGTCGAAATTGATGACGAATTTGGAGTGAATGCACTGTTTTAGCGCATTTCTTTTTGCAAATTAGAAGCCGGTAACTGGGTGTTGAGCCCACTTTTAACGGCTTATATTTATCACTGTCGTTATAAGGAAAATGTCTTTACTTGAACGAGAACTAGACTACTTTTTCAAGCGGTACAGGTTGCCATTATCGGTACTGAAAAAGATGTCGCCGCTTGGTGAAGTTTCGATGTCTCTTATCCTTTCGCCTAAGTCTTCTAAAATACGCTCTTCCTTGATTGCCTCACCTTGTTCATTGACTGTCACAATATTAATGTGAGTAAGCTTAAGAGCGCCAGCCAGCAGCTTTCCTTTTAACTCTGGGTATTTATCGCCTTGGTAAACAATCAAGCTCCCCGGAGCGATTGAAGGAATGTAGACTTTTTTAGGCGCTTCAATACCATCTTTGGTTTTAGACTCGCCAACGCTAATTGGGCCCCAATACTCTTTTCCGTGCGATGTGACTGGCCATCCATAGTTGGCGCCTGCTTTTATTAGGTTGATTTCATCACCACCGCGCGGGCCGTGTTCAATCGACCAAAGCTTTTGAGTCGGGGCATCATAGAACAACCCTTGTGGATTACGATGGCCATAGCTCCAAATCTCATTGAGTACCTTGTTGTTGTCAGTGAATGGGTTATCGCTTGGCGTGCTTCCATCGGCATTTAATCGCAATATTGAGCCAGCATGAGTCATGGTGTCTTGGCCGTTGTCCCTGTCACCACGATCGCCGATTGAAAAATACAGGAGGCTCTCATCAAAGGTGATACGGCTACCAAAGTGACGCCCTGTGTCCGTTCTGGATTTCGACACAAACACGTCTGTCCAATTAGTGATTTCATTATTACTGTAATTAGCAGAAGCCAGTGTCGTTACACCTTCACCATCGACCTCTTTACTATAAGTGACGTAGAACCTTCCGCTTTCAAAAGGAGAGAGTGCGATATCCAATAATCCACCTTGGCCTTTCGCCCAAACATTTGGCAGCCTGAACAGTGTGTTTTGATCACCGGTCTTTAAATCAATGTGTTTAATGACGCCTGATTTTTCTGTTACTAGCATGGAGTTGTCGTTGATATAAGCCAACCCCCAAGGGATCACGAGTCCGTCGGTGATCTTCTCTGCCTGCCATGCAAAGGCTGACGTTGTAGGAGCAAGGGCAAGCAGCGCCAAAGCACATGAAAAAATACGGTGATGAGTGTTCATTGAAGTCCCTTGATTATGAGCATCTAGTGTTAGTCTAGCGCTTGTCGTGGGCAGGCGGAAAGCTGAGGTTGCTGAAAAGTGACTATTCACATATTTAGTTGAACGCCTATTGTATGATTATACAAGCTCACGTATGTTTACTGTGCCTTTCTCTATTTGATCCAGTCGGAGCATTATGAACAACTCGCCAGCAGCGTTTCCGCTATTTTCTCTGTTTTTATGTTGTGAGTTAGATACGCACGTTTTTTCTTCGAACGGACGTATTAAACGATGAGTCGTCGATTTGATTTTAAATCGATCTTACTTGCGTGTTTGGTCATCAGTGTCGGTCAGCTCAGTATGGGGCTTGTGTTTCCATCACTACCTTGGATCGCCAAAGATTTCGATGTATCCCTAGAGCAAGCCCAGCTATTGGTAAGCGTGTATCTATTAGGTTTTGGGCCTTCCCAGTTTATTTATGGCCCTATTTCCGATGCTCTCGGGCGCAAGAAAGTACTGCTGAGCGGATTATTAATCGCCATGCTGGGACTATTGATGATCATTTTCTTCAGCCACTCGTTTACCAATATGGTGATGGGGCGATTTCTGCAAGGCCTAGGAACTGGCTGTTGCGCTGTACTTGCTCGTGCCTCGACGCGCGATAGATTCAACGGCGCAGACTTGCCTTTGGCGATGTCTTATATTGCGATGGTTGCCTCTATAACACCTTTGATCGCGCCTGTTATCGGTGGGTTTATTAACTTCCACTTTGGCTGGAGTATGGTGTTTATATCACTACTTGGCTATGTCTCATTGGCTTGGGTGGTATTGGCGTTCAAGTTTAAGGAAACCGTCACTCAGGTTTCGGCTATCCCTTCACCGAAGAAAATGGTATCGCAATATAAAGAGTTACTTACTTCTCGTTATTTTATGAGCTTTGCGAGTATCGGTTGGCTTAACTTTAGCTTGATGATCACCACCGTATCAGTGATGCCATTTATCATGCAAAACCAGATTGGTATGACGTCAGATGAATACGCGATGTGGGCGGTGATTCCTGCATTAGGCATGCTGGGCGGAACAAGCTTATGTAACCGTATTCGCCCTATGCTGGGCAACAAGAAAACTCTGTTATGCACACCTGTATTACATGTTGCTGCGGCGTTATGGCTTTTCTTTTGTCCACTTGAGCCACTGTATTTAATGCTTGGCCAGTTCTTGATGATTCTTGGCAATGGTATTGCGTTACCTTGTGCTCAGGCCTTGGTGATGTTGCCTTATAAGAAGAATGCAGGCGCGGCGGCTGCGATGTCTGGCGGCGGGCAGATGGTGGTGTCTTCCATGGTGAGTATGGGGTTAGTTCAATTAGGGCTAGGAGAAGCGTGGCATTTATCGCTCGTCATCATGCTGTTCACATTGATTACCCTGTTTAACATTTTGCGTGGCTTTAGTAGCCAAGAAGCCAGAGATTCTCAGCTTAGCTAGTGAGTTAGAATTAGTTAGCGAATTTAAACAGAAAAGGCCATTGAAGTGATGAATTTCAATGGCCTTTATTATGCTTAGAGCTTAGAGCTTAGAGCTTAGAGCTTAGAGCTTAGAGCTTAGAGCTTAGATTTAAACTGAAATGCCCGAACTATTCACAGACGACTGCAACCTTCTCACTGGCTGCAGTATTGGCTGGAACTGGATGATCGATCAGTCGGATAGAGGACTCATACAAAGCCGATAGCGCTTGTTCATCAAGCAACTTATCCGCGCTGCCTTCGAACGCAATCTGACCTTTTTTCAGGGCGACAATATGCGTCGCGTAACGAAGCGCTAGGTTCAAATCGTGTAAAATGACGATAACCCCGACGTTTTCCTTTTTGTTGAGTTCAGACAACAAACCCATAAGCTGGAATTGATGATGAACATCTAATGCAGAGGTCGGTTCATCAAGGATCAATACCGGTGACTGCTGAGCGAGTAACATAGAGACCCATGCTCGTTGACGTTCTCCTCCAGACAAATCATCCGCCAAAGCTTGAGAGAATTTAGTGACACCGGTTCTTTCCATCGCTTGTTGGATAATCGATTTGTCTTCTGAATTCCAACGACCTAGTGCGCCTCTCCATGGGAAGCGTCCTAAACGAACCAGCTCTTCTACGGTTAAGCCAGCAGAAGCGGGGAGCTTTTGCGGTAAATAAGCAATCTGCTTGGCTAAGTCTTTGCTTTTGAATGAAGAGAGGGAAGCACCGTCTAGTTCCACGCTGCCATGATCCGGAGACATTTGCCCTGAGAGTAAATTAACGAGTGTAGATTTACCCGAACCATTATGGCCAAGAACGACGGTCAGTTCGTTGGTCGGAATCGTGAGGTCTTCGATTGAGAGAATCGTTCGTTCATCACGAACAATTTTGATGTTTGAAAGCTGAAACATGTCAGTCCTGTGCCTAGGCTAATAAAGCGCTTCAGTGAAATTAAACGAGCTTTATTGGCTTTTAAAAATAGAGGGTGTTATTGAGCTGTTTTTTTGTTGTCGGGGTGTCTTGGGCAATCGTCGCAGTACTTTCTTGAATCACACTTATAAACCAAACAGCAGCTGATTCTGATCAGTTTTAGCATCCCCGAATCAGCGTCTATTTTAAGGCTGTCTAAATGATTTTCAGGTAACTGGCATGCTTCTAACCAAAGCTTAGCTTGTTCAGTGATATAATCGTTGGTTAGGCTCGGTTCGTGCTGCTGTAGTTTTATCAAGCTGCCTAGTAATAGATCAGCAAGTAGATGATTGGTAAACCCCGGACGAATACGTGTCCATTCACTAATCTGGCTACGATAAAACTCTGTTAGTGCAAGAATAGCTTCGCCTGCTTGTGGAATCAGTTCTTCTGGTGAGCCGTGTTCATGATCACCATTAAAGAAACGGTAGCCTGTGACAAATTCTTTGTACCTAAACTGGCCGATATTCTTAATATCAGGCAGTGAGTGAAGGCCGTAGATAGATATAAAGGTCACGTAGATTGGTTGCCAGCAAACCAGATCCCACGTTCGGGTTAACCAATAGGCTTTGCCTGCTTCAGGGTGGCTCTGCGCAAGGCCATCGTAAACGCGTTTGATTTCTTTATGGCTATCATCATTCGTTATTGCAATGCTCTTGCTATGCAGAGCACCAAAGCTTCCACTTAAATAAGGTGTCACTTGTTTTGAGTGAGCGAAGATTTTCTGATGTAGAGACGGGGCTCTCCGACGAGTGATAATATTGTGCAGCTGGGAAAGCATCATAAACCATTAAATGAGAATCAGTAGCGTTATCATAACGGACATGATCGAGGATAACCATACAAAATGGAGCATCTACTCGGTGCCTCTGTCTTTTGGTCATTTTATAGAACACACATGAGCGCTTCTTTTTTTGAGTGATAAAAGCCGTTTTAAATGATAAAAGTATTGATGAATCGAATATGTCGCTGCCAACTATAGAGAATATGAAAGCTTGAATATGAACACACCTGCATTTGGTCGTATCAGTCGCGTTTTGACCTATATCCATTCGAACCTTAGCTCCTCGCTATCGTTAGAAGATATTGCGACACAAAGCTGTTGGTCTCGTTGGCAGCTTCAAAGAGTGTTTCAAGCCGAAACAGGGCTTACTGTGGCTAACTATGTGAGAGAGCTAAAGTTAAGCCAAGCTGCAGAACACCTGCTTGATGGAAAAGAGCGCGTGATAGATATTGCTCTTGGGCTCGGGTTCAATTCAGAAATAAGCTTTAGTCGCTCGTTTAAGCAGATGTTTGGGTCTAGCCCAAGTCAGTATAGAAAAGCAGGCAAAAGAGTCGGGCTAAGAAAGCCGATACAAGTATCTGAAACAGCGAGTACTTCTGAAAAAGGGGCGTTAAGCTTTGTGGAAGTGCGCATTGATGAAAGAGAGTCTTTCCTAGTGAAAGGTATGACATCAGAAATCAGTGGTTTGTTTTCACTCACGCAAGACTTCGCTCAGAAAGTCCCTCAGCTATGGTCACGTTTAGAAGGTGAGGTTGAGATCCCTGACGACAACGTGCTCCAGTTCATTGGCGTGGTTGACCTGACTCAGTCTTGCTTTGACGGGACTAATATTCACTATTGGGCAGGGGTAGAGCTTCAGGAAGGAATTTCAATCCCGCAATTACCGAGTATTATCTCTGAAAGGTTAGAGGTACTGACGGTTCCTAAGCAAACTTATGCTGTAGTGAAGCACTGTGGTCCAATTGAGAATTTACGACACACCTTGAGTTGGTTTGTGCTGAATTGGATGCCAAGTTCAGGTTATCGTGGCGTTGATGGATATGAGCTTGAAGTGTACCCGTTTGCCTACCAAGCACATGCCTCTGACGCTGAAATGGAGTACTGGGTTCCTATTATTAAATCGTAGTCATATTCCCGCTCACTCTCTTCTAGCAAAGCCTTCCTATCAATAGGGTCAATTGTCTTTTTAATCACCAATTGACCGTTTTCTACTAAAAATAGGTCAAGTTCTTTTTGAATTTGCACCAAATTGTTAATTATCCCACCTCTAGATACATACAATGCAAATGAGATTTATTATTATTTATATTAAGCATTGGTACCGAGGGAATTATGACCACTCACACTCGTTTTAAGTATTCATCATTGGCAGTAGCGTTGCTGACTGCGTTCTCAGCGCAAGCATTGGCGAAAGAAACCGTTACTGCGGCAGATTCGAATGTAGAAACTGTCACTATTATGGGTAAAGCCTATCGTAATACAGCAACTAAATCGGCACTTGAGCCAGAAGAAACACCTCAAGGTATTACAGTCATTGATGAAGAACAGTTAGAGCAACGAGGTGTAAAGTCTCTTAACCAAGCGCTTAGATACGCGCCGGGTGTTGTGACTGAGCAAAAGGGCGCATCAGTAACCATGTACGATACGTTCTCGATTCGTGGGTTTAGTAACAATCAGAGTTACTACGATGGCTTGATTCTGCCGTTCCTGACTGGATGGAACCTGCAACCTCAGATCGACCCTATTGCGATTCAGCAAGTTGAAGTGTTTAAAGGCCCTACGTCTGTGTTGTATGGATCGATGCCGCCGGGTGGTATGGTCAACATGATCGCGAAGGCACCGCAAGAAGACGGGTCGACAAAAGTGGGTGTATCTACAGGCTCAAGAAACTTGATGGAAGCGTCAATTGATACTTCAGGTCAGTTAGGTGACAGTGACTTTTCATATCGTTTAGTTGCACTCGCTCGTAAACAAGACAGCCAAGTTGATAACGCTGAAGAAGAGCGTTATGTGATTGCTCCATCGCTAGATTGGCAGGTATCTGATAGAACACTTATTAACTTCAATCTTTACTATCAGAATGATCCGTCAATGGGTACTAACTCTGCAATGCCGCTCGACGTATTGAAGGCAAGTGATCCATCTGTGTCTATGGGCGACAAGAACTGGAGTACTTTTGAACGTGAAGTCTTGATGTTAGGTTACAAAATTAACCACCAAATCAATGACAACTGGACTTTCCTTCAGAACGCTCGTTATTCCGATGCGTCGCTATATCAAGAAAACACCTACCATCGCGGTACGAATTTTAATGCCGCAACTGGTAGCTTAATTCGAAATGTATATAGCACGGATGAAGACTCTCAAAGCTTTGTTATCGATAACCAAGTTTCAGGCCGCGTCGAAATTAGTGGCTTAGAGCACAATTTACTATTCGGTGTCGACTACCTAAAGCTAACAGGTGACTCTTTGTACAAAGAGTTTGATGCAAACAGTAGTTTCGGTGATTTCAACGCATACAATCCAAATAACGACCTTTTGGATAAAAGTCAGCTTCAAGAGAATTACCGTGAATCCCACGACATTACTACCGAGCAACTGGGCTTGTATTTCCAAGATCAAGTTCGCTACGACGCGCTGGTTTTACTTGCTGGTGGACGTTACGACATGTTTAAAGCGAGTGACGATAAAACGAGCACTTACCCAACAAGCGATGGCACAGAAAAAGCGGATCACAATCAGTTCTCTTACCGCGTAGGTGCCTTGTATGAGTTAGATAATGGCATCTCTCCATTTGTAAGTTACGCGACGAGCTTTGAGCCGGCGGCAGGTACTGACATTAATGGTAACTCTTTAAAACCTCAGCTAGGTGAACAGGTCGAGTTGGGTATCAAATACCTGTCTCCAGATATGTCGCAACAGGTTACGGCTTCTTACTTCCATATTACTAAGAAAGACTCAATTGCAGCAGATCCATCAGATCCGACATATCGCTCTAAGATTCAGTTAGGTGAAGTACGCTCTCAAGGTGTGGAAGTCGAAGGCCGATGGTTTGTAACGGAAGGTTGGGATGTGAACGCGAGCTATACATACGTCGATATGGAAGTAACGGAAGATGCAAACCCTGACCTTGAAGGAACGACACCAATTTACGTACCGACACACGCTGCGAATTTATGGAGTAATTACTATGTCTATGGTGGTGCTTTAGCGGGTACACGTTGGAGCGCGGGAGCTCGTTACATGGGTGACATGGAGATGGATGCAACCAATACTCAAGGGAAAGTGCCGTCTTACACTGTCGTTGATATCTCTGTGGGTTATGACCTAGGGGAAGCAAGTGAAACTCTGTCAGGTGCAACGGCTAACTTGCTCGTTAATAACCTGTTTAATGAAGAGTACTACACCTGCTACGACCAATCGAACTGTTGGTTCGGTGCAGAGCAGTCAGTAGAACTCAGCGTGAACTACGAGTTTTAATTCATTTGAATACATAAATCTAAGCAGTCTGTGTAGGCTGCTTTTGTCGTTAAATAAACAATTAAAAAGTGACAGTGATTATATGAAAGCCAACTATTTTACTTCTCGTTTTCCTAAAGTGAGTTCGTTCATTGTCTCATTGAGCTTGTTGTTATCAGCTCAAGCGATGGCCAACTTTCAAGTTGAAGACAGTGAGGGTGTTAAAACCCTTGAAGCACAACCGGCTAGAGTGGCTGCGCTGAACTGGGACATAGCCGAACAAGTGATTGAACTCGGTGTCACGCCAGTAGCAGTACCTGATATTGCAGGTTATACCGATTGGGTTGTTCAACCTGCAATTCCAGAAGGCGTGGCGGATATTGGCACTCGAACTGAGCCGAATTTTTCTGCTTTGAAGAAGCTAAACCCTGATGTGATTCTTATCGCTTCTCCTCAGAAAGATCTTCAGGAACGACTTTCTGAAATTGCGCCCGTGCTTTACTACCAAACGTACAGCGAACAACACAGCAATGCAGCGGCTGCTATTGAGAATTTAAAGAAGATCGGACAGTTGCTTGGTAAAGAAGAACAAGCGAACCAAAAGCTGGCCGCAATGGATGAGCGTATCGCTGTTCTAAAAGCTGAGTTAGACAAAGCGTATCCGGGCGACAAGCCGAAAGTCACCTCTTTCCGTTTTGCGAGCACCACTTCGGTGTTCATTTACGGCGATAACTCGATTCCACAATATGCGCTTGAGCAGCTCGGTTTTGAAAATGCGATGGATCTTCCCTCAAGCCAGTGGGGCATCAGTCAAAAACGAATGACAGAGCTGAAGAACGTCAAGGGTGGCATTGCGCTTTACTTTGAACCTTTTCCATATCAAGACAAGCTAGATCGCTCTCCGGTTTGGAAGAGCATGCCTTTCGTTCGCAATGGTCAATTTAGCCCTGTAGCAGCAAGTTGGAGCTACGGCGGTGCTATGTCGATTTTGTATAACGCAGAAGCGATGGCGCAATCGTTGTTGACGTTAGCGGAGCAGTAATGAAATCCAGTGGTTTAATGATGGGGGCAACTCTGTTTCTCGCTGCCCTTGCTCATTTATGGTTAGGGCAGTCTGAATTTGGCCCTATCGGTGAGTTGTTCCAGCAATTCTCACAAATCAATGACAGCGCGACATTCAACTCAATGGTCGATGAATCATTCGAGCTGATGGCGCTAATCTATGTCAACTTGCCGCGTTTAGTGATGGCGATTTTGGTCGGAGGAACACTCGGCACTATAGGTAGCCTGTTTCAACAGTTAACGCAGAACCGCATGATGTCTCCGCTTACACTCGGTACATCGTCAGGCGCATGGCTTGGTCTGGTTATTCTGAATGTGGTTGGGCCGATGTTGGTCGCTCAGTATTCAGTTTGGTTTGCTCTAATTGGTGCGCTGCTTGCGATGGGGCTTATCGTTTCCATTGTTGGCATCAAAAATATGAGCGGCTTGCCAATTGTATTGGCGGGTATGGCGGTCAACTTATTGCTAGGGGCATTTGCAACGGCGATTATTCTACTCAACGACCAGTACGCACAGAATCTGTTTGTATGGGGAGCGGGCGACCTTGGACAGAATGGTTGGGAACAAGTGCTTTGGTTGATGCCTAAGCTGTTGCCGATTTTTGCCATATTCTTCTTAGCTCCGCGAGTTCTGACTTTGCTTTCCATCGGCACAGAAGGGGCAGCAGCGCGCGGGCTCAATATTGGCACCACATTCTTTGTATTGATGGTGGTTGGCGTTTGGTTGGTTTCAGTGTCGATTACCTCAGTGGGCGTGATCAGCTTTATCGGCTTGATTGCTCCGAACATTGCTAGGCATCTAGGTTTTCTAAAGGCGAAATCTGAACTCATCGCAAGCTGTGTATTAGGTGCGTTACTGCTGTGTGTCACTGACAGCTTGGCGATCTTCTTGGCGCAATGGTCTTTGGACATGATTCCAACAGGGACGGCAACCGCAGTGATTGGTGCTCCTGCGTTGATCATTATTGCGAGAAAGCAAATGTCTGCTCAAGATCAGTTGTTTTTCTCAATGCCTAAAGGTCCGAAGTCTATTTCATCTTTGGCTTACTTCTTGTTGGGCTTGATGATCTTCGGGTTGTTCGCGTTGAGCGCATTGTCACAGCCTTCTTCTGATATGGGCTACTTTGTTATCCCAGACGCATTTGAATGGTCTATTCGTTGGCCGAGAATGTTAACCGCGATATTCGCTGGTGGTGGCTTAGCGGTGGCTGGGGTGATTTTACAAAGGTTGGTCTACAACCCGCTCGCAAGCCCAGATATTCTTGGTGTGTCGGCGGGTGCGGTTCTAGCTTTGATTTTCAGCAGCTTGTTTATGGGATATTCGATTCACTCATTGAGCCCTTGGATTGCTTTCTTAGGCAGTGCGATTGCACTCTGTCTATTATTGTTCCTTGGCAAGAAGCATCAGTTCGCGCCATCGATTTTGATCCTCACTGGTATTTCGCTGACCGCGGTATTGGAAGCTTTGGTGCAATTCTCTTTAACGCGAGTGGGTGAAGGGAAATACACTTTATTGGCTTGGTTAGCAGGGTCTACCTATCGTGTTGAACCTGATTCAGCAGTAATTATGACCATAGTGATAACGGCTTGTATTGGTGTGTCTCTGCTGTTGAGTCGTTGGGTGACCTTAATTGCGACTGGACGTCAGTTCGCGAGTGCCAGAGGGCTGAATATCAATATCGCCTACGTGGCACTGTTGTGTATTGTTGCGATCTTATGTTCGGTCGTGACAACCACCATGGGGCCTGTCGCGTTTGTCGGCTTGTTAGCTCCGCATATCGCTGCAATGGTGGGGGCACGTTTGGTTCGAGAGCAGATCATATTGTCGTTTTTAATTGGTGCTGCACTCATGCTATTTGCAGACTGGTTAGGGCAAGTGGTGGTGTTTCCGGCGCAGCTTGCGGCAGGGACGTTAGTTTCCATTATTGGTGGTAGCTACTTCATCTTCTTGTTATTGAAATCTCGAAGAACATAGGTTCTAGCAAAACTGAGAGTCCTTGCTTATCAAAGCTAATGGTATTCAAAGCTATTGGTAATAAAAGCTACGAATGAAAAGCAGTGAATAGAGCGATCCATCACTGCTTTTTTATTGATGTTGTTTGTGTAAGGGGGCGGCGTTAAGCAACACAGGTCTCGCTTCTTAATGTGCAAGTTTGGCATATGTTAATAAAATGTATAATCTAAAGGTCTGACCACTTATAAGGTAGCCACCATGCCAAACCTCGATCGTATTACTTATTCTATCGATGAAAACCAAATTGCGACGGTTGTGTTGAATCGACCCGATAAGCTCAATGCTATTGATATGGCGATGTTTGAAGCCGTTAATGACATGATAAGTGAGCTCAAGAAGAACAGAGATATTCGAGCTGTTATTGTTAAGGGCAGTGGTTCCGATTTTTGTTCAGGCTTAGATGTTAAATCGTTATTGAACAGTAAAGTTGGGGCGATGAAGCTTTTGTTCAAATGGTTACCGACATTACCTAATGCTGCGCAGCACTTTTCGCTTGGTTGGCGAGAGATCCCATGTCCTGTCATTTTTGCGATTCATGGTCGTTGTTGGGGAGGCGGCCTTCAATTAGCCAGTGGTGGTGATTTTAGGATGGCCAGTCCAGACGCGACTTTCTCTATACTGGAAGCCAAATGGGGTTTGATTCCTGACATGGGAGGCGCCATCGCATTTCGAGAGTTAATGCGTAAAGATCACACCTTAGAAATGGCGATGACCGCTAAAGTGATCGACTGTGAAACAGCGAAAGACTATGGGCTGGTAACCAAGATTGCCGAAGACCCTTACGCTGAAGCTTATGCGTTGGCACTTGAATGTGCGAATCGGTCGCCAGATGTCGTCGCAGCTAATAAGAAACTTTACAACAAGACTTGGTGGTCAAGCCCTGGCATGGCCGTATTTTACGAGACCTGGTATCAGATAAAGGTAGGGTTAGGTAAGAACAGAGCAATTGCTGCTCAACGTGAAATTCATCGAGACAAGCCACGTTCATACGTCGCGAGAAAGTTCAAATAGCGTTTGTACAGGAATAACGGATATTCCATTTGTTTATGGGGCTTTGCGGTAACCTTAGAGCAATTTTATGTCTAAGGCTAAATGAGCAATCTGATGAACAAAACTTTTACTTACTCGCTAGCTGCCACCGCAATTTTTACAAGCTTAAATGCTTTCGCAAGTGGTTTGTTTTTGCAAGAAGCTGTTGTCGCCAATGCCGGTACTACTGGTGCTGGTGATGGTGTTTACACTCGTTCGGCTGCGGCGATGTGGACCAACCCAGCCACCATGTCACACATGGGCGAAAGCAAGACGACCATTAATACTATGGCGTTTGATCTTGAGATGAAATATCAAGATAACGGCGACAAGCAGGATGGTAAAGGCCATTCAGTGTTGCCTTCATTTGGCGCGTTTCATGCACATCAAGTCACCGACAAATTACACCTTGGTATTGCGCTTGGTGCTGTCGGTGGTTCAAGCCTTGATTACGGCAGTGAATGGGCGGGTGCTACACTTCTAGAAGATATCACTCTCACAGCAATGCAAGTGAATCCATCACTAAGCTACCAACTGAATGACCAGTGGTCGGTTGGTGCCGGTATCCAGTTAAGTTGGGCTGCGTTACAACAGTCATCCTCTGTTTTTACAGCAAAGCAAGACACTGACTGGGCTTATGGTTATAACCTAGGTGTAATGTTTACGCCGTCGGATAAACTTAAGTTGGGTGCTAGCTATCGGTCAAAGCTTGAGCACGAGTTTAATAATGAGTTAAGAGGGGTAGAAGATTTTTCTAACTCTCTAGCTATGGATCTTGCTTTGCCAGAGATCGTTGATATCAGCGCTAGTTACGCACTTAACCCAAAGCTCGACTTATTGGCTAGTGTGCAATTACATCGTTGGAGTGAGTGGGATACAACAGTTCTTGATTTTGGTGTTGCTGGAAGCCCAATTAGTGGTGTTCCACTTGAGCGCGATTGGGACGACGTGTGGAAGTTTGCGGTTGGTGCTGACTATCAATTGAATTCAGATTGGCGTTTAAAAGCGGGCTTTTCTTATGAGACTTCTCCGCAGGATGATCCTTCAATGCAGTGGGTTGACCTCCCTGTTGGCGAGCAGTACCGCTACTCGGTAGGTGCTTCAACGTATTGGGATGACATCTTGATTGATATGTTCTACGAGTATGCGGATTTAGGTTCAGTTGATATGAATCGAAGTGGACCAAAAGGTAATACTTTGCTAAACGGCTCATTCGACGGTCGCATCCACTTTGTTGGCGTTAGTGCGACCTTCTAATGACATTACGTAATCTATTACTTGTTGCTGTGGCAACGTTCGGATCGATGGATGCTTTGGCTGAAGAGAAGCACCCTGATGATCCCACTAAGATCGTAACCAAAGCCGGCATTGCTTATAACGAAGAACTGAAGTTTTCGGGCTCTGTTGGGCTTGATGAAGCGCGCATGATAAATGCTCGTGTCAATGCAGACGGTGAAGAGTGGCGACTTGGTGGTTCTTGGCTGTTGCCTATGGGTATTGTGAACTTCAACTTTAGCCGTTCTGAATATGACAACGATGCTTATAAGAACAACTACAGTATTGGCACATTTATACCACTGAGCTATTTCGATATTGAGCCGTTCGGTTGGCAAATCTTCCCTATGGCTGGTTACAGCTATAATGACGGCGAAGTAGCTGTTTTCGATGACGATAACGTTGGTTCTGACTATGTGTTGATGCCAAGCTCAACACACGGTGGCTACATTGGTGCGTTTGGTTTAAAAACGATTACTGATGAATGGTCTATCATGGGATTCGGTGGCGGTTCAATGGGGTCTGATGATTATTCAGGGTATTGGGCAGGCGTCGGTGCTAGCTACAAGTTGAGTGATGCTCAATCATTCAACTTCTTCACTATTTTTGCTGAGGATGACTTCGGTGAAAATAACAGTGTTGGCGCTTCTTATACCTATGAGTTCAAATAGCTTTTCTAACATATCGTCTTAGATAAAAAGAACTGAGTGTAGGCCCACTAATTTAGTGAATCTACACTCAGAACTTATCGCTCTTCTATGAGCTTTCTAGTGTTGAGGTCGTGTTAGCAAGCCGCTTCGTAACGTTCAACATAGCTTTGCATTACCGCGTTCATCGCTTTGGTGATATTTGCGTATTGTGCTTCCTCTAGATTCGCGAGAGACACACGCAGAGACCACGTTGGCGCATCAAAACCTGCCCCAGGCATCACAATCACACCATGTTCTTCTGCAAGGCGTACCAAGAAATCAAGCGGCTCATACGTTTCTTCTAACCATGCGAAGAAATCGTTGCTGTGAATCGTTTGAGCAATCTCTTTCAGATCAATCTCCACGTAATAGAATGCACCGGTTTGATCGCCTTCAGCAACGATTGGCGCGGCTAAGTTATTCTGCATTAGAGTGTGGTAGCGACGACGCACAATTTGTTTCGCGAGTCGTTTGTATTCTTCACCATCCTTCATCAAAGACAGTAGCGAGAACATTGTCATCTGAATCTGCTGAGGTGTTGAAAGACCGGCCGTATGGTTCAGTGCTACTGCACGGCTGTCTGCCACTAAACGATCAATGAACTTAATCTTACTCGGCTCAAGTGCAATGCCTTGGTATCGCTGAGATAACGTGCTTCGAGTGTCTTCTGGAAGATCTCGAATCATGCGGTCGAAATTATTGTCTTCGTGTACGCCAATCACGCCTAAACGCCAGCCTGTTGCACCAAAGTACTTAGAGTACGAGTACACTAGAATCGTGTTCTTCGGAGCCAGCATCGCTAGTGATGTGAAGTTATCAGCGAAAGTGCCATATACATCATCTGTAAGAAGGATTAGGTCAGGGCGGCGGTTAGCAACCTCTGCAATCTTATAGAGTGTCTCATCGCTTAATCGAACCGAAGCAGGGTTGCTTGGGTTAACGAGGAAGAAAGCTTTAACACTTGGATCGTTCAGTTTTTCTAATTCAGAGTCTGGAATTTTCCACGCAGACGCTTCATCCGCCATGATTTCTACTTTGTTGAGCGCGTAATCTTCTAGCTCTGGCATTTCAATATACGGGGTGAAAATCGGCGCACCAATCGCGATGGTGTCACCAGGGTTCAATAGTCGGTTACTCTTTAGCGTGTTAAAGATGTAAACCATGGCCGCTGTGCCACCCTCAACAGCAAATAGGTCAAACTTCCCAGCAGGTAATGGCTGCGACCCCGCCATTTCTTGCTCAATGTATTTGCGAGCAATGAGTTCCGAATATTTGAGCATGCGATCAGGCACTGGGTAGTTGTTACCTAGAATCCCCTCAACCCATTCATAAATAAGCGCATCACCGTCTACCTGGTATTGATCCGTAATAAACTGGAAGGCTTCAATGAGGAATTGCACACCTTCTTGGTCTTCGTATTTTTCACAAAACTGAAGAAAGCGCAGGCTAATATCTTGTTGAACTCCCATTCCACCAAAGCCTTCATATCCTGAGAAATTCGATTTTGATTCTTCTAGTGCAAACATACCTAATTGGAAAAAGGCTTCACGTGGCGCTGTCGCGACCCAGTTTGGGTTACCACGACCAGCGTTGATCATGGTTTTTTCATGTGAATGTTGAGCAAGGTCGATCAGTGTGTTTTTTACTTCGAATGGGCTTAGTGTTTCTAGGCGTTTTTCATCTGTGCGTTTCATAGTCGTTTCTCTTTAAATTTGTTTAAGAACCAAGTTTTTTGGATAGATAAATGAGTTAATTTCTTTGAGCAGCTAGCCTGCTTGGCTAGCTACTGTGTTAAGTAGTCAATGAATAAGTTGAATCATCAATTGGCTGATTCGATGTTGATTACGAGATTTTGGTAATTAGGTTGATGATGATCGGACCCCATAAGGTGAGGAAGATATTGGCAACCGCATAAGTCATCGTGAAACTCGGTACTGGTGTGCTGTTTTGTGTTTTTTCTAGTAGCGATGCGAATGCAGGGTTTGCACTGCGGCTACCCGCGATAACCGCTAGCGCTTCTACTGGGTTTTTGATTTTGAGTACGTAGTAGTTGAATAGGAACGTCAGTATTTGAGGAATCAGAGTCACCAATACACCGAGTAGTAATAGCGTTATGCCATTCTCTTTGATTGCAGTCAGTGCTGGAGCGCCTGCGTTGATACCAACAACCGCGACAAATACTGCAAGGCCGAATGTTTGCATAAAGTTGGCTGCGCCATGGTTAACACTGCCTAAACGAGGTGTACGCATTCTTAGGTAGCCCACAAGTAGGCCGGAAACCAGACAACCTAAACCTGAACCTAGAGCGATATGAGAACCACCGATAGTGAAACCAATCTCGCCAATCAGATAGCCAAGCACCATGCCGAAAGACATTGTTACGAAGTCAGTAACACTAGGCAGTGGGCTGTTGTAGCCGATTTTCTTGACGACTTTGGCAAGGTCTTCTTTTTGCCCCACTAACGTAATTTCGTCGCCAAGGTGTAATTCGGTTTCTGGTAGTGTTGAGATATCGTGACCCATACGAGATAGCTGAGCGATATAAACACCACGGCGAATGCGTGCGTTTGTTTCATCGTGGAGCTTACGCAGTGTGATACCTGCGAGTTTTTTGTTGGTGAGTACAATCTTTTGCTGAGTATGAATAACGTTGTTTTCTGAGTTGAATTCACCGAGTTCTATGCCAAGCGCAGTGACTCTCGGGAAGGCACGAGTAAGGCCTGTAAGATAAACCTTGTCTCCAGCCGCTAAGATAGGGTTCTTAGAGATATCTAAAGTCGATTCTGTCTCGCCTTTGGTGCGGTAAATCGTTTCAATCGTTAAGTCTGCGTCGAATGCTTCTTCAAGTTCAGCAACGCTTTTACCAGTAAAGATAGAATTTGCTGTTACTTGGTAAGCTCGTGAAGACACGCGGTTTAGTGCTGAGAATTCACCCTCGTTTAACTGCTTGTTGCCAGCGCCCATTTTTTCTGCGAGTTTTTTCGCTTCTTTAGTAATGTTCCAACCCATCACCATAGGAATAAGAGACATCATTAATATTGGGCCAAGAGAACCAAAGATGTAGGTGATCGAGTAACCTACAGCCACGTTTGTCTTTAGTGTTGAAGTCACATCGGGAGCAAGGTTGAGCTGATCTATCGCGTTACCTGCCGTACCGATAATTGCTGATTGCGTTAAGCCGCCAGCTGCAAGACCTGCCGCTAACCCCTTGTCTAGTCCTGCCCACTTAGAGAGCAATACAACCGTGACTAATCCTACAAACGTCATCACGAATGAAGCGAATAAGCGTGTTAGCGATGAAAGACGGAATGATGAGAAAAACTGCGGACCGCCGTTGTAACCCACCATAAAAATAAATAAAGCAAAGAAGATGCTTTTTACTTCGTTAGAGATCGCGATACCGCCGATCTGACCAAGTGCTACAGCAACAAGCAGTGAACCTGCGATTCCACCTAATTCAAACTTACCGATTTTAATTTTACCGATTAAGTAACCGAGACCGAGTGATAAAAAGAGCGCTATAAACGGATAGTCTCTAAGTTGTTCAATAATAAATGACATAGTAATCCTTGAATGAAATAGCATCATCATTGAATCGCTATTTCATTTTTTAATTTGGTTTAACGTTTGATTAAGCATTAATCAAGGTTTGGTTGATGAACTGATCTAATGCTTTATTTTTTAATAATCTGGACTTCATCCAGCCTTCTACTTTTTATGATGCAGTCGCGATGATTTTTTATGGTCATGTATTTTATCTTTGTGATGTTTATCATGATGACCATCAGAATGGTGATTGACTAAATGCTTATGACCTTCTGGGGCGCCACCATGTTGACCAGAATGAGAAGGTTGATGCTCTCTATATTCTAAATGGTCTTTATTATGTTTATGGGTAACATCTTCTCCATATATACGTTTCATCTTTTCTTTAATAGCGACTTTAGTATGATTAATTTGATTCGACATAGTTAACTCGTTTATTTGTTTAAGGAACGATGAGAATTATATCGATCGAGAAAATAGATAAATCATGTTCAAATAAAATAGCAATAAAATAAAAATTGAGTTTCGATTGATGTTTTCATTGTAAGTGTTTGATTTTTAAATTTTGATTTTTATTTTATATAAGATTGGCTGGATGTTATATGAGTTTGATTTATTGGCAGTGTCGATAGGTAGAATGACCAGACTTAAAAAACAAGGTGAACACATGAGTAAGTATAAAGGCGTTATCGTCGGGTTAGCTCTTTTTATATTACTGTCTTTTGTATTTGGTTTTCATTATGTAAAAGGTGAAATGATCAAAGAGAAGGTCGATAATTTTAAATTGCCAGCTATATCTGTAACAACGGAAAAAGTAAACCAAGATACTTGGGATAAAAGTTTAAAAGTCATTGGTAACATTCATTCTAATCAATCTATTGATGTGACGAGCCAAATGTCAGGCCAAGTAAAAGAGATTCTCTTTACTTCAGGTCAGCAAGTAAATAAGGGTGATGTTCTTGTTAAATTGGATGATGCGTTATTGAAGTCCAACTATAAGAGTCAGCTATCCAAAGTTGAATTGGTAAGAGTCGAATTGATGAGAAATAAATTGCTCCTTAGAAATAACAGTGTTTCAAAAAATTCGGTTGATAAGCTACAAGCTCAATTTAATGCTGAAGGTGCAAAGCTGGAATATATTTCTACGCAAATTGACTACATGAAAGTGAAAGCGCCATTTTCTGGCAGCGTTGGGATTCGTAATATCGATGTGGGTGACTTTATTAATTCAAGCACAGCGATTGTCGAACTGGAAGACAAATCAAAGCAATATGTCGATTTCTCTATTCCAGAGCTTTATTTACACGATGTGAAGGTAGGGCAAGATTTACAGTTTAATTCAGAAGCAACGAACGACGAAGTCTTTCACGGCACTATTTCTGCCATTGAACCGAGCTCAGACAGCAACACGCACAATATCGAATTGAGAGCCATGGCTAACCAAGCCGTGCCGTTAGAGGCGGGTATGTATGTCGACGCTACGTTAATCACATCAGAATCGGACACTATTGTGGCGGTACCTTCCGTTGCGATCAGTTACACCTTGTATGGGAACACCGTGTTTGTGTTGGATACGTCCACTAAAAAGGCCAGTGAACATTCGAGCAACGATGCATCACCATTTTACGAGTACAAGGTTGTGCAGCGCACTGTTGAAGTCGGCCCCAAACAAGGCGGTTATGTTGGTGTGGTTTCGGGCTTGAAAGCAGGGGATGTGGTTGTGACTTCAAACCAACACCAACTCAAGAATAGTGGATGGGTTCTGGTTAATAACCAACATCCGTTGATTACTGACAAAAGTACTAAGCAAAGTAACTAGGAAACTCCCATGACATTTACTGATGTATTTATCAAACGTCCAGTTTTGGCTACGGTATTAAGCCTTGTACTGTTGGTGTTAGGCCTTAAAGCCTTCACCTCACTGCAAGTGCGTCAATATCCAGAAATTGAAACAGGCGTTATTACCATTACAACGAGTTATCCAGGTGCCAGTGCATCCAGCGTTCAAGGGTATGTGACGCAGCCACTGCAGGCAGAAATTGCTCAAACAGCGGGCATTGATTACATGACATCGGATAGTGCTCTGGGTAAGTCGGTTATCACGGTTTATTTGAAGCTAGGGTACCCGTCTGATAGTGCTTTGACCGAAATTTTGTCTCTCGTGCAGCAAGTGAAATATAAGCTGCCGTCGGGTGTATTGGCCCCGAGTATTCTTAAATCGACGTCTCAATCTCCGATCTTATATGTTTCATTTTCGAGTGACACATTGAAGACGGAGCAAGTCTCGGACTATGTGAGCCGCGTAGTTAAGCCGACTTTCTCTACTGTTGAGGGGGTGTCAAAGGTCGACATATTGGGGCAAGAAGATTTTGCAATGCGAATCTGGCTGAACCCTCAACGACTGGCTTCATATGGTCTGACGGCTGAAGATGTTCAAAACGCGCTTCGTGCAAATAACATTGTGAGTGCGGCGGGCAAGTTGCAAAACCCTTATATCGAAGTTGATATTAACGCCCATACCGATTCAAGTTCGGTAGACGATTTCAAGAACATGGCTTTGAAAGCGCATGACGGGCAACTGGTGCACTTAAAAGATGTGGCGACGGTTGAACTAGGCGCAGCAAACTATGACTCAGACGTTGAATTCAATGGTGTGACTACCGTATCAACGGCGATCAGTAATACGGCAACATCTAACCCATTGACCGTTGTTGAAGGCATTTACGAATTGCTTCCACAGATCCAAGCAGGCTTACCTGAAGGTATTAAAGCGGATGTAATCTATGACTCGACTAAGTTTATCGAAACCTCAATTGATGAAGTAGCAAAAACCTTAATCGAAGCCGCACTGATCGTAGTCATCGTTATCTTCGCCTTTTTGGGCTCAATGCGAGCGATGTTGATACCACTTGTAACGATTCCTTTGTCATTGATTGGCTCTATGTTCTTCATGTTGAGCATGGGCTTCAGTATTAACCTGTTGACGCTGCTTGCCATGGTATTAGCAATATCGCTGGTGGTTGATGATGCCATCGTTGTTGTGGAAAACACCTTTCGCCACTTAGAAGACGGCACTAGCCCAATTAAGGCAGCAATAGACAGTGCTCGTGAAATTGCAGGCTCGGTTATTGCGATGACCATTACATTGGCCGCAGTGTATGCGCCGATTGGTTTCATGGGTGGACTCACCGGTAAGTTGTTTACTGAATTCGCATTCACTTTGGCGGGTTCAGTACTAATTTCGGGTTTCATCGCCTTAACGCTAACGCCGATGATGTGTTCAAAACTGCTTAATAAATCGGTTCTCGACGGAAAACTGGTTAAGAAAATCGATGCGGTAATTGAAGGCGTAACAGAGCGCTATCGTAAAGTGCTCGAACATGTGTTGAATAACCGTGTTTATATTTGGCCTGTGGTAGGAACGTTGCTGATCAGTCTGGTGTTCATGTTTATGAATACTTCATCTGAACTGGCACCTGAAGAAGATCAAGGCGTGATGATTGTGATGGGACAAGGTCCTGCACAAGCGAATACCGATTACATTCGCCACTTTACTCCGGCTCTGATTGACTCTATCAGCAAGAACGATGAAGTCGAAATGACCATGCTAGATAACGGTTACATGAACAACAATGCGTTCTTTGGTTTGGGTGTATTGAAAGATTGGGATTCGCGTGACGCAACGGCAAAAGAGGTAATGCAACGTTTCGAAAAAGAGAGTTCTGTATTACCGGGTTTGCAGGTGTATACCTTCTCTCCACCGGATTTGCCAGGCACGCCGCAAGGTCTGCCATTCCAAATGGTTCTGAAAACGCCAACGGGTTCTTATCAGGATCTCTATCAGTACGCTGAAAAACTGAAAGAGTACGCACAAAAGAGTGGCAAATTCATCTATGTACAAAACGACCTGAATTTTAATAAACCACAGGTAGAGATTCGCATCGACCGCGATAAAGCGGCTCAGATGAACGTGAACGCACAAGACATCGGTACCGTGTTGTCTCGCTTTATCAGTGAAGGCTTCGTGAATTACTTCTCGATGGATCAGCGCAGCTATCAAGTTATCACTCAGGTACCTAACGAGAACCGTAACTCTTGGGATGATCTGAAGAGCTACCACGTACGCTCTAACACCAATGAGATGGTCCCGCTGGCGTCATTGATTGAAATTAGCCAATCAGTACAGCCATCGAAAGTGGATCAGTTTCAACAGCTTAATAGCGCCATGATTGAAGCGAAAATGATGCCGGGAATCAGTATCGGTGAAGCCTATAAAGTGATGGAAGAAGGGGCAGCGAAGATATTGCCTAAATCTTATACGACGGATACTTCAGGCCAATTGAGACAGTTCCTACAAGAAGGCTCTTCACTGGTTACGACGTTCTTCCTTGCTCTTGTGATTATTTACTTGGTTCTGGCTGCTCAATTTGAAAGTTTGCGAGACCCACTAGTGGTATTAACCAGTGTGCCATTGTCTATCTTTGGTGCTCTGATGCCACTGTATTTAGGCATTGATACGCTCAACATATACACCGAAGTAGGGCTGGTGACCTTGATAGGCTTAATCAGTAAGCACGGTATTCTGATTGTGGAGTTTGCAAACCAAATGCAACAGGAATTGAAATGTAGCCGACGCGAGGCCGCTATTCGTTCAGCGACTGTTCGAATGAGACCGGTATTGATGACCACAGCTGCGATGGTTGTCGGTGTCGTACCGCTGCTCATTGCAAGCGGAGCTGGTGCTCAAAGCCGTTTCTCGATTGGTTTGGTCATCACGGTTGGTATGTCGGTGGGCACATTATTCACTCTGTTCGTTGTACCAACGATATACACCTACTTGGCTGCGGATCACCGCGGGCAAGAGCAAGAAGTTTAGTCCGTTATCCAGTTTGTTATTTTATTCACTAGTATTTAGCTCACAAGAAGCACATCGCCTGTATGGGCTGTGTGCTTCTTAATGATCGAGAATTATAAACTCATCAATGCTTGATACCCAATTTGGATTCAATCTCGGTGATGTTACTTTTGAAAAACAGTGTTTGAGCTACTTTCAAAACTACAGGGTGGCCAGATTCTAATATCGCTTCATAGTAATACTCTTCCGCCATTGAAGGGTTGCCTTGAGATTCTTCAATTTTTGCCAAGATAATCATAGACATCACACTGTATTCATTCCTCGGGATCAAGCTCAGATAGTATTCGGCTTGGTCAGGGTTATCTTCAGTGAGGAAGTAGGCTGCTAACGCGTCATAGACTCGATAAGAGTTAGCATTGTTCTGAGCATTTAGTAACTGTTTTTTGAATTTCTTATTGAGCGCTTCAACCTGCTTATTCTTATTCTTCGATCTCATTATAAAAATGTCGGCAAGCTCATACATGTAACGGTTCGACATAACGAAGTGGTTGTCGGGTTCTAGCTCATTGGCTTGGGCGATCTTAGACAATGTGTCGGTTCTGTCTAATGTCATGAAGGTGAGTCCGAGCGCTTCAAGGGTGAGCTTTAAGGCTTCTTCTTGTTTGGGTAACTCAGAGATTTGTTGCTTTAATATCGATTTTTGAATATCCAAACTAAATGAATCCAACAGGTCATCGAGCATTGAACGCATGGTCGTGTGGAGTGAAGCTGGGTCAATCAGGTAATCTCGACCTAGGTGTCTGAAGTTAGAAATTCGGTTGAAGTAGGTGATATCAAGGTATTCTCTATCACCATCAATTTCACTCTTGAAACTGATCACGTTGGCTGAATTTGGCACCAAGGTTTCATCGATTACGACACGAAAATCGCGATAGGTGGTCAAGTAGCTCATTAATTTATGGATGATCCCACGCTTAAAGGCATCCGTCTTCAAGTTGTCATCGATACTTACGTAGATGTATCTAGGCTCTAAAGACAAGTAGTGCACAGATTCGTGTGCTTTGTGGGCATCTAGATTTTGGCTGTTTGCTGTTTGATTAAGACGATTTTGTTCCGTTGATTGATTTGAGTCAGCGAGTGGTTGGTTTGATTCATTAGCGGCGGTATTTAAACTGCTCAAATCGAAGGCGTCCGATGTAGGGCTGGTCGGTTTTAACGTCCACCAAATAAGTCCAAGCGCAATAACTATAGCGCCCCCAAACATCACAGCACGAGAAGTTCTTTTCTGAGGTTTATTGGCTGCTATAGGCGCTTGTTTGTCGTTTGCTGTTTTATTTACAGGTGACTGTTGAATGAACTGTGCTGTACTCGAATCGGTATGGCTTGGATCGACATAGCTCGAATCGCTAGGTTGCGGATCAACAGGCTGGACAGGCTCTTGTGAAGCAGGTTTTTCTGAGGTTGCATCGATTGAACTCTCTTTAGGTTCTTCGAGTACGGTTTTGGCCTCTGAGCCTTGATCGCTTATTAGGTTCTCACCAGTAACCGATTCTGCTTTTGGTTCGACTTGTTGTTTTTTATCCTCATCCAAAACTGGCGATGTATCTGGTGCGTCTGATTGAGTTGAAGGAAAGGAATCAAAAGCATTAGGTGCATGATTCATGTCTGCAACTGACACGGTATCTGTGGTGATACTTGCAGGTACTAAGATGGTTTTGTGTACATCAACATCGAGTTTATAACCGCGTTTGGGCACGGTGATGATGTGTCCCATGGAATGTCGTTCAGCCGCTTTGAGTATTTTGCGCAGTTCAAAAATGGCTTGCGTGATCACCTGATCTGTCAAGATTGAGCCATTCCAGACTTCATTAATCAGCTCATCTCGTGAGAATACTATCTTAGGATTTTGGCAGAAAAAGTTGAGTAGCTTGGACAAGCGATTGTCGATGATCACGTCTTCATCATTCATGATGAGTTTGTCTTCATCAGGAATAAATAACCACACGTCGAAAGAGTATTGAATGCGTTCTTTTTTCATAACCACCGAGACTAAGTCATTGTATTAAAATTACTTTAGTAGACATGTTTGGGCAATTCAATCAACCAATGTCTAATTATGATAAGTGGTCGTGCTTTTGAGCGGATTAGTAAGATCCAGCAAAAAATAAAAATAATACTGAGACTTATTCTCATTTGTTGATCTGAACGTAAGAACCGATTAGATTGTGTCGTTAGTATTAAGAGCAACATGAATATTATGAGGTTTTTTATGAGTACGGTCGTTGTATGGGGAGCAGGAAGTGGATTGGGTGCTGCAATTGTTGAGCATTTTCACAAACAAGATTATCAAGTGATAGCGATTGCGAGAAGCCCAGAGAAGAACACGCGTTTAGCTGAACTTGGTATCACCACACTTCGCTGTGATGCTACCGATAAAGAACAAGTTGAATCTGTGGTTGCTCAGTTACCTAAATCGGCACTTTTCGTTTCTAGCATGGGCAGCTTCAGAGCGGATGTTCCTGTTGATTACATTGGGCACCGACATCTAACAGACGCGCTTGAAGCCAATGGCATCGCTCGATTTGTACTAGTAACGTCGTTGGGTTGTGGTGACTCTTGGCAGTATTTGTCGGAGCGATCTAGAAAAGGGTTTGGCGCGGCGGTTCGTGAAAAGTCGTTGGCTGAAGCTTGGTTAGCCTCGAGCTCTTTGGATTACACAATCTTACGTCCGGGTGGCTTGTTAGACGGCGAGGAGACTGGCAACGGTGAGCTGTCCCAGCAGGTCGAAGTTCATGGTGTGATTTACAGACAAGAAGTGGCGTGCCTTATTGAAGCCTTGTTAACCAATGAAGCGAGCATTGGGCAGATCTATCAGTGTGTTGATCCTACGGTTAAATATGGGTAACACTGTTAAGTCTGAATTTTAGTAAAGCCTTCAAGCTATATAGCTATAAGCTTATAAATCCCTGAAGTCGTTTAGCTAAACTAAGCGGCTTTTGTTTGCTTCCTTTGTCTTCTCTAATTCCTGTCTTTCTGATCTCTTTCTGCCTTTTTCTCATATGAGAGTGCCGCTCTCTTAATCTAGATTAAGTTTTCCCTAGTTTATTCTCTGTAGTATCCGCCTGAATCAGTGCCCATGCTTGATGGGTAACTCGCGTAACACGATTTTGAGAGGAAGACACTTGAGCACTTTGTTTACAGAAACCCACATTGGCAAGATGACACTAAAGAACCGCTTCATGAGAAGTGCAACGTGGGAAAATATGGCCACCGAAGATGGGCATATGACAGATAAACTGTACGCTATCTATGAAGAGTTGGCTCAAGGTGAAGTCGGCCTGATCGTGACGGGTTACGCGAACATCGTTGAAGAAGAAAAGCCGAATGCGGGCATGATGGGTATGTATAACGACTCATTCATTTCAGAGTATCAGAAGCTGACTCAACTGGTGCACGACAACGACTCTAAAATCGTGATGCAATTGGCTTATGGTGGCACCAAAACCACGCATGATCTTGGCGAGCGAGTAATCTACGCACCAAGTGAGGTTCCAGAAAAAGGAACTCAAACACTAGGCAAAGCGATGACCAAAGATGAGATCGACTACATTGTTGATGCCTTTGCTCAAGCGTCATTAAGAGCACAGAAGTCAGGTTTTGATGGCGTTGAAATTCATGCCGCTCACACTTACCTAATTAACCAGTTCCTAAGCCCTTATTACAACCAACGTGAAGATGAATACGGTGGTAGCCTTGAGAACCGCATGAGATTTTTGTTAGAGATCTATACCGAGACTCGTAAGCTAGTTGGCGATGATTTCCCAATCTTAGTTAAGCTTACAGCTTCTGAGTTTTTCGAGGGCGGAGTGACGTTTGATGAAACTCGCTTGGTGTGCAAGAAGCTTGAAGAAATTGGTGTGGATGGCATTGTTGTGTCAGGCAATATTCATGGCAAAGCAGACACTATGATTGGCGAGTTGCACGATGGTTTTACCATTCAGGCAGAAGGCTACTTCCAGGAGTATGGTCACGCAATCAGCCAAGACGTTAATATCCCAGTCATCACGGTTGGTGGCCTAACGGATTTTGATGCTATCGAAGCGATTGCAAACAATACTGGCATTGAATACTTCGCGCTTTCAAGACCGCTGCTTTCTGAACCCCATTTAGTTAAGCGTTGGAAAGAGGGTGACCGAAGCCCTGTTGAATGTGAGCGATGTTCTAAGTGTCGTACCAAGCGCGGTAACTTCTGTGTCGTGAACAAAGACAGAAAAGTACAACTTGCTCGCATGTAACCGCTGATCCTAGACCCAAGCGTAAGCCTAAATTTATAAGCGAGTCTAAGTTTGAGCCTGTGTAATCGCGCAGGCTCTTGTTCATTCAGTATTCTACGAAACGATATTTGTAACCTTATTAATCACATTCTTCTGTCAAATGAGTGTGCATTAACGGATACAATATACCTGTAAATTATCTAACCAAGTTATCGATAACAAACTGAGCAAACTTTGAAATTACTTCCTCTCTTAAAGCAACCTCGAATCCACTGACGCCTTTTTAGTTTCAGCGGCATTACGATCATTTCAACTGTGACTACACTATTGATGTATCAGGGCACCCATTGCTACTACGTCAGCGAAACTGTGCACGTTGAATCTGTATTGTCGAATATATTGATATTTAACTAATAAAGATTAATCAGAGGTAAAAATGCAAAACAAGCATTGGTCTAAATTCGAATTGCTGCATGAAGTAGTCAGCAACCCCAACATTCACATCAAAGGTCAACACAGTTACTACAGCGATTGCTGGGACAATGGGTTTGAAGGTTCAGTTGTCCGTTATCTTCATGGTGACGAAGTCAGTCGTCAGTGGGAGCCTCGTTGGGACATCGACGAACTCTATATTGGTGACTATGTTTGTATCGGGGCAGAAGTGGTCATTCTCATGGGCGGTAACCATACCCACAGAGTCGACTGGTTTTCACTGTATCCATTTATGGATGTGATTGAAGACGCCTATATCGGCAAAGGCGATACCCATATTGAAGATGGGGTGTGGTTAGGCATGCGAGCGATGGTGATGCCCGGAGTTACGATTGGCGAAGGCGCTGTAGTTGCAGCGAATAGCGTTGTGACAAAAGACGTCGCACCCTACAGTATTGTTGGTGGTTCTCCTGCGAAAGTCGTTAAGTACCGTTTTGACAAGTCCGTTATCGAAGAACTGATTTCGATGAAAATATACGACTGGCCTGAAGAGAAGTTTGAGTCATTAAGAAAGCACTTGTGTGATTCGGATTTTACAAAGTTAAAGCAGGCGATTGAGGATTATGACAACAGATTGTAGAGCACGAATAGAACGGAAGATTTGTGTAGGAAGATCTGCGTCATAGTTATATTGAAAAACACGTTAAATCAGTCCGTTACCTTGCAATACTCAACATGGTGTACCAATCTTATTTCATAAGCATGGATAAGGATTGTGTATGCCCGCAAGTTCAATGAAAAACAAAGGGGTGGTAGGAAAAGTCCTACTGCCTTCTTTACTCATAAATCTTCTCTCTCTCGCCGTTCCGTTAACGGTTTTACAAATTTATGATCGTATTTTACCTAACCAAAGTTACGGTACTGCCACTTTGTTGTTGGCGGGTGCAGCGTTGGCTGTTGCCATGGAAGCATTGATCAGGTTTGTGCGTACTTGGCTTTTGTCAGCCGCGGCCAGCAATACCGAGAAAGCGACCTATCAAACCTTGGTTGAAAGAGTAACAACGGCTTCATCAGGCCATCTTCGCCACATTGGTGTTGGCGGTGTGGAAGAGGGGCTGGGCTCAGTATCAAAAGTCAAAGATTGGTATTCCGGTGGTGTGATTGCAGGCTTTATTGATTTACCTTTTGCATTGATCTTCTTGGGCTTAGTGGCTTACATCGGCGGTGAGCTGGTGGCGATACCTTTGGCAGTTTGGCTTATTACGCTCGGAATCGTTTGGTTATCTTCTATTCGCGTTAAAAGCTTAAGTGAAGAAGCCTCTCAAGATGAGCAGGAGCGAAAAGCGTTCTTGATTTTGCTGAGCCAAACCATTCAGGGAATCAAACGTCAGGCCGTTGAGTCTCGAATCTTCAATCAGTTTAAATCCCTCAATAATGTTCGCTCTCAGTCTAAAGCGAGAGAAGAAGAACAGAACGCCTTCGCCCAAGAGTGTATTCAACTTGCCGCATTAGCGACGTCAGTTTTACTGGTGATTACGGGGAGCTTGTGGGTGTTGGATGGGCAGTTAACTACTGGTGGATTAGCGGCATGTTCTATCTTATCTGGCAGAGCGGTTGCGCCTTTGAGTGCTCTGGTTGGGGTTAGAATCAAGCTTAATTCAATACACAGTGCCAATCAGGCAATAGAAAAATTGAGTGACTTATCATTATCGGAATCTTCAGATTCTGAGCAAGCTGAGAACCACTTATCTGACTTTGAGACGTTGGAAATTAAGCAAGCGACCGTTGAAAGATACGGTGAATTCTCTCATGCAGATGTCACCCTGAATAAAGGTGAGTTGGTATTGTTAGAGAGTGAGGATCGCCACACCAACAGTCATTTATTGTCGTCGATTGCAGGTATTGATGATCTGAAAGCGGGTGAGTGCTTCATTAACGGATCTGCCGTTTCAATCGCATCCGTAACCAATATTGCTGCCTACTGTGGCGTTAAAGGGCAGTTGGTGTCGGGGACCATTCTTGATAACTTGTGTGGCTTTGACCCTGAGAAAACGCAAAGCGCCAGTGACTATGCAAAGCGTTTGGGTTTAACCAAGGAAATTACTCGATTACCTGATGGACTAGAGACACAAATCGGCCACACGAGTGCTTCTTTGTTGAGTATGGGTAACGTGAAAATGCTCAATATCGCGGCTCAATTGGCAAGCGATAAACCCATAATCATGTTGGAAAGGCCGGATTCTTCACTTGATTTAGATGCCCTTGGAAACCTAGCTAAGGTGTTGGAAGAAGAAGTGACGGCAGGACGCACGATACTGATGGTCAGCTACCATTCGAAGCTTCGCGAATTGGCTAATCGAATCATTACAGTGGAAAGTCGAGCTCTTACGGTCGACAGCGAGAGCAATCAGGAGGCTATCGTATGAATCGTTTAGATATTGGTAACCCTTCAGGTACGAACAACCGTGCAGATACCAACGGTCGACAAGAGGTGATGAATCATTTAGAAACCGAGAGCCTTTCCGTTCTTAAGCAGTTGGAAGTGAATGCGAATATCCAGTTGTTCGCCCATCAATGGGTCGATGAAAATGGGATTGAATCAATAGATGATATGTTTGCCCTGTTCGACAGGCTTGCATTGCCTTATCGCTTGGTTGCCAACCTAGATGAAGTTGGCGAACACAAATTAGTATTACTGGTGCTTGGTGAACATGAGTTGGTCTGTGGTCATATAGAATCGAAACAGTTTATTGCTTTTGATACCAATGAAGACATTACCCAGATCCCACAGTTTTGTATTGTTATCGAAGGTCCACCACTAGAGAAGGCTTCTCCTGATTGGGTTGGCGAACGGCTACATGCGTTTCGCCCCATTATTCCTAAATTGCTGCTAGTCAGTTTTATCACTAACTTATTTGCGCTTGCCGTTCCTTTCATCACGATGTCAATTTATGACCATGTGATTGGCGGTGATGCAGGGCATGAGCTGCAAGGTATCGCCATTGGCGCGGCGTTGTTGTTTATGATGATGGGTTGGTTGAGAACATTGCGTAGCCGAGTGTTTGCTTCAGTTTCCAACCGAGTAAGTCGTGAGATCTCTCAATCCCTCGTGCAGCGTCTGCTTCGAAATAGCTATGCGCAAAATCAGCAAACAGCTTCTTCTAGTCAACAAAACCAAGTGATGTTGTCGGAGCGTATTTCAGGTGTGCTTTCAGGGCCATTAGGAAATGCGCTGTTTGATCTGCCATTCATTCTAATTTTTGTCCTTGCGATAGGTGTGTTAGGTGGGTGGTTAGTACTGGTTCCTATCGTTTCTTTGGTTCTTTATTACCTATTAGCTAAGCGTTCGATACGCTCAAGTAGCAAGCGCTCAATGCAATCGACGGTAGCAGGTACAAATCGTCAAAATATGACCAATGAATTGTCATCCAAGCTTGCCTTTATTCGCAGTGCCGGATTCTCAGAGCACTGGATTCAACGCTTCAAAAAGGCCAATCTTCTTGCTTCAACAGTGACCTTTAATCAATCGGTTCTCCAGAGCCGGTACACCTCGATTTACTATTTCATTGGGGTTGGTTCGACATTAGCCGTGATGGGGTTAGGTATAGGACTTATTTTTGAACAAGTGATGACCCCTGGTGGTTTGATTGCTTCAATGATGTTGATATCTAAAGTGACGGGTCCTGCTCAGGTGTTGGCAAACAGTGCGATGCGTTTTAATAGCTTTAATCAATCCAAGCTGCAAGTGAACCGTATTTTGTCTCAGCCGTCTGAGCGTGAATTCAGTTACCAGCATCACCCGTTACCTGTGGTAGCGCCTAATTTGAAATTAGACCAAGTGACACTGCGCTATCCCAAACAGAGTCGCCCTGCCTTGAATGGTGTCAGCTTTGATATTGAAGCCGGTGAAATTGTCGCGATTACCGGCCCTTCTGGGAGCGGTAAATCAACATTAATTGAAGTGCTGTCTGGCTTGCAGCCTATCCAAAACGGCATGGTCGAGCTTGAAGGCGTTAACCTCGTCCAATACGACCCGCAGCTCTATCGTCACTGGTGTTTCATTCGAGCCGCTTATCCTGATTTGCTTACGCTGAGTATTCGAGAGTGGCTAAACGACGGCCATAAAGTCGAAGATCAGAAAATGATCTCTGCAATTGAAATGGTGGGCGGAAAGCGTTGGTTCGAGACATTATCAGGTGGGCTCGATACTTCCATCAGCAGTATTCAGCCGGACAGCCTTTTTGACATGTTGTCTGGCAGCGTCGCGCAGATCCTCATTGACGCGAAAGCGCTGGTTTATGACTACCCTATGTTCTTAATGGATAATCCTGTGCCGGATGCTCACCCAAATGCTAAACGTATATTTGGTGAGTTTGTGCAGTCTAAAAAAGGAAAAGCAACCGTGATCTACACGTCCCACGATCCGGATTTAATCAAGCTTGCCGATAAAGTTGTGGTATTAAATGAAGGTGCAGTGGTTTATGCCGGTCCATTAGAGCCGGAGCAGTCTTCGAATCAGGAACAGCCTTCAGAACTTCAAGCTTCTCAAGAACCGCAGTTATCTGAGCAACCGTTATCTCAAGAGCTACAGCCGTCAACTCAAGATTCGTCTGCTCAACAAAATGCAGCCCAACAAGAACAATCAGAGTCTAAGCAAGGAGTCGCTAATGACTAAACAATCTATCGAGAAGGGCAAGCGCTACGGTGAACTTGTAGAATCACAAAATACGGCTCGTACATTAGCGCTGGCCACATGGTCGGTTGCCTTATGTGTTATTGCTTTTGCCACTTGGTCTGTCGTCACTCAAGTTGATGAAATTGCCAAAGCCAAAGGCGCTGTGATTCCGGAAGGCGAGAAGCAAGTATTACAAAGTGCGATTGGCGGTAAGTTAAAGCAAATTCTCGTAAAAGAAGGCCAGTTGGTTGAGAAAGGCCAGCCGCTTGTTGAGTTTGATGCCACTTTCCAGCGTACCGCCCTCGAGGAACTAAAGTCTCAACAAGTGACGCTTCTAGCCAGTGTGGAGCGTATGAATGCGCTGCTTGAACAACGCGAGCCTAACCTTGCTGAGTTCGAGGTCGATTACCCAGAGATCGTCAGCCAACAAAAAGCGCAGCTGAACGCGCAAAAAGCCCTGTACTTCCAAAAGCGAGTGGTGCTTGAGAAAGAGAGTGAGCAAATTGCAGAGCAGCTTCGTAGTGTAGAAAAGGCCTTGCCGAGTTATGAGAAAGAGTTGAATGCGACCAAGCAAGAGTTGAACATACTAGAAAAGGGTTATAAATCGGGCAACATTTCACGCTTACGTGTGCTTGAAATGCGTCAAAAACTGGCCAGCATTGAGCAGAAAATTGAAGAAGCTCGTGGCAAGAAGTCTGTATTGATTAGACAAGCTGACAGTAATGATCAAAAAATCATACAGCTTCTGGCGGAGGCGAAAGCTAAAGTGAGCGATGATCGTTCTAAAGCTGTCTCTGACTTGTCAGCCCTGAACGCCAGAGTACGTTCAAGCCAAGCGAAATTGACGAACACCATGTTAGTGTCGCCGCTACAAGGTTTGGTGCAAAGCCTGCCAAGTACACAGAACGGAGGTGTTATTCAGCCGGGTGGCACTGTGGTTGAAATTGTTCCTGTTGGTGGGAAAGCCGATTTTAAAGCCCGTTTGTCGCCAAGAGATATTGGTTTTGTGAGTGTAGGGCAGCCGACTCGTATCAAGATTGATGCGTTTGATTACAGCCGCTTTGGGGCGCTAAAAGGGGCGGTTGAGAGTATTTCACCGACCACAAGTCAAAGCGAACGTGGCGAGATCTATTATGAAGTAGTCGTCTCGGTGGATGTTCCTTATTTCCGTGATAATCCTGAGAGCTTTTCTATCTTGCCAGGTATGACGGGCGAGGTAGATATTACCACTGGTGAGAAATCAGTATTCCAGTATTTATGGAAACCGATCTACACCAATGTGAGTGTCGCATTTGGTGAAAGGTAATCGTTATAAAGAGTAGCTGGATAGTCAACGAATAAGAAAGTAGAAAAGTATAAAAGGGAGCACATCATGTGCTCCCTTTTTGGTTTTCATATTCTCTGTTTTGTATGTTGTTTAGAGAGAAACAACGGGGAGCAAGTAATGCTCCCTGTTGTGTTGGCTTTGAGTTTAAGCGGTAAGTTGCAAGCACTAAGCACTAAGCGTTAGGCAATAAGCACTTGATATGTGGAGTTATGAGTTAGGATCTATGTCCGGTAATCCATCGATATCGTGGTGGTGATGCTCATCATCCTGGTTATGGTTGATGTTTGCATCATGGTGTTCCAGCGCGTCTGACATATCCAAGTGCGCTTGGTCATGTGTCGTTGCATCTTGATGGTCAACTTGCGCTAGTACGATGTCCATGTCCGCAGGTTGATCGTGGACAGTTGTTGATGTCGCATCGGGTTTAATCCCCAATGCATCCAGATAAGCAGCTGCACCGTGGTGGCTGGTTTTCTGATCGGGTTCTTGGTGAGTGTGCTGAGTCAAATCTAGATAACTGTCATCGCTTTGCGTAACGGTAAAGTCCGCTTGTGAAGCCATGTCTGGCTCATCATGTAGTACCGGAGGTGGAGGTGGTGGAGCAGGGTGTGAAGCATGTGCGATAGGAGTGATTGTCATATCAACCACTTCGGTACCAATATTTAGTTTGCCACTATTCCCTGGCCCATGGCTTAGTATTTGAATGTTGACATGTGCGACCACTTCATCTTGATTCGTACCTTGTAAGGCAACTTCGAACTTGTCTTCATGTTGACCGATGCCAGAAGCACTACCATGTGGCCCTGTGTGAACATTTGCTTGTTCTTGATAATGTAAATCACCGGTTTGAGGATCAATGGTTAGTGTTCCATATTGCCCATGATGACTGGTCACATATTGTCCATTTGGTAGATGGATTCTCCAACCGTGTTGTGTGGTGGGTACTGGTGTTAAAGATGGCAATTGTGGTGGTATGCCAAGCGTGCCAGACACTTGATGGCTTCCCGATGGTGGTCTGACAACGATCGGTTCAGGTATAGCACTTGCAGCAAAACCTTGGCTACCTGCGGTATTACCGTGTTCGTCAGTCATTGTTGCTTGCACATTAGAACCTGGATGAACTTCAATTTGTATTCCATGTTGAAGAGTGTGAGCATCTAATACATGATCCTGACCGTTAACAACAAGATGCTCACCGATTTTAGCATCACCAGGAGGCGTAACGGTTGCTGTAATCGTATTTGCATGGCCTCGGGCGATTTCAGCTTTGCTGTACAAGTTGTCTGCCCCTGTGTTTTCAAAAGTGATAGTAGGAACGCTAACCTGAGTGTCGACTTGATAAACAACATCAGTGGTGGTGTGAGCGCTGTTACCTGCGCTATCTGTTACCGCGATTGACGCTTCAATTTTTTGGTCAGCATCTGCAGTTAACTCGCTACCAGGAACGGCAATGGAATAGTGTCCTTGTGAGTCTACAGCGCCAGTATGTTGTGCCCCATTGACGTTCAAAGTAACAATGTCGCCGACATTGAAATCACCAGAAACGGATCCAGTGACATCAACGGATGAATTGGATTCTTGAGAGTTAATCACATTATCAGCGGTTATAGGATCGGTCTGAATACCGATGTGTATTTGTGTATCAACGGTGAATACTTGCGATCCTGTGGTTGCACTGCCCACATTTCCGACAACATCTGTTGTTTGTATTGTTGCTTCAATAGAGTGTATCGGTGCTGCCTGGCCACTTGCATAGCTAGTGTGAATGTTAGCATGCTCCAACACTCTGCCATCAACTGGAATTGAGAAGTGTCCGCTAGCGTTAATAGTGCCCGTGAGAGACAGAATATGCGTCCCGTTTATTTTTAAGCTTACCGTGTCACCTGCGTGATAATCGCCAGTAACCGTACCTGTTATCGGAATGCTTTGACCCGATTCAAGGGCATTAAGCACGTTATCTTGTGTAACTGAATCGACGGTTATATGTGGAATAGGGTTCTGTGTATCGACTAATAAATGAGTTGAAATACGAGGCGTTGAATTTCCAGCAGTATCTACGGTACCCACTTGTATTGGGTAGTCGTGATCGGACGCCAGAATGTTTTGGTGAACAGATGCACTAAGGGTCAATGACCATGAACCATCCGATTTTACGGTCGCGTCATAAAAATGATTATTACCAACGACAACATACACGACATCACCAGGGTCGATATTAGAGGTGGTTCCTGTTATTACCAACGGCTGATTATTCTCAGCAGCATTTAGTGCATTATCTTGCGATATCGGATTCACAGTCACCGTGCCGGGGGTTGTATCTAAGGTGAAGCTAAAGTTAGTCACTGGAGATAAGTTGCCTGCGATATCAGTTTGTCTTACCTGCAGGTTGTTTACACCTTCTACTGGGTTAAATACAGCAGTCCAAGTGTGTCCGCCATCATTTGAATATTCTACTTTTGCGCCCGCTTCCGTTTGAATTGAAAGCTGAGAGTCTTTAGTGATTAAGTCTGGGGTGTTGACGGAGTGTGGCCCAGTATCGTTGCGCAATGAGACAGTCGGTGCGGTAATTGTATTGTCGAGGGTGAAAGTCAGTGAAGTATTGGTCGACACATTTCCTGCGGTGTCAGTTTGTCTCATACTAACGGTATTTGAACCTTGTTGTGGCGTAAAGCTCGATGTCCATGTATGCCCGTTGTCAATGGAATACTCAACAGTTGAGCCTGCTTCTTGTCCGCCAATAGTTAGTGCACCATCACTGGTGATTAAATCGGAGTTATTACTTCCCGTATCATGAGTTAATCCAATGGTAAGTGGCGCAACCACAGTATCAACATGTACAGAAAGTAGTGACGATGTTGCAGGTTGCACTGATGAAGGAGCCAATGCTTTGGCGGATAGATTATGATCGCCGTCCGATAAGCTGCTTACCGCAACACTATATTGTCCAGATGCATCAGACACCGCGTGTCCAACGAGTGTTGAACCATCATAGACCGTGACTTGTGAATAAGGGATATCCGTATGTCCCGTGATGGTTGGTGTGGTTTCTTTGGTGACGTTATCGGTATCTGATATACCAGTATCACTAGATGCGGCTAGATCTAGGGTTACTGCATTACTTGGTGGTGTGTTTGTTCCAGTAGGTAAGCTCGGTTGAGTTGTAGTAATCAGCGGATTAACAGGCACCGTTGTTGAAATCGTTGGTTGTTGTCCGGGGACAACGGAAACATGACCATTGGTATCAAAAGTAATGAACTTCGATGATTCACCACCATGATTGTCAGCCACTTTCACTTCAAACACATCGGTTCCGTGATACGTGTGTGTAGCTGAGTTATAAGTCATCCCTGCAACCGAAGAGTTTGCCGTGTACACATAGGCACCGGTATCCGGATCGACGGAGAGCGAACCAAATTGGCCTGTTGAACTGACGACAGAGAAAGTATGCATATCTTTAACGTCAACATCGGTTTCAGTGAGGGTTCCCGTTGTTGGGGTGGTTTGGGTAACGGATAGTATAGGCTCATCATTGGTACCAACGACGGTGATGACTATTTGGTGTTTATCTCCTCCGCGAGAAACCACTTCATATGTAACTTGATGTTTTTCGCCTTCAGCAAGCCTATTTAAATTGTTGTTCGGAACCGAGTAAGTCCAGTCGCCGGCTCGGCCAATACTTAAATCACCGCCAAATTGGTCACTCACAGCATGTACATTTCGGTTGGCGACGAACTCACTTTCTCCTGCGTCAGGGTCGGAAACAATTAGTACTCCCGATACTGCTACAGTATGTTGTGAGTCTCCTTGAACGTGGACATCTTCTTTTACCGATCCGGTATCGTCTACTGAAAATACAGCGGCATCATTGACGGCGGCTAGTGTGGTACTTGCACCCGTGTGTGTCACTCCACCATGCCCATCGATGACATCGTAAGAGAAATGGACTTGTCCGTTATAGTTGGGTTCGGGATGGAAGTTAAATGTCCCATCTTTGTTATCAACAATGACGCCGTGATCAGCGACTAAGTTGGTTATGTTTAAGTGCCCTATGTCGTTGTGATCGATGTCTGTAGCATTTGAAAGAAGATCAGACTTGTTTAGCTGAATATCGGTATCTTCTATTCCTGGTGCTAATTTAACTTGCGCTGAAACTAGGGGTGCATCGTTGGTTCCCTGAACTGTCACTGTAAGTAATTGACTGGCGGTGCCATCTAGGGAATGGACTGTGTGGGTCTCGGTAAATGATTCACCAGCGCCGAGTTTTTGTACTTCATCGATGGAGTTATCAATGGTGTAGTTCCATCCTCCATCAGCGCTGATCTTGAACTGGCCATGATGTGCGGTATTGATTGTTTCAGCTTGCAGATAAGATTGATCATGGTCAGGGTCAACCACATGCAAACGCCCGCCAGCATAGAGATTTGTTGTACTCGCGGGAACAAAATGTTCTTCAGTAACAGATTGATTAGCAGGCAATGAATTTGGCATCGAAACATGGATTTGTGCGTTACTATCTTCACCGGTTACCCTGACCATAATGGTCAGTGTTTGTCCGTCACTGGTTTTTATCTCATAAGGAAAATCAGTGGACTCACCGGCATGTAAGCTTTGGATATCATCATTGGCGTGTCGGTTAAGCGCTCCTTGGAGCCTGAATTGATAGGAACCATCAGGAAAAATATTAAGTGAACCTGGTGAGTAATGTTGGCCGATATATCGCCCGCCAAATAGAAATTGTGTATTATCTCCCGTATCAGGATCGACTAGTTGTAATGAACCTTTATAGGTATGTTGCGCACTATCAACGGCTTCTGTTTCACTCATTTGAATGATGTTTGAGGTTAATCCTGCTTTATCATCTGTACCAACAATAGTAATAGTTGCTATGGCAGGTGTTTGCCCTCCATGATTATCGTCAATCATGTAATGGACAACGACATCTGATTTTTCACCAACTCTTAGGTGCTGAAATACTTGAGCATGGCTATCAATGATCAACGAATGACCATCGCTCGCTACTGTGACACCTTGAGGTAACTTGCCAGTACTGCCTTCAAATGAAGCCTGTATCTGACTAATAGATAAGGCATCACCATCAACATCAGTGGCACCTGCAAGTAAATTTATAATATGGTGCGTATCTGTGTCTTCTGTTACAGAATCAACAACAGGAATATTATCAGGGTTATCGTTGATCGCGCCTAGTGAGGTGATTGCTCCTGTATGGGTCACTCCACCATGTGCATCCCTAACATCATATGAAAAGTGGACATTACCGTTGTAATTTTTCTCTGGTGTAAATGAAAAGCTACCATCTGAATTAATTGCAATTGAACCATGATCAGCATGCAAATTTTCTACAGTAAGTAGCCCAGCATCGTTGTTATCGACGTCGACAGTATTTTGCAGCAATTGTGCGATGGTAATGGTCTGGCGGGTATCTTCTGTGCCCGCGTTAAGTTGCACTTCTGATGAGCAATACGGGCGGTCATTACTGCCATGAATAGTGATAACAATGTTATGAGCTGTACCGTCCGCTGACTTGATTGTGATTGTATCGGTTAGGTTTTGCCCCTGACCGAGTTTATCTATTGCTCTACCCGTTGAATCTTGGCCAATTGAAGCGTAATAGTTCCAATCACCGTTTTCTTGCAATATGATCTGACCATAATGTCCGTGGTAAACACCATTTTGGGCGTGCGCTTCGCCACTATCGGCATCGTGGATATTAAGGTGGCCCTTGGTATGGATCTGATCGTTCCATAATTTGCCAGTATTGTGATGCTGATGATCGGGCGATCGATCGTTCACCCTAGAACCCGACATACTGCCGTCTGGCGCGGTAAAAGTGTGTCCTTCATGCACATCACCAGTATCTGTTCCTGTAATTTTTGCGGTGTCGCTAACGGCATCTATGTGAAGGGTATTCGTCGCTTTCTGCGAGTTTACATGACCATCATTGACAGTGTACTTAAATTGAACATCACCATTGAAATCTTGCGCGGGGACGAATTGAAGTTTACTGATGTCTGCGGTGGCAATGCTCTGACCTGAAGAGATGTCATGCCCGTCAAGAACAAACTTACCTTGTGTCGCTGGTGGTAGGTCTGTAATCGAAATCGAGTGCAACGTGTCTTTGGTGTCTATATCGGTGAAACCAAACTGACTTGCTTGCATTTGGTAATGTGTGTCTTCTGTGCCGTTGCTGAGAACAACTTTATTCACCGTAGGAGCGTCGTTGGTTCCTGTTACATCAATATGCAGATCGTAAGCAGTCCCATCATAACTATGAACACGATACACCACCGTTTCAGTCTGTCCTTGACCAAGGTGTTGTAGAGCCGCGTTGTCAACGCTATAACCCCAATTTCCGGCGCTGTCGATTCGCAACATGCCACCAAATGGATCGTGAATAGAGGTTTCACCAAACTGGCTGTATTGGAATTTATTTTCACCGCTGTCGGGGTCAATGACTTGAAGTTGCCCATATGCCAGCTCTGTAGTGATGCCGTTATTGTGAGTAGCATGCGTGCCATCTTCAGTCACGCTTCCTGTTGTCACTTCAGTAATAACGGCTTGATCTGGAGTACCAGTAATCGTTGTATTTGCACCAGTATGAGTGGCGCCACTATGTGCATCGACGACATCATAGGTAAAATGGATGTTACCGTTGTAATTATGGTTGGGAGTAAAGGTGAAAGTACCGTCGTGATTATCCCGAATTGAACCATGATCGGCATGAAGGTTAGCGACAGACAGCTTACCTGCATCGTTTGCATCAACATCTACGCTATTCGAAAGCAGTTCACTGGTTGTTATGGTTTGAACTGCATCTTCTTTGCCTGAATTTAGTTGTACTTCGGATGAACAATACGGGCGATCATTGCTACCGTTTATGGTAATTACAATATCGTGCGTAGTGCCATCTATAGAATGGACAGTGATGGTGTCAGTTAACGTATCACCTTTACCAAGTTGGTCGATGGCGGTCCCTCTGGTGGTTGGTCGCCCACCAATATGACTGACACTGCCTGCATCGGCAACGTAATGCCAACTACCATCAGGGTTTAAAATTAAATCACCATAAGTACCATGGTAGTTATAGGCATTGGTGTGGGAAGCAAAACCTTGTTCGCCTTTATCTGAGTCAACAATGGTCAATTGTCCATCGGCGGATAAAACACTGTTTCCCAGTGTTGCCATTCCGGAATGAGCAAAATCGGGTGACATATTATCACCCGCTGTTTTTTCAATGACAGAACCCGTATCCACACCTCCTATAATGGCGGAATCACCAGTACCAGTAATAATAATCGTCAGGTTTTCTGTTGAGCTGCTGTTGTGCTCATCTGTGACGGTAACGGGGATTGTGATCGTTTGAGTCTGTTTGTCGGCTAGCTGTTGATAGGTATTATTTGCAGGGTCAAAGATGTAGCTACCGTCTTTATTTAATGTCAATCCATCTACAGGATTTGCTACTGAATAAGTTAACTGGGCACCATTATCGATATCTGTGCCGACCATCTGACCTTGGAGTAATTGCCCATCTTCGGTAACCGAGTGCGATTGCGCAGCAATAATTGGTTTATCGTTGGTACCATTTATCGTGACTTTTATGGTCGAGGGTGTGCCATCAACGGACGACACAGTAAAGGTTTCTTCAACCTTATCGCCGACGTTCAGTTGATTAAACGCGCTGTTGGCAGTGAACGTCCATTGACCATGGGTGTCGATGTTTAGGTTACCGTTAGTGCCTGAAATGGAATCCGGTGTGAACGTATTGTCTGGGTTGTCGACGTCGGTGCTGGTTAGCGTGCCTGAGGTAGTCACCGCAGTATCGGTTTCATCCACAGCAACAGTGGCAGTGCTAACCGTGGCAGCATCATTGGTGCCATTGATCGTAACTTTGATGGTTGAGAGGGTGCCATCAACAGAATTTACGGTAAAGGTTTCTTCGACTTTATCGCCCACATTTAACTGATTAAATGCGCTGTTGGCAGTGAACGTCCAATGACCATTAGCATCAATGTTTAGGTTACCGTTAGTGCCTGAAATGGAATCCGGTGTGAATGTGTTATCTGGATTGTCGATATCGGTGCTGGTTAGCGTGCCTGACGTGGTTACCGCTTTGTCGGTTTCATCAACTACGACTGTTGCACTGCTAACAGTCGCTTTATCGTTGGTACCATTGATGGTGACTTTGATCGTTGATGGTGTGCCATCGATAGAATTTACGGTGAACGTTTCGTCGACTTTATCGCCGACATTCAATTGGTTAAACGCGCTGTTGGCGGTGAACGTCCAATGACCATTAGAATCAATGTTTAGGTTGCCGTTGGCACCAATAATTGAATCCGGTGTGAACGCATTATCTGGATTATCCACGTCAGTACTGGTCAATGTTCCTGATGTCGTTACTGCTTTGTCGGTTTCATCGATGGCAACGGCCGCACTGCTGACAGTAGCGGCGTCGTTAGTGCCGTTAATCGTCACCTTGATGGTGGACGCTGTGCCATCAACAGACGACACCGTGAAGGTTTCTTCGACTTTATCGCCGACGTTCAATTGATTAAATGCGCTGTTGGCAGTGAATACCCAGTGGCCTGTGGCATCAATGTTTAGGTTACCGTTAGTGCCTGAAATGGAATCCGGTGTGAACGTATTATCTGGGTTATCGACGTCGGTGCTGGTGAGGGTTCCAGAAGTTGTTATAGCGCTGTCCGTTTCATCCACACTGACCGTTGCTGTACTGACCGTCGCTTTATCGTTGGTGCCATTGATCGTGACTTTGATCGTTGACGGTGTGCCATCAATAGACGACACCGTAAAGGTTTCTTCAACTTTGTCACCGACGTTCAACTGATTAAATGCGCTGTTAGCGGTGAATGTCCAATGGCCATTGGCATCAATGGTTAAGTTGCCATTGGTACCCGTGATGGCACCTGGCGTAAAGGTGTTGTCTGGGTTGTCGACATCGGTGCTGGTTAACGTGCCTGACGTCGAGATAGCCGTATCGGTTTCATCCACACTGACTGTTGCGGTACTGACTGTCGCTGCATCGTTAGTGCCATTAATCGTGACCTTGATCGTCGAAGGGGTGCCATCGATGGACGACACCGTGAAGATCTCTTCGACCTTATCGCCGACGTTCAATTGATTAAACGCGCTGTTGGCAGTGAATGTCCAATGACCATTAGCGTCAATAGTCAGGTTACCGTTAGATCCAGTAATCGAGTCGGGTGTAAACGTATTGTCTGGGTTATCGACGTCGGTGCTGGTTAGCGTGCCTGACGTGGTTACCGCTCTGTCAGTCTCATCGACGGCGACGGTCGCACTGCTGACAGTGGCTTTGTCATTGGTTCCGTTTATCGCAACTTTGATGGTCGACGTTGTGCCATCAACCGAAGTTACCGTGAAGGTTTCTTCGACTTTATCGCCGACATTCAACTGATTAAACGCGCTGTTGGCGGTGAAGACCCAATGACCATTGGCATCAATAGTCAGGTTACCGTTGGTGCCTGAAATAGAATCCGGCGTGAACGTATTATCGGGGTTATCGACATCGGTACTGGTTAGGGTACCTGAGGTGATTACTGCTTTGTCAGTCTCATCCACACTTACCGTTGCGGTACTGACCGTCGCTTTATCATTGGTGCCATTAATTGTCACTTTGATCGTTGACGGTGTGCCATCAATAGACGACACCGTAAAGGTTTCTTCGACTTTGTCACCGACGTTTAATTGATTAAACGCACTGTTGGCGGTGAATGTCCAATGGCCATTGGCATCAATGGTGAGATCACCATTAGATCCAACAATGGAGTATGGTGTAAATGTGTTATCTGGATTATCAACATCGGTACTAGTCAATGTTCCTGAAGTAGTTACCGCTTTGTCGGTTTCTCCCACACTGACTGTTGCTGTACTGACGGTGGCTTTATCATTGGTGCCATTAATCGTCACTTTGATGGTGGACGGTGTGCCATCAACAGAATTTACGGTAAAGGTTTCTTCGACTTTGTCACCCACATTCAAGTGATTAAACGCACTGTTGGCAGTGAATGTCCATTGACCATGGGCGTCGATGTTTAGGTTGCCGTTCGTGCCAATGATAGAATCTGGCGTGAACGTATTGTCTGGGTTATCTACATCGGTACTGGTCAATGTTCCTGATGTTGTCACTGCTTTGTCGGTTTCATCGATGGCGACGGTCGCACTGCTAACCGTGGCTTTGTCATTGGTTCCGTTGATCGTAACTTTGATGGTCGACGGTGTGCCATCAATAGACGAGACAGTGAAGGTTTCTTCAACTTTGTCACCGACGTTCAATTGATTAAACGCACTGTTCGCAGTGAAGGTCCAATGACCATTGGCATCAATAGTTAGGTCTCCGTTAGATCCAACAATGGAGTCTGGCGTAAATGTATTATCTGGGTTATCGACGTCGGTACTGGTCAATGTTCCTGATGTCGTTACCGCTTTGTCAATTTCATCGATGGCAACGGTCGCACTGCTGACAGTTGCGACGTCGTTAGTGCCGTTAATCGTCACCTTGATGGTGGACGGTGTGCCATCTACAGACGACACCGTAAAGGTTTCTTCGACTTTATCTCCGAGATTCAACTGATTAAACGCGCTGTTGGCGGTGAAGACCCAATGACCATTGGCATCAATAGTCATGTTACCGTTGGTGCCTGAAATAGAATCCGGCGTGAACGTATTGTCTGGGTTATCCACGTCGGTACTGGTAAGGGTACCTGAAGCCGTTACTGCTTTGTCGGTTTCATCGATGGCAACGGTCGCACTGCTAACAGTGGCTTTGTCATTGGTGCCATTCACCGTAATCGTAACTTGATTTGGTGTACCGTCAGCAGAATGAATAGTAATGGTGTCGGTAGCGGTTGCTCCTTTACCCAACGCTTGAACGTTAGGATTTGTATTATCAAGATCGTACGTCCAAGAACCAGTATCGGTCAGATGAAGCGTACCAAACGAGCCTACGATATCGGTATTAGAGAAATGCGCTTCGCCAGTATCCACATCCGTTACCGCAAGTGTGCCCGAGGTCTGAAGTTGGGACTCTTCGGTTACCACGCCGGCACTGGTTCCGCTTATCACGGCTTTATCATTGGTGCCGTTAACGGTAATTGCAATTTGATGAGGAGTGCCGTCGGCGGAGTGGATGGTTATGATGTCTGTTGTCGTAGAGCCTTGACCAAGAGCCTGAACTTGTGGATTTTTATTATCTAGATCGTAGGTCCAATCGCCATTGTCTTTAAGGTGTAAAGTACCCAGTGTCCCCTTGAGGTCGGAATTAGAAAAATGCGCCTCTTTTGAGTCGATATCGGTGATGTTGAGTTGGCCCGAAACCGTTAGGTCTTTATCTTCAGTAACTTGGCTTGAGCCATTACTTTTCCCGATAGCGAAAAACGAACTTGGTGAATTTGCTGTACTACTCGTGATTACCGCATTGTCGTTGGTGCCATTTATCGTAACCGTAACTTGATGCGCTGTACCGTCAGCAGAGTGAACCGTGATGGTATCCGTCGCTGTTGAACCTTGGCCAAGCCCTTGAACTACCGGGTTATTGTTATCTAAATTGTATGTCCATGCACCGTCTTTGGTGATGCTTAGCGTACCGAAATTACTAGTCACTTGTGAGGCTTGAAAGTGGTCTTCTCCAAGATCAGAGTCCGTTACTGAAAGCTGCCCTTGAACTTGTGTCGTTAAATCTTCAGTTACCGTGCCAGCATCTACACCTGTGATAACTGCGTTGTCGTCGTTGCCGCCAATTGTCATATCGATTGTTTGAGGCGTGCCATCTTTGGTGTGAATAGTGAAGCTTTCGTGCAATGAAGTGGCTGTGGTTAACGCTTGAACATTCGAAAGAGAGTTGTCAACTTGATACTGCCAGTGTCCATCAGCATCGATAGTTAATGAACCATATTTTCCTGAGATAACTTCCGGCGTAACCGAACTTTCATTTTGGTCAGGGTCTATGACATCGATTTTGCCGTTCGCATGTAACAAGCCTTGTGAATCAATATTGTGATCTTCTGTTACGACACCTGTTAGGTCTCCAGAAATACTTGGCGTGTCTTGCTTACCTGTTACTGGTATCTGAACAATGATGCTCGAGCCATTAGATAGATGTAACGCAAAATGGTCAGTACCTGGTTGGTGCTGATTTAACAGGATGTATTGAGGAGAATTTGTATTCAATATGAATGTGTATTGACCATTTGCATCAACATGAAGCTCTCCGTACGTACCTTTTATGACTTCTGGCATGAAGGTGACGGGTAAAGCGGGCGTCGTAGGCGCATTCGAATGAGTCGGCTGACCGTTACTTCCTGAGGAGATAGTCGGCATCGATACCGAAGGAATGTAATGGACTTGCGGGTGAGAAAGCGTCGACAAATGATGAGAAGGAACCAAGTGAGAGCTCGAACCATGGGGGGCATGACTTGCACTTAAGGTTGAGTTTACATCGCTGTCACTTGTCTGAGCTTCTTGATTAGCAACCGCAGATGAGTCCGCCTTGCTATGGTCATCGGTGACATCTTTTTCGGTCACGTTATTTGCGGTTACTTGATCTGCAGCGTCGCTGGAATTGTCTATACTTTCGGCAGCAGCGTGTTTAGCCAATGATGGCAAAATCATCATGAGTGACTGAAAAAGTGGGATATTCACTTTTAGATGTGAATGCAGTCTGCGCTTCTTTCTTTGTGTTGGTTTCTTTTGTTCTAGCTCGTTACTTTTTTTATTTTTGATTTCTGTATTTTTCTTGTCTGTTTCGACGTTTTTTTTGTTAGCCATTTTTATCATCCGTGAATCGTGGTTGCACTATTTTAAGTAAAATACATAGATAGAGGTTTCGCTAGCTAATTGGATAATTTTTAAAGAAAAAACTGCAAAGTCGAAGAATTATCTCACTTTGATGAAAGAGAGGATGAATACTTTTTCAACGGTCAGATAAATATCGGCACAATGGCATTGACCTTACCCTAAGGGTAACGTTTATAGTTGCGGTGTAAATTCAAAGGTAAACTATGACAAACACATTCCGAAAAACTTGGATTATTGTTTTCAGCATCATTGCGATGTTGATGTCTAGCTATGCCTCAAGCTCCTCAGCCTTGATGACTGAAGTAATGATGATGGAAATGGGGTCGAGCAAATCGGCTTGTTACCACAGCGGTACTTCGGTTAATGATTCAATGGCAGGGGGTCATGTGATGAGTGAAAAAGTACACGCTGAAGACTCTAACATGAGTGCCCATGCTTTGATGGCTCAATGCGATATGTCTTCAATGAGCGAAGACGGCAGTTCGATGATGGGTAACCATTGTTCGAGTGCCGATTGCTGTGCCTCAATGTGTTCTGCAAGTCCCTATCCAATTCAGGCTGTTCAAGCCGTTGATCAACTTTCCTTTTCATTAGCTCGTTTTCAATCGGTCACGATTGGCCAGAAAGTAGCACGCGCTCAATCTTTGTTACGCCCGCCCACTGCATAAATCTATATCTAAAAATACAGTTCTATCAGTTAGATAAATCTGATAAGCCATTCTTTTTTATGCGCTAATTAGCGCTAGATATGGACATTCATTGTGAATATGAAACCAACAACCTATGTGTTTGTTATGAACACGAGCTTAGTGGTTGCTGCTGCCTTGCCTATGGCCTTGTTTTCAAGTGCTACGCTCGCGGCTACCACTGCGTCAGCTTCAAATGCTCAACACATTTCAGCACATGACCAAGCAAGCTCGACGCAGCAACTCAATACACTGATTGAGATTGCTTTAAGCGAAGATGGAAATCGCAAACAGTACTTTGCTCAGTCTCAAGCGATGCGAGAAACCGGTATTGCCAGCGCAACCTTGATGGATCCGAAACTAAAAGTCGGATTTGGCGGTCTGCCAGTCGATAGCTTCCAGTTTGATGAAGACCCGATGACCAATATTTCGGTCGGTCTAATGCAGCAATTTGAACGTGGCGATACGCTGGATCTTCAGCAGAAAAAAGCCGGTCAGCAAGCGGATGGGTTAGCGCTTCAAGTGCAGGCTCGTGAGCTTACCGTTGCTAACAGCATGACGCAGCTTTGGCTTGAATTGGGTTACCAGAAAGTCGCAGAAGGTGTTATGCGTGAAAACCGACGCCTTTTGGTTGAGCTAGAAAACTATGTGCAAACCAACTACTCGATTGGTAAAAGCGAAGCGCAAGATCTGCTTAATGCTCAGCTTCAAGTCAGCAAGCTTGATGAAAAGTTGCAAGCCAATCAGCAAGTTCAACGCCGTCTGATCTCTCAACTGTCTGAGTGGCTCGGTTCTGATTGGTTAGGGAACCAAGCGATTGACTCTCAGGCTCTTGATCCTCAGGGGAGGCTTCATGCGACCAACTACATTGATTGGTCGTTATTGGAGAGCAAGCTGGCGACTAACCGTGATTCAACCAAGCACTATCAACTGTTGACCGATCATCCGCTCGTTAAGATCACAGATGCGACTATCTCATCTAATCAAACTCAAGTAGAGCTAGCTGAGCAAGCGTATACGCCTCAGTTTGGCGTGGAAGTGATGTATGCCCATCGACAAGCGAACAACATGGCTGGCGAACCTGCCTCTGATCTTGTCAGTGCTTATCTTACTGTCGATATCCCTTTGTTTACGGGTAACCGACAGGATAAGAACTTGTCGGCGGCTCAGTACCAAGTTGGTGCAGCTAAATCCCAAAAAGACACCTTACTTTCCCAAATGAACGCGCAAGTGAATGCATTATTGGTGGATAAGGCGAACCTCACCCAGCGTTTAGAACGCTACCAAAGCACTTTGCTTCCTCAAACTGCCGCTCGAATTAGTGCGGTCGAAAGAGGTTACCAAAACAACACCGCACAGTTTAACGATGTTATTGCAGCAACGACGGATGAACTAGCACTCCAGCTTGAACAACAACGCCTAATCACTGATCTCAACATCGTAAATAGTAAATTGGCCTCACTGGTCAGTGGTTTTGACTACCAAGTTAAGCAACCGCAACTCAATCCCACCGTAACTCAAAACAACAGCCAATCAGTAAAGGAATAGACAATGAATACAGTAAAAGTAGCGACTATCGCTTTGTTGGTCGGTGGTGCATTGGGTTTTGGTGTGAATCACTTTGTTGTTGGGTCAGCACATAACATGTCATCGATGGCAGGTACTGAAGGAGCTGAATCTAAAGCTGACGAAAGTAATGAACCTCTGTATTGGGTTGCGCCTATGGACCCAAATTATCAGCGAGACAAACCGGGTCAGTCGCCTATGGGGATGGATTTAATTCCTGTTTATGCGGATGACTCAAGTGCGGGAGCAGACAAGGCGGGAACTGTGTATATCGACCCGTCGGTAGAAAATAATCTTGGTGTCAAAACAGCAAAAGTTAACTTTGAAGCGTTGTCTCCTCGTATTGAAACCGTGGGTTACGTGGCGTTCGATGAAAGTACATTGTGGCAAACCAACGTAAGAGCAGCTGGTTGGGTTGAGAAGCTCTACATCAACGCAGTGGGTGAGAAGGTAAACAAAGGTGATGTGCTTTTCACACTCTATTCTCCAGAGCTTGTTAAAGCACAAGAAGAGTTGATCAGTGCTTATAAAACGGGTCGTAAAGGTTTGATCAAGGGCTCGACTGAACGCTTAATTACCTTGGGTGTTGATAAGACTCAAATCCGCGCTATTACGCGCAAAGGTAAAGCCTCGCAAACCATTGAAGTCAAAGCGCCAGCCGATGGTGTCATCGCAAGCCTGAATATCCGAGAAGGTGGTTACCTTTCACCTGCACAAGCGGTGATCAGTGCAGGCCCATTAGGTGAAGTATGGGTTGATGCTGAGGTGTTTGAGCGTCAAGCGCACTGGATCTCATCAGGCAGCAATGCGGTGATGACGCTAGATGCCATTCCCGGCAAAGAGTGGTTGGGTAATGTCGATTACGTTTACCCAATCCTTGATCCAAAAACTCGAACCTTGCGCGTTCGTTTGAAGTTCTCCAACCCAAATGGCGAGCTTAAGCCAAATATGTTTGCCAATATTGCGCTGAAACCCATCAGTGATGAAGCCGTTCTTACTATCCCAAGATCTTCGGTTATTCACTCCGGTGGTATGACTCGAGTGGTGATGACAGAAGGTTCTGGCAAGTATCGTTCTGCTCGTATTGAAGTTGGTCGTGAAGCTGGCGAAAAAATAGAGGTGCTTCAAGGGCTAGAGCAAGGTGAAAACATTGTCACTTCTGCACACTTCATGTTGGATTCTGAATCGAGCCAATCTGCTGATCTGTCACGCATCAATGGTGTTGAAGAAGAAGCTGAAACCGTGTGGGCAAATGGCGAAATTTCCGACGTTATGCAAGGCAGTCGCATGGTGACGATTAACCATCAGCCTGTTCCTGAATGGGATTGGCCGAGCATGGTGATGAATTTCACCTTTGCGGAAGGCTTGGACATGAGTGACGTGCAACGTGGTAAGGCGATTGATTTTGAGATGAGAAAGACAGAGTCAGGGCAGTACGAGGTTGTGGATTACAAGGTCAACAAACACAAGATCGCCGGCGAAGTTTGGGGAACGGGTGACATTACAATGTTGATGGCAGATTTTGGCATGATCACCGTAAAACATCAGCCTGTCCCTGAGTGGAATTGGAAAGCGGGTGAAATGAATTTCCAAGCCAGTGATGACCTTGATTTATCGGAGTTTACCGAGGGTCAAACCATTCGGTTTCTAGTAGCGAAGCAGGGTTCAGATTATGTGCTCAAATCTCTCGAACCGACGAATAGCAAGGGTGAGGGCACATTATGATCAATGCAATCATTCGCTGGTCTATTAGCAACCGCTTCTTAGTGCTGGTTGCTACTGTAGCCATCGTATTTGGCGGCTTATACAGCGTTAAAAATACACCGGTCGATGCCATTCCAGATTTATCAGATGTTCAGGTAATTATCAAAACCAGTTATCCGGGGCAAGCGCCACAAGTGGTCGAGGATCAGGTGACTTATCCATTGACCACAGCCATGTTAGCTGTACCAGGAGCTGAAACGGTTCGTGGTTACTCGTTCTTTGGTGATTCCTATGTCTATATCATCTTCAATGACGATACTGATATGTACTGGGCACGTTCACGAGTGCTGGAGTACCTAAGCCAAGTTGCACCTAACTTGCCTTCGAGTGCTAAGCCAACACTAGGGCCAGATGCAACCGGTGTGGGCTGGGTTTACAGCTACGTGTTGCAAGATAAAACCGGTCAGCACGACTTAGCGGAACTTCGTAGTTTGCAAGATTGGTTCTTGAAGTATGAATTGCAAACTGTAGAAGGCGTGTCTGAAGTGGCGACCGTTGGCGGCATGGTGAAGCAGTACCAAGTACAGATTGATCCTGCCAAGTTACGTGCTTACGACTTAACGCTTCAGCAAGTCAATAAGGCAATCCAAGATGGTAACCAAGAAACCGGTGCGTCTGTTGTTGAGATTGCCGAAGCCGAGCACATGGTTCGTACGACCGGTTACCTGACAAGCATCGAAGATATTCAATCTCTGCCGCTAAAAGTGACCGACAAAGGTACTCCTTTGTTATTGGGCGACATTGCCAATATTAACCTTGGCCCACAAATGCGTCGTGGTATCTCGGAACTCAATGGTGAGGGCGAGGCGGTTGGCGGCGTTATCGTGATGCGCTTTGGTGAAAATGCCAGTGAAGTGATCGACTCGGTGAAATCCAAGCTCGCTGAACTGCAAGCTGGCTTACCTGATGGTGTCGAGATTGTCGCGACTTATGACCGCTCTACTTTGATAGATTCAGCCGTTGAAAACCTTTGGAAGAAGCTGGCTGAAGAATTCATCGTGGTCGCCGTGGTGTGTGCGCTGTTCTTGTTCCATATCCGCTCATCACTGGTTATCGCACTAAGCCTGCCTGTTGGTATCTTGGGTGCATTCATTGTGATGCATTGGCAGGGTATTAACGCCAATATCATGTCTCTTGGCGGTATAGCGATTGCGATTGGCGCCATGGTGGATGGTGCCATCGTGATGATCGAGAACGTTCATAAACACATTGAACGGACTCCGCTCACTGACAAAAACCGTTGGCAGGTGATTGGTAAGGCAGCAGAAGAAGTTGGCGCACCGCTGTTCTTCTCTCTGATTATCATTACCTTGAGCTTTGTGCCTGTGTTCGCGCTAGAAGGGCAAGAAGGCAAGATGTTCTCGCCACTTGCGTTTACCAAGACGTATGCAATGGCCGCAGCCGCTGGTTTGGCAATCACGCTTGTGCCTGTGCTAATGGGTTACTTCATTCGCGGTAACGTGTTGCCTGAACACAAAAACCCAGTCAACCGCAGCCTAGTGGCGATGTACAAGCCGCTTCTGAACCTCAGCCTAAAGTATCCAAAGGTAATGATTGTTATCGCACTTGGCTTAATGGCGTCTGCTTATTACCCAACCAGTAAACTTGGCAGCGAGTTCATTCCTCCTTTGGATGAAGGTGATTTGATGTACATGCCGACCACGTATCCGGGTATCTCAATAGGTAAGGCTCGTGAGTTGTTGCAACAAACCAACAAGCTCATCAAAACCATTCCAGAAGTCGAAACCACATGGGGCAAAATCGGACGCGCAGAAACGGCAACCGATCCTGCGCCACTGACCATGATTGAAACGGTTATTCAGCTTAAGCCGCGAGATGAGTGGCGTGACGGTGTCACTACAGAGTCGCTGCGTAAAGAGTTTGATGATCTGATTCAGTTCCCCGGTTTAACCAATGCTTGGGTTATGCCAATCAAAACCCGTATCGACATGTTAGCGACCGGCATTAAAACCCCAATCGGTATCAAAATCGCAGGCCCGGATCTGAGCGTAATTGAAGATATTGGTTCTCAGCTGGAACCTATCTTAAATGGTGTTAGCGGTACGGCTTCTGTGTATGCCGAACGTGTTGCTGGTGGTCGTTATGTGACGATAGACATTAAACGCCGCTCGGCTGCGCGATATGGCTTGAGCATTAAAGAAGTGCAACAGGTTATCTCGACTGCAGTTGGCGGGATGAATGTGGGTGAAACCGTTGAAGGGCTAGAACGTTACCCAATCAATGTACGTTACCCACAAAGCTATCGTGACTCTGTCGTTAAGTTGCAGAACCTGCCGTTAGTGACACCAAATGGAGCGCGAATTGCTCTCTCTGATGTTGCGGATATTCGTTATGAAGATGGGCCTCCAATGATAAAGACGGAGAACGCGCGTCCTAATGGTTGGGTGTTCGTTGACATCGAAGGGCGTGACTTAGGTTCTTATGTGGCTGAAGCGCAACAAGTCGTTGCCGAACAAGTTGTATTACCTGCGGGTTACTCGCTCGCTTGGTCTGGTCAATACGAATACATGGAGCGCGCGAAGGAGCGTTTGAGTGTCGTTGTGCCAATCACCATCGCCATCATCATGTTGTTGCTCTACCTAAGCTTCCGCCGCGTCGGTGAAGTGATGATGATCATGGCAACACTTCCTTTGGCTATGGTGGGTGGACTGTGGTTGATGCATTACCTCAATTACAACTTCTCGATAGCCGTGGGTGTTGGCTTTATTGCACTTGCAGGCGTTGCGGTCGAGATAGGTGTGATCATGTTGGTCTACCTAAACCAAGCATGGCACTACAAAAAGCTCGATGCAGAACAGAACCAACAAACGCTTCAACAAGCTGATCTAACCGATGCCATTAGAGAAGGCGCAGGACTGCGTGTGCGCCCTGTGATGATGACGGTTCTTACGGTGATCATTGGTCTCATTCCAATTATGTATGGCGAGGGTACGGGCTCAGAAGTGATGCAACGAATTGCCGCGCCGATGATAGGCGGAATGGCGTCGGCACTGTTGCTTACCCTACTGGTGTTGCCTGCAATCTTTAAGCTCTGGAAACAGCGTGAGATTACGCACAGCCAAAGTGAGACAAACAAATAAATAACTGAATTAATCTAAGGAACGACGATGAAAAAGACACTAATTGCTATCGCTCTAACACTGACTACAGCAACCGCGTTTGCTGCAATGGACCATTCAGCTGGTGACCAATCAAATATGGACCATTCAAGTATGGACCACTCGATGATGAAAAATGGAGAAATGGATCATTCAAAAATGGATCACAGTATGATGACGAGTGGAAAGATGGACCATTCAAAGATGATGAATATGGATGGAATGATGGACATGGAAGGTATGTCAGAAGTTGGGATGCCAGCTAAAGGCGCGAAGCCCGATAAAGTGGTTCATGTGCTGCTAAGTGATGATATGAAAATCACATTTAAAAACAAGGTCGATATAGAGCCAAATGACGTAGTGCAGTTTGTTGTGATGAATACAGGCAAGATTGATCACGAATTCTCGATTGGCTCTGCTTCAGAGCAGCTAGAGCATCGTGAAATGATGAAAAAAATGGGTAATCACGCTCATGACTCGGGTAGCACAGTTACAGTTGAGCCGGGTAAAGCGAAGCAGATGCTTTGGCATTTTCATGGTGATAATAACGTAGAGTTCGCGTGCAATATTCCTGGTCACGCTGAAGCGGGTATGGTCAAAGCATTAACGCTATAAGGTGATACACAAGCCATATCTAGTTCAAAGGGATGAGTGCTAGGTATGGCTACCTTGTTTTAGTGCTATTTAGGTATTAGCTTTAAAAGACTATAGGAATAGGAGTTTAAGGATGAATAAGACAGTTCTAGTACTTGCAGTAACGGGTGCTTTGATAACGTGGTCGACCCACAGCATTGCTGCTAAACCTGAGTGGGCTGGTAAAGGTAAACCCGATTTAGAAGAAGTAAAAACATTCGCTGAGGCAAAAAAAGTTGAAGGCGAAATGGATGATCATGAGAAGCAGCTTGATTCGATGATCGAAGAGAGAAAGAAAAAAGCGAAAAAAAGTAAGAACAAAAAAGATAAGCAGAAGTTAGATAAAGAGCTTGATGATTTAGAAGACGAGAAAAAAGCCCTCGAAGAGAGTAAAGAGAAGCTCAAAGATAAGAAAGAGAAGCTTAAAGATGATATGGATAAGGACGAAGAAAAGTCGGGATTAGAAAAGCAGAAAGACAAAAAAGCGGAACAAGAGCGTAAAGAAGAGGGGAAAGGTTCAGAAAAAGGCCAACAGCAGCGTGAGGAAAACAGCAAAAAATGGTGGAACTTTTGGGAGTAATGCGAGGCTCTTACATCACCTATTCATTTCAACCTACCAGTACAGCTTTGTGTGGCCGCTAAGTCATTGGTTAAATAGAGTGTTCAGTTAAAGATAAGTCTCAACCTGTCTAGGAATACATGAACTAATTTGTATTGGCTGAGGCTTATCTGTAGCTAGAATCACTGTAGCAAGATAGAAGTTTCCAGCAGATGGTGAGCTTCGCCGCTCAGATGCGGTAACTCTGACATGATTTTCTTAAGTTTGTCGTCGATCGATTCCACTTCATTCAAAGAACGAAACGCAAGCACGGCCTGTTCTGGTTCGCTGCTCACATAACCTTTCAACGTATTAAGCTGAATTTTGTTCGCATTTTCGACTTTTGACAGTGCGACATTGATTGCTTCGATGTTTATTGTTAACTCATTGCTTTTAAACATTTTTAATTGTTTTTGGTTGTTGCTAATGCGCGCACATTAACACAACTGTTTTTTTGGATATTGACCAAGATTATTAAACCCGCACTTTTATGAAATCTGAGTTTAATTGAGAAGCACTAGCACAATATCGTTTTGTCTATCCATGCAATTGATTCATGAGCTTGTTCCTTAGTGTTAAACATCACAAGAAATCATAATATTTATTTTTACGAGTCTATTTTTTGCGAATGTTAACTCTCTATTATTGAATCTATTTCGCTAGTTTCCTTGGAGATATGAAACATCTTTAAGGAATAATGATGCAAAAAGGAACGTTATCTCTCGCGGTTGTCATGATTTTATCTTCTGGAGTAACTTATGCAGAAGAGCAGATTAGGAATAGTCACTTTAAAGGCAATATGGATGGTTGGTGGAATGCTGGCGCCAACATAGCAACAGAAAGTAATGAAGCGTGTATTGATATTAAAAACCCAGGGAAAAATTCTTGGGATATTATTTTAGGCCATAGCGGTATTGGCTTAGAGCAAGGTCAGAAATATCAGGTATCGTTCGATGCATATGCAAATATTGATACTGAGATGAAAGCCTTGATCCAACATGAAGGGCCTCCTTATACGCATTATTTTCTAAGTGACGTGGGTGTATCAACAGACAAGCAAATCTATACGTTTGATTTTGTACAAGCACTTGATAGTGACGCCGATACAGAATTCCAGTTTCAATTAGGCGCACAGAAAACGGGGGTCATCTGTATTGATAACGTTTCTGTTGTAGGTAAGCCATTTGTAAAAGTAGCGACTAAGATGCCAATTCGAGCTAACCAAGTTGGCTTCTTACCTCAATCCGATAAATTTGTCTTCGTTGAAAATACGTCGACGACACCTTTGAAATGGACATTAGTATCTCATTCCGGGATCAGCCTTGATCTCGGTAAAACAGAAGTATTCGGTTTGAATAAAGCGTCGGGTGAGCACATTCACCGAGTTAACCTTTCAAAATATACAGACACGATGAAAGGTTTAACGGTCAAGGTCGACGACGATGTCAGCTATCCATTCGATATTCGAAACGATGTTTATAGTAAGTTGAAGCTCGATGCGTTGTCTTACTTCTATCAAAATCGTAGCGGCATTGAAATAAAGCCAGAGTTCGTTCAACGTGAGGATCTTGCGAGGCCCGGTGGCCACATGTCCGATACTGCAACATGCTTTGATAAAGTCGATAGTTGGGGAAATAAATGGCCTGGCTGCGACCTGACGATTGATGCGACTGGTGGTTGGTATGATGCAGGCGATCATGGTAAATATACGGTGAACAGTGGCATCTCAACATGGACACTTCTGAACTTATACGAGCGAAGCCAGTTCCTAGAAAACAAATCGCTTCCTTTTTCAGAGAGCAAAGTAAAAATCCCTGAAGCAACCAATGGCGTTAACCCGCTGTTGTCTGAAGCTCGCTGGAACATAGAGTTCATGTTAGCGATGCAAGTTGATTCTGACACGCCTATCGCCGTTCCTGTTGGTAATCAGTCTGCGAGTAAAAACCTCAAACTTACCGAAATTAACGCGAGAGGGCTGGCATTCCACAAGATCGCAGATGAGTCTTGGACTGGCATGCCATTACCACCGCACAAAGATACTCAGAAACGCTATGTTGGTTACCCTACGACAGCGGCCTCATTGAATTTGGCCGCCATTGGTGCTCAGTGCGCACGTATTTGGAAAGATATCGACAGCGACTTCTCACAGTTATGTTTGGATTCAGCGACCAAAGCATGGAACGCCGCAAATCAACATCAAGATATCTATGCTTACGACAACTTCACCGGTTCTGGGCCGTATGATGATATCGAATTGAGTGATGAGCGATACTGGGCTGCGGCAGAGCTCTTTATCACAACCAATGATGAGGTTTACAAAAAAGTATTGATTGATTCCCCGCACTATCTTGAAGTGCCGAAGGGGAACATCAATGCAGATGGTGACATGTATTGGCAGTATATAGCGCCTGCGGGCACCGTGAGTTTAGCCGTGGTACCTAATTCATTAGACAACCAAGTTATTGAACAAGCACGTAAGAACATCATTAAAACGGCAGAATCTTATACCAAGCAAGTTGCCAATGAAGGTTATAACATTCCTTATACCGTCGAAGAGTACTCGTGGGGCTCAAACTCCAACCTTGTAAACCGAAGTATCTTTTTGATTTACGCTCACGATTTTTCTAATGATGTTCGATACATCAAAGCGGCGGCTAGTGCGATGGATTATATCCTCGGAGGTAACCCGATGAATATCTCTTATGTTACTGGTTATGGAACGAAACCTGCTGAGAACCCTCATCATCGATTCTGGGCTTACGCTGCTGATGAAAGTTCACCAAAACCAGCACCGGGTGCGTTAATTGGAGGCCCAAATTCGGTAAGTTTTAGTGATCCTATTGCCGCTGTGATGAAAGGCAAGTGTGTTGGACAAACGTGTTACCGCGACAATATTGGAGCTTGGACGTTGAACGAGATAACCATCAACTGGAATGCGCCGCTAGTATGGGTTACTTCTGCTTTAGATGAAGGGCAGCTTGATTGAGGTAACCAATTAAATTAAGAATATTCAAAGAGTAATATCATTTGATATTGCTCTTTTTTAATACAAAAAATCACACAATGAAGTGCGCAGTTTTAATTATTTTAGGCTTTGAAGCTAAGAGGAGATGGTGAATCTAAAGGGATATTGTAATTAAAGAGAATTTGAAACTAGACAGAAGTTGGAGCGTGCAGCGGGAATCGAACCCGCATCATCAGCTTGGAAGGCTGAGGTAATAGCCATTATACGATGCACGCACACTGTCTTAAGAGTAAGACTGAGGCATCAAGAAGACTGGAGCGTACAGCGGGAATCGAACCCGCATCATCAGCTTGGAAGGCTGAGGTAATAGCCATTATACGATGTACGCACATCGTCTTAACGAGTTTGATAATGCCACATCTAACTGAAAACGAAACCTTTTTCTTTCATTTTTATTCTAAGTGCTCGCATAACCACCACTCCGCTAGTTTTTCAATCATATCTGGCGTTATGAGAGTGAATAAAATGTGACTAAAATCTCGTTAAAAAGGAGGACGAGAAATAATAGTAAATGTCATGCCGCTTTTTTCGATAAATCCAACTTAATTTATAAACCTGTTTTAGTGGTTCTCAGTTGTCATAAATCTAATAAAAATTAAGGTATTTGGAGTGTTAACATAAACTGATTTTTATTCGTGTTTCGGCGTTCGTTAATAACAATCTGAATGCATAAATTTAACTTATTAGCCAGTCAAAACATTCAGTAAACTAATCCCAAATGAGTAGAGTTATAGAGACTTCTAAGCCTTTGCAGAAAAAAGTAACGAGTTCAGTTGATAATTCACGCAAAAGCCTCGTCATTCCGTCTGTCGTTTGGTACATTTGCCGCACATTTTGTCTCCGCTAAAATACCCATGCCTTCTCAGTTCCGAATTAACAAAATTGTTGAAATTGGTGACACTCTTCACCGCAGTGGTTGCGCTCCGTATAAGCTTGAAAAATATACACAATATTATGCTAAAAAGCATGGTGTGGATGTGATGATCCAAGCAACGCCAACCGCGATTAATTATCAGTTTCCAGACGATAACAACGCTGTGATTCTTAAGCGTCTAAAGCCTGCTTCAATTAACCTGAGTTTGTTGGCCAATACGATCATTCGTATTAACCAACCGAGCAGTGAGCCCGTACCAGAGCCTGTCGGTTACTCTAAATTTGTGACTGCACTAGCCAATATGGGGATTCCGCCTGCGTATTTGATGCTGGTGGGCAGTACGTTGGAAGCGGTGGGCTTTTCTGCGTTATTGGGTTTGATGGTGTGGGTATGTCAGCAAGTTCTTCATTCACGTCGCGCTATAGCGGTTGAGTTCATCTCTGCATTGTTAACGGGTATCTTCGTGGCGTTTTTGGCGAGTACAGGCTTGCCGATTCCGGTGTGGGCATTGTGTATCGCCTCGATTGTCTTGTTTGTCCCCGGATTATCCATAGCCAACGCATTAGAGTGTTTGGCGTTTAACGATCTCGTCTCTGGTACCAGCTTGCTAGGGCAGAGTGCGTTAACGCTGATCAAGCTGTTTGTTGGGATTATTATGGGTCTCAATATTGGTGAAGCAATATGGGGACAAGCGGTCTCTATCGACTATACCAATGCGGTACCGATGTGGATGCACATATCAGGCTTGGTGTTGATCTCAGTATCTATCGGTGTGATGTTCAATGCGCGCCCTAAAGACATCTTGCTTGGCTTGCCAGTCGCGGTTCTTGGCATGTGGGGGCCGTTCTACCTCGGTTTTGATAGTGGTTGGGTTGTGGGCACTTGGGTAACCACGGTTCTTATTACTTTGTACGGAACTTGGATTGCCAAGAAGATGGAGCTCACGGGCTCTATTTATATCGTGCAAGGTATTATCATTTTGGTTCCGGGTAGCCGAGTATTAGTGAGTGCCAGCCAGTCGGTGTTTGAACAATCTATTTTGCCTATTCCAAGTATTGGTTTGTCGGCGTTATTCATGTTCTCTGCAATCGTGGCAGGGCAAATCACCGCTTACTCAATTTACTCGCCAAAAGTAGAACGTTAATCCGTTTCGCTTCCCAAACCTTTAAACAAACACAGCTTAACTTCTGTGTTTGTTCGTTTTAGGTGCTGTTCTTGTTTACGTTAAATTATGCTACCGAAAATTGGTTCGATTTGTGCTCGCTAAGCCTAACAAGAGTCATTAAAATGGGGACAAATTCTATTTAAATGAAGTATTAACGTATGTCTTTACCTCCTTGTCCGCAATGCCAATCTGAATATGTCTACCCAGACCAAAACAACCTAATTTGTCCTGAGTGTGCCTATGAATGGAACCCAGAAGAAGAGCGTTTAGAAAGAGAAGCCGCGCGTGTTAAGGACGTGAATGGCGTTGTATTGGAAAGTGGCGATAAAGTTACCTTCATTAAAGATCTAAAAATTAAAGGCAGTTCTTCTGTATTGAAAATCGGCACTAAAGCGGTAATCAGACGAATCAATGAAGGCAAAGATCACCAACTAGACTGTAAGCTTGATGGTGGCGGTGAAATGCTGGTGACATCTAAATACGTGAAAAAACAGTAACCATTATTTCGAACAATTGTCGTAAATCTTCAATATTATTAGGCCGTTTCTGAGCATACTGACTCGCAAAATAGAGTCAAATTCAAACGTTAGAGAATCAACATGATCAGAGAATACAGCGCAGCCGACACCGAAACAGTTCTAGATATTTGGCTCGCGGCTTCTATTAAGGCACATAACTTTATAGCGCCTGAATTTTGGGAGTCACAAGTGGGCAATATGCGCGATATCTACCTTCCTGCCTCACAAACCTACGTGTTCCAAGTTGATGGGGAAGTTCGTGGCTTTTATTCGCTTTATGAAGGGATCTTAGCGGCGATCTTTGTCAGTACAGAATATCAAGGCAGTGGTATTGGTAAGCAGCTTATTCATCACGCGAAGCTTGAATGCCCGAACTTGTCATTGAATGTGTATAAAGAGAACCAAGCGACGATTCAATTCTACTTGTCCCAAGGATTTTCTATTGTGAGGGAACAAGTTGATGAACATACAGGGTATCAAGAGTACACAATGCACTTAGCCTAGCGTTGGGTTTAGTCAGACGATTAGTTGGCGGGAATAGAATTTATATGGAGATATTTTGAAGTATTCGACAAGACCTGCTCAGTCATCAGATTATGAATTTCTGTTCGAGCTAAAAAAGGCGGCTGAATTTGAGCCAATCAAAGCTGTTTTTGGCTGGGATGAACAAGTTCAACGAGATATACACGCCGAAGAGTGGGCAGAAGAACGGCCTGAAATCATTGAATATCAGGGTAAAGCGATTGGTAGTGTCTTGCTGCAAGACAAAGGGGACCACTTCTACTTTTGCCGATTTTTCCTACTGCCTGAATATCATGGTAAAGGTATTGGCAGCCAAGTTTTAACGGATTGCTTAGCTCAAGCAGCCAAACTCAATAAGCCTGTGGAGTTGTGTTATTTACAAGGTAATCGAGTTGGGAAGTTGTACTTGAGGTTTGGCTTTGAAATCACCTCGCAAAACGATCAGTTTGTCTATATGTGGCGTCAGTAATTCCAAGCGTTAGTTCTTAACCTCAACGGCACAATGTGCCGTTGTGTTGTAATCGTTACTCAATAGGCAAAGACAGCACGCCGCCATTGAGTTCGACTTGTTTTAGCCATTCGGATGGAATTTCGCCATCTTCTTCGTAGAAACACGCCGCTAATACAGCGCCAATCACAATCGCACGCCCGCAGCTGTCACCGCCACATAAGATATTGTCTCGAATACCTTGTTTATAGCTCTGAGCACCCGCAATGATGCGAATCAGCAAGGGAAATGCGGCACTCAGTTCACAATGCAATCCGAACTTCTTCGCGGCATCTGTTATTGAAAGTTCGGGATCAGCCAAAGCCATGTCGATTTGGTCGTGTACAAACTTGCTACAGGTTTGTCGCACCATTTCTACCGACTGCAATGGCGAGTTGCCTTGAATTGCCGCTTGAACCAATAGGGTGATGGCTTGCGCCCACTCCACTGCTTTGTCGTTATTGTTAGTGACTCGCACCGCACTCTCTACCATGGCTGGTAAAGTGTGAGAGGTGTAAGTACACGCCACCAATGGGATGATCTTTGAGACTGCGGGAAGTTGCGTATCGTCTGCGCCACAGGCAGTAATCGGGGCGTCCTCTAGTTCTAATTGATGGATGTTCAGCAAGCTCATGCGCGTCGCTTTATCAATGTAGCCTTGCCAACTGCCGCCAAAATCAAACCAGAAGCGGAAATGTTGAATATAGTTCGCTTCATCGTATTTTTGGTTTTCGACTAAGCTGTCGACCATCGCCAGTAACTGAGCACCATATTGCGATTGCTCACCTGCGGTTTTACCTTGGTGCGCAAAGTAGCCTTTGTCTTGATAATCGAACCGATTCGGTGAGCGAAATTCAGGCTCAAAACCAGCCACGCGTAAGATCCTCTCTTGGTCATACAGCCAGTGCAGCCCCATTGAAGCTGCGTCTCCAACCAATGCGCCAACAACGGCGTAAAAAGCTCTTTCTTTATGATTGTCCATGTTGAGCAATGTCCTTGAGATGAATCAACGTAGTTCGGTACGTTAAGTATAGTGATTAGGCGAGTATTTTGCTGTGTTTCTAAGAAGAAATATGAAGGGATAAATCCTGATTGGTCAATAGCTTAAACCAATCAGGTAAAATTGATAAGGGCAATGAATGGTCGGGCGATTTGGTACTTTTGATTAATGACGTTACTGGTGGTTAAGGTAAGCACTAGAACGTTGCTCAATCACTTTGAACAGACGCGAAAGTGCAAAGCACAAAGCAAAATATACGAAGCCTACAATCAGCCAGATCTCAAAGATCAAACCTGAGGAGTTTGCCATCTCAGTGCCAACAAACGTCATCTCTTGGATCGAAATCAGAGACACAATTGACGTGTCTTTAACCAAGGAGATTGCTTGGCCAGCCAAAGGCGGTGTGATAGCCGTTAATACCTGTGGACCGACCACAAATCGATACTTAGACAATGCAGACAGACCAAGTGAATCGGCCGCTTCCCATTGGCCTTTAGGAATACCTTCTAAGCCAGCTCTAATCACTTCAGCAATATAAGCAGAAGAGAGCAAGCCAATACAGATAACACCAGACGCCAAGTTTTCCCAAAGGTTAGCTGGGCCGAATAGGAAATCTTGAACAGCGTTAATCTCCCCATTGTGTTCACGCAAGATACTTTCTAAACCAAGTAATGGAATCAGTTGGTTAGAAACGAAGAAATAGAATATGAAGACAAACACCAGTGGCGGAATATTACGAACCAACTGAATGAAAATCAGTGCCGGTGTTTTGAAAAAAGCGATCTTTGAGTGCCTTGCCACACCTAACAATGTGCCAAAAGAGAGTGCTAACACCATACTCCATAAACTTAAGCGCAGCGTTGCGATCAAGCCTTGGAAAAAATAGGGAATACTGCCTTGAGAAGGTGGAATAAAAATTAGTGTAAACGCATCTTCCCAGCGCCACTGGTAATTAATACCAACAGCCGAACGATAATAAAGCCAGCCTGAGAATACACACATGACAGCGAGTAACACGCCATCCAAAAGGTTAAGGCGTTGATACCAAGGCTTCATATGAAAGTTGGGCTTAGGTGTTGTTAATGCGCTAGTGCTACTCACGTCATTCCTGTTTAAACAATAATAATTAGTAGGCTGTTTTGTTAAGTTTTAGATCATCAATAAAGCGAATCAAGTTGCCGATGAGAAGGCAGTGCAGACAACGCACTGCCTCGATTCACTAGCAAAAGTTCTGATTACTGACCTTGAGCAATCTGGTCTTGCCAATCTAGAGTAGAGAACCAGTACTCGTAACGCTCTTTCAACCAACCGTCTTCAGTACGTGCTTTGATCCATTCGTTGAAGAATTCTGCCTTGTCAGTTTCGCCTAGGCGAACTGCAAATGCTTCGTTACCTTTTGATAGACGCTCTTCAAATGGAATAAATAGCGTGTCCGCGTTTTTGATCGTTTCGTGTTCTGGTTTCGGGCTAGACGCAATAACCGCGTGTGCGTTGCCGTTCAACACTTCTTGGAATGCTTGAGCATCGTCATCGAACTGAAGTACTTTTGCTTTCGGGAAGGTTTCACGAGCGACTTGAACAGTGAAAGCGCCACGACGTGCTGCAATTTTCACACGGCGAGAATCAAAATCAGAGATCTGAGTAAAACCTTCCGCTAGCTCTTTATTAGCCGCCAGTTGAACACCAGAGTGCGAGTAAGGTTCAGTGAACAGTACGCTTTTGGCACGAGCTTCAGTAATAGACATACCGCCGATGATCACATCAAATTTCTTCGATAGTAGAGAAGGGATGATGCCGTCCCATGCCGTAGGTACAAATTCGACTTTCCAACCAGAATCTTCGGCAAGGCGTTTCGCCACGTCGATTTCAAAGCCAACGAGATCGCCTTGTTTGTTACGCATCGCCCAAGGAACAAATGTCGACATACCAACGCGCAGTGAGCCACGTTCGTTGATTTTATCGAGGTTAGGCGTTTCAGAAGCAAGTGCAGGCAAACTTACGGCAAGCGCAAGTAGGGCTGTAATCGCGGTTTTAAATAGCTTCATGCTGATAAATCCTTATTGTGTTCGCCAGTTAGCCCCGAGCTTATGCTCAAGCCAAGCAGCAACGGCAGAAAGTGAAAGTGTAAGAGCAAGATAAATGATCGCCACAGAGAACCAGATCTCAAATGGCATCGCGGTTTCAGAAACAATGTTTCTGGCTTCTGTCGTCAGGTCAAAAATAGCCATGACACTCACAATCGAAGAGTTTTTAATAAGAGAGATTACTTCATTGGTCAAAGGTGGCAAGGTGCGTTGCACCACCTGAGGAAGAATCACATCCCAGTAAGTATAGGTCTTTGATAAGCCCAAGGATTGAGCTGCTTCAAATTGTCCTCTCGCAATACCATTTAAACCGGCACGGAATATCTCGGCGGTGTAAGCACCTTGGAAAAGTGCCAAGGCTAAAACGGCAGTGCTAAAGCGATCCAGCCCTAATACGGGGCCAAATACAAAATAGAGCAAATAAATCTGTACCAATAACGGCGTGTTACGAATCAACTCAACATAGCTGGTGGCTAAGGTGCGTCCGACTACAGAGTTTGAGTTTCTCAATAGCGCTGTCGTTAAACCAATGATCAACGTAGCGACCAAAGAAATCAAAGAGATATTGATGGTAACCAGTAGCCCTTCAATCAGCTCTGCTGGCCACCATTCACCATCTTCATAGAAAGCAATATAGTCCGGGACGCGCTCCCATTGCCAGGTGTATCCCATGGTTTGTGCGCCAGAATCGAGGATCCAGACAACCGAAGCCACGAGCACAATAATTTGTACCAAAGCGGATAGGGCGGGTTTAATAATTCGAATCAACATCAATAGGTCAGGATTTGATTTAGGAACGCTTGAGTACGTTCATGTTGCGGGTTTTCAAAAAGCGCTTGAGGCGTATTGGATTCCACAATTTGTCCTTCATCCATGAAGATAACGCGGTCGGCCACTTGTTTCGCAAAGCCCATTTCGTGGGTCACACACACCATGGTGATACCTTCGCTCGCCAGTTCAACCATCACGTCGAGCACTTCGTTGATCATCTCCGGATCAAGCGCTGAAGTTGGTTCATCAAAAAGCAGCAATTCAGGCTTCATGCACAGTGAACGTGCGATAGCCACTCGTTGTTGTTGGCCACCAGAAAGTTGTACAGGGTATTTGTTGGCTTGTTCTGCAATGTGTACGCGTTCGAGATAGTGCATTGCAATCTTCTCGGCTTCTTGTTTGCTTTTTTTAAGCGTACGAATCGGCGACAGAGTTAGGTTCTCAAGCACGGTAAGATGGGGGAACAAATGAAAGTGCTGAAACACCATTCCGACTTGACCAGGTGTGTTGAATTTACTCGGAAGCACTTGTTCTAACACGCAAAGCTCGCCACTTTCGAAAGGTTCTAGCTGATTGATACAACGGATTAAGGTTGATTTACCCGAACCTGATGGCCCGCAAATCACCACTATCTCTCCTTGTTCAATATTTAAATCGATATCCTTTAGGGCATGAAAATCACCATACCACTTGTTAAGTGACTTAAACTTAACCATTTCCTTGAGATTGTTCAAATCGTTGTTCATACCTAGTAAAGAGACAGGTTTACCTTACCAATATAGAAATCTGAATGCACATAAAATTAAGGACTTATGAGAATTTAATAGCATCTTGTAGGGCAAATTAAAAAGCAGCGCCCAAAATGAACGCTGCTTTGTTTGTACGAAAGAAATAAGTAACGGGTTCAGTCAGATGTAAAAAATCATCTTTGTGTGACTATTGTCTTTGCTTTCTCTCCACTTTAGCAATTCTTAGTGAATCGCAGACTCTAAAATCTCACGCGTTTTCTCTGGCGTGATTGCTTGGTTTTCGCCAAGTTGCAGGTAACCGTGTGATTCAAGTTGAGCAACAACGTTGTCGATTGCTGCCGCTTTAGTTGCTTCGTAACCGTCGAACATGGTTGGAACGTCTAGGCTGTGGTAGAAGGCTTCGATTGCCGCGATTGTACGCTCGGCTAAATCAGCACCCGCTTCTAGGCCAAATACGTTACGACCCATTTGCTCTAGCTTGCCACGCTTCGCTTCGATTTGGTTACGAAGTAGTGAAGGTTGAACAATCGCAAGAGAACGCGCGTGGTCTACGTGCCATAGTGCTGTGAACTCATGGCCAATCATGTGTGTTGCCCAATCTTGAGGGACGCCAGTACCAATCAGACCGTTAAGCGCTTGGTTTGCAGTCCACATTAGGTTTGCACGCCATGCGTCGTTGTCACGCTCGTCGTATTGCTTACCCAGTACAAGTAGGTTCTTAAGCAGTGTTTCTGCGTAACCGTCTTGAACCATCGCGTCTGTTGGCATTGTGATGTATTGCTCACATACGTGAACCCACGCATCAACTAAGCCGTTGATCAGTTGGCGCTCTGGCAGAGACTTCATTACGTCTGGGTCCATAACCGCAAATTTAGGCTGTACCGCAGGGTTCATGAATGCCAGTTTCTCTTGAGTTTCTTTACGAGTGATTACCGCACCCATGTTAGATTCAGAACCTGTCGCAGGAAGTGTCAGTACCGCACCAATTGGTGTCGCTTCTGTTACTTGGTGTTTACCCGCTAGGATATCCCAACCGTCGCCGTCGTATTTAGCTGCCGCAGCAACGTATTTAGAACCGTCGATTACTGAACCACCGCCAACAGCGATAATGAACTCTACGTTTTCTTCTTTAACAAGAGCGACGGCTTTATCTAGCGTCTCTTTGGTTGGATTAGCTTCAACACCAGCGAACTCAATCCAAGCGTGATCCTTCAGAGAAGCGACAACTTGGTCGTAAACACCGTTGCTTTTGATTGAACCGCCACCGTAGATGACTAGTACTTTCTTCGAAGTATCAACCGCTTGGCTGATAGCGTTGATTTGGCCTTGGCCGAAGTGGATAACTGTAGGGTTAACATAAGTGAATTGCATTAGAGATTCCTTGTGTAAAGCTCAATTTGTTATTTTATTTGATTGCTCAATTTCTATATTTGCATATTAGTACAGTAATCTAGGGTGATGAAGAGCTGATCCTCCAAATAAATTGCCTATTTCTACAAACTTGATATTCTTTCTCCGCTTTAGCTTACTTACTCTTAGCACTTGGAATGGAAAGTCGCCACTTATGAAAACACTCGCGCAGTTATTACAGTCTTATGTAGAACACAAAGGTTGGGATGATCTCGAAGGGATCAGAGAAACTGAAATTGGCGGTGTGTGGTTGTATAGAAGCAGTGGCGGGAATCAGCGTCAGCCATTCACTTACCAGTCGGGTATTATCATGCTCGGGCAGGGGAAAAAGAATATCTACATTGGCGACAGACCCGTTACTTACGCCGCAGGTGATTACCTTGTGGTAGGTGTACCAATGCCATTGGAGTGTGAAGCCTTGCCTGTAAATGGCGAACCATTGCTTGGTTTATCTATCAACATTGACTCTCAGCGCTTGCACAGCTTGGTAAAAAAGTTAGAAGACCAAGGCTTTCTTGAGAGCTACTGCAATAAGCACAGACAGAATTCTAGCGGCTTAGAATCCACGCCGATGGAAGAACAAATGCTCGAAAGTTTTACTCGATTGGTGAAAATGCTGCATTGCGACATCGAAGCCAACATATTGGGTGATGCCATGGTCAGCGAAATTGTCTACCGCGCCCTAACCGGTTCAGAAGGACGAGTGCTGTTTGATTTAGCTCATCATGACGGTCACTACGCACGTGTCGCTAAAGCGCTGTCTAAAGTGCATGAAGAGTACGACCAAACCATCACTGTTCAATCGCTTGCCGACGAAGCCAACATGAGTGTGTCTGCGTTCCACAACGCCTTTCGTAACGTAACGTTCGAATCACCGCTGCAATACTTGAAGAAGGTTAGGCTCAACAAAGCCAAAGAATTGATTCAACTAGAAGGCCTACGCATCAGCGATGCTGCACGCCGAGTTGGCTATTCCAGCCCATCCCAATTTAGTCGCGAATTTAAGCGCCACTTCAACACTACTCCAAGAGCTGTTTAGCCTTTACTCAATATTTATGTTTCGAAACGTGCGGTATTTCATGTTGCGCGATATCACGTATATCTTTTGGTTGATCGAGAAGTGTTTATTTTATAAATATCTGTTTAGTCTTTGCTTTTCTCTCGTGAGGAAAGCTTAATTTACAGACATTTTCTAGGAGTTCTCTTGCTCGATTTATTGAAGAAAGTAGCATTGATTAATTTAACGGCAGCATTGGTTGTTCTGGCCTTATCTCAGTTTTTTCCTTTCTTTGCCACTACAAGAATCGTCGATTTCTTGTTTTTCGTGGTTATCGTCATTTGGGTTCTAGCCAAGTTAATGTGGGAAGGTGGTGTTCATAGTAAGACCACACGTCTTGATGACCCTGTAACAGATAAAGTCTACAAAATGGTCGAAGGCCATGATTTTGATAAAGACCAACAAGAACATTATCGAATGAATTATCAAACAGGCCTAGTGTTATTTATTGCAGGATTACCTGCTTTTATTGCTTGCTTCGTTCTTCAACTTCTTTGAGTTCCAGTAGAACAAATGAGTTGCAATGATACTTAATACTTGGAAATTTTCGCTTAAAGTGTGTTTCGTGCATCAATGACGTTTAAAGTTTCGCCAGTAAGATATTAGCTAAGAAGGTAATGATGGAAGAGTATTTGGAACTAGATATGCTCACGTTGGAGTCAATTTCTAAAGAAGCCGGGTTTCCGATCGAAAGAGATGTTTATTTGGCGTCACGTGCTGAATCAATTGAGCAGGGGTTACTTTTTGAATATCGTAGAGGCGACAAGTTAATTGGTTATACGACACTGCGTGATTTAGGCGATGGTCAGTGGTTTGTACCTATGTTTGTGGTACACCCAAACTATCGTAGTAAGGCGGCTTTCCTTTCTTTGTTTCGCTCCATTGCTGATAACCTAAAAAACAAACACTCAACTGTGTTAGTGAGTAATGTCCTACGTCTTAATGAGTTGTCGGTGCGGTTTCACAAGCATCTAGGTTTTGAGGTCACACGTGAAAACCATTTAGGCTACGAATTCTCGCTAGATTTAACGCCTGAAGTAAAAGACAAATGGTCAAGCTTCTTAGGCGCTCGTCGTTAATGTTTTGAAAATTACAGTGGCTACTTCTAGGCCGACTTATCGGATACCTTGAACGAACACAGTTGTCTTGTTGAATTAAGTGAGTAAATGTATCTAATTGTGGGCATTTTCAGTGTGTTGGTATTTGATTGTCGAGTATATTATTAACGTATTTATATAAAAATAGCTCTCTAAAATAATTAGTTAAACAGCCTAAGAGTTTATGCACGTATATAAGAGAGTAAGCTCAATAATTAGGCTAGTAAAAGAGTTATAGGACTTTTAGTGTGAACAACCTATCAAATATTATCTAAAATTTAGGAATTACTCATCGTATTCTCAGAGAGAGTATTCAGGATTATTGAATAGACTTGAAATTAAAGAGAATTTAGCAGTTGATAAAGCCTAGTGTTACGGATAATTAGTCGTTCGATGACTAATTATTCTGTAACTTGCTGATTTATAGTCAACTGAGAGTCTGATGGATATCACGTTTACCCTAAAATAATTCACTTAACATGGCGCTACTTTAATCATTCTTTCTAATACGATTGTTAAATATAAATACGTATTCCTATATTATTAAAAGGATAATTCCGATGAGTAGCGATATCATTAAAATTTCAAGAAATACTGAAAAAGCATCAATAAATTCTGTATCTACACAAACGGTCGCTTTTTCTCATTATAATAACTTTTCAGCTCAATTACCTGTCGACCCTAAAACAGGTCAAATAGTAGCTGGTGATATTAAAGACCAAGCAACGCAATGCTTAAATAATATTAAAGCGATTGTTGAAAGCATCGACCATGTTATGGATGATGTCGTGAAGATTAATGTTTTCGTTAAGAATATTTCTGATATCGATGCTATTGATGAAGTTTACAAAAGCTTCTTTAACAACAGCCTGCCTACACGTACCGTCGTGGGTGTAGCTGCACTGCCAAACAGCGATGCGCTAGTGCAAATGGATGCTCTGATTTCTAACGGCGAAGGCACTAAACCACAAGCACCTTGCGCATTAGTTAAGGTATCAAGAAATACAGATAATGCACCTCAAAGTGCAGTTTCCACGCAGACTGCGGCTTTTTCTCACTACAACAATCTTTCAGCTCAGTTACCGATAGATGTAACAACAGGTGAGTTGGTTGATGGTGGTATCGAAGCGCAAACGGCCCAATGTCTATCAAACATTAAAGCTATTTTAGAAAGCATCGGACATGTCATGAATGATGTGGTTAAAACGACTATCTACGTAAAAAATATCGCAGATGCGGAAGTGGTAAATGAAATATGTGCTAAATTCTTCCCAAGCTACGTTCCTGCTCGTACCGTTGTTAACGCAGCTGAATTACCAATGGGCGCTTTAATTCAAATTGATACATCCGTTTCACATGGTGACGGTACACCGCCGCAATTACCAGAAGACACTCGCTTACTGGTTATTGAAACCAATAATACTGTTGCAGCACCATTCATGCCTTATTCGCATACTGTTGCTTTCTCTCACTACAATCATATTTCTGGTCAACTACCTGTAGATCCGAAAACCAATGAAGTGGTTGCTGGTGGTATAAAAGAACAAGCTGAACAGTGCCTTAAGAATATTAAGGCGATCATTGAAAGTGTTGACCACAGCATGGACGATACGGTGAAAATTAATGTTCAGCTTAAAGATGTTTCAGATATTGATGCGGTGAACGAGATCTACACTACGTTCTTTAACGCTGACTTACCGGCAAGAACGGTGGTTGGAGTTTCAGAGATCCCTATGAATGCTCTAATTCAAATTGATGCCGTCGTTTCTAACTGTGAAGGCACACCTCCACAAGACGTTGTTGCTTAATTCACTGAACCCCTTCGATAAAAGCGATTAAATTCAGGCTCTAGCTCCTAACAAGGAACCAGAGCCTATTCTCTGATTCGCGAACTTTACCCCAAGACGTACCCCCATCATTAAGTCTCGCTATACAACTCACTCTAAACAAGCTTCTGCCCGACATATGGTGTTTACTGATGCGAAGTGTTTTAATATGAAAAACAGACGCTTAACGTAAGAAAACCAATTTATGCAATTTCGAGTTATTTTAATGCTGTGCCTAGCCTTGATGGGTTGTTCATCCAATCCAGAGTTAGCTCCTGACCCAAAAACTATCACGTTGTTTTATGGTGATACGTCGATCTCTTCGGGTGTTTTAGAAGATAAAACATTTAGTTCAGTGCTCGCGGATAGGGTTGAAAGCGTAACTTTTTCAGGGTCAATACGAAAGCAAGATTCTGGCTACTTCGTCGATATGCTCGTGATTCGAGAAACGAAAGAGCCACGCTCAACACGACAACTAAACGCCTCGCTTGTTATGAAGCCTGGCGAGTTAGTGGATGTTGGCGGCGTGAATAACGATGTATTTAGAGTTATTCTCGAGTAACACACCCAATGTGCTCAATTAATCTGAATTTTTGCTTTACCTCAACCTAGCTTCAAGTCTTAAGCTTCTCTTACTCATTGAAAAGGAGCTTATTATGCAAAACAACTACGTAAAAGAACTTGCCGTCAAAACTTATCAAGAAGAGCTTCAGAAAGAGTACGTAAAATCTAAAGCTCGCCCATTTCATGCCCCAAGTTTTATCGGAGGAATACTGTTGTCAGTCGTGCTGGTTGGCTTGTTTTAATTTATGCAGAATTTTTGATCCATTACCAACTCTCAACATCTCTATTTGATGCGTTTTAATGCATACGGCACAATCGCTTATGTTGAATTATGACGCTAATGTCGAGAGGAAGTATGGCCAGTCCAAGAGTGTTAAAGGTACAGATTACTGACATTACCTGTGGTGAGAATGTCACTATCATCGAGCCAAGCAATGTTTATGGCTGTGAGCTTAAAGATGACGTGTTCGTTGGCCCCTTTGTCGAGATTCAAAAGAACTCCGTGATAGGCGAGAGAAGTAAGATCCAGTCTCATACCTTTATTTGCGAGTATGTGACTATCGGAAGTGACTGCTTTGTTGGGCACGGGGTGATGTTTGCGAATGACTTGTTTAAAGATGGCAAGCCAGATCCAAACCCAGACAGTTGGGGGCGAACTGTTATCGCTGATAACGTTACTATTGGTTCTAATGCGACAGTGTTGCCTGTCAGTGTTTGCGAAGGGGTGGTAATCGGCGCAGGCAGTGTGGTGACAAAAGACATCACCGAGAAAGGTATTTATGCAGGCAACCCTGCTAAGAAGTTAAGAGACTTACCTTAGATTCATAAGACAAGCTGAGCTGTATGAATCATAAGGTGCAGCTTTTTAGATAAGCGACAGAGTATTGATTATGGATGTATTTTTACACGTACTTCACCCAAGCGATGTTAGTGCTTTGTTGGAATTTGAAGTCGAAAATAGAGAGTGGTTTGAGCAATTTGTCCCAGCTCGGGAAGACCGTTTCTATTCTAATACGGGTGTTGCCGAACAAATCACTAGCTTTCTAACAGAGTATGACAATGGCGATATGATTCCTATGTTGATCAAAGACGCTAATGGCACTATTTGTGGGCGAATCAACGTTCGTGATATCGATCAGAACGCTGAAAGTGGAGAACTAGGTTATCGAATAGGTCATTCCTTTGGTTCTAAGGGTATTGCGTCTAACGCGGTGAGGAAGTTACTTATCTACTTGGCCGAGAACTCTTCCCTTAGGTATGTTGAGGCCTATGCGTTAGTGGGTAATATCGGCTCAAATAAAATTTTATCCAATACAGGATTTGATTTAGTTGAGCGCGTTGAAAGTTACGCCGTGTTCAAAGGGAAGGATCAAGATGCTCATTATTATCGTAAGGTTTTAGCTGACTAGCTGACTAGCTGACTAGCTGACTAGCTGACTATCAGTGCCTTTTACATTAGAAGCTGGCAGCGTCCTTCTAGCCAGCTTCGAGTCTTTTTATTTCAAGGTTACTTCTAGGTTTTGGCCACTTCTAGATTTACTGTTACTTCTGAGGTTTGTTACGTTCGATTACGCTAATCGCGATCGCCAAAAATAGGATATCTTTCACTAGGAAGAAGTTAGTGACTAAGATGCCATCCGATACTTTCCAAGCGTTTGGCGTTGTAATTAGGAAGCTGAGTGTCACAACAAAGATAGCCGCTGCAGCAATGCCTGAATAGAAAGCAATTGTCGGTTTCTTAAATCCAACGATCAGTCCAATCGCGACAATGATCTCCGCGCCACCCACCATGTTAGACACAGCTTGTACTGAAAACAGATTGTAAAGCCAGTTCATTGCAGGATGATTTGCGATTAGCGGTTCAATGAGCATCGCTTCGGTTGGCGTAAACTTGTAAATACCAATCCAAGCGAGCACTAATGCTACGCCAATCACACCAAGGTTATATCCCACATTACTCTGTTTTAAATCATAGGTTTGAACATGCATAAAAGTACTCCATTTAATAAAATCCCTGAATATGACCGCACTAGTGCAAAATTAATTTCGCTGTGAGAGTATTAGTTTTCTGTATGAATCATAATGCTTGGCAACTTTTAGTGTTCTCTATGCTAATGATTTGTGTAAAGAAAAAGAAACTAGAGCTTTGAATGAGAGCTTTAGATGACAGAATAAGGAGATAGGTTATCAAAGCGCTTATATATGATGTATTTGGTGGGGAGTCAGCGAAAGGTAACCCTTGTGGGGTCGTAGAACTTGGCCAATGGTTAGCCGCCCCGGAATTACTAGAAGTAACGCATCAACTCGCACAGCCAATCACTGCTTTCGTCGTGAAATCAGGGAATGATTTCGATATTCGTTGGTTCTCCTTAGATGGTGAAATAAACCTTTGTGGTCACGGCAGTTTGGCTGCAGGCACTAGTTTGATCGATAAGTATAAGTTCAATGAGGTTACCTTAAATAGTGATTATGGACAGGTCGTGATTTCTAGAAAGGAAGGCTTGTCTCAAATAGAGTTGCCAAGCTGGAAGGGTAAATCTTACTCGCAGTTACACGATGTTCCTATTGATTTGGCGGCTTTAAATCAATCTGTTGTCGAAGCTTTTTCTACAAGAGATTTAGTGCTGATTTTGGAATCAGAGGAAGCCGTAAAGAATTTTTCGCCTGACTTTGAATTGTATAAAAAAATTAAAGATCTGCATGCAGTGATGGTGACAGCCAAAAGCTCAGATGACAGTTATGTTCTGCGCTATTTTGCGCCGAAAATCGGTATTTCGGAGGATTTAGCAACAGGTTCGGCACAATGTTCACTGGCTCCATATTGGTTTGATAAGCTAGGGAAAGACAAGCTTTCAGTTCGTCAGCTTTCAAGTTCTGGTGGTTGTTTTGAAGTTGAGAGGAAGGCAGATTCTTCAATTGTGGTGTCGGCACGAGTTGAGCGCCGTCCATAACAGAATGATGATCTCACTGGAGAGATAGAGCTTTCCAATTTTTGTTTTCAATATTAGGAATTTGGATTAGATTACGTTGACGTAAATCCAAATTATAAGAAGAGAATCGCTCGTGAAAATCCATAGAATTAACCCGACCAAACGTTGGTCAGATGTAACTGTATTTAATGGCATCGCAAGCTTTGTGGAAGTGGCTGAGAAGGATACATCTGCAGGAATTAAGAGTCAGGTTCAGCAAATTTTTGATCAAGCTGAAGCAATGATGAGTTTAGTAGACAGTGACAAATCTCGCGTATTGTCGGTAACGATTTACTTAACAGATTTTGCCAATTTTGACGCGTTAAATGAAGTGTGGGAATCGTGGTTCCCTGAAGGCTGTGCGCCAAGCCGCGCATGTGTGAAAGCAGAACTTGCTAACCCTGAGCTATTGGTTGAGATGTCGTTTATGGTTGCTGCGGGTGAAAAATTCCAGTAATTGAAGATACTGGTACCAATAACCTTATAAAACGTTATAAATACAACAAAGCCACTCAGGTGAATCACTTGAGTGGCTCTTTAATTTTATACGCTACCCAAAACTAAATCGGGTCAGGCATTAAGCGAGACCTTGATCTCTGGCCATCTGCTTCGCGATTTTCGGTGCGTGCCATAGACACGGCAACAAGATGAACGATACAGGAACCGCAGTGATTACAATGAATGACTGTAGAGCGGAGATGCCGCCAGAACCCATTGAGATAAGCGCAATGGCTACTGCACCCATGATGATACCCCAGAAGGTACGTACGGCTGCGTTTGGCTCTGTAGTGCCTGTCATTACCACACTGATGGTGTAAGTCATCGAGTCACCTGTTGTCACGATGAACGTGGTCGTCAGGATAAGGAACAGAATCGCAATCAAAGTAGGGAACGGCAGCTGAGCGGTAATTGCCAGTAGCACAGCAGGAAGGTTGAAGCCTTCGAACGCGCTAGAAATCACGCCTGGGTTCTCTAATTCAAACGCTAAACCACTACCACCAACGATGCTGAACCAGAAACACGTTACAAGCGGTGCAACGATGCTGATAGAAACGATCATCTGGCGAATGGTACGGCCACGTGAGATACGAGCAATGAAGATTGCCATCATTGGACCATAGCCTAAGAACCAACCCCAGAAGAATACCGTCCAGCCACCTAGCCACGCTGTATCTTGGCGGTACAGTGCCATTGGGATGAAGTTATCGACCATTTCGCCCATACCTTGCAGGTAGCCATCAATAATGAAGCTTGTAGGGCCTACTAACAGAATATAGCCGATTAGGCACACTGATAAGATGATGTTGTAACGGCTTACCAGTTGGATGCCTTTGTTAACGCCACTCAATGCAGACAGCGTGTACATAGCAATAGCAAAAATGATCACGACGCTTTGCGTTGCGAATGTGTCTGAAATACCAAACAGTTCACTCAGTGCGTAGCTGATTTGAAGACCAAGGAAGCCGATAGGACCGATAGTACCCGCAGCGACTGCAACGATGCTGCACGCGTCGACTACGTTGCCGATCCAGCTGTTGATTGCTTTGTCGCCAAGTACTGGGTAAAGAAGAGTACGAGGCTTAAGGGGAAGGCCTTTATCGTAATGCAGGTGCATTAACACGATGGAAGACAAACCACCTAAGATTGCCCATGCAAGGAAGCCCCAGTGCATGAAAGATTGTGATAGGGCGTTGAACGCCATCGCTTGAGGATCAGCGTTGCCATAAAGTGGTGGAGCTGAAACAAAGTGAGCAATAGGCTCTGCGGCTGCCCAGAACACACCACCGCCAGCTAGCAGCGTACATAGGACGATAGACATCCATTTAAAGGTGGTCATTTCAGGGAGAGCAAGCGTTCCTAAACGAACGTGGCCTGTGCGTCCTAGTGCAAGCACTAAGCCGATAATGAAATTGAGTAGTAGTAGGACTTGCCAGAAAGCACCGAACCACTTAGTTGAGTAACTAAAGCCGATGTTTACAAGTTCGGACAACACGGAGGTGTTGGTGAAAGCAAGGACGACAAAGAGGGTTAAAAAACTCCCACTAAGCCAAAATACTGGGTTTCCGAGTTCCAGTTTTTCACCCAAAGATTGAGCTTTATTGAAATTGATAGAAGTAGCTTCTGCGTTGATGTTTTCGTTGGCGACTTGCGTCAAGTTGGACATTATTTCTTCGCTATATTTGGCTCTTTCAAGCCTATGTATTTCTCCCACACTTGCATAGAAGTGTGAGGTTCGTCAAAAAAGCCGCAGATACTAACACATTTGTTATCAAAAGGTGGCCGAATTCCAAAAAGAAAGCCAAATCGACTGTAAATCTCTACTTTTTGGCTAGTTTTGATACGAATTTTTTTCCCAACGCTGAGTCACATTTCTGATTTTTGAGACATTATTTTTTAGCTTTCCGAAATAAATTAATATTAGTTGTTGGTGCAAAATAAGTGTCGACTCATTGCATGCTATAAACAAATTAATGCGAGTCATTTTATAAATAGAGAATATTTTAGGTGTTAAATTTGCGTTGTTACCTACAGTTGTTTTGCGAAGAGATTTAAGTGGTGAGTAAAGTCTCATTTAAATTAAACATCTTGAAACAACAACTTAAGGGATAGCTAACATGCACCTAAACCAAGGAAGAGTGGCCAAGAAGGTTTTTACACTCAGTACTCTCACTGCGTCATGCTTGATGGCGTTCAACAGTTATGCGGCTGTTGATTGCTCAACGTTAGAAACGTGGGACTCTGCCACTGTTTATACCGGTGGTGATCAGGTTTCACATGACGGCAGCGCGTACTCAGCAAACTACTGGAATCAAAATAACAACCCAAGCCAATTTGAAGGTGATTACGCACAATGGAAGAAAGTCGATGTGTGTAGTGGTAATGGCGGTGGTGGTACACCAAACGAAGCACCAACGGCTTCATTAACAACGCCTACAGCATCAGATGTGATTGTTGAAGGCGACAATGTCGTATTAAGCGCAACAGCACTGGACGCTGATGGTAGTGTTGCTTCCGTAGAATTCTTTGTTGATGGTTCTTCGGTCGCGGTTGTGACAGCGGCACCATTTGAAGCAACGTGGGCTGCAACGTCGGGTAACCATCAGGTTTCTGTTGTCGCGACAGACAACGAAGGTGCGGCAAGCCTTGCTAGTGAAGTTTCAGTGGTTGTTGATTCAGCACAACCAGGAAATGAAGCACCGACAGTTTCGGTTGCGCTTTCAGCAGCTTCGGTCGATGTTGGTGGTGTAGTAACGCTTACCGCAACAGCAGCAGACAGCGATGGCACGGTTGATAAAGTAGATTTTTATGTGGCAGGCGCTCTTATTGGCACAGCTGCAACTACCCCTTACACGCTTGATTACACAACCACTCAAGCGGGTTCTTTAGCGGTTTACGCAAAAGCGACTGACAATCAAGGCGCAACGACAGATTCAGCGCTGGCTTCTTTGACGGTGAATGGCACACCAACGGTGAGCACTTGTCGACCTGATGGCTTATATCAAACTCAAGGTGTCGATGTTCCTTACTGTACTATTTACGATGATGAAGGCCGTGAGAAAATGGGCGCGGATCACCCACGTCGTGTCATTGGTTACTTCACCAGCTGGCGTGCAGGGGACGACCCACAAGCTGCTTACCTAGTAAATGACATCCCTTGGGAACAACTCACACACATTAACTACGCTTTCGTGAGCATTGGCTCAGATGGCAAAGTAAACGTGGGTGATGTGAACGATCCGAATAACGCAGCGGTTGGTAAAGAGTGGCCGGGCGTTGAAGTTGATCCTACCTTAGGCTTCAAAGGTCACTTCGGTGCATTAGCGACAGCTAAGAAAAAACACGATGTTAAAACGCTAATCTCTATTGGTGGCTGGGCTGAAACGGGTGGTCACTTCGCGACTGATGGCAGTCGAGTAGCTGATGGTGGTTTCTATACCATGACAACCAACGCAGACGGTTCTATTAACCATCAAGGTATCGAAACATTCGCCACTTCCGCGGTTGAAATGCTTCGTAAATACCAATTCGATGGCTTAGATATCGATTACGAATATCCAACCTCTATGGCGGGTGCTGGTAATCCGTACGACAAAGACTTCATGGAGCCGCGTCGCCAATACCTGTGGGCTTCGTACCAAGTCTTGATGAAAGTGCTACGTGAGAAGCTTGATGCGGCGTCTGCGCAAGATGGTAATCATTACATGTTAACGATCGCGGCGCCTTCTTCTGGTTACCTGTTGCGCGGTATGGAAACGTTCGATGTGACTAAGTACCTCGATTACGTAAACATCATGTCTTACGACCTTCACGGTGCGTGGAACGATCACGTAGGTCATAACGCTGCGTTGTTTGATACAGGTAAAGATTCAGAGTTAGCACAGTGGAACGTTTACGGCACTGCGGCTTACGGTGGTATCGGTTATCTGAACACGGATTGGGCTTACCATTACTTCCGTGGTTCTATGCCAGCAGGTCGTATTAATATCGGTGTGCCTTACTACACTCGTGGTTGGCAAGGTGTAACCGGAGGCGAAAATGGTCTTTGGGGCCGAGCTGCACTTCCAAACCAAGCTGAATGTTCAGCAGGTACGGGGGAAGGTGAGAAGAATAACTGTGGCCATGGTGCAATTGGTATCGACAACATGTGGCACGATACCGATCCAAAAGGTAACGAAATGGGCGCGGGTTCTAACCCAATGTGGCACGCGAAGAACCTAGAGAAAGGCATTTGGGGTTCGTATGCAGAGGCTTACAAGCTTGATCCTGTGAATGATCCATCTGATGTTCTAACGGGAACTTACACGCGTAACTACGACAGCGTAGCGGTTGCCCCTTGGTTGTGGAACGCAGAGAAGGGCGTATTCCTTTCAACGGAAGATAAAGATTCTATCAACGTGAAAGCAGACTACGTTATCGACAAAGAGATCGGCGGTATCATGTTCTGGGAACTGGCAGGGGATTACAACTGTTATGTACTCGATGCAAGTGGCAACCGAACGTCTATTGATACGACAGAACAAGCGTGTAACAGCGGTAACGGTGAGTTCCACATGGGTAACACCATGACGAAAGCTATCTACGACAAGTTTAAGTCTGCGACCCCATACGGAAACAAGGTAGCGACGGGCGCTATCCCGACAGAAGCTCTAGATATTACGGTATCGGTTGGTGGCTTCAAAGTCGGTGACCAAAACTACCCAATCAATCCTAAGATCACGTTTACAAACAACACCGGTCAAGCACTTCCGGGTGGTACCGAGTTCCAATTCGATATCCCAGTGTCAGCGCCTGACAATGCAAAAGATCAATCGGGTGGTGGTTTAACGGTGATTGCTTCGGGTCATACTCGTGCGGATAACATTGGTGGATTAGATGGAACCATGCACCGAGTGGCGTTTACTTTGCCTACATGGGAAGAGCTTCCAGCTGGTGGTGTGTATGAGCTAGATATGGTGTATTACTTGCCAATTTCAGGCCCTGCTAACTATGCAGTAAGCGTGAACGGTATCGATTATGCCTTTAGCTTTGAGCAACCAGACCTACCATTAGGTGATATCAGTTCAGGTGGCGGTAACCCTGGCGATGGTGGCACAAACCCAGGTACATGTGATACAGCCGGTTTAGCGGTTTACCCAGACTTACCTCAGAAAGATTGGGCGGGTAACCCAAGCCATGCAAACACTGGCGACCAAGTGGTTCATAACGGTAGTATTTACCAAGCGAACTGGTGGACAAGTTCTGAACCGGGTAGCGATGGTAGCTGGACTCAGGTTTGTTCTTAATTTAATGCTCACTAATCGATTTATAGACAATAGCTTGCGTTGATAGTCAGTAAATACGAATGCTTTTAAGTCTATTTATCAGGGTTTTAGTGTAATTTAAGTAATCAACTTCAACGTAAAATTAAAACGCCGAACTGAATCCAGTTCGGCGTTTTTGCTTTAAGTCACAGATTGCGTATAGAAACCCTTAAAAATATCGACACTCGTTCAGTAAAAAATAAAAGCATGATATAAAACAGTCTGTATATAAGAGAAGTCACAGCGTTACCTAAAATTATAAATCTATGGGGTAATCTTGAAAGTCAGACGTAAATACATTCTTAGTTTTTCCATTGCGCTCGCCATTGTGTCGATGATTCTTTCGGCTTTTCAATTTAACCGAACTGAAAGGTCACTGTTGGAATCCAATCAGCTATTTTTTCGAACGATTGTCAATGCGAGTTACGATATTGTCGACACAACAGTTAATGAGGCGATAAAGACATATCTCAAAGGAATTACCGATACCGTTGCGTCCCATGTATGGCATGCCACACCGGAACAAGAAATTGAACAGGTAAGCCAGATCGCCAGTGAACTGCACATTGGACAATCAGGTTATATCTATTTGATGTCACCGCAAGGCGTTCACCTCTACCATCCTTTCTTGCAAGGCAAGAAGCGCGGGCATCTTACTCATATCCAAAAACAACTCAGTATCGACTCTGGTATGATCGAATACTTTCACGCTAATCCTCATGAGATAAGTCGGCGTGCAAAAGTTGCCTATTCGATGAGGCTACCGAGTGGCAATACTTTGGTCGCGACGACCTATAAAGAAGAATTGATGTATTTGGTCGATCTTGAAGGCTTAAAAGATAAGCTGAGAAAGTACGCGTTCGGTGATAGCGGATATGTGTACATTATTGATCTTCAGGGTAACTTAGTGCTTCATCCTGATTATGAACACAAGTCATTGAAAGCCTTGATAGGCTACTCGTCGGAACTGCTAATTGATCGAATCGCAACCAAGCCAGAAGGTCACTTTAGCTATTCAATTTCCAGTGACAATGGTACGACCAACAAAAACGTCTTCTATAAATTTTACCCCTATCTGAATTGGGTCATTTCCGCGGGTATTTTAGAGCAAGAGCTCAATAGAAATCATAGTTTGCTGTTCATTAGTTTGATGGCTTTAGTCGTGAGCCTATTGAGCATTATCATCGTGTTGGTGCTTTACCTGCGGCATCGTCATCTCAAAATATTGGATGTTGCGAGCCTCGATTACCTCACTGGTCTTCCTAGCCGACGGAGTTTTATTGAGCAGTTAAAGCTGAAAATTGCTCAAAGGTCGCCTTATCCGCTAACAAATGTCGGTGTCATTTTGCTTGATATTGACCATTTCAAACGAGTGAACGATCAATATGGTCATGCTCAAGGCGATAGGGTTATCTGTGAGGTCGCAAAATCACTGAAGAGATTTGTTAATCGTCGTCGCTTGATTGCACGCTATGGCGGTGAAGAGTTTATTTTGGTGACGTTTGATTGTGATGAGCGTGAGTTATTCGAATTGTCTGAGGAACTAAGACGAAGTGTAGAGCAACTGCAAGGTTTGGTGTCACCTGTCACAATCAGTGCTGGCTGTTGTCACGATCGAGCGCTCACTGATATTGAAACAGCGATCGATAAAGCTGACAAAGCGCTTTATCAAGCAAAAGAGAGGGGACGTAACAACACTCAGACGTATCAAAAGAACGAATATCGCGTTGCTTATATGTGATCAGTTGAAAGAATCGATGTCTTCAAAGGCTGGAAAATTGGAAATCATGCTCTTGAGAACGACAGACACAAAAAAGCCCAAATAGATCGCTCTATTTGGGCTTTTTCTGAAATATTTGAAATGCTAATCGCTAATTTAAGCTTTCGCTGCTTTCATCGCTTCCGTTTTTTTTTCCTTTTGCATTTTTGCAAGGAAGTAGATGTTTACACAAGCGATGAAACCGTTGGTCGCGACCACTGGCCATGCGTCAATCATAACGCCGTATGCTGTAAAGAGAGTACAGCCAATAAAGTTAAGGACACGCAGACGAACGATATCTTTCATTGTTAATGAAATTGCGACCATAATAGATGCCGCGTAACCTAAAATTTCAACCATATTGAATTCCATTGTTTGACCCTCTTAAATTTGCCGATACTTTGTCGGTACCAATTCTTCTCTTCATGAGATGATTGAGGAAGCTCCGTGCCTCGAATGGTCTGGTTATGTTTAACGAGGTAGACTATACCAACTCTGTTTTTGTGATTAAACCCCCAAAACGGGCAGAAGTGAAGGTTAGCGATTACGCAAACGTTTAATGACCTTTCTATTAACATAATTACTATTTATGTTGGGAGGTTAATTGATATTTATTCTTATATAGGTAAGGAAGCCGCGAATGATAAAACGATCCATTTGTGCAACAAAAAGCATAAAAAAAGCAGCGTTATTGGCTTTGATAGCGATTGGACTGACAGCATGTACCACACAAGAAATGCCGCCAACGCACAATTATGGTGTGGTCACCAGTGGCGATTTTGAGTTCATGAAACACGGAGTGACGACGTACTCGTGGCACCCTGAATCAGAGCAGGTTTACCTTTCTCAAAAATACGATGAGACCGTAGTAACCGATCTGGTGCGTGATGCGATTGAAGATCAACTCGCTACGAAAGGTTATCAACTGAATCAAAATGGTGCAGTTGGTGATGTTGTTGTCGGTTTTGGATTGGCCGAAGAATCAGAGTTAAATGATGACTCGATTTTCGATGCGATTAAGCTTTCAACAGGGGTGCCATTTTATGATGGTGACGGAAAAGTCGCCGAGAAAGGATCTCTGTACATTGCTTTTTTCGTACCTAACTCTCAGGTCGTACAATGGCAAGCATTAGCACAGTCTGGCATTCAACCTGATTTAGAGCCAAGCGAGAGCAAACAGCGCATTACTGGCTTTGTTGAAATGTTATTTAGACGCATGCCTGAGCGATAGAATAAGGCGTTGGATGCATTCGTTGAGTCAATATTGGTTGTTGAAAATATGGTCAGATCGCAGATTATACTTTTTTATTTGTAACGAATGGTACAAATACGTAAAGCAACGTAAAGTTCGCGCTTCTTTTGCTAGCATTTGTCTATACTGCTCAAAACGTTAACTTAGGTTTGATTCAATGAAACTGTTTTCCAAATACTCTCTCCCTCTATTAAGTATATTCATTGTAAGTAACGCAGCGATGGTAAGTAATGCAGCTATCGCAGCACCTTCTATAGTGCCAAGCCCACCTAGCCTAGGCGCAAAAGGGTATGTGTTAATTGATTTTAATTCTGGTGATGTGCTGGTAGAAAAAAACGCACACACTAAGTTAAACCCAGCGAGTTTGACCAAACTGATGACCAGCTATGTGGCTGGGCAAGAGATGAAGCGAGGCAACATCTCTGCTGACGATCAGGTACGAATCAGTGAGAACGCGTGGGCGAAAAAATTCCCAGACTCATCGAAGATGTTCATTGAAGTGAACACCGATGTGGCGATGATGGATCTTTACCGTGGCTTGATTATTCAATCAGGTAACGATGCGAGTGTTGCGATTGCGGAACACGTTGCGGGCTCACAAGATGCATTTGTGGATCTTATGAACTCTTGGGCAACATCTTTAAAATTAGAAAATACCCACTTTGCTAACGCGCATGGCTTAGACGCTGACGATCTTTATTCGACTCCTTACGATATTGCATTACTAGGTCGTGCGATTATTCGTGACTTACCGGATGTTTATGGCTTATACAGCGAACGTTCGTTCAGTTATAACGGCATCACACAACACAACCGTAATGGCTTACTGCGTGATAGAAGCTTGACGGTTGATGGAATGAAAACGGGCTATACCTCTGGTGCTGGATACAGTTTAGCGAGTTCGGCGACACAAGGTGAGATGAGACTTATCGCGGTTGTTATGGGCGCATCAAGCGTTAAGAGCCGTGAGTCAGACAGTAAACAGTTATTAAGCTATGGCTTTAGGTTCTTTGACACGCTAAACCCACATCAAGGTGGAGATGAAGTCGCTGAAGAGAAGGTATGGTTTGGTGCCAAAGATACATTGAAGCTGGGTGTTGCAGAAGACACGTTTATCACACTGCCTAAGTCAGACAGTAAAAAGCTAACTGCATCGATTGAACTTGATTCTGAGTTGAAGGCACCGATTGCAGAAGGTCAAACACTAGGTGTGGTTCATTACACCGTTGATGGTGAAGATGTTCAAACTCAACCATTGATTGCGTTAGAGGCTGTTGAACAAGGTGGCATATTCAAACGTCTGATGGACTACATTAAATTGTTCTTCGCGAGCCTATTCTAAATAGAGTCTTTACCGAGCTAAAAAATAAATTAATGGGTGTTGTGAGTGAATCATAGCGCCCATTGTTATTTCTAGATCCATGAAAACGCCGTCACCTGCTTTCTTTATTAGCCGTAGCGGGCGGTTTCGATTACTATACGCAAAATTTAGCAGTGTAATCACTTATGACCATAGAGATAAAGAACGTAACCGAACCTGAAGTAACATGTGCCAACTGCCAGGCATGCTGTTGTCGTCTAGAGGTTATGATCATCACAGATACAGGCGTTCCTGAAGAGCATATTGCTTATGACGAGTGGGGCGGAGAAACCATGCTGAGATTAGACGATGGCTGGTGTTCTGCAGTAGATAGAGAAACACTGATGTGTACTATTTACGAGAATCGACCTTGGATCTGTCGTGAGTTTGAAATGGGCTCATACGAATGTGTAGAACAACGCACCGATGTGATGGGCTAATCGCTCGTAGAGCTTAGATGCTCCGCAAGAAAACCGATAAAAACTCGAATTCGTTGGGGCAAATATTCACTCGCATGATACACCGCGTACATGGGTAAGTAGTTGTTGCTCCATTGTTCTAATAACTGCGTTAATTCCCCATTCTCTACAAATTCTTTGCCCATCCAATCCGGTAAAGCAACCACACCTAAACCTTGTCTAGCCATTTTAAGTAACATTTCTGGACTGTCTGACGTGAAAATTTGGTTTACTTTCATACTGGTGCACTGGCGATCTTTGTCTGTGAAACGCCATTCGTTTGCAGGGTTCATCAGAGAATAAGTTAAGCACTTATGCTGGCTAAGATCTTGCGGATGTTTAGGTTTTCCGTGATTTTTTAAGTAATCGGGCGATGCAAAGTAGTGAACTCTATTGTTGAAAAGAAAGCGAGCTTTTAACCCTGAGTCTTCAAGTTGTGATGCTCGAATGGCGACATCTATATTGTGTTCATTGAGGTTAACAATACGGTCGTCGACACTCAGGTTAATGCGGATACCTGGGTGCTGTTCAATGAAAGCTTGAAGCGGCTCACTGAGTAACATCGATGAAAAGGCACTTGGCGCAGATATCTTGAGCTCGCCTTCTACGGATTCTGTCTCACGCTTGAGCTTGCTTTCTATGGCAGACATCTCTTCGAGCAAACGGGAGCAATATTCTAGGTAGTCTTTCCCTGCATGAGTGAGGGATATCTTGCGGCTGTTTCGCTGAAACAGAGTCATCCCTAAGTCACTTTCCAACCATGCGATCTTCTTACTAACCGCACCCTGTGTCATGTTTAACTTATTGGCGGTTGCGGTGAAGCTATTCAGTTGTGCGGTTTCCACAAAGATACGAATACACTCAATCTTATCCATCTTACTCACCTTGTGTTTATCTATTCCAATTTGGAATCTTTACTATCATGAAACTAGCATTTATCACCTTAATTATGAATGATTAAATAACATCGTTGAAATTAATGATTCTTATAGAGGTAGACGGAATGAGTACAGTAATAAGTATTTTGATGGTGATGTTCTTTGTGTTGGCGAGCTCAATCAAGACGCTTGGTTGGCAAAAGAAGGTCTTTGAAATTCAGCTTGGTTTCTTTAAAAGCTATGGCTTGAATAGAAAGGTCATGTTTCTCGTGGGGTTAATCGAATTGACCGGAGCGGCTCTTTTGATTTTAGCCCTATGTGACATCTCACCAGAACATACTCAATTGATGGGTGGTGCAATATTGGGGGCTACTTCGATAGGGGCGCTTTATTTCCACTTACGCTTTGATACTTGGAAGGACGGCATTCCCGCGATGGTCACTTTATTGTGTTCAAGCTTTTTAGTCTTAGATTTCTGGTACTAATGTCTTGGTCTTTCGACCGAGGGTTGAAAGCTTATTTACAGGACATTTGAGAAGCGTAGGGCTCGAAAGCCCCACGCTAAAGATAGCGGTTAAAACTCAGAAGGCACTTCAAATTCCATCCATTTACCGGTTGTTGGGTGAATCAGTTTTAGGTAGCCCGCATGAAGGTGTAAGCGCTCACGTTTGTAACCATAGAGATCATCACCTCGGATTGGTACACCAAGGCCCGACGGGTGAGCGCAATGCACGCGTAGCTGATGGGTGCGGCCTGTTTTCGGATACAGATGAACCTTGGTTTTACCATTGCTGGTACCAATCGCTTCCCAATGAGTTTCAGCGTTACGTCCATGTTCATGGCAAACCAATTGTCTTGGTCTGTCTGTTATGTCGCCGCGCAAGGGCATGCTAATATCGCCAGATTTGCCGTCGATTTCACCATCTAACAGAGCTGTATATCGTTTCTCTACGGTTCTATCTATGAATTGCTTCTGGATGTGTTTATTAGAATCTGCGGTCAGTGCCAAAATCAATAATCCAGACGTCGACATGTCTAATCTATGGATGATCAAAGGCCCTGTCGCATTCGGGTAACGCGCTTTAATGCGTGTATAAACCGAGTCTTCGATAAACTTGCCAGGAACGGAGAGAAACTCTTCGGGTTTATTAACCACCACGATCTCGTCATCTTCATAAACAATATCAAACGACTTACCCACTGCAGGGTTCACGATAAGCGGGTTATCTTCTAATTCGATGCCATTCAGTTGGTGACTGATGATCTCGAAGCTTTTACTTTGGCAAACAGGGTATAGGTTTCCGTGTTGGCGAATGACAGCCGTCGGAGGCAGTCCCCACCAAAACTCAGACAAAGCTAATGGTTTAAATCCGTGTTCAAAAGCAAAATTAAGCAGCTTAGGTAGGCAACAGTCGCCAGAGCCTTCAAGAGCGTCTTTGCCATCTAACAATTCAAGCAGGTTCTTTGATTCGAGTGCTTGGTTGATAAAGCGATAATGGAACAAACGTTGCGCTTCTAATTCGGCTGAGATCGCTTGGTACTCTTGCTTGCGGCTCTTAAGTTCGCTTTCGATAGCATCAACTTGCAACTGGCGTTCTGCGATCTTTTGTTTCCACTCGATACGGAGCGCTTTTAGGTCGCGCTTCTCTTGGCTGCTTTGATTACCTAATTGTTTAAGCAGGTCAGCGGCTGAATCAAGATTCCCCAACGCTTTCTCTTGATTGGCTTTTTCTCTTAGAATCGTACGCTCAGCCTTGTTAGCAGCCATTGCGATCTGAAATGCTTCAACTGCTTTACTCGCATCGTTTTTGAGTTCATTTAGGCTTGACGTCAAATCATCTAGGTTATGAGTTTGTTCTAGGTTCGTAATGTCATTAATCAAGGTTGCTTGCTTGACTAAGCCTTGCGTGTTTTGGACTTGAAACTGTTGCCCATCAAAAGCAGAAGGAACAAAGGCAATACTTGTTAGCGGAGAGGCGAGTGACGAATCTAACTGCAAACCTGAAAATGCAGAAAGGTAGCCTAGTTCTTGAGTTGTTGGATCCTGAACAAGAAGTACGGCATAGAGGTTGCCTTGCGATGTTTCATTCACACCACAGTCGAGCAGTGACTGTTGAAGCTGCAGCATTGCTAACTCACACATTGGGTGCGGAGTATAGTAATACGGAAACGTAAACCGAGTGGGTAGCGATAAGTCTTGGTTCGCTGGTTGGTTTAAAGCGTGCAGTGGTGTGTATTGAGCAAGGTTTGCTGACATGAAAATCAAACTCTATGGCTGTTCAGTTAGAGTTCGGTATTGTTGTCGAAATGAAGGCAAATGAGAAGCCAAAGCGAAAGATAAATCGGCTTTGGCTTCATTTAGTTGCTTGTGCTTATCCTAAGCGCGTCCGAGCTTGATTGAAACTCGATCAGCTCGAGTGTTCTAGCTCTACTTGCTCTGCTTTTTGGTAAGCAGGGTGGTCAGCCAAAAGCTTACCGTATTTAGCAATGTTAGGGTAAAGCGCAGTTGCACCAAAGTTACCAACGATTTCTACGATGAACGACATCATAAAGTCTGCACCTGTTAGTGTGTCTGCAACCAAGTAGGTTTTACCTTCAAGAGCATTATTCACGTAAGTTAAGATCTTTTGGTTTTCATCGTCAGCGTAGCCGCCAAGGAAATTAGTCTCGCAACCGTCTTTCATTACAAAGATCTTAAGCAACATTGGCAAAATACCTGAGCTTTCAGCGAAGTGAAGCCATTGAGAATATTCTACGTAGTCTGCGGTGCCGCGTGTAGGTGCGAACTTACCCTGACCGTATTTGTCGATTAGGTACTCCGTGATCGCGCCAGATTCAGTGATCACGATGCCATCGTCTTCAATGACAGGAGATTTACCCAATGGGTGAACGGACTTAAGCTCTGGTGGCGCAAGAAAAGTGACACTGTCTCGTTGGTATGGTTTGATTTGGTAATCTACACCAAGCTCTTCCAACAGCCAGATGATGCGCTTTGAGCGTGATTTATTCAGGTGATGCAAAGTAATCATGATTCTACCTAGTTAACTAACGGGTTCAGTTTTTGAATTTATTTAGCTTCGTTTGTTTTGATAACAAGCTTACCGAAGTTTTGGCCTTCTAATAGACCCATGAGTGCTTGTGGCGCCTCGTCTAGACCTTCAATTAGGTGCTCACGGTAATGCATCTTGCCTTGAGACAACCATTCTGTCATTTGAACAGCAAACTCGTTATAACGGTGCGCGTAGTCATCAAAGATAATGAAGCCTTGCATCTTAATACGCTTGACCAGCAGCGTACCCATAAGGCTAGACATGCGATCCGGGCCTTCAGGCAGTGATGTCGCATTGTATTGAGAGATAAGGCCACATACAGGAATACGAGCACCGGTGTTAAGCAATGGCATTACGGCATCGAAAACCTTGCCGCCAACGTTTTCAAAATAAACGTCGATGCCGTTGTCACATGCTTTAGCCAGTTGTTCCGCGAAGTCGTCAGCTTTGTGGTCGATACATTCGTCAAAGCCAAGCACGTCTTTCGCGTACTGACACTTCTCTTGACCACCCGCAATGCCGATAACACGACAGCCTTTTAGTTTGCCGATTTGTCCAACGGTTGCGCCTACTGCACCTGTTGCCGCCGCAACGACTAGCGTGTCGCCTTGTTTAGGTTGGCCGATATCAAGCAAACCCATGTAAGCCGTAAAGCCAGGCATACCCATAATGCCAAGTGCATAAGAAGGGTGCGTTGGTTCTTTGCCTAGTTTGATGAGGCCTTCACCGTTAGACACACCAAGATCTTGCCAACCAGTGTAAGCCAGTACCCACTCGCCAATTTCGTAATCAGCGTGGTTTGATTCTTCAACCTGACATACGGTTGCACCAACCATCACTTCATCAATCGCAACTGGGTCTGCGTAAGATTTAGCATCGCTCATACGACCACGCATGTATGGGTCTAGAGAAAGATAAACTGAGCGAAGTAACATCTCGCCATCTTGAATTGTTGGTGCGGCTACTGACTCTAAACGGAAGTTATCTTGAGTCGGTGCGCCAACTGGGCGAGAAGCCAATACGATGCGGCGATTGTCTTGTTGAGTCATTGGATATCCTTAATTTTATATTATGTTTATTTGGAATTAGACCAGTCGTCTAGTCTTGTTGTCTAAAAATCCCGCCGTCATCAAATTGATAAGAGGGCGGGTTATCTGTCGTTAATAAAGACTAAACACAGTACGTGGTTAGTTTTTACCTTTTAAAATCTGTTGGGTTAGGTTTAAAGCTGATTCTAAGCTGCTTGAGCTCTGGCTTAGTTTGCTCAACAAACTTGCGCCCAACCACATAGAATATAGATTTTGAGCGGTTTCTTGGCTGTCTTCAACTTTAATGGAGCCATCTTCAATACCACCAGCAACACAGTGTTGTATCGTAGAGGTCACTTTTTCAGCCCCTTTTAGCAAGGCTTGACGCATAGGATCAGAAAGATCAGAAACTTCAGCGCTGAGCTTAACGACTAAGCATTTATGAGCGTTACAGGTACCGTTTTCAATCTGTGACCATCGAGTGAAATAACTGATGATTCTCTGGTAATGGTTTCCTTCGCCATGAACCAAAATAGTTTCAACTCTGCTGATGTAGGTCTCAAAATAGTGTTGGATCAGAGCCTCGCCAAATTGCTCTTTCGATTTAAAGTAGTGGTAAAACGACCCTTTCGGCACGTCCGCTTCTTTAAGCAATTGCGATAAGCCAACGCCGTTAAAGCCGTTGTTCACTATTAATTGGTAGCCAACATCTAAAACATGCAGGCGTGTGTCATTCGTTTTTTCGTTCATGGGCAGTACTATAATTCAAATTAGACCAGTCGTCTAGTGGTCGATTTTTGAGGGTATATTTGGTCGTTGTTAAAGTAGCTAAATAGCCAAAGTGCCAAAGTGCTTTCAAATGTTCACATATAAAAAAGCCCCAACATAGCTTGTATGTTGGGGCTTATATCAGTCACTTCGGTTATTTGATAGAGATTAACTCAACATCAAAAATCAGAGTTGATGACGGTGGGATAGGGCCTGAACCGCCCTTACCGTAAGCCAATTGGCTCGGAATAAACAGGCGAACTTTTTGGCCTTCAACCATGTAAGTCAAACCTTCTTGCCAGCCTTTGATTACTTGCTTAAGAGCAAATGAGATTGGCTCGCCGCGCTCAACAGAGCTGTCGAAAACAGTGCCGTCGATAAGTGTACCGTGGTAGTGAACCGTTACTTTACTGTTCTTAGTTGGGTGCTCTGTGCCTGTACCTTCTTCAAGTACAAGGTATTGAAGACCGCTTTCAGTCGTAACAACCCCTTCTTTAGCACCGTTTTCGACAAGAAACTGTTGGCCTTGCTCGATATTTTCTTCGCCAGATTTATGATTCATCCAAGTGCGGTAGATCATGAAGCCAGCCAAAATAAAGACAATGACCGGGATGATAAATTTAGACATAGTAAAACCTATTTATAGTTAATGCTGTATTTCATAGTTAATGCATAATTTGATAGTTAATGCAGAATTTCGCAGTTAATACAGAGTGTGTTAATCAATGGGCTAAAGCCGTGATTAGGGTTGAGTCAAAAGGTAGTTGATCGTTTTTGCGATGCCAGCAACATCTTGGTGACCTGCAGTGAGTACTTGGTATTTACCGTTGATGATAAATGTTGGTACTGAGTTGATTTGACCTTTTACTGAGATCTCTTCTGCTTTCTTAACGTAGTCAAATAGAGCAACTTGCTGTTCTTTATTCAGTTGGTATGGGCTAACCAAACCACGAGAAGTGAACGCTGTCTCTAGTGCTTGTTGACGCTGTTCTGGCGTTGCATCTGCACCCATTTGAACGGCACCAAATAGGTCGTCCATGAACGCGTGGTCAGGTGTCGCGTCAAGTTGCATCACTGCTGTGTAGTAGATCATTGCGCTGATTTGAGCACTTTCATTGAACGTTACGTGCATCTTGCCAATAGTTTGGCCTGTTAGCGACTCAATCTCTGGAATTGCACTTTCCATTTGACGACAGTGACCACAGTTTAAAGAGAAGATTTCAGTGATCGGAGACAGGTTAAATTCAGTTAGAGCAGTAGGAAGTGCTTCGTATTGAACGCCTTTCTGTGGCTCGTCTGTTTCACTACAACCCGCAATAATAAGTACGGCAGCGAGTGCTGTGATGAATTTAGTAAATGGTTTAAACATAATGTTTGCTCTAGCGTTGAGAAGTCGTGAGATTCTAACTATTTAGTACGAATTGGAAAACAATTATAAGGTAAATAAATGCAAACAGTTGGAACTAGCGGGTGATGACAGGCTAGTTGACGGTTAACTGTGATCAAAAGCACTTTTTTGGGATGTGCTTTCTTTTCGTATAAAGTTTTTGTCTAAAGTTTTTCCCTCGGTGCCGATATAGACATTAGTGAATGGTTTATCTGCATGAGTGGTTGGTGAAGTAATGAGATATTTAGCGATAATGTTAAGCATAGCTTTGGCAGGGTGTGAAACGACGTTACCAACGGGTATGTTAGGTGACGATCTGCTAGAAACTGCTCCGCAAACCGATTACGACCTTATGCATCCTGAATGGGGTGTGGTTCAAACGACATCTGTAGCGAGCAATCGCAGTTACTCAGTCCAGAACAGCACTCATCAACAAAAAACCATCACAACCAACTATGGACGTGGTGTCTCGACTAATGACCCACTGGAAGTTTTTTTAAGACAAAACCGTATCGACTTTGAAGTACTGCCGGGCAACCATGTGATGGTAAAGCTGGAACAGCACGTGAACTTTAAAACGGGTTCGGCATTCCCTGAGCCAGCCTACAATCAATGGCTGGATACTTTAGGCAGTTACCTTTCTCAACGCCAAGACATTGATGTGGTGATTGAGGGCCATACTGATAACACGGGCAGTGATCGTGTTAATGATCCGCTTTCTGAGCTACGTGCAAAAGAAGTGAAAGCGCGCTTGGAAAGTAACTATGTTTCGAGTCGTGCTATTTACACTCGCGGCTTTGGCGAATACGTACCTGCTTGTACTAACGCTTCTCCGCAAGGCAAGGCGTGTAATCGCCGTGTAGAATTGATGCTGATTGTGTCGAAGTAGTCATTTGAGCTTTCTTCCCTAAATTGAAAGCGACGAGTTCCAAATAATAGACATAAAAAATCCCTCATATTTGAGGGATTTTTTGTATCTGACTTTCGTTACGCAGGTTAGCTTATGCGAACTGCTTTTCTAAGTAAGTAACGATATCCGAAGATTCATACATCCACTCAGTTTTGCCGTCTTTTTCGATACGTAGGCAAGGCACTTTAACGCGACCGCCACCAGCTTCAAGCTCTGCACGGTGTTGATCATTGTTCTTTGCATCACGAAGTTCAAATTGAACCGATTGACGTTTCATCGCGCGGCGCACTTTTACACAAAATGGGCACGCTTCGAATTGGTATAACGTGTGCGTCTTTGCCTGCTCATTCACTTTGCTTTGCTCTTCTTGAGAACGCTTCACACCACGTGGGCTGAATACAAAATTCAATAACAAGATGACACGACCTAAGAACCAACGGATAAACTTCATAACTCTCTCTACATATTTAAAATTAGCGTTACAATTTGCAGCATTATATACACAAGTTTTGCTAGATGCTCGCAACAAACCGCTAATATCTATTTTGTCCGTTCGATCGTGTGAGACTTAGCCACATTTAGTCCTAAACGCTTAGACAGTCGAGTCAGATTTGCTCGGTCTGTTTTCAGAACTCGTCCTGCTTGCGCCCAGTTAAAGTTAGCATCTTCCAACACTTCAGTAATGATGCTGCGTTGAAAATCGTCCGTCGCGCCACGTAAACCAGCGGATAGGTCGATCGTTGGTGTCGATAATGGTGTGTTTTTTACCTGTGTCGTCGCAATCGGTTGATCTTGGTCGAGTGGACCACAATCTTCTTTAGTGATTGTAACGAGGTTTTTGTTAGTGCTGCGAGCCAATGCTTTCAGTGCTGAACGGCTGATAACGTGTTCAAGCTCACGAACGTTACCTGGCCAACCGTAACGGTTTAGGAATACCAGAACATCAGAACGGAACTTAACTTGGTTGATACCAAGCTTACGGCGCGCTTGTTCTAGGAAGAAACCAGCTAATAAGCTGATGTCGTCACCGCGCTCTTTCAATGCAGGTACCGCGATAGGGTACACACTAAGTCGGTGATACAAGTCGGCTCTGAATCGACCGTCTTCAACTTCTTGCTTTAAGTCTCGGTTGGTTGCAGCCAGAACACGAACATCAATGGTTTGGATGTTGTCTTGGCCTACAGGTTGGATTTCGTTGTTTTGCAGCGCACGCAGTAACTTACTTTGTGCTGCCAAAGGCAATTCACCAATTTCATCTAAGAACAGAGTGCCGCCGTCGGCTAGGGCAAACTTACCTAAGCGGTTTTTGTCTGCGCCAGTAAATGCGCCACGAACGTGACCAAATAGTTCACTCTCTACCAAGTTCTCAGGAATAGCAGCACAGTTCACGTAGACCAGCGGATTACGCTTACGTTGCGATTGGTGGTGCAGGGTACGAGCAACGAGCTCTTTACCAACACCAGTATCACCATGAATCAGAATATTAAACTCAGACGGTGCTACAACCGCGATGTCGTTCTTAAGCGCGACCATGGTGTCACTGTTACCAATTAACTCGCCGCCGTCACGTTCCCACGCTTCTACGTTCAACTCTTCCAGTAATTGCTTTGACTGTTTTGCTTGATGCTCAAGTTGCGAGAAAGTCATCGCCATCTGCATGGTTGAAGCCGCAATAGCAGCGAGAACTTCTAGGTTACGAGCAGGAATATTCGCAAAGACATCAGGTTTTAGGCTGTCTAGGGTTAGCACTCCTAACAATTTGTCACCAAACAGCAGAGGCAAACCCATGCAGGCATGCATTGGCAAATCGCCGTCGTGGTCTATCAGTAAGCCATCGAAAGGATCAGGCAATGAGCTATCAGCATCAAAACGAACAGGAGAGCGTGATGCGCAAATCGCATCAAAGCGAGGGTGTTCCGAAATGATAAAGCGGCGACCGAATGTATCTCGACTGAGCCCTTGCATTGCGATGGGTACTAGCGTGTCGCCTTGAAGGCTTAAAAGCGCGACGCAATCACACGTTATGGTTTTACGAATGGCATCGATTAGGCGATTAAAACGGTCTTGATCGTTCACACCGCTGGCTAAACCAATGGTCATTTCCATGAGAGTGGATGCTGAGATATCTTGCATAAAGGGCTCATACTGTTTGTATTTTTATACATGGTAGAGTCTTTATGACACAAAAAAAAGGTCTTTTTGACTAAAGTTTGAAGTGGATTTTTGAAAGGATGCCAGACACAGCAAGCTTTCGCATGTTGGCACCGTTTGTGCAATGTGTCCATTACGTGTTGTCTATATGACTGAATAACTGACCTATAATTGATTTGAATCAATTAATGCCCATTTATCAGTCCACGTGATTCTCATAAAAAATGTAGCCAGAGAGCTCATTGAGAATGAATTGGTATAAAGTCATCTTTAAATAAAACTAGTCAATTTGACTCAAGTGGTCAAAAGACTAAGTGTTCGGAGTAAATCAATGCTAAACAATCTACATATCAACATCATCAAATCGACGATTCCTCTTTTAGAAAGCGCAGGCCCTGCTTTAACTCAACACTTCTATCAACGTATGTTCACGCATAACCCTGAATTGAAAGATATCTTCAATATGACTCACCAAAGAACAGGTCGCCAAGGTGTGGCACTGTTTGAAGCTATCGCGGCTTATGCTAAAAACATTGAAAACCTAGCAGCGTTAACCACCGCGGTTGAACGTATTGCACAGAAACACACAAGCTTTAACATTCAACCAGAGCACTATCAAATTGTTGGTTTGCACCTGATTGAAACACTACGTGAATTAGCTACTGAGGCATTTACTCCAGAAGTGGAAGAAGCATGGACTGCCGCTTACCTATTCTTAGCGCAAGTATTCATCGACCGTGAAGCTGAACTTTATCTACAGCGCAAGCAGGCTGTTGGTGGCTGGGAAGCAGCACGTGCATTCGTAATTGCAGACAAGATCGAAGAGTCAGCACTCGTAACAAGCTTCATCTTACAGCCAAAAGATGGCGGTGAGGTTTTGGATTACACACCGGGTCAATACATCGGCATTGAAGTGAAACCTGAAGGCGCACAATACAGCGAAATTCGTCAGTATTCACTGTCAGACAAGCCGAACGGAAAATACTACCGTATCTCTGTGAAGCGTGAAGGCCAAGGTCAAGAAACGCAAGGTGTTGTTTCTAACCACATGCACGATACCGTTGCTATCGGCGATGAAGTTAGCCTATACGCACCAGCAGGTGACTTTATGTATCAAGAGCGCAGCAAGCCAGTAACGCTCATCTCTGCAGGTGTGGGTGTAACGCCAATGCAGTCTATGCTTGAGTTCTTGAACAACGAGCAGAAAAACGAACCGGTTCTCTACCTTCACGCTTGTGAAAACGTAGGCCAACACTCTTTCACGACTCGTGTTAAAGACATTGTTGCCGACAAAGGTTGGGAAGCGAAAACGTGGTACATGAACAAAGACGAGTCTGCTTGTGAGAACACACATCAAGGTCAAATGGACCTAGCGTCTATCTCCGATACTAAAGGCTTTGAAGAGAGCGATTTCTACATCTGTGGACCTGTTGGTTTCATGAAGAACATCGTAGAGCAGTTAGACGCACTTAAAGTCGATCGCTCACGCGTACACTACGAAGTATTTGGCCCTCACGCTAACTTCTAATAGCTCTCGCCAGACTCGCCTGAACTATTAACACCTTGCCTATTCAAAGGCCTCACATTGTGAGGCCTTTTTTTGTTTGGTTCTGCTGTCTGACATATCGGATATTGGAGAATTCGGTCGAGCAAACTAAGCTCTTCTAGCTTCGGTCTAAGAACGTTTGACCTTTTTAGACATGTAGTCAGTATCAAAAAACTCAGGCCAGTACATTTTCACGTATCCACCTGCAACCCAAATCACTAGGATGGTTGCGATGGTTAACTCGAAGAAACCAAACTTGTGCAGCCAATACCATTGCGGGTATTCCGCGCCGAAAAACGTAGTTAGACGATGCATGGCAATAGCGCTGATCACGGAAGGGAAAGTGACGGCAGCAATCGAAGGTTGGAATTTCAGACGCATCAATCGTATGTAACACAAGTAGATCAGTAGCGTCATGGTGATAGCAATGCCAGCCAACGCGCCTGTTAGAATCGGGTCTGGGTTGTCGAAGTTAACCAAGTAAGCCGCTAAAGACAGGTTCACAGGTGCTGCCATGATGGCTAAGGTTGGTCTTGCTCTGCGTGGCAGGTTTCCTTCGAATACCAAGCGGTACAACACCACTGGCAGCATTAGGAAATAGATACCGATACAAGTGGCCGCAAGTGTTTCTGAAAAAACGGTGTGCCCAAATTGTGAACCTGCTAAGGAACTGCTGATTAACCCCACCGGATACAGAAACCAACTCGGTACAATGTTCGACATTTTGAAGTTGATGATCTGGAAACTAAAGAACAACACCATCATGGTAAAATGCAATAACAACGCGCAGAACCAGACTGGGTAAGCAATGACTGGAGAGATTTCGGCTAAATAGTCGCATAGAATCAATAACGCCATGCTCATTGGTGCCATCAAGCTTCCACTAAGCGGATGACGAATGTCATTGATGAAAGTATTAAAGCTGGTGAGATAACGAAGTAAAACGGGTAGCAATAACAGTGCGCCAAATGCAGCAAGGTAGGGGCGAATGATCTCACCAACCCCTGGCAGATATAATGCCCAAGCTTGTCCTAGTCCAATAACACCAAGTGCCAAAGACGCCTGAGATGGCGGCACATTTTTTACTTGGGTTAACCTTCTCCAGTTCAACGCCTTTCTCCAACTAGTTATTTATAGAATATGAGTCAATTATAGAATTTTTGCTCTAGAGTGAGCGCTCAGCTGTGTCCTCAATAGATGTTAAGGACACTCAAATAATTTTGAGTGGATGATAGCAAGTTTAACGTTTGCTTTTTTGATTTTGATACGAAATCGGGACATTAAGCACGAGGAAAGTGTGCTTTATTTTTTTGAGTGATTTATAAATACCGAACTGGGTTTGCTCATATATCAGTGGAACCTGACTGTATTAGTGGAACTTGACGAGTTACGTTTAAGTCCCACATTTGAACTACCGTTCTCAATGCCGTTAACGTACTTCCTCTTGCTGAGGGAGGTCTTGTTGTCTTAGCTTCTCGTTTTTCAGCGTACGGTTAAGCAGCTGACTGTAAATTGGCTGCCCACCTAACATTTGAGCAATGATTACCGCACCTAAGCAGGTGATGATCAACGGCAGGATCAGGTAGTAGTTATTGGTCATTTCAATAACCAACAGTATGCCAGTGATAGGCGCTCGTACGGTGGCGGCAAATAATGCGCCCATGCCAGCAATCGCAAACATACCCGGCTCTATATTCAGTTCAGGGAAGAATGCCGCCGCGATAAGCCCAAACGCGTAACCAAAGAGCGTTCCTAGAGCAAGCATTGGTGCAAAGATACCACCCGGTGCACCAGAGCCGAAACAAAGTAGCGTGGTGAGCACGCGCCCTAAAAAGATTAACAGCAGCACGTTTGCGCTGTAGTTGCCATTAGTGATATTCGGGATGATACCAATACCACCGCCAGTCAACTCCGGTATATAGAGCAGCAATAAGCCAAAGCAACCGCCCAGCAGGGAACCTGTCATTAAGTAGCGTTTACGGTCATTCTTGTGTATTGCCACAAACAGGTCTTGCGAGAGTGTAATCAGCTTATTGAAAATCACACCAAACAGGCCGAACAACACGCCTAACAACAAGAATAACCACAGAGCATCCAGTTCAGGCGGTTGGTATTGAGGCATTGTGATGACGGCAGACTGTCCGTTGATTGATCGAAAAACGATGTTGGCTGAAACCGCGGAGATGATGACGGCTTTAATTGATATGAGTGAGTAGCGAAACTGTGGTCTCATCTCCTCGACCACAAACATGATCCCAGCCAGAGGTGCGTTGAATGCGGCGGCTAAACCACCTGCGGCACCCGAAGCCAACAGTGAGTGGCGAGTGTCGTCATCTTTGACTCGAAAGATATCGGTGACCATGCGACCAATACTGCCGCCCATTTGAACGGTTGGTCCTTCTCGACCTAAAACCATACCAGAACCTAATGCGCCCATACCGCCAAAGAATTTTACTGGCAATACTCTCCACCATCGAACTGGGCGCATACCGTCCATCGCCCCTTCAATTTCAGGGATGCCTGAGCCTGCAGCCTCTGGAGCAAAGCGATGAACGAGGAAGTAACCAATAAAGGCAAATGCAGCACTAATAAGGAAAGCGGCAAGCCAAAGGGGTAAATAGCTACCGATTTCATCTTTAAGCCAATCGGTACGAGTTTCTGTGATGAAATGAACCGCGACTTCGAAATAGGTACCCACCACACCAGCAAGTACACCTACAATACAAGAAAGAAAGAGAACGGAAGCGGGTGTCTTATCTCTTGAGAGAAATTGATTAATAGCATCCCTTGGCATTTTGGCTAATAAGGATTGCTTAATTTTCTCTCTTCTGGTCATTGAGATAAGGCTCCTGAATGGGTTAAGGCGGGTTTGTCGTAAATTATACGCGTCCTCTGCATATCCTATAGCAGCAAAGATGAAAAGTTGAATTTCATTTATGGAATGTGCGTGTTACATAAATAGAATCTATGGGCAATTGTGGAATCGCCGTCACAATTTTGATCGATTCTCTGGTGGTGGCTTGAATATCCCCAAAAATGAACCATAGTTAAATCGTAAAGCAACATAACGAACCGCAAGGAGAAGTGAGGTTTTACACACAATTTGGATGGATTCAGAAACAAAGTTTTAGTTCCTCGTTAAATGTTCAGGTCGATATTTAAGGCTTCCTGATTCGCGAACTCACGATTGAGTAACGAGGGTGAGGCGTACTGAGTAAGTACGCCTTTAGTTCGTCTGGAGCATCCAACTTTCACATCTACTTATCTACTTATCTACTTATCTACTTATCTATTTACCCTCTATTTATCTCTACTCTTATCTCTTCTGATTATATCTGCGCCATATCTCTATTAATGAATCTCAGTATAAACAATCGATTGGGGTCAACTTTTCGGTGATTGAGTATATACTCCTTGAAAAAGGAGAACTGATATGACCAAAAAAGTTCCTACAAACATAATTACGGGTTTTCTGGGTGTCGGTAAGACGACCGCTATTTTGAACCTACTGAAAAACAAACCTGAGAATGAAAACTGGGCTGTTCTGGTTAATGAATTCGGGGAAATCGGCATTGATGGCGCATTGATGACAGATCAAGGCGCTTTGATTAAAGAAGTACCGGGTGGTTGCATGTGTTGTACTGCAGGTGTGCCTATGTCGGTGGGCATTAATGCTTTACTGCGCCAAAAGCCAGACCGTTTATTGATTGAGCCAACTGGGCTTGGTCACCCTAAACAGGTTATTGCGACACTAACTTCAGATCAATACGCACCTTATGTTGATTTAAAAGCGACGCTTGGCTTGGTTGACCCACGAAACTTATCCAATGAAAAGTACACGTCGAATCAGAATTTCAATGATCAACTGGACAGTGCAGATGTGATTCTTGGTACTAAGGTTGACCTTGTTCATTCTGAAGACATCGATGCGTTCAATGATTGGGTGACGGATCAAACGCCAGCCAAAGTCTTCCACAAGCTAATCCACGATGGTGAAGTGCCATTGGAAGTGTTGGATATTGAAAGAGTATATGGCAGTGCTTCCTCTCATATTGAATCGCACCATCACGATCACGCTGAACAAGAGCCTCAATTCCAACTTCCTCCCGGTGAAGCTTTCATCCGAAAAGAGAACAAAGGACAAGGCTACTTTAGTTGTGGTTGGCTATTTGGCGCAGAGCATAAATTTGATTTTGATGAGCTATTCTCTATGTTGTCGGATCTAACGGCTGAGCGTGTAAAAGCGGTGGTGAATACTGACCAAGGTTGTTACGCGTTTAACGTGGCGAATCAAGTCGTATCAGTGAATGAAATTTCCCTTGATGGCTTCGAATCTCGACTTGAAGTGATTGACTCTCAACAGATGCCTTGGGCTGAGCTCGAACAGATTTTGCTTAAGCTGTGTGGTATCAAATAGCTCAATTATCCTGTTTGAAACGATGATTCTGGTGTTTGCTTCGCGGATGGTGAAGTAAACACCAGATTAAATGAGAAAGTTTGCGTTATATCACGATAAATGTGAGATAAATCACTCTAATTACTTTATAGTGCTCGGCTGAAATAAGAATGTAGGCTGTCTGCTTAAGGAACCCGTAACAATGTCATTTTCTTCTCAAGGTTTTGCTCCTGAATTAGTCAAAGCGTTGACTGAGTGTGGTTATGAAAAACTCACTCCAATTCAACAAAAAGCGATTCCAATGGCTCGTAAAGGCCATGATATTTTTGCTACTGCTCAAACCGGTACGGGTAAAACAGCGGCATTCTCATTGCCTGTTATTCAGAGTCTTCTGAATAGCGGTAAAAAAGCATCTCGTGGTACGGCTCGTGGCCTAATTCTTGCGCCAACTCGTGAGTTAGCTGCGCAAATCGCTCAAAACATTAAGGACTACGTTAAATACACTGAACTAAGCGTTTCTGCGGTTTACGGTGGTAACAAAATGTCTTCACAAGTTCGTCAATTAGAACTGGGTGTGGATATTTTGGTTGCAACGCCAGGCCGTTTAGAAGAGCACTTAGAAGCGGGTAACGTGTCTATCGCAAACCTAGAATTTCTAGTATTCGATGAAGCTGACCGTATCCTTGATATGGGCTTTATCAATGCCGTTCGTAAGATCATGTTGGATGTAGAAACGTCTCCACAAATCATGATGTTCTCGGCAACGACTTCTACTCAGCTAAACCAATTGTCTGTTGATATTTTACGTAAACCAAAACGTATTAGTGTTGAGCGTGAAAACTCAACGGCTGCTACTGTCGGTCACGTGGTTTACCCAGTAGATCAAGAGCGTAAAACAGAACTGCTTTCTGAGCTTATTGGCCGTAAAAACTGGCGCCAAGTTCTTGTATTCGTGAACTACAAAGAAACAGCGAATGATGTGGTAAAAGAGCTTAAGCTAGACGGCATCAAAGCAGTACTTTGTCACGGTGATAAAGCGCAAAGCGCTCGTCGTCGTGCTCTGGATGACTTTAAAGAAGGCAGAGCGCGTGTAATGGTAGCAACCGACGTTGCGGCTCGTGGTCTTGATATCGAAGACTTACCACACGTAATTAACTACGACATGCCTTTCCTAGCGGAAGATTACGTTCACCGTATTGGCCGTACAGGTCGTGCTGGTAAACAAGGTCACGCGATTTCTTTCGTTAACCGCGAAGAAGAGCTGACTGTTGTTCAAGTTGAAACACTGATTCAACAACGTATTCGCCGTGTCGAACAACCAGGTTATGAACCGAAGAAACGTGATGCTTACATCGAGAAGTTGAACACAAAATCGGCTTACAAAAACCGTCAGGGTCGCAAGAACAACGCGAGTGAAGAGCCTCAAGATCAAGCAAGCGCTGAACGTCGTTTGACTATGATGAAGCGAATTAAAAACCGTCGTAAGTAATTACGGTTGGTGATTGAAAAGAGCCACGGTGATGTGGCTCTTTTTGTTTTAGTACTGTTCTGTTTATAAAAGCTCTTGGTATAAATAAACCTAATTCAGTAGCGAACTCTAATGTGTGTTGATTCAATAATCAGCGCTCTCAGACAGTAATTAAATTTTGGGTAACTTCAGTTATCAGATAACACTAAGCCAGTAAGGTAATGATATGGATAGCGCACTACTTTGGGCTTTTATTCCCACGTTCTTCTTTGTTTCAATCACGCCTGGTATGTGTATGACCTTGGCTTTGACACTAGGAATGAGTGTGGGGTATAAGCGCACATTATGGATGATGATTGGTGAACTGGCCGGTGTCGCTGTAGTTTCTATTGCCGCGGTATTGGGTATTGCATCTATTATGTTGAACTACCCGTGGCTATTTACGGGCTTCAAATTTGTTGGTGCAGCTTACTTGTTCTATTTAGGCGTTCAGATGTGGCGTTCAAGAGGCAAACTGGCGATCAGTACTGACAACCAAACAACTAAAGTCAGTAATGATTGGGACTTGGTGGTTCAAGGCTTCGTGACAGCTATCGCGAATCCGAAAGGTTGGGCATTCATGATTTCGTTATTGCCTCCTTTCATTAACAGTAATAAAGACTTAGCCCCGCAATTGTTGATTTTAGTGTCTATTATTCTGGTTTCTGAATTTGTCTGCATGACCTTGTACGCGACAGGCGGAAAGAGCCTAAAACATATGCTGGGTAAAGCCGATAACGTTAAGTTGATGAACCGTATAGCAGGTACGTTAATGATGGGCGTTGGTGTGTGGTTGTTCGTGAGTTAACTGTAATTATACAGGTAGAAAGATCCCTGACTCAGTCGTTCCTCTTTCTCGAGGATGACGGTGAGTGCTTTGGAGGGAAGAGCAGTGTACGAAGCCGAAGATCATTAGTTGAATCAAAGAGCGTATAGAATTTAAAAAGAGCGATAGGGCATTTGGCCTTATCGCTCTTTTTGATTTTACTTAGCTAGCGAACAGTAACTAGATAACAGTAAGGTTGCTGATTTTAGCTAGATTTGCTTATTAAACCGCAATTTCACCGCCGTCTTCACGGCGAATCACAACCGTAGATGCTCTTGGACGAACGTTGCCCTGAGTCTGAGCCGTTGCATCTTCAGACGATGGCCAGTTGGCTGGGTGTTGAATGTTCACAAATAGTGATTTGAAATCCGGGCTGATGGTAAAGCCAGTTACTTCACATCCGTTTGGACCAACAAAGAAGCGTTTAAGCTGTGCTTGGTTGTTTGCATCAATCACCGCGCTGTTGCCGTTGTCATCCGTTAACTGAGATGGAACCACTGCCAGCATTTGGTCATTGGTGTAACCCGTTACTTCATCTGCGCCGTTATCTGTCTGAATCCACAAGATGCCACGAGCATCAAACGCTAAGCCGTCAGGGCTGGCGAACTGGTTCATGTCTGTTAAACCTGAGCGGTTAATAGACTTGTCTTCCACTGCTGGAGAGCCAAATACGAAGATATCCCAATTGAACTCGCCTGCTGTTTTGCCTTCATCCCAACGAATAACATGACCGAACTTGTTGTCTACGCGAGGGTTCGCAGAGTTCGCTTCTTTACGCTTGTTGTTATTAGTTAGCGTTAGGTAAGCCGTACCTGTCATCGGGTCAACAGAGCACCATTCAGGGCGATCCATTGGCGTTGCGCCTACAAGGTCGGCTGCGCCTGCGGTATTAATGATAAGTGCTGCTTGAGAATCAAATGAATCACCTAACTTACCGCCGTTTGTGGTCTTACTGCTCAGAGTCAGTGGTAGCCAAGTGCCTGAACCATCATCGTTGAACTTAGCCACATACAGTGTGCCTTTGTCCATGTACTTGTCACCCGCACTTAGGCGATTGCTCGGCTCTGCATCACGCGGGTCCCATTTCTCTTCAGAAACGAATTTGTACAGGTATTCAAAGCGCGAATCGTGACCAGAGTAGAATACGATCGGCTCGCCTTCAGTCAACTTACCAAACGTACAGCCTTCGTGACGGAAACAACCCAGTGCAGAACGTTTCTTAGCGCGAGAGTTTGCTGTGTATGGGTCGATTTCAACAATGTAGCCGTGACCGTGTGCTTCGTTACGGTAATCGTCCATTGCTGACTCACCTGTTGGTGTTACGTCAAAGCGTGCAAACTCGTCTAAGCGTTCTTGTTTGTTACCTGAAAGCGTGTCCCAACCGTAACGTGTTTTGTCGGTAGCGATACCAATACGTTCTTGCGCTGGCGTTGTCTCGCCTTTGTTCACGAAATAACCCGGCCAGTTTTCTTCACACGTTAGGTAAGTGCCCCATGGCGTGTAGCCATTACCACAGTTGTTCAACGTGCCACGAGCTTGGCTGCCGTCTTGTGAGAACTTGGTTTTGGTAAATTCACTGTGAGCAACGGGGCCAGACAGATCCATCACTGTCGCGCCTGTGTAGCGGCGGTTCAGTGGGTCGTTATCGACCATCACCCATTGGTTGCCTTCCAGTTTCACTCGAACAACACTCACGCCGTGCGCGTTGATCTCTTTACGTACTTCATCAAGGCTAGGGCGAGCGCCTTCGTTGTATGTTGGGCCGTTGGCGTGCAGTGCTTTTTGGTCGATGTATTCGTGGTTGATCACCAACAAACCGTCGTTGCTGTTGCCATTAAGCGGGAAGAAGTGCATGCCATCGTGGTGCATGCCCAGTGAGTTAGCTTGATCTTGTGCGTTGTTGGTGCCGTCTTTTAACCAAGCCTTGCCTTGCTTGTTAAGTGGAGTACCCCAAGGAACTAATACCTGTGCTGTATAGCCTTTTGGTACAACGACACTGTCTGTCAATGATCCTTTAACCGATTCGAATGCAAGTGTTGCAGTGCTTTTTTGGGCGCCCGTTGCTTGCATTGTCGTAGCGTTAGCCGTGCTGTGGCCTGCTAAACCAAACGCGCCAAAGGCGGTCATTGCACTGATGCCTAAACCGCCTTTCAGAACGTTTCTTCTTGAAAGGTTCGCATCTAGAACTTCTTCGAAAGGCTTGTTGTTACTCTTGTTAAAACGAGTGCTATCAAATGTTTCCTTGCTCATCGGGACTGCTTCCTGTTGGCTGACTTTATTATTCGTTATTTATGACTTACCCACTTACTAATGAATTGGTTAATAACTTGGGCTGATGTGTGAGCAATCGTGAAGCAGTTAAGTGACAGATTTTTATAGTTTTGATTAAGGTTTTGTTTCTGTAGCACGATTTTTGCTGCTAACCCTCTCGTGCAATACAAAACTCTTGGGAATTAACGGAGAACTGTGTATAAATGCTTTATCAAACGAAAAGAGAGACAGTTATGAAATTAGATAAAATCGAAAACAAAAATCGCCGCCTACGCAAGAAGTTATACCTAGGTGAATTCGCTATTCTAGGTTTTGAGGTAAGCTGCACGACTTCGATTGCTGATTTTGACCAATACGATGTGTTCATCGATGAATTTATCGATTTTATCGACAGCATCGGCCTGTGCTTTGGTGGCGGTGGTTTAGAGCTGTTCGAAGGTTTCTTATGTTCTATTGAGCGCTACCGTTCAGTGACAGAAGCCGAGCAACTGCAAGTTGCACAATGGCTTGAAGCTCGCGCAGAAGTAAGCAAAGTTGAAGTAAGCGAACTTGTTGACGCAAACTACGCATTCTAAATTGGTGTTGTTCGGCTAGCTCAGTTGGAAGCGAATAGAGCTTTCCTGAGATAAGCTTTATACATCAGTGAAAGGCCCAGTCGATATATCGATTGGGCCTTTTTACGTTTGGTCAGCGCTATTCTTGAACCATGATTTCTTGTGTAACTCTCATTTCTAGAACGAGAGTTTCTATTTACATGTCAGTCTCTTAAGTCTGTCTTTCTGGATAGTAAGAAGTTTGAATAAACTTGTGAGAGTTTTATGAGAATTCAATGAAGTTGCTGATAGATTTGATCGCCATTCTTAGAGTCAACAACACCACAGTTCGTTCTGGCAAATGTAACGGTATATTACTGTTATTAGTTTTGTTGGCAACGATAGGACTCGATAAAGGATGGAATCAAAATGAACAAACGTACTCAAATCAGCTTAGTGATTAGCTCGGCTATGTTGGCCTTCGGAGCGGCTCAGGTTCAGGCTGCAGAGCTTGAGGTGACCGTTACCAACGCAACGAAAGGGATCTACTTTACGCCTATCTTGGCAGCCGCTCATGACTCCAGCTTGTTCATGTTTAGAACGGGTGAGAGTGCTTCTGCGGAATTAGAATCGATGGCCGAAGGTGGTGATATTTCAGGTCTATCGAGTTTGATTGCTAACGCGGGTGGTGTGGTGGTAGAAAACCCAGCTAGCGGAATTCTTAACCCGGGCGTCGCAACTACGTTTGATATCGACACTGGTGATTTAGCTTACTTGTCATTGGGTGCAATGCTGCTGCCAACCAACGACGGTTTTGTTGGCTTAGACAGTTGGAAAATCCCAACTCAAGCGGGCACCTACAAAGCGACCCTCAATGGCTATGACGCAGGCACAGAAGCCAATGATGAGCTAGCGGGCAGCATGCCAAACCCGCCATTTATTACCTTTGGTGCTGGTGGTACCGGAGTTGAAACTGCAGTGTCAAACGCTAAGGTTCATATTCATCCGGGTAACATTGGTGATAGTGATGCGGCGGGCGGCATCAGTGACCTCGATAGCAGCAGCCATCGTTGGTTAAACCCTGTTGCAACTATCACCATTGTTGTGAAGTAAGGGGGATGTATGAAAGCTAGAATTCTATTTATCGCTGCATCTGTCGCCGTATTAGCGGGTTGTCCTGACGATGACGACGATTACTATCGCTATGATGTGAGTGTGACTAACCTCACTCCAAACCAGCCGATGTCGCCACTCGCGGTATTGACTCACAATAATAGCTTCAATCTGTTTGAAATCGGGCAAAGTGCCTCGGTCGATCTTGAATACTTAGCGGAAGGTGGCAGCAATGCTCAATTGCTGGCACTAAGCGACAGTGATGCCAATGTTTATCAAGGCATCTCTGGCAATGGTTTGATTCTTTCAGGTGAAAGGGACACTGTTTCAATCCGTGTCGATCCTAACCAAGAAGGCTACCTCTCCGTCGCTTCAATGCTGGTAAACACTAATGATGCGTTTGTTGGTGAATCCGGTTTGTCGCTCAAGTCATTAGCCGTGGGTGATACCTTCGTCATGAACATGAATGTTTGGGATTCGGGGACTGAGCTGAATGACGAGCTTGCTGCGACTATTCCGGGGCCTGCCGGCGGTGGTGAAGGCTTTAACACTACAAGAAATGACACGGATGTAGTGAGCTTCCATGCAGGTGTAATAAGCCAAGATGATGGCCTGACGACGTCGGCATTAAGTGGCAACCATCGCTTCCTTAACCCAGGCGCAAGAATCACTATTACTCGAACTGAGTAGCCGATTAACTGAGTTAAAGGTGTAATGAAAGAATTCCTGCTCTGTTCCGGTCAATCTTAGGTGGGCAGACTCCGAATAGAGCAGGGATCATGAATAGTGCTGCGGTAAATTTGATGGCAAACATATTGTTGGTCGAAGACGATGATGACTTGGCAGAACTGGTGCAAATGCATCTCAAGTTCCAAGGTCATGACGTAACAAGAACCAACTCAATTGATAAAGCTAACGCGTTATACAGTAATGATCAGTTTGATTTGGTTGTACTTGACCGAGGCTTGCCTGATGGAGATGGGCTCGATTTTTGTCGAATGTTACGTCAGCAAGAGGACTGGACACCTGTATTGATGCTAACGGCAAGAGATGCGGAGCTAGACAAGGTGTCGGGTTTAGAAGCTGGCGTCGATGATTACATCACTAAACCATTTAGCGTGCTGGAGTTTCAAGCTCGCGTGAGGAACGTACTACGCCGTCTAAACCATGTTGAATCAACCGGCCAGTCTACCTCAACAATAGAATCGATTATGAGTTTTGGTGGGCTCACCATCCAACCTGAGCGCCATCAGGTTTCACTTAACAACCAAGATGTCCCGTTGACTGCAACAGAATTTACCTTACTTCACTTTTTAGCCACCCGACCGGGACGCGTATACAGCAAAGACGAGTTGCTCGATCATGTTTGGAACACTCATCACTCTGGCTACCACCACACTGTGTGTAGCACGGTCAACCGTCTAAGAACCAAGCTTGCCATGCCCAATAGCGATGATGATTTCATTAAAACCGTTTGGGGTGTCGGATACAAGTTTGAATCGAAAGTATAGGTTTATGTATCGCTTTCTAAGCTTATTAAAAAGTCAGTAAGATCTACGAGCCATAGAGGAGAGAACATGAGTTTTAAATCGCGTTTAGTATTGTTCACAAGTTTGTGGTTTCTGTTGGTGAGTGTGGTCATCGCCTACACTTATCATTGGCAAAAAGAGACCATAGAACAAAGAACCAAGCAGAGCTTACATAAAGATCTGGCAGTTCATATGCGTGATGATAATCCTCTCATGATTGGTACCGACTACAACCCCAAAGCACTCAAATCTATATTCCATACATTGATGTTGATAGGACCTGATTTCGACATCTATTTTCTTGATAGTCAGGGCAATATCACTACACATGCGGCGCCTGAAGGTACCCAATTATCGAGCCAAATCGATTTAGCGCCTATCCAACAGTTTTTAAATGAAGGGGCTTATCCTATCTTGGGAGAGGACCCGATTAACCCCGAGTCACCTAAAGTCTTTTCTGTTGCGGCGATTGAAGAGCTTGGTTCTACTGTCGGCTATTTGTATGTGGTTATTGGAAGTAATCGCCATACTGTGATTACTAATTCCCAGGTTGATACGCCATATATCGCGCTAGCAGGGCTTGTGCTGGTTTCTATCTTGGGCTTTGCAATTGGTGCGTATCTGTTAGTGAAACGCAGCTTGTTGAACCCAATAGAGGCGGTAACCAATAAATTGCAGCAACAAGCTGAACAAGACTTTAGGTTAGAACCTAATTTCACACACCAAGTACCAGAATTAGTGCCCATAGCACGTTCTTATCAATTGATGGCGAAACACATTCAACAACAATTCTTGCAACTTGAATATCAATCCTCGCATCGTAGACAAAGCTTATTACAGCTCAGTCACGATTTGAAAACGCCGCTTTCCAGTGTGCTTGGTTATTTAGAAACATGGAAGATTCAAAATCCGCAATCGGATCCGCTGATCGACGTTGCTTACCGCAATGGCAACAAGTTGTCTGAACAGCTCCATTCACTACTCGATAGCGCCAAAAATGATAACCCTGTGCCGAGCTATCAGTATGCTTCGATTGATATCAATGTGTTGATGGGAGAGTGCTTAGAGACGATACAAAGCCAATACTTGCAGAAAAATGTTCAGATCAATATCGAAATACCAGATGGGATTAAGGCTGTAGGTGACAGTGATTTGCTTGAGAGGTTGATCTTGAATCTGCTAGATAATGCGTTGAGGCATAGTCCAAGTGGAACGGTGGTATCGATGAATGTTGGTCTAGAAGCTGATTCAAAACGGGTGAAAGTGGTTATACACAATGAGATCGAGTTGGAAGCACCCAATGGATCGCTGGGTATTGGGACTAAAATCGCCCAGTCGATACTGATGTTGCATCACAGCGTGTTAGAAACAACAAAGGCAGAGAACTCATTTCAGCAAAGTTTCTACTTGCCTTCGGTATAGCCCTGTCTGCCTTCGGTTCGGAGATATTCGAGTCTATCCGTTTTCTTTGTCGTCATTCACTTTGGCATAGAAGTGAAGCAACTCTGTTAGCTCTTTTACCCAACCAAACGCTTCTGTCGGTGCTTTCAACAAAATCTTCTCGACTTTATCACAGTGAGTTTCAAGGCTGATCGCTTGCTCAAGGTTGAACGACATTGCATAGAAGTGCCAAAGCAATAGTCGAGTCATGCGCTCGATGTTTTGTTGCGAGTTATCCGACTCACTAAACGCAAGATTCACTTCACTCAGCGCGATTGCAGTCATTCTAAGCATCGCATCAAACTTCGCTGATTGCATACGCTCTTCATTGGTCACTTCTTCCTGTTCGAACGTAAACAGTTCCGTCATTGCATCTTCAGGGACAAGGCGATGAATCATTCTTAAACTAAATTCTTCTAGTTCTTCACGAGGCATGTTGTTTAAGCAAGTTAAAGTGTAATCGCGTTGCATGGTGTTCTCTTGGATCTGCAAAAAGGTCGGACAGTTTAATGGAGAAGCGAGCTCAGAAAAAGGAGATTTTAGATAAGCCTACGTTTGTAGGCTTATCTGTGTACTACAAGCCCTAAAATTGATGTTTAGGGGAACTGTATTTATGTTGGAACGCAGTATCAGGCTTTACTATGGCTTGGCGGTTGATACTGCATAGACTGGTCGTTTCTCATGAAAATGTTGCTCGCGACCAAGCTGCCGATACAAATTGAACCAAGTGCTAACCAAGTCATCGTATCCGGAATCTCGTTAAACAGAGGGATCGCCAACAACGTTGCAACGGCAGGTGTTGCACTGCCAAAGGCGGCTGAACGCTCTGCCCCTAACGTGTTTACAGCATATAAATAAGTGAAAGCCGCGATTAAACCTGCACCAACGCCTTGTACCGCTGAATGTATGGCAAGTTCTGTGACTGGCCATTGAGCAATTGGTGTGCTCATTAAATGGCTAGGGAGGGTTCCTGTAAGGATAAGGATCAGCAATAGCAAAGTGGAACAGAATGAAATGAAACCCGCACTCACAAGCGCATTAAGATTGGCAACACGTGCTGAGATGGTAAAAGTTGCCCACATTAAGCTGCCACACAAAAACAACAAGTGACCTTTGGTGTATTCAAAGTTGAAGCTGCTTAAGCTATTTCCTAGAAACAACAATATCCCGAGTAAAACAAGACCTAAACCAACGACACGGTGTCGGCTAAGCGGTTGTTTAAAAAGGAGTACCGCGATTCCTGTTACAAACAGAGGAAGCGTTCCCGGAACCAAAGCACTCCCGTGTGATACCGGAACAAACTGCATGGCTGTCCCTGCAACGAGTAAATAAGGCAACCCGCACCCCACGAACATACCGGCCAAGTATCGATTCGGGACAGCAGCGATCGTGCTGCGTGCTTTCCACATCAAAGGCAATAGCACCAATGCAGGTATGAGGAATCGAGTCAGTGCGATGTCTGCAGGTGTTAAGTCTGAATTTGCGCCGCCTTTAAGAGAAAGGAAAAAGCTCGCCCAGATGAGCAGAGTGACAATAATAGATAGATAGCCAAGCTTCATAATAAATAAGGAAAGTGGATGATGACTCATTATGAGGTACTTGGTGTGCCACAGGTTGGCAAGTTTTGTTCTAACTTGAGTTATGGTTGATGATTTCTGCTAATATTTTCCGAATTGTTAATGAATTTAACCAATGATCGGTATTTACTATGGATAGAATTGATAGACATCTTCTTGAGTTGCTTCAGAAAGACGGCAGGCTAACCACGGCTGAGCTAGCTGATGAGGTTGGCTTATCAGCTTCACCGTGCGCAAGGCGCATTAAAAGGCTAGAAGAGAAAGGAATCATTGACGGTTATCGCGTGAGCTTGTCGCGAGAGCACGTTGGGATTGCGATGAGTGTGTTCGTTGAAGTGAGTTTAAACAACCATCAAGAAGTGTCGATCGATAAGTTCGAAGGCGCAATTGTAGATATGGAAGAGGTGATAAGTTGCCACGTGGTGTCTGGCGCTTATGATTATCTGTTGGAAGTTGTTAGCCCAAATCTTATGGCTTATGAAGCATTTACAAGAAAGCTACAGCGGCTCTCTAACGTAAAAGATATACATACTCATCTTGCGATTAGGCAAGTGAAAGGCAATGCGCCACTTCCGGTTTATACTGACTAAGCTATAGGTAGGGGAGACGTCTTTGGGTGAAATGAGCTGAAAACGAAATGACTTTCGTTGTTAAACTAGGGTGCCGCTGCTCTTAAAGACTGTCGTCAAATACCAGATGCGCAGCAATAAAAAACGGAGCGCCTCGCGAAAGGCACTCCGTATATGATAGGTGCAAAACTTAGTGATACTTAAAGTTAGAGATTGAACAATCCCCAGTTTGAGCGTTAATTCTGAATGAGAAAGCATGTGAATGATAATCCACACCGTCATTCCAAATCGTCTCTCCAAATATCTTACATAGCTCTAGCTCACTTACTGAACCGAACTCTTCCATGTGTTTAGCTACAGATAAAAGTTTACCTCTTATCTCCGCAGTCCATTCCGTGTTACTCAAGCAGTTGAAAGCCATAGTTTTTTGCATATTACCTAGCCAAAATGTTTCTTGTTATTAAGTTATATGAATAATCATGATAACAATTTCTTGGCGTTTGTAAATCTATTTTGTGATGAATATCTCATATGCTCGCTTGCATTGGTCGGAAATTGAACTTTATTGTTGATAGTTCGCACATTAGTTTTACAACTTATTGATAAAGCTTTGATTAACGACTTATCTGACTATTTTGGCTTGAGGGAAGCATATTTATCGGAAAAATCCAGTCGAGAAAGCGATGAAACCTAGAAATGTTTTCAGTTTGGGTCATCGTTTGTCGGTTGGTTTGTATGGCGTGCTTCGTCAATCATCGTGGCTTCTTTGCGGTATTTTGAAGACAGCTGACGGAACTTTTCACTGAGTGTATGGAGATCTCGGGAGAGTGATTGCGAGCTTGTTACGTGCAACTGTGCGCTTTCAGTTTGGCGCGGTAGCTTTGCTTTAGCACAGTGTTGAGCCACGGCTTGCCATGAGTGGATGAGAGATTGAGCTCCATCTAATTCAGTAGAGACTACGTATGCTTGCTTTAACAAAACCTCAGAGACATCATAAGCGGTATTCATATGACTATTGAGCTGCACATTAAACCTTTCTTCATATTTTTCCCAAAGCTCAATGATCTGTGTTTCGTTGAAGTGTTTAGATAGCAGAGTTTGTGACTCGTAGGTTGAGAGAACTTGGTTGAACTCTTTGGTGTATTGGTTGTAGCGATCTTCATATACGAGTTGGCGATCCAATAATGTTTGCCAGTTTTCACGATCGCAATGGCTTGCGACCGCGGCATTGGCAATCAAAGGCACACTTACAATGATAACCTTCACCCAAAAACTCATGACTTTCCTCTACTTACTGCGTTCTCTATAGAGAGTATAGATGAGCAGCAGCATGAGTTGATGTACACTTGAAAGATACCTAAAACGGAAGAGCTGGTGGAATTGGATGAAAAAAGCGCTGATCGCTTTACTTGTGTTGTTAATATTGGGCGGAGGAGCGGCGTATTACTTCTTTGTTATGAAGAAAGACTCACCACCAGCAGACAAAACCGAAGAGTCCGTTGAAGACGTTGCTCAGCCTGAAGCTGATTTAAAACCGATCATGGATCTTCAACCTGAACCAGAACAGACCGAATTTTACGTTTTGGATAGAAAGCTCGAAGTGGTAGAGCAGCCTGAAATTGATGGGTTGATAACAGATTACCTCTATAAAAGTGAAAAGGTCGAAGTGTTAGAGAAACAAGGCGAATGGGCTCGTATCTCAGATTACATCGTTCTAAAAGAAGGCGGGCCACAGACAGCCGAATGGGTTTCGATGTCTGGCCTATCCAATGATGAAGTGATTATTTCTGAGAAAGAAAGCATCGAGATATTGGATTCTTATTTGGTTAAATCCGACGATCTTAAGATCCATAAAGAGAAGTTCCGCAATACGGTGGCAGAATTGAGCTCTGATGGCGAATGTGACCCAAGTGACTTCGAAGAATTGGGTGGTTGGGTGAAATCGGTAAAGTACAGTGACCGAGATGTCTATTTTATTTATTGCGGCGGACTATCGCTTGAAAATAAAATTTATTTAGATGTAAATACAAATGAAATATTTACGAAGTAGAATCCTGCGCTCTATTTATTAATAACATTTACTTAAGCCCATTCATAGATTGAGTGGGCTTTTTTTGTCTATTCATAATGTTCATCTTTCCAATCCAGAACGTTAATTATATTGAGGTTTATATAGAATGATAAGGAACCATTTATTAATGACTAATTAGAGTTTTGTTATTATTCTCATGATCAATCATTTCAAATTCCCACATTGCATTCTTCTTGAAACAAGCTGAGAGATATAGGTTTGTCTCGTATTAACAAAGACTTATCTGCTTGGTGATAAAAGTAAAATTAAATAAACATTATTAAAATCAAAGTATTGCGTGGTTTTACATCCATGTAACATTTCATTGATTTTGGGACGAAAGTCTAGTTTTTAATCATGATATGAAAATATTTTATATTTGTAATAATAATTTTTTATTTTGAGCTGTAGGGTTTAAATAAAGAAAAACGTAAAGTTAAATTTTCGACTAAGACATTATCTTATTAACATCATTGTTATTTAATCGCTTGTAAGGGATGGAACCATTAATGAAAAAGCTTGCTTTAATTACAGGATCAAAAGGCGGTATCGGCTCAGCAATTTCTTCTAAATTAGTCGCGGATGGCTATCGTGTTATCGCGACCTATTTTACTGGGAATTATCAGTGCGCACTGGATTGGTTTAATGAAAAGCAATTTACTGAAGATCAAGTGCGATTGTTTGAATTAGATGTCACCAACACCGCTGAATGTGCACAGAGCTTAAGCAAGTTGTTAGAAGAAGAAGGCACGGTGGATGTTTTGGTCAACAACGCAGGTATTACTCGTGACAGCGTCTTCAAAAAGATGGATGCCGAAGCTTGGAAAGATGTGATTGAGACTAACCTCAACAGCCTTTTCAATGTGACACAGCCTCTGTTTGCACCTATGTGCGAAAAGGGCAATTGCCGAGTCATCAATATTTCTTCAGTCAATGGCTTAAAAGGTCAGTTTGGACAAACTAACTATTCGGCGGCTAAAGCGGGAATGATTGGTTTTTCAAAAGCACTGGCGGCTGAAGGTGCAAGAAGTGGAGTGACAGTAAACGTGGTTGCCCCTGGCTACACAGGCACGCCTATGGTTGAGCAAATGAAGCCTGAAGTCCTTGATTCAATTAAAAACCAAATCCCAATGAAACGTTTAGCGACGCCTATAGAAATTGCAGACGCAGTGGGCTTTTTAGCAAGTGAATCTGGCGCGTACATTACAGGCGAAACACTGTCTGTGAATGGCGGCTTGTACATGCACTAATTGGCGAAACTGAAGGGAATGGAATAATGGAAAAAGTCTTTATTGTTGCGGCTAAACGTACTCCTATTGGTGCATTCACCGGGTCGCTAAAAAACGTATCTGCGGGCGAGTTAGCTGGCGTTGCGATCAAAGGCGCGTTGGAGTCCGTAGATCTTTCGTTGGATGCGATTGATGAAGTGATCGTTGGTAATGTAATTTCGGCAGGTCAAGGCATGGGGGTTGCTCGTCAAGCTTCCATCTATGCAGGGTTACCTGAGGAAACACCTGCATACGGTGTGAACATGATTTGCGGCAGCGGCATGAAATCGGTGATGGACGCAGCGTCGCACATCAAAGCACAAGATGCTGAAGTCGTTATTGCGGCGGGTGTTGAGGTGATGTCTCAGATTCCTTTGATTGTGCCACCGAGTATTCGCAACGGACACAAGATGGGTGACATCTCGATGAAAGACTTGTTGGTGGGTGATGGGTTAACCGATGCGTTCAATCACTACCACATGGGCATGACCGCTGAAAACATTGCCAACGCTTTGAATATTTCGCGTCTCGCACAAGATAACTACGCGTTAGAAAGCCAACAGAAAGCAGTTGCTGCGATTGAAGCGGGTAAGTTCAACGAGCAAATCGTGCCTGTAGAAGTTAAGCAACGCAGACAAACCGTCACTTTTGATACCGATGAGTATCCGAAGTCAGACGCGACATTCGAAGCTCTACAAAAGCTTCGTCCAGCCTTCGACCGAGAAGGAACGGTCACCGCTGGTAATGCTTCGGGCATCAATGATGGCGCAAGTGCCATTATCTTAGCGTCTGAATCTGCGGTCTTGAAATACGGCCTGACTCCACTGGTAGAGCTGAGCAGCTACGCACAATCGGGTTTAGACCCGAAGATCATGGGATTGGGCCCAGTAGAAGCAGTATCTAAAGCGCTAGATAAAGCGGATTTAACTTTAGAAGAAGTTGAGCTATTTGAGCTGAATGAAGCCTTCGCTGCACAGGCGTTAGGCGTAATGTACCAGTTGTCTGAACAACATGATCTGCCGCTTGAAGCGTTCAAATCTAAAGTTAATGTCAACGGTGGCGCTATCGCACTTGGTCACCCTCTAGGGGCATCAGGTAACCGAATTATTGTTTCACTCATCCACGAAATGATCGAGCAACATACCAATTATGGTGTTGCTTCGCTTTGTGTGGGCGGGGGAATGGGAACCGCCGTTTTGCTGAAAGGTATTGAGGATTAGAACTCGACATGCCGTAGGCGAGCCAATTGGTTTTTAAGCTATTTATTTTTTAACTATTTCTTTATTAAGCTATTTCTTCACTAACTATGTATTTATCAGGAGTTACTTATGTACACGGATATTTTCAAAACAATCACAGACCAAACTGAAAAGCAGTTCGAACCGTACTTGAAATTCAATAAGTTGGTTGCAAAGAACGTTCAAACAATGACTGAACTTCAAATGAATGCGTTGCAGACTTATACCGATATGGGTCTTGCACAAATGAAAGCAGTCAGTGAAATCAAAGACGTAAATAGTCTTACCGCTTTTAACGGCCAGCAACTAACGGCACTCACTCAATTGTCTCAACAGATGATGACTGATAGCTCAAAAATGCAAGCTGCTGCAAAAGAGTTCAAAGAAGATGTTGAAACACTAACAACTGAAAACTTGAAAACAGTTACACCTGTATAAAATTAGTCGCCTTCAAGTTGGTACAGGTTGGCCTGTGCCGCTTGGTGGCGATTTTCCGATTATTGGAGTCATGTTATGTTTCAACACTTCTTTTCGGACTACCTTGTTAAGCTTCAACAAACGAACCAGCAATGGTGGGAAAATTTTGAACAAAACAAGGAAGCCGCGCAATCTCCCCTAAATAAAGCGATGCAAGAATTGAATTTTGATGATGCATCGAAAATTTTTGAGCAAGCCGCAAACCAACCAGCCGTTCTACTTCAGCTGCAATCCCAATGGTGGGAACAGCAACTGCAAATCTGGCAAAACGCTGCACTGATGGGTAACACCGAGAGCGTTATCGCTGAAGATCGTGGTGACAAGCGCTTTATCGATGATGCATGGAAGAACGACCCTTTCTATAGCTTCATCAAGCAATCTTACTTGCTGTTTAGTAAAAGCTATATCGATACCATCAACTCGATTGAAGGCATTGACGAGAAAACCAAAGAGCGTGTTGCGTTCTTTTCACGTCAGGCAATCAATGCAATGTCCCCAAGTAATTTTATCGCGACTAACCCGGAGCTGATGAAGCTGACTCTTGAGAGAAATGGCGAGAACCTTCTTGATGGGTTAGAGCAGTTGCAAGCGGACGTGGAAGCGAGTGCCGACATCCTTAAGATCCGTATGACCAACAATAATGCATTCCGATTGGGTGTGGATGTTGCGAATACAGAAGGTGATGTCGTCTTCCAAAATGACTTGTTCGAATTGATTCAGTATTACCCGAAGACCCCACAAGTCAATGCGACACCATTGTTGATCGTTCCGCCGTTTATCAATAAGTACTACATTCTCGACCTTCGAGAAAAGAACTCGATGGTGCGTTGGTTGCTTGAACAAGGGCATAGCGTATTTATGATGTCTTGGCGTAATCCGGGTGTGGCACAGAAAGACCAAGAATTCGGAGACTACGTCACGGAAGGTGTCGTTAAGGCGGTCACCGCTATTGAAGACATCACCGGCAAAGAGCAAATCAATGCCGCAGGTTATTGTATTGGCGGTACGGTACTCGCATCTACAGTGGCTTACTATGCGGCTAAGCGTATGAAGAAGCGCATAAAAACGGCGACCTTCTTTACCACGTTATTAGATTTCTCGCAGCCAGGTGAGGTTGGGGCGTACATCAATGAGACGATAATCGACGCTATTGAGAAACAGAACGACGCTAAAGGTTATATGGATGGTCGCTCGTTGAGCGTGACGTTCAGTTTACTTCGAGAGAACAGCTTATACTGGAACTATTACATCGATAACTACCTCAAAGGCAGTAGCCCGATGGAGTTTGATCTTCTGTACTGGAACAGTGATAGCACTAACGTTGCGGCTAAATGCCATAACTTCTTGCTGCGAGAGCTTTATCTTGAAAACAAACTGGTTCAAGACAAAGGCGTAAAAGTAGGCGGTGTTTGGATTGATTTGAATAAGATCAAAATTCCAAGCTACTTTATCTCAGCCAAAGAAGACCATATTGCTTTGTGGCAAGGGACTTACCGTGGTGCATTGAACACTGGTGGAAACAAAACGTTTGTTCTGGGTGAGTCGGGTCATATTGCCGGCATTGTTAACCATCCAGAGAAAAAGAAATACGGCTACTGGTTGAACGATAACCTAGACGATTCCGCTGACGAATGGCTAAATAACGCAAGTCACAACGAAGGCTCATGGTGGACACACTGGGATCAATGGTTACAAGGCTTTGAAGCTGACGAGAAAATCGAACCTTTCAATCAAGGTTCCGAGCTTCACCCTGTAATTGCTAAAGCACCGGGTAACTATGTAAAACAGGTACTGCCGATTGTTGATAAGGAAGATGTCGATAAAGAGAGCGTCGATCCAGAAGCTTCGGAAAATCAAGCTTAACGTTTTGCCTCTTACTTAACAGTAGAAACACCTCAACAGTAGAGTAAGAAATGCCAGACAATAAAAAAGCCACTGAATTCAGTGGCTTTCTAGTATCAACTCATCTCAAAAATAACTGGTAAAAGTTGACGCAATTTCGATTTCTAATCGATTTCTTTGTCTTTAGTCATAGATAAAAGCCAAAGAGATACGGCTGCAACACCTGCAAAGCCACCAAGAATGATAACTGGCATAGCACTGTAACCTAGGATGTGCCAAATTACGCTTTCTAAAGTACTCATTCAATCGCTCCTTATTGCCAGCCTTCAACGCCGTGCATGTCTGGTAGTTTATGTGCGATACCTTTGTGGCAATCTACACACGTTTTTTCACCAGAAGCTAGCGCAGTTGAGTGTTGTTTCGCACTACGAGGGCTCTGCTCTGAGAAGTCCATGTAATCGAACTGGTGACAGTTACGACACTCAAGTGAGTCATTGCCTTTCATACGTTTCCACTCACGTTCAGCAAGGTGAGCACGACGTGCTTTGAACTTCTCTTCAGTATCAATGGTTTTTGCAATGAAGTGCGCGTACAACTCTTTAGATGCCTGAACCTTACGAACAATTTTATCTGTCCACTCGTGAGGTACGTGACAATCTGAACAGATAGCACGAACGCCTGAGCGGTTAGAGTAGTGAATTGTTTCTTGGATTTCAGCAACAATAGGAGCGTGACAACCAGAACAGAACTCTTCTGTGTTGGTTGCTTGCATACCTGTGTTAAATGCACCCCAGAACAAAAGACCGCCTGCGAATCCCAAGAAAAGTACAACGCCTACCGCTGCTTTACTTGGTGTCGCGAGTCTTTTCCAAAACGCTTTAAGTAATTTTATCATATATAGCCTCTCTTACCGTCTGGCTACGATTAACGCAGTGAATCTACAGGTTTGAACTCGTTCTCAACTAGTGGTTTAGCATTAGCTTGAGGTACGTGACACTGTAGACAGAAATAACGACGAGGTGATACGTCTGCAAGTACCGCATCTTCACGGTTCATGTAGTGAGTTACACTCACTTTAGTCGCACCCATTTCTTTTGCGTTTTTCCAGCTGTGGCAAGAAAGACACTTGTTTGCGTTAAGAGAAACTTCATAGCTACGAATAGTATGAGGCACTAGAGGTGGTTGGTATACGTAGTCACTCTCGAGTACTTGGTCACGAGGGAACTTTTTGAAGTCATCTGCTGCGCGAGTAGCTTCAAGTTCACTTGCACCACGTAGAGATTCTACGCCACCAATGCCGCCTGGGTTATCCAGCTCAGCTTGAGCTTGAACTGCACCAGCTAGCAAAAGACCAGCTGATAGTAGGGCAGTAATCAGTTTTTTCATGGTTAATTTCTCCGCCTAAAGGCTAATTCTTTGAGTGGACTACTTCCTTCAAAAAGTGATGAAAAAAGTAGTCGCAATATTAAATACGTTAGATCTTGTATCTAGGTTCCAAAAGCAATTGGCGCTTAAGAAACCTTAGTGATCTTAACTGGACACTTCTTGTAATCCGTCTGTTTAGACAGAGGATCCGTTGCATCCAAGATCAACTTGTTGATCAGAATTCTTGCATCAAAGAATGGTACGAATACCAAGCCTTGTGGTGGACGGTTACGACCACGAGTTTCAACACGAACGCGTACTTCACCACGTTTGTTTTCGATAAGAACTTCATCACCACGGCGAAGGCCACGAGCTTTAGCGTCAGCAGGGTGGATGTAACAAAGTGCATCCGGTACTGCTTTGTAAAGTTCTGGTACACGACGAGTCATAGTACCTGTATGCCAGTGCTCAAGAACACGACCTGTACATAGCCACATATCGTATTCATCGTTTGGTACTTCTGGTGGCGCTTCGTATGGAGCGTTGATGATCAGCGCTTTACCATCTGGCTTACCGTAGAAGTCCCAATCAGAACCTTTCTTAGCGTATGGATCTGAACCTTCTTTAAAGCGCCATAGTGTTTCTTTACCGTCAACAACAGGCCAACGTAGACCACGAACTTGGTGGTAGCGATCGTATGGTGCTAAATCGTGACCGTGGCCGCGACCAAAGGCTGCGTATTCTTCGAATAGACCTTTTTGAACGTAGAAACCTTGAGCTTGTGCATCGTCGTTAAGCTCTTGAGCTTCAGACAGTGGGAATGCATCAACGTTGCCGTTTTTGTAGAGCACGTCGTACATGGTTTTACCACGGTACTCAGGCATTTTCGCAACAAGTTCTTCGCCCCAAACTTCTTCAATAGTGAAGCGCTTAGAGAACTCCATGATTTGCCATAGATCAGACTTCGCGTCACCCACAGTTTTAACTTGTTGGTACCATGCTTGTGTACGACGTTCAGCGTTACCGTAAGCACCTTCTTTTTCGATCCACATTGCTGTTGGAAGGATAAGGTCGGCCGCTTGAGCTGTTGCCGTTGGGTACGGGTCAGAACATACAATGAAGTTGTCTGGGTTGCGGTAACCTGGCAGACGTTCAGTGTTGATGTTTGGACCAGCTTGCATGTTGTTGTTACACATTACCCAGTACGCATTGATCTTGCCGTCTTTAAGCATTCGGTCTTGAACAACAGCGTGAGCACCCGGTTTAGCAGGGATAGTGCCTTCTGGAAGTTTCCAGATGTCTTCTGCAATCTTACGGTGTTTAGGGTTAGCAACCACCATATCTGCCGGTAGACGGTGAGAGAACGTACCAACTTCACGAGCTGTACCACACGCAGATGGTTGGCCAGTTAGTGAGAATGGGCTGTTACCTGGAGTAGAAATCTTACCTGTTAGAAGGTGGATGTTGTACACAAGGCTGTTCATCCAAACGCCACGAGTATGTTGGTTCATACCCATAGTCCAAAGTGACATTACTTTGATGTTTGGATCCGCGTATTGCTTAGCCAGCTTGATAAGGTCATCTTGAGATACACCTGACATTTCAGACGCTTTTTCAACGGTGTATTCAGCAACAGAAGCTTTGTAGTTCTCGAAGCTGATATCAGTCATTTTGCCTGAGTTAGGGTTCGCAGCGGCTTGCTGTAGTGGATCGTCGTCACGAAGGCCATAACCGATGTCTGTCGTTGCTTGCTTGAAGTTCGTGTGTTTGTTCACGAAGTCCCAGTTAACGGCATCGTTTTGAATGATGTAGTTAGCAATGAAGTTAGCAATCGCTAGATCTGATTGAGGTTCGAAGATATAACCCGTGTCTGCAAGCTCAAAAGAACGGTGGTAGTAAGTAGACAGTACGTTTACTTTAACGTGTGGGTGGCTTAGACGACGGTCTGTAATACGAGTCCATAGTACTGGGTGCATTTCTGCCATGTTTGAACCCCACAGTACAAATGCGTCTGCGTGTTCAAAGTCATCGTAACAACCCATTGGCTCATCGATACCGAAGGTACGCATGAATGCACCTACCGCAGAAGCCATACAGTGACGAGCGTTTGGATCGATGTTGTTTGAACGGAAGCCCGCTTTCATCATCTTAACGGCTGCGTAGCCTTCCATTACAGTCCACTGGCCTGAACCGAACATGCCAACACCTGTTGGACCATTCTTCTTCAGAGCCGCTTTCCATTTCTCAGCCATTACGTCGAAAGCTGTGTCCCAAGATACTGGTGTGAAATCACCATCTTTATGGAACTCACCGTCTTTCATACGAAGAAGAGGAGTTTCAAGACGGTCTTTGCCGTACATGATTTTTGAAAGGAAGTAACCTTTAATACAGTTAAGGCCTTTGTTTACAGGTGCTTCTGGGTCGCCTTGAGTCGCAACCACTTTACCGTTTTGAGTACCAACTAGTACCGAACAGCCCGTACCACAAAAACGACAAGGCGCTTTATCCCACGTGATTTTTGTTTGATCAGAGCTAGCAATCAGATTGGTTGCTGTTGCTGGCAGAGTTACACCTGCAACGGCTGCCGCTGATGCAGCTGCGTTTGCTTTCACAAACGCGCGTCTTGTCATTTTCATACTTCACCCTCAAGTTGAGAATTGTTGCTTCCAGTTTCTAAATCCGTTTCGTCGAGCTCAGTTTCGATTTGGTGATAAACCAAAGCTGTGCCTAAAACGTTCGTAATATTATTAATTTCTTCGATGGTGTCCGTTACAAAACCTTGGTTTTCGGTTTCTAGGACTACTATGATTTTGCCTTCAGGGCTGCTGCCGTAAATCTCTGCGTTATCGAATTTCTCGATTTGTGCTTTGATCTCGTCTAGATGCTCTGGGCTCACATGCACGACTAAACTTGATATATGCACTTCATTTAGTGCCATAAATTGCTCTCGTTATTTTTGTTTTATGCATTACTCACAAGAATAGCTGAAGTAGGGCAAACTGCTACGCAGGCTCCACAACCGTTACACTCATCTAACTCGATTTTTGGTAGAGCAACACTGCCTGCTCTAAGTTGAAATTGAATGGCCATAGGTTCACACATGTCACCACAGCTTCGGCATTCAACATTTTGTTGCGCTAAGCATTTATCAGAGATACTTGCTTTTGCTTGCCAAGGTGTTTCTTCCTTGGGTTTAAAAATTGGTTCAGGACAAACGTCAGCACATTGATAACAAAAAGTGCATTCGTCTTTTGAATAATCGACAGTAGGAAAACCACCATCGCCTACAATGATTATCTTAGTCTCACAATTTTCGATACATTTACCGCAGCGAGTGCAGTCATCTGTAAAGCTTTCTAGGCTGTTAATCCAAGGCAATCGAATCTGGCTTGAATCTACTTTTCGCCTAGAAAATAGGCGTCGTCTCGATAGGTCTACCACTAAATGCCTACTAATGTTGCTAAGATGTTGTAATTGTAGATCATTGTTTTGTTAATATCTTGTCATTTATCCTCACAAGTAGTGTAGTTTTAGAAATATTTGTATAAATACCCCTTAAGGGCTAAATAGGATCCTATATTGTCTTAGATCAATAAATTACGAAGCGTTTGGTCACATATTGAATGGAGCTCTGTTTTTTGATGTGTGACAATAGGTTTCGGACAGCCACTTATATACCTTCAGGATTTTGATTTTGCTTATTAAACCAGTTTCATCTGTAACGAGTACAATAGCTAAATCATTACTGTCCATACTGCTCCTTTCGGTTGCCACTACTGGTTTTGCTATCTTCACATTGGCGTCAAGTCTCAACGACGCAGAGGCGGTTAACGTGGCTGGCTCAATGCGTATGCAAAGCTATCGTTTAGCGCATGATATTCAAATAGAATCAGCTGATTATGATTCTCATATTCGTGAATTCGAAAGTTCTCTTTATTCCCCTTCAATGGCCAACTTGGTCAGTTGGGAAGTTCCTACAGACATCACCGAAGATTACTATTTAATTATTGGTCGTTGGCACGAGCTTAAACAGGTATTAAGCAGCGAAGACCGAAAGCACTATCTCGTATTAGTTGAAAACTTCGTTGCTGAAATCGATGGCTTCGTTTTTAAGCTGCAAGAGTTCTCTGAAGATAAGCTGATAAAGTTGGCATGGGCTGGTGGTATTGGCTTAGGGGGAATTCTCGTCATATCTCTTTTTGTTGTTCACTTTGTCCGTAAACAAGTTGTTAAGCCGTTACATGCACTCGTTGGCGCCAGTCAGCGAATCAAAAATAGTGATTTTGCAGTCGAGTTGAAGGTCACCAATAACAACGAACTGGGTATTTTGACCAAGACATTTAACTCAATGGCGAAAGACTTGGGTGCGCTCTATCGAAATCTTGAAGACGTTGTGGATGCTAAGACAATAGAGCTACAAAACGCTAACCAATCACTCCAGGCGTTGTATCACTCTTCACAAGAGCTGACCGTAACACGTATCGCCCCAGAGAACTTCCGAGCAATCCTGCAACACCTCGTGAGCTTAGAAGGCATCGAATCGTTAAGGCTAGAGATTGTAGACAACTCAGGTCGTTCACTGATTATGGATGAAGGGTACGATTCGAACTTAGATTATGAAAAATTTGAAATGAAGCTGGATGATAATGAGCTTATCTTGGGCTATTTATATTGTTCATATCATCATGGCCATTCAACCAGGACGCTGATTGAGAGTTTTATCCAACTCTTATCGCGAGCTATCTACTATAATCGCGCGCAAAAAAAAGCTGAGCAGCTTATTATTATGGAAGAGCGTGCAACAATTGCACGTGAACTGCATGATTCACTGGCTCAGTCACTGTCGTATTTGAAAATCCAAGTGACATTGCTGAAGCGTGTGATTGGCAAACTGCCAGAGCAACAACACCGAGAGCAGTCGGAACAAATAGCGTCGGAGATCGGTAACGGTTTGGCTGATGCTTATACTCAGTTACGAGAGTTGCTCACAACCTTTAGGTTGACGATAAAAGAGGGCAACTTCGGAGAGGCTTTGAGCACCATGCTTGAAGAACTCAGCGAAAGAACAGAAGCGAAGATTAACCTAACCAATAATCTTTCATCGATTGAGCTTGATGCGCACAGTCAGGTTCACTTGCTTCAATTGATTCGTGAAGCAACAATAAACGCAATAAAACACGCCAATGCCGACTTGATAGATGTATGTTGTATCGATGAGGAAGGTGAAGTATTCGTCGTGATTAAAGATAATGGAGATGGCTTTGACCCAAGTAGTTCGAAGATGAACCACTACGGGATGAGCATTATGCAGGAGCGTGCGGCAAGACTGAATGGCGACTTAACGATTGAAGCGGCTCAAGGTGAAGGCTGTACAGTCATATTGAAATATAAAAGTTTGAAGGAAGTTAAAGTTGACGATTTGTAAAGTAATGCTGGTTGATGATCATCCATTGATGCGCAGAGGTATAAGCCAATTACTGAGCTTTGAAGATGAATTCGAAGTGATTGCAGAAGCAAGTAACGGTACTGAAGCGGTCGCTCTTGCCCATGAAGAAGAACCGGACTTGATCCTTTTGGATCTTAATATGAAAGGTATGTCTGGCCTTGACACGCTGAAGGCACTTCGTACTGATGGCTCAAGCGCTAACATCGTTATTCTAACAGTTTCTGACAGCCCTGCAGATATTGAAGCAATTGTAAAAGCGGGCGCTGATGGTTACTTGCTTAAAGACACTGAACCCGATGAACTCATCGAATTACTGAAACAAGCTCACAATGGCGACAAAGCCTACAGCAGTGTTGTATCTCGCTACTTAAATGATGCTGAGAGCCGCAACGATATCTTCGACCAACTGACCGAACGTGAAATGCAGATCCTTCAAGAAGTTGCAAAAGGTTACCGCAACAAACAGATCGCAGACCATCTGTTCATTTCTGAATCGACAGTTAAGGTACATATGAAGAGTTTGCTGAAAAAGCTACAAGTTCCTTCACGTACTGCAGCAACGGTTCTGTACCTAGAACGCTATGGTGACATGAAGTAGGGCTTGTTCCTTTGAAATAAAACTATTTCAAGCCGTACTGTTAGTTTCAAATGTTAGGGGCAAAAGCGTGAGATTTTAACGACAGTTCCTTGCGATAACTTCTAATTTAGCATCTAAATAGCCTCTAATGATTTTGAACACGTGACATTAAAAAAGGCGCTGAACTTATTAAGTTCAGCGCCTTTTTGTTAGGGCATTTTATATCCAAATAATCATGTCTGTTTTACTGACAATTAAGCTGCCATTGGTACTAGAACAAGCGTACCGAAGATAACCGTGATAAGACCACAGATTACAGGGACAGAAGTACGTTTTACTACTTCAAATGGGCTGATCTTACCCATACCAGATGTCGCGACAATTACACCAGAGACTGGCGAGATGGTACGACCTAGGTTCGATGCTTGAAGCATTGGGATGATTAGGAACGCAGGGTTCAAGCCCATTTTCGCCGCCAGTGACGGAGCCAGTTCTACGAATGCATAGAACGGTGCGTTACCAGAACCTGTCGCGATAGCAGCAGCCACCGTTAGACCTGTTAGGATAAGCATTAACGCGATGCCGCCAGCGCCAGCTGATTCAGCAAGACCGATTAGGTTATCAATAGCACCGATAGACATTAGGCCTTGAGCAAATACGCCCGCCGCAACCAACAGCATTACCACGCCTTTGAATGCTTCTGCCATACCTTGGTAGCAAGAATCTAAGTCTTCTAATGTTTTCTCACCGTCGAACTTCTTCACAACGTAATCGATGAGAGCACCCACGAAGATAGAACCCACGACGATGGTGTAGATATCAAGTGAAAGGCCTGGAATCGTACGGCCGTTAAATAGGAATACACCGATGATAGGCAGGAATGGCAGTGCAGCGTAGAAAGCGGGTGCCGTTGTTTCAATGTCTGAAACGTCTACTTTTTCCATTGGTGTGTTTTCTTTCTTATCCAGATACTTGTTCCAGAAGAAAGCGGCCGCAGCCATCACGATGATTGCACAGATAGAAACAGGTAGTACCGTTTGAACGGCAAATACATCAAGAGACATGCCTGATTTTTCAGCTGCAATAACCACATCACCAGAGGTTGGTGAGAGAATGATTGCTGCAGGTGACGCACAAACTGCAACCGCTGCCGGGCGTGAAATACCCATTGCCGTCATCATTGGGAATAGGGTAGCCATCAACAACACACCAAGGCCTGTTGCAGAACTTACTGCTAGAGACATTAGACACGCTACGATGTAAGCCGCAACAAGAAGAACGTATGGAGATTTGATCGCAGCAAGCGGTTTAGAGAATTGTTTCACTACCACGTTGTTTGCGCCGATGTGCGTCATGTAAGAAGCAAAGCCACAAAGAAGCATGATTTGCATGCCTAGGCCGCCTCCACGGTACTGAAGCATGTACTTAACAAATTCTAGTGAGTCGGTAACCATGTTACCTGTTGAAGCGACCTTAGCTGGTAAGACTGTGTGACCAATAAGGCCAGTAATAAGAAGTAGGGCAAGGCCAGCAGTTAGTAATACGCCTGCCGCTTTATAGCCTTTCACAATAAAGTAACCAACAGCGATGGTAATCACTAATCCGATCAAGAGCTCTAACATAGAAATCTCCACAAAGTTTAAAAAATATAAGAAAGTGTTTCAGAATATGACAATGAATGTACAGAAAACTGCACTGTGGCACGAGGCATAGTTGAGGTTGATATGATCTAAGACAAACATTTTTTTCGATGTTAATTGTGGTTGTAAATCGTGATTAACTACTGTTGTTTAGATGTTAATAAACAAATTTTGTAGCTCGTTAGAATATAACTTGGATCACTTTTGGTTGTTCTAGTTGCATATGGATGCATTATTCTATAAATCGTGAGTGTTTTTTGTACTTTGGAAGGGAATGTGTAACGAAGTGGGTATTTATCGGAGTAAAGAGGTGAGAATCTTAGCTTTGACGATTACTTAGCTTTGACGCTTAACGCCTACTTATTTCCCTAAGTAAGCGTTAAAACACAAGCTGGCACTAAAATATAATTAGGGTGAAAATAGCGAGTGAGCTTAGTTCATATCAACGTCAGGAATGTCATTTGAATACGTTGACAGCTCAGAGCAGACTACCTTCTTACAAAAATGAATCATCCCATAGCGCGTCACCAGTAAAAACTCTTCTCTATTCAATGGAATGTAAGGCATCGCGTCAGAAGATAGGGTAGAACCTTCACTTATCATGACTTTTTCGTAAAACGACAACTCGCGATTCGGGATGATTTGCTGGTGTTGGTTCTCATCGAGTGAGATGTCGTGTTGAGTGACAGAGTAAGATCCCGATGACGTAAAACCGACTTGCTTGGTCGACACGTATAATAGGTCATAACTGTCATTCTTCTTAAATTCGATGTTAATAGAAGACTGGTTATGAATCATATTATTGGACGGGTTAATAATCGAAGCTGTATTTGCTAAATAATGCCCTGCAAGGTGTGACTTCGGAATAAAGGTAGAAAGCCAACCGATTAATACGCCAAGCAGTACCACAAAAATTACTGTATTCTTTTTGTTATTCACAAGTCACTCCTTTAAATCCTGCTGGAAAGCTCAGAGATTTTCCTGAATTATCGATGATGATTTTTCGTTCCTTATATTCATAAAGCGTGACGTTGAATAATTCATTAAAAGTGAATTCGTCGGATTCGATTTTACAAGAGATAAAATGCTGACCCACGAGATCTTCGCCTAGGTTATTTCTATCTAAATAAGAAAATAAATAATGGGATAAACCTGCAGTCACCAAAAATAATGTAACCAGCGCTACTACACTGTTTGTTTTTTTCGCTGCGGCCGTTGTCTCGGTTGTTGAATTTTCTGTCGCTATGCTATCTGTCGCCGTATTGTCTTCAGGTTGTTTCGTTTCTTGTTTTGGTTGCGATTGAATTTTACGCAGCGCGCTTTCTTTGTCTTGTGTCACTTGTCCTGCAAATCGGTAGCCTTTACCGCGTTCAGTGACGATGATCATCCCGCTCTTGTCTTCTAATGCTTTTCGGCAAATCGAGATGGTCTGCATTAGGCTACCATCTTCAACGTAGATACCTTTAGACACCCACACTTGTTCAATCAGAACTTGGCGAGTGATCACCTCATTGGGTCTCGAGATAAAAAACTTAAGCAGCTCTGATTCATTAGAACCTATTGGGTAGGTACGGCCCGTCTTAAAGTGATGGATTTCACTCTCTTCTAAATTGACTTGTATATCATCATTGATAATAAATTCAGCAGACATCTGGGTTCTCATTGTTGTAAGCGTTCTAACCTAAATATAACAAATGTTGCTACAAATATAAACTCGCTGACTTTGTCTCCTTTGATATTTAAGTTATTGAATAAATGTATTTTATTGCCCTATTTAGATTCCCTTATAAACCTTTTTGAGGTTGTTTAATGCGGTTTCAGGTGCTTGGTGTCAGTTGCTATTAGATCATTAACTGGTGACGCTGATTTAGTGGGTGTGGGTAAAGTGCTCAGATTTCTTACGTAGTTCTATCAACGTGTCATTCCATCTCTGTGTTGCCTTGCTCTCTGCGAATAAAAGTCGAGTTTACCTCCGACTCAATCGGCAACTCAAATAACGATAAACGCATGACCACACCAGTTAAATGCGAAAGCTACGAAGGAGCTGTTTTGAAAGAATTCAATAAGCCATATATATGTGGACTAATTACGCTTGCCTTACTCGGCTGTCAGTCTGAAGACTCGACTCAAGAACCTGTTTCAGTTTTGGTTCCTTACAACATTAACGAACTACCAAAACCGAACGATGGGTATGGGTATGACGAAGACGGAACTATCTCGGGAATTGGAGAAGACGCTGTCGCAATGTCATCGGCTAACGATGCCTATTATCAAGATTACAACAATTCATACGCAGCATTAGACGGCTGGGGCCTTTGTGCAGAACCGATTTTAATTCCTCTGCAAAGTGTTAATTCCGACAAACGTTATCCATTAGATAACAACTCTTTATTAAATAATGTCGTGTTAATTGATGAGAGTGGGGAATTAGTTGCAACTCGCGTTGAAGCTGATGGTTCAAATATTAAGATTCAATGTGAAGCTAGTCTCAAACCACATGAACTGTATTCAGTCGTTGTAACTGATGGTGTGAAAACAGAATTTGGAGAGTCGCTTCAAGCTGCGCAATCTTTCAATGACCTTTTATATTCAGGTGTTCCCCTTGAAAGTGAAAGAGATATTGAATTACAGAAACAAGTACTCAGTGCTATGGACGCATACTACAAGCACTTTCCTGAACAAGGTGTTCCTGTGTATGCCGCTCAGTTTACAACGCAGAGTGCTTATTCGACTTTAGATGCGATGAGGGATAACCATATTTCTGAAGGAACGACTTTCTCACGAGAGCTCATTTTAGTCGAAGATAAAACGACTAAATATGATCTTTATACTCAAAAATTGAAGCTTCCATTTTATTTACCTTTTACTGAAAGTCGTGAGGCTGAATGTAATTATGATCAATACGAGCCTAAAGCATCATGCCCACCGTTATATGAATGGATGAAAACAGGCTCTGGTGGCTTTCCTACTGAAGATGATCCACTTCCAATTGTCGTAGAGTCACAAATTATCAATGCTGATATCTACACCCCAGCTCGTTGGGATGGAATCGAGCAGCTACCGACGGTGGTTTTTGTTCATGGCGTTACAGCTGATAAGTCTGCCGCTTCGCTAATGGCAAAAGATTATACAACACAGGGCTTTGCGGTGGTGGCTATTGATATGCCTTATCATGGTGAGCGCATGAGATACGATGTAAATGGGCTTGAAATTAGTGCTAAAGCGAACAAATCTTTCTTCATCAATATCGACTCGCCTCTTGCTCTTCGCTCCAATTTACAACAGTCGGTTTCGGATTTTTTAGGTTTACGTTTTGCTTTGAATGGTCAGCCATGGGTTGATAAAAAAAATATTCACTTAGTCGGGCACTCCTTGGGTGGAATCATGTCAGTCATGGTGAGTGAATTCAGTCAAGACTCCCCTTTGTTTAGTTTTAAAACAGTTAACTTCGTCGTACCAGGACAGGGGCTCACCAATCTAACTTTAACATCTCAAACTTTAGGGCCTGAGATGTCTGAGGGTGTTAAGAAATCCCCAGATGTACAGCGCAGTATTGCTGAGACAGTTGTTCCTGAAAGCTGCGTGACAGATACGACCAATCAACAATGTATCGCGGCGTTGAACGAATTTGTCAGTTTATCTTCCGAAAATGCTCTTACGGTTAGCCAGTTAGAAAATGATATTTATGACCTTCTTGTGACTGGTTTAAAGCAGGGAGTTCAGGCTGCCATCGACAGCTCAGATCCTGCGAGTTTTACATCTCGTCAAGCCAACAACGAACAACCAACGTTATTGTTGGCGGCTGTAGGTGACTGCGGTGACTCATGTGATGTCGGCGTGGATTACATTCCAGACAGTGTCGTTCCCAACTCAGCTCCAGACAACATAAGAACGGGAACTGAGCCACTTATAAAGGCTTTGGGATTGGCCCCAATTACGGGCACGACAGGACAACCATTAACTACTACTGAAACTCGCGGGGTAATTCGAACGACCACGGGAGGGCATGGTACTTATCTGTTCCCTTATGAAGGAACGATGGACGAATCGGGATTACCCGGATTTCCAGATTCAGAAGAGCTTAATTTTGTTTGGGATGCGACCAATACTCAGCAGGTCGCCGTTGCCTCTATGGTAACAACAAAGGGTGCCTCAATCGAAATAGTGAACGAAGATCATATCGAAACAGAGGTGCCTCAAGATGAAGAATAAACTCATATTGGGCACCGCAGCTGCTCTCATTCCATGTTTAACAAACGCCGCAGGATTCCAACTTAACGCACAATCAGCAACGGGTTTAGGCCGTGCATTCGCGGGTGATGCTGTTATGGCCGATAGTGCGGCAATTGTGGCTAAGAACAGCGCTGCGATGGCTTACATAAAGCAACCAACACTCTCTGTCGGCGCTATCTATATCGATAGTGGTATTGATGTGTCGAGTGTTAGCTACACACCAATGATTGGTGATACTGAAATGTTAGATGACCAATCATTGGACGCAGGGACACTAGTCCCAAACATTCATTATGTTCACCCAATTCAAGATTCGAAATTTACCTTGGGCGTAACCGTCCATTCCAATTTCGGTACTGATGTTGAGTTTGACGAGTCGTTCGAAGCGGATGAGTTCGGAGGGAAAACGGCGCTTTCCAGTATCAACGTTGGCTTTGCTGTGGCTTATGAGTTGTCTGAAAAAATCAACTTAGGTGCAGGGCTTGACGTTATTTACGGTGAAGGTGAGATCTACCGTCAGGGCTTGTTGAATGTAGATGCGGACGGCTTTGGTTTGGGAGCCAACATTGGTGCGACTTATCAAGTGAATGAGCGAAACAGGTTCGGTATTTCTTATCGCTACAGCCCTGATATCGAAGTTGAAGGTGACATCACTAAAGCAGGCGTTTCTGCTGACAAAATGAACGTCCCGTTACCAGACACTCTAGAGTTTTCCGGTTGGCACCAACTCAACGATCAGTGGGCTTTTCACTACAGCCTGCAGTGGGTGAACTGGTCTGAATTTGACTCGCTAACATCTAACTCTTATGACGACTCGATCAAAGAGTATCAATGGAAAGATGCAGGGCATGTTTCTGTCGGTGGTACATACACTATGTCAGAAGACATCGTTCTACGAGCGGGCTACATGTACGACATTTCCCCGACTGACGAACTCACATCGTTATCTATTCCTGATGTTAACCGACACTGGCTTACAGTTGGAGGGACATATAGCTTCACGGCTGCCAGTTCTGTGGACGTTGGAGTCGGATTTATCATCGGAGAATCACAAGATATTGACGAAAACCTGACGACGATTCCAGGAACGAGTTCCAATATAAATGCTGATGTGACTGCCGATGCTCTCTTGCTTGGGGTTCAATATCAGCATCGTTTTTAACTTTTACTTTGGAGTTCAGAACGTAAAAATTTAGGAATCATATAAAAATTGCCGGGCTCGACAGTGAGTTGAGCCCTTTTCTCATTATTAGCTGTTTTAGCATTATTTAAATAGCTGGAAGCTCATTAAGTAAGAAATAGCTGCTTAGAAAAACGTTTTAATTCAGACGAATTCAACGGTTATGGTTATTAAAAATGAAATTTACAAAGCTTAGTAAAACAATCTGTCTGGCACTGTTTGCCTTACATATCTCTCCATCGTTTGCCCAAGACTCGAACTTGATTCCTGTGACTATCGAAAAAGCGCACAAACAAGCATTCACTTCTTCAATCAACGAGGTTGGCAAAATCAGGGCAACGGATTCTGCTGCATTGACATTTAGTGCCTCCGACAAAATTCTCAACATCCATTTCAAAGATGGAGATTCAGTTAAAAAAGGCGAGTTGATAGCTCAGTTGGACAATACCAAAGCGAAAGCTGATTTAGATAAAGCAAGAAGCTCGCTCGCGCTAGCAAAGTCGAAATTAAAGCGAGTACAAGAATTACTAAAGAAACAGCCTGACTCTATGTCTCAACAAGATGTGGAAGAACTGGGAGAGCAGGCGAATCTAGCAGCCGCGGATTACCGACAGAAAGAAGCGCTGATGAATGACTATTTATTGGTAGCGCCATTTGATGGGCAGTTAACTAATTTTACCCACTCAGTGGGCAGTAAGATTGATAGCGCAACCGCGTTGGTGAGTTTGATCAAACTCGATCCTGTCGAAGTTCAGTATTCCATTGGACAGTCGGATTTAGGTAACGCGCAGCTTGGACAGAACGTTTCCATCCAAGTTGATGCTTTTGTCGATGAAGCCTTTTCAGGCGTAGTGGATTACATTGCCCCCGCGGTGGATGAGAGTTCAGGCCGTGTAGAAGTACACGCGCACGTAACCAACCCAGACCATCGCTTGGTTCCAGGTATGTTTGCCAAAGTAAGCCAAATGACGAGCGAAGACACAACGCAGATGGTGGTTTCCCAAAACTCCGTTCAAGCAAAAGATGCTGAGCGCTTTGTGTGGGTTGTGAATGGCGAAAAGATCGAACAACGCATTGTTGAATTGGGCGTAAATACTAACGACGGATACGTTGTTGTCGAGAAAGGCTTGAAACTGGGTGATAAGGTCGTAGTGACGGGACAACAGAACCTAAAGAAAGCGTCTCTAGTTAAGGTAATGAACCCTAATGCGGAGCAGAAAACGGTTGAGCTAATAACGGAGCCAATAGACAAAGAGGTCACTAAGCCGGCCGTTAAGCACGAGGTAGAAAAGACCGAAACACAGATTGATGAAGCACATCCGGTTGAGCCTTCGGTTGATTGGACGGAAGCAACAAAAGGTGTAGACGAAGCGGTCAACGAAAATAACGAGCGTGCGGAAACTAATGCGGCCGCTGAGCAATCATCAAGCAAAACCCAAAGCAAGGAAATTCACAGCAAGGAAATCCAAAGCAAGGAAGCCGTAACGAAGGAGAATCTGAATGAAGCTTCCTGAGATTTGTATTAAGCATCCAGTTTTTGCTTCAGTACTGAGTATCGCAATTGTTTTATTTGGCATGCTGTCATTTCAGAAATTATCGATCCAATATTTCCCTGAACATAAAACACCGTCAGCGACCGTAACCGCGGCGATTAATGGTGCGAGCGCAGAGTTCATGTCACGTAACGTGGCCGACAAACTGATTACCGCTGCAACCGGTCTCGACAGTGTGAAAACCATGACGACGGACTGTCAGGAAGGTACGTGTAATCTAAAAATCATCTTTGAAGATGACATTGATGATGTCGAATACACCAGCTTAATGAACAACCTGCGCAGCAGTGTCGAAGCGATTGGCGATTTTCCACCAAGTATGACGGATAAGCCAACGGTAACGGATGACTCTTCTGACACCAGTATGCCCAGTAACATCATCACGTTTGTGAATACTGGCAAGATGTCGAAGCAAGATATGTACGACTACATTAGCCAACAGGTTGTGCCTCAGTTTAAGCATATACAAGGCGTTGGCGGTATTTGGGGACCGTACGGCGGCAGTGAAAAGGCGGTGCGTGTTTGGCTTCAACCCGATCGCATGATGGCGCTTAACATGAGTGCATCGGATGTAGTTGGTACATTAAGCTCATACAACGCGACATTTACCGCGGGTACTATCAAAGGTCAGGTGAGAGATTTCTCTATTAACCCGGTCAACCAAGTGACCAGTGTTGATGATGTGCGAGATCTGGTGATTCGTGTTGATAACGGCAAGATCATTCGTGTCGGCGATATTGCAGAAGTTAAAATGGGAGAAGAAAGCTTAACCCCGAGTATTCTTCGAGTCGATGACAACTTAGCAATGTCGATTCAGGTGCTGCCACTGAAAAGTGAAAACCCAGTCACAGTAGCGAATAAAGTTAAGAAACAAATCGATGTGATTCAGCCTCAGTTGCCAGAAGGCATTGAGATGAAGATGGTTTATAACCAAGCCGACTTCATTAAAACTGCGATTGATGAAGGTTTCATGACTTTGGTTGAGGCGATTGTTCTTGTTTCAGCCGTTGTCGTGTTGTTCCTTGGTTCAGTTCGTGTGGCGTCTATTCCTATTATCACGATCCCAGTGTGTGTGATTGGTGTGTTTGCAGTTATGCATGTGCTCGGGTTTAGTATCAACGTGCTGACTATCTTGGCCATCATTCTTGCGATTGGTTTGGTCGTCGATGATGCCATTGTTGTGGCTGAAAACTGTTACCGACATATCGAAGAGGGCGAAACCCCTTTTAATGCGGCAATCAAAGGGTGCCGAGAGATCGTCTTTCCTGTGATAGCGATGACGCTGACTTTAGCGGTCGTGTATCTCCCTATTGGTTTGATGTCGGGCTTAACCGCCGACCTATTTAGACAATTTGCTTTCACGTTAGCAGCAGCAGTGATCATCTCTGGGTTTGTGGCTTTAACGCTCTCACCCATGATGTGTGCTTACTTAATGAAGCCAGTTACAAAGCCGGCAAGGTGGTACAAAAAAGTTGATGCGAAGCTGAATGTTCTGTCTGACTTGTACACCAAGGAACTTAGCAAATGGTTTGAGCGTAAAACACTGATGAGTGGTATTGCCTTGGCATTGATTGCTCTATCTGCTTTGGCGGTTTGGACAATGCCTCAAGTGTTGCTTCCAACGGAAGATACTGGTTTTGTTGAGGTCACTTCAACGCCTCCTACAGGAGTCGGACGTCAGTATCACCTAGACAACAACGAGCAACTTAACAGTGTGTTCAAAGGTGATAATTCAGTAGAAGCGAATTTATCTTACATCGAAGGGACTCCGACCAATCACGTTTTATTGAAATCATGGGGCGAGCGTGACCAGTCAGCTGATGAGTTGGTGAACGAGTTTATCGCTAAAGCGCAAAGTTCGGTCTCTGCTTATGGCATGTCTTTCAAGGTTCGCTCGGCTGATAACTTGAACATTGCCACTAATATGATCCTAGAGTTAACGACGGTTAACCGTGATACCACCGTATTGTCGGAAACGGCGAATGAGGTGGTGGAGGCGCTTGAAAGTTATGAGGGCGTGACCAACATTAAAAATTCGATGTTGCGTGACCAATTGCGTTATGACTTGTCGATTGACCGCAATGCTATCGTATTGTCTGGTGTGGATTACAGTAATGTCACCAATGCGCTATCTACTTTCTTAGGTTCAGTGAAGGCGGCAGATTTGCAAGCCGATGACGGTTATACGTACCCAATTCAAGTTCAAGTTAACCGAAAGGATCTCGGCGACTTTAAGGTTCTCGATAAGTTGTATGTGGATTCACAGTCTGGCCAAAGGCTTCCTTTGTCTCAGTTTGTATCGATTAAACAAGTGACATCAGAATCGAACTTCAAGACATTCATGGGCAAAGACAGCGCAGAAATTACGGCTGATTTAATGCCCGGTTACACGGCGAGCGATGTGAAAGCCTACATTGATGATACCGTTCCAAGCCTATTGAAACCTGCACAGAGCTACGAATTCAATGGAATTGTAAAAGACCTCGTTGATTCAACAGCCGGTGCACAAGTGTTGTTTGTATTGGCGTTAATTTTCATCTTCCTGATTTTGGCGGCGCAATTTGAAAGCTTTGTCGACCCAATGATCATCTTGCTAACGGTTCCGCTGTGTATCGTGGGTGCGATTCTGACGCTATCGATATTTGGCCAAAGCCTTAATATCTACTCAAAAATCGGCTTGCTTACTCTGGTTGGGCTAGTGACCAAACACGGTATTTTGCTGGTGGAGTTTGCTAACGAGAAACGTAAATCGGGTGCAAGTGCTCAAGAGGCGGCGATCAGCAGTGCGCGTTCAAGATTGCGTCCTATATTGATGACATCACTCACCATGATCCTCGGTTCATTGCCACTGGCACTAGCGGATGGTCCGGGTTCATTAGGCCGTATCAATATTGGTTTAGTGTTGGTCGGAGGTTTGACTGCCGGAACCTTTTTCTCACTGTTCTTAGTGCCCGTGGCTTACGTCGGTATGGCGAACCTAAAACAGATGGACATACTGACTCGATTGAGAACGAAAGCAGCATAGCGATATACTTTAAGTTTAAGTTAAATACTTCAAGGCCCTCGTTGTGAGGGCCTTTTGCTATGGGGTTTTCTAGATTAAGCGAAATGAGCGGTGCGGACGGTTAGAAATCGTAGTTTAGATTCATTGAACTGTAGATTTCAGCGTTACTTTGGTCTGACGCAACGGTGGTGTTGTAAATGTACTCGGTATCAAACGTGAGTGCCAAATTGCCCATCAGAATGTTCTTCAAATAGCCTTTGAGGTTGTAATTGGTGTTCTCTTCACCGTAAGCCATGTTAGCCGTTGCCCCCATAGAAAATGTTTCTGTTAGGGTTAAAGATCCATCAATATTGGCATTGACGATCAGTTCATAGTTCTCTTTGTTTGGAAACTCTTCATCAGAAGACTGTCGCTTACTGATTCGGTAACCCGGACCGGCAGATCCTTGGAGTTTGATTCTTTCAGTATCATAAAAGTGGCGACCTAGTCCTGTAGCTGTTATGAATTGCTTACGATAAGTACCAAAGTGGTCGTGTTCAAAACGTGTTGTGGCGACCAAATAGGTGATTTCGTTTAGGTCATAGCTAATGCCATAGTTTGTGGTATAGCGATTAGTACCATCTTCGTCGTTTTCAGCATCGGTATAGTAGGTATCGAACTGAACTCGCTGTCCCCAGTTCTCTTTTTTGTATCCAACAGAGATTCCAGAGTTGATCGACAAAGATGAGCTGGTGTTTTGCGAGTAGATAAACCCAAGCTTAGTCAGGGTTGTAAAAGGAGATTCTTCAGCTTCTTCTTTTAACTCAGAACCTTCGCTTAATACGACGTCGCCTTCGAGTACCATTTCATCAACCTCTTCGGCAAATACGGGCATAGAGAACGCGATTAGAACTATAGGTAGCTTTGCTAGGGAACGTGTGTATGAAACTGTGCTTGTTAATGGGCGCGTTGTTTGTGAGGTAGTGTGTGTCGACATAATAGTTTGGTTTATAAAGTGATTTAACACGGCCAACCAAGGGTTAGTCGTGATGAGTAGTCAATGATTGAACCGTAAGGTCAAGTGAGTTATGACGCGATAGGCAAAGGCGAAAAAATCGTTTTTATCGCAGAGAATCCGTTACCTCGATGAGGATTGAAATCTTCAATGTGGACAAAGAATTCAAGTATCTCAGAGGGTTTATCGTCTTCGATTAACAAGAACTCGAGTAATCCCTGTTCGACATGGCATGAAACGATGGTCTCACTCGAATAGTCAGCTAGAACCTGTTCAACATTGATTAAGACGCTTGTCTCAGGCAAGACGTTGAAAGCATCTTGCGCGCATTTAAGGATACAGCTACACACATACTCACGATATAAGGTGTTGCTTTCTGAAAGAGGCATCGCTTCAAGCTTCACTTCGCCTTGGCACAATACCTTTTTCTCTTTTGGGATGACGTTGTGCTTATTAACCTGAATATTGACTTCTAACAGGTGCCCATTCTTATAGGTATTAAAGTTATGGTTTATCAGCTTGGTGTCGACTACAGCGGCGTTTATAGGGTTCTGTTGCGCTTCTGAAAGGGCAGAAAGCTTGGCGCGACTATCGTTGTTTAAAATGCCTTTCGACAACTGATTACCTTTGGCCCAGTAGCTGTAGTGTTGAACCCAACTTACAAACTCAGTTTTGTATTGTTCGATGTCTTTTTCGGCGGCACGCTCAATATTGTTGGTCAGGGTGTACAACTTCGACTTGCTGCCCAACAGCATATCTAGCCAGTTAGGCTTGTACTCATCGAGTGCTTCCATGGCTTTGACTTTATGATCGAATCGGACCGTTGGCATTGCCGGCGCAGGTTCCATCGCAATCGACTCCCAATTCATTTTTGGGGTCGGAATGGTATGCACGGATTGGATTAAGTGGAGGTGCTGATTGAATAAGCTCACTTCGCTTACAGCGTCCTCAAGTTGTTTGGTATTCATCTACATTCCTGTCGACTGTTGTTCTTGTCATTTGGCGCTTAGTTTATGTTCAAAGTGCGCGAACAGTATTTAAATGAACGTGAATGATCTTTTGTGAGGTTGCTTGATATTGGTTTAGGAATATTTTGGGGAGAAAGTTAGGTTTATGATTGAGATAACAGCATAGAAACACAGAGAACAGGCGCTCTCTGTGTTGGTCATATTACGACTATAGAAACTCGCTGATGAGTATTATCTCTGGCGTCTTGCGACCAAAGTAAATCGGTAATCGTTAGACGTGAAGTAGTTACGGCTGTATTCAAACACCGTATTATTGGCAAGGTAACCACGAGTGCGCTTTTCAATAATCGGTTGAGCAGGGTCGATACCTAGCTGTTTAGCCACGTCTTCTGGCGGAAGAATCGGAACCAGTTCTTGTTCACTTCGATCAATCACCATGCCTTTGGTGTTTTCAATAAAGTCGTATTTTGATGTTTGCATCACTTGATAGGTAAGATCCGGGAATAGAGCAACCGGTAACCAGGTTTCTTCAACCGTGATTGGGTTGTTGTCTATAAAACGAACACGCTTTACGTAGAAAACCAATTCGCCTTCTTTGATATCTAGATGTTCAGACATCGCCAAAGAGCAGGGTTTCATTTCAAAGGCCAGAACTTCACTGTGTGTAACCACATCCAAATGCGCCCACTTTTCTTGAAAGCTCGACTGTTTGTAGATGTCGTAATTGATCTTGTTCTCTTTCACATAAGTGCCGCTGCCTTGAACGCTTTCAAGCTCATCGTTTTCGATCAATAGCTTGAGTGCTTGTCTTACGGTGACACGGCTGACAGAAAAGACTTCACGTAGCTGTGCTTCTGTTGGAAGTGCTTCTCCAACTTTATATTCACCAGAACTGATCTTTTCTCTTATTGCATCGGCGATTTGGCGATACATCGGGAGTCTTGCCATTTTTGCCTCATTTGTGCGCTAGGACAACTAGACTTTGATTAACAACCTGTACCTTAAATACGTAAATTTGCTCTATATAAGCCTTGCTTTAAAGGTTAGTGTAAGCAACGTATCGGTATTTTGTAGTACATATAATACAAATTAAACGATACATAACAAGCTTTCTTAAAGGATTTACCAATATGATTTAAATACAAATTAAATACAAATATGTATTGATGAGATCGTGATCACGGATTAAATGTCTTGAAGTTGTATTATTCTTCTCGTCGACAGGGACGACTGTCGTACTAATCCGTGACTATGGGACAAAGGTTATGAAACTTACTACTCTAACGAATAAGTCGCTCGTAAATCTGCAAACTACGTTTAGCAGTCGAGAAGAAGCGATTTACGCACTTGCTGACCAACTGGATCAGCAAGGCAAACTGCATAACAAGCAAGAGTATCTTGATGCAGTATTTGCTCGCGAAGAGCAAGGCCCGACAGCGCTTGGTGAAGGCCTAGCTGTACCGCATGGCAAGACTGACGCGGTTAAAGAAGCTGGCTTCGCTGTAGCAACGCTTAAAGAAGACATGAAATGGAAAGGCTTGGATGAAGATGAAGATGTAAATCTTATCTTCCTAATTGCGATTCCAAATGCAGAAGCGGGTTCTACCCACATGCATCTGCTTACCGCACTGACAACTACATTGGTTGACGACGATGTTCGCGAAGCGGTATTAAAAGCGACAACCGCTGAAGAAATCTTTGCGCTTCTTGATGGCGACAATCAACAAGAAGAAAAACAAGACAACTTAGATACAAATGCACCGACAATTGTATGTGTTACTGCTTGCCCTGCTGGCATTGCTCATACCTATATGGCGGCAGAATATCTTGAAAAGGCGGGCAAAAAGCTTGGCTATAACGTACATGTTGAAAAACAGGGCGCAAACGGTATTGAAGATCGCTTAACGGCTGAGCAATTAAACAATGCTGTAGCGTGTGTGTTTGCTGCTGAAGTTGCGATTAAAGAATCTGAGCGCTTTAATGGCATTCCTCGTGTTGAAACCCCAGTTGCAGAACCGATTAAGCACGGTGAACGCATTCTTAATGAAGCGATTGAAGAGTCGAAAAAAGGTAACGGTGCAGAACGTAAAGTTGCTACCGACGACAAACCGAAGAAACTGCCGTTGAAAACTGAGCTTAAACAAGCACTGCTTTCTGGTATTTCTTACGCGGTTCCTCTTATCGTTGCTGGTGGTACTGTTCTTGCGGTTGCTGTTCTTATCGCGCAAATTTTTGACCTGCAAGAGCTCTACGCAACAAAAGATTCTTGGCTATGGATGTATCGCAAACTAGGTGGCGGCCTACTGGGTACATTGATGGTGCCAGTACTGGCGGCTTACACAGCTTACTCATTAGCAGACAAACCCGCACTTGGCCCTGGTTTTGCCGCAGGTATTGCAGCAAACATCATTGGCTCTGGTTTCCTAGGCGGTGTTGTTGGTGGTTTGATTGCTGGTTACGTGATGCGTTGGGTAAAAGAGCATGTTCGCTTAGGCCCTGCGTTTAACGGCTTCCTTACTTTCTACCTTTATCCGGTGATCGGTACTTTGGTGGCAGGTAGCTTGATGTTATTTGTTATCGGTAAACCTGTAGCGTTCCTAAACCAAGGTCTAACGGACTGGTTGAACGGTATGTCAGGCACCAATGCGCTGTTATTGGGTGCGATTCTTGGTCTGTTTGTATCATTCGACTTAGGTGGTCCGGTAAACAAAGCCGCTTACGCATTCTGTTTAGGTGCAATGGCGAACGGTGTTTATGGCCCATACGCAATCTTTGGTTCAGTAAAAATGGTATCGGCGTTCACCGTAACGGCTTCAACCATGATTGCTCCACGCCTATTCAAAGACTTTGAGATTGAAACCGGTAAATCTACATGGCTACTTGGCCTAGCGGGTATTACCGAAGGTGCAATCCCAATGGCGATTGAAGATCCAATCCGTGTAATCGGCTCATTCTTACTAGGATCAGTGGTTACAGGTGCGATGGTTGGCGCGGCAGGTATTGGTCTATCGACTCCGGGCGCAGGTATCTTCTCTATCTTCTTGTTACACGATTCAGGTTTGGGCGCATTCTCTGCTGCTGCAATCTGGTTCGGTGCTGCGATTGTCGGCACAGTGATTTCAACTGTTACTCTTCTGATGTGGCGTGGTCATGCTGTAAAAAAGGGTAAGTTTGAAGCAAGTACTGCAACACAGAACTAACTAAATTTTGAGCTAACTTCTAACTCGCAATTAAAACACCATATAAAAAATAACGAACAACTTGGCTGTCCTAAATACCTGTGCTCCTAACGGTTTTATTCACACAGATTCTGGGCGTGGTTTTCTGCACCCTAAATTTAGTGGCAGCCAATTTTAACCCCTTGAAAAACTTTAATTTAGTCGTATTTGAGTTCGAATTTTAGATTTACTCGAAGCGACACATTTAGGTAAATGATTATGACTACATCACGCGTACATATTACTCCACACATGCACTGGGATCGTGAATGGTATTTCACAACAGAAGAGTCTCGCATTCTTCTTGTGAACAACATGGAAGAAATCATGAACCGTCTGGAGAGTGATCCAGAATACAAATACTACGTTCTAGATGGTCAAACCGCTGTTCTAGAAGACTACTTTGCGATCAAACCAGAGAACACCGAACGCGTAAAAGCATTGGTTGAAGCGGGCAAGCTTATTATTGGCCCTTGGTATTCTCAAACCGACACAATGCAAGTTTCTGGTGAGTCGATTGTGCGTAACATGATGTATGGTATTCGTGACTGTATGAAATTTGGCGACGCAATGAAGATTGGTTACCTACCAGATTCATTCAGCATGAGTTCTCAACTGCCGATGATCTATAACGGTTTCGACATCACGCGTGCAATGTTTTGGCGTGGTTGTTCAGAGCGTCATGGCACCAACAAAACAGAATTCTTATGGCAGTCTAATGACGGCAGTGAAGTTACGGCACAAGTGCTTCCGCTAGGTTACGCAATTGGCAAATACCTTCCGCAAGATGAAGAAGGTCTACGTGCTCGTTTAGATAAGTACTTCCCAGTGCTAGAAAAACCATCGGTAACGAAAGACATCCTATTGCCGAACGGCCACGATCAAATGCCGATTCAGAAAGACATCTTTGAAGTAATGGACAAACTTCGCGAAATCTACCCAGATCGTGAATTCTCAATGAGCCGCTTTGAAGAAGTGTTCGAAAAAGTAGAAGCGGCACGCGACCAACTCGATACAATCAAAGGCGAATTCAACGACGGAAAATACATGCGTGTTCACCGTACGATTTCTTCTACGCGTATGGACATCAAACTGATCCATGCAGAAATCGAAAACAAGATTGTAAATATCTTAGAACCGCTAGCATCTATCGCTTGGACATTAGGCTTTGAATACCACCACGGTTTGATTGAGAAAATGTGGAAAGAGAGCATGAAGAACCACGCTCATGACTCGATTGGCTGCTGCTGTTCTGACAAGGTTCACGCTGAGATCCTTAACCGCTACATCCTTGCGGACGACATGGCGACAAACCTGATTCATTTCTACAAGCGTAAGATTGTCGACCACATGCCGGATCGCGAAGGTTGCGACAAACTGGCGATGTTTAACCTTTCTCCGTACGAGCGTGAAGAAGTGGTGAACACAACCATTACTATCCGTGCTCAAGAATTCTCAATCTTTGATGAAAACGAAAACCCAGTTGAGTACTTCATCCAAGACAAGCGCCAAATTGACCCAGGTAAAGTAGACCGTCAAATCGTTCACTACGGTAACTACGACCCGTTTATGGAGTTTGATATTCAAATCAAACGCACTGTGCCAGCAATGGGCTTCACCACGTTACACATCCAAGGGAACGAGAAGGGCGCAGTAAAAGTTGCAGAACAAAAAGACTATTTGCTAGAGAACGAGTACTACCGAGTCAATGTGAACGACAACGGTACTCTGACTATTTTCGATAAAGAGACAGAGCAAGTATTCGACCAAGTACTTCGTTTGGAAGACGGTTCTGATGACGGTGATGAGTACGATTACTCTCCATCTCGTCAAGAATGGTTACTGTACTCAGACGAGTTCCCAGTGGAAACATCGATTGACCACCAAGGCTTCCAATCGGTAGCGAACATCGCTTTCCGCATGAACGTACCAGCAAACCTTGCAGAGCGTGAAGAACGCACGGGTCAAAACGGATTCGTTGAAGCGCAATGCCAAGTGGTATTGAAGCAAGGTTCTCGCCGCATTGAAGTACGTATGGAACTAGACAACCAAGCCGACGACCACCGTGTACGTGTCTTAGTACCAACGCCATTCGTTTCTGAAACTGTGGTTGCGGATAACCAGTTCGGTTGTATTACTCGACCAACCAATGACCCAGCAATGGCGGTTTGGGAAGAAGAGAAGTGGAAAGAAGCACCGGTTCCGGTTTACCAACTGATGAACTTCGCTGCGTTAGAAAACGGTAACGCGGGCATGGCAATCATGTCGAATGGTCTACGTGAATTTGAAGTGATTGCATCTCAAGGTGACGAAAACCGAGATACCTTCGCACTGACACTATTCCGCGGTATCGGCGTGTTAGGTAAAGAAGAGCTATTGCTTCGTCCGGGTCGTCCTTCAGGTATCAAGATCCCGACACCAGATTCACAAGTGCGCGGCAAGTTAGTGTGTGAATTCACGCTGTGTGGATTCTCTGGTAACCACATTGACGCGAACATCATGGCGCAAGCACGTGACAATGTCACTCAAATCGAATGCTACAACAAGATCCCTTACAACGCGATGAAGCTGAATGTGGGTGAGCAAAACCTACCAATGAGCTTTAGCCTTCTGTCTAAGCAACAATCAGGAGCGGTACTAAGCGTACTGAAGAAAGCGGAAGACGAAGATGCACTGATCATGCGTTTCTACAACCCGGCAGAAACAGGTTCAGTGTCAGATTCAATCTCCTTCACTCAAGCGGTTTCAAGCTGGAAAGAGACGAGCATGGACGAGCGCGTTCGTGAAGGTGATGTAGCAATTGAAACCTTTAATGACTTGTCTTTTGGCGACTTATCTTTTGGTGAACTAGCATCTTGCCAAGCAAAAACATTCCAAATTAAATTCTAATTTTAATCACCCGCTCACCTTGGTGGGCGGGAATGGTGAACGACAATGAAAATTGTAATTGCCCCCGATTCATTTAAAGAATCACTCGACGCTCATCAAGTTGCGTCTTGTATTGAGCGTGGATTTGCTGACGTTTTCCCTCATGCAGAGTTTGTGAAAATGCCACTCGCCGATGGCGGAGAAGGCACGGTAGACGTGTTGTTAGACGCGCTCAATGGTAAGAAACAAGGGCTGCAAACGACGGATCCAATCGGACGTGAATGCGCGGCTTACTGGGCATCGTTAGAACAGACTTTTGATGGAACTAAAGTGAAAACTGCCTTGTTGGAATTTGCTCAAGCGTCGGGCTTAGACCGATTAACGGTAGAAGAAAGATCACCTTTAACCGCATCTTCGTTTGGCACAGGGCTATTGATTAAAGATGCGTTAGATCAAGGCGTTGAACAAATCATTATCGGCTTGGGCGGTAGCGCAACCAACGATGCAGGTGCTGGCATTTTACAAGCGTTGGGAGGCAAGTTATTAGACAAGCAAGGCAACGAGTTATCTGGTGGCGGCGCCGAATTAAGTCAGCTAGCAAGCATCGATCTTGATCGGCTGCACCCGAGATGCAAAGAAGTCACGTTCGTGGTTGCGTGTGATGTGGATAATCCACTGTGTGGTGAAAGCGGAGCAAGTGCCGTGTTTGGTCCTCAGAAAGGGGCTTCACAAGCTCAAGTTCAACAACTTGATACTGCCATTGGGCACTTTGCCGATATCGCTCAAACCCATACATGCGTTAATCATCGCGACAGCAAGGGTTTTGGTGCTGCTGGTGGCACACCCCTAGGGCTAAGCCTGGCATTCAATATCCAAATTAAAGCGGGTATTGAGATGGTACTCGACGCATTAGATGCGGATAAGGTGCTTGAAGGCGCTTCACTGGTCGTGACGGGTGAAGGGCAGATGGACAATCAAACTCTGCAAGGAAAAACACCTTTTGGCATCGCACAGCGATCTCTTAAGCAGAACATTCCAACCATTGGCATTGCTGGCTCTTTGGGTAAAGACGTTGAAAAGCTTTATGACTCAATGTCTAGCTTATTTGGAACCGTACGTTCACCTCAGTCCTTAGACCAAGTTTTATCAGAAGCGAGCCAAAATCTGACTCGCACTGCCCGTAATATCGCCGCCACGCTCAAGCTTGGCAGCCAGATTTTTAATGAGAAGTAATTATGTCTCTATTTAAACTCGACAATGTTATTCAAAACTATGCATGGGGAAGCAAATACTCCATCAACCAACTGTTTGGTATTGTGAACCCAAACCAAGAACCTCAAGCAGAAATTTGGATGGGTGCTCATCCAAATGGTTGCTCAAAAGTAGGCGATACCGGTGAGCCGCTTTCTCACATGATTGATGAAAACAAAACCGATGTTTTAGGTGGGTACACGGCGGCACGTTTTGGTGAATTACCGTTCTTGTTTAAAGTGTTGGCAGCCGAAACACCGTTGTCGATTCAGGTACACCCGAACAAGCGTAAATCTGAATTAGGTTTTGAGAGAGAGAATGCACTCGGCATCCCTTTGAATGCGTCAAATCGTAACTACAAAGATCCAAACCACAAACCTGAACTGGTTTATGCGTTGACCTTCTACAAAGCGATGAATGGCTTCCGTCCAATCGACGATATTATTGCCTTGTTCGAAGAAGCGGATATTCCTTCGTTAGCGATTGAACTTAATGTACTGAAAGCCAATGCCGACAGTGATTCTCTGAAGTCTTTCTTTAGCGCAATTATGTCTCTTGAAGGTGACCGCAAAGTGTCTGCGCTTAATGAGCTTTATGCTGCACATGCGCGACCAGCTAAAACGGTCATGGGGCGTGAAGCTCTGCAATACAGCATTGAATTCAAACAGCACTATCCGGGGGATATTGGTTTGTTTGCACCATTGATGCTCAACACGGTTGAACTGGCGCCCGGTGAAGCGATGTTCCTGTTCGCAGAAACACCTCACGCTTATGTTCAAGGCACAGGCTTGGAGATCATGGCAAACTCAGACAATGTGCTGCGTGCCGGTCTCACACCTAAATACATAGACGTTCCTGAGCTTATCGACAACACGATCTTTGAGCCGATTAAGCCAGAAGATATTCGCCTTAAGCCTGTATTGAAAGAGGGCAAGATGAGCTATCCGATTCCTGTGGATGACTTTGGATTTGATATCTTATCTGCGACTGATGAGAGCAAGTCACAGTATCTACGTAGCGCGGAGATCTTGTTCTGTGTGGAAGGAGAGGCGACCGTAACCTCAGAAGGTCGTACAGTTTCTCTTAAGCCTGGAGAATCGGTCTTTGTAAGTAGTAATTCAAGTGTTTACCAATATCAAGGGAATGGCATTTTGGCTCGTGCTTTTAACTAGTGCCCCCGTGCTAGCGATCAGCAAAAGAAATGTCAGAGTGCCATTGTAAAGTGGTACTCAATATTGGATTGATGGTTGTTACCTATCTGTCTTTGACAGTCATGATTATTGACCATACCCGCTACTCTGGCGGGTTTTTTCATGATTAGAATGAGCAGATATAAGCCTGTAGAAAAGACAAACCCTGCGATTAGAGCAGGGTTTTTTATTGAATCAGCACTGAGTGACTGGTTAGGCTATGTGCGTCATTTTATTAAGCACGAAGGTTTCAATACAACCTTCAGTCGCAGCTACATACTCTGCAATGTGTTGGCTCGCTAAGTGTTTCTCTAGATGAACTTCCGACTCCCAGTTCTCATGAAATACAAAATGAGCTGGGTTACTGTTGTCTTGGTGCAGATCGTAGTTAATACAGCCATCTTCAACACGGGTTTTATCGATCAATTTAATCATCTCTGATTTAACTAACTCAATCTTATCTTCTTTAGATACGATTGTTGCAATAATAGTCAGCTTGCCCATTCTTTATTCCTCGGTGTTCCACTCAATAAGTGCAAGTAATATAAGTACAAATTCAGATAGAAAAAAGAGTTCTGGGATCCAATAACTATGGTTCTTGGCATCCACAATTCAAGTTTGAAAGCATAAAGCTAGTGGCGAGTAGGTTACGCTCATAAAAAGCCCTCAAAGCAAATTAAGGGCTTTTGGGCTCTCAATTGAATGGGTTATTTATTGAAGTCAGCTTTGATCCAAATCATACGGTGATCAGATGAAATTTCTTTACTATCGCCATTAGAATCTGGGATTCGAGAATCAAAGATTAAAGTCCTGCCATCTTCATTTGTGGCAGGCCAGTATACTCCAGAATCAATGATGCTCATTGTCGCTGATGGTAGGGCGTAGTCGACCGCCAATCCAAAATTTGAAGTAATGCGACTTGGTAATGGATGGTGTAGTGGTTTATCAGCAGCATACTCAGCTGCGCCATCACTTGTTGGATACAATGAGCCATTGGTTACATCTTGGTTAACCAATGCATCGTTGTGTAAGTCCTGCATAACAGAGCTAATGCCGTCGCCATCAACTGGATCGAGGTTTTGGTCACCCATCATAACAAAATGCTTGCCTTGTTCTAGGCCGCCCATTTTTCCAGAGTCATCGTAGAAGAACGATTTGTTTTGAATGTATTGGTGCCAGAAGTCGACTTCTGCTGCGTTTTGTTCGATGTTTTTACCTACATCAAAAGCGGGCGGAGTAGGGTGTGACATCAGTAAGTGAACCGTTTCTGTGCCATCTTTGGTTGGGATGAGGATTGGTGCATCAACGTGGTTCTTTGAAGATAAGCGAACTTCTGCCCATTCTTCGGCCGTGTACCACTCATCGCCGCAAACCATACCTGTTGGGAACTTACTAGGATCGTCGCAAACAGTGATTGTTGGAATAGTAGCACCTTCGAGATCTTTCCATTTAAATTCTTGGAATGTACGCGTGTTGGCTGTGTCGATTTCATATTTTGACATCAGAGCAAATGCGTATTGCCCATGGTACAAACCGAAGCCCCACGCATCTCCTGGCAGTGTTCCAGCGTTACCATCATTGTCTAAATCAAAACCAAATTCGTTCAGTAAACCTGTATTAGTTGAGTAGCTTTCAAAGTATGGGTATGAGATTGGCTCTAAGTTTGCGTCGCCACCTGCACCTTCAATACTTTGAGCGACAGAGAGATAGTTCTTTTGAAAACCTTCTAGCGCTGATTTATCAGTACCTGTGCCGTCATTGTTAAATTCAGCCATCATAAGCACGTCAGGGCGATTCTTTTGAATCACAGCTGCGACGTTGCGGATCTGAATAACTTTTGCTGCCGTTTCTTTGTTAGCGGCGCTAATTGTATTATCCAAATAATCGGACACTAACGTCGCTTGAGCGTTAGGTTCGATTTGCATTTCAGTTACGAGATCTTGAAAGGTTGCCCGGTCAAATGACAAGTTGTAGGTAGCGATCTTAACTTCTTCAGGTTGAACGTAATCAGTGTCGCTGCTGCAACCAATTAAAAGTGCAGAAGAGATGGCGAAAGCGATAGATGTTTTTAACAATTTCATAAAATGGGTCCGCTAATTGCTGAAAGAATTTTGGGACGCGCATGTTATGGGATGGATATCGTTCTGTAAGTGATATTTGTCACAGCAAGCTCTATAGGTTGACATCTTGTTGCAGTGAAAGTGTGACATTTGGAACTAGTGTCTGTTATTAGAATAAAGACTTAAAATTCATGTATTTAATTAGATCTATGAAATAAAAATGCCCTTACCGGAAGATAAGGGCATTTGAATAAGAATCAAACAGTGTTGTTATTGAGGTGTTAAGCGTATTACTTTACTTTAAGCATATTGCTCTACTGTCATAGCCCAATTTTTCTTCTGCTGTTCAAAATTCATTTTGATTTGTTGGTAACGAACCTTAAGTACTGAGTGTTCGTACTTTTTCACAACATCTTCGCGTTTACTTTCAATTAGCTGCTTTTTGACTTCGTAGTATTCGTTCATGTTTGATACAAGTGCATCGAATTCTTGTTGAAGCTTTTCCGCGATTTGTTGCTTATCGGCACGGTGCATGATTTTTTGCTGCGTGCGCTTTAATAACATTGATGCTTCGGCTTTTTCGATGCGAGCTTGAGGCGTTTTCTTAAGCTTGCTTGCTAAGCCCATTAAAGATGCACTCTTAATCAACCATTTTGTTGGATCGTATTGCCACCAGTAGATGCCGTTACGGTAATCGTTCTCAAAGATGTGGTGGAAGTTGTGGTAGCCTTCGCCAAAAGTGAGTACCGCTAGCACACCGTTGTCACGCGCTGTGTTTTTGTCGGTAAAAGGTTGGCTACCCCAAATATGAGCAAGAGAATTAATGAAGAATGTAGTGTGGTGGTTGAGGACCAAACGAACTGCACCCACAATTAACAACATGCCAAGCACGTCACCGTAAATTACACCTAATACGATTGGAACACCGAAGTTCATAAGCAATGCCAATGAGACGTAGTGCTTGTGCTGCCACATAACAATTTTATCTTTCTTCAGGTCGCGACAATTTTCGTAATCTGTGTACATTGCAGTGTTGTAATTACGAATCATCCAGCCGATGTGCGAATACCAAAAGCCACGTTTTGCTGAGTATGGGTCTTTGTCGTTGTTATCGACATGCTTGTGGTGCACACGGTGATCAGAAGACCAGTGTAGCGCGCTGTTTTGTAGAGCAAATGCGCCACCTAATGCAAATAGAAATCTTAGGCTTGAATGCGCTTCAAATGCTTTGTGTGACCATAAACGGTGATAACCCGTCGTGATAGAAAGGTTACAGAACGTAAAACAGATCGCTAGCCATATCCAGTGCTCCATACCATAGCCAAAAAAGTAGCCATAAACGGGAGCCGCGACAACAGCAAGCAGCATGCTAAAAGAGAATACAAAAATATTGAGCCAGATTAGTGGTGGCTTTTTTGTTGATGGTTTATCGGCACTATTCATTAGTAAATTTCCATTGAGCTTACATCTGTTCGCTAGAATATCAGCGTACACGTGTAAGTCAATATTGAAAGTGTAAACGTGTATTAGTATGTTTTGCTTAAATATTGTATAAAGGTAGTGTGAAATGTAGTAGCAAGTCATAAATGGAAGTACTAAGGGCTAATAAATGGAAATTAAGGTAGCTGAATATAAAGATTATGAGCGGATTGCCCAATTACACGCGGATAGCTGGAAGCTATATTACCGTGGCATTCTTGCTGATGATTACCTAGAAAATGATGTTTTGGAGGACAGATCTGTTATTTGGCAGACTCGTTTGATTAATCCTCCTTTCAACCAGCATGTTTTATTGCTTGAAGAAGGCGGTTTACTGGTTGGTTTCGTCTGCGCGTTTGGTAATCACAACTTTGAACGTGGCACGTTCATTGATGCGTTACACGTAGACAATAATTACCACGGTCGTGGTGTTGGCAAGCGTCTATTGTCTGAATTGTCAAAGTGGTTGCAGCAATACTATTCTGATTCGGGGCTTTACCTAGAGGTGATGTCTGAGAACCACCAAGCGATTGCTTTTTATCAGGCGATTGGTGGCAAAGAAGAACTAGAGCAAGTTTGGAACGCACCATGTGGCAGCCAAGTGAATGAAAAAGTGATTTCTTGGAGCTCTCCCGTTGAACTTGAACAGAAAACAGCGAGCGTTGTGTATTCTTAGTAGCTTCTTATTTAAGTAACTATAATTACTGAAGTCACTTTAAAGCCGAAGAAAGAAGACAAAAGCCCCGAGCATTCAATTGTTCGGGGCTTTTTTGATTGGATTAATGGTCGTTATAATGAATCGCTAACGCGCGTGAAATACTGTGTGATTAATCACTCCATGTGATCTTATTTCTACCGCTCTTCTTCGAAATGTAGAGTGCTTGATCGGCATCGTCGATAAGTTGTTCGACAGAGCCGAGAGCCTGTGACGCATGTTTCACACCGATTGAAATTGTTACTTCTAACCGAAGGAGAGAAGGAGATTCTAATAGGGAGTTAACTAGCGATTCAATTGAAGCCTCAGTTTCTCCTTGGACCATCACCAAAAACTCTTCACCGCCGTATCGAAAGCAGTTACTGCTGGTTGGTAGCCTTTTTTGAATCTCATCGGCGAGCTCTTTGATCACCATATCACCCATTTGGTGGCCGTAGGTGTCGTTAATCGATTTGAAATGATCAATATCTATCATGATCGATGTAATGGACAACTGACGGTCTATGCTTGGTTCGATCACCTGATGAAGATAAAGGCGGTTGTAGCAACCCGTTAGCGCATCTTGATAAGAAAGGGCTTCAAACATATTAGATTGCTTGCGAAGTTGAATCGCTTGTTTGCGCAGTTGTTCGGATTGAGCAAAACGTTTGTGTACTTCTAAGTCTCGCCTTATACAGGCCGCTGAGATTAGGATGTAAGCTGAAATATAAACGGAAATTGTTTCGATCTCATGCTTTGGCTCTGCCTCATAAAGTATTGGAGCAAGGCCGATGAGATAAGCCAAAAACATAAACGACAGAGTAGTGATGCTGTATTTAGCAGACAGTCTTGAAAAGGTTCCGATGTAGATCATTACGAGAATGATGCCACCTTGGTAATCGAAATTGTTCAACTCAATAGCGAGTCGACCTACATAGACCAAGAAAAGCGAGCTAATTACAAGGAAGGTACTTTCTACGAGTTCTAAAACGTTGGGTTTATTTGTAATGCAGTATCTGGCGACGGCCATCATCAATAGAAAAAGTATGACTCGGAAAATGATAGGGGTTACGCACTCTGTACCAAAGTGGATGTAGTCGGTAACAATGAAAGCACAGAATATTGAGATTGGAATGTAGATGAAATTTATGTACGGCAAATAAATTTCATTATCGAAATAGGTTTTAAATCTTTGATTCTTGAACCCAGAATAAGAGCGCATTGAGAAACTAACCGAGATTGATACACAATAATTTGCGTAGTATGTCACAGTCTTTGGGATTGTAAATGACCGTTTCTATAGATTTGTCAGTATGTTAGCTAGATCAACAAACGGTAGAACGCAATATTCACGCCCTATTATCGATAGAGCGTGAATATATTAGAGGTTGGTGTAAGAGTGGTTAACAGAAACTAATGCAGATTAACAAAAACTAATAGCAATTAGCGCTTGTTCTTCAAGTAACGTTTACGGCGCTCTTCTTTCTTCTTAATCTGTTGCTCAGCTTTCAGCGCAGCTGCTTCTTCTACTTCAACCAATTCTTTGGTAATCATCTCTGGTAGTTCTAGCGTTACTTTACCTAAAGTACCGTTGCGAAGTTCGTGAAGTAGGATTTCCGAACACTTGTGAATGTCTATATGACCACCTGCACGAAGTGCACCGCGTTTACGACCAATCGCTTCCATCAACTCGATGTCAGACTCTGGCAGCTCTTCAATTTGGTAGCGTTCTTGTAGAAGGTGAGGGTACTGTTTCGCTAGGTACTCGACTGTGTAGAAGGCCACTTCATCGTATTCCATTGCCGTATCTTTCACCGCGCCGGTAGCGGCTAAACGGAAACCACTGTGTGGATTTTCTACTTTAGGCCAAAGGATCCCTGGAGTGTCTGAAAGGATCACGCCGTTTTGCAGGTTGATACGTTGTTGGCGACGAGTTACCGCAGGTTGGTTACCCGTTACCGCAATCGTACGTCCAGCCAAGCAGTTGATGATGGTCGATTTACCCACGTTCGGGATACCCATAATCATCGTTCGGATGTTCTTACCCATTTGTTCACGGTGCGGTGCTAGTTTACGAACTAGTTCCATGACGTGGTTAACTTCTTCTTTTACGCTGGTGGTAATCGCAATCGCTTTAACGCCTTGCTCTTTCTCGAAATGTTCAATCCAACGTTCAGTAAGCTCAGGATCGGCAAGATCGCGCTTGTTCAACACTTTTACACAAGGCTTATCGCCGCGCAGTGAAGAGATCATTGGGTTTTCACTACTGAACGGGATACGAGCGTCCAGTACTTCGATGATCACATCAACCTGTGGGATAACTTCTTCGATTTCTTTGCGGGCTTTATGCATGTGACCCGGAAACCATTGAATAGACATAGAGATAAACCTTGATAAATATATTTGCTGCACATTGTAAGGGTTCGCTAGGGCGTGTAAAGCGCTATGTTGTACCTGAAGCAATGTCTTTACAGTGTTATCTAGGGGCTGTGGCTGTCACATGACTAGATATGGCAGGAGTTTCCCTGCCATTTAACAACACCTAGTAACAATGGATGAGATTGTACGAACGACTGAAAGTTGATTTTTGACGGGTTATTTCCTAGTTCGTGACTCTAAGAAATAGGTCATAAATACCATGTATAGCAAGACTAAAAATAGCTGGAAAATACGAACGTAAAACTTGTCATCCAACGCGCCGCTGCTTATTGATGTTCCCATAAGTACATTGAATCCGGTAAAGGCCGTAATATATATAGGCGCCTTTTGTGGAACGGTATAAATCTTTATTCCGAAAAGCGCAATGACACTGAGTACAACCATCATATATACATACATATTAGGTGCTAAAGATATGATGAGAAAAGTGACGAATGAAATCAGGCCTGCGAAGATGTTACTTACTGTGAAAAATAACGCGGTCTTACCGGACGTTTCGCTGCTTGCCATTAACGATAGTAACATTACAAATGCAACGGTAAGCAGTATCTGTGAAAGTTGAAAATAGAAGTAAAAGCATACGAGTGGAAATGAAATCACCCATGCGCGTATAGCGGCTGTCCATCGCATTTCTTTGGTAAGTGGAGATACGGGAAAGCCAACAAAGTCCGTCTTCTCTTCTTCGGGAAAATAAACGTGTGAAAGGGCATACAAAGCGACGGCCAAAGTGCCTGAAAACGCAAAACCGATTCCTACATTCAGCGCGGATGCTTGATCGATTATAGTTATAGATGGAAGTAATATCAGTTCGATCATTAAGAATGTTGCGAACATGACCCATTTAGGGTCGGTAAATAAATAGTATGCCCAAAGCATCCCGAGTGTGAGTATAGAAAGAAAGGCAATTTTATACTCAGGTAGCCCCGTTGATACTACGAATCCAATTACAGCGGTGGATAGAAGCGCATAGGCCAACTGTTTGACATGGAGAATATGAAATTGAGGTTTATCAGTGATAAATTTTGCGGTCAGAAGTGGCGTACAAAAAGCTAATGGCCAGTTAAACCATAGTGCAAGGAATGTTGCCAAGCCGACTGTCGTGACGTAGCGAAAAATCCTACGCTCTTGTGCTTGTTCTATTTTATCGAACATAAGAGAACAAGCTCACTACGTTAATCCAGAATTTTCCAAGTAGGTTGAATAGAGTGTTTTCGCCAGTATAAACGATGACATCTGCTTGGCCTCCAATTCGCATTGATTGGATCGCTGATGGTTCGTTTATTTTGATCGTAACTGGAATACGTTGTGTGTCTCTTAACCATCCATTTTGGTTTTGTACACTCGCAAGGTCGCCAAGTTGTTCGTTTTTACCCCATGTGACTCCCAGGTCAATTGAAGAAACTGTGCCTTTGAACGTAGTGCCTGGAGCAAGATCTAATGCGATTTCAACATCATCGCCTGGCTTTATGTTACCGAGACTATTCTCTCGAAAATAAGCTTCAAGCCATAAATTGTCGCTTTCGACGAAGGTGACTAATGGAGAGCCTGAAGAAGCGTATGAACCTTCTGATAAATTCAAGTTGGTTACCGCACCATCTGAAGGCGCTGATAGGGTTGTGCGCGATAAGTCTAATTGGGCTTTTTGTAATTCAAGTAGTGCTGATTGTATTTGTGCATTTTCCTCTCCCTCTGAACCCACTTGAGCTTTAGCTTTTTCTAGATTAGCGCGAGCATTCATGACCTCAGCATTAGCTTTATCAATCGTGGCACGTGTTGTATCTGCATCTGACTTTGATACAACCCCTTTGTCTGCCATCGCTAATACTCGTTGACCCTGACGCCGAGCATTTTGTTGTGCAACTAACGATGTCGTGAGTTGTGCTTGAGCGGAAATAATACTGGCCATTTGCGCCCCAACTTGCTGCCCGGCTATCTTCAATTTTGCTTCTGCTTGTTTAACGGCTATCTCATAGTCGGTAGAGACAATTTTGAGCAACACGTCATTTTTCTCTACTTTAGTGTTTGCTGTAATATTAATTTGTTCTATTAAACCTGATACTTGTGGTTTTAAGGAAATGACGTTGCCTTCAACTCTAACGTTGTCGGTAGTTGGAATAATCCTGTCTGAAACTACAGCGATACCAATAGAAAATATGGTGAATGCCAACAGACTGTTTGTCGCTATTTTTACTTTATTGATTGGTTTCTTTTTTTGCATTTCAGTGTCGATTTTTTTTATTTCTGACATGTGAGGCTCTCAATTTAAGATTCTGATATGTAGGGAGTTAGGTGTACTACTCCCATCAATGAACCATCACGTTATTAATGAGAGAGTGAACTATTTTTAAGATAAAAATAAGATCAAATATCTTGATTTAATGGCCATGTCGTGACATTGATTTTTTTATTTTCGTGATGAAATTGAAACATATGCTAGGCAGAGTCAAATCGGTATTAATTAAATTGGTTATTTTTGATGTGTCACCAAATGGCAAGCATGACGTTAGATGAATGATTAACATGGGTTCTGAACATCAATTGCAGCCAATTAAGAGGTTCGAGAACTGCAATTGAAACAAGACTAACGTTAAAGAGTACTGGATATGAAACTGATAAAGACTCTCGCATTCTCTATGATTGTGTTGACTTCCAACGCGTATGCAATCACAGATGCCAGTAAGATTGGCGCAAACTCAGGTGCTATGAATTACTGCTACGATAACTTTTCTGACCCTAGCCAAAATTCGAAATATAAAATTCTCAAACTGAAAACCTATGAAAAGTACCGAGATCTACTTAGTGATGAACGTGCACGAGCGTTATTAATGAAAAGGGCTGCAGAAGGTGGCGATTATTTAGGAGACCCTCTGGATAAGAGTCGATGCAATAGCCTACGAGTCGATGCAATAGCCTACGAAAGGTGCTTTATATTAAATATAACTAAATAGTATGAATCTAACCCCTTATTTGATTTGCCAAGTAAGGGGTTTTCTAATTCTTAGGCACGACTGTCAACATATCAAACGAGAAACATCTAATTATAAAGAAGGTCCTAACGTATGGCGTTACCGAATAGAGGAGTACCACTTGTTCGCACAGATTGTGTTCATGACCTGGCTGAACTCTTTAGTGAAAGAGATATTAATGTTTATTCTTTGATTACTGGTGTTAAAGCACCGGTTGACATACAAAGATGTGAATTCCCGTTTATACCTGAGACTGTTTTACTCAACATAATCAGAATGTTTGGTGAAAGTGTTTCGTTGGACACATTTGTGACTCGTGTTTGGTTAATGTGTAAGAACACCTATATACCGGGCGTGATTGCTCAGTTGGTAAAAGCAAGGGAGGGCACTGTAAAAGAAGCGCTAGAAGAATTCTGTGAAATCATTCGACATTACTCAAGCGGAGTCAAAATATCGTTAAAGCTCCATAATGATTGTTACTGGTTAGTTCGCGAAAAAGAGGGTGCGACACAAGACTGGTTTAAGTACGCGGAAATATTCTCGTTCATTTTCCTGGATGAGTTGATAACAGCTTTGACAAAACACAACAGCAAAGAAAAGTATGTGACAATTGTCAGCCCACATACGGAGTGCTTTTTTGAATGCTCACAGTTAGCACATGTTCAGTTTTTTACACTCCGCTCAGTCACAGGTATTCGTCTAAATGACGAAATTTTGAGTCAAAAAGTTAACTTAATAAAAAATTCAGGAAGAGAGGTCATAGATCGAGAAGGTATACCTAGTGATTTTTTGTGCTCATTCAAACATGCCTTGCAACCATATTTGTCGATGGGAAAGTTACCCATATCAACGGCTGCGAACATACTGGGAATGAGTCCTAGGACTATCCAGAGGCGCTTATTCGGCGCAAGTGTAACTTATCGCGAAGTATTGGATGATCTTATTCTAAATGAAGTTCAGGTTCGGCTGAAGTACTCGGACGACTCAATAACGTCAATAGCAACCAATATTGGGTATGGTGAATCTGCTAACTTCACTCGTTTCTTTAAACGCAAAACAGGGTTTACTCCTTCACAGTTCCGCAGCCAACATCAAGGGTTATAGTTTTCTGTCAGTGAGGGGTAATTATATGATTGACTCAAAACTCTATACATTGATTAGAAAAGTTCGTCTTTGGTTTCTCGTTTTTGTGCTGGATATATGAACTTTATTAAATCGCATTCCCGTGGCGCGATATGACAATTCCTAAACGCTCTGATCCAATAACATGATTGGGTAGACAACAAATAGAGGAATCATCATGTCACACCGTTTTAATGAATATCGCTTACCACTTGAAAGCTCTCTCAAACATGCAGTCTCTTACCTAGAATCTTTAGCAGATAGACCGGTAGACAAAGGTACAACCTCACAAGCGTTACGTGAAGCTATCGGCGGGGATTTACCATTGCGACCAACAGACCCATCACAAGTGATTAATGACATGGTAAAGAATGTCGATGCTGGTTTAATGGCATCTGGTGGTGCACGTTTCTTTGGGTACGCGATTGGCAGTTCATTTCCCGCTTCACTAGCAGCCGATTGGCTCGTGAGTGCTTGGGACCAAAATGTGCCTTATTACGTTTCTAGCCCTGCTATGTCTGTTGTTGAAGAAACAGCTGCTGAGTGGATGGTTGAGCTACTAGGTTTAAATAAAGGTACGGCGGTAGGTTTCACTTCTGGTGCTCAAGAAGCGATTTACACCGGTTTGATTACTGCCCGCAATACACTGCTTGAACGCGCTGGTTGGGATGTGGTGACAAAAGGCTTGTTTGGAGCTCCTCGTATTAACGTTGTTGTCAGTGATCAAATTCATTCAACGATCAAGCGCGCGCTATCCATGATTGGCATTGGTCTTAAAACGATTGTCAAAGTACCAACTGACGATAACTTACGTATTATCCCTGATAACTTAAAAGAAATTATTTCAGGCTTAGAAGGCCCAACGCTTGTTTGCGCTCAAGCTGGCTGTATTGATTCCGGTGCTTTCGACCCATTTAATGAATTGGCTGATGCTGTCGAGAACCACGGCAACGCGTGGCTTCACGTAGATGGTGCAATTGGTTTATGGGCTGCCGCAAGTGATAAACAAAAGTATTTATTAGCAGGTATTGAACGCGCAGATTCTATTGATACTGACGGGCATAAATGGTTCAACATGCCGTATGACAGTGGAATGATCATCGTAAAAGATGCAGCGGCACTATCTAAAGCGATGGGCGGTAGTAACATGGGTGACTACCTTAATGATGCAATGGAAAAACCAGATCGAAATGCGATTAATTTTGGTATTTCTGCATCAAGAAGAGCACGTGGCGTTCCTGTGTATGCAGCATTCAAATCATTAGGCAAAGAAGGGATTGTTGAACACATTGATCGTTGTACTGAGTTAGCTCAGCGTATGGCGAATAAGCTTTCATCCGTGCAAGGTATTACGATTTTGAATGATGTTATTTCTAATCGTTTCTCAGCACAATTTGGTGAAGGCGATGACACTTACCGCAATGAACTAACAGATCGAGTAGTTCACCGTTTACAGGAAGAGGGAACATTATATCCATCAACTTCGGGTTACAAAGGTTTGAAGACGATGCTGTTCTCTGTTCTGAGCTGCCATACTTCGACTGAAGACATCGACCTATCTGCTGAGAAGATTGTTGAAGCATACCTGACGGAGAAAGAATTTATGGATAATGGAGCTTCTTAATTCATCCCTTAGGGAGTAAGTCCCAATTGAATATTGGGACTTTTTACTAATTTCCATCTAATACATGAGTTCTGGAACCATTATCTTGAGATGAATAAAAATCCGCTATATCTCTCAAGTCTTGATCATCGAGCTTACTGAGCTGAACTCGCATCATTTCTGCGTAGTCGCCTTGTCTATTTCCGCTTTGGTATGCTTTCATCGTGTTATAGAGGTAAGTTGAATTTTGACCCGAAAGTTTGGGGTAATCAGTGTTACTTGTTTCACCCGTGGGGTTATGACAGAAAACGCAACTTGGTGATTTCATTTTACCCAGTTCAGGATCGCCAAAATCAGAGGCATGAAGGCTAGGGGAAAGAGTGAGTAATAGTAAAGCGAAGGATTGATAAGTCATGTTTTACTCCAGTTAAAAACATAACAATAAGGCTTACCCTAAGGGGAAGCTCAAGTCTGAATTGCTATAGGTGCTATAGGTGCTATAGGTGCTATAGGTGCTATAGGTGCTATAGGTGTTAACAGTTAAAGCGTACTTTTTGCTCTGTTAGGTAAGTAGAGGGACTGCAGAAGTGGTGTTTCCATGAGTTAACAAGTTCGACTCGTATTTTAGAGGGCGGGATGTTTTTCTACTTTTTTAAGTGTGATTAAACCACAGATGATTCGATTTAAACTTCGTTTATTAGCCTGACAGTGATTCTATGAGGAACTGAATAATATCAGGTCACCTTTCAAGGGCTTAAATTCTAATACGTCTGTTTGAAAAAGAACTGCAATCGGAATTTTTATATTTATGCTCATAATTTCAACTATATGTCTGGTTGTATAATAGTCTCTAAACTATTGATAAAATGTGCTTTTCTTATCGCTTCTTTCCTATTAGTGACATTTATTTTTTTGTATATATTGTATACGTGCGTTTTTACCGTACTTTCTGAAATAAATAGTTCGCTTGATATCTCTAGATTTGAATCTCCTCTGACAACTCGTTTAAATATCTGAGTCTCTCTTTTCGTCAGATTAGACAGTATTACCTGAGACTTGAAAGTATAAGAGCACGCATTGGATAAAATATGTGACATTAACTTTCTAGGTAGCCATAGATCGTCATCACATACTGTTTTTAAACAACGTGTAAGGTGTTCAATAGGAGCATCTTGATAAATCATCCCCTTTATATTAAACAGGTTGAATAGCTGCATTACGGTAATACTCTGTCCGGTAATATCTGAGGGAACGTCATAGACTACCCATTTACTGGACTCTATTTTTGATAAGATGATGTTGATATCTTCGATATTTTCCAAGAGTAAGTAGCTAATGAGAACGACATCGAACGTTTTATGATTACGAGAGCGCTCAATGCTTAAAATACATTCTCTGCTAAAAGAAAAATCACTGTATTTCCCTATTTCTCGTTGAATAAACTGGTTGTTAATACCGTTGTCACCTACCAGGAGTATGTGCTTTAAATTATTTTTATTTTCATACATAATTTACTCCGAAACTGAAAAATCACGTTTGATTGTATGATGATAGATTTTATATAATTGAGTTGCATATCTCACTTTTTATATAATTACATAATTATGGTTGTTGTGAAAGTTGGGGTTCGATAGAAATTTGTAATGTATCGTCATATTGTCCTCCTGGTTTGTTTTCTGTCTCACCGATGACAAAACTCAAAGGAATAGGCTGACCAATCGTAGCGGAAAGACGTTGAATTCTTGCGTCAAGTTGTTCAAGGTTTACTCTGTCGTTTTCGAGGGAAAGTTCGTATGGAATGTCCCATTTTGCCTCATTAGACTCATGACGTAGCATTCCTTGATGGGATGATTCCAATACGATGGTATAAGCTGTGTTGCTTTGAACCCATAGGTTAGGTGCGGAACGGATAACCTTGTTGGAATATAAAGTCCCTAGATCAAGGTCATAATGTTGTTGGGTCAATCCATAAAAATGAATTTTTGCAGCAGGCGGAACGTTAACAGATACCGGGAGTGAACTAGGGCTAATTTCTATTTGTTTACTATCTGAGGTATAAGACGGCGAGACTTCCAATAACCCTCGATAGGTTCCTGACGCTAACCATTGTTTACTTGGGAAACGCATTTGTATCGTTGCCGAAGGTTGGTTTTCGGTTAATGATAAGTGCCATTGATTAGCCACTGACATACCAATCTGCCCACTCCATTCAAAGCCGAGTTTTGCTTGGTTTACCCCTTTTAACGATCGACTGGTATCGTTAAGTTGTAAAATTAAGTCTAATTTGCAGGGTTCGCCAATTATGATCGCATCTATACGATAAGTGTTTATTGTTGCGAACGTTCCTGCGCTGAAAACATCATATTGTGATTTCGATGAGACGGGTTGAATAGCCAAGGCACTGGCTTCACACGCCAATGCCGAAGGTACATGGTTTATGGCGATGAGGAACAAGGATCCCCAAAGAACTTGTTTATTCCACATAAACATCTCCTAGTCTTATCAAGTTGTCACTGCGTTCACTGAGGGTAATGATGACTGATTCTTGTTCTTTGGTGTCGAGTACCAATTGATATTTCCCCGGCTTTAATCCAGAGATTGCGAATATGCCGTTACGATTGGTAAAGAAGTCAATCGGCAACTGTTTTGCCTCACCAAGGTAATGTGCGACACCAGCGACAAGTGAAATAGGGTTGTTACTTTGACGATCGAATAGCTTGCCAATAACAGTTAATACAGCATCCGATCCGATCTGTAGCTGGAATCCCCGTTTATAACCAGGCTTAATCCAAAAAGCACCATCACCTAAGTCATACCCTGGTGGCAAGTTATCGACCTCGTAACCGACTACTTGGCCATTATAAGCAACAAGGTCAGGAACCATGGCACTTGCATCTCCTTTAAGGTAAACGCGTGCGTACTCACCATCTCTTGTTGGGTCGACAGCCACATCATTTTTTGCGAGGCTTTCGTGCTTGCTAACAATAGCAAATGCTTCGCGCACCGGTCTGCCGATCGTCACAGATGAACCTGCAAAAGCAAGGGCACTACTTATAGTCACATCAGTACTGTGATTTCGTGTTTCACCATTAATGTCTTCAAGCCGCGAAGCGTGGGTCGCGTTTAATTCATAACGGTTAGCCGTGTAGTTAATCCCAGCATCCATATCGGCATCCGTTTCTTCGTTAGTAATGACACTCGCAAACGCCGACATCCCCCCAGTATTACCAATATTATTCTGATAGCTGTAATCTAAGGCGGCTTCATTAAGCTCAGTGGTGTAACGACCGACTACACGAGTTTGTCGACTAAGGGGCCAGCTTATGGTGACAGTCGTGCTGATATCATCGTCTTCGGTTGCGTTATGCCGATAGTTAACGCGTGCACTCCAGGTGGCGGGAGTATCAAACAGTCCGTCCGATAAACTCGGGCTAATCAACCAATAATCGTTCTCTTTGTCTACCCCTGAGCGATAATTGAGGGTCATGGCGGCACGTAAAGACTGACCAAGGTAAATAGAGCTGAATGCAGATACATAATGGGTGGTTAGATTGATATCGGTATCGGAAGCATCAAACCCTGAGACCCCAGTAAAATTGTTGGTCAGATATTCATAACTTACACTCAGTTGTGGGGACAGTGTGTTCGTATTAGAAAATTCCGCATCGAACGCAAATTTGTAAGCGTCGCCAGTTCCAAATGTAGGGTGGTCGCTACGCGAAGCATTGAGTTCAGTGACGCCCCATGTAGAAGCGAGTAAAGCGGTGGCTCCATATTGGTAAAGATCTTCACGGGTTTGGAAGTTGGTACCTAACGTTAACCAAGGGTTAATACCCACATCGATATAACCATGCAAAATACGTTCGTCGGTTAGATATTCTATTTGCCCATTCTGTAATTCAGAAGGCGCTCCATACATGACGCTATATTCAAACTCACCGCTATTGAGCAAGTCGTTACCGGTCGCAATAGAAAACTCGATGCGTTCTTCATTCCCGGAGCGGTCGGTGATGACGAGTACAATATCATTGCTACCTTGCGCTAGAGGTATGTCACTAAGGTTATAGCTACCAGCGCCTAGCGTTAATCGCTGGACTGCAATCCCATCTATATAGACATCGACATTTGAAGCTCTTTGAAGTGTGAATGATTGATTGGCTCGTGGTCGTGCATTTCTGGTTGGAATGAGCGTGAAATCTCGAGTTAAGCCAATACCAAGTATGTCGGTGCTGTCCTGCAAAGATTGACCACTGTTGTACATATCACCGAGCACAAGTCGCGTGCCTTGTTCTGCAAAGTCAATATTAAGACGAGATCCTTCTCTTACGTATCGCGAATCTTGCGATGAGCTGTTTTCTAAATAAGATTCATACTCAAAGTTTAGAAAACCAATGTTAAGTGCTGAGTCAAACTGACTGCGATAGAGATCCTGCCTTGACGAATTCTGATCGACATATTGGCTCTCATTAGCCGAAAGGGCAAAGTTAACGTATCCACTAAACAAACTTGGCTCAGCATAGTTATAAAAATCATCTGCGCCATTCATAGACAGTTGCTGGGTTAAGCTAAATTCAGGCGGTACTGTCACGATGCATTCTAATGAAGAAAAATCGAAACTAAGACCTAATCCTACGCTCTCAAAATGGTGCTGAGACAGCATTTTATCGCTTGTCGTGTCATTGAGTTTCCCAATACCTTCTTGAGTTACGACGGACGAAAGGAGAGAAAGCGTACTTTCCTTGGGTAACAAGATCTCGTTGTTTGCGGTAATGATAATGTCCGCTTCTCCAAGTATGGTGTCACTTATTCTTAACAAAGAGGTAAGTTGAATATCTCGTCCTGTCGGGTTCAAGACCATTTCTTGACCCCAAGCAGCAGGGCTTAAGGCAGCACAATAAAAAAGTACTAATACCAAGACATACAAAACTTGCCATATCTTGGGATAGGTTTCAGTTTTCATGCCCATGGTAAGTGCCCACTGGTAAATAATTTAAAGAAGAAGGCAAAGTAATAATGGAGCGTGGTGGAATAAACTGCTCACCTAAAGCCTCATGTACTTTTTGGCTCTGAGATTCGAGCCCCGCAAAATGAAGTAACGATGTATAGGTAAATCGCGACCCAGAATTAGTGAGTGTCAGTTTGCCCTGCTCATCTATGCGCAATTTCACGTCAGGTTCTAAAGAGGATGAGTGAATGTGTAACAACGCATTGTAGTGAACTTGTAAATTGATACCGGTTGTTAAACCGATGGGTTTGTCTATTCTCGCGTTGTTCTGGCCAATATTCACGGTACTGAAGCGAACGAAGTAACTCTGGGAGGTTTCGAGTGATCGGTTTCCCAACCACTGTATACGGAATACTTGGCGTGCACCGGGTGCCAACATTGCGGCTGGTGGAAACACAAACATCTCTTCACTCGATAGATCTGATGTTTGGAACGTGCCATCAGATAAGAAGTTCAAACGACGAACGTTAGCTTCAAGTGGGAGAGCTTGTGTTGAATTGTTAGTTACAACCAATTGCGATGTTGCCCGGTGATCTGTGTTGAGCTCGATGACGGTTGGAAACAATGTTATGCCAAACGTTTGTGCACACAGAAAGCAATAAATGAGCCCAACCAAGATATAACGTCTCATTGTTATTGATCCTGCTCTATTTCAATCGATAGGGTGTCCACATCATAATTTTTAAGAGGCTGCATTTCGAAAAAGCGAGTGGAGTAGGGTAGGACTAAAGTACCCGGAATACGTTTAGCGATTTCTACGCCTTTTAAATATGTTGAATTTTTACCATCAGATATTTTCCATGTTGTATTGGTTAATCGACCATAACTATTACCACTGTTAAGTACCTCAAGAACCCATTTGTTCTTTTTGTCATTTTGTTCGATACTTTTAATTTCTAGCTGAGAAGCCGTGTTCTGAGGTCGCACGTTGATAAGCGTATTAAACTGAAGTAAAAGACTTACTTGCCCTTGATTACTGCTCGCTCTTTGAACTTTTACTTGCTTAACAGCAATGCGATACGCTTTAGATTCTGTGATGGAAGGATCGCCCAAATACCGCACCATAATGGATTGTGATCTTCCAGGTTCTATTATTGCGGTCACCGGTATCACTAATAACTCGTCATCTGCAGGCGTCGTGGTCTCTTTCCCATATTCGTTCATGGTCATAAATACTGGAGACAATTCAACCGTGAGTGGTTCGGTAGACGAATTCTCAACCCTCATCGTCATTTGAGCTCTTTTTCCTAGTGGTGTCATTTCCATAGACATCGGCTCTACTTTGAACGCATGAGCTGACAAACAAGTGAGTGACAATAACAAGAGAACAGTCCATTTATGCATGATCCATTTACACATCGCGGTGAGCTCCAAATTAAACTAAAGTCAGTGATGCAACTGAGGTTAAGGTGTTTTAATACTGAGGTTAAGATTAAGCCGGAGGCCAAATAATAGCCCCCGACTTATTAACCTCTAATTTGAGGTGATATTTACGGTTAATGTATCTGAGTAGCCACCTGCCCATGGGGAGGTTTCTGTTGTCACAATATCAATAGATGCGGCAACACCAGTAGCCAATACTCCGGAACCACCATAAGAATTACTGACTGAAACGTCATTTTGACCTGGGCCCCCTGGTGCATTAAGCGTAAAAGGAGCTAAACCTGAAGGGTTGAATGTTGCATCGTATGTAAGAGCGTAGTCTTCGCTATCGTCTGACTCTAGACCACCTTCAGCACTTGTCAGTGTCACAGTTGCACCATCGACGTCATTACACTTCATGTTAAGACCACTAACAGAAAGGTTTTGAATTTGAGATACGTTACCGAAGTCCATCAGTTGCGTTGAAAGACCAGTAACTTCACATACAGGTGAAACAAAACCAACTAACTGGACATCACCAGGAGCGGCTTGGACTTGAGCACCAAAAATAGCAGTGACTGTTGCTGCGTAGAGTGTTAGCTTTTTCATTAGAAATTCCTTTATCTTAAATGATTGGCTCGAATACTGCTGAGCGTTTGTTGTTCTGCATATACATTGCAGAGTTTTCACTTTGTCACGCTATGAATCGAAGGGTAAACTTCGATCTCGATAACGTCTTGATAATAACCTGCGAAACGCAAGCTATTTTCGAGTGCTACCCTAAGGCTCCCATGTTGAGCGAAAGGAATAACACCAGAACTGTTTATCATTACGGGTGAAGTAAGTTGGCTGCTGTGCCTACTTTCATAAAGACGAATTTCGTCTATTTGTAATGACAAATTGTAACTCTCAATAATATCAACCCCTTGGTGTTGATATTTTAAGCCTCCGTATTTTGAGTTAATCGTTATACCCAACGGGCGGTTGCAATACACATTAAAAGGCAACGATTGCTCATCGAGATGTTCGGTAAACTTCATAATGTTGCCAGAGAAAAAGTTTATTTCGCATCGATCTTTGATCTGACCACTAATTCCTAACGTTAAGTTGTTAGCGCTAGCATAGAATGAAAGTGACATACTAAAAATTAACACGGAGACGATGAAGTTATGAAGAATCCGAAATACTCTAACCATAATTCCACCTCTCACTGATTGAATGTAACTTGTTGCTTAACTTTCAAAACTATAAGTGCTTTAAAAAATGGTGAAGTAGTAAAAAAAGTTTATTATTTAGGAGAAGTATGAGTTTTAGTATGATTTTAACCTGAGAGGTAGAAGCGAAATTATTAGAGAATAATTTAATATTCAATTAGATAGGTTGTTTTTACTCAATACTAATATTGGCGGAGATTTTTTATTTAATTGATTAAAATAGGACTATGGTCTACACGGGTGTTTTGGGGTTTTTGATGGGTTACTGTCATCATGAATGTGACAGCATTATTAACGAAAACACTAATTTGATTATTTAATTTACAAGTTGATTGTATCGATTCTGAACTTTAATAATGGAGAGCGACTATCTACTATTTCTTTATTGAAATTAGTTCTTTACAAGAATCTATTAGAATTCATTTGTTCTAGTTTTAATTATCGTATGTGTGGTGATTAAAAACTTGAATCTATTATGACTAAGTCATTTTCCTTTAGTGACAATACAGCGCTGATAAGCCATTAATGTAACTCCAGCTTAAACAATAATTTAATGTTTAAATGCTAGAATAATTATTAGAGGGTATTCTCATAGGCCAAAAAGAGATCGCGTTCTGTTCCAGTCAATCAAGTGTGTTTATGAGAAAACTAGTAGGTGTCGAAGGTTATTTTGGCAGTGGAATCGGCTAATAATTTTGTTCAAAAATAAAGCTTCCCATAGGGGAAGCTCAAATCTCAATTGCTATAGAGGCTAATCTCGTCAAGAGTTAAAGCGCATTCTCTAGCTTTGTTAGGAAAGTAACGATGTCTTCTGAACTGATATCTCTATGGGTAACAAAACGTACTGGATTACCCGGCGACATCGTAATACCTTGTTCACCTAACTCTCGCGCGATGCGGTTAATATCTACAGATTCATCTAACTTAGCAAACACAATGTTAGTTTGTATTGAGGAGGGCAGTGTCTCTGATTGAAAGTGTGGGACTGTGTGCGTATATCTAATGTGGAAACTAAGTGGTATTGCAAGTAACGCCGAACTTAAAAAGTAAGCGCAAAACGTATCGTTTCACAAAGGGGCGAGCTCACTGATCTTTCAATAGTGACCTAGAGCGTTGTAATCAATGAAGTATTCATAATATCTTTTAGTTCCATAAATAATATGAATTAAACTAAAGAACCAGTTTAAACATTTTGTTCCACATCAAGTCCCCCGATTTTTAATTCGTAGTCCTTTACGGAAAGAGCTATGAGAATTTTCCTACTTATTCTTATTAACTTTTAAATAACAGTAACTTACTGTCATATGTGGTTTGTTGCTTAATTTGACAGTTAAACTCCCAGGATTAGGATGGCAAGCCTGTTTTGTAGGAACGTTACATGTTGAACTATAGAAATACTATTGCTTTTATTATCATTACTTTGGTTTGTTTCATCATTCCAGAGACCACTGTCGCATCTGAAGAAAGGGACGACAAAATCGTTGTTGGCGTGCTCGCAAATAACAATTATGATCAAGGTGGAAAATTTGAGGCTATTTATGGTATCAGCTTAGATTACTTATCAAATATAAGTCATTTCCTAAATCTAAAATTGGAAATTAAGCATTATGGAAATATCCCTGAACTGCTTGATGATGTCGAAAAGAACAAAATAGATGGCGCATTAGGGTTTAGTAAAACAGCTGAAAGAGAAAAGAATTTCTCATTCTCAGAACCAATCTTCTCGACTACTCTGGCCGTTTGGTACAGAGACGTGTACCTGAAGAATCAAATCCAAGACCAACTTACATGGGCGTGCATAGACAAAAGTGTGTATTGCCAACTTGTAGAGAAACGTGGTGCTCATAAAATCTACAGAGCTAAGTCCCGTGATGATGCATTCGATGCGGTATTACAGGGCAAAGCTGATGCTTTGGTCACTACTTATGTTTCAATTAACGAATATCTCGATCATAAAGATGTGATGAGAGGGGCCGTTGATGTACCTGTTTGGTTACCTGAAGAGAAAATCCGCTTTATTTCGAGCAAAGACAACTCAGAACTGATTAAAGACATCGATTCAATCCTCTTGTGGGAAGTTGAAGGGCGTGGCATTCGCTCAGTGGCCTCAAAGAACCCTTATCATGTTAGCGACAAGCTTATCTCCCAATATAAAGCACACCAAAACGGTAAAGGTGTGATCACCTATAGTTCGAGTGGTGAGGCGTATCCATTTCTGTTTGAAAACGAAAAACAACAACTCGATGGCATGCTGGTGGAGTATCTTGCGCTGGTTTCTGCACGTACAGGGCTAGGTTTTGATTATGTAGTGCCTGAGTTGAACTTAGAATCCAGTTACACCTCTTATAACGCAGATATTGTTCCTGTGTTATATCGTGATAGGACTAAAACTAAGGCTGCACAATGGTTAATCACCAAACCATTTATGCGTGCTAGTTTTACCAAAGTGACACACAACGAAGCCAACAATACGCTGCAGACAGATAAGAAAGGCATTCTTCTTAGTGTAAGCAAACAAGGGATCATTAACGTCGGTGAGCGTGAAGACCGAAATCTCACACGCTATCGAGATATGAAAAAGATCCTTGATGATTTGAGAAGTGGTGAGATATCAGCCGCGTATGTACCGAATGATATTACATACTCAATGATTCTAAATGACTCGTCTGAAGGGCTCACATTTGATCAAGATGAAGGCATCACTTATTCAATTGCCTTTGCTGTATCAAAGAAAAATGTCGAGTTGAAGAATGTATTGAATAGCATCATTGATACCGTGAGCGTTGAAGAGATAGAAAAGCTGCGCCGTAACTATCGTAAATTCGATTTGGTTTACGGTTACGACAGCAGCAATGTGAATAAGTTTGCGGCTTTGGTGTCTGTGGTGTTTGTGACCCTTTCATACCTTGGCTATCTACTATTGGTGAATCTGCGTTACAAAGTCAGGCTTGCTGAGTTGAACGCAGGCAATGAAGAAAAAGAGAAAATTTGGCTCTCTGAGATCATTCAAGAGATAAACAATATCGTCTTTATTCATAACGATAAAAACGAGATATTGTTAAGCAATTGTCCAAAATTCCAATCGAATGAGTGTCAGTTTTGTACTATGAAGTCTCAAGCGACCGGAGCTTCGTTAGTCGGCAATCAGATTGAGATCAAAGCCATTCTTGACGGCGATAGCCTCAACGATACTCATTTAACGAAAGATTGCCTTTTGGGTATCTCCCATGTTCACAGAGAAAGCAAAACAATTGCTTCGTCGAGTAGCGACAAGCGTTTTATTCTGACTTCTCTGCTCGATATTTCTGCGCAGAAGAAGCGTGAGAACGCATTAATCAAGGCTGAGAAAGAGGCCAAACTTGCAGTTGAAGCAAGAGAGAGCCTACTGACAACCATGAGTCACGAGCTACGCACTCCTTTATCTGCAGTGCATGGATTACTAGACATCATCAAGATCAACGCGGGTAACGACAAAGACAGTCATTTGGTCGACCAAGCCATTCGATCTCTCGACCACTTAAATAAGCTGGTGGATGGCGTACTTGATTTGTCGAAGATTGAATCAGGCGTGTTGTCTGTTAAGGCCGAAAAAGTAGAACTGTTGCCTCTTCTTTGTGACGTTTTCAGAACCTTTGAACCGATTTCGAAAAGTAAGAACCTACAGTACAGTGTTGAGATTCACCCCTTTGCTTTTCGTTGGGTGATGGTTGATGGCATTCGTGTTTCTCAAATACTTACAAACTTGCTATCGAATGCAGTGAAGTTCACCTCTGAAGGTGAGATCAGTGTTGTGGTTGCAGCTGTCGATGATCAGTTAATTGTCGAGTTAACGGACACGGGCATTGGCATGACATCCATGCAACAACAACAAGTGCTGAAACCCTTCGTGCAGGCTGATGACACCATTACCCGACAGTTCGGTGGCACGGGGCTAGGGTTAAGCATTGTTGACCAACTCCTGCAATGCATGGGTGGTGAGCTTCATATTGAGTCTGAACTGAGTCGCGGTACCACGATTAACGTGTCTATTCCGTTTGTCGTAAACGAAAATGAAGGCAGTGCAGATTATGATATTCGAGACCTGACTTACTCACGCGACCTACCAGATAATTTGAAAGGTTGGTGCCACGAGTGGAGGTTGACGGAATCCGAGGATACGCCGGATCTGAGCATCACCCGTAGCTCTCAATCTAACCATGTTGATATGACCTTTCGCCGAGGTGTGAATGATCTGGTCACAATTGAACATCAACAATTGAAATACCCAGACAGTTTGTTGAATTTGTTAGTGAAATCAGATGAGCACTCCATCAATGTACCAACCCCGAAAGCGGTCAGAGAATGGAAACATGGCGATGTACTCATCGCAGAAGATAACCCAATCAATCAAAGTGTCATGACGCTACAAATGAATGAGATCGGCATCAAACCTGTGTTTGTGGATAACGGTCTTCAAGCGTGGGAATACATTAATCAGAACCCGATTAAATTACTGCTTACTGATTTCCACATGCCCGAAATGGATGGCTATGAGCTCGCTAGCAAGATTAAGAGCAGTGACCAGTTCAAAGATATTGTTGTGATTGGTATCACCGCGGAAGACACACGAGTTGCTCGTGACAAGACCAAAGATATCGCGATCGATGACATTCTTTACAAGCCATACAGTGTTTCCAAGTTGTTGGATATTTTAGAGAAACATGCAACGCCTTCGAGCCATGCGCCAAGTTGGTTAGAGCGATTCGACAAAGATGATGCGATTGCGGTTGCCAATGTGTTCATTAATACCATGAGCGAAGACGTAGCGAATATTGACATCAATTCGCCAACCATCAACCGAACGCTTCATCGAATAAAAGGAGCGTTAAACGCAGTCGGTGCAAATGAAATTGCCGCGTTGTGTCAAGACGTTGAGTGCTGTGAAGCGAAAGCGAATACAGAAAAATTAGAGAAGCTAGCTAGGGCCATTGAGTCAGAAATTGAACTTACAAAAGCGTGGTTAAAAGCCAATGAATACTAATCTCGAAATCATGATTGTTGATGATCATCCCATTCATCTGATCTTACTCAAGCAACTGTTAACTAAGCTCGGTAGCAAGGTTACCGTTTTTGATAATGCATTAGACGCTTGTCAGAGCGTGGCTGACAAGAAGTACGACATTATCTTTTGTGATATCCAGATGCCGGTGCATGACGGGATAGACATGATGTTTATGTTGGACGAGGCGAATTACCAAGGCAACGTGGTGTTAATCAGCTCTGTCGAACTGACGGTGATCTCGGCTATTCGCGCGATGTGTGAAGGTTTCCCATTCGATGTGTTGGACATCATTGAAAAGCCATATACCCAAAAGTCGATTGAAGATGTGCTAGCGATGAGACTCAAGTCAGCCACCACAGCTTTTCCTGCGAGAAAGAAGATTGAGGTAACTGACGAAGAGTTTCTGGTTGCATTAGCAACAGGGCAAATACAGAACTACTACCAGCCTAAAGTTGACTTTGTCACGGAACATTTGTCGGGTTATGAAGCGCTGGCGCGATGGGTGCACCCTGAATACGGTGTGCTAACCCCAGACGTGTTCTTGCCTATTGTGACTCGATGTAAGTTGTCAGCAGAGCTGTTTGATACCGTTTTAGACAACGCGCTAGATGACATTAAAATTCGAAATCTGGACAAGAAAATCGCCATTAATGTTGATCAGTTCAATTTAGAAGACAGCGACTTTGCTCAAACCTTTATTGCTCGATGCCTAGAGCGAAAGGTGAGCCCTTCGGCATTCATTATCGAGATCACCGAGCGTGACACCTACCGTAACAGCGTCTCTTTGTACAAGAACCTCACTAAGCTGAGGGTGAATGACGTGACCGTATCGATTGATGATTTTGGGACGGGTAATTCGACCTTGGAAAAATTGGCTCAACTGCCGTTCAACGAAATGAAAATTGACCGTTCGTTTGTTTTTGAAATTAAAGGTGATCAAAAAAAGAAGAATATCGTTTTATCAATATGTGGCTTAGCGAAAAACCTTGGCATTAAGCTTGTCGCTGAAGGGGTGGAAGACCACGAAACTTGGTCTTTGCTAAAGGAATACGGTGTGGAAGTGTGTCAGGGATATTTCGTGTCAAAGCCATTGCCGTTAGAACTTGTCAAAAATATAGATATAGATATTAAATGAACTGTTTAATCTTTGATGATCACCCTCTGGTTTGTGTTGCGATCAAATCACTTGTTGAATCTTCCCCCCACATTGCTCAAGTCAACGTGGCTTCAGATTTGAAAACTGCCAATGATTTTGTTCGTAAATCAAACATCGACTTACTGATCCTTGATGTGAATCTGAATGATTGCGATGGCTTCGATTTTTATCGCCGTATTAGATCGCACGGTTTCAAAGGGAGGGTGGTGTTCTATTCTGCCGAAACCAGTGCTTACTACAGTGAAATGGCGTTCAAAGTAGGGGCTCATGGTTTTGTGTGCAAGTCTGAGCATTACAGCGTGCTCAAAGACGCGATTGAAGCTATTGCAAAAGGTTACTCGTTTTTTAAAGAGGTTAAAGACCCACAGAAGGCCAAATTAGCTCTTAAGCTCTCTGCTCGTGAAGCGACAGTTGCAAAGTTATTGTTGAAGGGGATGACTAACAAAGATGCAGCCGAGTTTCTCTCTATCAGTGAGAAAACAATCAGTACTTATAAAAGAAGGATGCTTATCAAGTACAGCGTTGACAGTATTGTCGAGTTGTCGAGAGTGATTGAATTATGACGACCAAACGAATCATCAAGTTGATGCCAAAATTTAAAATGGCGACGATTTCATTAATTTTTTCATCATCGCTCTTTCTATTACTAATAGTGACTTTTGGTGCTTCTACGATTAACAACGATATCAAAATGTTCGACTTGAGCACATTGAAGTTAGATAAACACAAAGAAAATATAATCCTGTTTAGCTTGTTCACTGAATCTCAAATTTACCACACATCAGGTAAAGGACTCTATGACATGGTTAGTGTTGATGAGACCAACTTTAGTAATAGTATTTTTACATTGAGTGACCCTGAACTCAATCGTTCTGAAGTTATAGTTAGAAATATTATGCATAAAATCTCGTACTACAGAAGCCTAGGAGATGACAGTAATAATTTTGTTTACTTCTATCGTTCATATTCTGGACTCAAGTACATTTTCCCGGATAAGTTAGAGAAACTAACACCTATAGAAAACTTTCCATCGTCAGATATTTGTAGTGGTGAAGAGTTGTGCTCCACAAAGGTCAAAGAACATCAATTAGCAGATAGAGTGATTATATCGCCTCCTCATACCGATGTTAGAACTAATGAAGAAGTCATTTCGATTGTCGCTCCTGTATATGAAAGAGGGGAAATCATTGGGGACTATGTATCGAACGTTAATATTGGAGACTATCTAACCAATGGTTTAGAGATTAGCTATGAAAAAGTAAATGATATTAATAATTTAATTGTGACATACCCTGGTTATCCCTATCTCAATTTTAATCACTCTAAAACGGTGGTTGCGGATAACGAAACAACCTATACGTATCGTTATCCGTATTCAAAGTTGTTTATTGATTACTGTTGGGTGTTTGTCATATTATTTTTGGCGAGCCTTAATTATCTGTTCTATGTAAGCAAAGCTAAGATTACTAAAGACGAATTGGTGGATGCAAAACATACGGCGTTAAAAGACGAACTGACAGGGTTGTACAATCGTCGAATTTATAACGAGCCGTCATTCAATCAAGCAGTACTAGGCAAAGCTTGTTCGGTTATCGCCATTGATGGTGACCAAATCAAGAAGATCAACGATAACCTTGGTCACAACTGGGGTGACGAGGTGATTCAACATATCGCTCATTCAATGAAAGACGTTTTCCGCCGTGATGATTTCTTGGTAAGAGTTGGCGGCGATGAGTTTATCGTCATCATGCCGAACTGCAGTTTTGAAAATGCTAAGAAAGCATCAGAGATTTTAAAAACACAAGTGACAGAATCTAAAGTTGCTTCATTGGGTTTTGATGTTTCGGTGAGTGTTGGGGTCGCATTTAAAGGAGCGAGTGAGTCTCTGGAAAGTGTACTATACAAGGCTGATGAAAAGCTTTATGAGCAAAAGGCGCAGCGCTAATCGAGAATTTATTCCATCTAACCTATCGATTTAATGCTTCGTTATGTGAGATGAAAGTCATTTATTATTGCTAGTGGAAAGGATAACGTCAGCAATGGTTCACTTCCTTGTATTGACTAGACTTAAATACTAACGTGTACATGTTAGTTAAGTTTATGAATTTACGATGAAGGGTTATTGCTGTGAATAAAGATTTAGACCTAAATCTTCTACGTATCTTGGTGTTGTTGGATAAACACCAACAACTTAAGCCTGTGGCTAAGATTCTTGGCAAGAGCGAAGCTTCTATCAGTAAGTACCTTGCTCGCTTAAGAGACCAGCTTCGTGACGAGTTGTTTATCCGACATGCACACCATTTTGAAAGCACCGACTTTCTGAAGGAGCAGCTTCCCGCCATTCAGGCTGGGTTAGACAGCCTTGAGTCTTGTATGGGGACGAGTGCCTTTGACCCGTTAACTTATGACAAACCGATCACCATCTCGATGCCGCAGGTTGCACAATACTTTCTGGGCGAGGTAATTTTGAATGAACTGTTTGAATTACTGCCGAACGCTTCGATTAATATCGTGAGCCCTACCGACAAGCCGATCGAAAGTATCTCGGATGGTAATGTGGATGTGTATATGCATCACTTCAACGAAGACTGCCCAAAGAGCATCTACCAACAACCGGTTGGGGCGTTACCAGTAGGTATTGTGGTTCCTGATGATATGGAAGCAGACTCTTTAGAAACGGCACTCTCACTGCCTTTTATTTTTTTGGAACTTAAAGGCTGGAAAGGACCTAAGCAAGTTGTGCGAATGATCTTAGAGAAGAAAGGTTATCAGATTGAATCTAAGGTAACTGTCGGGGATATTGGCCTTTTGCTTAGATTATTAAAGCGACGTAGATGTGCGACTATGATGATGAATTTTGGCCAATCGATAGATGGTTTTAAATTTATTGAGATTCCGGAATCTTACTATTCGACAGGACGCCCAAAAATTGCGACATATATTAAACAGACACACCGTAACAACGCACTTCATCAACTACTCATTAGCGTAATTGAAAAGAACTTAAACTTAGCTCAATAGCTCAAACAAGTTAATTGCATTGTAAGGCATCAATATTATCTAAGAAACTAATTGGCTAAATTGTATCGTTAAGTTGAACCAATTCAACGATCGAGTTGGCTCGGTACTTACTTAGAATTCTCGTTTTATAAGTGCTGATAGTCTTGGCACTTAGAGACAGTTTTTCTGAGATAAGTTTGTTCGAGTATCCTTGAATCAGATACTGGAAAACGATCGCTTCTTTATTGGATAGCTTAGTGTTTTTGCCACTGTTCTTTTGATCTGATTTGAACAACGAATAACCTTTCATAATGCTGGATAGGGCGAAGCGAATGGATTCATGGCTTTCGTTTTTACTAAGAAACCCGTTGGCACCCAATGATAGAGCTACCTCAGACAAGCTTGAGTTATCTAAAGAAGAGACAAATAGTAACTTTCCTTCGTAACCGTGCGCCTTGATTATCTTCGCAAGGTTCATACCATCGTTGTTTGTTAACGTCACATCGAGAATAATCAAATCAATGCTCTGGTTTTTTACTAGCTTCAGTACTTTGTCGGTATCGGTAGTTTTATAGAGATCTTCAACATTTAGCGAGTCCATGATCAACTCGGCAAGTGCTTCTCGGTAAAGAGGTTGTTCATCTATGATTAGAACGTTCTGATTTGTCATAAGTCACCTAAGTTATTGCTATGTGACGTCCTGTCTCTTTGAGTTCTAAGATTGTGATAAGCGATAATTCTATGTGAAAATATAGAGGTTAAGGTGAAAATGACATTTTAACATTTTGAAAATCTGGTATTTACAAAGGATGCGCGTTACTACTTACTTAAAGATAACGTGATTAGTAGGTAGCGCGACCTCGTGCTTTATACAGTATTTGGTTGTAATTTAGACTGCTCAACTCTTCTTTAGTATATAAGTTAACCAATACGTCGTTGCACTTGTTTATTTTGATACGAATATCGTGTTTACCTTCATAGGGAGTGCTGAGCAAGGCTGAAAGCTTGATAATTGCCAAACATGTCTTTTTCGAATGCGGCAAAAGATTATGAATATCGAGATAGTAATCGAGCTGTTTGTCTTTTGTTAGACGGTCCAATGATTTCATGAGTATCATTTCTTTTCTGATATTACTTAACTGTTGCTGTGATGTTTGCAAGCGTTCTTTAAAGCCATTGAGCATATGAATTTGGCTCCGAATAATACTCGGGTGTTGGTCTTTATTAATGCTGTCTTCCAACCTTGCTACGAATGTCGGTGTTTCGCTTAAAAATGAGCATTGTTCCAATAAGAAGCAAAGGTGGTAGAAATCATAAAAATGAAACTCAGAGGTATAATTGAGAGCTTGTTTGATACTTAGCGTTGCCGTTTTTAGATCACCTTTGATCAATCCAATGTGCGCAGAGATAAGTTTATCCTGAAGAATAAGCTCTGGCGTTTTACCGATATCATTGAGAATTGAATTATATGAAATAAGTTGCCTTTCAAAGAGGTTTGTTGAACCTCCAAGTGTTTGTTTATAGAGAAAAGTACGCACGTAGTTAATCTTTGTATAAAACCCGCCACGAAAGGTATTAATGTTCTTCTCGTAATACCTTTTCATATAAGTGAAAGAGTCTTGATAAGCCCCAGCAGCGATAGATAAATTCGCAATCACCAATTCACGATGTGCGCCTGCATCAAGTAACATCGCTGACTGTTTCAAATGATCTATCGCGTTGGGCAGGTCTTCTTCAATCGAGTATATGTTCGACATTTCGTCGTGAAAGTATGGGTTGTTCTTTCTGGATTTTACTAAGCTGAGGATTTCTTTGGCTTCATCCACTTGGTCTGTTTCAATGAGCGTGCTCGCTAGGCCGGTTTTAATCCAGTCCAAGTCATCTTCTTCGAGTAAGCTTTCATACTCTTCTTGAGCTTTATTAAACTGCTTACTTTTTAGCAAGGCAGAGGCTTTGTACTTTCGGATAAGTTTCGAGTATTCAGGGTGAAATGGCTGAAGCTCGTCGCACTCACGCACAACACCAGCAAAATCGAATTCAGTTAACTTCTCAAAGATCGGCGCGAGGACCAATTTGCGATTTAAGGATGAAAATATCCGTTTAATAAAGAACTGTTTATTAAAGGGTTTAAGCAGGTAGTCGTCAGGATCTGAATCCACGATAGATCGCACGACGTTGTAATCATTTTCACCAGTAAGGAACATAAAAACCGTCGTCGATTTTAAAATTCGAGCGTGTTTGAGTTCTTCCAGCAGTTGGTAGCCCGTCAATTGGGTTTGGAAGTTGTAGTCACAGATTATAATGTCAAACGAGTTCTGGCGGCATTGATGAATAACATCGAAAGGTTTGTATGCATAAGATATGGATTCAAAGCCGATTTGGCGCAAAATTGTGGTTACACTGCTTGTAACGAGTCGAGAGTCGTCTGCAACCAGTACCGTATATTTTTTTATAACGTTATTCATTATTTTAACTGTTGACTAAATTTAGCTAATTGTAACAAAACGGAAATAGCTAAAAGTATCTGAGAGTGAAAACAAGAAAAATCCTACAATGATTTAATTAATTTCCTACGTTATTAATATTAAGCCAATCTTCAATTGACTCGACACTGTGTGAGATTAATTTAATAGTATTGAGATTTGTCTGTTCGACATTGTTATTTCCGGCTTTCAAATCTTGCTCTTCCACTTTAATGAGTTGCTCTAGTGGGAGGTGTCCGATTGAAGAAAGGCCACCCTTTATGCGGTGCATGATTTGCAAGGTTGTTGCGCGCTCAGGCTTTGTATCCCTTAGTTGCTCTAAGTCTTCTTGCATTACGCTAATGTAAACTTCAGCAAGGTAAATTCTTTGATCGCTAGGGTAGCTATTTAACCAATCGATGTTATTGGATTTACTCGGTCCAGATTGCATAAGAATATTGATTGAGATATTTGAAAGAAAGGGTATCTATAATGGTCAGTTAATGGAAATAACGCAGAGTTATTGAATTGATGTGATTGATATTTAAAGTGTATATTGGTGGGTGGTTAGGTAGAAGTATATTTAATACGGGTAAGTAAATTGAGTGTTTAACGAAATGGGTAATAGAAATCAAAAAAGACCATTAATACTAAATAGTATTAATGGTCATTTTGTAGCAATACTGTGCTTAGTCGTCAGTACGTTCAATCGATCTTGTGTTACGAATTTATAGCGACTTCTCTATAGCGATGATGAAACGAGCAATGTCTCCGCGTTAATATCACGGTGAGTAACAAACCGAACAGGGTTACCCGGTGACATCGTAATGCCTTGTTCAGCTAACTCACGTGCGATTCGGTTAATATCCACAGATTCATCTAACTTAGCAAACACGATGTTAGTTTGAATGAAATCAGGACTAACAGAGAAACCTTCCAGTTTACTTAGGCCAATTGCTAGGTTTTTCGCGTTCTCGTGGTCAACTTTTAGTTGAGCAACATTTTCAGTCAGCGCCATTTTACCTGCAGCAGCAAGAATACCTGCTTGACGCATACCGCCACCAACCAACTTACGCAGTCGACGAGCTTTAGCGATGTACTCTTTGTTGCCAAGGAGTAGTGAACCGATTGGAGCGCCTAAACCTTTTGATAAACAAATCGTCGAAGAGTTATTGTCTTTGTGCGTTAAGGTCAGTATATACTGTCACTGCTGAATCTAGCATAAGCGTTTGCAGGATGTGTTTTAGTTGAATTTATCTATGGAGAGATTTGATGGATCGCGGTTTTCGAAATCTAGACCTTAACCTTTTAAAGACTTTGGTTGTGCTCTATCAAGAGAGAAATACTCGCCTTGCCGCAGAGCGTTTGTTTACCACTCAACCATCAGTCAGCCGTGCCCTAAATAAGTTGAGAGATCACTTTCAGCAAGAGTTGTTTATTCGCAATCAATACGGGTTAACGCCAACTCCAGAAGGCGACAAAATCTGTCGAGAGGTGAACCAAGCCTTGCAAATTCTTGAGCAAAGTGTCGTGTTACACACATTCTCCCCAGAGAGAGCTGAAGGTAAACTTAGTATTAGCTTGAACCACTTTATGGCTGAACGCTATGCTAGCACCCTGTATCGAAATATTTCCCGTTTAGCGCCAAACTTGCAGTTGGAGATAGAGTCTTGGAACCAAGCTAGCCTATCCAAGTTGGTGCAGGGGGAGTTAGATTTTGGCGTCAATTTCTACGGTATTGACGCACCGAAAGAGTTAGTTAGTAACTCATTGGGTAGAGAAGCATTCTCTTTGTATATGCGAAAAGGTCACCCATATCTCGATAACGTTCGCTTAGAAGCGCTTTCCGATTACCCGTTAGCCTCAGTGCTTATCTCCAATTGGAATCAGAAAGAATCGCGAGTTGAAAAGATCTTACGCAAAGCAAAGGTTCCAGTTACCGTGGCGCTGCGTTCGGAAAGTGTACACGCGATAATCAGGTCGTTGGTAGACAGCAACTTAATTTTCCCCGCTATTTCTGGCTTGTTGGATGAAAACAATCAACCCAATATTGTCAGCATACCTATACAAGAAATATTGGATGTGCCTGCGGTGGAGTTCGATCGTAGCTTGTTTTATCATCAGAAAAATCGAAATTCAGAATTTCACCTATGGGTTATGGCTCAATTAGAAGCGGTGTTTGCCACTGAATAACCAGATATACATTTTTCGTATTTCTTAGGTCAAAATTAGGAATTAGATCGTATATCTAAGAGTCATTAGAGTGTTGTGTATTCCCTGAACATTAGGACACAACATGAAACTGACTTTTATTGCCTCTGTGCTTTCACTCTCCGTCACTACCGCGTTTGCGGGTGACAATAATGATCTTACTTTTACCAGCTCTCACGGTTATCAATTTGTCAACAATGTACCTTCGGCTGAAACCTCGCAGAAGATGTATCAAGATCAGAATATTCAATATGCAGCTATGGTTTATCAATGGTCAATGCCTGCTATGGGTTTGAAGGGTTGGGAAAATGCCAATCATGACATGGGCAATAGTGCGAACAGTGCGCAAATCTCTTCTTATCAAGGTGATGGGGCTCGCGGCATTTTGACTCCCAACCAAGTAGTGGAGTATCTGATTGCTTTTCATAATGCCGATGTTCATGGTCCTGTGGTGTGGGAAGTCCCAGAAGGTATGACAGCAGGCTATGTGGGTGATCAATGGCAGCGCCCTATTATAGATGTGGGCGTTGCCGGGCCAGAGCAAGGCCAAGGTGTGAAACTGCTTATCCTAGGTCCAGATCAACAAGAACCTGAACACGATGGCTCTTATACTGTCGTTGAGTCACCAACCAACGTTATTTGGCTCGGGACACGTAATATGGAGCGTGACCCAATCAAGCATAAGCAAATCACAGAATCCTTCAAAGCCTATCCATTTAACCAACAGGAACTTAGAGATCGCCCAATCGTATCAAAGCAGGGCGATGCGTTTATCCAAGCTCAGCCACGCGGTATGACGTTTTGGGAAAATCTAAATGAGATCGTTCAGCGGGAAGTGATGCACGAGCGTGATGTGTTTTTCTACGCCATGTTGAAAGATCTTGGCATCGAGAAAGGCAAGCCGTTTAATCCAACCAAAGAACAGAAAGCTATTCTGATTGCTGGCGAAGAGTTAGGTTATTTACAGGCAATTAACAACACCTACAAAAAGAATTTTGAGGGAGCGAATTATTTTGGCGATAAGAACTGGTTTGTCGCTCTGGTAAACGATTCTACTCAACAACAAGAGACTCACGGTGAGCTTCGTGAGCGTGCTGCTTGGTTCCATGAGGCGATCGGTTCGACCAAAGCGATGAAGATGTATAAACCGGGCCCTGGACAGATGTACTTAGGTGCGTATGAGGACGCGAACGGTATCGGATTTGATGGCGGCAACAATTATCATCTCAATGTACCAGCAGATGTGCCTGCGGATCTTTTTTGGGCGGTGACTATTTATGATTCTAAGTATCGTAACCTAATTGCCAACAGTACGGGTCAAGCAGAGATCAATTCTTCAAACAAGTTAACTTATAACGAAGATGGCAGTGTTGATGTGTTTATTGGTCCTCAATGCGAGAAGAGCAAAGGGTGTGTGTCCGCTAATTGGGTTCAAACTGAGCCTGGTCAAACATGGTTTACCTATTTCCGTTTGTATACTCCGAATGAGCGCTATTTTTCAGGAGGTTGGTCTCTAGATAATATTCAGTTAGTTCAATAGCAAATTAAAGCCCCATTTTTTGCTAGGGTTGAAAGGACCCTAGTTAGGGAATCGTTCTCGAAGAATGAGGTTAGCTATCGTGTTTGATTAGGAAATACGAACTAGAAGTTATAGAATTGTGCGTTATGCCAATGGCGTCTTGATTTTTAGTCGTGTTAGATTGAGTGGTAAACGCACTTATTCATACTAATTCAAAACTGCGTATCCTCGATTAGACATACAATTTCTCAGGACTGTTTCTTTTTCTTGTTCGTAGTTTTGTTGGTTTTTTCTTCGGTCACGACTTCCTCCAACAACACCAGTAGCTAAACCTACCGCCGCCCCCTTTTTTGCACCATCAGAGCCTGAACCTCCAGCGATTGCTTTACCAGCAGAGCCAATAGCCGCGCCTTTAATTGCACCACCGACAGCTCCGCGTGAACCATTATCCTTCTTAGTTTGGTTTGCTAGTTCTTCACATTTATTCATATCATAAATATATTCTTTTTCATCAACGCCATCTTTGTCGATAATAAGTTTTGCTTGTAGATGTGTAGTAAATAACAATGTGAGTATAATTGGCGCGTATTTAATCATAACTTTAAACCTATGGGTGTGTGTTTAACATTAGTAAAAACAAGTCTATCAATCTTTAGATTTTATATGGAATATGATTTATTCCATGCGGTGCTGCATGATTTACACTGTACGGATAGGGTTAACATGATGTGATGTGATGTGATTTGAACTTAGGTGTTTTTCATTAAATATGTGGGCTGTATGTTGGTTCGTTAACTGGGGCTTAACGATGGGTTAATTTTATTTTAATTTTAAAAATTGACATTTAAAGTATATTTATTGGCTGCTATTTAGTCAGAATAAAGATAAATCTTGTTTTTTTGAAGTTTTTAGTAACTTGTTTTGGTATTTGAGGTGGTAATTTAAATTATCCCCAAAGATTTTGTTTATTCCAATGTTTTCAACTTTTGTTTTTTGATAATTTATTAAAGGCAAAGGCAAAGGCAAAGGCAAAGGGATAGGGATTCTACGAAGAGATTTATGATTCGTTGAAATATGCAGAATTTAGAAAGCACGAGCTTATTACTAGATTTGAGACAAACAGCTGTCAATACTATGGTGACGAATTTAGCAAGAATCTTGTGGCGTCAGTGTATCTAATTTTCAATGGCGAGATCATTTGTCAAAGCGGAAAATCTTTACTTTTCAATGCTGATTCACTTGGTGAAATAACTATTTTACCTGAGGGATTACTCATTAAAGGGTATGTTGATGGTATTAATGGGGCATACGCTCTTAAGCTGATTCATCGAGAATTTATTGAGAAGCGAACTCGGTCAATATTTGGAGATGCCTTTGAATACGTAGAATTCTTAGAATATTTCGATCTAGATGAACAGTTGATGTGTTTTTGAACTTAGCCCTAGCTCAAGAACTCAAATCAAATAAATTTTCCATAAGTTAGCCAGTTGCAATCTGTGGGATTTTTTTTTGTAAGACGGTCTAACCGAAAACGATGAGGTCAAATGAATAATGATATAAATGAGTTAAACGCATTACGCGTTTTTCTAGCCTTAATGCAGACTGGTTCGACAAGTCGAGCTGCTATTAAACTAGGTCGATCTCAGTCATACATTTCTAAGATGTTGGCTCAACTCCGTGAAACTCTTGATGACCCTTTATTTATCCGAAGCCCTGAGGGTATGGTTCCGACCTCTTACGCTTTAGCTGTTGAGCCTAAACTCAAGGCCGCACTAGAATCTGTTTTTTTAGCGCTAGAACCTGCTCACTTTGATCCACGAAAAATAACGAAAGTATCTTTACATATTATAGAGCCGTATTTAGTTCAAAAAGGCAGTGCAATCATCAAAGCTATTCGCCAAGAAACAGATGCTATTATTGATATACGTACATGGGGAGAGGAAAGCGAATCACTTCTTTTACGAGAAGACGTTGATTTGGGAATCCATATACTCAGTGATAAACCACAAAGTTTTTACCAAAAGCGATTACATCAAGGTTCTGCGAGTTTCAAAGGTAATATTGGTAGTCGGGAATATGTGAAGTATGTTGTAGCTGGAGTGAATGACCATGAAAATCTATTTAATAAGCTAGATCCAACAATAAAACCTAAGTTGTATATTGATAACTATCAACTTATGTCTCAACTTATGGATGATTTCTATACACTTAGATACAACAAAGTGAGCGATGAACTAGCTCACGCCGATGTAAGTATAGATATAGCGTTAATAGTAAAATCTTCACGGAAGCACTCTGCAAAAATTCAATGGCTTTGCGAGTTAGTGGAGCCAATTATCAACCAGGGCCCTGTGATCTGAATTTCAAGATGAGTTTAGGTTCAGCGGTGTAAAAACTTGGAGTGAAGACCGTTAATACAAGAGCTAGGGACTGGTAAGTCATGTTTTTACTCCTACAAAATAAAGCTTCCCCTAGGGGAAGCTTAAGTCTTAACGGCCTAGTGCTTGTTTATAGTGCTTTTTCTATAGCAATTAAGAATGTAGAGATATCTTCCGCGTTAATGTCACGGTGAGTCACAAACCGAACAGGGTTGCCTGGCGACATTGTAATGTCTTGCTCACTTAACTCGCTTGCGATGCGGTTAATATCTACGGACTCATCTAATTTAGCAAACACAATGTTAGTTTGGATGAAATCAGGGTTAACAGAAAAGCCTTCTAGTTTGCTTAAACCAATCGCTAGGTTTTTTGCGTTCTCGTGATCATTTTTAAGTTGAGCTACGTTCTCAGTCAGCGCCATTTTACCAGCGGCGGCAAGAATACCTGCTTGGCGCATACCGCCACCGACCATTTTACGCAGTCGACGAGCTTTAGCGATGTACTCTTTGTTGCCAAGGAGTAGTGAACCGATTGGAGCGCCTAAACCTTTTGATAAGCAAATCGTCATAGAGTCGAAGTGCTGTGCGATCTCTTTGATGTGTACATCCAGCGCCGCTGCTGCATTATAAACGCGCGCGCCATCTAGGTGCATTTGTAAGCCGTGTTGGTTTACGAATTCACGAGCTTCCGCTAGGTAAGACATTGGCAGCACTTTACCATTGATCGTGTTTTCTAAACTAAGAAGCTTAGTACGAGCAAAGTGGCTGTCGTCTGGCTTAATCGCAGCGGCAAGCTTTTTAAAGTCGAGTGTGCCGTCTGGGTTGTTCTCAATGGGTTGAGGTTGAATCGAGCCGAGCACTGCAGCACCGCCGGCTTCATACTTATAGTTATGCGCTTGTTGGCCACAAAGGTATTCGTCACCACGCTCACAGTGTGCCATTAAACCAAGTAGGTTGGCTTGTGTCCCCGAAGAAGTGAACATCGCTGCTTCAAAGCCGGTTTCATTGGCAGCCCACTGTTCCAATTCGTTTACGGTTGGGTCATCGCCATAAACATCATCGCCCACTTCTGCATTAGCCATTATGTCACGCATAGCTTGCGAAGGTTTAGTTACGGTATCAGAACGAAAGTCCATGCTTCTCTCCTAGAGTACTTTAGGTAGTCATATAGTTGGCTATAGATAGCCACATAGTTGGGCTTTGCTTAAACAAGCGATAGTTTTTGTATCGGTGATTTTATCGTGTCGTATTTTGTTGTGCAGCTCTTCTAAGCTCAGCTCTATCACTTCTATAACTTCATCTTCGTCGCATTCAAATCGGGTTGTGAGGCTAAGATGTTTTGCGACAAATAAATGCTGAATCTCATCACAGAATCCAGCCAAAGGTGTGACTTGACCTAAGCTCTGAAAAAAAGTTGCACTGTAACCGGTTTCTTCTTCCAGTTCGCGCTGGGCACATTGAAGAGGTGTCTCATCAATTTCCATCGTGCCTGCAGGTAGCTCCAAAAGCCATTTCTTAAGAGAAGGACGAAACTGATTAATGAGGATGATTTTTCCTGACGAAGTGATAGGAAGAATAACGGCCGCGCCAGGGTGGTGTATTGTTGTATGTTTTACCACGACGTTCGTAGGGAGCGTCACGTTCTCTTCGATGAGAGAAATACTTTTCCATTGATGGATAACTTTACTCATGCAATTTGGCCACATTCCTTGCCAATTTTTCGTATAACTGAAGACGTGTACCACCATAACGTCTATGGTGTCGAAAATAAAAGAAAAATTAGGCTTAGCAATAGATTTAATTTGACGCCGTTCGTGATGTTACTCTCATAATTGGAATCTATGATTACGCGAAAATTGCAGCGTAACCATCTGATATAAAGGCAACTCAATAATAAAAGATACTTGTAACAAAGTGCTAACAAATGTATAAAAACGTATCTACACTCTCAACTGTTCAAAGATTTTCGGAGTAACGCATGAACCCTTCTATTTCCTCACATGCTGACAAGGCGCTACTCTCTGAAAGAATCAACAAATTAGCGCATGCTCTCTCAGATGGCGTTTACGAAAGAGAAGACACCATTAAGCTTTGTTTACTGGCGGCTCTTGCCGGTGAAAGTGTGTTCCTATTAGGCCCTCCGGGTATTGCAAAAAGTCTTATCGCTAAACGCCTCATCCAAGCTTTTGACAACAGCAGCTATTTCGAATATTTGATGACACGTTTCTCTACACCAGAGGAAGTGTTTGGCCCGCTAAGTATCCAAGAATTAAAAGACAACGGTCGTTACGTAAGACTGACCGAGGGTTACCTACCAACCGCGCAAGTTGTATTTCTTGATGAGATCTGGAAAGCAGGTCCTGCAATCCTAAATACTTTGCTCACGGTCGTTAACGAAAAGACGTTCAAAAATGGCGCAGACATCGAGCGCGTGCCGATGCGTTTATTAGTGTCTGCATCTAACGAACTTCCAGATGAAGACAGCGGCTTAGAAGCTCTTTACGACCGGATGCTCGTTCGTGTGTTTGTAAACCGTATTCAAAACAAACAAAACTTCAAATCGATGCTGACGACGGGTACTTCTCAGGAAGCTGTGATTCCAAAAGGTTTGGCGATTACTGATATTGAATACCATCAATGGCAGAAAGAGCTCGATAACCTAGAGCTGACGGATCACTCGTTCAACAAGCTATTTGAACTGAAAACCATGCTTGAAGATACTGTCAAAAAGCAAAGTTCGGCTACTGAAACTGATCTATATGTATCAGATAGACGCTGGAAGAAAGCGGTCAAGCTGTTGAAGGCAAGCGCATTCTTCAGTGGTCGTGATAGCGTAAACCCGCTGGATATTATGCTACTGCAAGATTGTTTATGGCATAGCCCAGAATCGCGTGATGTGGTTCGTAGTGTGGTAAAAGACTTTGCATTGAACCGAGCGTTTGACCAACAAGAGTCGAAAGCTCAAATTGAAATGTCACGTGAAGAGCTCGAAGAGATTCAAGAAGATGTTGAATCGACGCTATCTGTTTCGCTCTCTATGGAGTCAACCAGCGGCTTGTTGCGTAAAGACGTTTATCAGAATGACATCAAGAACGCGAAAATGTACAGCGTGGGCAGTGCATACAATCTAGTTAAACTGGTGATGTTGCAAAGCAATATGTCGGTGTCTGAATCTGAGAAAGGCGACAGCCGTTGGGTATACGTAGCCAAAGACGATTTTGACCGAGCACTTAAAGAAGGCCACGGTGATATTTACGGTTACGTAAACGAAAACAAAAATCTATGTCGTTTAAAACTCGACTTGGATGCATCGAACCAATTAGTGATTAAAGATATTGCCAATCGCTCTGTATTGGTGAGTGTGGTTACTACCGACGGTTTAGATCAAGAATTGTATAACAAGTGGTTGAGTGGCGCTGATAAAGCCTTAGAACAGTTAACTGAAGCTGAATTCAAGTTAAAGAGAGTTCGAACTGAATTCCATGATGCGTTGCCTCATAACTATATTGATCCTGATTTACCGAAGGCAATGGAAGCAAGCTTGCAAGCGGTAACGCAAGATCTTGAAACCACAAAAGTGAAGAGCAGTAAGATCGCACAGCGTATTAAGTTCATGAGTCAGTACTTCGAGTAAGGGGAGAGCATATGTTAGGAGCAGACGGCTTAAACCTCGCTTTGATGGTGGCTGATTCAGGTATCATTGATACCGCGATGAATGATCTCATTGCTCGTTCTCAAGTCATGATGGCTGCTGAGAACAAAGGCGTTAAAACATCAGTGAAAAACCACTTAGTTAAATGGCGCGGTAAAGTGAAGAAACGTGTCACTAAGGTGTGTGAAACTGATCGTTTCCAAGAAGAAATTGCATTGTACCAAGAGGTTATCTACTGGGATGAACCCCAGTTTTTTGATGAGATTGACAGTGTCATCAAAAAATTGGAGTGGCACTCAGCGTTCTACCTTCAAGCAAGACGTTTAATGGAAAACAACAAAGGCGTTTATAACGCAATGTTTCCACACTACTTTTGCGACCAGTGGTATCAATCGCTTTCAGATGCGATTAAGCAAGCTCAAGTAACCGAACTTGAAACAAGCAAAGAAAAAGTCTTAGCTGACCTTTATCAACGCATGGAAACCATGAAAAACATGGATAAAGTGACGGAGTCTGGTGATGAAGGCAGTGTAGGGCGCTTGTGGGACATGGCTTCGGCTAAGTTGAGTAAAACCGACCTAACAGTAATGAAGCGTCATGCGGAGTTTCTAAATAAGCACAAAGGCCTTCAAGAAATTGCTGAAAAACTAGGTCGCATGGCTGGCTTAGAAGATGACCCTTCTTTGCACAAAGCCCCTGTAGAAGAACTACAGATGGTTGAAGAGAAAAGCGATGAAGCGGTTGATGATATTGTTGGGATTCATGAAAGTGATGACCTCAATAAAATGCTACCAAACGAAACCATGTTCTTAGCTTATCCTGAGCTTGAGGTTATTTTTTATAAACATTTGGCTGATAAACGTTTACTTAGCTATCGCTCGCAAGGTAAGTCACGCACGTTACGTAAAGTAAAAGCGCAAAAGCCCGATAGCAAAAACGTCGATATTGAAAAAGGGCCGTTCATCGTCTGTGTGGACGCTTCTGGTTCTATGAGTGGGTTCCCAGAGCAGTCAGCCAAAGCAATGGCTTACGCTTTGATGCAAATCGCGCTTGCGGAAGAGAGAGACTGTTACGTGATTCTGTTCTCTTCTGAGCAGATTACCTATGAGTTAACAAGACAAGATGGCCTACGTGAAGCGAGCGACTTCTTAAGTTACTCATTCCACGGCGGTACGGATCTAGAACCTGTACTCATGAAGTCGATTGACCTGATGACGGGTGATAAATACAAGAACGCAGATTTGATCGTACTTTCTGACTTTATCGCCCCTAAGCAATCTGATGAAATGATTGCTCAAGTCGAAAAATTGAAAGAGCACAAAAACCGTTTCCATGCGGTTAGTCTTTCTAAGTATGGTAATCCTCAACTTATGACTATGTTTGATCACTGCTGGGCTTATCACCCAAGCCTCGTTGGCCGCTTCATGAAAAAGTGGTAGTGCGCAAACTCCTTAAATGAATCGACTTTGCTGTATGCTTTTTGAATAAAAAGATCGAACATGCAGCAATTTGATTTAAATGTCAGCAAACAGAATTTAAATTCACATTTTTGTTTGACTATCTTCACTCAATCCGTAAAGTAGGCACCCGAACACAGCGGGGCTAACGTTTAGTCGGTTCTAACGTGTTGAAAAATGGCGCCTTGGCAGAGTGGCTATGCAGCGGATTGCAAATCCGTGGACCTCGGTTCGACTCCGGGAGGCGCCTCCATTCTCTTTCTCTCTTATTTAGTTAATGAGAAATTAGACGAATGAAATTGCGATACTAGCTCAGTTGGTAGAGCGCAACCTTGCCAAGGTTGAGGTCATCGGTTCGAACCCGATGTATCGCTCCAAATTTTGTAATGTTGATTCATTTTGACATTAAGATGGTGTTTTACTTTTCAGTAATCGGCATCGCAATAAAGAATTGCGTGCCCTGGTGGTGGAATTGGTAGACACAAGGGATTTAAAATCCCTCGGCGTTCGCGCTGTGCCGGTTCAAGTCCGGCCCGGGGCACCATCTATTTGATTGTTATCTTGTTTGGTAGTGATCAACAGAGTCGTTCTCTTAAAACACGACTTGAAGGCGCCTTGGCAGAGTGGCTATGCAGCGGATTGCAAATCCGTGGAGCTCGGTTCGACTCCGGGAGGCGCCTCCATCATTTAGAAGAAACCAGTCCTTGTGGCTGGTTTTTTCGTTTCTGGCTTCTTTGTTTCTTGTTTCTCCATCCTTGCCTCTTCATTTCTCCCCTTTACCTTTCATAGACCCACTCTATTTTGATGAGATCCTAAGTTGAACCTTTGTTGATAGACAGGTGAATAAACCAAAGTCACAATTAACCATAATGCTCAATTTGTTTCATTATTTTATGGGATAACCCTAATTAAAACATGTGTATGAGTGATAGTGTCCCTCTTTATATTTCTTTAATTGTTCTATAAGAGGTTCTTAAATATGCAATTTAGTCTAAAGAGGAAAATGGTTTTCTCTGTAGTTTTGGCGATTGCTGTTACATCTGCCATTCTCCTTTTCATGGGTTATAAGACTTTTCAAACAAACAGCTGGCAAGCAATAGAAAGTGAAAGCCGCAATACGATTCAAGCTCATGCAAAAGGCATCAGCGACTGGTTTTACGATAAGAAGCAAGCAGTACACGGGCTTAAGCAACAAGTACAGCTTAACCCTTCAATAGATATCGTTCCTCATTTACGTCAAACCTTGGTATCTGGTGGGTTTGGATTGAGCTATTACGGTAACAAAGAAGGTGAGATGTTTCGCCATGATCCTTCATTGAATAAAGCGGGTTACGACCCAAGAGTCCGAGGTTGGTATAAACAAACATTGGCTGAAAATCGAGCTGTGACAACAAAGCCGTATGTGAGTGTGACGATGCAAACCTTGGTGGTGACACTGACCGATCCTGTGACCGAAAATGGTTCAATCATCGGTGTTGTGGCATCTAATCTTGCGTTAGACAAGCTAATTGAAGATGTGTTGGCTATTCAGGTTCCAGGTAATGGACGAGCGATACTAATTGATAAGCAAGGCACGGTCGTTGCTCATAAGAATAAAGATTTCATCCTTAAGGAAGTCAAAGAGATAGCACCTGAATTAAGTGTTTCTGGATTAAACAGTGCTGCGCAGAACTTGACGACGATCTTTACGCAAGTGGATGGTGCCGCGCGAGTCATCATGGCTGAGCCAATTAAAGGCACTGACTGGTTACTTGTGATTGAAATGGATAAAGACGTACTAGAGCAGCCCCTGTTCGATATGTTGATTAGCCAAATTACCACAGGTTTGATTGTATTGATCGTTATGGCTGTAGCAACCTCATGGTTTGTGGCTCGTCAATTAGTTGAACTGGGTCGAGTGAGTGAAGCATTAGCTGATATTGCGGAAGGGGAAGGCGATCTCACCCAAAGACTACAAGTGTCGAGCCAAGATGAGGTGGGTCAGCTTGCCGATAAATTTAATGTCTTCGTTGATCGACTCCATCAAATGATGCAAAACGTCACTCAAGTTTCTACCGCGATGAACAGCGGTGCCGAGCATGCTAATACCAGTGCGATGAAGCGCAGTGATAGTGTAAGCAGACAACAAGATGAGATCACGATGGTAGCAACGGCTGTGACAGAAATGGCGACAGCAACAGCCGAAATCGCCACGAATGCTGAGAGTACGGCCAAAAGTGCGACTCATTCGGTGGAGTTGAGCGAGCAAGGTTTCCAACAGATGGCCAAAAGCCAATCATCGATCAATGAACTTGCTACTGAGCTAACAAGCGCTGTGTCTATCATCAGCGAGCTTGAAGAGCATGGTCAACAAATCGCGTCTATCTTAGCGACGATTCGTGAAATAGCGGAGCAAACTAACTTACTCGCGCTCAATGCGGCCATTGAAGCGGCTAGGGCAGGCGAACAAGGCAGAGGTTTTGCTGTGGTGGCTGACGAGGTTCGTGTGCTTTCTCAACGTACTCATGCTTCAACAGAAGAGATCGAAGACAAGATCAAACGCTTACAACAAGCGACCAATGGTGCGGTGAAAGTGATGACACAAAGCCATGATATGGCGAAAACAAGCGTACATGACGTGGACATGGCCGGAGAGAGCTTGGCTCAAATCCGTGAAGCGATTCAGATGATCAGTGATATGGCGACTCAGATTGCTTCTGCCGCTGAAGAGCAATCTTTAGTTACTGCAGAAATCAATGCGAATACTGAGTCTGTTCGTGAAGTCAGTGATGTGATGGCGCTTGATGCGACAGATGCCGTTTCGCAAGCCGATCAGCTCAGCCACTTAGCTAACGATCTCAAACAGGAACTATCAAGATTTAAACTTTAAGTTCAATTAAAATCATAAAGAGCACAAGTCATTACAGGCTTGTGCTCTTTTTTATGCAGCCAGCATCAACTTAATTCACTGCCTCAATGCTTATCGAAGAAATCCTTATTACGGATATACTTACTCATTAAGTGATAAGAGAAAGGCCGGATCAACCAACTGAATATTGATCGCCCGAGGCGTATTAACGTCGGTGTGTTTTCGTAGATCCTGCCGTTATAGAGCCAAAGTACTTTCCCTACATGCCAATACAACAGCGGCACGGGCGGCATGAAGGTGACAATATCGATGTCACAACAGATACGGTAGGTTTTCTTGCTCAAACGGTAGTTCTTTTTAAAACTCCAATCACCGATTGCAGGTTGGCCGAACGTAACGATTCGTTTGATAGAGCCTGGATACTTTTGGTCTAGGTAGTCAGCAAATACACAACCAATAGCGCCGCCAGAAGAGTGGCCGGTGATCGAAACTCTTTTCCCTTGCTCTAACAAAGGTTTGAGCGTAGCTTCTAAGCGTTCGATAACGGTTTGCCCAAGCTTGTCTTCGTTGCGACTTGGTTGGCTTTCTTGGAACATAAGATGATAGAAGCCAGCGTGTACCCGATAGTTCAGCCCAATCCTTTTACAGCTTCTGGTCCATAGTGCAAAAGTGAGTAGCCAGTCAGAAATGCTGTGTGACCCCTTGATAACCACGACCACTTCATCTTTGTCGCTGCTCCATAAGACTCGAATCATGGTTTTGCCAAACTGATTCTTTATGATGCGCTGTCCATTCGGATCAAAACCGTAACGAGTTTGTTTAAAGACTCTAGGGTAGGCGAGGTTACAAAGAACGGCGTAGCGCTCATACTGGTATCGTTTTAGTGGCTTCACGTTGTCATTTCGTAATAGTTGTTACTTAAAACTTTAGTCTTTGAATGTGAAAAGCACATGAAAACGAGGGAGTGTTTCGTTCATTCTATGGAATCAACAGTATTTAGTGAATCTTCGAACTGGATTTCGGCTTATGAGTTCCCGTTAAAACTCAAAATCTACGTATAAGAACCGTACAAGCTGCACTAAATTCAATCGTTTGAGTTCGATAATTAATCACTTGAATTGAAAGATAAAATTTACTGTTGACGAATTTTTTCTATCCGTTAAAGTACACCTCGTTCTCACGGCTTAGGTCGCTGAGAGATGGTGTTTTACTCTTCAGTAATCAGCATCGCATGATTGCGTTGCCCTGGTGGTGGAATTGGTAGACACAAGGGATTTAAAATCCCTCGGCGTTCGCGCTGTGCCGGTTCAAGTCCGGCCCGGGGCACCATCTATCTAGCTTCTACTTTGAGTAGAGTGTTGAACAAAGAGTGGTTCTCTTTAAACACTTCAATATATTTTATGTTGATAAAGGCGCCTTGGCAGAGTGGCTATGCAGCGGATTGCAAATCCGTGGACCTCGGTTCGACTCCGGGAGGCGCCTCCATTCTCTTTCTTATTTAATTAATGAGAAATTAGACGAATGAAATTGCGATACTAGCTCAGTTGGTAGAGCGCAACCTTGCCAAGGTTGAGGTCATCGGTTCGAACCCGATGTATCGCTCCAAATTTTGTAATGTTGATTCATTTTGACATTAAGATGGTGTTTTACTTTTCAGTAATCGGCATCGCAATAAAGAATTGCGTGCCCTGGTGGTGGAATTGGTAGACACAAGGGATTTAAAATCCCTCGGCGTTCGCGCTGTGCCGGTTCAAGTCCGGCCCGGGGCACCATCTATTTGATTGTTATCTTAGTTGGTAGTAATCAAAAGAGTTGTTCTCTTTAAACACTACTGAAGGCGCCTTGGCAGAGTGGCTATGCAGCGGATTGCAAATCCGTGGACCTCGGTTCGACTCCGGGAGGCGCCTCCATTATTTAGAAAGCCCGATCAGAAATGATCGGGCTTTTTTACGTCTGTAGGAAAGTGTTCTTAGAAAACATTTCTTGTTCTGTCTTGGTTCAGAATCATTAAGGAAGCAAGTGCTATGAATCGTATCTCTGTTTGATCAGTAAACACGTGTATGTGAATCAAAGAGTCCAACGCTGATCAGTGAACTGCACTTGTTCAATGCTTGATAGGGTATTCAAGCCATCGCGTGAAGTAACGGTGTCATTGAGCTGAAATTTACCGCCCCCAAGATTGTGGATTTGGTATTCACTTTTAGGACCATGTACTACAACCGTATTAACACCTAAATTTCCGGTTACCTTATTATCATATCCATTGATCTCAATATTTGCGTTATTCTTGCCCGATAGCGTTAGTTTCGTCAGATATTGAGAGTGATGAGTGTAGGGCGTTGCTGGGTCATATTGCATTTTAAAAGTGCCGGTGAATGTATCAGCAATGTATGCGTCGTAATCCAGGGTTGGAGAGAAAATCTGTTCCGTAATATATTGCGCGTTAGGATCTCTTGTAGAAAAGTCGTCGCGAGTTTTAACTCTGTATAACCCCCACATACCTTCGCCACTATACGCCCCCCAAAGCCCGTAATAGCTATCAATGACGGCTGCAAAGTATTCTTGGTCAACACTGACTTCTTCTTGCCACTCTTCCAAAGTGTCAACTGGAGGTGTATAGGCATTATGTAAAGCCTGAGTCTGTATTGTATTTAGCTCTTTTTGAAATAAAGGTAATGCCGATTTGCCACTTTGAGGGGAGTTAAGAACACCAATACCATAGTCATGGACTAGGTGGAGAATTTCCTCGTAAGACGCATCGCGATGCTCTTCATAATCCTGTCGAACATACCATTCTCCGCCTTCTACTTGAATTTCCTCTTCGAACAAGGGTTGGCCATCCAAATCGTCGTTATATTGGGGCTCATCGTGATAATTCATTAGTTTCAATATTGCGCCATTGTTCGCCATAGCATTTGCAATATCGCGTTTTGAGTCAGCGCTCCCGTATTTAGTGCCATCAACGGGGGTTAGATAGTGGTTGAGAATATTGACTGATTTGACTATTTGATAATCGCTCAGGCGATCCATAATTAGAATATGGATAGATTTGCCATTGGGGGCATTGACCGCGACATGTCGGTTATAACCTGCTTTGGAATACGCAGAGAACTGAGAAGGGACTGCTTCTATTGTGATCCCGTGAACAACGGATGGTTTGACATTTTCTTGGCTTGCCACAGGCTTGCTTTGGCTTGAACTATTACAACCGACAAGAAGAACATTGGCAGCGAATGCAGTTAAAGATAACACTTTCATGGGACACATCTTATGATTTTGAACGTAGTGCCAATATACCGAGATGTCGCGTGATATTGGGTGATTACAGTTGCTGTAATACATATCCATACAATGTCTTACAAAGCCCGTGATCCTAACCGTTCTATCATTTTAAGTTGTTAGCGGCCGCGAGTAGTGTCGAGGTATGGATGAGTAAAATGGCGAAGGTAATAGTTTCGTCTGTCATAGACACGTTATGCGTAATAGTAGAGGAGATGGTATTTGCTTTGTCACCATTAATTGATCATATGACTCTTCACAATTACTCATACTTCTTCATGAAGTAAGAGGTTTGGCAATTTGTAGAGTAGAAAATGGAACGGTAAATGAAAATGATTGTCATTTACTTACGTTGTTGCTAACCTATTATGAAACTTTACAACACTCTTTCTAGTGCGCCAAAGTGTATATAAAATCCCGCTAAACCCTATCAAAACCAAGGTTATTCGTTTGCTTAGCTCGATAAACAAGCAGATCTACCTCTTTTGTCCTACCCCTTTCGGGTAGTTCGTTTTCGTAATTGATTTACATCATATTTTCATTTTCTTTCATAATTCATTATTCGTGTAGTTAAGAAATATATAACCTTCAGGAATTCTTATGAGCAAGATGAAGCTAGTCGTAATCGGTAACGGGATGGTCGGTCATCGCTATATCGAAGATTTAGTCGAGAAGACAGATGTTGCGAACATGGACATTACGGTGTTCTGTGAAGAACCACGTGTTGCGTATGACCGTGTGCACCTTTCTTCTTACTTTTCACACCACACTGCAGACGAACTTTCTTTAGTTAAAGAGGGGTTCTACGAGAAAAACGGCATAAACATGCTGATCGGTGAACGTGCAATCAACGTTAACCGTGAGAAAAAAACGGTTTACTCAAGCACTGGCCGTGAAATCCAATACGACAAACTTGTTCTTGCTACTGGTTCTTTCCCTTTCGTTCCGCCAATTAAAGGCAACGAAGGTAAAGACTGTTTTGTTTACCGCACAATCGAAGATCTAAAAGCTATTGAAGCAACCGCTAAGAATTCTAAGTCTGGTGTTGTTGTTGGTGGCGGTTTACTAGGTCTTGAAGCGGCTGGTGCACTAAAAGCACTTGGCGTGACAACACACGTTGTTGAGTTTGCTCCTAAGCTAATGGCTGAGCAACTTGACCTAGCGGGTGGTAACCAACTTCGTCAAAAAATCGAACGTATGGGCGTAAACGTACATACAAGCAAGAACACGCTTGAGATTGCTCCTGAAGGCACTGAAGCTCGTAACGTGATGCGTTTTGCAGACGGAACAGAGCTCGAAACAGATTTCATCGTATTCTCTGCTGGTATTCGTCCACAAGACAAACTTGCTCGTCAAATGGGCTTGGGTATCGCACCTCGTGGCGGTATCGAGATTAATGATTACTGTCAAACGACGGATAAAGACATCTATGCGATTGGTGAGTGTGCGTCTTGGAACCAAACGTTCTACGGCCTTGTTGCTCCGGGTTACAAAATGGCGACCGTTGCTGTTGACCACGTTGTTGGTAACGAAAGCACATTTGAAGGTGCTGACATGTCTGCGAAGCTTAAGCTTCTGGGCGTGAAAGTAGGTTCAATCGGTGATGCAAACGGTCGTACTCCTGGTTGTAAAAGCTACGTTTACCAAAACGAAGAGCAAGAAGTTTACAAACGCTTAATCGTTTCTGAAGACAACAAGAAACTGCTTGGCGCAGTAATGGTTGGCGATACTTCTGATTACGGTGACCTTCTTCAACTTATGTTGAACGAAATTGACCTACCAGAACATCCAGATGCATTGATTCTTCCAGCACACGCTGGCGGTGAAAAACCAACGCTTGGCGCTGACTCCTTACCGGAAACTGCAGTTATCTGTTCTTGTTTCGACGTAACCAAAGGCAAGATCGCTCAAGCTGTTGCTGAAGGTCACCACACCATTGGTGATATCAAAGCAGTGACTGGCGCAGGTACAGGTTGTGGTGGTTGTATTCCACTTGTGACTTCTGTGCTAAACGCTGAACTTGCTAAAGCGGGTGTGGAAGTGAAGAACGACGTTTGTGAGCACTTTGCTTACTCTCGCCAAGAGCTTTTCCACCTAATCCGCATCGAAGAAATCAAAACATTCGACGAGCTACTTGAGAAGTACGGTAAAGGCTACGGCTGTGAAATCTGTAAGCCTCTAGCGGGTTCTATCCTTGCTTCTTGCTGGGGTGAGCACATCCTTAAGCCTGAGCTAGTAAAACTGCACGATACCAACGACAACTTCTTAGGTAACATTCAGAAAGATGGTACTTACTCGGTTATCCCTCGTATGGCGGGTGGCGAAGTAACGCCTCAAGCTCTAAGCGTTCTTGCGGATGTTGCGGCTGAATACAACCTATATACGAAGATCACTGGTGCACAACGTATCGGTCTATTCGGTGCTCAGAAAGATGACTTACCAGCAATCTGGAAGAAGTTAATCGCAGCCGGTTACGAAACGGGTCAAGCTTACGCAAAAGCACTTCGTATGGCTAAGACATGTGTCGGTTCAACTTGGTGTCGTTACGGCGTTCAAGATTCAGTTGGCCTAGGCGTGATGATCGAGAACCGTTACAAAGGCATCCGTACGCCTCATAAGATGAAGTTCGGTGTGTCTGGCTGTACTCGTGAGTGTGCTGAAGCTCAAGGTAAAGATTTAGGTATTATCGCAACGGACGCTGGTTGGAACATGTATGTGTGTGGCAACGGTGGTATGAAGCCTCGTCACGCAGATTTATTGGCAAGCGATCTAGACCAAGAAACACTGCTGAAATACATCGATCGTTTCATGATGTTCTACATCCGTACGGCTGCGCCACTACAACGTACTTCGGTATGGATGGATAACCTAGAAGGCGGCGTTGACTACCTACGTGAAGTGATTGTAGATAATAAACTTGGCATCAACGACCAGCTCGAAGCTGACGTCGCTGGCCTAGTGGGTAACTTTGCTTGTGAGTGGACTGACACTATCAACGATGAAGCTCAACTTAAGCGCTTCTCACACTTCATCAATGCTGATGACCGTGATGAAAACGTTGTGTTTGTTAACGATGGCCGTGAACAACACCGCCCAGCAACATTTACAGAAAAACACCCAGAAGCGAAGGGCGACATCCTTCACGTTGAACTGGTTTAATTGGGAGACGACATCATGGCATTTACCAAAGTTTGTAAGATCGAAGATATTATTCCAGGTACCGGTGTTTGTGCATTGGTTGGTGGTGAGCAAGTTGCTATTTTCCGCCCAACTAAAGCTGAAGAAGTGTTCGCTATTAGTAATACTGACCCGTTTTTCCAATCAAACGTTTTATCTCGCGGTTTAACGGTTGAGCACAAAGGTGAGCTTTGGGTGGCGAGCCCACTTAAGAAACAACGCTTTAACCTAGCAACAGGTGTGTGCATGGAAGACGAGAACTTCAGCGTGAAAGCGTATAAAGCTCGAATTACCAAAGGTGCTGTTGAAATTTCAGCATAATCGAATACGTAACAAGATTTGATAGATCAAGGGTTCTAGTTATCGACATTGCCTTAGTTCGGCAACTAGAACCTTTTCCTATCCGATTTTAACTTTTAATTTTAACTTTTTAAGGACAACCTTATGTCTCCTGATTTTAAACCAGCTGAATTCGTTCAAACGATGATCGATGTGGGTGAAGCGAAAACGAAAACAAGTACTCGCGATCTTCTGATTCGAAGCACAATGGCAGGCATCATTCTTTCTCTTGCTGTTGTTGTGGCTATTACGACTATCGTGCAAACAGGCATTGGTATTGTTGGCGCTCTTGTGTTCCCAGTGGGCTTCGTTATTCTAAGTGTAATGGGCTACGACCTAGTAACAGGTGTATTTGGCCTTGCTCCTTTAGCGAAATTCGATAACCGCCCAGGTGTGACTTGGGGGCGTGTTCTACGTTGTTGGGGTATTGTTGGCCTTGGTAACCTTATCGGTTCTCTAATCGTTGCGGTACTGGTTGCTATCTCATTAACGGGTAACTTCTCTTTAGATCCAAACGCAGTAGCACAAAAGTTCATTGCGGTTTCTACAGCTCGTAGCCTAGGTTTTGAAAACATGGGTATGGACGGATGGATCACGTGTTTCGTACGCGGTATCTTCTGTAACCTAATGGTATGTCTAGGCGTGATTGGTAACATGACAGCACGCACTGTGTCTGGTCGTGTAGCAATGATGTGGTTCCCAATCTTCATCTTCTTCGCACTAGTATTTGAGCATACAGTAGTTAACATGTTCCTATTCCCACTGGGTATGATTCTAGGCGCTGATTTCGGTATCGCGACATGGTTGAACTTCAACCTTATCCCTACAATCCTTGGTAACATCGTAGGTGGCCTTTTCTTAACATGTGTTCCTTTGTTCCTAACACACGCTAGAACCGCTCCTTCTCTAGGTGCTAAGTAATTCTGAATACGGTGAAACGTAATTTAGTATGAGATTAAGAGCCCCAACAACATGTTTGGGGCTTTTTTAGTTCGAAAGCCTTAAACATCATCAATGCGTTGATTTTTATTGAGTAAAATAGCCGCAATAGACTGTTTTGTTATAATTACTTCTATCTTCGTTAGTATTTAGACTGAATATTTAATTCAACACCTGATAGTCTAAGGGTTAAGGATTTGGATAAGTCATCATGAATACAGTGACTTATCACATAGATTAAAGCTTGAGATAGAACAAGCAAACCTTCGGAGCACAGCATGTCAGAAGTATCGTCATCGAATGTTAAAGAAGTAACCAAAGGATTGGTTTCATTAGTAGGCGCGGGCCCTGGTGACCCAGACTTACTTACCCTAAAAGCGGCACGTGTTATTCAACAGGCTGATGTGGTCGTTTATGACCGCTTAGTATCTAAAGATATCTTGGCAATGGCTAACTCCTATGCAGAAATGCTGTATGTGGGGAAAAAGCTCGACCATCACTGTGTACCACAAGATCAGATCAACCAACTGCTAGTGACTAAAGCGCAAGAAAATAAACATGTTGTTCGCCTTAAAGGCGGTGACTCGTTTATCTTTGGTCGTGGTGGTGAAGAGTGCGAAACTCTGGCTGAAAATGGTGTGAGATTTGAAGTGGTACCCGGTATCACCGCAGCTGCAGGCGCTACCGCGTATGCGGGTATTCCGCTTACACATAGAGATCACGCACAAAGCGTTCAATTCATTACTGGTCATCTAAAGAAAGATGGTGAAGATATTGATTGGCGTTCGCTTGCTCAACACAATCACACGATCGTGTTTTACATGGGTTTAAAAGAGAGCCCGAACATTCAGAAAAACTTATTAGATAACGGTATGCGAGCAGACATGCCTGTTGCGATTATTGAAAATGGTACGCGCCAAGAACAGAAAGTGTTCCGTGGTGGTTTGAGTGACTTAGCCAACCTTGCGAGTGTCGCAAAAAGCCCAGCATTGATTGTGGTAGGTAGCGTTGCTCAGCTTCATGAAAAATTGGCTTGGTTTAACAAGCAAGCTTAATTGATTAATTTACAAGTTAATGTGTTAAGCGACCGCTTAGCTGACTAAGAATCAAATACTGCAGCGGCTACTTTGTCGCTGCATTTCTTTTTGGCGCATAGGCATCTCATCAATAATGTTGGTGATAAGGTTCCAATCAGTCTTCCCATTCCATCGATGCTTTTCTTTTCCGTCTTTACCTATCAAAACAGCAGTATGTGAGCCTTTCGGTATTCCATAGCTGTCGGTTACCGCCTCTAAGTTAAATTCTTCTTCAAGCCAAGTAGGGACTGTGTAGCCGCTTTCCGCGATGACTATGATAACCACGTCTCGTTCATCCAATTGACAGTTATTGATCAACACTTCATTGAGAAACTCTTTGACGGCAGAGTCCTCCTTCGGTGCAAAATAGATCACACTGCGGTGCGGCAAGGCCTTGGAGTGAGAGTAGGCTGGGTAAGCGTGCAACGAGTTGACTGACAGAATCATAAACATAACCGCGCTTGTTAATAGAGTTTTCAATGGTTTGGATATTGCTTTGGTTATCGCTGCGCAGCAACGTGGCAATACTGAGCCATTGGTGTTGCTGCCAACGTACGATCTGATTATTTGTCGGTACTGCATGTTCCACCTTCCTTGATAAACTCAAACAAGCTCTGAGTTAAGCTAATAACAACTACGTTAAGCTAATAGTAGCGACGTTAAGCCAATAACAGTTACGTTAGGCCAATAACATCTGCGTTAAGCCAATAATAGCTACGTTAAGCATAGCCAATGAGTTCATTTTTATTAAAGAAAGCGGCTCGCATTTTAGAGTTGAATAGAATAGGGTATACGGAAAATCTAAAGGTATGAAATTATGGAAAACATAGCAATTTTGGTCGACGTTCAGAACGTTTACTACACAACGCGCGACAAATACCGTTCTAACTTCGACTATAACCAGTTTTGGTATGTTGCCACGGAAGGGCGTAACGTTGTGACAGCCAATGCTTACGCAATCTCAAGCCAAGATCCAAAGCAGCGTCAATTTCATCATATCCTTCGTGGTGTTGGTTTTAATGTGAAGTTAAAACCCTTTATTCAGCGTCGAGATGGCAGTGCAAAAGGCGACTGGGACGTGGGTATTGCGTTAGACGCGATAGAACTCGCAGAGACGGTTGATACGATTGTTTTGGTATCTGGAGACGGTGATTTCGAAATCCTTGTAGAGCGAATCAAAGAGCGTTTTGGCAAACCTGTTGAAGTGTATGGTGTACCAGGGTTAACTGCTCAAAATCTTATCGATTCTGCCTCAAAATTTGTACCGATTGAAAAAGATTTTCTTCTATAGAGGAAATCCTGCACTTTATAATTGAAATCAATAATAACGATAATTAGAATGCAAACTGTTCTTATTTATCGGTGTGTGCAATGTCTCGCGTTTTAGTTGTTGATGATGATATCCAGTTGTGTGAGTTACTGGGTGAAGTATTGGAAAATGAGGGGTATCACGTCGATACCGTTCATTGTGGTGAATCTGCGCTAGAGTTTATTCAATCGAACCCTGTCGATTTGGTTCTACTAGACGTAATGCTTCCAAACTTGAGCGGAATTCAAGTGGCAAGGCGTATTTGTCAGCGTTTTGCTACTCCTATTCTTATGCTGACTGCACTGAACGACGATGCCTCTATGCTGGATGGCTACCAAGCTGGAGCCGACCAGTACATCGCCAAACCTTTCAATGTTCCTGAGCTCCTAACCCGAATCAAGGTGATCTTGCGCCGCGTTGGTTTTGAACGTCAAAGGCAATCTTTGGCTTCACCTAATCAAGGCTTGTGTGAACAACTTTCTCGTTTACCGTTAACGGGTACTGAGAAAGAACTGCTTGATTACTTGGTCAAAAACGACGGTATTGTTGTATCTAAATCTGACCTTCAAATCCATGTTCTAAAGAAAGAACTCTGTCCTTTCGATCGTAATTTAGATATGCATATCAGTAACATACGTCGAAAGCTCGTTCAGGCAGGCTTGTCTAAGCAACACATCAAAACCGTTCGTGGTAAAGGCTATAGCTACCTAGAGTCGGTAGGGGTATGAGTCAGAAACTGCTGCGTTGCCCTGATTTTATTGCCAAGCGTAAAGATGGTTTAACGTTCCAGTTGTTCAGTTACCTGACGGTGATTCTGGTAAGTATATTAATCCTTCAAGGCGTGGCTGAACGAGCGTTGATGAAGGCTTTGTTGAAGGTACCAGAATCCGTCAAAGCTGAAATGTTGGATCTTGCGTATCAAGCTAATGTTCTGATCGAAGAAGGGGATATGGATGAGTTAGCTGACTGGGGCAATGCTCAAGGTTACTATCTATTTGTGATTGATGAAAATAATCGACCAATTACCCATCGACACATGCATCCGCACTTTGAATTCAAACTCAAGTACCTGCGTACCTTAGATCATCAACTTAGTGACCGTGTGAGTAAGCCGATATTCGGCCTGCCACTCGATAACGGTAAAACACTGGTTATCCAACTCCCACACCAGTTTCACCCGGCTAAATCCTTTGCGCCATATTCTTACATGTTGAAAGCGGTAATAGCTTTGATCGTGTTGTCTCTGTTCTCAATCATCATGGCGAAAAGCCTGCAGCAGCCGCTGGATAGATTAAGAGAAGCGAGCCGAAGATTAGCGCAAGGCGACTTCACTGTCAGTGTTGTTTCTGAGTTAAATTCTACGACGCGGGAGTTCAACGAACTTGCCCATGATTTTGATCATATGACGGTTGAGATTAAGTCTTTGGCTGAAAAGCAACGCCGTTTGATTCGTGATGTGTCTCATGAACTTAGAACACCATTGGCTAGGCAAAACCTCGCATTGCACCTGTTGCGCAGCAAGGTAGATGATAAGAGTATTGGCTTGCTTGAGCGAATGGAAAGCGAAACGGAAGAGATGAACAAGCTGGTGGGTGAGATCCTTGAATTCAGTCGTCTAGAAACGTCTCGCTATGACTCCAAGTTAAGCTTGATGCATCTTGAGCATTATTGTTCGATGCTAATCGCGCAGATGCAAAATGATTTAAAACCGAATCAAACTTTGATTGGTGATTTAGAGACGCCGACATCAATGGTTAATGTTGATGAAAGGTTGCTCCTGCGAGTTATCGGTAATTTGGTCAGTAACGCGATCAAATATGCGGGTGAGAATGCTCATGTTGTCGTGACTACCTATGAACTGTTAACCGATAAACGTTACAGTGTCATATCTGTAGAAGATGACGGCCATGGCATTCCTGATAACAAGATTGCAGGGATTTTCGATCCGTTTACTCGCATAGAGTCAGCCCGTGATAAACAGTCTGGTGGTTACGGTCTTGGGCTAGCGATCGTGAAGGAAGCGATGGGAGTGATGAATGGGCATGTTACTGCTGAGAATAGAGACGGTGGAGGGCTTAGAGTGAACCTTATGTTCCCAATCGCCGACTAGCCTCTTGTTGTTACCTGTCGTGCTTCATCTATAACGATGACTGAAAGCGTGCTGAGAAACATTGCTTAGAAATATAACTTAGTAATATAGCTTAGAAACATAGCCCAAACAAAAACGCCACTGCAGATGCAGTGGCGTTTTTGTTTATACGCTTTTCATTATCAGCTAAGGTATAGCCATTAATTACGCCTCAGCTTGAAGGTAAGAGCGACAGAAAAGCTAGATTATGCCTGTTGGCGTGTTAGCTTAACTTCTTCTTCTTTCTCACCAGCCGCAGGGTCATTGAAGCGAGCTTCGTCAAAAGAACCTTCAGACTTCGCCACAATGATAGTTACGGCACTATCACCTGTGATGTTTACTGCGGTACGAATCATATCAAGAAGGCGGTCAACACCCATGATAAGCGCGATACCTTCAAGCGGTAGACCAACTTGGTTCAATACCATTGCTAGCATAACAAGACCAACACCAGGAACACCTGCAGTACCAACAGACGCCAATGTCGCTGTTAGGATAACCATCAAGTAGTCACCCATAGTAAGGTCAATGTTGTAGGCTTGTGCGATAAACGCCGTTGCAACACCCTGCATGATAGCAGTGCCGTCCATGTTCACTGTTGCACCTAGTGGTACAGTGAAAGAAGCGACTTTGTTGTCAACGCCCATGCGGTTTTTAGCCGTTTCCATTGTTACTGGAATCGTCGCATTCGAAGAAGCCGTTGAAAATGCGAACATGATGGCATCTTCCATTTTACGTAGGAACGTAATAGGGCTTAAACCTGTGAAACCTTTTAGCATCGCACTGTAAGTAACCAAACCGTGTAGGAGTAGGGTACCTGCAAGTACTAAGAAGTATTCTGCTAGGTTCCAGATTGCGCTTAAACCAAGGCCGGAGAACAGCTTCGCCATCAAGAAGAACACACCATAAGGCGCAAGGTTCATCAGTAGCGCAACAAGCTTCATGATCACTTCGTTCAAATCAGAGAAAACCGCAGCGATACGCTCGCCAGGTTTACCCGCTGCACTGATTGCAATACCAAACAACACAGCAAATACGATAACTTGTAACGTTTTGCCCTCAGCCATCGCCTGAATAGGGTTGGTTGGGAACATGTCGATGATTACTTGGCCCAAAGAAGGGGCATCCGCTGATTTGAAAGAGCTCGCAGCAGTAAGATCCGCACCAGCTCCAGGTTGGAACAGGTTACCGATAGTGAGTGCTAGAGTGATAGCAACGGCTGTGGTACCGATATAAAGTGCAAGCGTTTTGCCACCCATACGGCCAAGAGTTGATAAATCTTTAAGAGAGCTCGTACCGCACACTAGTGAAACGAAGACTAGAGGCACAACAAGCATTTTTAAACTGGCGACAAAAATCTGCCCGCCTACTTCAAAGAGTCCGTTAACGATGTAGTTGTTAACAAATCCGCTGTCTGCAAAAAGGGATTGAATGGCAAATCCCGTTAATATGCCCACGACCATACCGAGGATAACTCGACCAGTTAGAGACATAGGTTTCTTGGTATTCATTTAGAACACTCCTTATTATTTATAACTTTGATACCTTTTCAAAGTGAGCGGGAGATTAGCAGTCGGTTGATCAAATCGAAAAACAAAAAATGGGTTTGAAATTATAGATGTGATCAGAGTCACTGATAATTGTATAAATTAAACAAATGAAAACAAAATAATTCACCATTTATTTACATTTATCGAGGGTTTTATACATAAATCAGTTGTTTCAAAGGTAGTAAATAAGACAAGACAGTACTTGTATTGATCTTGGCTGCTTAGATTGACCAGGCCAATGACCTTATAGTGAAATGTTGAATTCATGTTTACAGATCTGCACGCTCAATTAACGTATTGAATTGATTTTGTTGAGCTAAAGAAAGTGTGCGTTCAGTGGGCTTTACAAATCTTTACGAATGCAAAGAATGTAAATTTAATGCAAATGGTAATAATTATCACTTATATTCACTCCCGAAATGATTCAGTGGTACCGGAAACGGTTCAACCGAGCACATCGAATAAATAACAAAGTGCTCGTACAAAAGAATAAAAGCGGAGTAAAGGACATGTTTTCAAAGAGCCCATTGGCCTTAGTGATCGGCGCAGTATTAGCTTCACCAGCAGTATTGGCAGAAACAGCAAAAACAGACGAGCACATGGTTGTTGAAGGTCGTGACTATGGTTACAAGGCCGACACAAATACAACAGCAATGCGCATGGAGGCGACTCAATTAGAGACTCCAGGACAAATTTCGATCATTGATGAACAGCTAATCGATGAACAACGTGCTAGTACTCTGGGCGAAGTTTTACAAAACGATGCAAGTGTTAGTGCTGGTGGTACAAGCCGTAACCGAGAGCGTTTCTCTTTACGTGGGTTCGATCTAGAAAGTTCTTCGGGTTTTCTTCGTGATGGCAAACAACATTGGTCTCACTACCGTCAACCTATTGAATTACTTGAGCGAGTTGAAGTAGTAAAAGGTCCTTCAGGTCTACTTTATGGTCAGTCAGCTCCTGGTGGTTTGATTAACATGGTATCTAAAAAACCAACTTATGAAACTCAAGTAAGTGTAAGTCAAGATATTGGTTCAAATGATCACTCACGTACAGTAGTGGACGTAAGTGGTAGTCTCAACGAAGCTCAGACATTGCGAGCTCGTACCGTTATAGCTAAAGAAAGTTATAGCTCATGGCGCGAATATGGTGATGGTTCGAAGCCACAAACTGAAAGGTTAGTTGGTGGTCTTTTCGTTGATTATGATGTTACAGAAGACGTACTTGTGTCACTTCACTACGACCGTACGAATGATGATGGAAGTGTTGACTCAGGTGCACTATTTGTTGATGGTAAACAAGTCGGTAGCGATAAGCATATTTGGGACGCTCAATGGTCTGAGATTGAAAATGACGTAGAGAATGTTGGTATCGATGTTAATGCTAACCTTACTGATTCAATTCGACTGAGTACTGGCTTTAATTACCAAGATTTTGAGCGTACTGATGTAGAAAGCTTTCCGGGCTTCGACAACTTAAACCCTGATGGAACTGGTACGGTTTCTCATGGTGGTAGCCATCGTCAAGATAATTGGCGTTTTCGTACTGCTTATTTAGACGTAGTTAGTGACTTTGAGTTGGTAGGTATGGAACACCAATTCTTGGTTGGCTCAAACTGGTTAGGTTATAGCTACAAGCGCGACCAATTGGGTTATAACTCAGTAGATGTTGCTCCTGGTGAAAGTGTGGGTACACCAACGTTGAGCGGCAATGACCGTCATACTTTCAGTTCTTATGATTCTTGGGGTTTTTATGCTCAAGACCTAATTTCAATAAATGAACAATGGCAAGTTTTAGCGGGCGTGCGTTTTGATCGTAAAGTTGCAAATGGTGTTGCAGAAGAACATGTTTCTCCGAAGTTAGGTGCTATTTATCACCCAGCGGAAAACGGTAGTGTTTATTTAAGTTATTCTGAAAGTTTCGAGCCTCAAGGCATGGTTTCAAGTGGTCGTCGAACTTATACGAATGATGGCGAACTTCTTGACGCTAAAGTAGGTAAGTCATACGAAGCTGGCACGAAATGGGAGCTTATGGATAACAGCCTATTCGTTTCCGGTGCGATTTTTGATATTACCCAAGATAGCATCGCACTTGATGTTAAAGAGTCGAACGGTGATTACACTAAGACACAATCTGGTGAACAACATCACCGTGGTGCCGAAATTTCAGCTCAGGGCTTTATTACAGAACAGCTATCACTTAGTGGCTCTACTATGTACCTAGATGCTGAAATTGTTAATCATGAAACTTATGCTGGTAACCGTCCAGCAGATGTTCCTGAGTTCTCAGCGAGCCTTTGGTCTAAATACTCTGTTACCAATGCGACTGATGTAAACGTTGGCGTTATCTATGAAGGGTCACGTTATGGCGATGATGCTAATACATTCAAAAAAGACGGTTACACCCGTGTTGATATGGGTGTTGCATACACGCTTAAATATGACGCTGATTTAGATATGATCGTTAGGTTTAATGTTGAGAATCTATTTGATACGGATTACTTAGCCGGCGGTGGCTCAACTGATGTAATCAATGGTCAGGTATATGCTGACGGTGTAGTCATTGGCGAAGGCCGCAACTACATGGCAACACTGCAGGTTAAATACTAATTTGTTTGTAGGGTGTCATTGATAGCTTAAATACTAAGGGGAAGGTTTCGACTTTCCCCTTTCGTGATTCTGCTATTTAGTAAAAATATCCCTAGTAATGCGAGTGACTTTTAATGATAATGAGACTGCTTATCAATAAAACTCATTTGACCTTCTTCTTATAGTAAATGACGACAATTATGAATCTTTTAAAAACTAGCCTAGCGCTTGCCATCAGTTTGTTTGCAACGTCTTCTATGGCAAACAGCTTGGATCAAGCTCAATCAATTCAAAACAAGACCAATAACGCGTCGGCTTCGAGCCAAAAGGTTATTGATAAAAGCTCACAAGCGACTCTAATGCTGCAAGCTGAGATTGAGCGACTGCAAGAAGAAGTTAAAAACTTAGAAATCTACCACGATCACCTTGCCGCACTGGTTGAAAGCCAGAATCAAGAAGCTCAGAGCATTGAAGGGCAGATCGATGAAATTAAGCTAACACGTCAAGGTGTTGTGCCTTTAATGTACAAGATGATCGATGGCCTCCAAGAAGTTATTGAAAGTGATCTTCCTTTCAAGAAAAAGAGCCGTCTGCGTCGCGTTGAAAAGCTGAAAGCGATGATAACTCGTGCTGATGTCAGCGACGCTGAAAAATATCGCCGTATCTTAGAGGCGTATCAAATTGAAGTGGATTACGGTATTAAGCTCAGTTCTTATTCAAGCCGTGTCGAATTAAGTAAAGATAAAGTACTTGAAGTTGACGTTTTGCATCTTGGACGTATTTCACTAGTCGCTCGTAACTTGAATGGTACTCAATATTGGTCTTGGGATCAAAATAGCGCCCAATGGCAAGAGCTTGATTCTTCGATGAAATCTGAGTTGGACAAAGCGTACGATATTGCTAACAAGCAAGCATCTCCAAGCTTAATCACTTTACCTGTTTCTTTAACTGTTGCGGAGGTTAAGTAATGAACTTTAAGCCATTAGCAGCATTGCTTTGCATTACGTCCATTTCATTTTCTGCTTTCTCTGCATCAGACACGACTGCTCAACTAGTTAATAAAGCAAAATCAGAAAGCCGCACTCAAGCTTCTCACAACGTGGTGCGTGAGGCTGACTTCAAAAAGACAGAACAAGAACTCAAAGCCATCAAAGCACAGCTTGATGCGAAACGTACATCGGTTCAAAACGCGACAGACGTTCTAACGAGCACATTTAGTGATAACGAAAACAAACTGGCTCGTTTAGAAGAGAAACTGCGTTTAGAGACTGGTAGCTTAGGTGAATTGTTTGGAGTTGTAAGACAAAACGCGAAAGATCTCGATCATGAACTATCTGACACCGTTACTAATGTCGATCGAGCTGTTTACACAGAAACTGTTTATGACATCGTGGACGCTAAATCATTGCCTTCGATGTCTCAATTAACAGGTCTTTGGTTAAGCATGATGGAGCAAATTCAAGCGAGCTCGGAGATAAGCAAATCGACTGTTTCTCTTGTTAATGATGAGGGAGTAACTGAAAGTGCAGAAGTTTACCGCTTAGGTTCTATTGGTTTGGTTGCAGAACCAGGTTACGTATGGTGGGACTCTAAGCACCAAGATGCGATTGTTTATTTGAAGCAGCCATCAAAAGGTCCAACACTGGCGTCGCTGTCTACATTAGCTAATGGCGAAGTGTCTAACGTGGTAGTCGATCCGTCTCGTGGATTCATGCTAGAACAATTAGCTTTGGAACCAAGCCTAACTGATCGCCTTCAAGCGGGTGGTGTTGTTGGTAAAGTGATTCTTGGCTTGTTGGCAATTGGTTTAATGATCGCATTGGTTCGTGGTATTTCTTTGGCTATCGCTCGTCATAAAATTCGCGCACAACTTAAGAACCCTGAACAACCGGGTAATAACCCGCTTGGTCGTGTTCTTGCGGTTTACAGCAAAGAGCAAAACCAAACCGTTGAAGCTTTAGAACTGCGCCTTTTAGAAGCCGTCGTTGATGAACAGACTCATTTAGAGAAAGGTTTATCGATGCTAAAACTTCTAGCAGCACTCGCACCAATGCTTGGATTGTTGGGCACCGTAACCGGCATGATCGAAACATTCCAAGTGATTACACAGTTTGGCAATGGCGACCCTAAAGTGATGGCGGGTGGTATTTCGATGGCGCTTGTAACAACCGTACTTGGTCTTGTTGCTGCAATGCCACTACTACTGGCACATAACATTCTTAGCACTCAATCAGAGAACATTCGCAATATTCTTGAGAAACAAGGGATTGGTCTTGTTGCTGAACAGGCAGAAAAGACGGTTGAATCAAAACCTGTTGTTTCACCAGTTGGGACTGCTGCGTAATGGATATTTTGTCGGGTTCTCTATTACCAGCGAGTTGGTTAACGAGTGACTGGCTGCTGTCTTTATCAAGCTTTATGGAGCAGGGCGGTTTCGTCCTGTGGTGGCTAGCGGCTGTTGTCCTAGTGTATTGGGTGCTTGTGGTAGAACGCGTGCTTTATCTTGCGTTCTATTTTCCAAAACAACGCCAAGCTTGGATTACAAAGTGGCATGAAAGAGAAGATCACTCTTCTTGGCATGCTAAAGCCATACGTGAAGGTTGGTTAGGGCAAGCGAGTATCTTGCTTAACCAAAACTTGAATTTTATTAAGCTGTTAGTCGCTATCTGTCCTATGTTGGGCTTGTTAGGTACCGTTACCGGTATGATCTCTGTTTTTGATGTCATGGCGACTCAAGGAAGCAGTGACCCTAAATTGATGGCTTCAGGTATCTCGTTGGCAACACTGCCAACCATGGCAGGTATGGTTGCTGCATTAGCGGGCATGTTTGTTCACGCTCGTTTAGCGAAAGTGTGTAACCGCTTAGAATTGAAATTAGAAAAATCTTTAAGGAGTCAACGATGAGACTCGGTCGACGTCATTCTAAAAATGAAGAGGCTCAAATAGACCTTACTTCGATGCTTGATATTGTCTTTATCATGCTTATTTTCTTTATTGTGACCAGTTCATTTGTTCGTGAATCAGGGGTTGAAGTCAATCGCCCACAAGCGTCTAACGTAGTAAGCCAAAAGGATGCGGGCATCTTTGTTGCGATTACGTCTGCGAATGATATCTTCATCGATAAACGTGTTGTCGATGTTGAACGTGTTCAAGCGACGTTAGAACATTTATTGCTAGAACAACCTGATGCTTCTTTGGTCATTCAAGCGGATGAACACGCTTATAACGGAACTGTTGTAAAAGTGATGGACGCCGCTAAAGGTGCCGGTGTGAAAAACATTGCGCTTGCTGCTGAAAAGCGATGATCTTGGAGGATCTTTATAAATGATTCGCCTTTTTCTTGCCTTACCGATAGCGGGGGCACTGGGTTTAGCTCTGTTTTCCTTCATGGCTTGGATGGTTGATAATGGCCATCAACGTTCTCCAGAAAGTGGTGAGACTTTAAGTTTCAACATGGTGATGGTGGAACAAGAACAAGACGTTCAAAGAAGACAACGTGCCGTTCCTGAACAGCCAGAAATGCCAGAACCACCACCAGAAGCGCAAACGTCTCAGTCACAGGCTGAAGTTACGCCTCTGAATTCGATGTCTTCACTGCCTTCATTGGATTTGAATACATCTGTTGATGGTCTAGCGATTAACGCGCCGACATTTTCTGATTTTGGGTCAAACCAACAGGCAATGCCTCTGTATCGAGTAGAACCTCGTTACCCAGCGAAGGCGCTTAAGCGTGGCGCTGAAGGTCATGTCATTATGTCTTTTACTATCGATGAGACGGGGCGCCCAGTTGATATTCAAGTCACTGACGCAAACCCACGTCGTATGTTTGAACGTGAAGCGATGAGAGCACTTAAAAAATGGAAATATCAACCGAAAGTCGTCGATGGAAAAGCGATAGCTCAGGTTGGTCAAACCGTGAAACTAGAGTTTAAGTTGGCAAAATGATGAAACAGATATGGATATTAGTGGGCGTGTTGTTAATGCCCCTTACAACACAAGCAAAAGAGCTAACTCAATATACTGCTATTCGTGTTCAAAAAGCGCACAAGCTTGCTCAAGATGAACAGGTTAAACAGGCGATTGACGTTCTTGCAGGCTTGGAGCTTTCTAAAGGCTACGACAAAGCGTACGTAGCTCGTATGCTTGGTGTGTTTTACTGGCAAGATGGCAAAACCGACACGGCAATTAAGCAGCTTACTTATGCGGTCGACAGCAATTTGCTGGTTGATGAACAGGCTTGGATAACGAAACGCATGCTGGCTGATTTGTTGTTGAACGATCAGCAGTTTAAAAACGCGCTTCCGCACTATTATCAGTTAGTAAAAACAGCGCCAGAAAAAGAAAAGAAAGACACGCTTTGGATGCGAATTGCACAAGCTGAATACCAAATTGAAAACTGGTCGAAAGTCCTAGTAGCCATCGGTAATCGAGACAAATTCAATTCAAAAGCAGAGTTGTCGCCTCTATCGCTGAAATTGGGCGCACAGCTTCAGTTAAAGCAGTGGAAGCAATCTATTCCAACACTGGAAAGCCTCATTGAACTTCAACCAGAGAAAGATAACTGGTGGCGTCAACTTGTTGGTATTCAGCTAAGATTAGAACGTAATCGTGATGCATTGAACACATTAGCGCTGGCTGATCTACAAGGTGTTGAGCTGAAAAACTCAGATCGCCGCTTGTTAGCACAGCTTTACGCGAAACGCGGCATTCCAGAACGCGCAGCACAAGAAATTAGCAAGCTAGATGATGCGAACAGCGACGTTCAACTTCTGGCGGAGCAAGCAACTTACTGGCAGCTAGCGAAAGAGTGGGACAATGCGATTGAAGTGTGGACGCTAGCGTCTAAAAAAGACACTCAATATCATTGGAATGTGGCTCAACTATTGGTTCAGCAAGGTTACTACGACCGAGCGCTGGTTGTTTTAGACAAAGTGAAAGACAAAAACAAACAGGCCGACGTTGCATTAGCAAAAGTGCGCTCATGGTATAAGTTAAAGAACTTAGATAACGCCCTTGCTCAAGCGAAGCGTGCGAACAACATTGAACCATCTTCTGAAGCAAAAGGTTGGATTAAATATCTGACTCAGCTAAGAACAGTTAGTGATAACGGAAATGTCTAACTGCTGATAGCTAAAAAAGAAGATAAGAGACAGCACATAGAAGCTAGAAATAAGAAAAGCAAAAGGGTGTCATTTGATCGTTCAAATGACGCCCTTTTTTATATATTGAATAAAATTGAGCCTTAGTGCTTCATTAGGCCTTGGTGTTTGAGCGAGGTATGAGCAAAGGCAAAATTAAGGGCTACACATCTCGCCACTGTGCGATCCCGCGATGATCATTCCGTTTTGGTCAGCAACCCAGTTGATAGTGCAGTCACGATAGGGATTTTTGAAAGCATGTTGTGTTTCGCCATTCTCGAGTGGGGTTTGAGTTTCTACCCAAGCAAACGTGCGCGACTCCCAAAATGAAACAGCTTGAGAGTGAGGCGTTAAATATAACTTTTGGGCGTCGGCAATATTGGAGCCGATATAACTCTCGATATGTTCGTCAGTGCCGATAATTTGGCTAGTACAAGCCGTTACCAACAGGGTAAAAGCTAAAATAATAATACGCATTTCAAAATCCTTTTAAACATGTATCGCCATGCTCTTTTTATAGACAATAAGCTTAAACTACTCTTGAACAGATCGTGATGTTAATGATCTTGATAGTGATCTCAGTTCTAAATACTTCCAGTTTTCTTTCCTTGAATGCACGGTGTATCCACCTATTGGTTTCTATCTATGATCTTTCGGCTAAATCAGATTGACGTTTTAACCAGTTATTACCACCAACTCTAAACGTTAACAAGATTTACATGTTAACAGAGTAGATAAACAGTTCGATTACTTCCCATGTAATGTTATGTAAATTTCTTTACGCTGCTCGGCAAACGTAAACAATGTAAATTGAATGCCAATACGAATGATTATCAACTAAATTGACGCCATAAAATTTATAGGTATTGGTTTGTATGTCGTTAAAAAGTAGGGCGGTTCAATCATGGGCTCGTCGACTTCATGTTTATATTTCAATGGCGCTTCTGTTCGTTGTTCTTTTCTTCTCAGTGACAGGCATCACCCTTAATCGCCCTGAGTTATTTGAATCAACACAACCCAATATCCAACGGTCAACGTTAACGCTTCCTGCGAATTTATTCACGATACAAGAAGGACGATTGAAAGCCGACGAAACGACCTTTGAAACGTTTTTGTTTGAAGAAGCCAACTTATCTGGCGTTCCTTCAGGTTTAGACATCTACGCAGAGATTGAAAACGGTGAGTTGCTCATCGGCGAAGTGTCTATGGACTTCAAAGGACCAGGCTACAACGCCTCTGTGTTCGTTGACGTGACGTCTGAAATGGTGGAAGTCGAAACCACCAATTACGGCGTTATCGCGCTTTTGAACGACCTACACAAAGGCCGTAACAGCGGTGAAGTTTGGAAGTGGTTCATCGATATCACTGCTTTGCTGATGATCTTTTTTGTGCTGACTGGCGTGTGCTTATTGTTACCTAAGAAAAAAACGCTCAATACCTCCATTAAATGGACGGTGTTTGGGTCTGCAATCTCTCTTGCTATCTATTTTGTCGCCGTGCCTTAACTCTCAATTAGCTTGAGCAATCAGGTTGATGAGTCAGTTTGGTTAATCAGCTTGAAGAACGAACTAAAGGTTAAACGGATTTAAAAGGTTGTTAAACATGAAAAAAATGAACTGGAGCAAGGTGCTTCTTGCTTTATCTCTTTTGCCAAGCCTAGGTATGGCACAAGCGATCCCTGATACGGCAAAACTTGATGTGAACTTTAAGCTGCCAAAGATTGATACCTCTATGTACGCACGTCCTTATGTGGCGGTGTGGGTAGAGAACAGCGAACGAAAGTCAGTGAAAACCATTGAGCTTTGGGTCGGTAAAGATGAATGGCTTAAAGATTTACGTAGCTGGTGGAGAAAGGTTGGGCGTTACGATCGTGAATTGGTTGATGCAGTGACGTCTGCAACGCGCCCTGCTGGCCAGTACCGCTTCGTTTGGGATGGTAAGAGCGATGATGGCCAAACTCTAGAACAGGGCGAGTACACGGTTCATATCGAAGTTGTTCGTGAACATGGTGGCCGTAATTACCTTCGTCAAAAAGTATCGCTAACAGATTCAAACGCTTCTTATGAGCTAAAGGCGACGGAAGAGACGGGTGAAATCACTCTGAACTACATCGCTAAATAACAAGTGCGAATAGCAAACTGAACAGAATAGACAGCAGTCATCGTAGGCTCAGATAGAGCGACACGGCTAACAATTATAAATAATGGAATTGAACATGATGAAACAAACAAAAATCAAAGCACTTGCACTAGCGGGTGTGATGGCATTCGGCCTAGCCGCAACGACAACAGCACAAGCTCACCCGCGTTGGATACTACCATCTCACTTTACTGTATCGAAAGAAGGCGGTGACTGGCTAACGTTCGACGTGACTGCATCTCACGGTACGTTCGTTTTCGATAAGCCAGCAGGCAGTGAAAACGCTCATGTCATCATGCCAGACGGTCGCAGCGAGCGTCCAAACTTTGTTATTCGCGGTAAACGTCGTTCAATCTTTGATTTCTACTTTGAAGAAGAAGGCACGCACAAAGTGGCGATCAACAATGAGCCTTCTTACTACACGCAATACAAAGCGGGCCGTCGTGACACTGTAAAGTGGATCAAAGCAAACAAAGCGGAACGTGATTCAGTTCTTCCTGAAAAGTCGCGTGACGTGGTAACACAAATTAGCTTCACTCGTGCAGAAAGCTACATCACAGTGGGCAAGCCATCGGATTCAGTATTTAAAATTGAAGGCAAGCTACTTGAAATGAAGCCAGTAACGCACCCTTCAGACATCATTGAAGGTGAACCGGTGACATTCCAATTCTTCTACAACGGTGAAATCCAGAAAGATGTAAAAGCGGAGATCACTCGTGAAGGTACGCTTTACCGCAATCACCAAGAGCAGATTGATGTAGTGAGCGATGAGAACGGTGAAATTACATTTACTCCAGACGTAGCGGGTCGTTACGTAATGAAAGCGAATTACAAAGGTGAGTTGATTGACAACCCACTGGCTGATAAAGCGAGCGCGAACGTTCACTTAACGTTCGAAACACTGCTTCAATAATCGGTGATATCGGGGCTCGATCCCTGATTAAACGACCAAAAAACTTAAGGGCTCATTTGAGCCCTTTATCGCTCAGTTTACTTCTGAGAATTTGCACTGTGGCTAGGGTACGAACCATGACAATAAAAACAAAACTAAAATCGATAATCACTCCATGCTTGGCACTGGGACTTGGTTTCGCTGCATTACCTGCGCAAGCACACTTTCCACTGATGAGTTGCTGGTTTGAAGATAAAACCGTGGCCTGTGAAGCGGGTTACTCTGATGGCAGTAAAGCGATTGATTACGCGGTTGAGATGTACGATTACGAAGACAACTTGATTGCAAAAGAGATGACAGATAAACGCTCTATCGTTGAATTCCCAAATCCTGACACTGAGTTCTACCTTGTATTCGATTCAGGCCATGAGTTTCCTGTTGAAGTCGATGTTGTTGAGATCAGCGAGAAATGATGATTCAAGGCGTACGTGCTGACACGGGTGGCAGAGAAGGCAAATGGGTAGGGCTGATCATTGTTTTTATATTGAGTTTTGCCACGATAGCTATCCCATTTCATCAAGCAGAATCGCATATCGAAGCGGTACTTGATCATCAAATCTTAGTGACCGATGTTGAGCAAGAAAACTTGGCTATGTTATCAGAGCTGCGTTTGGCTCATGAAGAGATTCGCGACCTGCGTATGGACTCTGATGGCGAATGGCCAAGTGTTGTGTCACTTAAAGATGAATGGGTCGCGCCATTTGTTGAAGACCAGAGTTGGAAGCGCAAAGGTTCTCATGCTTGGCTATTGGACGAGCGTGGTTACTATTTTTCGACGTCAAGCGAATACGCTACATCAAACGATCATGGCTTTGCAGACTCGTTTATTTTAAACGCGAACAGCGTTTCTCCTGAAATCTGGATCTTCTTCGGTGGTGTAGCGAAACAGCCAGATACTTTTGACCAACACACGCTTGAGTCTACCGGTTGGAAGCTGGTGGTGAATGAGTCAGAAGTTGCTGATCAGCATGATGCTTCTTCTCATTAACCCCAGATTCTCGAGAAACAAAATGTTCAAAAATAATAAGAGATTTACTATGCGAATTATGACTCTGTTCATGTCGTTATTGGCGGTGTTAATGACACCCAATGCATTGGCAAAAGAATACAAGATCGACAGCGACAAGCTGACGATTGGCATAACCCTTCAGCCTTATTTCAGCTACGTAAAAGCCGTGGTGGGTGACAAAGTGAACATTCTTCCATTGGTTGATGCTGGGTTTAATCCGCATAACTACTTACCACAACCGAATGATTTGAAGCGATTGAGCCAGATGGATGCAATCGTAGTAAACGGTATTGGCCATGACGACTTCGCACTAAAAGTAATCTCAGCCGCGCAACGTGATGACTTAGTGGTTATCGAAGCAAACAAAGAAGTGCCTTTGCTTCCTGCTCTTGGTCAGTCTGTTGGTCAAGGTGCTGTGAATCCGCATACGTTTGTTGGGCTTTCGACAACGATTCAAAAGGTTTACACCATCGCCAGTGAAGTCTCTAAGCTTGACCCAGACAACGCTACGTTTTATCGCAAGAACGCACGTAAGTACGCCAAGCAATTTCGTTTTATGAAGCGTGATGCGATGTTGTCATTAGGTGAGCTCGACACATCAGGCATGAAAGTAGCGACCACGCACAATGCTTACGGCTATATCCTTCAAGAGTTTGGTGTAGATGTGGCGGCGGTGATTGAGCCTGCACACGGTGTTGAACCAAGTGCTAGCCAACTGCAAGAAACGATCGAAAAGATCCGCGCATCGGGTATTGATGTGCTGTTCTATGAGCTCAACATGCCAAACCGTTTTGTTGACACCATTGAAGCGGAAACGGGCGTTCAGCTTTACCGTTTCTCTCACATGACGCACGGCGAATATGAAGACGACAAAGTCGCAGTCGAAATGAAGAAGAACCTAGAGACGTTAATCGAAGCAATGAAGTTTGCGGCGGCGAACCAAGCTAAAAGCGGGAACGCATAATGCTAGGTCCATCAATTTCAATCAATCAACTTGGTCTGCAATACGACAACAACGTCATTCTTGACGATATATCATTAGAACTTAAAGCAGGTGAGTGCCATGTGATCATGGGGCCAAACGGCGGAGGTAAAACATCTTTGCTGCGCTCTGTTCTTGGTTTGACGCCTTTCTTTGGGCAAATCAATATTCATTGGCCAGAAAAGCCAAGTATTGGTTACGTTCCTCAAAAAGCGACCTTCGAATCGAGCTTACCCCTGACGGTAATGGATTTCGTACTGCTTAACCAAACTCGAATTCCGCTATTTTGGCGTCGTAAGTCTAAGCAGTTGGAGCTCGCATTAGCGCAATTGGATCGCGTCGGTATGGCGACACGTAGCGATCGCCGAATGGGACAGTTGTCGGGTGGTGAGCAGCAACGTGTGTTGTTTGCTCAAGCGCTATTGGATAACCCAAGTCTATTGGTGTTGGACGAACCAACGACCGGTATGGATGAGCAGGGCGTTCGTTATCTTGAATCGCTGATTCGTGAATGTGTTGACGAGGGTCGCACGATTCTTGCGGTTCACCACGATGTAACCGCAGTGCGTCGCCTTGAAGCTAACGTACATGTCGTGAATCGATTCTTGGTAGATAGTGGTTCACATGAACAAGTACTGCACCCAAGTAAAATTGAAAGCTTATTCCAGCACTACAGCAGTGGTGCAACCATCGCTAAATCGAAGGAGGTTGCGTAATGGAATGGTTACGACAACTTGCCGTAAGTGGCGTCGAAGCGGGTTGGTTATCAGACAGCTTCATGTATGCGTTCATGGTGAATGCACTGGTTGCTGCATTATTACTGGGCCCGTTACTAGGTGGCCTTGGTACTTTGGTGATTGCAAAGCGTCTGGCTTTCTTCTCTGAAGCTGTCGGCCACGCGGCTTTAACCGGCATCGCTATCGGTGTTCTGCTTGGTGAGCCACCAGAAAACCCAATTATTGGCTTGTTTAGCTTCTGTATGATCTTCGCTTTGCTTCTTCACTTTGTAAGAAACAGAACCAACGTGCCATATGACACCTTAGTTGGTGTGTTTCTAGCGCTAGCATTGGCAGTAGGCGCGGCATTGCTGATGTACGTAGCACGTAAGATCAATATCCACATGCTTGAGAACGTGTTATTTGGATCGATTCTGACAGTAACAGACCAAGATTTAGCAATTCTCGCAGGCAGCTGCGCGATCATCATTTTGCTCTTGATACCGACGTTCAACCGTATTCTTTTGACTTGTATTAGCCCTGATATTGCCAAGGTTCGTGGCTATAACACCAGCTTTTATGACTACTTGTTTGTCATGATGATCACCTTAGTGACGATTGCAGCAGTGAAGATCGTGGGTGCGGTTCTTGTTGGGGCATTACTGCTCATCCCAGGCGCGACGGCTCGACTGTTGACAAAACGCATGGGCAGCTTTGTTTTACTGTCTGCGTTACTGGCAACCATCGCATGTTTGGTTGGGACGGTGTTGCCTATGGAGTTAAAACTTCCAGTGCCATCTGGCGCTTCAATTATCATCGTTTCTGCAACGTTTTTCTTAGCGGCAACGCTATACCGAATTGTAAGAAAGGCATAATCATGACTTCTTTAATGAATCGTATTTCAAGTTCAGTGAAGGCAACGACTCAAGCGGGCGCACTAAGCAGCCTATTGTTGGCTGGCTCAATGGTGTCTATCAGCGCTAATGCAGAGGATATCCTCACCAGTACGCCTGTGACTTACGCGTTAGCGACTGAGCTCACCAAAGGCACCGATATTACCACTGAATACCTACCACCAAAACGTTACGGCATTGATCGTTTGCCTAACTGGTTTGGTACTAAGGGCGCAAGTAAGGTGCTTAAGTCAGGTGAAAAGGCGACCGTTGCATTAACGCTGTCATCTATCTGGCAAGCTGACCCTACATTTGTATACGCAAGGCAGGGAAACATCCGTTTGGTAGAGGTGGATGCGGCTCAAGCGACTACTCCACGAGCACAAGGTGTCGCTGCGCTGACGTTATCAAATGGTGAAGTGTCTAAATACGCGTGGTTAAACCCAACCAATCTAACGCGTATGGCGGCAATTGTGGCTGATGACTTTAAGTTGTTGTGGCCGGCGCAAGCTGAGACCATTGATAGCAACCTACAGCGTGTAATGCTTGATGTGCGTGAACTGATTAACAAGCAACAAGCGGTGTTATTGGATAACGACGTAGATTCAGTATTGTTGCTTTCAGAAAGCTTGGAAGATTTCGCTTCGGGTAGCCAACTGTTTGTTGAAGCGCGTATGTTCAAAGCTGAACTGGAATGGACAGAGCAAGATAAAGCGAAGCTTAAAGCGATGTTTTCAGAAGACGATGCTCTATGGTTAGTGACAGCAAAAAAGCCTACGACGTTGATTAAGTCACTGGTACCGAATGAGCGAATTCTTTTTGTTGATTCGGTAGACCGTTGGGGAAGAGCAGGGATTAATGCAAAAGCGCCATTTGCTCGCTGGGAAGTTGAGCCTTTCAAAGGTTAAGTGGCTAAAACAAGTTAGCTAATAAACCGCTCGTTCAAAAAAGACGATCAAAAAAGCAGCCCAAATAGAGGCTGCTTTTTTTGTTCTTGTCCGTTGGCTCTGATCAGAGTTTTGGGTCGGAGTGCTGGGCAAGAACACTGAGAGTTTAAAACTTACTCTGCAGCTTTTGTCTCTTCAGTTTCGATACCAGCTTCTTCAGATTCAACAGAAGCTTCTACCGATCCTTCCGCTTGCTCTTGAGCGGCTTTTGCTTGCTCTTCAGCTTCCATTTTTGCGCGGTCAGCTTTAGAAATATAGCGAGGCTTGTTGCTACCATGCAGTTTAGACGTCGCCTGTTTCTGTCTTTTCTTTAGAATTTGATTGATTTTTTTCTTACGGTTCATTGCTGCATAGCCTTGTATTTAGTTTATGCGGTGGAGGATAATCATTTTAGATCTAGAACTCAATATTTACATGCTATCCAGCAAGGAAAATATCACTATGCAGGCAGTCGAAACCGCACGCTTACGATTAAGAATGATCGCACCTCAAGATGCGGCGTTTATTCAGCGATTATATAGCTCAGAAGATTTCTTGCGTTACATCGGAGACAAGGAAATTACAGATACTGGCAAGGCTGTTGAATACATAGAAAACAACATTCTTAAGATGTATAGAGAGAAGGGGGTGTGTTTACTAGTGGTCGAAATGAAAGAGTCTTCAACGCCAATCGGTGTCTGTGGTTTGATTAAAAGAGACACACTAGAGGCGCATGATATTGGTTATGGTTTTGTCCCTGAAGTCTATGGCCAAGGTTATGCAAAGGAAGCGGCACAAGCGATAATTGAACAAGCTCAACATAATGCTGATATCGATCATTTAGTTGCCATCACGACCTCTGATAATATTCGAAGCATCGCACTGCTGACTAAGTTGGGTTTTGTGTTTGAGCGAGTCGAGGACGTGTTAAGTGAAAGCGTCAACCTCAACCTGTACGGTTTATCACTGAGTAATTAATCATGTTTCAACATAACAATATTCTGCAAGGCGAACTCGCAACCGAGTACAAAACCGTTATCGCGATGGTGCACATCTATTGCAAAGATCATCACGATGCCGTTCGTTTGGACAACGCGTTATGTGAAGAGTGTGAGCAACTGTTGCGTTATGCCGAAACACGACTTGATCGCTGTCCTTATGGCGAGGCGAAACCAACCTGCAATAAGTGTCCAATTCATTGCTATAAGCCTGACCCTAAAGAGCAGATGCGTTTAGTGATGCGATATGCTGGGCCAAGAATGCTACTCAAGCATCCGATTTTAGCGATACGACATTTGATACATGAAAAACGAAAAGTGCCAGAGAAGCCATTGCCGAATGTGTCGAACCGCCATATCCGAATGAAAAAGAAGTAACACATTGTTTACTGTGTGAAAGTATGTGTAATGTGAAAGTAATCGAAACAAAAAAGGTCTGATTACTCAGACCTTTTTGATGTAGATACACTTCTATCTAAGCTTGAATGCAGCTAGGTAGCTAGGTAGCTAGGTAGCTAGGCAGGTAGACAGGTAACTTATGCCGCTTGAGGCTCGTCGTAGGTCACTGTGAGGTTGTTGATCCAGCGTCGGCTCAAGTATCGGTGCGAGCATATAGCTAACTTCACCACTTCTTCTACCAACATCAGACCATAGATGTATTTGAAATCCCATCCAGCGACAAACGCACCGTAAACACATACTGGAATACCCACCATCCACATCGCGATGAAATCCATTCGCAGGCAAAAAGCGTTATCACCACCAGCACGAATAATACCGTTAATGATCACCATGTTGAGCATACGAATAACTACCGCAAAACACATAATAGTCATTGCAGGTGCAGCGAGTGGGTACAATGCATCGGTAGAAAGGTTTAGCCATGATAGAACATGTTCTTTACCCATAAACAGTAGCAACCCAACGACCGCGCCAAAACCAACGACGGCTTTAATGAATGTTAGACCCATGCTCATCGCGTCATCAAATTCATCACGGCCTAATGAATGGCCTAACAAAACAGAACACGCCACTGAGATACCAAAGAAGATCGAGTAACACAGCGATTCAAATGGTGCGAGCATCGAGAACACTGCAAGCTCAGTCGTGCCCATGTGACCGAAAATCATTTGATATGCCATGGTACCCATTGCCCACAACACAGCATTCATCGTCAACGGCAAAGCAATGCGACGGTAAGACAACCACAATGACGGGCGATGTGGTGAGCTCGGTGTCGTTAATAGCCAATGTTTACGCATACGCATGTAGCTATACATCAAGCCCACTTGAATTAATCGCGCTAAGGTTGTCGCCAATGCCGCTCCTGCGACGCCCATTGCTGGAATGCCGAAAGCACCTTTAATAAGAATGAAGTTAAGCGCAATGTTGAGTGCGATGGTAACGCCACCTAATAATAGTGGAGTTACGGTGTCACCTGATGAGCGCATGCTTGCTTCTACCACGACAACAATGTGAGTCAGAAGTAGAACAGGGAAGCCATACCATAGGTAAGTCGCGCCAAGTTCAATCACGGTTTGATCGCTGGTTTGCAACATCATTAAAAACTGAGAACCAAGAGTGATGATTGCAGTAACAGGCAACAGAACTTTTAAGCCAAATATCATCGCAATCGAGGATACTGTTCGTGCGCTTTTTCGGTCATTCTTTCCCCAGTATTGAGCGACTAATGTACCGTTTGCTGAGGCCAACCCTGCCATAATCATAATCGCAACGAAGTGCCATTTTGATGCAATTCCCACAGCTGCAGCTGCTTCCATACCATAATCACTGACCATTAATACGTCAGCAAGGGCAAGAATAGCGACAAGCGCACTTTGCAAAGCAACAGGCAAACCAAGTTTAACGATACGAGGTAAGATGCTCTCTGGCTTGTTATTCATAGATGAGTTAGGGTTGATGTTAGTTGTCATAAGCTCTCCGATTTATGGCAGAACTATAGTGTTTTGAGCGAAATAACAACATGTTTAAAAAACAACAAAACCTGTGCGAATCCGTCATTGATTCAATGAGACCAAAATCAACTTGGCGCGATGATGTTTTTCTCGCTGAACAGTGCAAAGAACGTTTTTTGACCGTTGAAGATATTCCAGAGATGAAAAGCTTTGGTGTCTATATGGGCGGCATGGCGAAGCTATATGATGGCTACTGGGTTGAGCGCGAATCCGTTAATGTTCATACGTTGATTTTTACTCAAGAAGGGGGCGGAATTCTAACCACTTCAACCTCGGTACAAGCGATTACACCTTATACGCTGGTGGTTCTTCCTGCTGAAACCCCATTTCGTTTCGAACTCGATCCTCAATACAATTATTGGAAAATGGCGTGGATGCTGACGCCCGATACACAACAATGGCAGCACATAGCAAGTTTAGGTCAGGGGATTGTGCCGTTCGGAGAGTGTGAGCAGATCTGGTCATTAATGAACTTGGTTTACTTTGAGATAGGCGGTAGAGCCAGTTACCGTAAGTTACTTTTGAGTGAAATCATCCGAACGTTGACGGGGTTTGAACCCAAATCGACCAGCACCACAGCACGTGTTCAAGCACTCTATAACGAGATTGAAAGCAGTCTGCACCAGCCATGGACCGTCGCAGGGATGGCCGAAAGGGTGTTCATCAGTGAAGAGCAGCTCAATAGAGTCACCAAGACGCTATTCAACCTGTCACCACGCAGTAAATTGATTCAATTACGCATGGATAAAGCCACCAGTTTGCTGAAATATCAAGATTGGTCAGTCTCTATGATTGCTAATCGGTTGGGCTACAAAGATCCTTATAACTTTTCACATCGTTTCAAAAAACATTTTGGTCTGTCACCCAGCCAGTATCGAAAAAGCCATCGACTTCTTGGTTAGCCTTGCTTATTTCCTCGATCAATTACGCAAGATCAAGCTTTGCAGTAATATTACCGTATTGAGCTATCTATCAATTTAGTATTTTTACTCTATTCGGTACTATTGGAAATATCCAAGAGGGTGACTGCATATGCAATGCGAGGAATTAATGCACCAAGTTATCAGTGAGACGGATGATTTAGCTCTTCCGTCGAAGCTCATTTTAAACAATAAAGAGTTTCAATCAGGCACTAAAATCGTACGCAAGCAGGGTTGTGGTTCAATAATAGGAACGCTTGCTGAGCCTCATCGTAAAGTACTTTTCTATCTTTACCTGAACAGAGGCCAAGTGGTGAGCAAGCAAATTTTGAAGCGTGTAGGCTGGGCTGGTAAAGCGGTGACATCTGCATCTGTGTTGGTTGCTATTTACGAGATAAGGAGGATTCTTGACTGCCGTTGTATACAAACCGTTTCCAACGAAGGGTATGTCATGGAGTAATAAATAATCTTCTATTGATATCCTGTTAATATATTAATAATAAAAATTTAATCTCTTTACCGTACGAATTCCATTGATTATCGTCAAATCTAAAACGTCCACTTATAAGCGGCGTTATATAAATACGATCGAATCTGACTTTGTCGCTGGCTATATAGTAAGGGAATGATATAAAAATGGACTCTTATCCTGCAATAGAAACGAACCACTCTGAAAACAACGTAGTACTTGAACTAAACGGTAAAATTGTTGAACTCAACACCAAACTCATTCGCAATGTTGAAAATGGTTACGTACTGGCTACCATGCCTTTGGCGTACCGAAAGATCATTTTATTTATGAATCGACATCGAGGTGAACTGTTCAGTGTTGGCCAATTAAAGAAGATTGGCTGGGAAAGTGAGAAAGTGACCAACTCATCTGTGATTGTTGCGATATCCGAAATTAGATCATTATTCGGAGACGGATTAATCATCACGATTACTGGTGAAGGTTACGTATTTCAACCTTAACCTTCTGAAATCATAGATTTTATTGCTATTTGCTATTTGCTATTTGCTATTTGCTATTGGTTTTTTGTCGATCTTTCCTCCAGACGACATAAAACAAAAAGGGCTCTTAATTTAGACGGGAAGTCATAACTAAGAGCCCTAGTGATACAGTTCTTGTGCCTGTCTATTCCATTTACTCGCCTGCAATCTGTAGAGGAGAACGTTTTAGGCTAGCAATTAGCATGTAGATGGTTGTAGCGAGTAGAGACGCGAACAGGTAAGTGAATAAGCCTGCTTGTGAATCCATAAAGCTATCCGCAACCAATGGCCCTGCTACAGAGCCGATGCTGTAACACAACAACATAACTTGAGTCACTGAAACTAAGTAGCTCGGGTCTAAGTTACGACAACCCAAGTTAATCGCAATTGGGTAAAGTGCAAAGGTCGCCATACCTAAAACAAACAAGCTCATACCAAGAACGTAAAAATCATGGTTGATAGTGAGCACACCAATGCTTGCAACCCCTAGCAGGCAGAACAGAGCCATTAATAACACTTGTCCTATGTGGTGAGATAACCACGTCACCATCGGTTGAACGGCCATACCACCCATAATCACTAACGCCATCAAACCGCCAATGTCTTGGTGTGCGATGTTGCGTTGAGCGAGTTCGACAGGCATCAAGCCGTAAATAGACCCAAGTGTTAACCCTGATACAATACAGCCAATCAAAGCGCTGTGACTTAGCTTGCTGATTTGTTTCAGTGATAAAGACTGCGCATCGTGAATTTGTGGTGCTGTCGCTTGTCCGTACATCAATACAATGATTGCTCCAAACAGCAGCGTGAACATCGCAATGAAAGGCACGCCGCCCGTAATACCAAGGTATCCGATGCCAAGTTGACCAACGGCCGAACCGCCATATAACGAACACATGTAAACCCCTAAACGTTTCGCACGCTGAGATTCGTCCCCGCTCATTAGCCAAGATTCCACAATCACAAAGATCCCAGCGACTGAGACACCCGCGACGAAACGAGCCAACAACCAAACTGATTGATGTGGCGCCAACGGTAATACAAGAATCGTGGCGATAAATACGCTAAGTGCAATGACGAACGCGTCTTTGTGACCAACGCGAGCGATCGCACGCTCAATCAATAACGTACCCGCTAAAAGACCTGCATAAAAGGCACTCGCCAACCAACTCGATAGATTACTGTCTAAGCCATACTCAGACAGCATTAATGGTAATGAACTCATTAAGTAGCCTGAAGCGATCGCGTAAAAAGACAATGCAATAACAGGAACAGTTATGCGAGTTGTTGGTTGGATGTTGTCCAATGCAGGAGCCTCTAAATAGTAAAAGAAACGATGAATTTTCCGCGACTATGGGGGAGAAACTGAATTGGGTAAAACGAATAAAAATGGTCGTTAAGATAAAAGAAATCTATCGTGTTTGTTGGCTAAAATACCGTTGTGATATTTCATGTTTTCGCGATATTTTCTGCGGTTAAATAGCCGTTAAAGCGTTGTTCAAACGACTATTTAATTTGAAAGACTGAGAGAGATTCGTTGTATTCATCAGATTTTAATTTAGGGCGTTTAATCGTGTTAGACCACTTCTTTTCGGTATTGTCTGGGCGAGCTGCCGCTCCACCTACGAAAGGCATGCCGAAAGTTCGCACTGTCCGAAAAACCCACTCTATCGGAGATCTCTTCAATACTCATATGCGTCGATGAAAGATAGTGTCGAGAGAGGTGAAATCGCACGTGATCCAATATTTTCTGATAGCTCGTGTCTGCAGCTTTAAGGTGTCTACGTAGTGTTCTAGAAGACATTCCTAATTCTGTGGATAGCGCCTCAATGGAAGGGTAACAGCCAGGCCTTTCAATAAACATTTGTGAGATCTTCTCTTTAAGGCTGGTGGGTGCGCTCACTCTAGCCAACATGTCGTCACAAGATTTCAAACACATTTGTAAGGTGATTGGGTTAGCCGTTGGTAAAGGTGAATATAGGCGTGTTGCATCGAACTGCCACTCAAGCTGCTCGCAATCAAACTCTACCCGGCAACGGAAAATCTCCTGATAGAGATCGCCGTAGGTAGGTTTAGGATAAGGGAAGCGGATCACAAGAGAGGGAAACGGCTGTTGTAGCACTTCTTCACACAAACTTTGAATAGCGGAAAACCAATACTCACAACAGAAAGGCAACAAAGAGTCGAGCTCGATAAGTTGCTCAGCGCGAAAGTATCCGGTTTGATGTTCAACGGACATGGTCTTCTTGAGAACAGGGCCCGCAAGACGCAGATATTTGAAGCCCATTAAAAGAGCGTCTAACAGTGTCTCACTGCTGAACACTGCGTAACCCAACACACCAAAATCACTAAATCGGGCTTCCTGTCCAACTTTTAGTCCTAGCCCCTCTACGTTGGAACTCTCAAGCGCGTTACTGAACACCGCTAATTTTTGTGCGAGCGTGATGTGGGTATCTGGCGTATTGAGCTGGAACTCATCGATGTTACTGCCTTTCAATAACGTATCGACCGTCAAGGATGATGAAAAATATCGAGACAATAGTTGAAGATCAAGAATACCAAATGCCTGCATATCCGGTTCGTAAACTGCGGTGTATTCCATAATATGCCTCTTGTTGAGTGTTCTTATTCTATCTTAACCACGAACATCTTTTCGTCGGCTGTGTTGCAATTATGTCCGAATATCACCGTTTTTTGTCTTTTTGCAACCTTTGCAGAATGTTATCAAAATGTTGTAATTTAATAAGTCATACACGGACACGTGTGCATAGGGTCGAAATAACAATAGATTAGAAACGAAAGCAAAGAGCAAATGAACATAGGTTAAACACATATTCGAAACAAAACACAACAACGTCTACGGTGACCGTGACTAATAGGTCTAAGCCGAATAAGGAGATCATGGATGCACAATCTTGCTGTTAACTTGGAGCGCAGCGCTTCGCTTTTCCCAAATAAAGTCGCTCTGCGAATGGGGACGGATGAAGTCAGCTTTTCTCAGTTGGAACAACTTTCTGGAAACGTCGCCGCTAATTTAAAGAGGCTGGGGCTCAAGAAAGGAGATAAGGTCGCGTTGTCGTGTCCGAACGTCACATATTTTCCAATCGCTTATTACGGGATTCTAAAAGCGGGCTGTGTGGTGGTGCCTTTGAATGTGTTATTCAAGGCCAGAGAGATCGCTTATCACCTCAATGATTCAGATGCGAAAGCTTATTTATGCTTTGAGGGCAGTGAAGAGCTGCCAATTGGACGCTATGGATTACAAGGCTTCGAGCAGGCAAATCAGTGTGAACACTTTATTGAGATGCCAATCCCAACCGGCGCAGACACGACTTCAGAAAGAAACGAGCAGCATGAATCAATCGCTGACTGGTTAGCACAACCTTTGATTCCTTTTGAGTCTGTGGCTTGCCATGGTGATGATACCGCTGTGATTCTTTATACTTCAGGTACGACAGGTCAGCCAAAAGGGGCTGAGCTTTCCCACACCAACATGCAAACCAATGCGATGTCGTCACAGTATCTAATGCGATTGGAGTACAGCGACACCACAATGGCCACACTGCCTTTATTCCATAGCTTCGGCCAAACGGTCATGATGAACGCGAGTGTGCTAACAGGGTCGACCATGGTGTTGATTCCGCGTTTCGAACCGTCACTGGTGATCGAACAGATCATTAACCATAAAGTCAGCGTGTTTGCGGGCGTTCCAACCATGTATATCGCGCTATTAAAGGCGGGAGAAGAGTCCTCTAGTAGTTTAGAAATAAGCAAACGCTCTGAACAGGTTAAACACAGCTTGAGGTTGGGTGTTTCTGGCGGTGCTTCTATGCCACTTGAGGTTATTCGACAGTTTGAGTCTCGCTTTGAGCTTCCAGTATTAGAAGGCTATGGTTTATCAGAAACAGCGCCAGTTGCGACCTTTAATCATATTGATGGTGACCGATTGTCTGGCAGTGTGGGTCAACCTTTGTGTGGTCACCTTATCAAGATCACTGATATACAAGGTAACTCTGTTGCAATGGGTGAATTGGGCGAAGTCTGCATCAAAAGTCCAAGTGTCATGAAAGGCTACTATCAAAGGCCAGAAGCTACGGCGGAAGCCATCAGAGACGGTTGGTTCCTAACTGGAGATATTGGACGCACCGATGAGCACGGCAACTTGTTCATTGTCGATCGCGTTAAAGACATGATCATCCGCGGTGGTTACAACGTGTACCCGCGCGAAATCGAAGAAGTATTGATGTGTCATCCTGATGTCGAAATGGTCGCGGTGGTGGGTGAACATCATGATCGCCTAGGCGAGGAGATTCACGCTCATGTGGTGCTTCACGAACATACGCAATGTGATAGTGTAGCTCTGATAACATGGTGTCGTGAGCAATTGGCCGATTACAAATATCCGCGTAAGATATTCATTCGTAAAGCCTTACCCATGACAGCAACCGGAAAAATCTTGAAGCGCGAATTACACCCACTAGAAATAGCGGAGCTGGCAAATGGATAGTTATGATTTTATTGTTGTTGGCGGTGGTTCGGCTGGGTGTGTGATGGCTTCTCGGCTGTCGGAAGATCCTAATGTCACTGTTTGCTTACTAGAAGCGGGCGGCAAAGATACGAGCCCATTCATTCATACACCGGTTGGCGTTGTGGCAATGATGCCAACCAAACTGAATAATTGGGCTTTTGAAACCGTTAAACAACCGGGTTTGAACGGCCGCAAAGGTTACCAACCGAGAGGTAAGACACTTGGCGGCTCTAGTTCTATCAATGCCATGATGTACGCTCGTGGGCACCGTTATGATTACGATATATGGGAAAGTTTGGGTAACACTGGGTGGGATTATGAATCGTGTCTGCCTTACTTTAAGAAAGCAGAAAATAACGAAGTTCACCAAGATGAGTATCACGGCCAAGGTGGTCCATTGAATGTGGCTAACCTTAGATCGCCGAGCCCGATGTTGGAACGTTACTTAACTGCGTGTGAGTCGATAGGTGTGCCTCGTAATGAGGACATCAACGGCGCCGCACAATTTGGGGCGATGCCGACTCAAGTGACTCAAATTAATGGTGAACGATGCAGTGCTGCCAAGGCTTATTTAACGCCAAACCTTTCGAGACCAAATCTTACGGTCGTGACCAAGGCAACCACGCATAAGGTCTTATTTGAGGAGAAGAAAACGGTAGGTGTTGAATACGGCTCGAATGGTAAGCGTTACCAGATCCGAAGCAACAAAGAGGTGATTCTTTCGGCTGGCGCCTTTGGTTCACCCCAATTGCTGTTACTGTCGGGTGTCGGTGCTAAAGGTGAATTAGAGGCGCATGGCATCGAACAGGTTCATGAGTTACCTGGAGTGGGTAAGAACCTACAAGACCATATCGACTTAGTGCATTCGTACAAATGCAGTGAAAAGCGTGAAACCTTCGGTATCTCGTTGCAAATGGCCTCTGAAATGACCAAAGCTCTGCCGCTATGGCACAAAGAACGCCGCGGTAAGATGAGCAGCAATTTTGCAGAGGGGATAGGCTTTCTTTGTTCCGATGATCATATCTCGGTGCCGGATTTAGAGTTTGTATTTGTGGTCGCTGTTGTGGATGACCATGCAAGAAAAATCCATACCAGTCATGGCTTTACCTCCCATGTCACCTTGTTGCGACCGAAGAGCCATGGCAGCGTAACGCTTAATAGTAATGATCCTTATGATCCGCCTAAGATCGATCCTGCGTTTTTCAGTCATCCTGAAGATATGGAGATCATGATTAAGGGCTGGAAGAAGCAGTATCAAATGTTAGAGAGTTCGGCGTTTGATGACATCCGTGGCAATGCTTTCTACCCAGTGGACGCCAGTGATGACAAGGCTATCGAGCAAGACATTCGTAACCGTGCAGACACTCAGTATCACCCGGTCGGGACCTGTAAAATGGGCCCTAGTAGTGATTCATTAACCGTGGTAGATAACGATCTTAAAGTTTATGGATTGGATAATTTGAGAGTCATTGATGCTTCTGTGATGCCGACATTGATTGGGGCAAACACCAACGCGCCAACCATTATGATTGCTGAAAAAATCGCAGATCAAATCAAAGAGGAATACGGGTTAGGTCAGCAAGAATCTAGTATTCAAGCGAAAGGCGAAGCTGTGGTTTAATTCAAGAAGTTAAGTGATAACCATAAATAAAACAGTAGGTTAGATAGTCTTGATTTGATAAGACTCTCTAACCTATTTTTGTGTGTTTACTTAGAACAAAGCAAAAGCTAATTCAATAGTTTAATCAATAGCTTAAACAATAGTGTTACTTGGTTAGAGCTTGATTAAGCCATTGATCAAATTGGCTTTTTGGTAACGCACCGTTAATCGTATCGACACGTCTGCCATCTTTAAACACCATCACGGTCGGAATACTTCTGATTTGGTACATCGCGGCAAGCTGTTGCTGAGCTTCAGTATCAATCTTAACGAATCGAACATCTCCCGAACGCTCTTTAGCAACGTCACTGAACACTGGCGCAAAACCCACACATGGGTTGCACCATGTCGCCCAGAAATCAACAACCACAGGCTGTGAACTGTTCAAGATAGATTGGAAATTAAGTGACGTTCCCTCGATGGGAGCGCCATCGAGCAATGCTGTTTTGCATTTACCACAAGTTGGGCTTTCTGAAATTCTTTCTGAAGGAACTCGGTTTACGCCATTACAAGAAGGGCATCGTGTGTTGAATGTAGACATAACTTTCTCTTTTTATTGTAACTCCGTTGCTAACGCGATTTACGAATCACGCACGGAGCGCTTATACTGTTTAAAACTAGAATACGATACTTAAATAAAAACAAACAATAAACAGGTAAATGATGACAAAATTTTACGCCGAAATTACTGGCTGGGGAAAGTGTCTGCCACCAGCCGTGCTGTCCAATGATGATCTAAGCACTTTCATTGATACGTCTGACGAGTGGATTCGAACTCGAACTGGTATCGAAAACCGTCGTATCAGTCATGTAAATACCTCTGAGCTAGCGACTGTTGCAGCGAAACATGCCATGGCGTGTGCTGGCCTAACAGCCGAAGATATCGATCTCGTGATTATCGCGACGTGCAGCCCAGACTCCCTTATTCCAAATACCGCATCTAAGGTTCAACAGAACTTAGGCATTAAGAGTGCAGCGGCTTTCGACCTTAACGCGGCGTGTACTGGCTTCATTTACGGTGTTGAAACGGCGACTCGACTGATTCAAGCGGGTAACTACCGCAATGCAATCGTTGTAGGCGCAGAACGCCTGTCATTTTTCATTGACTGGACCAAGCGTGATACAGCGGTTCTTTTTGGTGATGGCGCTGGCGCTGTGGTTCTATCTCGCACTGAAGAACAAGTCGGCTTACAAGAAGCTCAGATCGGTTGTGATGCTGAAGGCCGTGATATTCTAGCGGTACCAAAATTCGGTACGTCTATGGACCGCTTTGCGGCTGATAACGGTTACTGGGACTTTGATTTCGTTGGTAAAGAGATCTTCAAGCGTGCAGTGAAAGGCATGGGCGCAGCGGCACACACAGTACTGAGCCGCACAGGTATCTCAACCGATAACATTGACGTTGTGATTCCGCACCAAGCGAACATCCGCATTATTCAAACCCTGTGTGATATGGCGGGTATTGAGCGCGATAAAGCGTTTGTTAACATCCAAAATTACGGCAACACATCCGCAGCGACAGTACCAATCGCATTGTGTGAATCGCTAGAGCAAGGTTTCGTTAAGCCTAACGACAATATTCTTGTTGCAGCGTTTGGTGCGGGTTTAACTTGGGGTGCTGGCCACATTAAATGGGGCAGCCGTGTTGAACCGCTAGGAAAATCAGATGCTAAACTTCCTGAAGCCGATAAATCTGCTTTGGAGCTTTTAGAAAGAGCCATTTTACACTGTAAAACACACCCGAATTCAGCGAGCGAATAACGCTGATGGGTACTGTCGTCAAAGTACGTCTTATGACTAAAGCCGACCTTGATGAGGCGGCTTTAGTCCACCAAGCTGCATTTGTTCGACAACAGCACTCTAGAAGTTGGTTACAATGTAACTTAAATGCTGCACCGCGTTTTCTTAACTTTGTTGTGGAGAGTGAAGGCGAGATCTTGGGTTACATCATCTGGGTTCAGAAAAGCGGGTTTAGACCTGAAGCTGTTTTAGAACTAGAGCAACTTGCCGTGTTACCAAGCGTGCAAGGGCAAGGATTGGGAAAAACGCTGATTCTAGACTCCTTGCCGCAAGTGAAGCAGAAGCTAGCAGAGCAAGGCTCGACGCTCAAACACGTGCTAGTGACCACCAGAGCAGACAACTTTGCACAAAAGCTTTATCAATCTACGTTGGGTGCAGAAGTCGAAACCACGATTTCAAACCTGTATTCTGCTGATGAAGTACTTATGATAGCTCGCAATGTAGGTGAGCGAATCTGATCGCTGAGTTTTTAGAACTAATTATAATCAGCGGTATAAATCGATTAATGTTTTATTAGGGGGTCTTCTGTGGCCCCTTTTGTTATTTCTTAGGAAGTGTTTTGAAGAAAGTTTTAGCAATTGGCTACGTTTGGCCAGAACCGAATTCATCGGCGGCGGGTAGCCATATGATGTCACTTTTACGCCTGTTCAAGAGACAAGGTTGGTCAGTTGAATTTGCAACGCCAGCTCAAGAAACCGAGCACATGATCGATCTTTCTGAAGAGGGCATCACAAGCCAATCTATACAGTTGAATTGCGACAGCTTTGACCAATACATTGAAGAGCTGCAACCCGATGTCGTGATGTTCGACCGTTTTATGATGGAAGAGCAGTTTGGTTGGCGTGTTGAGAAAGTATGCCCGAATGCATTTAAGTTACTGGATACTGAAGATTTACAGTTCCTACGTAACGCGCGCCATGAAGCTGTTAAGAAAGAGACTGAACTGACCAAAGCGCATTTGTACAGTGACTTAGCGAAACGTGAAATTGCCGCGATTCTACGCTGTGATCTTTCGTTGATCATTTCAAGTTACGAGATGGAACTTCTTCAATCTGAGTTCAATATCGATCCAAAGCTGTTACATCATCTGCCGTTCATGGTTGATCTCAATACGCTGCCTGAAAGCACGAAAAGCTTCGACGAGCGCAAGCATTTCATGACGATAGGTAACTTTAGACATGCTCCTAACTGGGATGCTGTTCTTCAGTTACAGAAGATATGGCCGAAGATTCGTAAGCAGTTGCCTGACACAGAACTTCACATTTATGGATCGTACCCGCCACCGAAAGCGACGGCATTGCATAACCCTAAAACCGGTTTCCATATTAAAGGTTGGGCCAAAGACGCTCAGGAAGTGATGGAGCAAGCTCGTGTGTGTGTTGCACCCCTTCGATTTGGCGCGGGCATTAAAGGTAAATTGCTTGATGCGATGAAGTTACAAACTCCGAACGTGACCAGCGAAATCGGCAGTGAAGGCATGTTACCGCAAGGTGAACTGCAATGGCCGGGCGCAGTTGCTGATGATATCGATGAGTTTGTTGAAGCTGCCGTTGCCCTCTATAAAGATGAAGAGAAGTGGCTGAAGGCACAAAGCCAATGTCATTCGATCCTTGAAACGCACTACGAGCAGAATCAACTGGGTGACAAATTGATTGAGCGATTAACTGCGTTAGAGTCTGAACTTGAATCTCATCGACTGGATAACTTCTTCGGTTCAATGCTCAAGCACCACAGCATGGCGAGTACCAAGTACATGTCGCAGTGGATAGCTGAAAAGAACAAGACTAAGTAACTGACACAATAAACCGAATCAAATCATAAGCCCTTAGGTTAACGCCTAGGGGCTTTTTTCATGTGGGACGCTTTTAAATTCCAAACTTACAAATCGAAACATAACGCCATTACATTAGCATTGACTAATTTATATTTATTAGTAAACTCTAATTTATATTTATTAGTAAGACCTAATTTAAAGTGCGACGAGTTAAATTTAAGTTTGTGGATGGGAGAGGTCAGTGATGAGTTTAATACCTTGGGATGCATTTTTCGGTGGCATGCTACTAGGCGCGTCGGCAATTATTCTGATGTTGGGGATCGGACGAGTAGCAGGAATAAGCGGAATCGTTAGCCGCTTATTGCCGTCTAGAAACAACAAAAGATTAGAATCAGGATCTGAATCCAGATTGGACACCAACACAGAGAAAACCGAAAAACATTGGCGACTTGCTTTTGTTGTCGGAATGGTCGCGAGCGGTTGGTTATTGATTCCAACGGGCCACCAACTTCCGCAATTAGAAGAGATCAACTTCGCAGTGGTTATCATAGCCGGACTATTGGTTGGCTTCGGTACCAAGATGGCGAACGGTTGTACTAGCGGTCATGGCATTGTGGGCATGGCGCGCTTGTCTAAACGTTCAATTGTCGCGACCTGTGTATTTATGGGTGTCGCGATGGCAACAGTGTTGGTTAAAAACCTGATTGGCTTGGGGGCATAATGAAAAACTCTTCATTTACTATCGTTATCGGCTTGCTCGCAGGTATTCTTTTCGGCTCTGGCATGATCATTTCAGGCATGGTTGATCCTGAGAAAGTACTCGGCTTCTTAGACATTACCGGTAACTGGGACATTAGTTTGGCATTCGTCATGGGTGGCGCGCTATTGGTCTTTGCACCGTTTTATCATTTGGTCATTAAAAAGCGTGCTAAAGCTATCAATGGCGAGCCGTTAGATAGCCGTAACAATCCTCTAATCGACAGAAAGCTGATTCTTGGCTCTACAGCGTTTGGCTTAGGCTGGGGGATTGCAGGCTTTTGCCCGGGGCCTGCAGTAACCAGCCTTAGTGGCGGTAACCCTACGGTATGGCTGTTCGTCTTAAGTATGCTGGTGGGGATGTGGCTAGCGGGTCGAACCAATAAAGGCTGCTAGCAGTACGCCTACCATTTCTTGCATGGCTGAGAGGATTCGATCTTATCTGACCAAACAGAGAGGCTGACCCGCTTTTAGTAAAAGCCAGTCAGCCTCTTTCTATATCTACTGTTTTCTATTATTTGCACTTATCTACAATCTGCCGTTATCTAAAATCTACTATTTAATAGTCGTTGAAACAGGGCAGTGGTCACTGAGTTTGTAGTCCAGAACATCTTGCGTTTCAAATACCTTTTGCTTCGCAGGAGAGGCATCCAAGGACTTGCTCACAACAATATGATCAATCACCGAACGGAACTGGTGTGTGCGATGATTGTTGTGGTTTGAGCGCACCTTACAATCTGCTCGAGTTTTTCTTGTTGCCAACTGGGCATCGGTATTTTGCGTTATATCTTTCCACATCCAATCTCTTGAATAGGATAGGTTGTGGTTAAAGTCGCCCAGAATCGCGTAGTCTTCATCTTTACGTTCTCTTTGCTGTATCCACTTATTCAGCTGTTTAGCTTGGTCTTTTAGCCTTGAACAGTCTGGGTTAGACTTATACGCGCCGCTGCAACCCGCCTTTAAGTGTACTGACAACATGTGAATTGGTTTTGTATCTGTTTCCACAACCATATAACTGGCAAATCTAAGCTTGCTGTTAGCACTCGTTTCCAGAGGAAAGTCAGCGTAGTCGGTGAGTGTGATTCCTTTACGAACCGCGAAGCCCGTATATTGGTTCACTTCTTTGAATTGTCGGTTACTGTTTTTGGGCAATGCGCGGTCAGACATCAATATTTTGTATTGAGCGCCGGCGATGCGTTGAATGGCATTGATGTCATCGACTTCTTGAAAAGCGACCACATCCGCATTTAATGATTGGAAATACTGTTCGAGTTTATCGAAATCTGCTTGGTTTCGTTTGGAAGAAAACTTATTCACAGCCTCGTTGGTTGATAACCATTCGATATTCCAACTGGATATGGTCAAAGGTTCAGCAAATGTCTGGCTACTGAGTAAGCAAGCTAACATTATCCACTTTTGAAGTCGTTTCATCCCAAATATCCCTAATTTTGGTGTCCAATATAGTTGAGCCGTTATCCTACAACACTTACCAAAAATTCAACTCTTTTTAGCAGTTTTTTTATTGTTACATTGTTTCTTTTCGACTTGAGAACTCACGTAATAATATTGGATTTATCTTGTTCAGCGTGCGCGTTTTATTGATCCAAATCAATACTCAAAGTTGGTGGTTCTCGTTAAATACGCCACAATATCTAGTGTTAGTTAAACGATAAATCGCTCTATGTAGTGTGTTTGTGGATAAGTCTGTGAATACCTCAAGAGTAAGGAGAAGTGGTGAAATCAATCGTAATCAAGCGTGATGGCTCAAGAGCTCCATTCAGTAGAGATCGTATCCAAGCTGCAGTGGAAGCAGCATCAGACAAAGCCGATAAGGAAATTGCTATTTATGCTCTGAATGTGGCATTAGCAGTTGAGTTGAAGCTCGAAGACTACGATGAAGTTCATATTTCTGAAATTCAGACTTTGGTCGAAAATGAGCTAATGCAGGGACCGTATAAGTCTCTGGCTCGTGCCTACATTGAATATCGTCATGACCGAGACATCGCACGTGAAAAGCAAAGCGCTTTAACTCGTGAGATCGAAGGTTTGATCGAAGAAAGCAATGTTGATCTGATCAATGAGAATGCCAACAAAGACGGTAAAGTTATCCCAACTCAGCGTGACTTACTGGCGGGTATCGTGGCTAAACACTATGCAAAAACTCACATTTTGCCGCGTGACATCGTACAAGCTCACGAGTGTGGTGACATTCATTACCACGATCTAGACTACGCACCGTTCTTCCCAATGTTTAACTGTATGCTTATCGACTTGAAAGGCATGTTAACGCATGGCTTCAAGATGGGTAACGCGGAGATCGACACGCCTAAGTCGATCTCTACGGCGACAGCAGTAACAGCACAGATCATCGCGCAAGTGGCGAGCCACATCTATGGCGGCACAACGATTAACCGTATCGACGAGGTTTTAGAACCTTACGTAATGGCGAGCTACGAGAAGCATTTATCATTAGCGAAAGAGTGGGACATTCATAGCCCAGAAGCTTTTGCTATCTCTCGTACAGAGAAAGAGTGTTACGACGCGTTCCAATCTCTAGAGTACGAAGTAAACACGCTGCACACAGCTAATGGTCAAACACCATTCGTTACGTTTGGTTTTGGTTTAGGCGAAAGCTGGGGTTCAAAACTTATCCAGCAATCTATCTTGAAAAACCGCATTGCAGGTTTGGGTAAGAACCGCAAAACAGCCGTGTTCCCTAAATTGGTCTTTGCAATCAAAGATGGCTTGAACCACCAGAAGCAAGATCCAAACTACGATATCAAGCAATTAGCACTTGAGTGTGCGTCTAAGCGTATGTACCCAGACATTCTAAACTACGACAAAGTAGTAGAAGTGACAGGGTCATTTAAAACGCCTATGGGTTGCCGTAGCTTCTTGAATACTTACGAAGAAAACGGTGAGTTGATTCATGAAGGACGTAACAACCTAGGTGTAGTTAGCCTCAACTTGCCACGTATCGCGATTAACGCGAAGCAAGATATGGTTAAGTTCTACGAACTGCTTGATGAAAAATTGAAGCTGGCTCGTCGTGCTCTAGAGACTCGTATCTCTCGTCTAGAAAACGTCAAAGCGCGTGTTGCTCCAATCCTATATATGGAAGGTGCATGTGGTGTTCGCTTGAAAGCGGACGATTCTATTGCAGATATTTTCAAGAACGGCCGTGCTTCTGTTTCTCTTGGTTACATTGGTATCCACGAAGCAATGACTGCGCTTTACGGTACTGACGTTCACCTGTACGACGATGGCGAAATGCGTGCTAAAGCGCTTGAGCTAGTGGAATACATGAAGCGTGAAGTGGAATCTTGGACAAAAGAGACAGGTTACGCGTTCAGCCTGTACGGCACACCAAGTGAAAACTTATGCAGCCGTTTCTGCAGCATCGATACCAAAGAGTTTGGTGTGATTGATGGCGTAACAGACCGCGGATACTACACAAACAGCTTCCACTTAGACGTGCAGAAGAAAGTGAACCCATACGACAAGATTGATTTCGAGATGCCTTATCCTGAAATTTCTAGCGGTGGTTTCATTTGTTACGGTGAATTCCCGAACATGCAGAAGAACATCGAAGCACTAGAAAATGTATGGGATTACAGCTACACACGTGTTCCTTACTACGGTACCAATACGCCGATTGATGAGTGTTACGAGTGTGGATACAACGGTGAGTTTGACTGTACAAGTAAGGGCTTTACATGTCCTAAGTGTGGCAACCATGACTCAACCAAAGTATCGGTAACACGCCGTGTTTGTGGTTACCTTGGTAGCCCAGATGCACGACCTTTTAACTTCGGTAAGCAAGAAGAAGTTAAACGCCGCGTGAAGCACCTTTAATCTAACGAAGGATCTTAGTAAGGTCTGCGATCTTTAGCTAGTTCACTTAGAAGAGCTACGTTTCAAGAAATAAAATTGGTATCGGCTTTATGTCGATACCAATTCTTTTGTTTCAGTTCTTACTGCATTTCGCTTCAAACTATTAAGCAATAAAGAGTTTTCAATACTGCCTTATGAATTATCATCAATATCACCCAATCGACGTTGTAAACGGCCCAGGAACACGCTGCACTTTGTTTGTGTCGGGTTGTGTACACCAATGTCGCGGGTGCTATAACCAATCGACACAAAGGTTGGACTCTGGGCATTTGTTTACTCAAGAATTACAAGACCAAATTATTGCCGATCTCAATGATCCGCGAATCAAGCGTCGTGGTTTGTCGCTTTCTGGTGGTGATCCAATGCATCCGGCAAACGTGTCTGAAGTCCTTAAGCTCGTTCAGCGAGTAAAAGCAGAATGTGAAGGCAAAGACATCTGGATGTGGACAGGTTACGAACTTGATGAGCTTGATGAAAAGCAGAAGCAAGTATTGGAATACGTTGATACTTTGATTGACGGTCGCTTCGAGCAAGATAAAGCAGATCCAATGTTAGATTGGCGTGGTAGCTCGAACCAAATCATCCATCGATTTACTGACATATAACTGTTGTCGTGACTTAGAACACTCGTAAAGCGAAAAAGGGCGTCATGGTTAGCGCAATGCAACCAATCGGCCCTTGGGTGTGAGTTCTTTTCGTTTATGAGCTCAAACTATCATTCAAGCAGTGAGCTGGTCAGTTTCTTCTATTAGGTTGTTAATCCATTTCTTAGAGTGAATTCGTTGGCTAGTTAAAACTATCTTGGCCAGTTCTTCTAACAGCACAATCATTAATACCCATTCTAAAGACCAACCCAACACTATAGCGGTAAAATAGGCGAGGGGGATCCCAATAGCCCATTGGCCGAATATGTCGATGAAGATGCTGTAGTTGATGTCTCCACCGCTTTTTAGCACACCTCCAATTCCGACCATATTGAATACTCTCAGTATCATCCCCGCAGCCATCACTAGTGCTACGTTGACAGCCGTGTCTTTAAGCTCTAGATGCGTAAAACCGATAAGCTGTACAATGGCTGGTTTGGCGATAAAACACAGTAACGCGAGCAAAGCAGCAAGCGCACAACTGACGAACACATATCCCCAAGCGGTATTCTCGACGCGTTGATAGTTCTTTGCCCCGATCTCGTTGCCTAAAATGATCGAAGCAGCGACGGCAAAGCCCATGAACGCCGAGATCAAGATGCTTTCTACTGGTGATAACAGTGAAATGATCGCAAGCTCGCCAACCCCCATCTGACCAACAATAACGTTATAAATCAGAATGCCACCCGCCCAAGCCGTGTCATGAACCAACATCGGAATTGCTATCTTGAAATACTTCTTTCTATGCTTAGGCAATATTGCATCGCGCCAATTACTTAGTGTTGGGAAAAGGTGGGCGTAGTGTTTCTTTGCCATAACAAGCAGGGCAATCGTTTGAAAGAATCGAGACACCGTAGTACCGATTGCCGCGCCAACCACACCCAGTTCTGGGAATCCAAACAAGCCAAAGATCAATAAGGCATTGAGGATCGCATTGATGATGATCGCCCAGATGCTGATCTTGGTAGGTAGTTTTGCTTCGCCGACCGATCGCAGTGCGCTTTCTAAGGGCACTACGATCGCGGTACCAAAAAGGCTGGCTCCTGTTATCCAAAGGTAATCCGTTGCCAAGCGGACGTAGTCAGGGTCTGAGGCCACCAGAGACACCACTGATTCAGGAGCCAATGTATAAATCAACACAAACGGGATAATGGCGACAATCGACAATGCCCACGATTGCGCTAGTGTGCGTCTAATCCCCTTGAAATTACCCGCACCAAAATATTGCGAAGCTAGCACGCTGACGGCGCCGCTAATCCCCGATACCATGATCAAGTTGAAGAAGAAAATGCGGTTGCCAACGCCCACAGCGGCGGTTGCAGAATCACCAAGCTGATTGACCATAAAGATATCGACCACGCCTAGTAATGAAAACAACATGGTTTGCAGTGAGACAGGTAAACCAATGTGTAATAGTTTTTGCCAAAACTCTTTGTCCAAATGACGATATGTCGAGAGCATCGCATTTCTCCTGTGGTTAATATGCGAGAAGTTTATCGGCATTTGTTTTGCCTGTATTGTTTCTGTTCATCACAAACTTTTGCCAAACTATCTATTTTCCAAAACTATCGAACTACTTACATGGCGACTCAGTTGCAGGCAAACCCAATGAGCGAAAAGAGAAATGAGTGAGAAGCAAGAACGGTATGAGATTTCTGAAAACACGTATCAAGAGTTTGTCGACCAAAGCCATGTATTGGCATTCGAAGAGCTAGGTATCGTTCAGTGTGGGACGGCGTCGTGTCGTGATTTCTTTTCGGTGTATCGGAAAAACCAACAAAAACACATGTTGCTGTATACCGTGAGAGGAAAGGGTTGGTTAGAAAGTGGGGCGTGTCGCTACATTCTAGAGCCAGGGTCGTGTATTACCGTGCCTGCGGGCATTGAGAATGGATTCGGGATTGAAGAAGAAACATGGCAAATCGCATGGATCTTTCTCTCACCCGATAAACAATGGGAAAATGTCGTCAGTGATGAAGTGAGTTATACGCTGTCTCCCGCAGCAGAAGTCGTCTCGTCGTGCATTCATACTCTGTTGAGAAGCATTGCCTTACCGATCGATTTGGGTGGAGCAATTGCTAATCACAGTGTGGCTCAAATAGAACACATGATTAATGCGCCGGTACCTCAGCAACAATCACGCAATTTGATTCGTTTAAGACGAGTGTTCGACAACGTACAAAAGCAGCTCCACAAGGAATGGAACGTTCATGAGCTGGCAGGCTTATTCCCGTGCTCAGAGCCGCATTTCCATCGTTTGTGCCAGCGCTATTACTCACACAGCCCAATGACTCACATTATGCGTATGAGGATGGAGTACGCAGCACGCTTGCTGAAGTCGAGTGATTGGTCGATTCAACACATCGGCGAGATCGTGGGTTACCCGAATGCGTCTAACTTTAGTACTCGATTCAAGGCTTGGTCGGGAATGACACCGAGGCAATTCAAACAGAACACTTAATTGATGTCGTAATAAAAGACTTAACAATAAGCCCGTTTATTTTGTTATTGGTTATTAAACGCCCGAAATTTTCACATTATCTTGGCTTAAAATGACCAATCTCTGATTACTTATGGTAACTAAGCTCTTCTATTAAAAAATGTTTCTGATTTTAGTACGAAAATGTTAACGTGAAATTCAATACTTGAATTTCAAAGGGTTGTGACTTTCATGTTTTCACATCTACCAAAACCAACTTTAGATCCAATTTTATCTCTTTCTGTCGCTTACCGCGGCGATCCTCGTACTGACAAAGTCGACTTAGGGATTGGCGTTTACAAAAACGACCAAGGCGAAACACCGATCATGAAAGCCGTTTCTATGGCTCAAGATATTGTTGTCGATACTCAGAAAACCAAAGCTTACGTTGGCCTAGCAGGCTGTGAAGAGTTTAACCAGAGCATGGTTGATCTGCTGCTTAAAGGGACTTCTGCAATGGGGCGTGTAGCCGCGATTCAAACACCGGGTGCAAGTGGTGCACTTCGTATGTTGGGTGACTTAATGAAAGTTTCTCAACCAGACACCACGGTTTGGATTTCAAACCCAAGCTACGTTAACCACAAACCGGTAATGGAAGCGGCAGGCTTAAAAGTTCGATACTACAATTACTTCAGTCCTGAAACGAAGCAAGTTGATGTTGCAAGAATGATGGAAGATCTATCAACAGCGGGTCCATCAGACGTTGTACTACTTCACGGTTGCTGCCATAACCCAACGGGTGCTGATATCAACTTTGAAGCGTGGCAGGAAATCACCAAACTATCTCAGAAAAATGGTTTCTTACCGTTCGTTGATATTGCCTATCAAGGCTTTGGTGACGGCCTAGAAGAAGATGCAAAAGGTCTTCAACACATGGCTAACAACGTTGAAGAAATGCTGATCACAACATCTTGCTCGAAGAACTTCGGTTTGTATCGTGAAAGAACGGGTGCGGCGATCGTTATCGGTAAGAACAGCGAACACGTTGGCAACGCAAGAGGCAAGCTTCTTACGCTGGCTCGTTCAACTTACACTATGCCGCCTGATCACGGTGCTGCTCTGGTTAAAACAATTCTTCAGAATCAAGAGCTAACGAAGATTTGGAAGCAAGAGTTGAGTGAAATGCAGCAACGTTTGTTAAATCTGCGCCAAAGTTTGTGTGATGAATTGCGAAATACTTATAACACGTCACAATTTGACTTCATTGAAAGCCATAAAGGTATGTTTAGTGTACTAGGCTTTAAAGAAACTCAAATGAATCAATTACGTGAAGAATATGGAGTCTATGGTGTTGGTGATGGACGCATCAATATTGCAGGCCTTTCTGAATCCCATATTCCTTATGTAGCTAAAGCGATAGCTAACGTTTCGAAATAGAAGGTGACTGAATGTATAATTGGAAAGCGATTGTAGTCTTAATGCTAAGTGGTGGCCTGTTTGCTTGTTCGACAACGACTCAAGTTCCTGTCGAGCCAGAGCAAAAGCCTCAAGTAGAACAACCCGTTGTGGATGACTCTTCAAAGACTGAAGCAACTGAAGGCGAGAAAGTAACGGAACCTACAGAGAAGCCTGAAGAAGTAAAACCAACTGAGCCAGAAGTTAAACCTGAGCCAGTTGAAAAGCCACCAGCAAAACCGTTAAAAACGGATGATGGAAAACTGATTCTTGGCGAAGAAGAGTGGGTGTTTGTTCCTGGTTTGAAAGAAGCATTTAAAGCTCGTATTGATACAGGCGCAACAACATCTTCGATCAGTGCTGTAGATATCGTTGATTTTGAGCGTGACGGAAAAGACTGGGTTAAGTTTAAAATTGAGCATGACGGTATCACAACCAAAGAGATCAGTTTACCGGTAGAGCGTTGGGTTAAGATCAAGCAGTCGAGCGCGGAAGGCACACAACGACGTGCTGTTGTCGTAGCTTCAATTCAAATCGGCGATCTGAAAGACAAAACTGAGTTTACGCTAGCAGACCGAACGCATCTTTCTTTCCCTATTCTATTGGGTAGAAGCTTCTTTAGAGATGTTGCGGTAGTGGATGTAAGCCAAAAGTACGTTCAAAAGAAAATTACTAAATAACGGTACATCTCCTCCTCAAGCCTTTTAGTCTTGAAGAGAGATAGCTTTAAAAGCGATCAGATTAGAACATTTTTAGTATCGATAAATTGAATCCCTGTCAGTTCAACTGGTGGGGATTTTTCTATTTACACGTTAATAACGTATGAAAAGCATCTAAATGGTCTATGTTTACGATTCGTTTACGGTTTAGCCTCGACAACGTGATCGAGATCTCTATATAATCCGCGCTTCGATTTTTGTTTAATCCATACTTTCGTACTTCTTATTTAGGTTCTTGAAATAGCCTAATAATTATCTGTCAGTACACGCTTAGGAATTAGTTCTTTGATATCTACCGCGAACATCACAATGCAATTTGGCGCAGAGCCGCTGTTTGAAAACATCTCTGCTAAATTTGGTAACGGCAACCGCTATGGTTTGATCGGCGCCAATGGTTGCGGCAAGTCAACGTTCATGAAAATCCTAAGTGGTGCATTAACGCCAAGCTCGGGCAACGTTTCTATCACTCCAGGAGAGAAACTGGGTGTGCTAAGCCAAGATCAGTTCGCTTTTGAACAATACAGCGTTATCGACGTTGTGATCATGGGTGACAGAAAACTGTGGGAAGTAAAACAAGAACGTGACCGTATTTACTCTTTGGCAGAAATGAGCGAAGACGATGGTATGAAAGTCGCTGAACTTGAAAGTGAATTCGCTGAAATGGATGGCTACACAGCAGAAAGCCGTGCAGGTGACATCCTAATTCAAGCGGGTATCGAAGAAGAGTTCCATTTCGGCCTGATGCAGCAAGTTGCTCCAGGTTGGAAACTGCGTGTGCTTCTGGCACAGGCTCTATTTGCAAACCCAGATATTCTGCTTCTTGATGAACCAACCAACAACTTGGACATTCACACGATCAACTGGCTTGCTGAAGAGCTAAACCAGCGTAAATGTACAATGATCATCATTTCGCATGATAGACACTTCCTGAACTCTGTGTGTACGCACATGGCTGATATCGACTACGGTGAGCTACGTGTTTACCCTGGTAACTACGAGTACTTCCTAGAAGCTTCTGGTTTGATTCGTGAGCAACTTCTAGCAAACAACGCTAAGAAAGCGGCTGAAATTAGCGAACTTCAAGATTTCGTTAACCGTTTTGGCGCAAACGCATCTAAAGCGAAGCAAGCAAGTTCACGTGCTAAGAAAATGGATAAAATCACGCTTGATGAAGTGAAATCATCGAGCCGTATGAGCCCATCAATTGATTTTGGTGAAGGCAAGAAATTACACCGTCAAGCGCTTGAACTTAAAGAGCTTGGTCACGGCTTCGATGGCGAAACACTGTTTGCTGGTGGTAACTTGCTGCTTGAAGCGGGTACACGCCTTGCTGTTATTGGTGAGAACGGTGTGGGTAAAACCACGCTGCTACGTTGCCTAGTTCAAGAACTAGAGCAAAACGAAGGTATCGTTAAATGGTCTGAAAACGCATCGGTAGGCTACTGCCCACAAGATAGCACGACTGACTTTGACAACGACCTGAGCATCTTCGATTGGATCTCTCAATGGCGCACAGTGAAGCACGATGACCTTATGGTACGTGGCATTCTAGGTCGTCTATTGTTTACTGCTGATGACGCGAACAAGAAAGCGCGTAACTGTTCAGGTGGTGAGAAGAACCGTCTGTTATTCGGCAAGCTAATGATGCAAGACATCAACGTGCTTGTAATGGACGAACCAACGAACCACATGGACATGGAAGCAATTCAAGCGCTTAACGATGCATTGAAGGTTTACACTGGCACACTTATCTTCGTAAGCCATGACCGTGAGTTCGTTTCTTCTTTGGCGACACACGTTATTGATGTGAAAGACAAGCAACTGGTTAGTTTCCAAGGTACTTATGAAGAGTACTTAGATCATCAGAAAAAGATGCTGATGGTTGCTCTATAGATGCAAATTGCTCGCTAAGTCTTAACGTGGTTAAAAGCGAGCGATAACAGCGAATAATAAAAAAGCCCCGAGCATATTTATGCTCGGGGCTTTTTAGTATCTCTGTATCACTACTTATAAAGGGAACTTAGCTTAAAAGTAGACCCTAGCTTAGAAACAGAATTTAACTAAGGCAACTAATTCAGTTTAGCAGCCGATTCAGTTTAGAAGCCGAATCGAGCAGACATTAAGATTTGGTGGCCATAAGTACCGTTGTTTCGCATATCAAGGCCAACAGACAGTTGATCCGTTGAGTGAAAGCGAGCGCCGATACCAACAACTGAGCGAGAGTCGTCGTTGTCGATCAGTTGACCAAGGCGCGCGTTAACTTCAACGTTTGCCATTAACCACGCTCTCAAACCGATGTTGATTTCAGTCTTGATGTGATTGTCATCATTACGTTCAATGTTGTGTAACAGCATTTGACCCGTAACGTCAGCAAATTGATTAATTGGGCCGTTGAACCCCATACCTACCGCTGCATCCCAGTCACTTTCAAATTCTGAATCGATACGAGCAACAAAGTGAGAGTTCTGAGTGAACATTGTTGTTACTTCACCACCGAAAGTACTTGGGCTAGTACCCATGCGTAGCTCGAATGTGTTGTAGTTAAAGTTGTTTGCAGACGCAGAGAATGAACACAGTGCAGCTAGTCCTAAAAGGACAGTCTTATTCGTGCAACCTAGCATGGTGACTCCATATAAATTGTATTTTTCGGCAGTATAATACAAAAAAGCCTGCAATATGCAGGCCAATTACTTGAAGTCAGTATGTTTTGTATTTATCGCTTATAGAACTTGGATATGATCCACTTCGATTTCCGGTGTCTTGCCGCCTTCATATTCGCCGAAGATGCGTACTTTAGTATCAGCAGTTAGCGGTTGTGCTAGGCGGATATCATCATCCAATTCGATTTGAATTTCACTCTGCCCATCAGAGAAGACAAATGTATCATTCTTTAGCTGACGAACAATCTTGCCATCTACAATCGCTTCTTGCTCTGCGAACATGCTTGTGTCTGCAAGTAGTGTCGCAACAGAAACGGTTTCAATCGGCCCTGTGTAAGCGATAGCGCTCTCGTGCTTGCTATTGCTGTTGTGGGTATTGCTGCTGTTGTGGTCACTAGCCATTGCGAAAGTAGGGGCAAGGATAATAGTAGATGCGATAGCTAATACAGTTTTTTTCATGGTGAATCCCTTAATGTTGTTTTTAGTAGAAACGTTTTTCTGAATTTGAAACGTTTCTTTTCGTTAGTACGTTTTATTTGTTGATGCGCTGCTTATTGTTCATAAGCTTCGTTTCGATGGAGCCATTAAACAACACCGGGGTTGAATCCAGAGTGAGTAACACATTCATTTTCCATTCATTTTATTGAGCATCTACTCGGCAATGACGTTAAGATGGAGGCAGAGAAATATTGCGTACAGCTATAAATTGAACATTAAGAAATTAAGAAATTAAGGATTTAAGTACAGATGCGATCACCGTTAAACGCCCTTATGGTTCAAGGGACAACGTCAGATGCCGGAAAAAGTGTTTTGGTGGCAGGTTTATGCCGTGTTTTGGCAAGGAAAGGAATCAAAGTGGCACCTTTTAAGCCACAAAACATGGCGTTAAACAGTGCGGTGACAAAAGATGGCGGCGAAATTGGTCGCGCTCAAGCCGTTCAGGCGCAAGCTTGTAACATTGAACCCACTGTTCACATGAATCCGGTATTGCTAAAACCCAATTCAGATACTGGCGCACAAGTGATTCTGCAAGGCCGAGCGATCAGTAACATGGAAGCTACGGGCTATCACGATTACAAGAAAGTGGCGATGGATACCGTTATTGACTCATTTGACCGACTTTCTGACGAATACGAAAGCGTGATGATTGAAGGGGCGGGTAGCCCAGCAGAAATTAACCTCCGCGAAAATGATATTGCGAACATGGGATTTGCTGAAAAGGCGGATATCCCTGTGATCATTGTTGCTGACATTGACCGTGGTGGCGTTTTTGCACACCTCTACGGCACATTAGAGTTGTTATCTGAATCTGAACAAGCTCGCGTAAAAGGCTTTGTGATAAACCGCTTTAGAGGCGATATCGCGCTACTTCAATCTGGACTTGATTGGCTAGAAGAGAAAACCGGCAAGCCAGTGATTGGTGTATTGCCATATCTCCATGGTTTTAACCTAGAAGCGGAAGATGCCATTACCTCAGCTCAAGAGTCTGACGGAGAAGCTAAGCTTAAGGTGGTGGTGCCAGTGCTAACCCGAATCAGCAACCATACGGACTTCGACGCGTTAAGACTTAATCCTTCCATTGATTTACGTTATGTCGGTAAAGGTGAACGTATAAACAATGCAGATTTGATTATCTTGCCGGGTACAAAATCGGTAAGAGCTGATTTGGATTACCTAAAACAACAAGGCTGGGATAAAGATATTCAGCGTCATTTACGCTTGGGCGGCAAAGTGATGGGTATTTGTGGTGGTTACCAGATGCTAGGAAATATCATCCACGATCCAGATGGCGTTGAAGGTGAGCCAGGAAGCAGCGAAGGGTTAGGATATCTCGATACTGAAACGACGCTAACACAACAGAAAACCTTAACAAACATGCGCGGCACCATGACACTTGATGGTAAAACAGCACAAGTAAAAGGGTATGAGATCCACGTAGGTAGGACTGATGTCAAAGAAATAGCATTACCGGTTCAGTTAGAATCAGGCAGCCTTGATGGCGCTGTGAATCAAGATAACTCAATTTTTGGTACTTACCTGCATGGCGTATTCGATAACAGCGATGCGTTGTCGCTTATTTGCGAATGGGCAGGAGCCAACGATGTAACAGCGATTGACCATGAACAGCTTAAAGAGCTGGGTATTAATCGAATCGCTGATGCCATCGAAGAGCATTTAAATCTTGATTTGCTTTGGCCGGAATTAACCATTTCGGTCTGAATTAAAAGCTTTAGCCTGAATTCAAAAGCTTATGTCTGACTCATTAGCTTATGTCTGACCTAATAGCTTCAGTTAGAGTTAAAAGCTTTAGCTTGCGTTAATAGCTTTAGCTTTCGTTAAACCGTTGAGTCTGTCTTAAAACGAGCTCAAGAACTGAAACGAACAATAGATAAGTGATCACAATGAAAAAGCGAGTCATCCTTTTAACCATCGCCTTAACTTCGGCATTGAGTTCTAGTCATCTTTTGGCTGCGGAAAAGCTACGAGTTTACGCTGCATCGTCGATGACGAATGCGGTTAACTTGTTGGTCGAAGAGTTTGAGAAAGATCATTCTGTCGATGTTATTCCAGTCTATGCGAGCACGTCATCTTTGGTACGCCAAATCGAAAGAGGCGCGCCAGCAGACATATTTATCTCGGCAAACGAAAAATGGATGACGCATTTAGTCGATCGTCAATTGGTTTCTAGTGACAATGTCACAAACTTGTGCGAAAACGAATTGGTGCTAATTTCCCCGAAAGAGACGCCAATATCGTTGGATCTCTCAAACGGTGACCAATGGGCTAAACTACTAACGAATGAAAGACTTGCGGTTGGTAACACCATGTCGGTTCCTGCGGGTATCTATGCGAAAGAAGCGCTAGAAACGTTAGGTGTATGGGACGATGTGAAGACTCGATTGGCACTAAGTAACAATGTTCGTATGGCATTGGCTTTGGTAGAGCGTAGTGAAGCTAAGCTTGGCATTGTCTACAAAACAGATGCGTTGCTTTCTAAAGAAGTGAACCTAGTGTCGACGTTCCCATCAAATTTACATACGCCAATACGTTACCCTGTAGCGAAATTGAGCGATAAAGTCGTCGCAGAAGAGTTTTATACTTTCCTAAATAGCGGAAAAGCGAAGGACACCTTGAACAGTTTTGGATTTGAAGTGCGTTAAATGATGTATTTATCGGAATACGAATACCAAGCCTTAATGCTGAGCTTGAAAGTCGCTGGTTTTGCCATCTTGTGGCTTATTCCTATCGGCATCGGCTTAGCATGGTTGCTTGCTAAGAAACAATTTGTGGGTAAAAGCATTGTAGAAAGTATTGTCCATTTGCCTTTGGTACTTCCACCTGTGGTCATCGGTTATTTGCTGCTAGTGATGATGGGCAGGCAAGGCGTTATTGGCTCTTGGCTTAATGACGTGTTTGGTATCGTATTCAGTTTTAGCTGGAAGGGCGCGGCACTCGCGTGTGTTGTTGTCGCGCTGCCATTGATGGTTCGCTCTATTCGCCTGAGCCTAGAAACCGTAGACAGTAAACTGGAAGAGGCCGCAGCCACATTGGGCGCTTCACCTCTTCGCGTGTTTTTCACCATCACTTTACCTTTAATGATCCCTGGGATCATTACCGGCACCATGCTTTCATTCGCAAGAAGCCTAGGTGAATTTGGTGCGACCATCAGCTTCGTTTCAAATATTCCCGGTGAAACTCAGACCATTCCATTGGCCATGTATACCTTTATTGAAACCCCTGGCGCGGAAATGGAAGCGGCGCGTTTGTGTGTCATTTCAATTGTGATAGCGCTTGGTTCATTAATGCTATCTGAGTGGCTCAACAAAAAGTCAGCAAAACGCTTGGGAGGAAATGCATGAGTGCTTTGATCCTTCAATATCAGCAACAGCTTGGTGAAACCTTTTTCGATATCGACTTAGAACTCCCTAGTAGCGGCATTACGGCGATTTTTGGTCGTTCTGGTGCGGGGAAAACATCCCTCATCAATGCGATCAGTGGCCTTAAACAGCCGGACAAAGGCTTGATCAGCGTATCTGGAACCACTCTGTTTGATAGTCGTAATGGCATTAATTTGCCAACCCACAAACGCAACGTTGGTTATGTGTTCCAAGAATCGCGATTGTTCCCGCACATGAAAGTCGCGGCGAATCTTAAGTACGGCATGAAAGGTGCTGACAAAGCGCACTTTGAGCAAATAGTCTCGCTGTTGTCTTTGGACTCATTGCTTGATCGCTATCCAGCTCGTCTGTCTGGCGGTGAGAAGCAACGTGTGGCAATTGGACGTGCTTTGTTGTCTAAGCCGAGTATTTTGTTGATGGATGAACCATTGGCCTCTCTCGACTTACCTCGTAAGCGTGAAGTGATGCCGTTTCTGGAAAACCTTTCTGAAACAGTGAATATTCCAATCATTTACGTTACGCACAGCCTTAATGAGATCCTACGCTTGGCCAATCACCTTGTGATCATAGAGCAAGGTAAAGTCATTTCGTCGGGTGTGACGGAAGAAGTGTGGGCTTCAAGAGCCATGCAGCCTTGGCAATCATTCTCAGAACAAAGTTCATTGTTTGAGGGGACGCTGGCTGAGCACAATGACGATTACGCACTATCGCGACTGAAGCTTGGTAAATCGACATCGTTGTGGGTTCAGAAGGTGTCGAGCGACATTGGGGCCGCAGTAAGGTTACAAGTTAGGGCAAATGATGTCTCTATCACGCTAGAACAGCCGCAAGGCACTTCGATACGTAATATCCTTCCTGTGACCATTAAAAGCGTAGAGACGCACCAGCAAGGCTCAAATAAGCAGAGTGTTGCGGTAGAGCTGGAGCTAGAGCCTGGTTGTTACTTGTGGGCGACCATAACCTTGTGGGCTCTGGACGAGTTGAGTTTGGAAATCGGTCAGCAAGTCTACGCTCAAATTAAAGGCGTGAGTGTCGCTCAGCGAGATATTGCCGTCACGCACTGATTCAGGCGCGACCTTTGAGGCAATGAGTGAGATAAGTTCGATCATTGTCTTTTCTATGTTTACTGCTTTTCAGCGGGTTTAACGTTTGTCAGTGATGCTTACTGCTTGTCAGTGATGCTTACTGCTTGTTTGCGATACTTACTGTTTGTCTGCAATATGAATACTTGTCCGTGATATGAATATTGATCTTGATTCCATGAATGGATACATGCGTCATTTTTTTACGGTATAACTGCCAGCTTTACGCCACACTGTATGAGTGTTAAGGCATATTACTTATTTGTAGAATGTCAAAAGCGACACTGACAAGAGCTTCAGTGGCAAAAAACACAAAGATATTGTGAGCGAAGCTCTCAAGCAACGAACAGAAAAAGCTGCAGGCACAAAAAAGCCGCATGTTTTAAATAACATACGGCTTAATCATTAAGTTTTCGTTAAACATTCAACCTAAATTTAGGTGCGATGAATAGCTTAGCGGATGAAAACTTCTTTGAAATCACGCTTCAAGATAGCATCACGGCGCGCTTTCTTGATTTGCTTAGCCATGTCTTTTACACAGTTATGTAAAATTTGGTCAAGCAGTTGAGCTCGGTACTCTTCTTTTTCTTCATCAGACATGCCTTCTGGAAGTTTAAGAGTAGGGAACTCCTCCATCATGTTTACGCCAGCGAAAGCTTGGCTAACAGAGATTAGAGCGTGGAATTGCTCAAAGTTGTCTAAAACATTTTGTGCGCTTGCTGGAAGGCTGCTCCAAGTTTCACGCACTGCTTCTTCAGACACCTCATGAATAGAAGTAACCATGTTGTGCATCTCTTTAGGCACTTCATCAAATTCGATAACTTGGCGAAGCTCTGGTGAGATAGTGGTTAAATCGATTTCTTGTACTTCGTTGTTTGTAGCGTCTGACATAGTATTTCTCTTTAAAAAGAAACAATGCTAAAAAGATCTGTAAAAAAGTCAATATAATATAGAGATTAGGGCATGATTTAAGCCCAAATTTGAGCTACTTTGAATATTCAACACTAGATAAAGGTGATGTGATGATAGAAAAGGGATCTTCGATGCGCATATTGCTGGTTGATGACGTTCAACTAGACAGGATGCAACTCGCTATTCGACTCAAGCAATTGGGTCATGTTGTAGAAGCTGTTGGTAGCGGAAAAGAAGCCCTGAATGTTTATTCTGATTTTGATCCTGAACTCGTATTACTTGATATTAGCATGCCAGACATGGATGGTTTTGAAGTGGCTAATGAGGTTCGTGACCAATTCCCAGAATGGGTTCCTATCATCTTTTTGAGTGGTCACGAAGAGCCGGAGATGATCGCGAAAGCGATTGATGCTGGTGGTGATGATTATCTAATCAAACCGGTAAACAAAGTTGTTTTGAACTCTAAGTTGATTGCGATGCAGCGTATTGCACACATGAGACGAGAGTTAAAACAGAGTACCGCCAAGCTCGAAGAACTGAATATCCTCCTGCAGCAACAAGCCAATGAAGATGGCCTGACTAAATTGTACAACCGTCGATATATGGATACTAAGCTTGAAGAGAGCATTGCGTGGCACGGAAGACGTAAGATACCCATGACTGTCATACTTCTTGATGTAGACTTCTTTAAGCCTTACAACGATAATTACGGTCATATTCAAGGGGATAAGTGCTTGCAAGGGCTTGCCGGTACCTTGAAGCAGCTTTTTGTGCGTGCGGGAGAGTTTGTCGGTCGCTACGGCGGTGAAGAGTTTGTTCTTATCCTAAGTGACACAGACAGCGATGCTGCTATGTTGCAGGCGACACGTATAAAAGAAGCGTTGCATGAAATGGATTACGCTCATGAGCACTCAACGGTATCTGATAGAGTGACAGCGTCACAAGGTGTACTATCATTTGTGCCTGATGGTGGAGAATCTATCGCCTCTATTTACGAAAAGGTCGATCAAGCGCTTTACCAAGCGAAACAAAGTGGCAGAAATACCTTCATACAACGCAACATTTTGGAGCTTGCTCGTTAGTTGGCGAGCTCTTTGAGATATTTGAATTTATACTTTACTGGCGTTTTAGCTAGGAAGTGCTTTAAGTGATAAGAGAAATGCCAGATTCAAAGTCATTTTATGTGACTAGCACATGTTGGACGCTTGCGGTTCCTCTACTTTTAACCGCAGCTCCTCTATTTTTAACTGCAGTGCCAACCACCGCTAATGCTAACTCCCTATCTGATCTCTTCCGTAAGGATCTAGAGCAGCGCTTTGCCACCAGTGTATTACTCAACGATAACGATGTTTTCACTTTTGGTATCAATAACTTCGATCCGAACAAAGTGCTGAGTTTGGACAATGACGACATTGGTTCGAACGATTCGGTGAGTCGTCGACAAAACATCACATCTCTCAGTCTTCCTTACACATTTGAGCTACCAAGTTACATAGAAGACAACCATCAAGAGGTAACGCTACGCCTGTCAGCGTTACGAATTGAGAATGATGTGGAATATGCGTCAACAATCAAAAGTGACTTTCAAAAAGAGTCAGTGATTTCTGGTTACGTGGCGTTTGCCAATGTGTCTCAACTCAACGAACACTGGAGTTTCAGCTCTGCAATTGGTAATCATATTTCTTATTATCGTAATGACTTTGAATATCGGTCTCCACTACTAGAACCTATTCAAGAACAGTTAGACGGGGTCTATTACAATACCGATGCATGGGCATACATAATTGAACCAAAGATCAAGCTGACCTTTGAAGACAAAAATGATTGGGGCAGATATAAACTCAGTACCAGTTGGCATTACTTTAATGGCTTCGGATGGGGCGAAGCCAATAACGGCGATATTGGTCACCCTGAAGGTTGGTATATCGCCAATGAAGCCAAGATTTTCTATGACTTAATACGCTGGGATAAGAACATTACTTCTATGTACTCCAGTATAAGAAGAATTGATATCGGTGGTGATACCGTTGCTTCTATGGGTACAACGTCATACTACGAAGGCAGTGTAGGTTGGCTACTCAACCCAAATCTATTTAACGACTGGGTCGATAATGTTGGAATTGGGTTTACGATCAATTACGGAAGTAGTCTGAAAGGAGGGAGCTTGGTTATCTTCTTCAACCAAGATTAATCTCCCTCTAGTCTAGTTATCGACACTTACGTTTAGCTATCAACACACAGCTTGTTTCGGCCGGTTTCTTTCGCTTTGTAGAGTGCCTTGTCAGCAAGCTTCAATACTTCTTCAGGATGCTTGGTGGTTGTGCTATCAGACAGCCCAATACTCACCGTCACGTTTACCACTTCCGATGGTTTTCCGTTCTGACCACGATTTTTGATACCCACTTCATGGTCATCAGGGCGCTCGTGGCTATTTCGAATGGTCATGTCGTAGTTTTGGATCTCTGAAATCAGAACTTGAAGGTGCTCTTTCACCTGTTCCGTGTATTTGCCTTTAAAAATAATCGTGAACTCTTCTCCACCATAGCGATACGCTTTCGCACCACCGGTGGTTTCTCTAAGAATACGAGCCACCAGTTTCAGCACATCGTCGCCAATGTCGTGGCCATAGGTATCGTTAAATTTCTTGAAGTGGTCGATATCAACCATAGCCATTGAATATTTACGGCCTAAGTGCTTCATATCGACTTCTAAGGCGTGTCGACCTGGGATGTTAGTCAGTTGGTCATTAAACGCCATATCGTGGCTAGCAGACATCACATAGACGATGATCAACGTGCCTGATAAGGAGAACATAGTGCTAGAGATGTACTGCACATCAAAGAAGATGAACGTACAAGAAGACAGCAAGATAGTGCTATAAACGACAACATCAATAGAACGGTTGTACACCAGCACGAGGATGGCTGTAAGGCCAAGCAAGCAAAGGCTATACAACACCAAAACAAAAGGCAGTTTGGAGAAGTCTCTAACAATGAACAGTAGGCCTTCACTCCATGATTCAAAACCGCCAGCATGGAAATGAGAAACGATCAATTGCGCCCATACCATAAACAGCACGAGAACGATGGCGTAGAGGAGCATCGACTTTGAATTGACACCGTTATCCGGGAAGGCATACACCAATAAGCAAGTAACCGGTACTAATGCCGCAAGTAACGACAGCTCTAATAAGGTGGTTCCGGTGTTTAAAGGGGTTTGTAAGCGAACTTGGATGATCAAATAGGCTACTAGCATGGTTAATGACACCATGGCCATGCGCCCTTGTCTGAATGTATGGCATAGCAAAACGGCAACGCTCAATAAGATATATGGAAGGTTGCTAGCAAACCCTAGGTTTGAATCCGTCACAAGAATGACGTTGTTCATACCAGCGAGTAAAATTGCCAATAAAAATAGAGGGAAGCAAAATCGAAACATGCTCGACGTTACAAAAGAAGATGCCATTTACGTGGTGAGCCTAATTATACTGATGATCTTATAATTTAATTTTATACGTAGGATACGGTTAAACAAGCGAATGCCAAGCTTTTTACTTAAATTAGAGCAAAAACATAGTCATAGGCCGCTAATGATGCAACCATTTTTATATGTATTTGAGTTGCTATTAACCATAGAACCAACTACACAGTATATATGAGAAATTAATTAGTCGTTATAGTTAGTTAACATGCAGTTAGTAAATCTGTAGTAATGAGTAGGGTATAGTAAGGTAACAATATGTAGGTCGTTGCCAATCAGGCTAGAACTCGATCTGTCGTGATAGCTACAAATGGAGGTGTGGTATGCAAATTAGTGTTGATGTTCACAACTATATGGAAACGCTGGTGGGTCAGGTCTTGGCTACCGAGGAATATGTGTCTAGTTATAACAACGAACAGTTGGCTGATCTCGCGTGTTTGGCTTTAGGTCAACTTAAGCCCATCTATATTCGTTTCGATATCGATTTTCTTTCGGCATTGCCAGAAGACAAACTGGTACTCTATAAACGAAATAGTGAGATCGCGGTCAAGAATGCTGAAAGTATGATCATTGACGATAGAAGACGCGAACGTGACGACAATGTGCCCGTTATCTTTAGTCAACACAATTTTGATGATGACGTAGAATTGCAGTGGTATGAAAAGCCATTGTTGAACCGTAAACAGTCGTGATAGTTTAGAGTTAATACGGTCATTTAAGGAGTAAAAAACGTGGGATTCTTTTCTAGATTATTTGGTGGCAAAGAAAAAACCGAACAAAAAGTAGAGATTGAGCCAGTCGAATATAAAGGTTTCAATATCTATCAAGATGCCATTGCAGAATCTGGTCAATACCGTGTTGCTGGGCGAATCGAGAAAGAATTCGACGGTGAAATCAAAACTCATCGTTTTATTCGTTCAGATGTTGTTTCAAACAAACAAGATGCCGATGAATTGATGCTAAAAAAATCGCAGATGTTCATCGACCAAATGGGCGACAATATATTTAGCTAACCAAATAGGGTTAGAATTGATGTTGGTCATAATTTAGAGAGCTTTCAGTGTATATGCTGAAAGCTCTTTTTAGTTTTAGGGACAAAGAACAGCTAGTAAGTTGTTATTTAAAGGATTATTTGCAAGTGGTTTGACCTCTTCGTTCGAGAAGGTCGTCATTTCTTCAAATGAAGCGCTCAAATTCCATCCAAATCGTTATAAGTAATAACTTTTCCTGTTCTTTGAACAAAACGCTTGAAGTATTAGTTGTCGTTAGATACAAACGAATAAGTCATTCGTGCCAATAGTCAAGGAATAGCTATGCAAATTGGTGTACCAAGAGAAACACTCGCAGGTGAAACGCGAGTCGCTGCTTCGCCGAAATCGGTAGAACAGCTTCTAAAATTAGGGTTTGAAGTTTGTGTTGAATCACAAGCAGGTGCGTTAGCAAGTTTTGAAGATGCAGCTTATGAACAAGCTGGAGCAAAAGTTGTTACTGCAGACGAAGCTTGGAAATCCGATATTATCTTTAAAGTTAACGCTCCGATCGTTGACGAGTCTAAAAACGAAATCGATCTACTTAAAGATGGCGCAACATTGGTCAGCTTTATTTGGCCTGCTCAAAATCCAGAATTAATGGAACAATTGTCCACTCGTAGCATCAACGTGATGGCGATGGATTCTGTTCCACGAATTTCGAGAGCTCAGGCGCTAGATGCATTGAGTTCTATGGCAAACATCGCCGGTTATCGTGCCGTTGTTGAAGCGGCACATGAGTTTGGTCGATTCTTCACGGGTCAAATTACGGCGGCAGGTAAAGTTCCACCAGCGAAAGTATTGGTTGCTGGTGCGGGTGTTGCTGGCCTAGCGGCGATTGGTGCTGCAGGTAGTTTGGGTGCGATCGTTCGTTCGTTCGATGTTCGTCCTGAAGTAAAAGAGCAAGTCGAATCTATGGGCGCTGAATTCTTGGAAGTTGATTTCAAGGAAGATACCAGTGCGGGTGATGGCTACGCAAAAGAGATGTCTGAAGCATTCAACAAGAAAGCTGAAGAGCTTTATGCAGCTCAAGCAAAAGACGTCGATATCATTATTACAACGGCACTGATCCCAGGTCGCCCGGCACCTAAGCTGATTACCAAAGAGATGGTAGACAGTATGAGTGCAGGTAGCGTCATTGTGGATCTTGCCGCTGCGAATGGCGGTAACTGTGAATACACGGTTGCAGACCAAGTGATCACAACTGCTAATGGCGTGAAAGTGGTAGGTTACACCGATATGGTTGGTCGACTGCCGACTCAATCATCTCAGCTATACGCGACTAACTTAGTTAACCTGCTGAAACTGCTTTGCAAAGAGAAAGATGGCAACATCAATATCGACTTTGAAGATGTCGTCTTACGTGGTGTAACGGTGGTTAAAGAGGGCGAAGTGACTTGGCCAGCTCCACCAATTCAAGTTTCTGCTCAACCACAACAACAAGCTAAGCCTAAAGCGGTGAGACCTGAACCAAAAGTTCAAGAACCTGTCTCTCCAATTAAGAAAGCGGCGGGTATGGCAGTTGCTGTAGGTGCTTTTGCTTGGATAGCTTCGGTTGCTCCTGCTGCGTTCTTATCTCACTTTACCGTTTTTGTTCTCGCTTGTGTGGTGGGTTATTACGTAGTTTGGAATGTAAGCCATTCTCTGCATACACCTCTGATGTCCGTAACTAACGCGATTTCAGGGATCATTGTAGTAGGCGCACTGTTACAGATAGGACAAGGAAGTGGCGTCGTCACATTCTTATCATTTATTGCCGTATTAATTGCAAGTATCAATATCTTTGGTGGCTTTACCGTGACCAAACGTATGCTTGAAATGTTCCGTAAAGACTAAGGAGTAACAGATGTCTGAAGGATTAGTACAAGCAGCTTATATTGTTGCTGCTGTATTCTTTATAATGAGCTTGGCCGGGTTATCGAAACAGGAATCTGCACGTGCAGGTAACTATTACGGTATCACGGGTATGGCAATCGCGTTGATCGCGACGATCTTTGGCCCTCATTCTGCTGGAATTGTGTGGATCATCATTGCTATGGTGATCGGTGGTGGTATTGGTATCCACTTCGCGAAGAAAGTAGAAATGACTGAAATGCCAGAGCTGGTGGCAATTCTGCACAGCTTCGTAGGTATGGCGGCAGTGCTTGTTGGTTACAACAGCTACATTGATGCACCAGAAGCGGCAACGCATGCAGAGCACGTTATCCACTTAGTGGAAGTGTTCCTAGGCGTGTTTATCGGTGCGGTAACCTTCACCGGTTCTATTGTTGCATTTGGCAAGCTTCGCGGCGTTATCTCTTCGTCAGCACTGAACATCCCTCATAAGCATAAGTGGAACCTAGCGGCTATCGTTGCTTCTACATTGCTCATGATCATGTTCGTTAAAGCTGACGGCAGTATGTTCGCATTAATGGTGATGACTCTTATCGCATTCGCATTCGGTTACCACCTAGTGGCATCGATTGGCGGCGCAGATATGCCAGTGGTTGTTTCTATGCTGAACTCGTACTCTGGTTGGGCAGCAGCGGCAGCAGGTTTCATGCTTGCGAACGATCTGCTTATCGTAACTGGTGCGTTAGTCGGTTCGTCAGGTGCGATTCTGTCTTACATCATGTGTAAGGCGATGAACCGTTCGTTCATTAGTGTTATCGCTGGTGGATTCGGCCAAGACGTGGTTGTATCTGACGGCGATGAAGAGCAGGGTGAACACCGCGAAACATCAGCTGAAGATGTGGCAGACATGCTGAAAAACTCAAAGTCAGTCATCATCACTCCAGGGTACGGCATGGCAGTAGCTCAAGCTCAATATCCAGTGCATGAAATCACTGACAAGCTAAGAGCGCAGGGCATCAAAGTTCGATTTGGTATCCACCCTGTTGCTGGTAGGTTACCGGGTCACATGAATGTACTGCTTGCTGAAGCAAAAGTGCCTTACGATATCGTTCTTGAAATGGACGAAATCAATGATGACTTCGATGAGACAGATACTGTATTGGTTATTGGTGCAAATGACACCGTGAACCCTGCAGCACTTGAAGATCCAAACAGCCCAATTGCTGGTATGCCAGTACTTGAAGTTTGGAATGCTCAGAATGTTATCGTATTCAAACGTTCTATGAACACAGGTTACGCCGGTGTGCAAAACCCACTGTTCTTCAAAGAGAATACGCAGATGTTGTTTGGTGATGCTAAACAGAGCTGTTTAGGCATTCTAGAACATCTATAGAAAGCACTTTCTAATCTCTTGCTAAGAAGTTTTTTAAGAAAATTTCTAAGAGTTTTCTGAGGGGTTTTCTAATAGCTTTCTAAGTGCTTTCTAAGCACCATGTAATATCTAGACTAGGAGCTCATTTGAGCTCCTTTTTTTGAACCTCAGAACTAGCCTTAACCCAAACCCACAACGAATAGGGTAAAGAAACCAAAGCAAAACCCATTCGAATGATGGCTGGATTCATCAATCAGCTAGCGAGTATGCCTGTGCAACACAATCCTAATATGATGGAACTTATCGCTATAACTCACCATTCCCACTGTTTTTCATGCGGTTAAAAATTTATCTTTGATAGCGAATGGTATATATTTGTTTGATCTATATGAATTTGCGTTGGTTTGTGATCATCAAAAGAACATTTACTCTTCTTATCGCTACGTTATCTGTGTCTGCAAACGCGCTTGCTGACTCTTTACCTGAGCGTATCGATAATTTCACCAAACTCTTTGATCATGAAACCGCAATCGAATCTTATGATATTCGATTGTTGCAGGCTGATTATCCAACACGTTTGATCATGCCGTCTTCTATGCTGCCACAAACCGCAGAGTACCCATTAAAAGACATACAGCGCTTATACCAGTTATCAAAAACCTGTAGCGGGAAATTACCGTTAAGCCCGTTGATCACTGAACCATTGGTCTTTACTCGTGCAATGTGTAAAGGAACCAAGCTTTCTGATCGTTGGTTTAGCCGTAGTGGCTTGATTCACCCAGGTGGTGGTTCTTATGCGGCGCGATACGTAGAGAAGTATCCTGACAAGTTCGACTCTTTGAAACGTTTTATGCATATTCAAGAGCGTCCAAACACTGAACATGATGAACTGTTATCTCGTTTACAAAACATGGACAGTGAGGCCATCACGGCACTGTTAGCCGGTTCGAGCATGTTTGTCGAGCTTGACGAAATGTGGGTAAAACGCGGCGACAGATATTACCTGTACAAAGAATCAGACTGGAATGAAAACGCGACACTTTCTGGATTATCGTTCAGTTTATCTTCAGAAGGCAAAAGCTGTTTTGTTCAGCGCGGTAATGTATGTTGGGAAATAGAAGATCATTCAGAGCTTCTGCAAGTCGCCATGTTTATCTTGGTGCTCGCCAACATCATGCTTGTTTTGGGGTGGGCGGTTTACCGTTGGAACAGTAAGAAACAAGAGATGAAGAGCCGCATGCTGGTGCTTCAAATCCTAACGCACGAATTAAGAACGCCGATTGCAAGTTTGTCATTGACGGTTGAAGGGTTCAGACGTGAGTTCGAACACTTACCAGAATCGGTATATGATGAGTTTCGTAGGCTGTGTGAAGATACACGCCGTTTAAGACAGTTGGCAGAAGCAAGTAAAGACTATTTGCAATCAGACAACCAACCGCTCGCAACAGAGTGGGTACCAAGCGTAGAAGAGTGGCTTCAATACAAAGTTGAAGAAGAATTTGCACCGGGTATTGAACTCCGTGTAAACAAAGATATTGCTGCAAAAATAAACGTATATTGGTTAGGAACGTGCATCGACAACCTGATCAGGAACGCCGTGAAATACGGTGTCGCACCAGTGATACTAGAACTGAATACTTCTGACAAGAAGCTGACATTCAAAGTTATAGATAATGGAGACTTGTCCCGCAAAGATTGGGGGCAACTAAGAAAGCCATTCGTAAGTAAGAGTGGACTCGGTTTAGGTCTGACGATAGTGGAATCTATGGTCGGAAAAATGGGCGGTCACATGACGCTGATAGGCCCCCCAACAACATTTATTTTGGAGATACCTTGTGAAACAGACATTGCTTCTCGTTGAAGATGATAAAAATTTAGCTGACGGTTTATTAGTTAGCCTTGAGCAAGCTGGATATGAATGTTTGCATGCAGAACTGATCTCTGAAGTTGAAGGCTACTGGGAACAAGCGGACCTAGTGATTCTAGACCGTCAACTTCCTGATGGTGACTCAGTAGATTCACTTCCAGGTTGGAAGAAAAAGAAAGACATCCCAGTTATTTTGCTAACGGCTCTCGTAACAGTAAAAGACAAAGTTGCGGGCCTAGATTCAGGTGCAAACGACTACCTAACTAAGCCTTTCGCTGAAGCTGAATTGTTTGCTCGAATTCGCGCGCAGTTACGCCTACCTGATGCTGAAGATCAAGACGCATCAAAAGTGATGGCTCAAAATCTGGTTATCGATAAAGCGACACGTGAAGTGTTTTTCAATGAACTGGAAGTCACGCTAACGCGCACTGAGTTTGACCTACTGCTATTTTTGGCAAGCAATCTTGGCCGTGTTTTCACGCGTGATGAGCTGCTTGACCATGTATGGGGTTACAACCATTTCCCAACAACACGTACGGTAGACACGCACGTTCTGCAACTAAGACAGAAACTGCCGGGTCTAGAAATCGAAACGCTGCGTGGCGTTGGTTACAAGATGAAAGCGTAATGAAAAAAGCCTTACTTCCACTATTAATGTTGTCTTGCGTGGTGAATACCGTGCAAGCTGCAGATTGGTTTAAGAGTAGCGATACTCTAACTCAAGTTCATAAACACCTGTTGGATAATGACTTACCTCAGATGTTTGATTCACTAGTGGAAGTTTGGCAAATCAACTCTTCTCAATCACGAGAAGACCACCTCAATGAGCTGTTCGATCAAGCATTGAACAAAGATTGTGGTAAAACCCTCACCAGAAAAACACTCCCAGATTGGATCAGTTCAGTCGTCGTTAAAAGACACATCATTCAAAGCCCTGGCCGAGATACTTTTCGCGTATCAATTGATGTTGAATCTGAAAACAACATTCAAGATATTACCTTCGAGAAGTGGGTCGATAAGATTGTTTCATCGGACAGTGAGCTAACCAAAGACAGTGAAGTGGTAAACAACGCATCGGTGAGCCTATACCGCAAGCGTTACAATTTAGCATCTCAACTTGAGTCAGGCCTGTATCGTTTAAGTGTGAAAGGCGATGGCGGTAATTCATGGAGTACTTGGATTATTCTTGGTGACGTTTCTTTTCGCCAGCAAGTTCGTTGGGCATCAAAAGACACGTGGCGCATCGATAAAAAAGAACTGCTGAACCCTTATTGTCCGCTTCCTAAGCTCGAAATTGGTTTGTACGATTACGTCGATGAACACTATGAGCAGGTGTGGGGCAAGAGCTATGAATCTGATTATCCAATGAACCTAACTGGCGAAGAACTTCCAAATGATCGCTACGTTTTGGCGGTTTCAATGGTGCATTCACGCTGGCAAGGTGACATAGCGATAGAACAAGCACAAACTATCAGTAAAACTTATGATATTTCTAGCGAAGAAGAGTTAAAGTAATTTAAAATTGAGCCGTTAACTATGTAAGGGATCTAACAAAGATAAACGGCATGAAAAATACGACTAAACTACTCGCAGCATCAATTGCATTCGCCAGTCTTCCTCTTTCAGCAGCAAACTACGCCATTGAAGCGCGTGGTGATGCGATGGGTGGTGTTGGTGTTGTTTCAGCAAACTTCTTAACCGCTCCATTCTATAACCCAGCACTTGTTGCCATTTATCGTCGTAATGATGATATGGGAATGATCACGCCAAGTTTTGGTGGTAGCTATAACGACCCCAACGACATGAAATCGAACATCGATGGTGTTGTTGATGCATCAAATACTGCAGAACTCGATGCGGCGCTTAACAAATTGGATGGCAACCAAGCCAATGTTGAACTGGGTGGTGTAGTCGCCTTTGCTCTTCCTAATCAGTTTATCGCGGCAAACCTTTTCGCTAAAGCCTACACAGAATCATTTGCAACACCTAACGTTTACACAACAGGTTCAGATGCAGATAAAGTGGAACTGTCTACCGTTGAAGCGGTTTCAATCGGTGTCGCAGAAGTCGGCCTTTCTTTAGCAAAATACCAAACCTTTATGGGCCAACACATCTCATTTGGTATCACACCTAAAATCCAACGTATTTACACGTACAACTATGTTGCATCGGTTGATGATTACGATTTATCTGATGTAAGAGAAAACAGTGACGGCGAAACTGCATTTAACATGGATGCTGGTGCGCTTTGGTTCTTCGGCCCATTCCGAGTGGGTGTTGCTGCAACTAACTTAATCTCTCGAGATATCGAAACCAAAGATACGACGAGAACGCTAAACAGCAGCACAAGTAGTGCGACACACCAAGTTGGCGGTAAATACACTTACCAACTTGAACCGGTATACACAGTGGGTGCCGGCATCGTGTCGGATTACTTTTCTTTCAGTGTTGATTACGACCTAAACGAGACTGAGAAGTTTACTTCGTTTGCTGATAACGAACAGATGATTCGTGTTGGTACTGAAGTCGATCTTTTACGTCAGCTTAAGTTAAGGGGAGGGTACTACAAGAACCTGGCTTACTCTGATTCAGAAGGAACAGTCACAGCCGGTATTGGTATTTCGCCACTCAACTTGTTCCAGTTAGATCTAAGTGCAAACTACACAAACGAAAATGCAATGGGTGCTTCAATCAATTTCCTTGCTAGTTACTAACAGTCCTTATATAGTTCTGCTCCTAAATAAAGGAGCAGAGCATGCTAAACGACTTACCAACCCTTTCTCACGAAGAACAACAGAAAGCTGTTGAACGAATTCAAGAAATGATGACTCAGGGCATCAGCACAGCACAAGCTATCAAAATCGTTGCTGAGCAAATTCGTGAAGAAATGAGTAATAAAGAAGAGTAGGGCATCAGCCCTTCTTTTTTAACACCTTAGTGCACTATAACTAAATATATTACCCTCTAGTATATTATCTCGTACATCCGAACTCTTTAGTTACCCTAAATACCGATCTACCAAAAACCCTTAAATACCTTATATTCAGTCAGTTACGTCGGAGTAATCCACTTTTCAGGCTTTCCTTGGCTTCTATTTGTAATTAAATTACAGCAAGATCTGAAAGTAAAACAACCGCCACTTTAGGTGTCAGCATTTATGTCACCACGTCTAAGTGGTTAAATATATAGCGTTTTTTAAGGCTAGTGACGTTGTGACTTCTATTTTTAGCGGATAATAGTTGATGAACGTTCAGAAGCAGACAAATGAGGATTTCATCTAAGAACAATGCGAGATAAGTGACGACGGTAATGTTCAAAACCGATACCGCGAGTGACTTACCACCCCTTATCGCAAGCTTTACGAGCCAAATATGTGACTTTAAGAACAAGTGCTTAGGAAGCTTAGAGGCGCAAGGAAGAGCTGTTTATAGAGCGATTCAGGTACGATACATATCAACCTGAGAATGCTATTGATGACGTTATTACAGATGGTTTTCTAGCAAACGGTGTTATAGCCGATGGCGAGAGCGCGCTTATAGGCATACGAATCGAATCGATTTGAGTTCTGATGAGACAGCAAAGCTTATGGGCTTGTTTAGTCAGCGGTTAAAAATTTGATGGGTGCTTAAGTGGAGAGTAGATATCGACTGGGTATTAATGGCTTGTTGATTGAGTATTGGCAGAGAGTTGATTGAGTAGTGGCCTGAGTTGAATGTGTAGCTGCGGTCCAGTCTAGCGAGCCTTAGTAAAACGTAACGACTTGGTTTCGTCCGTTGTCTTTCGCTTGGTAGAGTGCTTTGTCTGCACGTTTGATGGCGGTACGTATCGATTCATGTTCCTTAAGCTGCGTTACTCCGGTCGAAGTCGTTACTTTAAGCGCTTTAGGCCAAAGGCTTTGGTCCATTGCTAGGTAAAAATTATCGATAGATTCGTTACACTGTAGCGCAGTTTGCTCGAGGCAAACGAGTAGAAACTCCTCACCACCCCAGCGATAAAGCAAGTACTGCTCACCAAGGCTCTCGTTCGCCGTTGCGACAAACTGAATAAGTACTTTGTCACCCATTTCATGGCCATGTTGATCATTGATCTGCTTAAAATGGTCTAAATCAAACAACGCGATGTGAATGGTTTTTCCTTGTTGCGCCAGCCATTCGAAATCATAGAAGGTATCTAACGCTTCGGTTCGGTTTCTACATCCGGTCAACGGATCGGTTGTTGCCTTTACCTTGAGCTCTTCAATTTCTTCGGTCAAATGGCGTTGTTGCTCTGCTGCACGCGTTCTGCTTCGCTGCGCGATGTGTAACGCACAACCTACATAACAGATGGCATAGGTCACCCATAATCCAATTAAGAGTTCACCTAACAAAGCTTTGCTGATGATTTTACCGTGGAAAACAATGCTCGAGATCTTAATTGAATGGTGCCCATCAAGCGTGCTGGCTCCGAGCCCGAGCTCAACAGAAACCGCGTTTGTAATGTCTACCGCACTACTCGTAATAAGTTGGTTGTAATGGTCAATCCACCAAAAAGGGACGTTGAAGTAGTTTAAGTCGATGTTGTTTTTATCTGGTAACGAGAAGTCTAAGCGATTGAACTTATTCGACATAGCATCGCCCTTCACGCTGTAATTCTTGGCGTAATTACGAATGTAGAAGCGAAACCTTGGGTCTTCTTGGCCTTGGTAATCCATATTAATGGTGACCGAATCGAACGTAGAGAGATCGAGCCCTTTACCTTGTGTCGATATAACGAATTCAATTTCACAGAAGGGTAAGCTATAGGTTCGTTCAAAGTCACACTGTAACTCAATTCCATCTTCTGACTTATGTAATGAGCCTACGGTGCCACCATCGTGGTCTCTGTCTGTGTTAACGCGTGTAGGGTATTTGTCTGGTGTAATAACGTAGCTTTTATTCATGAGCGTATTAAAAGAGCTCAACGACACTAGCGTGATTGCTAGGCAAAAAATCGAAAGGAATATGTTGAGTTTTCGGAATGCTTTGTCGCTCATGATACTAACCCGTACACGTGATTCGAATGTAATGCGCAATGCCTTAGAGTTGGCGCAATCGGAGATTAGAGTATTAGCATTGATAAAATTGCTACACCCAGAACTTATCCAGAATTGACGGTTATACAGGAAAGCGCACCATTAGACCAAATTCAAGTTTAAAAATTGAACGCAGACCCTTGATTTTGAATGTTATTTGCTCAATAAGTGCGGTTTTTACGGGGGTAATAATTTAACTGTATGTTTATACAGTTAAATTTAAAGTGGCTCGGTTTGTTGTAATCAGAGTAGTGTGCGCGAGTTTTAAGGCTTGCTGTGATACGAGTCACGAGGCCACTGCTACTGCTCATCAATTAAAGTGGAGGGCTATTATGTTGCAGTGTCACTTTTTTTATCGAAACACTTTGTTGTCTATGAGAGCGTTCGTACCACTCATCTAATCTTTCATTCCCAATTACGCGCCATGGTGCGATACCTACTTGAATACTACGCATCTCGATGGAAAACGAAGTGATGGCGTTACTTGATGCGTTAATCATCGCACTTATTACAGGTTGAGTCTCAAGCCTTGGCACGATTGCGGCATTGAAAACAGACATCAACTGGATAAAGCGAGTGCAGCAAGATCAAGAGCAACGCATACGAAAGCTGTAGAACCTCAATGGTTAAGAAAGGTTATAAGTGCAAAGGTCGAAAGCAAAACGGTCAGTTAATGAAGGGCTACACACTTAGAAACGGGCGAGTGGTCAGGGTGAATACGACCAGAAAGCGTTGATAATTAACATTAACAAAGGAGCCACTTTCTCATAAATGTGGCTCTTTTTTCATTTGCTATTAATCAATAAGTCACTAAGCACCTAGTTTTATAGCTAATGATGTAAATCACTGTTATAAATAAGGTTATCGATTATACTCTCCCAATAAATAGGTTTAGATAGAAGTTGCTGGATAGACAATGAAGTACGATGATTTAGGCGGTGGTTGGTCAAAAGTAACGGTATTGAAGTCAGAGACGTCAGATTTCTACAATCGTTATTACTACAAGCGAGTAAAAGCAAAAAGAATTGAGATCACGACACCTAAAGCGCAGGTTTTAGCATCATATACTTTGATCGAAAAAGATTTACGTAGTGTTGGTATTTGGTTAACGGAAATTGAGTCGATGCTTAAGGCCGATGAAAAGTATGCCAAAAACCCAAAGTATAGAAAATCTGATCATGACCGAACGAGGTATAATGTAATCAAAGGGTTGTTTGTCGCAGCACTAACGTTTTATGCAAAGTGCTTCGCTACTTGCGAAGGTCGAAGGGTTAAACTTGAAAAGAAGAACCTTGATGAAGATTTTCAAAATAAACACCAAGCGGCTATTGATATGCGTAACAACTTCGCTGCTCACAGTGGATCTGAAAAAGTTGAAAAAGTGAAAGTCGTTTTAGCTTTGGATACGAAACGTAGAAAAGGAGCTACTCCTTATTTTACGCGTGAGTTAGGGCAACCAGATACGTACACCTTGGAAAATCTCACAGAGTTCCGTGGTTTAGTTGAGCACGTGAAGTCCCTAGCTGATGATAAAATTGAGACCTTGAACAAAAAAGTGCTTGAAGACGATATAATTTCAAAAGGCGGTGACTACTGGTATAACAAGGCTTAACAAAGTGGGAGGCTTGTTACTGCTACTTAGTAATCTGCGGTTATCTTTTTTGTTAGAAGCATATAAGCATCGTTATTACTGTCTGGTATAAACCTCGACCTAATGATGGGGGTTCACAAAGAGCAGTGAGGGAACCAATTTTTCAATTAAGCATCTAAAATTTATGGATTTATATGACTATTTTTGAGGTGGATTACGGTCTAGGTCCTCTAAAGGATGTCGAAAATGCGATCTTATCTGGTATCACAACATTATCAGAAAGACATCGACGTACCCCTGGATTTGACGGGTTATGGATGAATGAGTACGGGTCTGTATTGTACGGGGCATTGTTCGTTGCTGCTCAAGCGTACTGTATTGGAAGCTTAAGAGACATAAATGACCTAAGAGGGAGTTTAGGCTTGAGCAAACTCACTAAAAACAGTGCCTACAGTGACCACCATATAACTTCTAATGAATGTTCATTAATTGAACTTGTTAACTCAGCCGCTAATTATTTCAAACATAGAGAAGAGTGGAATGAACCTTGGCCACGCAACTATACCACTGGAGTACTAGAAGCATTTTCTATGGACTGTGATTTCCCCATCAATGAAGTTTATGAATTAATAGAGGTAACTCACGATTATGGGCGACTTTCTAACCTTTTGTCAGAATGGCGAGAAAACCTGATTAACAAAGCAAATCAAGAGAAAATCTAACATTGTTTTGGAGTTTTCTGTAACAGTATGATTTTTTTTTGGTGAAATTGGCCGTGTTAGCAATGTACATATATTCAGGATTTCGCAATGTATTCAATAGGAGATATTGGTGTTAAAAAAACATAAAAATGGCTTTCTTGAGATAATCGAAGAGTCAGGTTTTCATGCGAGTCAATTTAAAGCAGTGGAAAAAGAGGTTGATAGTAATCCTGGGTTCATTTTACAGTTCGTAAACTCTCCGCTAGCTTTCTTAACAAGAACCAATTCAACTGATTATTTTGAACATGATTTTCGTTATGTCCTATTTGCTCCATCTTATCCCAAGTCTGAGTACGTGCCTGAGAATGGCTGGTGCTCAATAAACGATGTGTATGAGGGTCTTAAACAATGGTTGGAAAACCATATTCTAGTTTATTTAGACGAAATAGATATACCTGACCTTTGGTCTCAAATAGAAAGTCAGAATTTATTCGTTGAAGATCCAATGGTTAATAGAAGTGAAAAGGGGTTTGATAAAGCTGAAAAGGAACGCATAGTATTGGCAATTGAGCACTTCAAGAGCTTAGTCAAACTGGAATACAAACCGACAGAAGAGCAACTAGAGGTCATAAATGACCGCTTAGGTTATCTTGTTGAATCAGTAGACCGTCTCAACAAAGTTGACTGGCAAGGGGTAGCAGTGTCAACGATAATCAGTATATCTATTGCTCTATCATTAGATACTAATAGAGGAAGCGAGTTGTTTAGCTTATTCAAGTCTGCTTTTACGTCCGCACTGGACTACATTGGCTAAAAGGCTTTTGACTGGTACAGATGCTTGACACCTTAGTAGATAACTTGAGGATAGTATGAAAATATATCGAATAAGCAACAAGTTAGTTTTGTTCAATATGTGACTAGTAGTTGAACATCTAAATGCAATGCTGTATATTCATTCGGCTCTTGATGGGATTGAATGGGACGTAAGTACCTTTCAATTTGTTGGCTAAATTTGCTTTAGTCACAAGGTTCACTTCTAACAAGGTGGGCAACTCTAATCTTTACACTTCGGTGTTTGGTTTACCAAGGTGTTAATTAACACATAATCTATAAGTATCTTCACCCATCTTGAGCATTTTCAATTGGAGAAAAAGCTTAATGAGTGATGACGTCACAAATTCCCTCGAAAATAAAATCTGGTTTACGAGAAAGACTAGAATTAGAACATCTGAAAGATTGCAATCAAATCACTTTCATTCTAATTTGATATTAATCTGGTACTCTCTTTTTACTTTTCTTTTAGCAATTTACTTAATCAAATTCCCCAAACTGTTTAGTGACTCAGACGTTATTATGACGATTCTTACGGGAGCAGTGTTTTCCTTATCTCTTTTCATTCCACAGCTAAATTTATCTGCTCGCTATGAAAAGGTTAAGAAAAATTATATTTTATTAGATGATCTTCTATTTGAATTGAAGTTTAAGCCTAATAAACAAGAATTACTTTCTTTGAACGACCGATATTTAGATTTACTAGATTCAGTTGAGAATCATTCAAACATGGACTATCTGTACTTTTTGCACTACGAATCTGGCGATAAATGTTCGGCAACTATAAGTACATATGACTGGTTTATGTTACAGGTTCAATTGGCCGTTAGGGCAGTTACATTGACTACTCTTTATATTGCACCAATTTTATTCTTGATGGAGTTTATTTGATGCAAGCATATGAAGTAATGTTTAACTATTTTAATAAGGATAGTTTGACAGAAATATACTATAAGTACATACATTACTCACCATCAACTGGCGTTGATGGCATCAAGGCTAATGATAAATATGATATTGATAAGGAAATTGAACTTATTGTAGATAAAGTTCTTAATGGACGATATAAATTCAGCAAATATAAAGAAAAACTCATATCAAAAGGTGCAAATAAATTACCTAGAGTTATCTCTATACCTACCGTTAGAGATAGAATAGTTATCAAAGCTTTACATTTAACATTACAAGAAATATTTCCTGAATGTGCAAGTACATTGATACCACAGTTAATGCTAAACAATATTAGTTGTCAGATTAAAGAGCATCGATTTGAGTCATTCATCAAAATAGATATAAAAGAATTTTATCCTAGCCTAGACCACAATATTCTAGAAGAAAAATTATCACAAAAAATCAGAACGAAAGCACTTAAAAATATTCTATTCTCTGCAATTAAGAACCCTACAGGTGCATCTGATTGTGTAAAAGGTGTTCCTCAGGGTTTATCTATTTCAAATATATTGGCAGAAATTTACATAAACAGCCTAGACCAAAAATATAGCAATAATTTTAAATTCAAATTCAATCGCTATGTTGATGATTTATTGGTTCTTTCTGTGGATGATTACCCTAAAGATTTGTTGTTTGAGATAATTTCGGATTTTAAAGCTTTGGGTTTAGATTGCCATCCTTATGACGAAGTTGGAAGTAAAACAAAGATTGGACGTATTACTTCTAAATTTGACTTCTTAGGATACGGAATCGAGAATAGAAAATTAACAGTTAAAGAAGAGAATGTACAAAGAGTCGAAAAATCAATAGCCAGAATAATTCATGCTCACAAGTATATATCTAAGGCGAGTGAAAAAATAACTCAATACAAATTGAATTTAAGAGTCACAGGTTGTGTTTTTGAAGGAAAAAGAAGAGGGTGGTTATTTTATTACTCTCAAATGGAAGAGCATGAGGTTTTATATCGGTTAGACAGTACTGTAACTAAGCTTTTGAAACAGGCAAAACTGAATCCCTTTATTAAGCCGAAAAAATTTTCCAAGGCATTCTATGAATGCTCAAGGAAGAATTTAGAAAATCATAATTACATTACTAATTTCGACGGTTATTCTCTCGATGAGAAAAGACGGTTGCTCAAAAAATTTATGGAAGCAAGTAAAGTAAATAGCCTAGATGACACAGTTGTGGACGCTTTGTTTAAAAAACGTGTTAGATATTTGGTTAGAGATTTAGAGGAAGATATAAGAAACAACAGTTAACCAAAAGCATTGAGTGCTAGTAACATTGTTAAAGAGAAACTTGGAGAGCGATCTACGTTAACTAGTAATGGCTTTGTCCCGGTTCTTATTTAAATTTGGTGGGCACCCAAGGTTTCGCCGGCATACGACGACCGCCACGAAATGGCAACGGATGCTCCTTAGGTGGGTAAAACTTTGGGGAATCAATTCGACTGTGGCGTTCGACGAGCTGACGATGTTCGTCGCGCCAAAACGCAAAACTGAGCAATTCTTTCGGATTAAATTCGCTTCGTTCAGGCGTGATCAAGGTAGCACGATCAAATTACATCTAAATCCATTCCAACGATAGTCTAAAGGCAAATAACCGCGAGCGTGGATGTTTGTGAGTTTCGGTAAAGTACTTAACCGATTTGAACATGTCTGTTCGTGACATTACGTAGATCTGAGGAACACACAGAGTAATTCAATAATCTAACCAACATGCACAAACTTATTGCGAGCTGTAAGTTGGGTTTAAAAAACTCAGCATGAAAACTTACAGACGAACTCGTGTGAGAAAACTTAACTGGCTTAGAGGATAACTCAAAACAGAATTCAACGTGTATAGCCAACAAGAAACACGGTGGCGTGTGTAAAATCTGAAAAAGAAACGACAGCAATGCCCACAAGGTTTACACACAGCGCGGTGAATCATTAGTACAAAAAGATGTAAGTCAGACAGACGGAACAAATGTTCTCGTTAATCGACTTTGTGTAAACGAATCATGTAGATGTTGGCCATGCGTATAATGATTGGGTTAAAAGAGCGTTTAGAGAATGCTGGTGAACTCAATACGCGTTGTAATATAGGTTTTAAGGAGAAACGATGACAAGAACAACTTGGGAAAATAGTGACATTACTATCTGGGGCTTACACTGTCTGTCAATCCCATTTTAAAATGTCCTCATTTGTCCCAAATAGAAATGTCCCCTTGTTAGGTCTTTCGACTGGAAGCTTTGAATGGTTCGGTGAGCACTGGGTTGATGGTTCGAGGGGCAGTTTGAAGGGCTCTTTGTTGTGCACGGCGCTTGGGGACTTTCTTACTGCGGGTTCGTTGCTGTTGTTGTTCGAATTCTTCTTGTTGTTGCTGAGCAAACTTTAAAACTTGGCCGAGGCGTTTGTTGTCGACGATTTGGGTTTGTTGAACGTGCTCGAGTTTGTCGAAGGTTTTGAATTCGAGTCTTCGATGTCCGTATTGGATGGCGATTTCACCGTTTGGGTAGTCGAGTATCTTGACATGTTCGTGCGCTAGTCGGCTGTTTTCTTCAGTAGGTTCAATGAGATAAATCACTTTATCGTATTGAAATGTAAGTGACTTTGAGAGCTTGCGGGTTTCTTGCCAACTGAAAATATCGTCGAGTTCTTGCTTGGACTCTCGAACCGGACGATGCATGTCTTTTGGGTATTGAGCGGGCTTAGCAAAGCGATGGTTAAAATCGGCGGTGAAGTAGGGAAGCCAGGCGTTGGCTTGTTCGATGGTGTCGATACCTTGTAAGCGCATCTCTTTAACCAGCCGGTCTTGCAGCGTGAGGTTGGCTCTCTCAACGCGGCCTTTGGCTTGGGAGCTGTTGGCACAGATGAGTTCTATGGCCAGTTCTTTCAGCACGCGCCCGTATTGAGTTTGGCCAACTTGTTTGTGTTTCTCCTGATTCACTCGAAAAATTGAGTGCTTGTCACTGTAAAATGCGATGGGTTTACCGTGCTCATTGAGGTATTCACGCGTGGTCAACATGTAGTCAAATGCGGATTCTGTCTCGCTGAATCTTAGGTTCATCAAACGGCCAGTCGCATCATCAATGAACACCAATAGGCAACATTTGTCGCTGCGGCCTTCAAACCAGTCATGATGGGAGCCGTCAATTTGGATAAGTTCGCCCAAGCAATCACGACGGTAACGAGGCTGATAGACTCGAGGTTTGCGTTGTGAATGTGGAAGCCACAGTCCGTCGGCGATCATCCATTGACGGAGTGTTTCTTTAGAGACGGATAGATTGTGTCGTTCAGTCAGTTTTTCCAGAGCGAACGTTGGTGAGAAGTCAGAGTAATGCTCACGGATAAGTTTCAGTATTTCAATTCTGAAATGTTCTGAGTAGCGTCGATTACTTGGGCGTCCACGCGCTGCGTGTGTAAGACTTTGAGCGCCAAGAGAGACCAGTTTGTTTACCAAACGTCGGATATGACGCGCAGACAGATTCAAAATGATAGCAGCGTCAACTTGGCGTAGTCGTTTTTCACGTACGTCAGTAAGCACCTTGAATCGATGAATATCTTTTTCACTCATAGTAATAAGCATCCGGATAACTCCTAAGCAGACCAATATAGGTAAGCTTAGGAGGACATTTTAAAATGGCTCAAACCGGACATTACTAAATTGCTCTAACAATATCACTGCGTATTATGTACGTTATGTTAAATTGATTTTGGTGTTTATAAGGCAGGTATCTTTGTGTGATGCCCTGCCTTTATTTGGTGTCGATATTCTCTGATTTATACTGTGTATTTAACCATATTGGCTATTTACCATAAAATACCTAATAACCAGTGATAATAATCTTCGATTTTACCCCTGGCATTAGTTAGAGCTTAACCGCCAGCAAATTTAACTTTGTAGCCTTTCTTCTCAAGATGCGCTTTGAGCTTGTCACGAGCGTCGCCTTGAATCTCGATGTTGCCATCTTTAACTGAGCCGCCACAGCCGCATACTTTTTTAAGTTCTGCCGCCATTAGTTTTAATGGTGCGTCATCTAGGTCTAAGCCCGTTACGATAGAAACGCCTTTGCCTTTACGGCCTTTGGTTTCTTTTTGGATTCGAACGATACCATCGCCTTTAGGACGTTGGACTTTCTCTTCTTCAGGTGTGATACGACCTGTTTCTGTTGAATATACTAGGCTCATAAATTACTTCTTTTGTTGCTCTGCTTTTTGTTTTGCGAGTAAGTAAGCTTCTATATGACGCTGGATTGCAATCTTGCCGCCTTTGATAAGACGCCCGTTAAACATGCAATACCACGCGTTAGGCTCACCGGTGTCATTCTTGATCTGATAGCCGTTGAAGTTTTCAGTTAGGCCACCAGTTCCTCTCGACTTATTTAATGCAGTGAACTCTTTAGGGTCAATAATAGACGCCGTGTCAATCCACCAATCAATACTCTTCTTCACGGCAGCTAGGTTGCCCTGAATCACATTGTTTTTTAACTTAGCACGCCAAATGGTGTTATTCGCATCCATCGATTGCAGATGGACGCTACGGTAAATTGAATTAGCCATATCTATTAATCATCTTTTTGTTTTCACTGTATTAATCATAAGTATACTTATAATGATATCAAGCATAATATGGTAAAAACACCTGTCGAGGTACGGTAATTTGCGAAAAAAAGTCCCTATTTTAACCGACTCTGTGACAATTAATTCATTTGTTGAAAAATTGAACAGGCACGCGACAATTGAAATTATAGATGAGTTAACAGGATACCAGTACTCTCGTAACTCACTGCTGGGTATCTACAGTGATTGGAATCGCTACCATGCGTTCTGTACTAAAAACCGTATCAACACTCTCCCAGCCTCTATTACTGCTGTTCGTCGTTTTCTAGAGACGGAATCCAGTGACAGAAAATACGCATCTTTAAAACGTTACACTGCAACGCTTAGTTTGTTGCATACTGTGTTGAGCTTTGCCAACCCAATCAAGCATAGACAAGTTCGTTTTGCCCTGCTCCACTTGCAAGCTCAAATGGCTGGCGACGCTAAGCAAACCAATGCCATGACATCTGCACACCTCGCTGAGTTAAACACGTTACTTTCAAATGAGAAATCGAGCTTAAAAGAGATCAGAGACATCGCCATTTATAATGTGATGTTTGAGTGTGCTTTAAAACGATCAGAACTTAAGGCGTTATCAATGGGTAATGTCGAGTGCGTTGAAACTGATTACCTGATTACAGTAAAAGATTCAGCGTATCGGCTGTCGCAAGTAGCCAGTGCTGCACTTCAGCGTTGGTTTGCGTTTACTGGAACACAAGATGAGTTACCCGTGTTTCGAGCGATAGACAAGCATGAGAATATCAGCCTGCAACCTTTAGATGATTCGTCGATCTATAGGATACTAAGAAGTGCAAGCGACTTACTTCAACTCGCAGAAAACCACCATTTTTCAGGGAATTCGATTCGTGTGGGTGCCGCACAAGAGTTGTCAAAACAAGGTCTTAAGGTGAGGGAGATTCAGGATTTTGGTCGTTGGCTCAGCCCTGCAATGCCTGCGCAATATGTGGGTTACTCGGGGACGGCTGAGACTGAGAAGATGAAGTTTAAAACACTAGTGCCTTGGCAATAAGCTCAAGGCACTATTATGTTCTTTAGCCAGTGGTGTAAGACTCGCTAAGATATTTTGAAACAACTAAGAAATGCTTGTTCTCACACAGTTCTCTAGGAACTGGCTGAATTTGTGGCCATCATGTTCAACCATTTTAGGGAACATGGAAATTGGTGTCATACCTGGGAAGGTGTTGACTTCATTCAGGTAGATCTCGTTGTCTTGTGTTAAGAAGAAATCGATACGAGACAAGTGACGAAGCTTCATTTGGGTGAATACTTTGCGAGCACTGTCTGCAATTAACTCTAGTTGTTCATCTGTTAAGTTATTTGCTTCAACTTCTGTAATTGAGTGGCTGTCTGAGCTGTATTTCTCTTCGTAAGAGTAAAATGCGCCATTAGGTGCAATCACCTCGCCCGGTTTGCTGATGTGTAGCTCACCATCGATTTCATAAGCGGCAACTTCTAGCTCTCTAGGCACAACTGATTTCTCAACCAGCACTTGATCAGAGAAGGTAAACGCCTTATTGATCGCTTCGCTTAAGTCTTCCACTTGGTTAACTTGGTAACAACCTACAGAAGAACCTTGACGAGCCGCCTTCACGAACACTTTACCCCAATTTTCAAAAGCTTGAGTCGCTTGTGAATGAGCTTGGTCGTTGTTGTCTGATAAAAACAGATACGGCGTGTTTGGGATGCCAAGTGCGTCGTACCAAAGCTTTGAAGTGATTTTGTTGAAGCTGTTGTTGCTCGCTTCAGAACCACAACCTAAGTACGGAATCTTAGCCATTTCAAATAATGATTGAATGTCACCAGTTTCACCCGGGAAGCCGTGAATACAAGGCACAATGAAATCGACTTTAGATTCTAGGTTGTCACCACGTAAGGTTTGATTATTGATATCTAGATAAACCAATTCACCTGAATCAAGACACCAGCCTTCGTTTTTAATTTCAACTCTGACAACGTTAAAATCTGCAACGCTATTCAGTTGTTCAAAAAGGTAATTGGCTGAAACTAAAGATACTTCATGCTCTGAAGATCCACCGCCACAAAGTAGAAGGATGTTAATGGTGTTCATGGGTAAATTCGGTCCTTGAAACTAGGAATACTGACTTCAATGATAAACAAAAGTCGAAATAGGTACAGTGTTTTGAACGTTAAAATTGTGTTCGAAAGAACGAGCGATTAACTATTAAACAAAACTGCTGGTCTTAAAACAAAAGAAGGAGCATTTGCTCCCTCTTTCTGAATTAAAACTTAGTTCAACTTGTTAAGCGTTGGGTATTCAGAGTTCTTGATGTCATCAATGCTCTTAACAAACGGCTTCAAGTTTTGGAAAGTGGTTGGCAGCGTTGAGATTGCCTTTTTAGCTTCTAAGCGTGTTGCGTAATCACCGTAAAGTACGGTGAACCACTTAGTGCCGTTAACCATTTTGTAGTTTTCCCAAACTGGTTGAGAAGTCGTAGGTAGCATTTTCACGAAAGAATCGACTTTACTCTGGCTGCCAACAGCAACAACTTGAACCGTGTAACCAAAACGCTGGTTCATATCTTGTTGTTTCTTCGTTGGGCCTGTCACTACTGCAACTGGCTTAGCTTTAGTCGTTTGAGTGACTTTCTGCTCAACAGGTTCGGTTCTGATCACGTTGACAACGTTTTCTTCAACAACGCCTGTTTGCTCAGATTGAGATACAACTGGAGCTTCAACTTTTGCCGTTTTGTACTCTTCTTGATAACTATCTGAAGTTACATTTGTAACGTAGTCGTCAGATACACATGCAGCCAAGAGCAGTGGCAAAGTCACAATTGCAAATTTTTTCATGGAAAGCTCTATATCCTTAATAATAATTACTATAAATCATGCCGATACGTCGGTTTAGAATCAAGTTAACTTTGAGATTATACACCATTAGTGGGTGACCTATTTCACAAACTTTATGCAGTGTTTGCTTATTCATCTGAATTCGGTGAATTTGCCATCAACTCGTGAGTGAAAAGTAAGTTACGATGAACTTACGTGCATTGCTAGGATATGTCTATGAATCATCTTGATCCCCTCCTTAAACCCCGTTCAATCGCTGTTGTTGGTGCTTCTCAACGAGAAACGCGCGCGGGATATATCGTCATGAACAATTTGTTGCACGGGGATTTTAAAGGTGCGGTGATGCCCGTTACGCCAAAATATGACTCGGTGGCAGGCGTACTCTCATACAATAACATTTTGTCACTGCCTATCGTGCCTGACCTTGCGATTCTCTGTACCAATGCGACCCGTAATGTGGACATTTTTGAAGAGCTGGCCGAGAAAGGCATAGCCTCTGTCATTGTGCTTTCTTCCGACATGCAGCAACAAAGCGATAATGGCGAAACGTATGATGCACGATGCCTAGCGATTGCTAAAAAACACAACATTCGGGTGCTTGGCTCCAATAGCTTGGGGATTATTGTCCCTTGGTTAAATTTAAATGCCTCTTTTTCTCCGGTAACTGCGCTGCCAGGTAAAATCGCCTTTGTTTCTCAGTCGGCTGCAGTGTGTACCACGATTCTCGATTGGGCGAACGACAAAGAGATTGGCTTCTCAGCGTTTATCTCGATAGGCAATGGCAGTGACATTGAATTCTCGGAACTCTTGGATTATCTGAGTACCGATTCTCACACCGAAGCGATATTGCTTTATGTCGATAGCATTACTGATGCGAGGCGCTTTATCTCTGCAGCGCGTGCAGCGTCACGCAACCGACGAATTCTAGTGCTCAAAGGCGGACGAACAGCGAAAGGCCGAGCAGCGGCCATGGCACATACTGGTGGTGCCGATACCTTAGACATTATCTATGACTCTGCGATCCGACGTAGCGGTATGTTGCGAGTTAAGAACTTACATGAACTGTTTGCTGCGGTAGAGACACTAACTCATTCAGTGCCCTTGCGTGGCGAGCGCTTGGCTATTGTTACCAATGGTGGCGGCCCTGCAATTATGGCCGTGGACACCCTATTTGACCGCGGTGGTAAGCTCGCAGAATTCTCTGAAGATACGCTCGATAAACTCAGTAAGGTTTTGCCATCGAGTTGGTCTCATAGCAACCCTATCGACATTGTTGGCGATGCAGGCGATCAACGCTATATCGACACCATAAACATCTTGCTCGATGGTGATGAAGCGGATGCCATTCTTATCATGCACAGCCCTTCTGCGGTCGCACATTCAGCCAAAACAGCAGAGCGAATTATTGAGGCGATTAAAAAGCATCCTCGCCACAAGCGCTTTAATATCTTAACGAATTGGTCTGGTGAGTTAACCGCTAGGCCAGCGAGAAAGCTGTTTACGGAAGCGGGTTTCCCAACCTATCGAACGCCTGAAAGTTCAGTGGTCGCATTCATGCACTTGGTCGAGTACAGACGCAACCAACGTCAGTTAATGGAAACGCCGACCACGGCAGAAAAAGTGCACATTGAAGACTTGGCAGATGCAAAAAATTGGATAGAACGTCAACTACTGGATAAAGAAACAGTTAGTCTTGATACTCATCAAAACAGTCAGTTTTTCAAGCACTTCAATCTTGATGTGTTGCCAACTTGGATTGCTTCCGACCCAAGTGAAGCGGTGCACATTGCTGAAACGATCGGTTACCCGGTCGCTGTAAAACTTCGCTCGCCAGACATTGCGCATAAGTCGGACGTTCAAGGTGTGATGCTCAATTTACGAAACAGTAGTGAAGTCGCGAATGCCGCTCAGGCAATTCTCGATCGATCTCAATTGTCGTTCCCTACTGCTCATATCCATGGCTTGTTGATTCAAGGTATGGCCAAGCTTGCAGGCGGCCAAGAACTGCGAGTTAAGGTTACAACGGATGAAACCTTTGGCCCTATCATTTTACTTGGCCAAGGTGGCTCTGAGTGGGACGAATCAATTGATGCCGCTGCTGCTTTCCCACCGCTTAACATGACACTGGCGCGTTACTTGATCATTAGGGCGATAAAAAGTGGCAAGATTCGCCTGCAAAAACTGCCTAACCCGATCGACATTGAAGGCCTCTCTGAGTTGCTGGTTCGTATATCGCAAATGGTAGTGGATTGCCCCGAAATACATGATTTGGATATCCACCCAGTACTGGCCAATGGTGACAAGTTCACGATATTAGATGCCGATATCATCTTGAAAGCGTACGAAGGCGATCCACAAGAACGTCTTGCGATTCGCCCTTATCCGGTCGAGCTTGAAGAGAATATCGTACTCAAGGACGGCACCGAAGTGTTGCTACGCCCTATTCTTCCTGAAGATGAACCGCTTCATGCCGATTTTATTAATCGCGTCTCTAAAGAGGATCTTTATAAGCGTTTCTTTAGTGATGTTGGTGAATTCAACCATGAGGCATTGGCAAATTTTACTCAGATTGATTTTGATAGAGAAATCGCGTTTGTGGTGGTTCGTAAGGAACAAGGTGTGCCTGCGATTATTGGTGTATCGAGAGCGCTAATTAACCCAGAGAACACCGATGCCGAGTTCGCGATTCTGATACGTTCCGATCTGAAAGGTGTCGGCTTAGGTCGTATTCTTATGACTAAGGTTATTGATTACTGCCGTGCAAAGCAGACTAAACAGATGTCGGGCATGACGATGCCAACGAATAGAGGGATGCTGACACTAGCTCAAAAGCTCGGCTTCGAGCTAGATATCAGTTTTGAAGATGGTACTGCAGATATGGTGTTACCGTTACTTTAACGCCCATGTCTTTTTAAGATGTTGGATACACCAAGACTTGGCGTCGCCCATTTTGTTGCGTCGCCAAGCCATGACGATATCGATCGGCTGTGGTTCTGTACCCGAAATCTGCTGTAGAACGCCAGATTCAATCAGCGGCTTAGCAATACTACTCGGCAAGGTGCCAATCCCTAATCCAGTTGTTAGAGCCTCCACCTTTGCAGGGAAGCTTGTTACGGTTAAACGAGGTTGTTTCTCTAGAATGTTGCGACTTAACGCTGGTTGATCGCGTGCAGTATCCGCAATTGCAATAACCCTGTAACTTTCCCTCGCTTTTTGATCGAAATCGCCAGAGCGCTTATGCACGTAGTGGTTTGTTGCAGCGACCCATACCATTTCCATCTTGCCAATGATGTCACTTTTCATATCGTTTGGAATCGTGTCAAGCTTGGGACATACCAATAAATCGGCTCGGCCATCTGTCAGGGATTCCCAACATCCGGCTAAGATCTCTTCTTGTAAGCGAACACGTGTTTTGCTGATTTTCCCTAGTTCGTCGACCAACGGGAAGAAATTGGCAATAGGAATGATGCCATCAAAGGCAATGGTTAAATCTAGCTCCCAGCCATTAGCAAGAATACTCGCATCGTTAACGAGTTGTTCAGTGGCACCAAGAATGATTCTACCTTGCTCTAAGATTAACTGCCCCGCTTCCGTGAAATTTGCACGGTGGCCTGAGCGATCAAAAATCATGATATCTAAGTCTTGCTCTAACTTCTGGATTTGATAACTCAATGAAGAAGGCGCTCGGTCCAGTTCATTCGCTGCAGCTGCGAAACTCCCACGACGATCAATGGCATCTAATATGTGTAATGCTTCAAGTGTTATTGGACTATGCATAGCTTTCCTACTTTATAAATGAGACTTCAATCACAAAAACAGAAGCATTCAGACTATGAATGGAACTGTAAAAGTCTTTTTAATACAGATATTTAAGATTATTAATTATGAATTAGTTGATAAAATTGAAAATTATTTAAATGCAAATAATAGTAATTATCATTTAGATCCAATATTATCTTTCGCAAATCAAGATAATACTATGGAACTAAGGTAACTATCAGATGTATAAGCAATCCCTACTCTCTGCTTCAATCGTTTTAGCGCTTTCATCAACATCAGCCTTTGCTGACGATTATGCCCTATTTGATGAGGTTGTTGTATCTTCGACTCGTACTAATCAAACACTTATCAATACAGCAGCTTCTGTTACTGTCATCTCGGATAAGCAAATTGAAGAGAATATGGCGAAAGACGTGAATCAAATCTTCGAATACACTCCGGGTGTAACGATGAACTCAAGCTCTCGCCAAGGTGCACAAACCATCAACATTCGTGGCATGGAAGGTAAACGCGTTAAGATTTTGGTCGATGGCTCTTCTCAGCCAGGTTCATTTGATGGTGGTCCATACGCATTTATCAATTCTAGCGGTATTTCAATCGATCCCGACATGCTTAAAAGTGTAGAAATTATCAAAGGTGCTGCTTCAAGTTTACACGGAAGTGATGCTATTGGCGGTGTTGTTGCTTTTGAAACTAAAGACCCTTCTGATTTCTTGAAAAATGGCGAAGACTTCGGTGGCCAAGCGAAACTGTCTTACTCTTCAGAAGATAACTCTTTCAGTGAGCACGTTGCATTAGCTAATCGATTTGGTGACTTAGAAACATTGGTTGCCTACACTCGTCGTGACGGTGAAGAGCTTCAAAACTTCCGCGACTCTAATAACTTAGAGAATTACGCAGTAGAAGATCAAGACACATCTGCAGATAACCTTTTGGTAAAATTGCAATACCAATTGAATGAAAGCCATCGTATTGAGTTTCTAGCTGAGCTAATCAAAGATACTTCAGACTCTGACATTTATCACTCAAGCTACGATAGCTACACGGGTGCAGATGATACAGAGCAAAATCGATTTGCGATTAAACACATTTGGTTTGCTGATGGCGCAATTGCCGATACCGTGACCAGTAAAGTGTCGTACATTTCTAAAGAAGAAAATGGTGTGACGAAGCGCTTTAAGCCAGCGGGTCCAGGTATGCCACCTTGGGTGCCAGCTAACAACGATAACTTACAAACAAAAGACTATGAATACACCGAAGATAAGCTTGAGCTCGAAACTCAGCTAGATAAAGAGATTAACAACCATTACCTAGTTTATGGGGCAACTTATACACATAGCGACATCAGCAATACCAATATGGAGTACAACTCTGATACTGCGACTGATGATAAGCTCTATGTATACACTCCTGATGCTAAAGAGCAAAAACTTGGTCTGTTTGTACAAGACGAAATTAGCCTAATCAACGACAAACTTATTGTTACTCCAGGTGTTCGTTTCGATCACTTCTCTACAGACCCTGGTAAAAATACAGGTGAGTCACTTACGGACTTCTCTGATTCTGCAGTAACTGGACGTTTAGGCTCAACATACAAACTTACTGATACAGGCACCATTTTTGGCCAAATTAGCCAAGGCTTTAGAGCCCCTTCTTTCGATGAACTGTACTACACGTATGACAACCCAGGACATGGTTACGTAAACGATCCAAACCCGGATCTTAAGTCAGAAACCAGTATCTCTTATGAGCTAGGTTACCGTCATAATACACAGGCTTCATCGTCTGAGATTGCGGCTTACTACAGTGATTACGATGACTTTATCGAAACAGTGGTAACGAAAAAAGTTGGCGGAACTACACACTACTCTAACGTTAACTTAGATTCGGCAACAATTAAGGGTGTTGAATTCTCTAACACGTTACTATGGGATGTTTTGGTAGGTGCACCTAAGGGGATTTCAACTCACTTCGTTGCTTCATATACAGAAGGTGAAGACGGAAACGGCAATGCACTGAATAGTGTTAACCCTTGGAATGCTGTATTAGGTCTTAACTATGATGCTCCAAACCAAAACTGGGGTACTAGCCTTAAGTTAAACTACACGGCTAACAAGTCTGGTTCAGACATCAACTTCGATGACGAAAGCGGCGGCAACGCTGGTCAAGCTGAGCTTCCAAGCGCTACGGTTGTTGACCTGACAGCTTACTACAAGCCAATGAAGGATCTTACTATCCGTGGTGGCGTATTCAACTTAACTAACGAAGAGTACTACCGTTGGAACGACATTCGTGGCGATGATGAGCTTTACAAAGAGAACTCTCAAGCGGAAAGAAACTACGGCATTTCAGCTAAATACGAATTCTAATTCGTTAGAAAGCTGAACCACAGAAACGTATACAGCAGATACTAAAAAGCCAGCTAAACGCTGGCTTTTATTATTTCACTAAAAATTGTATAAAAAAGGGATAAAGTGAAATTACTTCTCTGCCATCTCTTTCTTAACCATTACTGCAGCAGCAATGATGAAAGTGATAATTAGGCCTAGTTCCATGATTAACTCCAAAGAAAATTAACATTAAACATATAATTCGCGAGCATGATAACAACAACCGATACAGAATGATACTTTTTAACCACTAATTCACTTTTTATTCGATTTAGATCAAAAAAGATGCCCTAAAGCATCTTTTTGTATATTAATCATTCATGAAACTACTAGATCAGCCAGGGAAACCGTTAGGATTCGTTGACTGCCAGCGCCATGTATCTTCGGTCATTTCAGTCAATGTACGCGTCGCATTCCAGCCAAGCTCTTTCTGAGCTTTAGCAGGATCTGCCCAACATTCTGCGATATCACCTGGGCGACGATCGACCAGTTTATAAGGGACTTGTTTACCGCTCGCTTTCTCGAACGCTTTAACCATATCTAATACACTCGAACCGTTACCAGTGCCAAGGTTGTAGATATGAAGACCGTCTTTACGCCCTACTTTTTCAAGCGCTGCGATGTGGCCATCAGACAGATCCATGACGTGGATGTAATCACGAACACCAGTCCCGTCTTTTGTTGGATAATCGCTACCAAATACCGATAGGAATTCACGGCGGCCCACGGCTACTTGAGAGACAAATGGCATTAGGTTATTTGGAATACCCTGCGGGTCTTCACCTAGCTCACCACTTGGGTGTGAACCTACTGGGTTAAAGTAACGCAGCAGTGTAATGCTCCAATCTGGATTGGCTTTTTGGAAATCGGTTAAGCACTCTTCAACCATTAGCTTACTACGACCGTAAGGATTGGTTGCGCTTGTTGGAAAATCTTCTGTGATAGGCACACTCGCAGGATCGCCGTAGACCGTTGCTGAAGAGCTGAATACTAAGGTTTTCACACCAGCGTCACGCATTGCATCAACAAGAACTAACGTACCGTTCACGTTATTGTCATAGTATTCAAGTGGCTTAGCCACAGATTCACCAACCGCCTTTAGACCAGCGAAATGAATAACGGCTTCAATGTTGTGTTGCTTCATGGTTTCAGTCAAAAGCGCTTTATCACGAACGTCACCTTCAATGAAATTAGGGCGAACACCAGATACTTTTTCGATACGCTCTAGAACGCTTGGTTTACTGTTATACAAGCTATCAAAAAGTACAGGTGTCATTCCTGCGTTGATCATCTGGATACTTGTATGGCTACCGATGTAACCCATGCCACCTGTAACTAAAACATTCATGTTTAGCAGACCTTTTAATTAAAAATATTCAACCTATCACTTATGATACAACAACTTAGGTAGAGGTCACAAACGCCTACGGCTATTAACTATCACGAGAGAACACAAATTGACCTTTTCCTTTGCGTTTTGCTTGGTACATCGCCTCATCGGCAACCTTTAGGATCACGTCTATATCACGCTCTGAACCATCAACTAAGTGTATGCCCAAGCTCGCTCCAACATGAAGCGAGCGCTGTTTATGGGTCACTTCTTGCCCGATCAGCTCCAACAGTCGCTCCGCTAACTTTGCTAACAAGACTTTGTTGGTTTGTTTAATAATAAGAACAAATTCATCACCCGACAAACGTGCTACCAAATCTCCTGCACGAACTTGAGATAACAACCGGCTCGATACTGCTTTGAGGATTTCGTCGCCCGCATCGTGTCCATAGTTATCATTAACGTGTTTAAAACCATCGAGATCCAAATAGATAACCGCGAAGTGTTGATTAGAATAATGGCTAGACGTGACTACATCATCCATCACTTTATACAGCTGAGCTCTGTTGGCCAAACCCGTTAATGCGTCGTGATGAGCCAAGTGTTCGAGCCTTTCCATCTCTTTGACATTAGATAAATCAGACAATGTGAGTACCATATCAAACTCGTCTTTCTCGTTGTCTGACGAAACTCGATTCACTTTTACAAACATTGGAACCAAAGTGCCAGATGCACTCTTCTCCCATACCTCGCCTTGCCACTGCCCATAATTTTCCAATGAACTGCGAATTGTCGGCATTAGGGATGAAAACTGTTGCCAAGAAAAAACGTCAAATGGTGTTTTGCCCACCAGCAGATCGGCGTGATAACCAAGAAGTTGGGTGACCGCTGGGTTTACCATGGTAATTACATTGGATGAATTCAGTACGATTAAGCCGTCTTTACTGTTCTCAAAAACCCCCGCGGCTATACGCTGGCGACTCATGGCAGTTTCTATCCCCGTGACATCTTGGATTGCATAAAGAATACGACCGTGCTTTGACAACGAACGGCTGCTCACACGAAGCCAGCGTTTTGAGTTAAAGAGATCGGTGGTTTCGAGTAGCTCGTCATTCAGCTCAATATTGGCGTCGATAACCTCTTGTAAGAACCCAGTTTGCTTTGTCGAGATCAACTCTTGGATCAATAAATTTTCAAGAAACGCTTCGGTACACTTAAAAATGTCACGAGTGGCAGCGTTCGCATGAACGATGAACCCTTTTTCATCGGCTACCAACAACGAGTGCTGAACAGTTTCAATTACCTCATTCGCAAACGACTTTTCTTCTTGTAGTTTATCGAGCGTAAAATTGATTTGGTTGTCGCGATGTTGAAGTCTTTCGAGCATGGTATTAAAAGCTCGAACCAGATCCCCTATCTCATCGTGGTTCGTTGCGACTAATTTTGGTTGTTCTGAACGACGTTCAACAAAAGCTTGCATCGCCTCATTAAGGTCAAACATTGGATCGATAATTAAGCGTTGAACCAATTTGACCAGTACCCCGCCTAAGATCACCAGAAACAGCAAGTAGACGGCCGCAACCTTGAAAATATTCGTTAAGATCGTAATAAACGTCTCTTTTGATATTGTCACTCTCAAGTTAGCGATCACAGCGTCATCCAGCGTCACCGGAACAAGCAAAAAGATGAAATTCTCGGAGATGGCAAATTGGTGATCCGCGATGTCATTTAATTCATCTGTATTCGGCCTTGGAACCAGCGTATTACTCACTTGATAACTCGCAAAAAGCTGTTCATTAATGTCATAGAGCTTCACCCTGACGATATCTTTATCCGCAACGAAGGCTGACAAAATCTCCTGAGCCGAGGATTTATCCTCAAATAGAATCGCGGCTTGCAGGTTATAAGCAACACCTTGTGCCAACACTTTAACTCGCTGAATAAGACTCTCTTTCTCTCGCTCAAAAGTGACAGTGTAATTCACTGATTGAATCGTCACAAAAGTAACCGCGATGAAGATGACAATCGGTAATATCAGCTTGTTTTTAATCGATAAATTATTAATGAAAGACAACATTATTGGCCCTCCACTATAGCGATTCGTAACAGGTTTGAGCCGATGACGTATTCACCGCGTCTTGCATTCACTAAGTTGATCTTAGGCTTTAGCTTATTATCGATGTGCGTTAGCTCAATGACTCCTCCCATGTCCGTAAAGTTTGGGATATCGCTAATCGTCACAGTATGTGGTGAGTGGGCTTTACGGCTAAATTCATCATCATCGAGATCCGATAGATAAGTGATATCACACTTAGGAGTCACCAATTGATGAACTTGAATAGCGAGAGAACGAATAGATTTCCCTTGTGTAATCGACGTCAGTGCTTTGCTTACCTTCTCATCGCCAATCACACAGAAGTTAACCGTATTCATGGTGCTTTCGTCGTTCCAACGAATAAAGTTGGCAATTCTAAAAAGGTACACCGCTTTCACTTCATAAGGCTTGAAACTAGCCGCCGATGTATTTAAAGGCATAATAAACATTGCTAAAGTGGCAAGGCTGAGTTTAGTAAAACCGAGCTTAATACGGTACTTAAGCCACTTAGAATTCATGAGAGACCCTCACATATACAGACTCTTGGTTAACACTTTTCTCAGACGTGAATTCAGCTTGATAGCCGTCACTCTTACCAATGTTTTCAACGACCACTTCAATTAAAGGTGCTGCGGATGATTTTTTCCATGCAAGACGTGCATCAAAGGTTATTTCATGTGGGTAAGATTGCCATTCGTATTGAGTGCCATCGCCTGCTATCCAATAGTCTGGGTAATTCACATTAATGTATTGGCCGATAACATCGAATTGCCAGCTATCGGTGATATTCCACATCAACTGTGCCGTGGCTAAATGTTCATTATCAATGTCATGATAGACGCCAGTTTGTGGGCTAGATTTAGGGTCATCACCCTTGTTTTCACCCTCTAACGTTGAATAGGCATAACTCAGGTAACTGGTGAGATCTTCTGTAATTTGATAACTTGCGCCTAACTCTAAGCCATAGGTTTTCGCTTTATAATCATCAGATAATGCACCGACATAGACATGATTCGCGGGGATATCATTCGGGTCATAGCTGTGGAAGCGTAGATTGTCATGTTCACTCAGGTAGATTGTTGCATCGAGCTCGAAATTTGAATTGTTAGAGTAACGATACCCCATTTCAGCCGTTATGACGTCCTCTATTTCAAGGTTAGAGTTTGATTTATAGACATCCAGATAACTGTCGTTTGAATCGGTATTATAACTGTTGAAGTAGTATGTAGAGTTTGAATCCATATATGATGGTGCAACCACTGCACGGCTGAGCCCCGCCCACACGGAATGACGTTGAGTTAACTTATATAAACCTCGCAATTGAGGTGAAAGCTCAGTTGAATCATTCTGTGTAAAGTGCTCGACCTTGGCACCAATAGTAATAGATAGCGCTTCCGTCATTTGAATTTGAGACTGTATAAAAGCGTTCGCAATATAATCGTTGGCAGATTGGATATTGTAGGCTCGACCTTCGTAATCGGGATTGTACCAATCAACCTCCGAAACTTGGCTAGACGAGAAATCAAGATACATATATCGCAGGCCACCACCGAGTGTCATCTGATGCTTTGCAGATAGCTGGTTGATATAGGTCGAGTCAAAATCGAGGGTCGAGTAGCTTCCCGGAGCATCTGGCGCGTTATCCTCATTATATTCCCCCCATAACGAATATGAGAGTGTCGAACTTTCATCAAAATGGCGAGAGTCGTTGAATTGGACGTAAACAGATTGGCTCTTGTTATCGAAATCATTGGCTTGTGAACCGACAAACGAACCTGAGTTATCATATTGGAACGTATAGAGTTCCGACTCGTAAAAGCTTTTCTCGCCGCCGATACGCAATGACCAGTTTTCTTCAGTATTACTTGGTTGAAACACCATCCCAGCCGTTTGCGCTTTCCATTTTTCAGATTCGTTTGTGCGATACGTGGGTTCTTCTCGGTACTTATAGAATGCACGCGCATTCACATCGTCATTCAAGCTTAAACCCTGACGAACACTAAACTCGTAATTATCAGTATTAGAAGCGACACCAGAGAGATACGTCCCTTGAGTATCATTGGCAGACTTAGTAATGATATTCACCACACCATTAACCGCATTGCCTCCCCAAATCGTTCCGCCGGGGCCTTTTAATACTTCGATACGTTCGATGTCGGCAAGTATATAGTCAACATCACTCCAATACGTGCCGCCATAGACTGGGCTAAATAAGCTTCGTCCATCCATCATCACGAGCATTTTGTTATACAGCCCATCATGAAAGCCGCGCGTCGAAACAAACCACGAGGTCTCGTTAAACTTAGTCACTTTGAGGCCGGGTACTAGCGTCAGCACTTCCGCAATGGTTTTAGCCCCACTGCGTTGAATTCGCTCATTAGAAAGTACATAAACCGATGAGGGAATGTCGGTAAGTTTTTGTGTCACTTTCGAAGCCGTTTCCATCTCAACATCTAACATAGACAACTCTTCAAGGCTCATCGACATGAGTTGGTCTAAAGAGTTTTCTTGAGCAGCTACAAAAACAGGTGTCGTTAATGCTAGTCCTAAGCAAACCTGGCGCGATATCATGTGCTCACCTAATATACAGATAGATATTAATCCTTTAATCAATAGTTCAACTATATATGAAATGCCATACTGGTAAATTTTCGGTGTCGAAAGTTTGAGTCAGGTCACTGTTTATTTATGGCATTTATAAGACCGTCATTACTTACCTCAACGTAAAGGATTAGCACCACGTGACAACGAAGATTTTGCTTAATTGCGACATGGGAGAAAGTTTCGGCAATTGGAAGATGGGCGATGATGAGTCGGTCATGGAATGGGTCGATATGGCAAACATCGCTTGTGGCTTTCACGCGTCTGATCCGCACGTTATGTCCAAGACTATTAAACTGGCACAGCACTATCACACCCAAATAGGTGCTCACCCTGGTTATCAAGATTTAGTCGGGTTTGGTCGCCGTTCTATTCCGCACACCATGGATGAGATCAGTGAACTGGTTTGTTATCAAGTCGGTGCACTACAAGCCCTTTGCCGATATCACCATGCATCTGTTGGCTATGTGAAACCTCATGGCGCTCTTTACAACGATATGATGGCGAACATTGATGTGTTTAATGCGGTAGCCCAAGCCGTCGCTGAATTTAACATCCCCTTAATGATCCTCTCTTCGTCAGACAATCAGCAGTATTTAGATATTGCTGACGATCATGACTTACCCCTCTTGTTTGAAGCGTTTGCCGATCGTGCATACTTGAATAATGGGCAGTTATCGCCGCGAACTCAAAAAGGCTCGGTTTACGTTAATCAGGACGACATCTACAACCAAGTCATGCAAATCATTAACTACGGTTCGGTCACGACCATTGAAGGTGAAAGACTGCCTATTGAAGCCGATACCATCTGTGTTCATGGTGATAATCCCCAATCCATCGCATTAATTAGAAAAATCAGACAAGACCTTAACGCTTTTAACTAATATGAAGCGTGTGATTGGTATGGCGCATGGCTTTATCGCTCGCCTAACCGAGTACTTAATCAATTGCTCGTAAGGTCTAATTGCTTTGTATTGGTTTAGACACGGAAGTTAGACACGCCAAATAAGCAAACAAAAGGCAGTAAGTAAATCAAAGGCAAGCAAAAGTATGGAAACGAAATGACGACGAATCAAATTGAGTTCAATATAGCGCCAGTCGCAGAATGCAGTGTTTTGGTCACCTTGGCGCTATCGCCTTCAAATAATCAATCTAGCGCTCAATATGCGCAGTACATGGCTCATTTTTCCGATGCTATTCGTCAAAACTTAGCACCTGTATTGATGAATGTGACACCGGCTTACCACACCATTCTGGTTGACTACTTACCTTATAGAATTTCAGAACATCAGCTCATGGAACAACTCAACGCCTTGTTGAGTCATGCTGTTTCGTCCTTCTCTAGTGTTATTAACACGCGTAACACTATCGAGCTTCCCGCCTATTACTCACCAGAAACAGCACTCGATTTAGACCGATATCAAGCCCAAGGCATGTCGCTGGATGAAATCATTCAACATCACACCTCACAAACATACAGCGTCAGTGCCATTGGGTTTACGCCTGGCTTTGCGTTTATGTCTGATGTGGTCAATGAACTTGTTTTGCCTCGTCATTCAACCCCACGCTTAAGTGTGCCGAAAGGCAGCATCGCCATCGCGGATACGAAAACGGCGGTGTATCCTTCGGACTCACCGGGCGGTTGGAATATTATTGGCAATTGCCCGATCGCACTGTTTGATCACAGCCAATTGAAGAACGCTGATACCACGCAAACGCCGCTGTCTCTACTTAATGTCGGTGATACGGTCCGTTTCATCGCGATTTCAAAACAAGAATTTGTAGAGCTTAGGCTTATGGAGATTAGTGGAGATGTCGCTAATGGTTAATACAATAGCTAAACCAACACTAACAGTGATTAAACCCGGCCCGTTGAGTTTGATTCAAGATTTCGGACGATTTGGTGTCGCTCATCTCGGGTTGACACAAGGTGGCCCTGTTGATGATTACTCGTATAGCTGGGCCAATCACCTGCTCGGAAACCCAGTCAACCAAGCGGCGTTGGAAATCACGCTTGGGCAATGCGCGTTACGAATCGACTTTGATTGTGAGATGGCGTTATGTGGTGGCGATTTACAAGCGAAGCTTGATGGCAAACCACAGTCGAACTGGCGTACTTTTCAAGCTTTCGCAGGGCAAGTTCTCTCATTTGGTTTACCTAAAAATGGTCTAAGGGCGTATTTAGCCATTAAGGGGGGCTTCGATGTTCCATCAACTCTTCATAGCTGTTCTACGGTGACTCGAGAAAAGATTGGTGGATTAACGCAAGATGGAGAGCCATGCCAGCAAGGGCAACAAATTGCGTTTACCCAACACAAACTCTCTCGCCCGTTTAAAGCGTTGAGTGTCACCTTCCGATACACGCCTGATTACAATCTACCAGTGAACCTGCGAGTGATTGAAGGCTATCAAAGCGAACTATTCTCCGAGTCAGCAAAAGAGACTTTGTATAACGCACAGTATCACGTTGACCAAAATTCAAATCGCATGGGTTATCGACTGAGTGGTGAATCGGTTGATTCACCTGATATTTCGCTATTGTCAGAAGGCATTGCCTTAGGTGCGATTCAAATCCCCCAAGATGGGCAACCTATCGTGTTGCTTAATGACAGACAGACTATTGGTGGCTACCCAAAGATTGGATGTGTCGCCAGAATCGATTTACCGCGCTTAGCACAAGCCAAACCTGGACATGCGATATCATTCAACAAGGGAGATCGCTTAGGCTTACAAGATGTTTGGTGCCAATGGGCTCAATTTTTCGGTTATTGATGTGCCCCTGTAGATAAAAGCCACTTTAATACCAATCGTAGTAAATAACTGGTCACCCTAGCTTGTTAGAAATCTCGATAACTTCGTTAGAATTTTTGATTGTAGAATAACTACTCATCGAAACTTCTTGTCGAAAAGAGCCGCCTTGTTCTCAAGCTTTTTTCCTACGCTATTCTTGATCACTTACTTACTGTGATTGGTATAATTTCGAACATGAAGCAAGACGTATAAACTAAAAATCCAACTTACTGTTTGCAGCAAGCTGGATTTTTTTGATGAGGCCATCATGATTTAGACGCTAGATGAATCAGCGCAATTTTAAGCGTGGTCTTGACCTGACACCTTTGCAAGCGCTTCTGGGTATCCACGTTCTTGTGTCAAATCTATCGCTCTGTTTTCAATTGCATTTAGATTAAGTGACATTGTCACCGAGTGCGTATCTTCAATCGATACTGACTCTGCGACATCAAACCAATGCTCAGCAACCTTTTGTGCAGCCTCTAGGGTTGAGGAAGCTTTGACTACTTCAAGTCGAGCATAGCGCTCACCACAGAATGAAACATCTGAAGCTCTTAAGCTCGGATCGGTTCCCGGAATCTGCTGTGCACCGAACAGAGGCTTACCACCTACCAGTGCAGAGCTAAAACTTGGGATGAACTGAGACATATGTGTTATCGCAGCGCGAGTTCTTAATTCAAGCTGCTCTTCACTCCAACCTGATACGATTTTCTTAAGAAGCTTAGAAGGCAGCTGAGGTTGTGATGAATCTGTTGATGATGAAACAAGCCCCCCCTCAAACAGAGTAATCCCTTCTGTCATACCGTGAAGTTGGAATACACCATCAGCGTACGGTGTTAGCTGAGCCATGCCTTGCGGTGTGCCTCTCGGGCCATGGAAGATAACCTCTGGCCACTCTTCCTTACATTCTTGCGAATACGGCCACTCTGTAACATATGCGGCTTTGAACTCAACAAGCCTTTGTTGCTTAGAACCGACAAAGTCATCCACGATGCCCGTCTCAAAGCCACTTGCATTAATCAAGTAGTCGGTCGTTAGATGACAGCTTTGGTTCTCAGCGTCTGTATAAGTCAAAGACCAGCCTTGCTCTAACGATTCAACAGATTGCAATCGGCTGTTGGTTAATACTGAGCAATTCGATTGTTGCCCCAAAGACAGTTGAGCGGTTGCAGATAAGCGGAATACACTCCAGCCATACTCTTGGACCATAGCAACAGGATACTTAAGGGTTTCTAGATCCGTATGTTTCGCAAAAGGAATACACCAATCATCAAGCGATGTTGGTTTCAGAGGCTGTGTTCGGGTAGCAAGTGCTAGTAACTCTTCTTTATCATACAGCTTGTAATACTCTTCCGGTTTACCAAGCACTTGGTTGCTTTTATCTTGATTAACAAGCTCAGCATAAGCGTTCTTGATTATCTTTAGACGCGGAAGTAGATCCAACGGCTCTCCACCATCACTGTGTGGAACAGCAATAATTGTCGGACGAATATTGATCGTGTGGGGAAACAAGCGGACAGTATCAATTGACTGAGTGAGCAACTGAAGACACTGCTCTACAGAAATATCCCGATACAAATTGCCGCCAGCGTGCAGGTGGCAAATTGGTGGACCATTAACCAAACTCGGCCCTTTTTCCAGGATAGTGACCTTAAAACCCAACTCACTAAAGTGAATCGCGCTCGTTGTTCCGGCTATACCACCACCAACAATGGCAATAGAAGGCTGATTTGTATCCGTTTTGTTGTGGTTCATCGTGTTCTGTAGAATAAGATTAACTGCCGCTATTCTACTTTTGTTCTGCGATGAATTAAAACACATTTTTATCAAGGTCTTAGTTCAGTGGGATTTAATATCTATGTAAAAAACATAAATAATCTCTTGACTCAATAACTCCAGATAGAGTTTTAAAGGTTATTCTAACAGTCAAAATTGTCCTAAGTGACGCCACATAAAGGCTGCCCCAGTACTCTTAAAACATAGATGTTAACTTATCCCTAAAGTTATCCACCGTTTTTGTGGATAACTGTTGATAACGTTCTTGCTAAGTTGCGCAAACCCTTTGTTTACAGGGACTAACCGCTGTTCATTAAATCGGCATTATTGTGCGATTAGTTTTAAAAAACACTAAAAAATTGGAAAATTAAGGTGCGATATTCGTTACTTGTGCTACCCATTGGTCAAATAAAAAACGGTCTAAAGCGATGCTATATAAATAGTGCATGACTAAATATAAATAATATCACTTTTAGACCGTTTTAAGCATTTGTGAGATCTCGCTAGCGACTAGCCAAAATCCTTGTTCACGGGTGCCAACAAACGTTTGATTAAGCTATTCACTACCGCAGCCAATGTGATGAACGTTAGTACAGGTAGCGCTATCCACAGCATTGGGTGGAGTGAAGGTTCTAACTCGAAGCCAAAGTTCATTACCCCTGCAACACTGAGCTCAGAACCCATCGCAGCAATCGAGCCAGCCACTAACGCCATTAACCCGTATTCACACCAAATAGTGTTGAGAATTCGCTTTTTACTCGCACCTAAAGTGCGGTACAAACGTATCTCTTGTTGTCTTTGAGACAAGCTCAATCGCAACAGAGTAAAGATTAGCAACAACCCCGCTACCACACCCAAAGCCGCAAGTACGGTTATCGACCAAACAATCTGTTTGAGCAACTCTTGGATCTTACTACCCATCTTACGAATATCCATCAAACTCACGGTTGGGTGATTTCGAGAGAGTTCGTTGAGCATCTGATTATGTTGTTCTTCTAGTCGGAAACTCACGAGCCAAGTAGAAGGAATAGAGCTCAAAACATCTGGCGTAAATATGAAGTAGAAATTCGGCTTCATTTCTCGCCACTCTACTTTTCGGATGCTGTTCACCTTGGCAGAGACATTCTGGCTGTTGATTGTGAACGATAACTCATCGCCAATCTTTAGACCCAGCTGCTCCGCGACATCGGATTCCACAGATACGCCCTGCTCTTGTGTCCAGCTGCCTTCTAACACTTCATTGTACTCAGGAAGGCTATCTCCCCAAGTGAAGTTGATTTCGCGGCTTAGTGCATCTGTTTCTTGTGAGGTATCACTGTATTTTGCCGCTTCAACGCCATTAATGGTCGTGAGTCTTCCTCGTATAATTGGAAACGCTTGAGTACGCTCTACTCCGTTTGCATCAATCGTCTCGAGATAACTGTCTTTCTCATAGCTCGCAATATTCAGCGCAAACGCATTAGGTGCGTTCTCGGGCAAGGTTTGTTGCCAATCCGACAACAAGTCACTTCTCACAAGCCATATGATCGATAGCAGCATCAAAGATAGCGCTAGAGAACCAAATTGAATCCCTGTTGCTAAAGGTGTGCGATTAATTCGGCTCAATGCCAAACGCATAGATGTCGACGTCGGCAGCTTGCCGACCAAACGCAGAACAAACGTACTGACAATCGCGAGCACTAAGAACAGGCATGCGATACCTGCTAGAACTATCCATACCAACAGATTGTCGCCGTACATCAGCATCATTGGAATTATAGGTACCAGCAATAACAAGTATTTCTTATAGCTTTCATTTGATTGATGACTTGATTGAATCACGCTGATTGCCGAAGTGTTGACCAAGCCAATTAACGGAATACCAAGAGCAGGCACACCAATGAGGATACTTGATAAAATCGCCAAAATGACAGGTTCAATGCCATAGCTAGGAAGTGGTGTTGGCAACAAATCACCTAATGGTATACGAAGTAGAAACTCTAAGCCGACCCCTATTGTAATTCCCAGTACAGCGCCGATGACCACTAACAGAGACACCTGTACAAACAACCATTTAATGATCCATTGCTTGCTCGCGCCTAAACTCTTAAGCATCGCAATGGTTTTACGGCGACTCGCAACATAATGTTGGCAAGTGAGTACCAAAGTGGTCGCAGCCATGATCACAACGATAGCAACCGTTAGCGAAAGATATTGAGTTGTGCTCTCGAACATGTCGTTAGTGCGACTCGCTGAATCTTGCGTGCGCCAGCGATCGCTCGGTGTCAATTCTACGCTGTCTTGCGCGGCTTTCAGTTTTGTATCATCACCGTTTAGAAACAGCCTAAAGCTTACGCGACTGCCCGGTTGAATCGCTCCAGTGGCCTCGATATCGCTGGTATGAATTAGCACAGCAGGCATTTGTTGGAATGGGTTAAAGCTCAAACCTGGCTCTTGGGTGATACGCCCTGTTATCGTTAAATCGGCATCACCAATAGTGACATTGTCACCAATTTCAACCTCAAGCTGTGCAAATATACGCTCGTCTAACCAAAGTTCACCTGGCGCAACATGGTTACTAGACACATTGTCCGCACCTTCTAGTATCATTTCTCCACGTAATGGGTAATTACTTTCAACCGCTTTTACCGTCACTAGCTGCATCGAGTTATCACTGAATGCCATCGTTGAAAAACGGGTCAACTGAGAGCTTTTTAACTGTTCAACCTGAGTGAGGTCCAGCAAGGGTTGCGGGATTGGGTTTGCTGAGATAAACACGCTATCGGCAGTAAGCGCATCTTTGCCCTGTTTAACAATCACCTGCTCCATACGTTCGGCCAATGCCGACAATGCAAAAACACACGCAATGATCAGTGTTAATGCTATGGAAACTGGCCATAACTGACCGTGTCGAATCTCTTCGATACTCCATGAGAACAGGCGTTTATTCAGTCCGTTTGATGAATTCAATTTAGACTTCCTCTATCTGACCGACATGCATCTTAAGTGTTCGTTGGCAACGTTGTGCGAGTTTAGGATCATGCGTCACTAGAACAAGCGTTGTGCCATGTGATGAGTTCAACTCAAACAACAACTCGACAATTTTGGCTGCAGTTTGTTGGTCTAGGTTGCCTGTGGGTTCGTCAGCAAAAAGGATTTTTGGCTTGATCATAAAAGCTCGAGCTAAAGCGACTCTTTGTTGTTCACCGCCTGATAGTTGAGATGGCAGGTGATCAAGCCTGTCTTTTAAGCCCACTGATTCAAGCAAAGCCGTCGCACGTTCGATGTCTTCGTCTTCCCCTTTAAGTAGACAAGGAAGCGTGACATTTTGCAGCGCAGAAAGGCTTGGAATTAATAAGAAGCTCTGAAATACAAACCCGACAGACTCACTGCGGATCTTAGCCCTCGCTTCATCATCAAGCTGTGAAAGCGGCTGCCCTAATAAACTGATTTCGCCTTTCGTTGGCACATCAAGCCCTGCAAGCAATGTCATTAGGGTTGATTTACCTGCGCCAGAGGTGCCGACAATCGCGACAGTTTCACCTTCACGAATATCAATATCGACGTGCTCTAGGATTGTTAAATGTTCTTGATTAGTAGACACTGTCTTTGAAACAGCTTCAGCTTTAATGATGGATGTATGCATGACTCGACTAATTTCCTTTTTATTCTTTATTATATTTTCAACCGCTTCTTTGGCTCAAGGTACCGAGTTAGATTCTAAGTTACTGGTACTTGGTGATAGCTTGAGTGCTGGTTATAACATGGACATCAAACAGAGTTGGCCAAGTCTATTGCCAAACGCATTAGCGAAGCATGACAAAACAGTTACCGTGGTAAACGGCAGTATTTCGGGTGACACAACTGGCAACGGGTTAGCTCGTTTGCCACAATTACTTGAAGAACATGCTCCAGACACTGTTCTTATCGAACTCGGTGCAAATGATGGCCTTCGTGGCTTCCCACCTAAGCTGATGTCTGCGAACCTTGATCAAATCATTGAGCAGATAAAAGCTGCGGGCGCCAAGCCAATTATGATGCAGATTAAAATCCCACCGAATTACGGTAAGCGTTACAACCAGCAATTTGAATACGTTTTTGCAGCGCTTGCTGATCAACAAAATGTGCCGCTTTTGCCGTTTTTCCTAGAGCATATCATCCTTAAACCTGAGTGGATGATGAACGACGGACTGCATCCAAAACCAGAAGCTCAACCTTGGATCGCTGAATTCGTCGCCGAAGAATTATATCAGTATCTTTAAGTTTTAATGGTCTAGCTCAATAAATTTTACACAGCTTTACGTTAGCCTGAGTGCATATCACCGTTAACTGTAAGGTTATTTATGCTGATCGAACCTATTATCAAGGGGGTGGTTGCCAAAAGCGCTCACCCTCTTGGCTGTCAAGAAGCTGTAAAGCAACAAATCAAGTTTGTTAAGAGTGCGCCGCAAATCAAAGATGGCCCTAAACGAGTACTGATTATCGGCGCTTCCTCAGGCTTCGGCCTTGCCGCTCGTATTGCCGTAACCTTTGGCGGTGCAAAAGCTGACACCATCGGCGTCTCATTCGAGCGCGGTCCTAACGAAAAGTCCCTCGGTAGTGCTGGTTGGTACAACAACATCTACTTCAAGAAAGAAGCCGAACGAGAGCAACGCACTGCTATCAACATCGTTGGCGATGCATTTTCACAAGAAACACGTACACAAGTTGTCGAAGCCATTGAAACCTACTTCGAAGGTGAAGTGGATCTGATTATCTATAGCTTAGCGGCTGGCGTTCGACCTAAGCCAAATACTGATGAGCTTTGGCGTTCTGCCATTAAGCCTATTGGTGAAAGCGTTACCGGTGCGACTATCTCGCTAGAGCACGACAACTGGGTGACAAACACACTTGCTGCAGCGACGGAAGAAGAAGCCGAAAGTACACTCAAAGTCATGGGCGGCGAAGATTGGGAACAATGGATAGATGAGCTCATCAACGCTGAATCCATTGCCCCTGGTTGTAAAACCATCGCATTTTCCTATGTTGGTCCAGAAGTCACGCACCCTATTTACTTAGACGGCACTTTGGGACGCGCTAAAATAGACCTTCATCAAACCAGCCATGCGCTGAATCTTGAACTAGCAAACTTCGGCGGTAATGCCTACGCGACTGTGTGTAAGGCACTCGTCACCAAAGCCAGTGTATTCATTCCGGGATTAAGTCCTTATCTGCTCGCTTTATATAAAGTGATGAAAGAGAAAGAGACGCACGAAGGCTGTATCCAACAAATGCAGCGTCTGTTTAGTAGCAAACTGTATGGTCAATCAAAAGTCCCTCTGGACGGCGAACGCCTAATTCGGATGGATGAATGGGAACTCGATCCAGAAACCCAAGCCCATGTGACTGAGTTACTTGAAGCTATGGATGAAAACAACTTTCAAGCAATTGGCGACTATCAAGGATTCAAAGAAGAGTTTTTACAGTTGAACGGTTTTGCTCAACCGTCGGTAGACTATAAAGAGAAACTTAACACTGATGATTTTATAAAGTTAAAGCCTTAATCGAAACTTATCTCATTACTGAGACCCAGATTCACATTTGAAAACCTCTGCAAAATTGCAGAGGTTTTTTTGTGCAACATTTCTTATACTTAGTAAAAGTAAGATTCACAGTTTATTTGGTTCATCTTAATTAACACAGGATGTGTTGATGCATTTAGCATAATTGACTCGGAGTCATATGAAGAAGATAAAAACGATAGACTTAGATATCCCTGACGATATGGCCTCCAGCTGGCAGAATATTGTCGACCTCTTGGCTCAAATCACTGAAGTGCCTGCCGCACTTATCATGCGTGTTCACACCAACTATATTGAAGTCTTCTCTACCAGTCACAGTGAGAATAACCCTTACAACAAAGGCGATTCTGAAACCTTAGGAAATGGGCTTTACTGCGAAACGGTGATGGAGTCTCAGCAACAACTTGTGGTGCCCAATGCGCTTGCCGATCCTGATTGGGAAAACAACCCCGATACAAAGCTTGGCTTAATCTCTTATTGTGGCATTCCGCTATTTTGGCCTAACGGCGAATTATTCGGCACCATTTGTATCTTGGACTCGAAAGAGAATCACTATACACCTACCTATATCAAGCTATTAGAAAGCTTTCGTACCTCGATAGAATCCCAGCTTAAAACCTTGTTTCAGCACGCTAAACTCACCCAAATGAATCGTGACTTAAAGAACCGGGTTTACACTCGCACTAAAGATCTCGCGAGCCTCAATTATTCTTTAAACCAAGAAATTGATAAGCGAAGAGCGGCTGAACAAAAGATAAACTTCCAAAAGAATCATGACATCGGCACCGGTTTTTTGAACCGAACCGCATTCGAGTCTCGCCTAAATAACAAACTATCGTCACAACAAAGGCTGACGGACAGTTCATTTGCGGTTATTCATATAGGGTTTACGAATGGAAGGCGCATACAGGCTCGATATGGCTATCACGCGTTAGACCAGGTGTTGGTTGAATACCGACAACGTATCGACAGTGTCTCTGATATCGAGGTACTAACTGCACGCCCTACTTCTATCGATCTCGTACTGGCCTTCAGCGTAAAAGATTTACACCAACGCCTAGAAGAACTTTGCCAGACGCTCGTTAAGGTCGGCCATTCAGAGTTCGATATCGACAGTGACAAAGTACATTTGCATGCCTTTATCGGGATTGCGATTACTGATAACGAAGACGATGCGGAAAGCATTCTCCAGAAATCATCAGAAGCGATGCTCGCCTGTAAAGATTCCGGGCAAAAATTCGCTTACTACTCTCAATCTCATACTGAACAACAAAGTCACATCAATAAGATCGAAGGTTATTTGCTTCAAGCTGTCCGTAATGATGACCTCATGCTCTACTTTCAACCTAAGGTATGTCCATTAACGCATCGTTGGGTTGGTGCTGAAGCCCTACTACGTTGGCGCCATCCAGTATTAGGTGATATCTCCAACGAAACCTTGATACATATGGCCGAGCAAAACGGCTTGATTTTCGAAGTCGGAAGCTTTGTTCTGCGTAATGCGATTGAAAAAGCGAAAGAGTGGTCCGAATACGTTGAAGATTTCAAGATGGCTGTGAATGTGTCTGCAATTCAACTCAAGAACGTGCACTTTGCGGAACAAGTGGTTCACCTACTCGAAACCTATCACCTAGAACCTCATTTTTTGGAACTCGAGGTGACAGAAAGTGGCCTGATTGCCGATGAAGTTGTCGCTAAGAATACCTTAGAATCACTGCATGATATTGGCGTTACATTGTCACTGGATGACTTTGGGACGGGCTACGCCTCTTTCAGTTATCTCAAGAAATTTCCGTTCGATACGATTAAAATTGATAAGAGCTTCATCGACCAGATGCTTAACTCACACGAAGACTCGGAAATCGTTCGTTCTATTGTCCAAATCGCGAAGAAGCTCGACCTAAAAGTCACGATTGAAGGGATAGAATCTGAAGTTCAGGAGCAATTTATTATCAACGAGGGCTGCGATGTGGGCCAAGGTTACCTTTATGGGCGGCCAATGCCGAGCCAAGAATTCGAACACAGTTTAATCAATCAAAACTATTTGGGGACAACCCGTTACGCTTAAAGCGAAAAAGAGCAGTTTGTTTTGGATTTAGGCCTACTTTCTCTTTACTCTAAAGGTGGTGATTTTTATAATCGCCGCCTTTCTGTTTTAATCTTCCCTTTATATAGGCATTCCTCGTTATGGATCAGTTGACTGCAAAGCTTAAAAAGCTCGAAAAACAAAACTTCCGCGCATATCAACAAATTAAAGGTCAATACGACTTTGCTGATTTCGAATTACACATCGACCACGTTCAAGGTGACCCGTATGCATCTTCTTCACGTTTTCGCGCAACACGCGCTTGGTCGTTAACTGGGTTAGATTGGCTTAAAGAAAAGTCTTACGAATACCAAGTAGCAGCACGTGATTTCATTGCACGTAGCTTCTCTGAATTTGCTAAGCAAGAAACGACTGTGTCTATTGCACTAACGGGTCAAACTGTTTTGGATAACACCTCAGTGGTTTTCACCGAGCACGGTATCGAAATCCGTTTTCGTATCAACCTACCTGCAGATGGTCGTAGTATTCTTGCAAAGAAAGCAATCAACATCATTACATTCTATTTGCCTAAGTTTATTCGTCGCGCAACGCTTGAACGCGAACTCAACATTGAAGCGATGATTAAGCATTGTGAAGCCGTTGAAGACCAAGACGCGTTGCGTGCTCAATTGGAAGAAAACAACCTAGCGGCATTCGTAGCAAATGGCAGCGTATTACCTCGTATTGCTGGTAACTGTGACCTACCAATGAAAGGTGCGGTGCCTTTCTCTGCTCCAGAATCGTTGAGTGTTACGTTAAACACACCGAACAAAGGTGATGTGACTGGCCTAGGCATTCCAAAAGGTATCACGCTAATCGTTGGTGGTGGTTTCCATGGTAAATCTACGCTGTTGAACGCCGTTGAACGTTCTATCTACAACCATATTCCTGGTGACGGTCGTGAAGGTATCGTGACGGCGACTGATACAATGAAGATCCGCGCTGAAGATGGCCGATGTGTTCACAACTTGAACCTATCAAACTACATCAACCATTTGCCGATGCAAAAAGACACGTCTGATTTCAGTACACAAGATGCGTCTGGCTCGACATCGCAAGCGGCTTGGTTACAAGAATCAATTGAAGCAGGCGTTCAAACGCTACTTATTGATGAAGATACGTCAGCGACTAACTTCATGATTCGTGACGAGCGTATGCAAGCGCTTGTATCAAAAGGGGCTGAGCCTATCACTCCACTTGTTGACCGTATTGGCCAACTTCGCGAAGAGATGGACATCTCAACTATCGTGGTAATGGGTGGTTCTGGTGATTACTTAGATGTTGCTGACACTGTGATTCAAATGCACGACTACCAAGCGGTAGACGTCACTGAAAAAGCACAAGAAGTCATCGCTCAACACCCGACTCAACGTACTAACGAATGTGAGACGGCATTAGAAACGTTTGTTCCTCGTTCGTTAAACCGTGCTGCACTGATGAATATTCTTACTGACGGCAAATTCCGAGTTAACGCGAAAGGCAAAGAGTCTCTGCGTTTTGGTAAGGAATTCGCTGATCTTTCTGCATTGGAGCAGTTAGAGTCGACATCAGAAGTTAACGCGATTGGTTGGGCATGGTTCCAGTTTGCACAAACTCCAGGTTGGTCAAACAACCCTGCTAAAGAGTTTAGTGCGATCTTAAGTGATGAGTGGCACGTTAATATGCCAAACTACGGTGATTTAGCGAAACCAAGAGTATTGGATGTAATGGCCGCACTAAACCGTATGCGTAAATCTCAGTTCAAACCTTCGAACTAAGTTAGATCCAAGCATCATAAATTGTATGGACGGCTCTCATTGTGAGGGCCGTTTTTTTATTCGCTAGCTCTAGCTCTAGCTCTAGCTCTATATCTAGATCTAAAGCAAAGCCTTAAGACCGTCTCCTGCCTCACTTATCTTGTTTGGCGATAAAACCGACCAATATTGTGCTTATCCTAAAAATCATGACACAGCTTTTACAAAACTATGGCGATATTCATATAAAGTTCCGACTCGACAGGTGTAACTAAATGTAACAAACCCTTGAGGCTTCAATGAATCATAAACGCGTTAAGATGCGTGACCATAAAAAAGAAGTAAATCTGTTCAAAAACCGTGTAACCGTTGCGTTTTGTGGGATCTTGCTGTTCACTCTTGTCTTAGTCGGCAACCTTTACCGACTTCAAGTCGAAAATTTTAAAAGCTATCAGACTCGTGCAGATGGCAACAGAATCAAAGTATTACCTATTCCCCCGACTCGCGGGCTTATTTACGACCGTAATGGTGTGTTGCTCGCCGAGAATGAACTTGTCTTTAATCTGACGATGATTCCAGAGCAAACTGATGATGTCGATGCAATGCTTACCAAGTTGGACAAATACATCCCGCGAGAGGCTGAGCAGATTGCTCGTTTCAAAAAGCGTTATCACAACACTCGCCGTTTCAAATCTGTCACGATACTAGAGAACCTAAGCGAAGAGGAAATTGCTAAGTTCTCAGTGCACCAGTACCAATTCCCCGGCTTATCGATCGATACCAGCTTGAAACGATTTTATCCAAATGGAGAGGTACTTACCCATGTCTTAGGATATGTCGCACACATCAATGATAGCGATCTTAAGAGACTAGAAGAAAAAGGCATCGAAGCGAATTATCAAGCGACGACCATTATCGGTAAGCTTGGTGTCGAACGCTATTACGAAGACATTTTGCACGGCACCAAAGGTTATCAAGAAGTCGAAGTAAACAGCCGTGGGCGAGTCGTCCGCACCATTGAGTATGTAGCTCCAGTAGCAGGAAAAGATATCGTATTAAATATCGATCTCGAACTACAAAAATACGTATTCGACCAGCTTGATCACCGAACAGGCAGCGCAGTCGTTCTGGACCCGAAAGACAACAGTGTACTTGCAATGGCATCAAGCCCCAGCTACGACCCGAACCTCTTTGTCGACGGTATTTCTAGCAAGAACTATCAGCGTTTATTGAATGATCCTGCTCACCCATTGGTAAACCGCACTACTCTCGGCGTTTATCCTCCGGCATCTACCATCAAACCATTTATGGCAGTAGCTGGCTTGCAAGAGCATGTCATCTCTGAGGATACGATTCGTGATGATCACGGTTCATGGCAAATCCCTGGTTCTAAGCGTAGCTCTAAATCATGGCGAGACTGGAAACGCTGGGGTCACGGCCCCGTCGACGTTACTCAAGCCATTGAAGAGTCAGTGGATTCGTTCTTCTATCAAACCGCTTTTGACTTGGGCATTGACCGTATCTCAAGCTGGATGAATCGCTTTGGTTTTGGTGAACCTACAGGTATCGATATCTATGAAGAGAGTACCGCCAACATGCCAACTCGAGAATGGAAGATGATGCGCTATCGTACCCCTTGGTATCAAGGTGACACAGTTCCAATTGGCATTGGTCAGGGTTATTGGACATCGACACCAATGCAACTGGCAAAAGCGACTTCAGTGTTGGTCAATCATGGAAAGGTGATGCCACCTCATATCCTGAGAGCAATCTTGGATCATGGTGAGGACTTTGACACACAACAACTCGTTACACCTGAACCTATGCCATCTATCACTGAAGTCCCTGACAAAATATGGGATGTACCCATCAATGCAATGAGACTCGTAAACCACGGCAGTCGAGGTAGCGGCAGGCGCGCATTTAAGGGAACCAACTACACTAGCGGCGGAAAATCAGGTACGGCACAAGTATTTGATCTTGCGAAAGATCAGGTCTACAACTCGAAGAAATTGGCTAAGCATTTACTCGACCATGCGCTTTACACGGCTTTCGCACCTTACGAGCACCCTGAGTATGTCGCGACGGTGGTCATTGAACACGGTAACGGCGGTTCAAAAGTCGGCGCGCCATATATCCGTAAAGTACTCGATTATGCGTTTGAGCATAAAAGTGGCCAAAACAAAGATAACTCCTAATACCAAGAAAGCCCCACTCTAGATTCATAGTATGGGGCTTTTTATTTTAGAGTTGCATTAGACGTAGCTAGAGACTTCGTTAGGTTACGAGCTTCTCAATATATGCCATGCTTCGCACAATGTCTGAAACTTAGCCGTGTTGCCCTCGTCCCTATCTGGATGCCAGCGCAAAGCCAATTGTCGCCAGCGCTTTCTAATCTCATGATGAGTCGCGTCCAACGGTAACTCAAACAAGTTTAACGCTCGGCTTCTATCCATATCGAGCTCATCACCACCGACAAACTTTCTGTACCGAGTCCAGAACTCGTTCAGCAGCCTTTTGACTTCGCCCTCGTCCGCTTCATAGTTAATCCAATTAATGTAGTATTCTCGCAGTGGGTCTTGATGATCGATGTTGTGACTGCTTCCGTGATAACGACCATTCATCAATTCAATGTCCATCGCTTGGACTTGTAGCCAACCATCAGGGTGTAAGGTTTCTTGAAGCTGATAAAGCGCATTCATGATGAGGAAGTTCTTTTTAAACAACTCTTTCTCAGGTGCTAGGTCTAGCACCGGCACAAACCCAAGGTCGTTAAGATGAGCCGCCAATGTGTGTACTTTCCAGCCGCTTGGCTTTTGCTTGAGCACTTCCATAATCGGCCAAAGCAATGGGTTCTCCATATGGCAATGAAAGTTTGCTCTCACCTCTTGATGATTCGACATAGTGGACTCAGTTAGATTTTCTGTATTAATGGATGACTAGGGCATTGGATACAATGAGCAACCTACATCATACCCATTGGCGTATCTCTTTTAATTGAAAGCGATTTTCTGTGATTTGTCGAGCTAATGGACCAACAACTTTCAAACGCTTGGCTCAAAGGCACCCTTTCATCATGAAACTGAAAGTCATTAAGTGAGTGCAACCGCCATCAATGCAGAAGTGATCCTGAAGTACAGGTACAAAAAAGGTCAGCAATTTAGCTGACCTTTGATATCTATACCAATTTTAGCACGACATATTTCGCTAATTAGATAACGCCAAGTTCTCTTAGGCGCTCCATTAGGTACTCGTTTGCTGTGTACTTTTCTGACAGCACAACTTCCGGTTTCGGGTGAAGGAATAGAGGCAAAGAGATACGAGATTTCTCTTGGCGTTCACCTGATGGATTGATTACACGGTGAGTTGTCGATGGAAAGTAACCACCCGATGCCTCTTGAAGCATGTCACCAATGTTGATGATCATGTTGCCGAAGTCACACGGAACATCTAACCACTCGTCGTTTTGAGCTTTAACTTGAAGGCCTGGCTCGTTTGCTGCAGGAAGAACAGTCAGTAAGTTGATGTCTTCGTGTGCTGCTGCACGGATAGCGCCTGGCTCTTCGTCACCTTGCATTGGTGGGTAGTGAAGAACACGAAGCAGAGTCTGCTCACTGCCGTTGATCATTTCAGACAAAGCGATAGAGAACTTCTCTTGTACTTCTTTAGGAGCATGAGCTTCAACCCATCCTAGAAGCTCTTGAGCAAAAGCATTCGCACGTTGGTAGTAATCTAGAATCTGTTCTTTCAGCTGCTCAGGAATTTGGCCCCAAGGGTATACGTGAAAGTACTCTTTGATGTCTTTTACAGTGTGACCCTTAGCAACTTCAGACACTGATGGTGGAAAATATCCATCTTGTGTTTCAACATTAAAGTGGAAGTTCTCTTTCTCTTCAGAGATGAAGAATTGGTACCAGTTTTCGTAAATAGACTCAACAAGCTCTTTTGGGATTGGATGGTTCTTAAGAACACCAAAACCAGTTTCACGTAGAGAGCGAACAAATTGTTCTGCTGCGTCGTCAGCAAGGTAATCGACAGTTTCCAGTTTCATGACTTTTCTTTCTTGTTATGTAGTGATGAAGCGATTTTAAGGATCGCTTTGTTGTAAATCAAACTTTTGTGAAACTCTCGCAACCGTTTGTCTAGATACTGGGCGATAACGCCAGTTTTCAACAAATATGGTGATTACAGCCCAATTGAACACTGTTCAATATTGTGTAACACTATTAAAAACTTCGACGAGAGATCTCGATATGACAATTACGCCACTTGCTCAAAATCGACCATTGCTTTCATTAACGACGCTTTATCTGATTGTGTTTCTATTTTCAGCGTTTGCTCCCTCTTCAAGAGCAGTATGGATTGCCGAAATTGTTCCTGCTCTAGCGATATTAGTAGGTATCTGGTGGCTATCCACCAAGCTCACCTTTTCAAAGACGGCTTACGTTTTAATGTTCATCTGGTTGGTTCTGCATACGATTGGCGCTAAGTACACTTTCGCTGAAGTCCCCTTTGATTGGTTTAATAACCTGATTGGATCTGAGCGTAATAACTTTGACCGCGTGGCGCACTTTTCGATTGGTCTCTACGCTTACCCGCTCGCTGAATATTTGATTCGTAAGAAATTGGCTCAACCGGCATTAGCTTGTTTCTTTGCTTTATTTGCCATCATGAGTGTTGCCGCAGGTTATGAGATTATTGAGTGGTGGTACGCGGAGATTGCAGGTGGTGATGAAGGCATCGCATTCCTCGGTTCACAAGGTGATATTTGGGATGCGCAGAAAGACATGCTGTGTGATACAACGGGTGCTATTGTCTCGCTATTACTTCTGAAACTTCAAGGGCGAGTTAGAGCTCAATAGTTCGTGGATAGCCCGCTCAACTTCTTTCTTATAAGTTAATTAGTCGATTTAAATGCCACACACAAACTGTGTCGTGGCATTTGTTCTTTTCTACTTCATAGTCACCTTGCCACCCACAAACTTGTAGGCTGGCGTACCTCGAACCAAGGTATCTCGCGCAAATTCAATCCCGCATTCAGGGCACACACATGGCTCTTTAGTGAAATCTTCAACAATACGTTCCTTAAAACACTTCACGAGTGCACCTTTGCCACCTTTCCGATACTTAAAAAGTTGCGTTTTGCATTTCGCACAGAAAATCTGAACCGTTTTGGTCGGTTGCTTCTTATTTGGTTTAGCCATAGAAGTTAATGATTGAACTCTTTATTTCTTAAGTTTAGGTGCGACAAGAACCAAGCTTATCCCGAGTAAAATAACGGTCGATGAGATAATAAATTGCATGGTGACTGGCTCGGAGAGTAACAAGACGCCACCGAGTGTCGCGATAACCGGCACAGAAAGCTGTGCAATGGATGCGACCACTGTATTCAGCTTTTTCACCACGTAATACCACAAACTATAACCCACACCAGAAGCCACCGAGCCCGATATAACCGCGTAAATCAAACCCTGCTCACTGATAGACACTTGAGGCATTGCATTAGGTATTACAGCTAGAAGGCTTAAACCTGCAAGGATAACTAGCGAGCTAAATCCAAAGTTAGCGGTCGTCGATTGCAGTGCGTTTAAAGATTTCTTTCCTGCCAATGTGTAAATACCCCACCCAACTCCGGCCAGAGACATCAAGATGATAGAAACTAAGTCTGGTGCCTGTGTCGATTCAGTTGGCATTAACAAGTAAACAAGCCCTGCCACAGATAACAAACATCCGCCCCACTCAAGTAATGACATTCTGTTTCCAGAGAACAAGTGTGCGGCAATCATCGTAAATTGTACTGCGACAAACAACACCAGCGCACCAAGACCTGCGCCAAGCTCTAGGTAAGCAAATGAGAAGCCAAACATATACACAAGCAGTGACAATATTGATGTGAATTGAAACTGTGACTTTAGCTTTGTATATACCGATGTGCTGTTGTTTGCTAACTCCTGTTTATACTTAGATTGGGAAGATAAAGTGAATAAAATCAGAAGTGTAAGCGCACCAGATAAGATGCGCACGATCGAAAAGCTCAAAGGATCAATCGTTTGATCCATTAAAGCCCAGCGACACAAAACTGAATTAGCAGCAAAGGCCACCAGCGTAATAAATGTAACCACCAGAGTTTGCATCGTGTTGTCCTAATTGAGTTATTTGGTCCTAATAAGTGTTCTTGGTTTTCAATCAACGTTGGGTTTCAATCAACGTCAGGCTTCACCCAAACTTGGCTAAAGTCGAACCAGCCTAATGCATTACACTTTGCGTTCTGCAGCGTACCGCATTGGTCTTTGTTTACACCTAGCCAACAGTGAAACATAGGGATCAACTGATTGCTTTGCACAAGTTGTTTCCCGAGTTGTCTTGCTGGGAATTGCTCAAACTCGCCCGAGCGCCAACGATCAATCATGTGACACCATTGGTCGAAGTCTTCAGCTGGGCTAGATTCATCAAGAAAACTGTAATCCATTAACCAACCAGCCAATGCATCGTCTCTGTTGTTAGCGATACCCATTGGATTAATCCAAATATCAACATTATCGGCGTGTGGAGGATCGGTTTCGTAACCGATAAGCTCAACATCGACATTATATTGCTTCAACACGGTGACAATCGCTTTGGCAAGTGTTGGGAACATCGGGTGTTGGCATTGGTACGCCAATCTAATGGTTGGTTTCGCATTTGCTGGTGGACAGACTGGCGTGTTTAACTTTATGTCATACCAGCCAGGTTTTATCCCATAGGCGTGTAGAACGCCCAAATCGATGACGGTCTCTTTTGGGATATGAACAAACAGATCAGCTGCATTCAATGCGTTAGACAAAAACTCCGCCCATGCGGGATCTTGTGCAATGCCCTTCTTTCTATTCAATAGTAAATACGTACAACCGGGATCAAGCTCTACTTCATCACTATCACCACGGTCGGCCATTACCGGTTTCGAAAGGCTTGGGTAAACCATAGAGGAATACGCTTCATCAACCACCCAAACCTCAACGCGATCAATCAACGGCCTGAAACCAAAGTATCCGTTGAAAGCCGTTAGTACGAGTTGCTTCTCATCGTTCTTCTCAATGCGATACGGCCCCGTACCAATTGGTCGAATATCGTAGTCTTCGCCACGTAAAATCATCGGTAAAGTGACCTTAGCGACCGATTCCGTGAGCGCGAGTGGGAAATACTTATCTGGGCGCGTTAAGAAGACATCGACCACGCAATTTGCGGGTGAAGAGACATCTTTAATATGCGAGAACAAATTGAGTGGTTCGAGCGCAAGAAGCGTGTCGACAACATGGTTCGTTAATAGAGGCTCCCCGTTATGAAAACGGACACCCGGCCTTAAGAAGAATCGCCATTGATAGTCGCTGATTTTTTGCCATGAATGAGCAAGATCGGGGTGTAACTGATCATTTTCATCCAGTCGCGTTAACCCACTAAAGACTTGGCAGGCAATGTGCTGCTCTGAACGTCGCATCGATTTTGTCGGGTTAAGCATTGAGAGCGGTCGGTAATAAGGCAAACGAATGACCTGCTCACCTTCTTGATATTGCACACCCAAATAGTTTTGAATAACCTGAGTAAGCTTGGCAGCATTGTGGTCAAGCACTGACAGCGCCTGACCAATTTTACCTTCCTGTAAGTACCGCCTCGCTAAGTTTTCACTGACATCGCAACGATTCTGCTTAAAGATAAGTTGAGATAACTTACCTCGGCCAGCCGCCGGTAACCATTCTACCCAACCTTGTTCTTCAAGTTTGTTGAGTACCATTCTTGCATTACGACGCGTACAACAGAGTACATCTGTTATGTCATCGAGCTGAACATCAGAATCTTTACCATCGAAGTATTCAAACAGGGTTTCAAATTGAACGCGAAGTCTTGGGCTGCTCATAAAGAGGAAAACTTATTCAAAGGACATTGAATTCAGTTTCCCTATTTTAAGACGTAAAATCAATCTTACTTACGTGTTTTTATTGCGAATTATTGGGTATGACGTCCCAAGATGTTATTCAAACAGAATGGCTAAGTACTTTTGCAGCATACGGTTACATCACATCGCAGCCGATTTCATTAGCGATGTCACGAAGCTGTTGTTCATTGTCTAATTTAATCGACCATTTACATTCTGAACCGTTGGCAGAAATAACGTTTGCCCCTTTTCCGATCAATTGAATCGCATCAACTTGCGCTTGCAGCGTGACTCTATGTTCACCATCTAAACGAACAACCAGCTCATGTGCGGTTGCGATAACTTTTCCACTTTTAAACGTTATGACCATCGGTTTCTCTAGCTACTTCTTCTAAATACAAATTACTACTTTCAAAATAGAACACAGTTAACTGCTGCCTACTCTATTATCGCTTATGTTTCTTCACGGCAATCGTTAATCGACTCGTACACACTAAGCGTTGACGCTCGTCAGTGATATTGATTTGCCATACTTGGGTAGAGACACCCAGATGAATAGGTTCAGCAGTACCGATAACATGGCCTTCACGCATTGATCTTACATGATTCGCGTTGATATCTAATCCAACGCAATAGTAGCCTTCTGGTACGCAGAAATTAGCCGCCAATGAGCCAAGCGTTTCAGCCAGCACAACCGATGCGCCGCCATGAAGCATGCCTAGTGGTTGGTGCGTAAAATGACAAACCGGCATGGTTGCCACTAAGGAATTGTCGTTTACTTCTGTGTAAACAATGTTGAGGTGCTCAATTAAGGTGTTTTTTGAGGTCGCGTTGAAGGTATCTAGGTCAACGGGCTTTTTCCAAATACTCATATGGGTTCCTTAATTATTGACTTTATTAGTGCGTGAATCGCTTTATTAGTAACTGAATAGCTTCATTATCGTTAATAGTGATCTTAACGATAACCATGTTTTTAAATACAATACTTATCTTACAGCTCTTAGTTATTACGCAAGTTGATGTTAACATGCATAAAAACCGAATACACAGAGGATATTGTATGACGTCATGGATGAAGTTTGCCTCGCTTCTCACACTTGCAGGCCTAACCGCATGTAGCGCTTCCCCGACAGGAAGAAACCAATTACTGCTTTTTTCTGATCAAGACATGTCTCAACTTGGGGCACAATCTTTTGAACAAATGAAGAAAGAACAGCCAATAAGTAAAGACGCCAAAACAAACGCTTATGTACAGTGCGTTGCAAATAGCATTACTCAACATATTCCAAAACAAGGCTTTAGTGAATGGGAAGTTGTTGTTTTTGATAGCGACCAAGTGAATGCCTTTGCTTTGCCGGGTGGCAAAATTGGCGTATACACAGGGTTACTTAAGGTAGCGGTCAATCAAGACCAACTCGCAACGGTTATCGGACACGAAGTGGCTCACGTTCTCGCTGACCACAGCAACGAACGTCTCTCTCAGTCTCAAATCGCTAATACTGGTTTATCCATTACCAGTGTTGCGTTAGGCGCATCAGAATACAAACAGTACCAAGGAATGACAATGGCTGCCCTAGGTTTAGGTGTTCAATACGGGGTTATTCTACCGTATGGCCGTACTCAGGAATCAGAAGCCGATGTTGTTGGTTTAGAATATATGGCTCAGGCAGGGTTCGATCCTAAACAGAGCGTCGACTTGTGGCAAAACATGGCGAAAGCATCAGGTGGTAGCCAACCGCCAGAATTGCTGTCTACGCACCCTTCCCACAGTACGCGTATCAAAGATCTACAGGCGACGATAAAAACGTTACCTCAATCGGGTTCACCAAGACCAAATTGCAAAGCGTAATCTAACATTTGTTTAAACGCTAAACTTCGAATACAAAAATGCCCTATCCATATTGGTTAGGGCATTTTTTTGTTTTTGATTCTTGTTAAGTACCAAGAATTTGCAATGGTAGGCTTAATAGCTGATCACCCGTAGATGCAAAATACCAGATAACACCGATCAAACTGCTCACTAGACCCACATACCAAACAAACGACACGACTTGACCGTATTTGTCTAATGGCAACAAGTGACTGTGGTGACGCCCTTTCCATTCGAATAGTATTTCCACACTGCCCATAATCAATAAGAAGCCAAACAGGGTCAAATTCAACTGATAACTCAGTACCACGCCAGCAATAGCGGCCGCAACACACAGGACAATACCAAGCACACTGTTCATCGAGAAACTGATACTTTTTAGTACATGTCCGCCATCGAGAGGCAAAATCGGTAATAGATTAAATAAGTTTAATAACGCGTTAAATACCGCAAGCCCCGCGAAGAACATTTCACCAGTCGCCCAGTACAACACCATAAATATCAATGACAATATCAAGCCAAACAATGGTCCCATGATCGAGATAACCACATCTTGCCAGCGCGTATTGATCTTTTCGTCGGATAACGCCAAACCACCAAGGAATGGTATCAAATAGATGCCTTTGGTCTTCATTCCAAAGTATTTCATTGCTCTGATGTGGCCATATTCATGGAACATTAAACAAGCGATCAAGGCTAAAGCGAACTGAATTGAAAATAGCCATGAGTAAGCAGCTAAACTCGCAGAGGCAAGTACCACCTTGATTAACTTGGCACTCTTAAGGGCTTTCATTCCCAGCGAAACTAACCCGATTAAGCTAAAACGCTTCTCTGGTTTTGGTGTGACAACCGGGGTTTGTTGCTCGATATCTTTGGTATTTCGATTGCCTTCGGTAACGGTTTGGCCATTCACGGTCGCTTTATAGGTCATCTCAAACGGTTGCCACTGAACGGCCGCCTCAACGTGACACTGCAACGTTTCTTCACCTGCGCGCAGAGTAAATGCATGAGTTCGAGCGTCATCTTGATCTGTGGTTGCATCTAATTGGGACACCAAAGTATTGTCCCAATACAACTGTTGCCACCCTGCCATTGATCCCTCTAAACGAAGTGGTTTTCCAAGAAACTCTATCGCGAGTAATTCCAAACTTTAATCCCAATTTAATGACTATCAATATGAATCGATATTATGCCGATTTAACGATAAACGGTAAACATAAACAAAGTTGTTACATATTGAGCAGTTGAACACTATTTATACCAACACCTAACACAAACATTCTGGTCACACCTCCAACCACCCATAAATCATTGATTGTAATTATATTATTAGTGTTAGAGTGCCGCCCCTTAAAAATATTACTTCACAAAATGACAACTCATTCTTTGACTTTATATTAAACATGAATTTAACATGTCGTTTACATTAGAGCTTAAGCACCAAAAACGCTCAGTGTGTTTTCAACAATAAGATTGAGATTTGATGCCCTAGGAGGGTCAAGGATGAAAACAATACAACGCTCTCTCGTTTCACTTTCTGTGCTATTTGCATGTAATTCACTTGCGGCTGGTTTCCAAGTTGCTGAGCACTCTGCCTCAGGTCTTGGTCGCGCATTTTCAGGTGAAGGTGCTGTAGCTGATAACGCGAGTGTACTAGCGAGAAACCCCGCCGCAATGACCCTATTTGATACAGCCCAATTTTCAGGCGCGGTTTCTATCGTTGATCCAGAGGTTAACGTCACTCAAACCAAAATTAATGATAGCGATTTCAATCAGAAGTCTTCTGACGTAGCCCCTTTGCAAATAGTCCCAGCCGCTTACTACATCAGTCCAATCAATGAAAAATGGGCATGGGGGATTGGCATGTTCACTACATATGGCGTTGCTACTGATTATCCCGACGATATTTATGCAGGTGATTTAGCCGGTGACACATCTTTGGTGTCCGTAAACCTAAATCCAAACATTGCTTACAGAGTAAATGAAAGCGTAAGCCTCGGTGCTGGTATCAATCTGGTATATGCGGAAGCTGAATTAAATAGACACAAAGGCAGTCTGCCTGTTGGCGGATCGCCAAGTGACAAACTGATATCAATGACTGGTGAAACGTTTGCTTTTGGCTGGAATGTCGGTGCGCTGTATGAACTGAATGAAAATAACCGTTTTGGTTTTGGCTATCGCTCATCTGTCGAACTTGATTTTGATGACGGAGAGTTCACTGATTACACCGGCTTAAAAATGGAAAGTGGCGCTCCAGGTAAGACTACCGGACGTTTAGAAATTGAACTACCCGATATCTTTGAACTATCCGCTTTTCATCAACTTAGCGATGCTTGGGCAATACACTATGGTTGGCAATTAACCAAATGGAGTAAGTTCAAAGAATTAAAAGCAACGAGTTCAGATTGTAAAAATAATGAGTGTTTCTTAAAAACCGAGCATTACGAAGACAACCAAAGATGGTCTGTTGGTGCTACTTACATGGTTAACCAAAGCTGGACTCTACGTGCAGGTTTGGCATATGACGAACAAGCTGGTGAAGCAACGTTAAGCATCCCCGATAGCGACCGTATGTGGTATTCAGCCGGTTTAACTTATGCAGTTTCTGAAAACATGACTGTCGATGCAGCATTTGCATTAGTACAAAGCGAAAGCGGCTCGTTTACCGAAACCGATGCAGCAGGACAAAAGCTTACATTTGATGCTGAAGGCGTTGCTTACCTTTCAGCGATACAACTTAACTACACGTTCAACTAACCGTACGGGAATAATTACATGAATAACAAATTTTCTTTATCTCTCGTATGCTCAGCATTACTTCTTGCTGGCTGCGGGGACAACAGTGAAAGCTCCGGTGATTCAACGGCTGCACCTTATTCCGATGCAATCAACCAATCATTAGCTAGAAGCTCAAAAATTAGCTTTACGCTTTTAGGTAATGAAGCGGATGTCCCTCTTCCTTCTTTTTTCTTGTTCGATACTAACGATCACACTCTGAACATCCCGTTAGATGCAAGTTCAACAGGATTACTGAATGATCCCAAAGTAGCAATGGGAGAAGCTGATGGTTGGAGTACTATCATGCCGTTCACTATCAATGTGAACCTTCCTAGTGACAGAACGTTGAAGAATGATGTCGTGATGAACGGGACGACACCGTTTAGTGCGCACCTCAATGCTGGGGTAAAAGTTGCTAAAGTCGATGTTGATCTGAGCACTGGTGTCATGTCTAACTTTACTGCGCTAACTGCTGGCGTTGACTACTTAGTGGCATCTAGCGATTTTAAGACCATACAAGTTTTACCTCTTAAAGGTTTAGATCCCAGCTCTGACTACATTTATGCATTAACTGACTCAATTATTGATAGCGCAGATGAACCACTAGGAACATCAAGCTCCTACGCGTCTTTAAAAACGACAGATATAGACCAAGCAGGCTCGCTCGATTTACCACAAAAAATCATCCATCAAGTTGAAGCGTTATTCGCTGGCTATGGTGAAGTGTCCAGTTCAGATGAGATCATCTATTCATCTTGGTTTACGACTGCTTCAGCTGGTAACGTTATGAACGGGACCAAAGCTGCAATTGCACAAACGATTAGTCCCACAGTTACCCCTTCTGATATATGGAAGAACCTTGCGAATCCAAATAGCATCCCAGCTGCTGAACTCGACAAGCTGTATACATTTACAGTTGATGGAACGAAACAAAATTTTGCTACAGCTGTACAAGCTGACGCGATGTTTAAGAGTGCATTTGGTGACGATGCTGCTACACAATTAGCTGCAGGTTACACTGCTAAGTTCTCAGCTGCTGCTTCTATTCAAGTGTATCGCGGAACAGTTGAACTGCCATATTTCTTGTCTGATTCATTAACAGACGACGAATGGAAAACAACGCCTTGGCGCAGTGCTATGCCTAGTGTTTTAACTATCTTGAATGTACTCAGCTCAGGAAGTGACGCGGACAAAACAGCCGTTGCTACACAGCTAGCAGGTTTAGGGATCACTGAGCCCGCTACTCAACTCTATCAAGCAGAGTACCAACAATTACTCATTGGAGAAAAGTTAACCCTCGCAGATGGAGAACAGTTAGATAGCGCGCGTATTATGACCAAATACAGCGCTGTACCGCAAATTCGAGCAGTAAAGTCAGTGCCGTTCGTTATGTTTGTACCTGAAGGAGCAGCTATCGACAGCACTTTACCTATTCTACAGTACCAACACGGTATCACTAGCATCAAGGAGAGTGCTTACGCTTTTGCGATGCAGCATATTGGCGGCGCACTTACTGGAACTGCGCCATACAAACCCTATGCAATTATCGCTATTGATCAGCCACTTCACGGTCAACGTGCACTAAGTGCGGATGCCGTGACGACACCAACGACCCCTACCGTATACATGAATCTTGAGTACTTACCTGTTGCTCGAGACAATATTCGCCAAAGTGCAATTGATGGGCTTGGGGTTCGCTTTGCTTTAAATTCAGCTACCGATGCTGCATTCAGTAACCTAGATAAAACCAATGTATCTCTATTTGGGCATTCTATTGGGGCTATTACAGGAATCAGCTCTTACACAGTAGGTAACACTGTGTTGAACCCTGCTATCGATTCTTTGTTTAGTTATACAAGTGCAACCCTTGCTAACCCAGGTGGTGGTATTGCTCCTTTCTTGCTTAATTCAGGTTCTTTCTCTCCTGAGATCAAGCATACCGTTAGCCTATCAAGTGTAACAGAGTACCAAGCACACTATTCAAGTAACTGCGTTCCAGTCAGTAAATCTGGTGGTGTTTGCTTTACTGAGTATTACACGGCCTTAAGTAGTGACAGTGCATCGGCTTCAGACAAAGCTATCAAAGCGACAATCGACTCTACCCAGACTTCATTCATGTATGCTGCTCAAACAGTTCTAGATAATGTTGACCCTTACAACATTGCCTCTACCACTTCGGGACCGGTATTTGGTATTCAAGCCGACGGTGACGAAACAATACCAAACTCTGTTGCTGCGATCCCAACAGCTGGAACCGAACCACTGTTTAAAAAGTTATCATTGGTTAATACTGCACTGAACTCTTCGGGAGACAAGCTGGCTTCGTATTTTGACAAATCATCATCAGAGGCTGAACACTCTACTGTAATTTCTCAGCAAAATGCTGGTGATGCAGCAGCCAACGCAGAAATGACCTCGCAAATTGTACAATTTACCTTATCGCAGGGGACTGGTATTGCAAGCGTAACCGCTGGCTTATTAGATGCGAGCAAGTAATAAACGTATGATCAAAAGTTAATGAAACCAAATGCCAGCCTAACCGCTGGCATTTTTGTATCTATCGACATCCCACCGTCCCCTAGTTAACCGTTTGCATAGAACCTTAAAACACAAATGGTTGATCTCAGCTAAAATTAATCAAGACAGAATACCGTACGACCTCTTTCTTTATTGTAAATAAAGTGGATAATAGCCCCGTAATTTAATACCTAATAAATGTGAGTCCATTATGTCTTCTGAAGCTACGATGCTAGAACGCTGCCAATCTAAATGTGAACTATGTGGTTCTGATTCTTCTCTTACTGCATACGCAGTACCGCCACACAGCCACGTAACAGTGGATCACGGCATCATGGTATGTGACAAATGCCTGGGTGAGATTGACGATCCAAAAGATATCAACCACTGGCGTTGCCTAAGCGACAGCATGTGGAGCCAAGAAGCGCCAGTTCAAGTAATGGCGTGGCGTCAACTTACTCGTCTGAACTCTGAAAGCTGGGCTCAAGACGCGCTAGACATGATGTACCTTGAAGAAGAAACATCAGTTTGGGCACAAATCGGCATGTCTGCTGATGACAAGCCTCTTGATGTGAACGGCGTTGAACTTAAAAAAGGTGACGACGTAACAGTAATCAAAGACCTGCCAATCAAAGGTACTAACCAAGTGATTAAGCAAGGTACTGTTATCCGTGGCATCAGCGTTGGTGACGATCCTAAGCTTGTTTCTGGTAAAACAAACGGCGGTCAATCAATGTACGTAATCGCTGAGTTCTGCCGTAAGAAGTAATTCTTCTTTTCGCTGAACAAAATCTAAAAAGGCGCTAATGAATAATTAGCGCCTTTTTAATATCTCAAATTTTCACGACTTAAAACTATCAATAAGTTGCTCGCGGTACTCTTTAATAACAGACACCAAAGAGCCTTTGATACCACTGACTTGTTTTGAGTGCGGACACCACAACGCGAATCCAAATTTGAATCCTTCCACCATTTGCGCAGAGTGAATGGGCTCTATTGAATGTTTTGAAAATTCAGAGTCGGTAAAAAATGCCTTAGGAAGAAGTGCCCATCCAAAACCCTCTTCAAGCATTTTGATCATTAACGAAAGCTGATCAATCTCTTCATAGTCAGAGCTCACAATAATCTTTTCAGACATCCCTTCGTCAATCAGAGACCTCAATACGAACTGTTTTGAGTTCCTTAGTGCGACTAATACTTCGTCTTTATTTATATGTGATAGTTCTCCACCTTTTTGTCCGAATGGGTAGAACTCAAAGTGTCCAAGGAAGGTAGAATCAAAACTATGCATCGCTCGGCTATTGTGAGCATTCACAAGTCCAAAGTGATATTCCCCACTTTGTATTCCTTGTTTAATTTCGTTCTTATTCCTAACCAGAAAGTTCACTCGCATCATTGGGAAGTCGTGCTTAAGTCGTTTACGTATATCCACCAAAACACGTTGTGGAACGAAACTAGAATACGCGATTGTTATTTTCTCTAACCCACCATAAGAAAGGCTCAACGCTACTTTGTCAAAAGTACGAGCTTGTTCAATCGTCTGTTTTGCGTAGTGATAAAGGAGGTGCCCGTCCTCCGTTGGTTCTACAGAGCGGCCAACTCTTTCAAAAAGATGCACAGCAAGGTGATCTTCCAAATTTGTAATAACCTGGCCGACGGTCGTTCTGTGCTTGTTAAGCTTTACCGCCGCCTTGCTAAATGACCGCTGTTCATAGACGGTCACAAACGCGAGAAGTTGTTCAATACTGAAGTTCATTTTGATGTGCTTACTTTCTTAGTCATGCATATGAGATAGAAAAATATCTACTGCATCAGAATAATAATGATAAAAAGACAGAGCTAAATAGCTAATGATTTGTGCCTTTTGCTAACTCTTCTTTCTAGTATATACCTAAACCTACCTACGTTTGATGGATCCGATCCTCTATATACGATTATTAACATTGCCATAGTTCCTTTATCGTAACCTTCTTCAAACGATAGAGACAGACCCATGAACACAATGCCACATGAACTCGTGTGGGGTGAGATCTACTTCCCGCCTTTGCTTTTGGTTATCGCGTTAGCGTATGTATTGACGATATTGACTGGCTCAATCGCGACAAAACTTGGGCTACATAAATATGTCGCTTTTCCTGCAATAGCCGAAATAAGCTTAATCGTTATTTTCGTCGGCGTTATCGGCCAATTTATTACCATTTTCTGAGGCATTCACCTTGATTAAACGTTATCTCATCACGCTACTACTGGTCGTTGCCGCAAGCTCTGTGGTTTATAGCTATTACCAATCCTATTCAAGTAATCCTTGGACTAGAGATGGTCAGGTCAGCGCATACATCGTTTCGATTACCCCTAGAGTCACCGGGCAAGTAACCAAAGTCCATATTGAAGACAACTCACAGGTAGCTAAAGGGGATCTACTGTTTGAGATCGACCCAAGCATTTATCAGGCAGCCTACAATAAAGCACTCGCGACACAGAAACAGGCTCGCGCGCTCTTAGCAAAAGCTAAAAACGAAGAGCAACGCGCGTTGAACTTAGAAAAAAGAACGCCTGGCGCGCTGCCAGTGCTGACCTTGAATAACCTGAACAATGCGGTTGAGACAAATGCAGCTAACGTTGCACTAGCAAAGGCCAATGTTGAAGAGGCACATTTAAATCTCAAATACACCAAGGTGTACGCTCCAACGAATGGCTTCATCACGAACTTAAACCTACGTGAAGGTTCTCAAGTTGTTGCTAATACCCCTGTGGTGGCATTAATCGATGAGGATAGTTTTTGGATTGAAGGTTATTTCAAAGAAACTGATCTTGTGAACGTTGCACCAAACGACAAAGCTATCGTCACGCTCATGATGCACAATGATGTTCAATTAAAAGGCCATATTAAAAGTATTGGTTTTGGCATTGCGACACAAGATGGCAGTACTGGTAATAACCTTCTTCCCAACGTGAACCCAAATTTTCAATGGATTCGCCTCGCTCAGCGTATACCAATTAAAGTAGTACTCGATAACGTGCCTGAAGACTTGCAACTTCGTGTCGGCATGACAGCTTCGATCAAAATAATCAAATAGTTGGATGGCATTTATGTTCAGTGCATCGACCAAAGAAGCAATTAAGGCTTCTCTCGCGATTGTTATCTCTATCTGCCTTGCGTTGTGGTTTCAGTGGGAAAAGCCCTATTGGGCGGCAATTGCGGTTGCAGTCATGGCATTGAACGAGAGTTTTGCCCATTCAATAAACAAAGGCCATAACCGATTAATGGGAACCTTGTTAGGGACGGGTTATGCCTTTTTTTTAATTGCGATGTTTTCTCAGGACCGCTTTCTGTTTCTGATGTTTTTCACCTTATTTCTCGGTACATGCATCTTCATGTCGAGTGATGAAAAATACGGTTATGTCTTTTCTATAGGCTTTGCTGTCTGCTCCATCATCTCTTGCATGGGCGGATTCGATAACCAAATTACATTTTATTTTGCGGTACTACGAATACAAGAAACTTTGCTAGGCGTTATCACCTTCTCAATTGTTTATCGTCTAATCTGGCCGGTAAACACTGAACAAAACTTCGTACAACGATTTGAAACAAGCAGAGAAACGCTGATAACAGCAATGAGCAACACTAACAACTTAGATATAGAAGCATTGGAGTCCAATACCGCTAATATTAAGAAGCTTTATCAACTGTTGGATTTACCGCTCACTGGCAGTTATCACCTAAAACAAAATATCCATGCGTGGCGTTTACGAGTCCGTGAAATGGCTCATATTCAAGATCGTCTGCTTGAACTCGCCTCGGATGAACTGACTCAACCTATTGATTGGCCAATTCTCACAGAAAAAATGGAAAAACTAGAGTTAATGGCGCCGCACTTATCATTGATTGATGATGTGCCGTTTGTGAAGAGTGAGAAGAAAAACGTTTCTTGGCACCATGAGCACCGTACCTTTGTTCAACACCTTGATGAAGATGGGAGAAAAGTCTTACAAGGAGTCTCGATGTTCGTAACGTCGCTACTGGTTTGGATATATCTACCTGTGCCGGGTGGTTTTATTTTTCCGATGATTGCAGGCGTATTTTCTTCCATGTTGCCGACGATGCCACCAAGTGTTATCAAAGATGCGTTTTTCGGGGTGATAGGCACAGGTACCATTATTTTACTTCAATACATCTTTATCATGCCGATGATGACTGAATTGTGGCAATTGGCACTGTTTTATTTCATTAATAGCATGGTGATATGGAAAGTGTTCGCAACGCCTAAACTGATGGTACACCGAATACTTGGCATTAACCTGTTGGTCGTCCTTACATCTGGCGCGCTCAATCTAACACCGGTTTATCAGATTCAAACACCTTTGCTGATGTTAACCACACTGCTCATCATTTTAATGATAGGCAAATTATTTACTGACCTCTTTAGAATCAAGAGTGTCGTTTAATCTCGTTACGCGGATGCGCTAAACTTGGAATAAGAAAACAAAAAGGCGCAATTAAGCGCCTTTAGAAATTCTATTTTTACTGACTCAATATCAGTTGTTTCTCAACCAAACATCTTGGTTTTTAGGTGCTTTCTTCTTTTTCTTCTTGCCTGTACCAGCCGGTGGCGCAACGGGTTTTAATGCAGCAACAAGTTCAGCGGTTGCCTCTTCATCCACTTCAAAACCTTCAATTTGCTCACGCTCAAGACGGATTTTGTTCTTCTTCTCAATGATCTTGAAGTGATGGTAATCTTCGTGATCGATCAATGACAACGCAAGGCCAACCTCACCTGCACGGCCACTTCGACCGATACGGTGCATGTAATCCGATGGGCTTCTTGGTAAATCAAAGTTGATTACAACTGGAAGTTTTTCAATGTCCAAGCCACGAGCAGCGATGTCTGTCGCGATAAGAACGTCAATCTCGCCAGATTTGAAATCTTCAAGAATACGAGTACGTGAACCCTGCCCTTTATCGCCGTGGAATACTTCTGCGATGATACCGCGCTTGTAAAGCTTATCTGCAAGGTGCTCACAGCTGTTCTTCGCGTTTACGAAGATCAGTGCTTGTCGCCACTCGTGTTGTTGAATCAGGTGCGCTAGCAATGCGGTCTTACGACCTTTTTCTACTTCGAATACACGCTGAACCAGAGTGCTCGCATTAGCACTTTGAAGTTGAACTTCAATTGGATCATTCAGTAGTTCGTGAGTCAGCGTTTTTACTTGCTCTGGGAAAGTCGCAGAGAACAACAAGGTTTGCTTCTTGCTCGGCAATAGCTTCAAGATAGCATCGAGCTCTTCGGTAAAGCCAAGGCTCAACATACGGTCAGCTTCATCAAGCACTAGCGTTTTAACTTTATCAAGTTTGATTGCGTTGCTTGAGATCAGATCCAGCAAACGACCCGGTGTTGCCACCAAGATATCAGTGCCGCCACGTAGCGCTTGCATCTGAGTGTTTACCGATACACCACCAAATACACAAACGGTTTTGATCGCACCATTGAAGTGTACTGCGTAAGACTTAACGCTGTCAGCCACTTGCTTAGCAAGCTCACGAGTAGGAACTAAGATAAGACCAGACACAAAGTTACCTTTGCCCGAACGACGGTCTAAAGGTGCATCTTCATGGATCTGCTGTAACAGTGGAAGTGCAAATGCTGCGGTTTTACCTGAACCCGTATTTGCACCTGCAATTAGGTCGCGTCCTGCTAACACACTTGGAATAACTTGCGCTTGGATAGGCGTTGGCTGTTGGTATTCAAGCTCTGTTAAGCGAGCCATCAAAGGAGAGATTAAGCCAAGATCAGAGAAGTTGGTTGGTGTTGTGGTGTTAGTCATTAATTGCAGGAACTCAAAGCTAAAATAATAGCGCGCTATATTAACGTATTTCAGCAGTATTACGTAACTAAATCGCCTCTTTCTCCCGTGTTTCAGCGATTAAGCCCCTCTAAAACACATCCAGATATCAAGTTATCGCAAATTTAGTTAAGCCACCCCGCTACCGTTTGCTCTGGCGCATACGAGTTAGGCTCTGTTAACCACACGGCTACTGCGTCAGGTGTGGCAACTAACGGGGAGAAGTCGATATTGAATTGCCATTCAGACTCACCACGTTGGTAGCCATCGTAAACCACGACAAAATCGTGCTCAAGTTTCTTACCTCTGTTCTCGCCCGCTTTAACGCTGGTGACTTCGTTCATCGCCAACAAGGCAATATGAGCGACATAATCCCCTTTGCTTTCGTAACTCACACTGAACGTATCGCCTTCATGGTGCACTGTTAATTTGGGATTAGTTTGTTGTTGGAGCGAAGGCAACGTTCTGTCTAGCCAATTAAAGTAACCACGCCACTCTTTTCCATCGACAACGAAGCCCGGTGTATAGACGCCACTTGTTACCCCATAAGCTTTGTACAAACGTTGCTTCTGACTGAATGCCTTGCTGGCGAACTTGTCTCCCCAGCCTAAGTAATCCCAGTAGTCTACGTGATAAGCAAGCGGTATGACCTCGGTCCAAAGTTTTGGATGATCTGCAAAAGTACTAAGGTACGTGTCAGCAGGCGGACAACTAGAACAACCTTCAGAGGTAAACAGCTCAATAACCTGAGCAGGCTGGCCTTCGTTACTCCAGGTTTGTGCAAACGACACAGAGGAATAGGCGCCGATCGGTAAGGCAAATAAACAAAGTTTAATCAATGATGAATTGCGTGTGGCGTGTGACATACCGAGATCCTTGTACAAAGCGAATTTACTGGCGCTCAAACAAAGACCGTTATGCCTAAGTATTTCTTTCAGGTGCTGGGTTTATTTCAGATACACAGCTTATTTCAGATACAAAAACGCCAGCTTTAGAAGCTGGCGTTTTTTAAAATTCTATATTTTTACATGTTAACGCAGAGATTAACGGTTGATACCGATATCGCGTTGCATGTGACCAGATAGGTCGCTTGCGTAGTAACTACGTGGAGAGTTGTCTACGAAAAGAATATCGAAAATGTGTGCAATCAATCCTTTGATGTTAACCGAGTAGGTCTTCTTATCCATAGAGTTAGGAACAGCGATAGTATTCATTTGCATTGCTTGAGCCATGATTGCCTCTCTATAAATTTGTTTATGTGGTTCGTTCTGATGACAAGAATAATAGGTGATCTTTTGCAGGTTAAAAAATGACTAAAATTAGAAATTCAGATTAGTTTTTCTAATAAAACAAATCATTAACAACACCTCGAAATACATATTCACGCTTGATGAGTAAAAATTCACAGCAGTGCCTAAATCATGCATTTAGTACAAATAACCCTCAAACAACAGCGGTCAATGTCACAAAAAATTTACATAAATAAATTTCAAGCTTCATTGACCACCTAATTATTATCGAGTTTTCGATAAGTTATTTTTGTTTCAATTTACTTGTTCAATGTCTGGCTTCTTCGCATAAATCGACGCTATAACCGCAATCGTCATAGTAGAAATTAGAACAGCTAACGACCAATACGTTGGGATAGCCCACTCACTGTCAACCAATAACATTTTCACACCAATGAACACCATGATGAATGCCAGTGCAGGCTTCAAGTAGATGAACTTATCCATCATGCCTTGCAGAACAAAGTACAAAGAACGAAGGCCAAGCAATGCAAATACGTTTGCAGCCAGTACTAAGAATGGCTCTCGCGTAACGGCGAAAATTGCAGGAATAGAATCCAGTGCAAACATGACATCCATAACCGCAATGGCACCAATCACCAACATCATTGGCGTGAGTACCCATTTAGTGCCTTGCTTGATCATCAACGCGGGACCATGGAAGTCTTCTGTCACAGGCATCACTTTACGAAGTAACTTCTCAGGTAGCGTATTCACACTCTCCTCTTCGCCCTTATCTAGCGCCAGTTTAATACCCGTACCAATTAGGAACGCAGCAAATACATAAAGCACCCAGTGGTATTCAGCCAATAGCTGAGCACCTAATGCGATCATAATTGCGCGAAGCACCAATGCACCAATTACGCCCCAAAGAAGCGCACGAGGTCTTAGATGCTCAGGAACTTGGTATTGAGCAAAGATCATCGCGAAAACAAACAAGTTGTCTACGCTCAATGATTTTTCTAGCAAGTAACCGGTAATAAATGACACGGTTGCTTTTTGGGCTGTGTATTCACTATTTGGCGCATAGATGTCCCAAAAAAGGTAAATGGAACCAGCAAATAAAAACGCGAGCACAAACCAGAAAACGCTCCAAATTGCCGCTTTCTTGATGGTTACACTACCACCACGAGTCTGATAAATATCGATAGAGACTAGAATCACAGTCAGCAGGAAAAAGCCCGCATAAGTCGTCATGATTGGCGATGAAAAAAAGGATTCACTATTTGTAGATAATAGAGATTGAGTTGAGTTCATTATTCCTCCGGGCGGAAGAACTGTACAAAGACCTTCCGCAAACAAAACTATCAAGTTCCACGACGGATCTTGATTGTGATTGCGTTGGTCTCGTTGAAGTGAAATATGGGATTTCACCTTTACATACCGGATAGACTCTTGGCCTAACGAGATGACGATATGTAAACTTGCGCTAACTACTCCCCAAACGCGTGGATAATATTCCTCTATCTTTGTTTCGTCTAGAAAAATTTTCGGAAATAAATAAAAAAGGAGCAAAACGCTCCTCATTTATTTCTATAGGCTTGTCAAAACGACATTCGTATTGATTCTGAGAATACTACTGAGAGGATTAACCCCTATTACCGTTACTCATGATACAAATCCGTTATTCAATGATACGAATAACGAGCGAGTCTTGTACGCGCTTTGTCTGACAGCTCACTTCAAGGCACGCTACGTTATAAACCTGCAGCGGGTACCAAGTACACTAACGCAGACCAAACCGATACCCAACCAACCACCGCTACCGCATCTAACCAATCTTTCTTATCCATGCTTATCTCCACAAGAAGGCGACCTGCAGGAATAAAGCATAAACAATGCCAAATTTATAAATAGGCAAAACTAATAATACTAGCCGCAAGCATTACCTGTGACTATCTAAATTACCTGTGACTATCTAAAACACTCCAAACAATTCAGTGGCTCGTTGTGTTGCAGTGACTCTGGGTGGTCTTGTAGAAACTCGATGAAACAGTCTGCCATTGAGTCGGTCGTAACCACGCCATCACCTATCATATCCAAGACGGCGTTATAGCCCTCTTTTCCTTTCATGGTATAGGCTGACGACGCGCCTCGGTAAATACGGTCACGAGAAACAGCCTGCCAGCCCAATACTTCAGAGCGAATTTCTAAATGGTGAACCCTATGCCCTAGAGGTGCTTCTTTGTGGTAACAAAACCTCAAGTTATGCGTATAAGGAAAGCTGCCTGAACCTGTCCCTACAACACCATTATCCAAAGCATTGTTGATTGCACCTTCAAGCATGCCTGCGATCGTTTCACCTTTTACTTCATACACACCAATGGGTACGGCAAACGGTAGTAGTTTTCCGGCAATATCGGCAACAGAGACGTCGCCGCTATTCAGTGAATTTCTAACACCACCTGCGTTGTGAATGGCAAATTCAACCTGATGCCCTTTTTTGTTCATTAGGTAGTGAAATGATTGAGCAACTAAGGGCGCTAGTTGGCTCGGGCCTTTCTCGTCCGGGATGCGTATGTGGCGCAGTTTTGTATCTGCATGAGCAATAACTTGTTGCTGAAGCTTTCGAACTCTCGGCTGATATTTATCCGTAAGAATGCTCTGAAGTTCCGGATCTTTTTTACATACCGCAATATTGGGGTGGTTGTTCAAAAACTCACACGCCATATCGTGGGCATCGTCTTGCCCTACTTCACTCAATTTCGCGTCTATAAACAGTCGACGGCCTAACAGCAGTTCGTTCTTACCGTTGAAGTGAGTCACTTTGCCTTCAGTATTGAACTCGATTTCACAGTGTCCTAGACTCATTGCATGGAAACCCGCTTGCACAACATAAGTGTCACCGATTTTCACGCCGTAATCATCATCTTTAACTAAGCCAATATCAGAGAAATCACCTTGTAAGCGATGACTATGACCACCAACAATGACACCAATACCTGTTACGTTGGCTGCTAACTCTAAATCAGCTTCGTAACCAAGATGGCTAAGTAACACAATCTTGTTGATGCCAGCTTTATGAATCTGCTCAATGGTCGCTTTTGCTGTTTCTAAAGCATTTTCAAATGGTGTATCGATATCTGGATTAGCAATGCCTGCCATCTTGTCGATGCTTAAGCCGAATATTGCAACCTTCTCGCCATCAAACTCTTTCGTTATAAAAGAAGCACTTCGCGTTTCAGTCAGATAAGGCTTAACAATTTCGTTGTCCGCTAAGGTATGAGTTTTATTGATATCCTCATTCGATAGATTCCAGTTACCGGCCAACAATGGGAATTTGATTCTTTTCGCGAAAATCGCAACGGGCTCATTACCCATATCTAGCTCGTGATTGCCAAGCGTCATGGCATCTATATTAAGGGCATTCAACAAATCGGCGTTGGCTTTTCCCTTGAACAGAGAAAAGTACAAAGTCCCCTGGAAGCAGTCACCAGCGTGTAGGAACAGGGTTCCAACCTTCTGACGCTGGGCATCTTGTTCTATTTGTTTAAAGCGTGTTGAAATTCGAGCAAAGCCACCTGCACTCACATAAGGTTCAATGATGTGGTTGTTCATTTTAAGTGATAGCTGTAACGAGGTTGGTTCAAAGTATGAGTGGGTGTCGTTGATGTGTGCCAACACTATTTTTGTCGGCTTATTCTTTTTAGTCATATTTTCTTCTCTCTTTGTCCCTTCATACTAGGTCGAGAATCATGACAGAATCGTGAATTTTATGAAACTGCACTGCAAAAAAATACTCGAGATAGATCAAAAATCTCGTTTCGATCCGTATAAATAAACAACGGGTTTTGTGACAGGTGAGCATACCGGATTGGTATTTTTCGATTATGATTAAAGATATCTGTTAGCTTTCAAACAATTAGCAGAGCCTTCCGTTAGGAGTAAGCCTATGCAACTAGAAAGAATCGAGATTTCTGGCTTTCGAGGTATTAAGCGTATGTCACTCGCGTTTGATGAGCTAACCACGCTGATTGGTGAAAATACTTGGGGTAAGTCTTCATTATTGGATGCCCTTTCCGTCGTTCTTCCCTCTGACGGTGTGCCATATCACTTCGAAATGACTGATTTTCATGTCGATTACTCGGTTTCACATCCACAGTCTCAACATCTTCAAATTGTTCTCGCATTAAAAGCCAATGACAAGAGCGAACTCAACGCTGGTCGTTATCGCAAGCTCAAACCTATCTGGGTTCAAGATGAATTTGGCGTCTATCGTATCTATTACCGAATAAGTGCCACATTAGAACAATATGAAACGACCACAAACTACGCATTTTTAGGTTTAGACGGTAATCCGCTCAAACTCCACCACTCAGAAAAGCTCGCTCAAGAATTAATGACCTTACATCCTGTGATCCGTTTACGAGACGCAAGGCACTTTGATCGCCCTTTCAACGGAAATTCACTCAACCACAATGCTCACCTGCCAACTAATGTTCACACTAATAACGGTCACGCTAACAATGCAAACGGAAATGGGAACGGACATAATCACACGACCAATGGTCATGGCTCGAATGGAAGTGGCAGCAATGGCAATGGCAATGGCCGTCAGGCAAGAATAGAAAAGCGCATCGACAACACCTGCCGCCGTCTTATGGCGATACCCGGACATGTTAATAAAGGTGAAATGCGCAGTAGTCTTGAGTCAATGCAAAGCTTAATAGAACACTACTTCTCGTTTAAGAGTGTCTCACGTAAGAATCCGAGAAAACCACGTGACGGGCTACTGTACTCCGCTGGCGCGAACGACAAGAGCATTCATCAATTGGTCGAGGAGACCAAGAATAAGCAAACTCGACTGTTATTCATGGGGTTACTTAACGCATATCTACAGGCTAAAGGGCCGACTGACTTAAGACGATGCGCTCGCCCTCTTTTGATCCTTGAAGATCCAGAAGGTCGACTGCACCCAACGCACCTAGCAAGGGCTTGGAGCCTAATGCAGAAGTTACCCATGCAAAAAATCCTTACCACCAACAGTGGCGATCTACTTGCTGCCGTACCACTTCAATCGATTCGTCGTTTGGTGCGTCAGTCCGATAAAACCATCGCTAACCAACTCAACATGAACCACTTTAGCAAAGATGAGCTTCGTCGAATTGGTTTTCATATTCGTTTCCATCGTTCAGGTGCTCTGTATGCTCGCTGTTGGTTATTGGTAGAAGGTGAGACTGAAGTTTGGTTGTTTAACGAGCTAGCCAACCAATGTGGGTATAACCTTGCTGCGGAAGGCGTTCAGATTATTGAGTTCGCTCAATCAGGACTAAAGGCATTAATCAAAGTCGCGCAAGAGTTTGGCATCGATTGGCATGTCGTCACCGATGGTGATGCAGCAGGCAAAAAATATGCGGCAACAGTGCTATCTAAACTTGGGAACGATCAAGAGCGACATCGCCTCACAGAACTGCCTGATAGGGACATCGAGCACTACTTGTATATGAATGGGTTTGAGAACTTTTTCAGAGACATGGTTAAGATTCCTTACGATCACCCTATCCCAGCGAAAAAAGTCGTGGCTAAAGTTCTTAAGAAACACGCAAAACCAGATCTGGCTTTAGCGATCGTGTCTCATTGTGAGAATCAAGGACAAGACTGTATTCCCTTGTTATTAAGGTGGACGCTAAAACGTGTCATCACCATGGCAAACGGCAACACCTAAGCGCTTTAATTAATTGATAGATGCTATTGGTTCTTCTGCAGATGAATTTTTTGACTGATAGGCTTAACCAAGAACCAAAAAAGGCACACCAAGTGGTGTGCCTGTATAAATCGATATACAAATTAATTGGGGGTTATCTTGCAAGAGTTTACAGTCACTAAACTACGGCTTAACGTATTAATTAGGCCTTAGCTTGCTTAGTGTGTTGTTCAACCACTTCCGAAGATTGAGTCGATTTCTCGTGAAGCCATAGCCCCGTTGCTTTCATCAAGTATCCAAATACACCACCAAGCAGTAAAGATGGTACTACAAGTTGCCAATCGCCACCTGCAGCAAACGTCGCACAACAACCAATGAAGGTTCCTGGGATATAACCTAGCCACGCTTGTTTCGCTTGGATACACATAAAGAAAGCCACAATAGCGGTAATCATATAGCCTAAAATCTCTAACCCTGCGAAGGTTGAGCTTTCGATAATCACCATTGCCCAGAATACGCCTGTCATGTTGGTCAGTAAGCTACCGGCTAGTCCTTTAACGCCGCCTGTTGGCGAAGCAAAATAACTGGTGCAACCTAAGAAACCTGCCCATGACAATAAGCCGAAAAAGATAGCAATCCATCCCCATAGACCTGACAAAATACCTGTTGTTAATGAAATCGCGACTAATGTACTCATACTATTTCTAAAGCCTAATTACGTAATTCATCGCAACCGGATTTAGCCTCACTTAAAATCAAGTAAGCATATTATGGGAAGAACGCCTTCTTTTAGCCGATCGTGATCACATTAATAATGTATGCGAACATGCATTTATCACCAGATGGAGACCGGAATCGCTTATTCAACATAAATAGTTATTAGTCTTTTATCAATTTATCGCTACAGAACCGACGGTTTGCCTTTCATCATGCGTTTACCTTCTCGCTTAATACACTCAGCAAGTGGGTTCTCAGACATATCAGCACGCCAGATAAACGAAAGCGTACGTTCCATTTCAAGCTCAGGGACATTTAACGTGACCAGTTGGCCAGACTCAACAAACTGTTCGACATCGAGATAAGGTAAACACGTTAAATATGGGCCGTTTGCAACCAAACTTCTTAAAACAGGAACGTGTTCATACTCTCGCCAAACATCAAGATCACCAATTAAATGATGAATAGAGCTATCAAAAACTTTGCGAGTACCCGAACCATGTTCACGTAATACCCATTTTGCTTGTTCTAATTGCGCCAAGCTTACTCGTTCACGCTTGGCAAACGGGTGATGAGCCGATGCAACCACCGTTAAATGGTCAGTACACCACACTTCTTGGTGAACTCGGTTGTCATCACAACGACCTTCGATAACACCCAAGTCATATTGATAATCTAATACGCCATCAATAACCGCATCAGTACTTTGCACGCCGAGCGAGATTCGCATCTCAGGAAAGTCGTTATCAATAATACTGATGAGGTCAGGAACAAGGTGTTCCGCTGGTGTTTGGCTTGCACCGAGTTTGAGCTCTCCACTTAGTAAATGCTGCTCATAAAAACCCATCTCAATTTGCTGCGCATCTTGCAGTAAACGCTTCGCTTTAGGCCTTAGCCACATACCCCAATGAGTAAGGGCCATTTGCTTGCCCTGCCTTTCAAATAAAGGCCTGCCGAGCATTTTTTCCAACTGTGCAAGAGACATACTTGTCGCCGATTGAGTCAACGCCAATCTGTCTGCTGCTTGACTTACACTCCCGGAATCTGCCACTGCATCAAATACCGCGAGTTGCTTTAATGAATAACGCAAAATTCATCCTTAATTCTTTTAATAACTTGTGTCCTGTTGCTCGTTTTTTCTTAAGCCGATGAGCAATCAATTTCATTCTACGCGTAACCCAATCTATATCAATAAATTTGATGTGGTTTCTAAAAATTATCAATTTTACCTCTACCCCTCTACCCCCTAATCTGGAATGGCAGGACACAACGAGCCCTGCAAAAAATCACTGATTAACCATTACGGATTAACCAAGTCGTTAACACTAGGAATTACACATGACGGATTGTTCAAGGGGGGGATATGGCAACCAGCACTTCTGAAAATCAGCAACTGTTCTCGCCAACAGAAATGATGGCGGAAGCCGAGAAGTTTGCATTAAGCAAAGCAAATAAAACCAGCAGCATGACATTGAGTTTGGCAATCATGGCTGGCGCATTCATCGGGCTTGCTTTTTTATTCTACATCACGGTGACCACGGGTAGCGCTGATGCTGGATGGGGATTGAGTCGTTTAGCCGGCGGTCTTGCATTCAGTATGGGGTTAATCCTGATTGTGATTTGCGGTGGCGAGCTGTTTACCAGTTCAGTGTTATCAAGCATTTCATGGGCTAACAAGCAGATAACCTTCACCAAGATGTTGTCTATCTGGGGCAAGGTCTACGTCGGTAACTTTATCGGTGCCATGTTCCTATTGGCTTTGGTAAGCGCAGCAGGCTTATATCAACTGGATGGCGGTCAATGGGGCTTAAACGCTCTGAACATTGCTCAACACAAGCTACACCACAGCCCTGTTCAAGCTTTTGCTTTGGGTGTGCTTTGTAACTTATTGGTGTGTTTAGCGATTTGGTTAACGTTCAGCTCTGCGAACGCCATGACCAAAGCAATGATGACCGTATTACCCGTTGCAATGTTCGTTAGCTCAGGCTTTGAGCACTGTGTGGCGAATATGTTCATGGTTCCACTAGGCATCACGATTCAAACATTCGCACCAGAGAGTTTTTGGATGCAAATCGGAGCAACGCCTGCTCAGTACGCAGACTTAAACATCATGAAATTTGTCACCGCAAACTTAATACCAGTGACAATCGGCAACATTGTAGGTGGTTCAGTATTGGTCGGCTTAGCCAATTGGAGCATTTACCGTCGCCCGCAGCTGAAAGCAGCAAAAATTACAGCAATTACACAAACAACAGAAATTACGTCAGTTAAGGAAATCACTATGAACACAGCAACGACTATCAAGCAAATCATGAACACTCAACCAATTACACTGAGCGTAGAAATGCCTACATCAGTCGCGATTGACTCTCTTCTAGACGCTCAACTTGTTAGCGCTCCTGTTTGCGATGTTGAAGGTCGTCTAGTGGGTATCTTCTCTGTTCACGACGTAATGGTTGACCTTTGGTGCCAAGATTACATCCCGACAAAAGGTCAGAAAGTCGTAGACCTAATGAGCCGTGACGTAGTCGCTATCTCTGCTAGTGATAAGTTGGTCGATGTTGCTGAATTCCTATGTATCGACAAAGAGCAACTTTACCCTACTACAAGCATGGGCTACGCCACTCGCCTGACTTCTCTTTCTCTAGAAGAGCGTGCAAAAGCGATGAAAGTAAGCCAACCACATATGCTGCCAGTGTTAGAAAATGGCGTAATGGTCGGTGTGTTAACTCGCATTGAAGTGATGCAAGCACTACGTCCAATTTACGGTGACCGACTAAACGTGGTTCCAAAGGCTGAACTAGAAACGGCTTAACTAATCGTAAGTTGAACTATTAGGGATTAGTAATTCAATTAGATAACTCAGTCATGGCAACGTTGACTGGCAGAAGTAAATGGTGGCTTAAGACGCAGTAAAAGGTTTGACACAAAACAGACCTAAACGCGTGGCCATTTACCTCAATAAAAAAGGCGCAAAGTGAAAACTTTGCGCCTTTCTCTATTTCTAGCTGTTTTGCTACTTACCAACTAGCTAACTAGCTGCTGACCTCTTTAGTATCGACCAAACTTTTGATGTTTCTAAAAAATGTTGATACCTGTCAGCGAATATTGAAGGCTAGATTATTTCTTTACACCTTCAACGTGCAGATCCATGTCTACATAGCTTGAAGCGCCCATTACTGGAATGTTGAAGTCAGCAAGCTCTAGACGAGTTGTACCAACGAAACCAGCACGCTCACCGCCCCATGGGTCTTGACCAGCACCAATGAATTCAGCTTCGATAACGATAGGCTTAGTTACGCCATGAAGTTTAAGGTCACCCATTACTTCAAGTTTGCCGTCACCTTTATCAACCACTTTCGTGCTGTTGAATGTAGCATCAGAAAACTTGCTTGCATCGATGAAATCACCGCTACGGATGTGCTTATCACGTTCTGCGTGGTTTGAGTCAAGACTTGTAGTATCAACCGTTACGTTTATTTTAGACGCTTCAACGTTGCTTTCATCAAATGAGAAATCACCTGAGAATGTGTTAAAACGACCTTGGATAAAGCTGTAACCTAGGTGGCTAACTTTAAAGTTAACTGAAGCATGCGCACCTTTTGTATCAATCACGTAATCAGCGGCGTTCGCAGCGAAAGGCATTGCCATAGCAAATGCTAATCCTGTAGCGATAATTGACTTTTTCATTTTGAAGCTCCTATCATTTTTCGTAGCGTATCGTCTTTGTCGATAACGTGGTGTTTTATCGCCGCTAAGGCGTGCACTGATGCCATAATGATCAGTACCCATGCAGCATAGTAGTGAACCGTACCTGCGAGATCAGATTGGTTTGCAAACAGTTCACCCATACTTGGTACAGTGAACCAATTGAAAACCTCGATCCCGCGGCCATCTGATGTCGAAATCAAATAACCTGAAACAAATAAAACTGCTAAGTTGATGTACATAAAGCCGTGAGCGATCTTCGCTGCTGCAACTTCATAGCTTTTACCTTCCACCTTAGGTGACGCGGTAACTAGTTTCCAAAGCAAGCGGAGAACAGTAACTGTAGCCAAAAGAATGCCTACCGAACGGTGGTAGTCTGGTGCTGTTTTGTACCACTCGCTGTAGTATGAAAGATCAACCATCCATAGGCCTACACCAAATAAGCCAAATATTGCGAGTGCTGAAATCCAATGCATTGCTCTTGCTAAGGGATTGTAATTTTTAACGTTGTTGTCCATGCATCTGTTCCGAATGTTAACGAGTCGTGTAATTTTGAAAAGCGTACCCTACACTAAGTTTGTGTAACATATTATTTACCAAGCTTTACATTAGTTACATCATTTCAAATTAAACAAGTTATTCAAAATTTTTGAACAAGTTGCTTTATTGACAAATTTCTTTGTCGAACAATCGCTTGCTGTGTCTATATTTCAACGATTTGTTCAATTTCATAGAGCTCATCTGAGATATCCAACATTTTTCGTTCCATGACTTTCTGAGCATCTTCTATCCCCTTGTTGTAATACACCGCACCAAACTTTTTGCTAATGAAGTCGACCAAGAATTCTGTGTCGAACTGACCGAGTTCTACATCAAGTTCATCTTGAAGGTACTTTTGAAGGGCATGGGTAAGCTCAGATTTTTGCTTCGAATCTAATTGAATGGTCATGAATATTTCCAAATAAAGAGTAAGTAGATCAATTGTGATTAGCTGACTAAGATTAAGCTAGCCACCAGTAACTTTGCTAACTAAGCATAATCCTTCTAACTAATTAGAATTCCTAATAATTTAGAATACAGACAATTGAAGTGCCAGTGCTATCCATAAAATCGCTCGGCAATAGCTAATTTTGATAGAGGGATCAAGAACTCGCACTTTGGCGATAGGTAACGGAACCTCAATTACCGTACTATTGCCCATCAATAAGATAGTAACTGTGTATAAGGGACTTCATTGTTATTAGATCTAGTGATTAAAAGCGTCAATCAATTTCAAGATGATTGCCTAAAGCTATGTGAACGCCACTACCCTACGGTACACAATCAAGGAATCAGTGAGCATCACATCGGCAAAGCCTTTGCCCGACGAATGGAACACACCTTTGTTAGCTTTAACCATGCAAGCAACATCAGCCCACTCGAAATACTCTCTTCTGGTGAAAACCCTCGACACTTCCGAATCTCTTCTGAAATCGGTACCGTTTGGATGATCAGCCATCATATGGTGAGTGCAGGAAAAACCTGTCGTAAAAAGTTGATGCTAGACATTCATAACTGGCAGCAAGAGTATGGATTTGCCATTCAGCCAAATGACGTTTTGATCATTGTCTCCGACCATTGGATAAGCCGAAGTAAAAACAGTAGTGAGTTGTTACATTGGTGGATGGGAGAACTCCCAGACGAGATAACGGAATACAGCCAGCAAGGCATCACCCTAAGAGAGAGTGATTCTCAATTCGCTTCCGATTTAAATAACAATTTCAGAATCAGCCCTTGCTTTATTAAATTCAGCCACCCACTCAAACGGTCAGGAAATCAACAATTGGTTCGTAAATACCTGCAACTTTATGCGGTACTTCAATGGCAGTGATAATACGGGTCAACTTTTTCATTCAATATTGAAAGTAAATTGTTAGACCTTCATCCCAATATTTTATAAAAGACAACTCATTCCTTGTTCATTAATTATTCGAACCTTCTGTTTTAATTATTAATAGTTGTTGTACTTGCCGTCTCGATTTTGAGAGATAGATACCATTTCTATGTAACTCGCTTAGTCTCTCTGTTTTGTAACTTTGACATTCCCCCACAATCTAAGCCTTTAACCCTACTTTTCTCTGGTGTATCAGCATTCTAGCCTTATATTGGCTGGGGTTAATATGAGAGACGTTACTTAGCCATTAAATTCACTGCAACTATCAAATATAGTGAATGATAAGTAAATTTAATAGCTAATGTCATTTATCATGCTGATTTTTCGTTAATTATATTTATTTAAATATTGACCCTACAAATGAATTTTTATTAATTGACAATTTACTTACACCTGTCAATATTGTGACAGCCATGGCGTATATTTTCGTCATTAAATAAACACCTTTATTAGCGACTATGATTTTATCAGACAGAAGTGAATTTATTAGCTGTATATCTGTGGATACCGATATGCAGTTTATTGCGAAATATCAAGACTTAACACTTAGAAGTGTCTATCAACCTATATTTGACAGTTCAATGACTCAGATAGGCGTTGAGGCTTTGGTTCGTATTTCGAATAGCAAAGGGGATGTTGTTCGTCCTGATCACTTCTTCCATTCCGACGATACCTTGTGCATTGACAAGATCAATGTAGAAAGGCTGAGTCGCGCTATCCATATCCGTAACTTCGCACAATCGAATATCCGCCATTTACACTTGTTTTTGAATGTTCTTCCAAACGTTGGTGAATTGTTTGCTGCTGAAAAAGTCAGTGACAGCCTGTTGGCTAAACGCCTGCATGAACTTAACCTTTCATGCGAACAAATAGTCATGGAGCTGGTTGAACTGAATGCAGAAAGTGAAGAACGCTTGAAAGATGCTGCTCACTCTCTCGCAGAGAACGGCTTTCAAATTGCTGTTGATGATTTTGGAACACAAGCGTCAACAGAACAGCGCGTTCGTCATATTAATCCTCATATCATCAAGATAGATCGCTCTGTCATGTTGGATTTTGAACAAGGCGACACAAGCGAGATGGAATTGGTTCTTAGCCTTGCTAATCAAATTGGTGCAAAGACCGTAATCGAAGGTATCGAAACCGAACAACAGCTCGCAGCAATGCAAAGCTTAGGCTTCGATATGTATCAAGGCTATCACTTAGCGATGCCAAAGCCGATTGAGTTAGATCTCCGCCTCGCAATCTAAACTGTCCCTTATTCTCTATTCTACAGGAAGCCGCTTTACCATTGGTTAGCGGCTTTTTAATACCTATCTCTTTCTTAACGCAACGCTCGCTGACGCTATAGTCCCTTAGTCGCCAAATCACACCCATAAAAAAGCCCAGTCAAAATTGACTGAGCTGGCTTAAAAGAATCTGTTTTATATCATTCCCTAATAACCCGCAGTGGACGGTTTGATTCTATATAGAATAGCGAACATCACTGGTACTACTATTAGCGTTAGTACTGTAGCAAAGCCTAAGCCTGCCATGATGGTAATCGCCATCGAGCCGAAAAATGCATCGAATACCAAAGGAATCATACCCAAGATAGTCGTCAATGCTGCCATAGATACCGGTCGTACACGACTAATCGCGCTGTCGACAACCGCTAGGTATGGGTCTTTACCTGTTGAGAGTTCGGTGTTGATCTGGTCAAGCAGGACGATACCGTTTTTCAAAATCATGCCGCTTAGGCTCAGTAGGCCAAGGAACGCCGTGAAGCTGAATGGCATATTGGTACCTAACAGACCAATCGAAACACCAATGATAGAAAGTGGTACCGTAAACCAAATCACAAGTGGCTTACGAAGCGAATTAAACAAAAGCATGGTGATGATAAACATCAATAAGTAACCCATTGGTAGTGAACCAAATAGAGATTCTTGTGCATCTTTCGAACTTTCGTACTCGCCACCCCAGCTAATGTTGTAACCTGCTGGTAGCTCTAATGCTTCTACCTTTGGTTTAACACGAGCAAACAAGCTAGCCGGCGTTTCATCACCCAATACATCATGATCAGCCAGTACGGTTAGCGTACGTTTTCTATCACGACGTTGAATCAGTGGTTCAGACCATTGAAGCTCTACACCATCAATCACTTGTTCAACTGGAATGTAGGTTTGTAACGATGGGCTCCAAATCTTCACATTGTTCAGTGATTCAAAATCAAAACGCTCTGCTTCAGGTAAACGCGCAACAATAGGCAACATATGAGTACCATCACGCAGTAGACCGATGTTGTAACCGCCAAACGCCATCTGTAACGTCTCGGACAGATCCGTCTTTGAAATACCAAGACGACGAGCCTTTGATTCGTTAAACAGTGGCACTAGCTCTTTGGTACGTTCACGCCAGTCGTGACGAACATTTCGAGAGCCTGGGTCCGCTAACAAGATGTCTTCCACTTCAACCGCAATACTGCGCAAGATTTGTGGGTCGGCACCACTAATACGAGCCTCGATTTTTGAAGCTGGTGACGGGCCAAACTCAATCAATTTGAATTGGAACGTAGGTTGTTCAAATTTGTTGGCTAAGTCCTTGTCTAACTCTTCTAGGACTTCGAACATGGTGTCACGGTCAGTGGTTCTTACTTGTAACTGACTGTACGCTTCGTAGCTTTTCTCTGGTTGGTATGTCAGCGCGAAACGTTGCATGCCCTGCCCAACCGTTGTGGTTACAAACTCTACGTCGTCTTGTTGACGAATGTAGCTTTCGACTTTTTCTGTCTGCTTGATCGTTTCACGAACATCAGTACCTTCCGGCATCCACATGTCTACATAGAACATTGGCGTGTTTGATGGCGGGAAGAACTGCTGTTTCACCATACCAAAGCCGACAACGGAAACCGCTAATAGCGCAACCATGCTGACAACAGTAAGCCATCTAAATCGAAGCGCTACTTTCAGGCACGCACCAAATACAACGAACAAGATGCCTTTGTAAGGGTCTACGTTTTCATCAACCTTGTCTTCTTCTTTAAGCAACATCTCAGCCAGGAAAGGCGTTAATGTTAGCGCCGTTACCCAGCTCAAGAATAGCGAGAAACACAGTACCCAGAACAACGAGCCCATGAACTCGCCCGTTGCATCTTTCGACAAGCCGATAGGTGCAAAGGCTGTGATAGCAATAATGGTTGCACCTAATAGTGGCCATTGTGTTTGTGTCACGATGTCTTTCGCTGCTTCAAGCTTGGTTTTGCCTTTCTTCAAGCCAACTAAAATACCTTCAACGACAACAATCGCGTTATCCACCAGCATACCCAGTGCGATGATCAAAGCACCCAGCGAGATACGGTGCAGTTCAACATCGTTGTAGTCCATAAGAATGAACGTACCGAATACAGTCAGCAACAGAACCAAACCAATGATCAAACCACTGCGCAAGCCCATCGCGAACAGAAGTACGATGATAACAATTGCGACCGCTTCCACTAGGCTGATCAAGAAATCAGCAACAGACTTGTCCACTTCTTGTGCTTGGTTGTAGAAGTAATTCAACTCAACACCGGCTGGCTTAATGCTTTCTAAGCGCTCAAGCTCTGCATCGAGTGCCTGACCGATTTCCACTACGTTTACGCCTGAAGAAAATGCGATCCCGAGGTTGATGGCTGGCATACCATTGTAAGTGAGTTCATTGCCTGGCTTTTCTTGGATTCCGCGAGTGACCTCAGCGACATCTTTTAAGCGAATTAGGTTACCCGTATCGCGACCATGAATGATTAAGTTTTCTAGTTCTTCAACCGTACTTAAAGTGCCATTCGGTTTGATCGTTAGGTTTTGACCATTGAGCATTACCTCACCGGCTGATACCACACTGTTTTGTTGTGATAGCAGTGAAGTAACCATCGACATATCTAGATTCAGCGCGGCTAAACGCTCAAGCGACATCTCAACAAACAATTGCTCTTGTTGGTCGCCTGCGATACTTACTTTGCCTACGCCTTCAACCAGTTCGATTTCGCGTGTGAGATAATCAGCATATTGTTTGAGTTCAACGTAATCGTAGCCATCACCCGTCAGCATGATCATCACGCCAAACACATCACCGAAGTCATCAATGATCTGAACTGAGTTAACACCACTAGGAAGCGTGGGCTGTAGATCGTTGATCTTACGACGCATTTCATCCCAGATTTGTGGTAGCTCGTCTGGACCGTAGTCCATCTTCATGCTGACCATAATTTGAGACATGCCATTCGACGACGTTGAGGTTATCTTGTCGATATAAGGGAGCTGTCTTATCTCTTTCTCAAGGGGGTAAGTCAGTTCTTCCTCAACTTCCATTGACGTAGCGCCAGGGTAAGTTGAAATAATCATTGCATCTTTAATCGTAAAAGCTGGGTCTTCTAAACGGGATAGATTACCAAAAGACGTCACACCGCCAATGGCCAAAATGACTAGAAACAGCCAGCTGATTACTTTGTTCTTTATTGAATATTCTGCAATGTTCATTCTGCTTTTCCTGACAATTTAATTCCGTCACGGAGTTTTCTTAGATTCGAGTTTACGAGTCGATCACCTTGCTCAACACCATGAGCGATTAATGCGCCTTGGCCACTGATCTTGTCGACTTCTACTTCGTTTTTGAATGCTTGTCCGTCTTCCATTTTCCACACATAAAACTGATTCGCTTCAGAACCCGCTTCTAAAGTTGTCATTGGTAATTGGTAGCCTTGAACATCGCTCAAGCCAGCTTTCGCCATATCCACGTTCACCGTAACGCTGGTGCCCGGCAGGATTTCGTTTTTAGGTTGTTGCATCTGCATCCAAAATTCGTAAGTACGCGATTGCGGGTGCAATTCACTGGTGTGCTCCAAATACGTCAGTGGATATTGGCCAGTGTGACCGCCAAAGGTCGCCTCAGGACGATAGCTATTTGAACGCATGTCTGGACTGAACGATGCCAAGATCGAATCTGATACTTGAATTCGTACATATACCTTGTCGTTCTGGTACACGCTTAATAGTGTTTCACCCGGTGTCGTGTTTTCGAAACGTTGCTTGTCCACGGTAGAAACGGTCCCGGAAAATGGCGCTAAAAGCTCTGTGTAACTTAGCTTGCGCTCTGCAGCCGCCAAATTCGCTGATGCCAGCTTATAGTTAGCCGTTAGTTGGTCTAGCTCTGACTGCGACAACATCTTGCTACCAAACATCTCCGTACCACGGGCTAACTGCTTGCTCGCCAGTTTGAATTGAGAGTTAGCGTCAGTAAGATCTTGGAGATACGTTGCGTTGTCTAAGGTCGCAAGTAACTGCCCTTTTTCGACGTTGTCACCGGCTTCTACCAAGACTTGTTGGATTTCGCCTGCGAGCTTAAATGCCAAGGGGGTCAATTCAGCGGGCATTACCTGACCGTTAAAACTTCTGAATTGATCAGTCAGCGGCGCGCCAACTTCAAAGGTAGAAACTAACAGAGGGGGTTGTTCACGATGCACGACTTCACTGTTACAGGCTTGAAGCAACATAGCCGACGCGACAACAATTGATAATTTGGAAAGGTTCATTAAATACCGCCCTCACGTAACCAAGCTTTAACTTGCTGTCCATCGGATAACACATCCACACCCGCTTCAACGATAAAGTCACCAGACGACAATCCATCAATAACCTTGCCTTGCTCATCAAGAAGGACTTGTACTTTAGAAATCAATTGAGAGTCAGGGTTATAGCGCCATAGCTCACCATGGTCAGCTTCTTTGGTTAACCAAGCTGAATCAACAATGCCAATACCGTAGTCAGATTTATGCTTCTGAACTTCAACTTGCGCTGTCATTCCAGAAAGTAAATTGATGCCTTCCGGCTTTTCGATGGATACAACCGCTTGGTAGCTGTTGGTGTCTTCATCTGGTTGTGTAGAGATTTCTTTAAAGCGAGTCGGGATACGAATACCACGGTGGCTATCCATCACAACCCACATGTTTGAGCTCGTTAGGTCTTGAATAGAACGGTCTTCAAGCTTTGATACTGGAATTGAAAACGTCACGTCCATCTCACTGTGATTCAAAATATTCAGTACAGGCTGCTTTTCTGCGATCAATTGATATTGTTTTCCAAACACCATCGATACCACGCCATCGAATGGAGCAACTAAGGTGGTGTAGCCAAGGTTTGTTTTTGCTTGGTCCAACTCAACGTCAGCGGCAGTAAAAGTGTTCACGGCTTGGTCGTAGTAATCGGTACTGACTAACTTTTTCGCGTACAACTCAGAAGCTTGTTTATATTGGCTATTCGCAAGATCAAATTTGGCTTGTGCTGCATCAACCGCAATACGGTAATCCGTCGCATCTAATACGGCGAGCACCTGACCTTTCTTCACTTCTTGTCCCATACGAACATCGAAGGTTTCAATGTCGCCTCCTACTTGGAAGGAAAGCGCAGCACGGTCGGTTGCATCCACTTTTGCGATAAAGCTATCAAGCTCGATATCCGTCTGCAAAGGAATCTCAAACAGCTTTACAGGCTTAACAACTTGAACCGTTTCTTCTGACTGAACCTTATTACATCCGGTCAAAGAGCCTGCGAGCAATAGTGCTGCAATCACAGCTCCCATGCGCTTACTCGATATGGCATTGATAGACAAATTGGACTGCATGATGTCTCTCCATTTAATTATTATGATTTATTACACAGGTGGGCAGTATATTCAAAATTCTGCAATCCACAAGCTTTACTTTCCACCTGTGCAGTATTTTTTATTTGAGTAAAAACAGTGTAGAATGTGGTAATCAGGTAAATGTGTGAAATGAAGATGACTGAAAAGAAACAAGGCAGAAGAAGCGCAAAAGACGCTGAAGAGACGAGATTTTTGATCATGGGTGTTGCCGCGGATATGTTCTGTGAGCATGGTTATGATAGCGTTTCGCTTCGTAACATCAGTGAAAAAGCAGGCGTATCGCATAGCCTTATTCGCCACCACTTTGGCAGCAAAGAAAAAATCTGGCATGCGATAAGCGATTGTTTACACGCCTATTTTCAGTCTTATATTGCTAAGATAGTGGAAGAGTTACCAAAAGGCGTCGCACCAAACATTACTATCTATTTATTTAGTATGCGCCTCTTTAGCAACATGATTCACTCACGAAAACCGATGCAACTTATCACTGACTCTGTTCGACAAAAAGACAACTTGGTCGATTATTTTATCGACAATGTTGGCGATGTCGAAAAAGAAATCAACATGTTAGCTGAACAATATAACGATGCGAATCCAAAGAACTTGATCAACATTTATGAGATTAAATGGCAAATGATCATGTATGCGCACGGAGCGGTATGCCTAACCCCCTTCATGGAAAGCACATGGAACGAAGGCGATATGGTCACCTCGCCCGAAGATGCCCTACTTAAGCATTGGCAACTATTCAACTCACAAATGGTAAGTAAGTTTAGAATCGAAGACCAATGGGTGCTAAACCCAATTAGCCTAGATGAGCTAATTTATGAAGTGCCCTGTGTATGGAAGTGCAATCAAGAACATCATTAATCCAGTGTTTTTATTTTCCTTGGTCATAAATTGATTTACTTGAAACAAAAATGCGCCGTTACAGAACCAACTGTAACGGCGCATTTTTATATCTATAGATCTTTAAACTGGAGCTTTGTCCAGCTTGTTAGCGACGTGCTTTACCGCGGTTTTGGTGAATCTTAAGCTTGGCTTTCATCTTACGTTTTTCTGATGAACGACTTTTACTGCGACCACCGCGATCAGGGGCTACATCTTTTTCTAGGCTTGGTTCAAAGCCCTCTAACCACTCTTGAGGCAAGCGAGTATCAAGTAAGCGTTCAATGTCACCCAATAGGTACGCTTCATCCTGACTCATCAAAGAAATCGCTAAACCGGTATTACCTGCACGGCCAGTACGTCCGATGCGGTGAACGTAATCTTCAGCTTTAAATGGCATGTCATAGTTCACAACTTGTTCTAGCTGCTGGATATCAATACCACGAGCTGCCACGTCGGTTGCAATCAACGCTCTGACCTTGCCTGATTTGAAATCGTCCAGTGCTTTTTGGCGCGCACCTTGGCTCTTATCACCATTGATTGATGCCGCTTTGATGCCGTCTAACTTAAGCTCTTTAACTAGAGCATCAGTGCCCTGCTTAGTTTTCGTGAACACCAACACTTGTTGCCAGTTTTTTGAGCCAATCAAATAGGCCAACAGTTCACTTTTACGCGATTTATCAACCGGATAAACCATCTGGGTAACGGTGTCAGCGGTGCTGTTTTTTGGCGTAACTTGAATTTCGCTTGGTGACTGCATCATTCGATGTGCAAGCGCTTTAATTTTATTGTCGAACGTCGCAGAGAAGAACAGCGTCTGACGTACGTCGTTCATGCGAGAAAGAATGCGTTTGATGTCAGGCATGAAGCCCATATCTAGCATGCGGTCTGCTTCGTCTAATACCAACACTTCCGTTTGGCTCAACATTATGTTCTTGGTGAACATATGGTCAATAAGACGACCAGGTGTCGCTACAAGAATGTCGGCGCCTCCGCGTAGGTTATCGGTTTGAACCTTCATGCTAACGCCGCCGTAAGCCACCACAACTTTAATATCGGTGCCTTTCGCATAACTCGTTACGTTATCAAACACCTGTTGTGCCAATTCACGCGTTGGCACTAACACAAGTGCACGAACGAGTTTAGGGTTCGGAATAACATTGTCTTTAGTCTCGATTAATCTTTGAATAATCGGCAAACCAAATGCCGCGGTTTTACCGGTACCCGTTTGCGCACCAGCCAGTACATCTTTGCCTTCCAGTACCAATGGAATAGCTTGTTCTTGAACACTAGTCGGAGCCGTAAAGTTTAGCTCTGATAGCGTTGTAAGAAGTTGCTCAGACAATCCTAGTTGGTTAAAAGATTGGGTAGATTCAGACATAGTATGATGCTCAAAGATTAAATAGGCGCGGATTGTAGCAAACCTGCATTACGCTGTTTACCTTTCCTTTTGATTTTTCTTCATTTGAAGTGCATTAAACTGCTTCGCTTCTTCTAAAACGTTGGGATACAGCTCATTAAAGTGACACTGCAACGTATCATAGTGACGTTCGAGGTCGTCGTAACAATTTTTGAGCATGCCTAACTTGGGCCTTCTCAACGCCATACGTTGCAATACCACCTCTATGGAAGACATGTCTAGATAGCTTTCCAGCCAACGTTGTTCAGCCATCTTCTGATGAATCGTAATGAAGTTCTCAGGCCAGTGTGGCTCTTGATGTTCAAAGATCTGTTGATGACTATCGAAACAAAAATGCTCTAACGTCTGCCGCGAGAACTGAGTCCAATGATTGGCTAAGCAGTGATCCCAAAATACATCCAGTGCAATAGGTGCAAAGCGACGCGTTTGTTCTAAAAAAAGCGATTTTGCCGATCGGGATACATCGTGGCGGTCTGTGTAACTATCCACGAATCGATGAAGTCTTATTCCGTCTGAAAGCGAGGTTGAATAGTGTTTATTAGGGTCGCCTTTAACGAAGTCACCTAACAGATTACCAGCTAAGTTACTTTTACAGTGTTGAGCGATGTGGAGGTGTGCGAGAAAGTTCATTGAACCTCATTAAAGTATCGAGAACTAAGTAACATGGTAAACGTACTCGTTTATCTTCGCGAACTTTAATGAGGATAGTTTTGTTATGACGTGTGAGCGAATGAGATTTGCTCAGTTTAAGAATTGTCTAATTTGAGAACGTTGAACTACAGAAACCTTTAGTTCAGGTAAAACCTAGTTCGAAGACTTAAAAAGTTCTTCTGCTAATTGTTTAACCGCCTGCTCGTAGTCAGATAAATCAATGCCAATTTCCATGGCATCTAACAACTCAAGACTTTCGTCATTAAAAGATTGGTCACTCATAGTGCCCCCTCTATTCCTTGATGCGGACATGATGTCCGATTAACTAGTGCACCATCTTGGACTTATATTATGTCACTTTGATGAACGCACTCTACTCTACCCATTCCATATTTATAGCTTGAAGCTACTCGCGATCATTAGCGCTTGCTTACGCTAAAGGGGTATACGCGAACGACATATGTACTGTCACCTTACACCAAGTACAACAAATTACTCTACAAATTTTGAAGCAGATCATGGTCAAACGTTTGCTTCGGGCATTTGAGTGCTTCCAACCCACCAGTCGTAAAATAAAGTTTACAGTGGATATTTTTAATTACATTAGACATTGCATTTGGAATTAAACTCAATCAGAATACTTAAAAATCGAGATATTCTTTGGGTTTATGCGCTTAAGCTAGAAGAATTACAATGAAAACACACCCTAACGTAAAGAATTATATACAATGAATAAATCAAAGGTTTTTGGTAGTACTTTGATCATTGCAGGCACCACTATTGGTGCTGGCATGCTCGCTCTTCCACTTGCTTCTGCAGGTATTGGCTTTTCAACCTCACTTTTTCTAATGCTTGGCTTATGGGCTCTAATGGCCTTTACTGCATTGTTAATGGTAGAACTACATCAATTCGCTGATTCTGACGCAACCCTACATACGCTAGCTGACAAAATTTTAGGGACAAAAGGTAAGTGGATCGCTAGCTTTGCAGTTATGTTCCTTTTCTACGCTCTGTGTGCAGCCTATATTGCAGGCGGTGGTGCGCAGTTTAATCAACGTATCTCGGATATTTCAGGCATTGAGCTTAATGGCCAAATCACAACCCTTCTATTCACACTGTTAGTTGCTGGCGTTGTGACGATTGGTACGCACAGTGTTGATAAAGTTAACCGCGTTTTATTCGGACTTAAACTGATTGCGATGGTACTGGTACTCAGCTTCCTAGCACCAAACATCACCTCTCAATACCTAATGAGCATGCCTTTACAGCAAGGGCTGATTGTTGCAGCAATCCCAGTCGTGTTTACCTCTTTTGGCTTCCACGGCAGCATCCCTTCAATTGTTCGATACTTAGATGGTGACGTTCGATCTCTACGTAAGGTCATGATTATTGGCTCTGCACTGCCTTTGGTCATCTATGTTTTCTGGCAGAGTGTGACTCTAGGTGTGATCAGCCAAGAGCAGCTTTTGTCGGATACAAGCTTAGGCGCACTATTAGTCTCATTGTCACAAACCGTTCATCAATCAAACCTTAGCGTGATCGTTGGCGTATTCGCAGACCTTGCACTGCTGACTTCTTTTATTGGTGTGAGCTTGGGGTTATTTGAATTCATGGGTGATTCACTGAGCAAGAAACTAGGCAGTGCAAAACGCGTTAAAACGGCCGCTATCACTTTCTTACCGCCATTAGGTTTTGCCTTGTTCTACCCACAGGGTTTCATTACAGCTCTGGGCTACGCAGCCATAGCACTTTCAGTGCTCGCAATTTTGCTGCCGACAGTGATGGTATACAAGATTCGTTACACGGATTTCTCTGTAGAACCTAAAGGCACAGAAGCGACTTACCAAGTGTTAGGTGGAAGTAAAGCGCTGTTTTTAGTTGGCAGCGTAGGCGTTTTTATCATTGCGATTCAAATCCTTATTTCAGTAGGGCTATTGCCTTCTCTGGGCTAATAAACCCATAGAGAACAAAAATACTTGATAGATATCTCATAAACGATATGTTGGTATCATTAATTTTCACAATTAGTCGATTGGCATCACATTTTTATTGAGGTCGGTTATTTAGAGTCCACGGTAAAGGATTTACCGTGGAGTTTTTATGAAAGAAGTACAATTTCGAACGATAGATAAACTGTTTATTAAAATGTCTATCAACGACAAGTTCTGGGTCATTTTCTTGATCTTTTTTGCCGCTGTGGCAAGCCTCGCTGGCCTCAACTACGTCAACAATATGGAACAAATTGACGCGAGTGCAAAACAGCAGGTTGAATATCAATTGCAAGGCATCTTATCAGCGTCAGACTCCCCAGCTTCCGTTCGTTCAGTTAGCCAACAAACACGTCCTCAAGAAACAACCATATTGAAGAATGGTGCAGTTACAGCAACAGCCATTGCACAAGATGGTAACTACTACTCTCTTACCGTTTCAAATCTCGATACGCAGAATCAAAAGCAGCAAGCACTGTACTCTTTATTACTCAGTTTTTTGTGGTGTGTGCCTTTTGGTCTTTTCTGTTACTGGGTGGCGACTTTTCTAGGCGGTGCATTGTGGGTGCTTTACTCAACTACTCAAAAAATTGGTGATGGCGACTTAACATCACGCCTTGGTTTCCACCCAGGACGTGATGAGTTCGGTACGATTGGTTGTGCACTTGACCGTTCAATGGACACGCTTAGTGAGCTAGTCAACAATGTAAACCACAGTGCAGCGACACTAAGCGAAACATCGGCTTCTTTCGAAGCAGAGATGAAGCGCAGTGAAACACAAATTATGAGCCAGAATGCGTCTCTAGACTCTGTTGCTACTGCCATGGATCAAATGACCGCTTCAGCCAATGAAGTCTCTAACATTTCAGCACGCTCAACAGAACAAACTGAACAAGACGCGCAGCAAATCAACGACAGCCATACGAAAGTTCAACAAGCTATCTCAGAAATCACCACCCTTTCTTCTTTGATTGAGCAAACCTCATCTTCAGTTACCAGCTTGAATGTGAACACTAGCCAAATTAATGAAGTGATCACGACGATCAACGCTATTTCAGAGCAAACTAACTTGCTTGCTTTGAATGCCGCGATTGAAGCCGCTCGTGCGGGCGAACAAGGCCGTGGTTTCGCAGTTGTTGCGGATGAAGTAAGAACACTGGCAAGTCGCACTCAGTCGGCTACGGTTGAAATCCAAGCGATGATTGAACGCTTACAGCAAGAGAGCCAAAATATCGCTAAGATCACCGAGCAAACGGTCGACCAAGCACAAACTAGCAGCCAACTGATTTCAAACATTGGGGACGATGTAAACTCGATTGCCGACTCAGCTCAAGCGCTAATGGATATGAGTATTCAGATTGCAACCTCAGCGGACGAGCAAAGTAACGTAGCGAATACCATCGCAGCTGAGCTTAACGATATTCGCAGTCAATCCGATGTGATTAAAGAAGTGGCTCAAAACTCTTCAAATGGCGTGTCGACACTGACAGACGCATCAGTTTCTTTGTCTAAAACTTTGGCAAGATACCGCACTTAGATTTGAGTGATGACTTAGGCTGACCAAGTTAAATTAAGCGAAACTAAAAAGGACTCATCATGAGTCCTTTTTTATCGATGTTCGTTAATAGCAACGTCCGTTAATAACAACTTCCGCTAATAACAACTTCCTTTAATAACAACAAGAAACACATGGTCTTTAACGATGAGATTATCATTAGCATGAAGCAAGTCGCAAAGGCGAGATTATCAAGTGTCAAAACTGTCTAATATTCGAGCTTAGGGGTAATCTAATTAAACGGGTCTTTTTTCGCTTACCCTCTTGCTGCAGGTGACACATAATGAATAAAACAGAAGCACCAAACACCGACGACATTACATGCCCTTTATGCCAACATGACGAATATCTACTCTCAGAAAGTGGAGAAAAGTTTACTTGTGCCTCTTGCGGTTTTCACACTAAACAATTTAGTAAGGTAGTCAGCCTTCAGCTAGGCTCTACCCCACCAAAGCTGCAGGGTTCGGTATTCCACCACTTGAGCAGTGTTTGCCATTAATCCAAACCGAAATCTCTTCCAAACTGTAGATATCCTGAGCCGCTACCTCTGATGAATCGGCTTCGGGATCTACGACTGATTCATTGATATTTGGGCGCAATCGGAATGATTGAATACCCGCACGAACACCCGCTTCAATTCCTTTTAAAGTATCGTCCACATAGATACACTCATTGGGTAAAAAGCCCATATTCATGGCTGTATACATAATCAGGTCAGGTTCTGGCTTCCAGCTGTTGGCATCAAAAGCTGAAAACACTTTACCTTTAAAGTCATCAAGCATTCCTGTCATGGCCAATGAAGATTCAACCCGAGACTTAGGCGCATTAGAAGCGATACAAAATTCGATGTCCTGTCGCTTTAGAAATTCAATGAGCTCGATAGCACCATCCATCGGCTTTAAATGACGTTGGAACAAGGCTTCTAATTCAATACGATATAACGGCTCAAGCGTATCAATCGAGATAGATAGCCCTAAACGTTCCTGTGTATCAATTAAGATGTCGGCCAGCTTTCCACCTTGAAAGTGAGCATAGCAGTCATTAACGTTTAGTTCCGCCCCAAAGCCGGTGAATACATTCACCAAGGCTTGGCAACAAAGCTTTTCGCTATCGATGAGTGTTCCATCACAATCGAAAATTACACATTTAGTCTGTTCTAACCGCATAGCTCTCTCACTCGCATTGAATTCAAGTTTTATCCTATAGTGTTCTTTCAATGCGTGGGATGATTAAGATAACAGTTTACGGACGCAGGCTTATTTCTCTTCGCGAAATATGGGCTTGATCACCTTATGGCTCGACATAAGCAACAGCTTTCATCAAATTAACCCAGAATCTGCCAAACCAAATACTGCAAGGTTTACATAAACGACTTAATTTCAGTGGAAAATATAAATTGCCACGTCCTAGTCGGATTATGGCGAATTGATAAAGAAACCAAGACTTATAGACTATTCAGATAGAGCGAGAGTTAGCTAACAACCGACTCTTCTAATACCTTAACTTCAATCGAAGGTACAGACGCATATTCTACAGTTCCAGTATCGGGATACGAATCTCGGATGGCGACAAACTCGGGCAAGTGTTTCAGTAGCAGTTTGGTTAGTTTAGGGTCAAATTGATAGCCACACTCTCTATCGAACAAATCGACGACCATCTCTAATGGCCATGGCTCTTTGTAGCAGCGGGCACTAAGCAATGCGTCAAATACATCGGCTACCGCAGTAATGCGAGCAAACAAATGAATTTGTTCACCTACCTTACCATTAGGGTATCCAGTGCCATCCCAACGCTCATGATGTTCGTTAGCAATGATTGCTGCGAGGTTGGTAATATCACCCGCTCCGCTCTTCAGTAAATTGTAGCCCGCAGTGGTGTGAAGTTTCATTACATCCCACTCTTGGTCTGTCAATTTACCTGGTTTATCCAAGATAGATTCCGGAACCGAAATCTTACCTACATCATGCATTGGGCTTATGATCTCAATCATCTCGACCTCGCGATGGCTCAAGCCACGATACTTGGCAAGCAATGCGGATAACTTGGCTACACGCTTAACGTGATTACCCGTCTCGCCAGAGCGAGTTTCAATGGCTTCACCCAACACATGAATCATGTCCTTTTGAACATTCAAAGTTTGTTTCTGTAGAGCAAGGATTCGCTTGTTCTTTTTTGCCAACTCTTTCTTTTGGCGCAGGGTAATAAATTGCATCACGATAATCACGCTCAGCCCTGTAATGACCATGATTAAGCCCAACAACAATTGAAAGTTCTTTTGTAAAAAGGAGGAAGGCTCGTTAACAATCACAGATCCTGTCGGCAGTACATTATCACCAATACCAAACTTTTTAAGCGCCGGATAATTGAAAACAAAACGCTTGTTGTCACCGGGAACTAAAGGTGTAGAAAAATTAAGAGGCACATACTTATCCAATGCACTAACGGCCTCTTCGCCCATACTTCGCGAGTGGTTTACATAACCTCCGAGTACATCACCGACTATATTAAACTGCCATAACGCAAACACTGGTGCGGCGCTCGATGCAGATAAGGTTTCCGCGACCTCTTGATAGGTATGATATACACCTTGATCTAACTCAGTATTGTAGTGGCTCAGTAAGACCGCATCGTCAACAGAGACCCCTTTCAAGAACTCACTTGTTTGCTTGAGCGACAAATCGCGTATTTCTACCAAATTAACCGATGGAAAGTCTGCCATAATATGGCTTATATCTTTACGGATTAGTTCAGAAGTGACACTGTAATCATTGATGAAATAGAGGTTCTTTAGATTAGGTCTTAGTTTAGAGATCAGCTTAATATTGACGTCTATCTGATCGTTCTCATAAAGCACAGTCGCTCTATCAGACACCGCATACATATCGGTGCTTATGTCATTGATACCCGCCGCAACAATAGGTGTCGCACGGTCAATCAACGCACTCAGTGATTCAAGGAAATTAGCCGCATTATCGTCAGTCGCAATAACACCATCAAATTTATAACCTGCGTATTTGGCTTGTAAGTAATCGGTGAGAGAGTGGTAGTACTCAGAGCTATGGACGCGCTTTGTATCCAAATACTCGATTGAGAGTTTAACTTCGGTTTGAGATTGGCTGAACGCACTGTCTATCCCTTTCTGAAAGTCAGCAGTCCATTGGTAAGAAGGTTCGTATGAGTGTAAAACTAGGATGCGTTTGATATCCCAGTCGGTAGCAAAACTGACTGTAGAAAAAGCGCTAACACACAATACAGCGATTGATATCAATAGCTTGTACATACAAAACCCTTTATAAAAGATGGGGTATTGTACTTAGATTAACGCTTTCTCAAAGAATCTTTAGTTCTCGACCCACACTTTATCGTGAGAAGCATGATCTTGTGCCCAAAAATCATGTAACTGCTTAGCAAAGCCGTTGATATCTTGACCGTTTTCAATAATCACGTCGGAGATCAACAGAGAGTCTTCCACTTCTGTGACAATAGCACTCGCCACAACATCACCATTTTGAGTTCCAATGTATAAAACATGCTCATCAGATAACATAATCTGACTCAAGAACTCAAGCATATGTGCCCTTTCGGTTTCATCGTGATAAACACTGGCTTGGTTAAGTGAAAAAAGTACCGTCAGTTTATGGAAATCGACTTTATGCAGTTCATCAATTTGGGAAGGAATTTGATCTTGAGCGAGGAGTTGGTAATTCTTGGATGGGAGTCTGCTTTTATAAAGTTCTCGACCTAGCAAGCTCTCCTTTGCGGGATAAGCAATGTCGAGTTGGCTAAACAGCCATTGGTTTTTTTTATGTGCGCTTTCAGGTATTTCGTTATTCATTCTTTTAGTACCTAAGATTAGTAACCCCAAATATCACAGTTATTTGGAAGACATATGGTCGGCGTAGGAGCCGAGCTACATGCAGAAAGGATACAGAGCATGACTAACGCCAACAAGTACTTTAAATGCTTCATATTTTTCATTCTCTCATAACATCCTTTAAGAACTCGGTGAAAAGCTCTACACTCGTATTCAAGCTTTCAATATCCTTATAGTAAACAGAACTATATAAATAAAAAGGACTTCTTATGAAAAAAGCCTTAATAGCAGCAGGTATCATCACAATGTTGGCAGGCTGTTCGGACAACGAGGTTGGCGACGTCTCTTTGGGATTCTTCACAATGAAGGATATCAAGATGTCATCTTTAGATGATGATAAGATCGAAGGTGTGACTTGTCACATTGCATCAATCGAAGCAAATCTTAGCCTTTCTGATCCAAGCGATAGCTCTATCTCTTGTCGTCAAACGGGCGAAATCACTCCAGAAATGATTGCTAAAATAGACAAAAGTAAATCAGGTGAAGTGGTATTCAAGCAGTCGAAGAGTATCTTCTTCAAAACGATGAAGGTACGTCGTATCTACGATGCTGAGAATCAATCGCTGCTTTACTTGTCGTACACAACCAAAGAAACAGAAGGCAGTTTCAAACATAGCCTTTCAACCGTTCCTCTTTGGGGTACAAAGGCTTACGTAGATCCGACAACACTCGTTCCAGCCGAATAGTCTCACACGAACGGTCTGAAGCAAGAGTAAGCTGAATCACCTGTACAGACATTGCGCAGGTGATTCAAAATGTAATAAAAATGAAAGAAACAGAAACAAAATGTGATATCATGCGGCAAAATTTTTTCACTGTATTTGTCATATGAAATTTCCTGGACAGCGTAAATCTAAGCACTACTTTCCAACTCACGCCCGTGATCCGTTGGTCAACCAAATTCAACAAACACCTAAGCTTCACCGCGCAACAATTGTCGGTGTGGGTCAAACTATTGTTGATATCGAGGCCCGTGTTGACAACGCGTTCCTAGAAAAATACGAGCTGAGTAAAGGTCATTCACTAGTATTGGAAGAAAGTAAAGCAGATGCGCTGTATGAAGAATTAGTTCAACGCGGTTTGATCACGCATCAATACCCTGGCGATACTATCGGCAATACATTGCACAACTATTCCGTACTTGCAGACAGTAAATCTGTCCTGCTTGGCGTAATGTCTAAGAAGATTGAAGTTGGCTCATTTGGTTACCGCTACCTTTGCCGCACTTCTTCTCGTATGAACTTAAACCACCTACAAACCGTTGATGGTCCAATTGGTCGTTGTTACACGCTCATTACCGAAGATGGCGAACGTACGTTTGCGATCAACGAAGGACACATGAACCAACTACTCCCTGAAAGTATTCCTGAACAGATTTTTGAAAAAGCGTCTGCATTGGTTGTGTCTTCATACTTAATGCGCGGTAAGCCTGAAGATCCGATGCCAAAAGCGGTACAAAAAGCGATCGAATACGCGAAAGCGCACAATGTGCCAGTTGTACTGACGCTTGGTACGAAGTACGTGATCGAAGGTAACGCTGAATGGTGGCAAGAATACCTGAAAGAGAACGTAACCATCGTCGCAATGAACGAAGATGAAGGTGAAGCATTAACGGGTGAAAAAGATCCTTTGCTAGCGGCGAACAAAGCGCTTGAGTGGGTTGACCTAGTTCTCTGCACTGCAGGCCCTGTCGGCTTATACATGGCAGGCTACACTGACGAGCCAGCGAAACGCGAAACAACACTACCGTTATTACCGGGTAACATTCCTGAATTTAACAAATACGAATTCAGCCGCGCGATGCGTAAGCAAGATTGTAAAGACCCAGTAAAAGTGTACTCTCACATCGGCCCTTACTTAGGTGGCCCACTTGAGATTAAAAACACAAACGGTGCTGGTGATGGCGCGCTTTCGGCACTTCTACATGATATGGCAGCAAACAGTTACCATCACGTGAACGTACCGAATTCAGAGAAACACGAGCACGCGTGCTTAACTTACTCTTCACTGTCTCAAATTTGTAAGTACGCAAACCGTGTAAGCTATGAGGTGCTAACTCAGCACTCTCCTCGCCTTTCTCGTGCGCTACCTGAACGCGAAGATAGCTTAGAAGAAACATACTGGGATCGTTAATCAACCATGCCAGGTTGTTAACTCATCAAAGTTGATGACCAGCTAGATTTTCCATTCCTGAAGGGCTGCTATATGCAGCCCTTTTTGTATTCAGCACTAATATAACTGCAGCTGAAGGTAGTCACATCGAATATTTTGCTCGTTTAACATTTGATCTCGCGCAATGACTCTTTAGATCTGTTATCTTCCAGCACATAATTCGTGTGGTTTGCCTTTACTTGGCAAATTTATACAGTACTATCGCCACGCAAACGTTTACGTACAACCTTTCGGTTCTGATATAAGGATCAAATATGCTGTCTGATATTGATATTTGTCGCTCTACTCCCCTTAAAAACATCAGTGAAGTTGCCAAACAAGCTGGCCTGCAACACAACGAACATCAGCCATTAGGGCAATACAAATCTAAAGTGTCTCTGACATCACTTGAACGCCTCGCCAACCAACAAGATGGTAAATTGGTCGTGGTGACCGCTATCACACCAACACCTCTTGGCGAAGGCAAAACCGTCACTACTATTGGATTAGCACAAGGCCTCGCAAAGATTAACCAATCTGCGATGGCCTGCATTCGCCAGCCTTCAATGGGCCCAGTTTTTGGTGTTAAAGGTGGCGCAGCCGGTGGTGGTTACTCTCAAGTCGCCCCTATGGAACAATTAAACTTGCACCTCACCGGTGATATTCATGCTGTAACAGCCGCTCACAACCTTGCCTCTGCCGCTATCGACGCTCGTTTGTATCACGAGCAGCGTGAAGGATTAGAAGCCTTTGAAACGCGCTCTGGCTTAAAATCATTAGACATCGATCCAAGCAGAATCGTGTGGCGCCGTGTACTCGACCACAATGACCGCGCATTGCGCATGATCACAGTAGGCAAAAACGAAGCAGACAAAACAATTAACGGCCTTGAACGCGAAGATGGTTTTGATATCTCAGCCGCTTCAGAGCTGATGGCTATTCTCGCTCTTGCCGATGATCTACAAGACCTACGCAAGCGTATCGGCCGTGTCGTACTCGCATACAACAATCAAGGTTCGCCATTAACCGCAGAAGACTTCAACGTTGCAGGCGCGATGACAGTAACGATGAAGGACTCTATTGAACCTACATTGATGCAAACCCTTGAAGGCGTTCCTACCCTAATACACGCGGGGCCTTTCGCTAACATTGCACATGGTAACTCTTCAATTATTGCCGATAAGATTGCTCTCAAACTGAGTGATTTTGTTGTGACTGAAGGCGGCTTCGGCTCTGACATGGGGTTTGAGAAGGCGTGTAACATCAAGGTGAAAGCATCGAACAAAAAACCCGATTGCGCAATTGTTGTAGCTACATTACGCGGATTAAAAGCCAACTCTGGATTATACGATTTAAGACCAGGCACTCCGTTACCGGATTCGATTTTTAATGATGACCAAGACGCCCTAGCCGCGGGCTTCGAAAACCTTAAATGGCATATCAACAATGTTAAGCAATACCAAGTGCCAACGGTAGTAGCAATTAACCAATTCCCACAAGATTCTGCTCAAGAGATCGATGCTTTGAAACAAATGATCACCGACTTTGACCCAAGTGTCAGCGTTGAAGTAAGTGAAGCCTTTGGTCAAGGTGGTGAAGGTACAACTCAGTTGGCTCACGCCGTGGTAAAAGCATGCCAAACAGAGAGTAAATTTAAGCCTTTGTACTACTCTGAGCAAAGCTTAGAAGAAAAACTGATGGCAGTCGCTGAAGTCGGATACGGCGCAGCAAGTATTTCGCTATCACCACTGGCAAGAAAGCAACTGACTGAGTTCAACCAACACGGCTATGGCGACCTATCGGTTTGTTTGGCAAAAACGCCATTATCGATTTCAACAGAAGCTCAAATAAAGGGTGCACCGACTCAGTTTGACGTACCCGTTAGAGAGTTAAAACTGTGTGCTGGTGCCGGCTTCATCTACGCTTTGTGCGGCAACGTAATGACCATGCCAGGTTTACCTGATAAACCGGCTTTCATGTCATTAGATATTGATAGTAATGGAAATATTATCGGCCTAAGCTAGATGCTCTTAGCTAGATAAACGGCAATTAATCGCGATTAATTGGGCTCAAGTTTCAGAGCGGCGTTCTATATTGAGCAATCATTTCCTAACGAAGTGATTGCTCGACAATCAAGCTTGAATGCAAAAAGTTGCAGTAAAATCGTAGTTATATGCGAATCTTGTTTTAAGTTCTGGGTTAAGATCACATTAAAAACCCCATAAAATATATAGTATTGCGCTGATTCTTTGAGGACAGTGATGAATACGAGTATAAAAAAACTAGTCAGCCAATTTCTATGCACCATATTTGCCCTAGGATTAGTCCCTGCCCTCTACATCAATTCTGAACTTGACAGAATTGATGCTCAGCATACTCTAAATATTAAGCAGTCTAGCCAAAACCAAATCGAATACAGCTTCCACGAACTGGCCGTTATTGTTGAGCAAATATCTAATTCTGTTCCTTCCATCGCAGACTCTCAAACGTTGCTTCGCGCAATTGAAGAACCATCAATTGTTCATAAACAAGCTCTGCAAGATCTGTGGGTGATGTTAGCTCGCGGACAACAATACTATTCTCAACTTCGCTACCTCGACCTAGAAGGTAACGAGGTTTACCGTATCAACTACAACAACAATAAAGCGACAATAGTTCCTGAGAATAAACTGCAGAACAAATCAGCTCGTAGCTACTTTAAAGATCTCCACCGACTGAAGATTGGAGACGTAAGCTCCAACGGTATCGATTTAGAGATTGAAAATGGTGAGGTTGTCCATCCTTTGATGCCAGCCCTAAGGATAATGACACCAGTAGCATCAGAAGATCGTATTATTGGTTACTTTATCGCTAACCTGAATATGCTCGAGGTCTACGACCGCCTTCTTTATCAAATCGGTACGTCATCCGCCGTCCCTGTTATTCTTAACAGGACCGGACATGTCATCATGGGCCCGGATATCGAAGAATCGTTTGGGCATCTTATTGAATCTCGTTCAGATAAAACCTACGCGAAGCTTTACCCTGAACTTTGGAAAGCCATTCAAGAAAATACCTCTTCTAGCTACTTTGATGGTAAAAACTGGTATTTCCACTCAGATATCAGCCCTAAAATAAAGCAATTTGAAGGACCAATTTATTTGGTTCTTCATGTTGAAAACCAACTGTTCAGCAGCCAGTACCTACAAGAAAAACAAGCTATATTCGTGCAGGTCATCACCTTATCTTTCCTAATTTCTATGATCTCTGCTGGTTTTGTTTTGTGGAACAGTAACCATAAAAAAAACAGCATCGATAGCCAACTGGCCAAAGCAGCAATGAACGGTATGTCTGCACTGGTCATTACCGACAGAAATAACCGAATCATTAAAGTTAACCAAGAATTTACTCGAGTCAGTGGCTACGAACTGGAAGAAGTAAAAGGTCGCCAACCATCGATGTTTGCCTCTGGGCGCTATAATCAGGAGTTCTACATCAAGATGTGGAGCGTAATCCAGAAGAAAGGCATGTGGGAGGGAGAAGTGATAAATCGTCGCAAAGACGGTTCATTGATTACCGAAATACTACGAATCCAAACCATCAAAGATTCGAAAGATGTGATTCAGTTTTACGTCGCTTCTTTTGTCGATATTAGTAAACACAAAGAACTCGAAAAAAAGCTCAGAAATCTAAGTGAAAAAGACGCACTAGCTGGTTGCTGGAATCGAAGAAAGTTTGACCTTGAACTTCGTGACGAGTGTTCTCGTGTTAATCGTTACCCTACTCGCGAGCAATCTTGCTTAGCTATCTTGGATATTGACTACTTCAAACGCATTAACGACAGATTTGGGCACGACTACGGTGATCGAGTCATTCAAACAGTCGCTCAAGTACTTCAGCGTGAATGCCGTGAAACAGATTTTGTTGCTCGCATTGGTGGCGAAGAGTTTGGTGTTATTCTGCCTCACACTACAACGGAAGGAGCTGAATACGTTCTAAACAGGCTGAGAATTGCTGTCAGCCTTGAACTCGATAACGTAGTCACTGTGAGTGGCGGCATTACTAACATCACCAATGATCCAGCGCTGAACTACAAGTGCGCTGATTTAGCGTTATACGAAGCTAAAGCAGCAGGAAGAAACAATGTATGCTTATTCCTAGACAAAGAAATGAGTGAAATAGCCTAACAATAGATAGTACAAGCACTCTTGTTAGGCTCTCGATCAACTTGGGGCCGGGTAAAACTCTAACTTGTTCCCTTCTACCACCAGAATACAATCCATCTTCGCAGCATGAGCGGCTTGTTTACCTAAGTTCGTATCTTCAAACACAACACACTGCTTTGGCTGTAATCCCATACCAAAACAAGCATCTAAGAAGGTATCTGGATTGGGTTTGTGATTATTAACATCTGTTGCTGTCACTAGGATATCGAGCTTGCTCAAGATATCTGTTTTGTCCAACAACTGTTCGGCACTTTTACGCTGGCTGCCCGTTCCAACCGCAATCTTTTTGCTACCTAAATGCTCTAACAACAGAGAATGAGTACAAGGGATAATGTCCCCTTTATCTTCAATAGCCGCAAACGACGCCATCTTAAACGTAGAAACTGCTTGTGGGTCGAGCGATAAACCGTACTTACTGTTCACTTCACTGGCGATCTTGTAACTCGGCATGCCACCTAAGCTGTGCAGCCAAGATGCCTCAAAATGAAAACCGAATTCATCAGCTGTTTGCTGCCACGCTTTTACATGTGCTGGCATTGTATCGATCAACGTACCATCCATGTCAAAGATTAACCCTTCATACGCCGTTAAATCTATTTTCATCACTACTACCACTCTTTGAGAAACTTACTGATACCATAACCAATATTCAGTATCATGACCCCATATTACCGTTCAAAATGGATGTTTATGTTACAAATATCTAACTCTGTTTCAATTCAAGACTGGGAAATCCAGTTAACTGCGATCAGAGCACAAGGAGCAGGCGGCCAAAACGTCAATAAAGTATCAAGTGCGATACATTTGCGTTTTGACATCAAGCACTCCACCCTGCCAGATTTCTATAAAGAGAAACTGCTAGCACACAAAGATAGCCGCATTACTAAAGATGGTGTGATTATCATTAAGGCGCAGCAGTATAGAACTCAAGAACAAAACCGTGATGATGCTTTGGTACGTTTGAAAGAACTGATCTTGGAAGCAACAAAAGTTCAAAAAGTAAGACGAGCAACTAAGCCGACGCGTGGCTCTCAGAAAAGACGTTTAGAAGGAAAGAAACAAAGAAGCACCACCAAGCAACTGCGTGGAAGAGTAGAATAATTGTTTCATGTCACCCATGAAACAACCGCTCTAACTCTATTTGCTTGAACAGAACTCTACTGCTGTTTTTTGACCGACAAAATCAGCTTGATTAACAACATGCGCTCTTCGCTGGTCAGTAAACGACTGACCGCCGCTACATCTTCCGCTGTCGCTTGTGATGCGCCAACAACATCCAGTACTACATCCAAATCGGTAACTTTCAACGTCCTAGTGAGCGAACGATACTGAGACATTTTGATATCAGCTTCACCACGCTCGATTCGTTGGTAGGTTTTTAAGCTCATTCCCGCACTTGAGGCTAATTTTTCCTGGGACAAATTGGCGAGCTTCCTGCGATCAATCAGCGCCATGATTATGGGTTCTTGTGACATAAGCTTATCCTCAATAGACAGTTATGACCTAATTTCAGCAAGAAGCAGACCATATTGACTCGCAACGGTTTACATACGCCATTAAAGGCATATTATTCGATTATTAAAAAACGTTACGTTTCATAAACTTTGACACTTAGATCGGTCGTGAGCGTACAGGCTACTAAACTTGAATATTCAAGTGTTGGGAAATAAGAAAAATTGCAAATTGCGAATAATGAAGACGTCAAATTGGAAATTGCGAATCGCTATACATTGGCATTTCCTTGCATAAAGCACGCATTAGAATCAGAAAATACCCGCAATCAAATTATCGCGGTACAGCATAGACTACTCACTTACAAAGAAGTGTTGTTGCACGGGAACATGTTGGAAGACAAGGAATTAAGACAGGCTTTTTCTGCGTTGAACCAAAATGAAAAAGATGTCGCGCAAGGCGGTATTAAAAGCATCAACGATGCAATAAAAGAGATGGACGAGATTCTGGAAAGGTACAGCCGTAAAGCAGTTGTAGAACTAAGCAACTAAGCAACTAAGCGAGTAAATAACTAAACAGCTAAACCTGCAGACATAAAAAAGTCGACGCTATCGTTAGATACAGCGTCGACTTGTTCACAACATTGAAGTTCTAACGTAACACGGTTTTTCTAAGACCCGCGAACAACATCAGCATACCTAGCAAACCAAATGAAACACTACCACCACTGCTACCAGAGCCAGTCGATGTACGTGCATTCACATAAGCTGTTCGCTTAGCATCAGTAGAAACAAACTTAGCGGTTTCAGTACCAGCAATAACACTGTCAATCCAAGCTTCATAGTCTTGGATTTCCGTAAATACAGACGTTACGGTTGAACTTCCACCACAAGTATCTGGTCCAAAGCTGGTAATACCAACTTGTCTGTAATCAGCACCATCTTTCCAATACACTGGGCCGCCTGAATCGCCTTGACACGTACCACCGTACAAACCAGAAGTAGCCCTGTCACCAACAAAGCAGATTTGATTATCAGTTAACGCTGAACCATCAATAAAGGCTGAAGCACAAGTAGCGTTGTCTACGTAATTCAAGTCAGCCTTCTGCAACAAAGTTGTCCCGTCAAAGCCTGATCGTGTATCACCATGCCCAACAGCAACAAAGTCATTAACACCAACACGGTAACTCTCATCGAAAGGACGCTTAACCACATCGTTAACTGAATCGATATTAAGTGCGCTTTCTAACTTAAGAATAGCAACATCATTGCGTAATAGATCACTCAACGCATTTGAATAATCACTGCGATAGTAAACTTCTGAGACTCGCGCTTTTTGAATGTTCCCATTAGGAAACTGAGAAGTATCTTCAATTTGAGGAACGACAACCGTAAATAACTGCCCTTCTTCATTGCCGTAAATACAATGTGCTGCCGTCAGAATATGCGTTGGATCTAAAATTGTTGCTCCACAGTAAGGGCCTGTAGAGTAAACACCGTCATAATCAATACGATCAATGAACAAGCTCGCCATCGAAGGAAACTCAGTGACCGAAGCATTGCTACCATTCACGATATAAGGTGTTACACCCGTATTAGGAGTACTTTCGACCGAGTTTTCCGTCGCCATAACACTTGATGTATAAATTAATGGCGCTAAAAGCCCTAAAACGGCTTTACGAACCGGACTCACTGCATAGTTCACATTCATAGTTAACTCCTTGTAACCGCTACGACTTATTTATAAAAATGATATGTGGACACCATAACACGGCGTAACCCTGAGTATAGTAAGTATTTGTAACGATATGGCCACATCTCTCATTTTATAAACGGATTTATCGACAACTTATCTCAGCCAATCATCCTTAGTTTTATACGTTGCGAAAAACAAAAAAGCCTACCGTTAACACCCTCAAATACAGAGAAGCAAACAATAGGCTTTGATTTAGCTTAGTGGTTTCTCTTAAAAGAGATTAGCCACGGTAGTAACGTTGAGGTACGAAAGGCATTTTTTCTACTGTCATTGGTAGCTTCTTGCCACGAACGTCAGCGAATACTTCAGTGCCAATTTCTGCTAGGTCTGTACGAACGTACGCCATAGAAACAGGCTTGCCAGCGTTAGGACCCGCAGTACCGCTCGTTACAACGCCAATCTTGTTGTCTTCAGCATCGAACAATTCAGCACCTTCACGTACTGGTGCTTTAGTTTGACCCACTAGACCGACACGTTTACGTTGAACATCTTTCGTTGCGATTTGCTCAAGGATGATATCAGCGCCTGGGAAACCGCCTGCACGCTCACCGTCAGCACGACGAACTTTTTGAATACCCCATAGAAGGCTAGCTTCTACTGGTGTTGTCGTTGTGTCTAGGTCGTGACCGTATAAACATAGACCACACTCAAGACGAAGTGAGTCACGAGCACCAAGGCCAATCCACTCTACTTCTGCTTCTGATGTTAGTTTACGAGCAAGTGCTTCAGCGTGATCGTTCGGTACTGAGATTTCGTAGCCGTCTTCACCGGTATAACCACTGCGGCTTACGATGCACTCTACGCCGTCGATATCGACTTTTTGAACGTCCATGAACAGCATGTCAGCAACGCTTGGTTGGAAACGAGCAAGAACTTCAGACGCTTTAGGGCCTTGAAGTGCTAATAGAGCACGATCATCAATCACTTCCATTTCTACGTCAGCTGGAAGGTGCGCAGTTAGATGGTCGATATCTTGTGTCTTACAAGCCGCGTTCACAACAACAAACAGGTGATCGCCTAGGTTAGCAACCATCAGATCATCCATAATGCCGCCCTGCTCATTAGTAAAGAACGCATAGCGCTGCTTACCAGAAGGAAGGTCAATAATATCTACAGGAACCAAAGATTCTAAGACAGCAGCTGCGTTCGCACCATGAAGACGAAGTTGCCCCATGTGAGAAACATCAAAAAGACCGGCAGCATCACGAGTGTGTAAGTGCTCTTTCTTTACACCTAGTGGGTACTGAACTGGCATATCGTAGCCAGCGAAAGGAACCATTTTTGCACCCTCTTCAACGTGAAGTGCATGCAATGGTGTTGTTAGTAGGTCTTGATTAGCGTGTTCTTGAGTCATTTTCTTCTCCATGAAGCGTTGCAGGCTTTCCAAATCGAGTCTGCCGCTTATATCTCTATTTAGAGTCGCTTCTAACGATAAGTTTCATCATTAGTCACCTCAGCGTATTCGCGTCAGTAACCTTGGCGTCTTAACCTTAGAAACAGTAGATAGTAAAAAGTGATGTCTTTTATATAGGCTTACATCGTTAGCTTGATAAATCAGGTTAGCTGTACAAAAGCTCTACAAGTCACTTTCTAAGAATTCACTTCAGTAAACTTCAATCAACATGAGTAAACCGTGTTCACTATAATAAACAAGCCTGAGTCAGTTTTACACCCTTAACAATAGTCAAACAGCTCAAAATGTGACATTTAACAATTTAAAAACAATTATTCGATACATACAAAAACGCGATATTGATGATTATCACACCAATATCGCGTCTAATGCCTAACGTTCGAAACAAAAGCAAACGTTTGCATCCACTATAAGAAATTCTAAGATTGTTAATTTATTTTGCAGTCACCCACAAAATGAGCGCGTCTTCTGCACTGGTCGAGATAAGCATATGACCCATATTGGCATCGTAATACATGCTATCACCTTCACTCATCGGTACGGGTTCGTAAAATTCTGAGTAGAACATCACATCGCCAGAGATGATCATTAAGAACTCTTCCCCGTCGTGGCGAACCCAATCGTTATACTCTTCAAAAGTACGCGCTCTCACGCGGCTCTTAAACGGCATCATCTTCTTATTAGAAAGCTCTGTGGCAAGCAGTTCATGCTCATAAGTCGGTGTTGGGTGTGGTTTACCTTGGCCAGCCTTGGTTAAGTCACGACGTCCTGTTGCAACTTTTTTTCTTGGCGGTTCAAAGAGTTGAGGCATATCAATTTGCAAACCCATCGCCAGTTTTTGCATGGCCTGAAAGGTTGGCGAGATTTGTTCGTTCTCAATTTTGCTGAGCGTAGAACGCGCTAAACCTGTTCTTTGACTTGCTTCTTCTAGCGTAATCCCAAGCTTGCCGCGGATATCTTTAATGCGCTGGCCAAGCCTAAGTGGTTCAATATTCTGGTCTAACGTTTCCTTCGCCAACGTTAAAGATGGGTACTCATCATAAATGTCTTCTGACATAGGTCCCTCATTAATTTCTTGCTTCCTGTCTATTAATTTCATTGTTGCATGAAGCGCTTTGTTGATGAAAGAGCACACAGAGAAATAAAGCGTGCTCCCCGTAGCAAAACAAGAAAAGTTGTTTCCTATTGGAAATTTTTGTTGAAAATTGATTTTATCGGAGCTATGTTATCGACTTGTTAGATGAAGAGATGCTACTTCAGCTTGCAGCAAATGATAGATTTAACATTTGTAAGAGCTGTTTTTTACCCGAACTTTTGGGAAACAATTCGTGCTGCATTGACCCTACAACGATCGCTTAGACGCTGTAAGAGTATATTTATAACGCAATTCACGTTTATCTATACCTATATAGCGCAAACGATACCGATGCAGAAATCAACTTAAGACCTAATGGACTATAAAAACAATCACCATTAGCTTAATGAAAGGTCTCGACAATGAACGCTTACCAAAACCATAGCTTAGACAGTTTTTTCACTACGAACTTATCTGGTACTGACGACGCAGTATTTGCTGGAATCCAAGCAGAGAACACTCGTCAAAACGAACAAATCGAACTTATTGCTTCTGAGAACATCGTTTCTAAAGCAGTAATGCAAGCTCAAGGCACTTGCCTAACCAACAAATACGCTGAAGGCTACCCAGGCCGTCGCTACTACGGTGGTTGTGAGCACGTAGATACCGTTGAAGCTATCGCGATTGAACGAGCTAAGCAGCTGTTCAAATGTGAATACGTAAACGTACAGCCTCACTCTGGCGCTCAAGCAAACGGCGCAGTTAAACTTGCCCTACTTCAACCTGGCGACACGATCCTAGGTATGTCCCTTGACGCTGGTGGCCACCTTACACACGGTGCGCGCCCTGCAATGTCTGGTAAGTGGTTCAACGCAGTTCAATATGGCGTAGACCGCGATACTCTAGAAATCGATTACGAAGCAGTTCGTGCTTTAGCTATCGAAAGCCAACCTAAAATGATTATTGCTGGTGGTAGTGCTATCCCACGCGTTATTGATTTCGCTAAGTTCCGCGAAATTGCTGACGAAGTTGGCGCTATCCTAATGGTCGATATGGCACACATCGCGGGTCTTATCGCGACAGGTGCTCACCCGAGCCCACTACCACACGCACACGTTGTAACCACAACAACGCACAAAACACTTCGCGGCCCACGCGGCGGCATGATTCTGACTAACCACGAAGACATCAACAAAAAGATTAACTCTGCAGTGTTCCCAGGCCTACAAGGCGGCCCACTAATGCACGTTATCGCAGCGAAAGCAGTCGCGTTTGGCGAAGCTCTTGGCCCAGAATTTAATACTTATATTGATTCAGTGATCGATAACGCAAAAGTTCTCGCTGAAGTGTTGCAAACTCGCGGTTGTGACATTGTGACAGGCGGAACAGACACGCACCTAATGCTGGTTGACCTTCGCCCTAAAGGCTTGAAAGGTAACGTAACAGAAGAAGCGTTAGAGCGTGCTGGGATCACATGTAACAAAAATGGCATACCATTCGATACAGAGAAGCCTATGATTACTTCTGGTATCCGTTTAGGCACGCCAGCTGGAACCACTCGTGGTTTTGGCACTGAAGAATTCAAACTTATCGGTGAATGGATCGGCGATGTACTTGATGGCCTAGTTGAAAGCCCTGAAGGCAACGCTGAAGTTGAGCAACGTGTTCGCAAGCAAGTTAAAGAGCTTTGCAAGCGCTTCCCTCTTTACCGTTAAACCGTTTTTAAGATTTAAATTAAAACCTCATAAATTTTTGGAGAATAAGCAATGGACAATACACTAAAGTTTGCAGACAGCCACGAGTGGGTAAAAGACAACGGTGACGGTACTGTAACTATCGGTATTTCTGAGCACGCTCAAGAGCTACTAGGTGACGTTGTGTTTGTTGACCTGCCTGACACTGGAGACGAAATTGAAGCTGGCGAAAGCTTTTCTCTCGTTGAGTCAGTGAAAGCCGCTTCTGATATCTACGCACCAATCTCTGGCGAAATCGTAGAAATCAACGAAGAATTAGAAGATAGCCCAGAGTTAATTAACGAAGAATCTTATGAAGGTGGTTGGATTGTTAAAGTGAAGATGTCTGATGCGTCTGAACTAAACAACCTTAAAGATGCGGAAGAATACCTAAGCTCTGTAGAAGAAGACTAATAGGTAACCTCATTACGATAAAGCTGCTCTTGTGAGCAGCTTAATTTTAGGGGCTAGCTCACGGCTCCAGAGAGAAAGTAGAACATATCATGACTGAATTACTTCAAAGCCAATTACTGAAAGACTTGGGTACTCAAAACGAGTTTGTTGCTCGTCATAACGGCCCTAATAAAGCAGACCAGCAAAAAATGCTTGAAGCGATCAACGCGACTAGCTTAGACGCACTGATCGACGAAACGGTTCCTGCACAAATCCGTCTTGAAAAACCAATGACACTTGCCGCGCCACTGAGCGAAATGGACATGCTGACCTCTCTTAAAGAGATCGCTAACCTAAACCAAGTGAAACGTACTTTCATTGGCCAAGGCTACTACAACACATTCACTCCAAACGTTATTCTACGTAACGTTTTAGAGAACCCAGGCTGGTACACAGCTTACACACCATACCAACCAGAGATTTCTCAAGGTCGTCTTGAAGCTCTACTCAATTACCAACAAATGGTAATGGACCTAACCGGTATGGAAATCGCAAACGCATCCCTTCTTGATGAAGCGACAGCGGCTGGCGAAGCGATGACACTGTGTAAACGTGCTGGTAAAAGCAAGAGCAAAGTATTCTTCGTTGCTGACGATGTTCACCCTCAAACACTAGAAGTTGTTAAAACTCGTGCTGAGTACATCGGTTTTGAAGTAATGGTTGGCGCTCTTGAAACACTGCCAGAGCAAGACGTATTTGGTGCGCTTCTTCAATACCCTAGTACAACGGGTGAAGTTCGAGACCTAACAGACATCATTGCTAAAGCTCAAGCAAACAAAACACTTGTAACGGTTGCTACTGATCTACTTGCTTCTGCTCTACTTAAGCCTGCTGGTGAAATGGGCGCAGACGTAGTAATCGGCAGCGCGCAACGTTTCGGCGTTCCTATGGGTTACGGCGGTCCACACGCTGCATTCATGGGTACTCGTGAAAAGCATAAGCGTACAATGCCAGGTCGTGTAATCGGTGTATCTATCGATACTCACGGTAACCAAGCGCTACGTATGGCAATGCAAACTCGTGAGCAACACATCCGCCGCGAGAAAGCGACATCAAACATCTGTACAGCTCAAGCACTTCTAGCAAACATGGCGTCTTTCTACGCGGTTTACCACGGTGCAGAAGGCCTACGTACTATTGCTCGTCGTACACACCACATGACAGCTATCCTAGCGGCTGGCCTGACTAAAGCGGGTTACGAGCTAACGAACAACAGCTTCTTTGATACTATTACGCTGAACACAGAAGACAAGACAGATGCACTGTACGCGAAAGCGCAAGCAGCAGACATCAACCTTCGTCGACTTGTTGGTAAAATCGGTATCAGCTTAGATGAAACAACAACGATCGACGACGTGAACGCACTGTTCGCAATCTTCGACGTGAAAGAAGACATTCAAGCACTATCTTCTGACATTGCATCAAACGAGTTTGCAGCAATTCCAGAAAACTGCCGTCGTGAATCAGAGTTCCTAACTCACCCAGTATTCAATACGCACCACAGCGAAACGCAAATGATGCGTTACTTAAAACAGCTTGAGAACAAAGACTTCTCACTAACGCACGGCATGATCCCACTGGGTAGCTGTACGATGAAGCTGAACGCTGCTGCTGAGATGATCCCAGTAACATGGCCTGAGTTTGGTTCAATTCACCCATTCGCACCTCTAGAGCAAGCGGCTGGTTACACGGCACTAGCAAAAGATCTTAAAGAGAAGCTATGTGAAATCACTGGTTACGACGATTTCTCACTACAGCCTAACTCTGGTGCATCTGGTGAATACGCAGGTCTAATCGCGATTCAACGTTACCACGCAAGCCGCGGTGAAGCTCACCGTAACGTTTGTCTGATTCCAAGCTCTGCGCACGGTACTAACCCTGCAACAGCATCAATGGTTTCTATGAAGGTAGTGGTTGTTAAGTGTGATGAAGATGGCAACATCGACATGACAGACCTAGCAGCGAAAATCGAGAAGCACAAAGAAAACCTATCAAGCATCATGATCACTTACCCTTCTACGCACGGCGTATACGAAGAGCAAGTGAAAGAAGTGTGTGAACAAGTACACGCAGCGGGCGGTCAGGTTTACCTAGACGGCGCGAACATGAACGCTCAAGTAGGCTTAACTTCACCTGGCTTCATCGGTTCAGACGTATCTCACTTGAACCTGCACAAAACATTCTGTATCCCACACGGTGGTGGCGGTCCGGGTATGGGTCCTATCGGCGTTAAATCGCACCTAGCACCTTTCCTACCAGGTCACATCGAGAACGGTGTACAAGGTTCAGATTACGCGGTATCAGCTGCAGATCTAGGTAGTGCTTCAATCCTACCTATCTCTTGGGCTTACATCGCAATGATGGGCGAACCTGGCTTAACGGACGCAACGAAAGTAGCGATTCTGAACGCGAACTACGTGATGGAAAAACTACGTCCTCACTACCCTGTTCTTTACCGTGGCACTAACGGCCGCGTAGCGCACGAATGTATTATCGATATTCGTCCACTTAAAGAAGACACAGGCATCAGCGAAGAAGATATTGCTAAGCGTCTAATGGACTTCGGTTTCCACGCGCCTACTATGTCTTTCCCAGTAGCTGGCACATTAATGGTAGAACCAACTGAATCAGAAGATTTAGAAGAGCTAGACCGTTTCTGTGAAGCGATGATCGCAATCCGTCACGAAATGGCAGCAGTGAAAGCCGGTGAATGGCCACTAGACAACAACCCTCTAGTGAACGCACCACACACACAAGTTGACATTTCAGGCGCAGAATGGGATCGCCCTTACTCTCGCGAACTTGCTTGCTTCCCATCAAAAGCAACGAAGAACTCGAAGTACTGGCCAACTGTTAACCGTGTAGACAACGTATACGGCGACCGTAACCTAATCTGTTCTTGCCCAAGCATCGACAACTACGAAGACTAATTCGTAGCGGCGCTAAGCAGCGAAACATAACAAAAGGCGAACCAAACGGTTCGCCTTTTTTGTTGTCCGAAATTCGAGGTAAACAAATGCATTGACCTTACCGTAAGGGAAAGGTTTAAGGTGAAATGAATCCAACGATGAATGAGGAAAGGATTATGGGATGTTGTAACAAAGCGCCAAAAGGTGGAGCCCCTCTTGGCTTACTTCTAAAGGTCACGCTTGGGATTGGGCTTTTGGTGTTTCTGGTGGCGTTGTGGCAATAAATTTGAGTTGAGCCCTTAAGGGACGCTTTCGACAGTGCCTTAGAGACAACCAAAAACAGAACTAGTATGTAATATTTGTGTGCCCTATCTTTAATCGGCTCTGCAAAATATAACCATGTTTTATTCTTCAACCCCAATTAAACAATGCTCTCCATGTTGAGGAAGAGAGTGAATTCCACCAATTCGCTTTAAGTCGCATGCGGATAATGAGGGTTCAACCTGCGAATAACAGCACTGCATACACAGAATTTCAGGCTGCGCACAGATAGAAGAAATGATTACCTGATCACTTGTCGTGCATGGTGAAAAGGGTTTTTGTTCCCATGCAAAAGAACCAGTGCAAAAAAAAGCAACCTGTGCCGGTTTGCCGCATTTCTCGCAAAACCCACGTAGTTTTCGAAAGGTCTCTTTCAGAACGATTAAATCTTCTTTTCTTTCCCCTTGTTTATTATCGTGAAGGGCAAACTCTTCAAATTCACGCAATGGAGTCGAAAGGTATTGATAGAGACCTTTTCTTTTGTATTCAAAGTCGGGGTAGAAGACAACCAATCGCGCTTGTGACGTAGTGAATGACTTTCGATATTCCAATAATAAATGTTCTCGACATAAGGCCTGTCTTTGATATCCATACCATGAAAACCACAGAAATTTTTTAGGCACTTTGACACAAAAATCAGTAACACTTTTTTCTCGGCACTTAAGACAAGTCATAGACACATCCTCCAATTATTCCCGTAGGGTCGCTTTTACACAATCAAACAGAATAGGAGAACTATACTGTTTAAGTACAGACCTAAGTATCATAAAGAGTTAAACCCACCGGGTCATTAAAGATTTTAATTATGGCAATAGGTTAAGGCCACTCACAGAAAACCTGTTAATGCGGCGGACACACTAGATGTCATCTAACGAATAGACACCGCAGTCGCGCAAAGTCATCAGAGCCACGACGTATGCGAATCGTCGATAAGTATGCAGAATGTAGAGCAGCAGTCAAACCCATCAACATAAGTTTAGCGGTTGTTTGACAACCAGGGGAACCCATGTAGCCGTGTTAAGTAGTGAGCAACACAGGCTACAGAACTAAACCCATTGCGCCGTAAACACTAAACTTAAAAATGCCGAGCGTTGCGAATCCCTCTTAAACGCTTTGTATGGCTTTGGTAGGTGCCTTTCGGGTCATGCCCCCACCTTGCAAAAATATAAAAAGGCATAATTAAAAAAACCATAAAAACACCCGAAGTTAAACAACTTAGAAAAATCTCTGGCATAAGCTCAATGACTTTGTTTATGTTCTCTTCTGGTAGTTTCCCTTTAGCTCCCAGTATCGCAATAACCAAGCTAGCAGGTCTATAACCCACCCATACTAAAAACCAAGAACATGCCGATACAGGTAAAAGGAATAATAATGGTTTTAAATGCCGATGAGGTAAGACGAAGAACAATAATGAGATCGCAAATATGACCGTTAAAAATGCTGTCCAAGAATGGATTCTCATATCTTGAAACCAGAAATGTTCTTTGATGTACATTAAGAGAACCAGCGCACCTAGTATGCTTACGAACAAAAACTTTCCGGCTTCTTTCGTGGTTTCAAACCGAACCAATATATACGCAACAACACACCAGAATATGCTAATACAAACAATGACATCTACTTCTAAGGAGAAGAATCTCGGAGTCGAACTATTGGTCAATATTAAAACACCGATAATTACTCCTAGTAGTAAACACACTATTGCGAATCTCACTAAAAGCCAAACCAATTTTATCATGAGTACCTCGTTCCATGAGATGGCTAACAGTTCTTAGACCGAAAAAATTCTGCATTTAAATCCAGAATCTTTCTATCTATTCTCTATGCCATCAATTGTACTAGCCTTTGTCTTTTCATAACAATCACTTATACCTTCATCTTAGTGATAAGCGTGGCAAATATTGAATTTATCTGTCTATTATTATTCTCGATAAATCAATTACTTACGTACGTTAGAGTTGTATTCTAACCATCAGAACTCACCGGTATCTCAAAGCTAGTTAAACTCTATAAATCCAATGCTTGACCCTATACGGTAAGGTGTTTATATTGTCGCCCGCCCAACAGGGCACATCCTAAAATACACACCGGCCATCCTGCCATCATTCGTGTATTTATATTGGTGTTGTGAACTTCCATGCTAACGAAATTTCGTCCTTTTACTCGTGAATCGGGTGCACTTATGCATCTTTCGATTCCAATCATTTTGACTCAAATAGCGACCCAAGCGATGGGATTTGTCGATACGACAATGGCTGGCCAAGTAAGCCCTGCCGACCTCGCCGCTATTGCACTTGGCACCAGCCTTTGGATCCCAGTGTTACTTCTTCTACGTGGTGTGATTATGGCGTTAACGCCTGTTGTCGCTTACCACCGCGGCGCACGTGACTTTCAAAGTATCTCTGTTGAATTCTTCCAGATGGTTTGGTTAGCATTAATCGCGAGTGTACTGCTTATCGCTTATTTGGTGAGTGCTAAACCGATCTTAGAATGGATTGGTGTAGCCGCTGAGATCATCCCTATTGGTAGCGATTATGCCTTTGCCCTAGCCTTTGGTGTGCCTGGTATTGCCCTGTTCTACACTTTGAACGGCTTCTGTGAAGGGATGAACAATACCAAAGTACCAATGATCATTTCTGTGGTTGGGTTGTTGGTGAATATTCCGGTCAACTACGTACTTATCTACGGAAAGTTCGGCTTCCCTGAAATGGGCGCTGTAGGTTGTGGTTGGGCAACAAGTTTGGTGTATTGGTTAATGTCGGGAATGCTGTATTCCTACATTAAAGGTCATCACCACTACAAGACCATTATTAGCTTTGCCGATGCAAAACCAAAAGCAAAAGAGATGCTTCACCTTCTAAGGTTAGGTTTACCTATCGGGATGAACATTGCGGTATGTGGCAGTATCTTTGCGGTAATCGCTCTGATGATTGGTCGTATTGGTGCAGAGAACGTGGCAGCGGCGCAAATTGCTCTGAATATATCGAGCCTGACATACGTGATTCCAATGAGTATATCATTTGGCATTACAATTCGTGTTGGGCACGCTTTGGGTGAAAAAGACGAACTTGGCGCGATTGAACGTAGCAAAGTCGGTATCTTGGTTGCAGCTTTAATCTCGCTTCTTTCAGTGGCTATGTTCCTACTGTTCCCTGAATGGATAATCAGGCTTTACACCACCGACCCTGCAATAAGCGCTACGGCAGCGGTGTTGTTAACCTTTACGGCGATGTACCAATTCAGCGATGCATTACAAACATCCGCTAACGGTGCATTACGTGGTTATAAAGATACTAAGATCCCAATGATCTTAGCCATCGCTTCATATTGGGGCTTGGCACTGCCACTCGGCATGGTGCTAGGACTAACAGACCATATTGTTCCAGCAATGGGTGAAGAAGGCTTTTGGATTGGTATCCTAACGGGCTTGAGTGTTTCAGCGACGCTGATGTTAATTCGCTTGCGATACGTGATTAAGAAGCGTGACTTGCCACCAGCAAGTGCTCCATTGGTAAACTAAGACAAATCATTAAGCTAATACAAAAAAGCGCGTTATTGCTACTCGGCAATAACGCGCTTTTTTATTGAATTTCTATAAACCAGATGATGTGCTTGGTTTAACACTCATCGTTCATAACACGAACTGTACACTCACAACCATCTACTGGACATGTGTCTCCACTTGTCCTGCCGCCAAAAGAATCATAGATAACATAACAACCCGAAGGTAAGGCATCGTCGGTAATGTTATTGCTGTTCAGGTCTGCGTCGCTAAAAGGTTGATTGTATCCGACTACCGTATGTCTATTTCCATAATCTGAGATAATACTGTCATCATCTGACAATGTGAGGAAATCGAGCATTTTTAATTTGTCTCCGGACTCCCCTTGACTTTCAGGACATAGCGTTCCCCAATCGACTTCAACGCTACCAATACCAAAGTCAATCACATAGTTGCTCTGGTCACCTGGGTTTGCTGCGTCCGGGTTAAGTCCAACAATAATGGCTTTAGAAGTCACCTGCGTGATAACGCCTTCCATAGCACCAGCAACCCCCTCTAGTACCGCTTCTCTTGCTGACTCTTGAATATTGAGAAACCTCGGGGCAGCGGTAACGGCCAATACTCCGAGTATCACGATCACAATGATTAATTCCATTAAAGTAAATCCGTTTTTCTTCATAACACCCACATCAACTGACAGCTACAGATACAATTACTGAATGAATTATCAATAACTATACATCGTGATGAGATGCGGAACACCTTATGTGTCACGTCAGAGCTGTTGTTTAGTCGATTTTTAGACCTTGCGCATGGGAGGATGAAAATTAGCACCTTGTTGTCGCTGTCTTATTTGATCGCGTTGTTTTGAATGAGCTAAATTGTCGATATTACACTGCAGGTACATTCTTCATTTCTGTTGCGCTCTATCGGAGTATCTGCGTCGGCATGTCGCAAAAAAATAGCGCTCATGTATGACATAAGCGCTATTAAATAACTGGAGACTCACACATCTCTTAAAGAGATATGTTGGGAAGTCTAGATTTTAAATGAACCGACATAACGATCGAGAACTTGTGACAACTCTGCCAGCTGCTGACTTGATTGCTCTAATTTCTCACTTGCGCTCAAACCGTTTTTGACTGAGCTATTAACCGTATCCATGTTCATATTAATTTCATTCGCTACCGCTGATTGCTGCTCCGTTGCCGTTGCGACTTGCGTGTTAATATCGAGAATAGCTAATACTTGCGTGGAAATTTTTTCCAAAGCTTGGCGAGCCATTTCAGTTTCAGTCGTACCCTCTTCAATTAAGCTCTTACTATTACTCATCGAACTAACAGCGTTCTTAGCTTCGGTTTGAAGTTGGTTGATCATAGTGTCAATTTCATCGGTAGATTGTGCTGTTTTTGTCGCTAGGTTACGAACTTCATCAGCAACGACAGCAAAGCCTCGGCCAGCTTCACCAGCACGTGCAGCTTCAATTGCAGCATTAAGTGCCAGCAAGTTCGTTTGCTCAGAGATACCTCGAATAACGTCAAGAATAGTACCGATCGACTGAGTATTTTCAGCAAGGCTCACAATGATGTCAGAAGCACTATTCATTTCGGCTTCAAGGTTCGAGATTGAAGTCGTGGTCTTCTCAATCGTCTTATGACCTTCTTGAGTTTCACTCGCTGCCATGTTTGCCGCGCTTGCAGCACCAGCCGCGCTAGATGCAATTTCATTAACCGTGGCAATCATTTCATTCATAGACGTCACGACCAACATAGTTTGTTCGTTCTGTTCTTGCCCTCTTTGCAATGCTTGCTGCGACTGTTCACGAAGCCCAATAGCGGTCTTATTTAATTCGACACCCGTATTCACTGTTTGCGTAATTATCTCGTGCACCTTGCCAACGAACACATTGAAAGCCGATGAGATTTGAGCAACTTCGTCATTCCCTTTGATTGGCAAACGTACTGAGAGATCACCATCGCCTTCAGAAATATCATGCAATGTATTTTTCAATACCAAGAGAGGTTGCATCAGTTTACTAAGAAGAAGTGATAGAACAACGAGACAAACAACAAAAATGAAAACCATTGAAGCGAGCTGGTAGCTAATAATGCCATTCGTTGCTTGGCTAACCTCTGTGATAGGAATGCCGATATCAAAGGTGCCGTACAGCTCACCGTTGACGTAGATAGGTGCCATGATGTCAAACACCCATACTTTTTGAACATCAGCGTACCATTTTGAATACTGTTGTACGCCTTGGGTTGCACCTTTAACGGTATAGCTATCTTCGTAAACCTTATTAAGTTTATTTTTATCGCTGTGAGCAATAGCACTTACGTTACTATCGATAACAATGGCATAAGTGACATCAGACCGCTGTTTCAGCTCGCCCACCAGCTTTTGTAAATCTTGAACTGGATTGTCCGAATTCTCTAAGATATACCCAGCATTCCCAGCCAAAAATTCAGCTTGAACTTGAGATTTGTTCAATATTATCTCATCAATTTTTTCGCTTGAAATGAAATAAGTTGACGCCATACTCGCAGCGACGGCAATGCCAAACATAATAAAAACGGCAAATAGGATTGTTTTCTTCATTTAGGTTGTCTCGACGCAAGTTTGTTAAAAGTTCTCTAAAGGTTTCAAAAAGCGAAACCAAAGCTCGCACGTTTTATCTCGTGTTAGAGCTCGCCTCTATTCCTTTATCTGTAAAAAGCCCGATAACTTTAGCCGAAGAATACAAAAAACATATATTGATCACGTTTATGCAACACGTAAAATTCTTCAATAAAGGTCAATTAACTGGAAATCAAGTAGTTGGAGTTCAGGTTAGAAGAAAAAAATGTCGATGAACAAATAAGTGCAAGAACACCAATTAAAGTAGCGGCGGTTCAGGTCGATATACCTAATCTAACCTAATCACATAGACAGCCCAATAAGAGCCTTCTTTAGTTCGCTGCGATACAAAAACACTCTTCCCATTAATCGACTTCTAACAAAGACGTCACCCATTTTTGTAGCGGATCATCGTTATACCTTGGGTGCCATGCGGCTATCACATCAAAACTCTCGGGTGATTGTTCCATTGGAATAGTCACCAAGTTCAGCCCTTCGATTGCCCTTGATGGTAAGAAAGCAATAGAGTCAGTAGTGTTTAAATACATAGGTACGATAGAGAAACACGGTGCAGATACCACCACGTTACGCTTTAGCCCAAACTGACCGAACCATTCATCAATCGACCCTTTGAAGTTTGGACGCGATGGTGAAGCAATAATGGTTGGATAGGTCGCCACCTCCTCTAATGAAGGCGTGATTTGTGCTATTGAAGAATGAGGTGATGCAACACACACATGGTGCTCTTCAAACAGCGTGATTACTTTGTAGCTGCTTGGAATGTAGTCCGGAAACGCGATCGCTAAGTTAACCTTGCCGCTTTCCATTAGCTCGTGCAGATTGTCGATTTCGAAGTCACGCACAATCAACTTTAACTCTGGCGCTTGCTCCCTTAGCTTTGCAATTAAGCTTGGTAGGATGATCTGCTGGGCATAATCCGTCGCCGCAATCACAAACGTCCCGTTAGCTTTCTCTGGTATGAAATTTGTTCTAGATAACAACAAATTGAAATCGATCAGTAAACGATCAACACCAACAGATAACTCTTGTGCGAAGGTGGTCGGAACAAAGCCGTTGGTTTTTCTCACAAACAGCCTATCGTCGAACACTTCTCGCAGCTTCTTCAAATGCTCACTAACAGCTTGCTGGGTCAGCCCCAATTGATTCGCAGCTTTAGACGCGTTCTCTTCACGGATTAAAGCTTGGAAAACTCTAAGTTGCTTTATGTCTAATCGGTCTAGTTTGCTCACACGCACTCGCTTCGGTGAAGTTGGATTCCATATCAGTGTAACACTCAACAAGTAAAACCAGTAACACTCACAACTAAGCTTTGTTTCTACTTGTTTAGCTATTTGGTTAAAGTTCTTCCATCGAAACATATACAGATCGGAGAACAACATGAAAACAATCATTCTAATTGGCGCACGTGGCAAGATGGGTCAAGCAGCATTAATGGGCTTAGGCAATCATAACGTTATCACTGCGGGTCGCTCTGGCGATGTCGACCATATTGTTGACATCACTGACCTACAATCAATTGAGGCGCTTTACAAGAAAGTGGGACACTTTGATGCGGTTGTGAACACCGTCGGCCTTTGCGAATACAATACCTTTGCAGATATGACGGAAGAACAGTGGATGACTACAGTAATGAGCAAAATGATGGGACAAATTAACCTTGTTCGTATCGGCCAAAAGTACATCGGTGACGGTGGTTCATTTACGCTGATTAGTGGCATATTGAACGTTAAACCAATCCCTTTCGCTATTGCTGACGCAACCACCAGCGGCGCAATTGATACCTTCGTTAAGACTGTCGCTTATGAAATGCCAAGAAACACACGTATCAATGTAATCAACCCAACGGTTCTTGCTGAAGCATGGGATGTTTACGGTGAAATGATGCCAGGCTTTGAACCTGTACCGAGCAAATTAGTTGGTAAAGCCTTCGAGCGTTCTGTCGATGGCTTCATTACCGGTGAAGTGATTTTTGTAGATGCTTAGATTTAGCAAATGAACCGTATTTATAAGCGCTCGCTTTTTATAAGAATTGTTTTTACAAGCACATAGTCCATTTCTCTCTAACAAAAAAGGCGAGCCATTCGGTTCGCCTTCTTGTTTAAAGAGTCGTGCTTAAAAAGTCGTGTTTATCGATTTATCGCCAAATATGAGCCAGCCGCAATCATTATTCCACCAGCACTTTGGTTCAACCTTTTATGTGCACGTGGCGTTTTAAGTAAACTGGCCATTCTGCCCGCGCCCATTGCAATGAGCATTAAACCAGACATCAGCGCAACAGCCGCCAAAACAGAAACCAAGACGATGTCTTGTGAGCGCAAAACAGTCAGGTCGACGAAGGTCGGCAAAAATGAAATATAAAAGAGAATCACTTTAGGGTTTGATGCTGAGATCAAAAAGCCTTGTGCGAAACTGGCGAGTTCCGATTTCTGACTTTGTTTGGCAGCGAGCTCCGCTGAGCCTTGCACTTCCGGTAGGCTCTTAAACATCTTGTAGCCTAAGTAAATCAAATAAGCCGCACCAACGTAGCGAATTACCTCAAAAGCAAACGACCAGTTCTCAGCAATCGTCGCGAGACCAAAACAGGCAAGCGCAAGATAGATAAGATCACTGCATATCATCCCCAACGAGAGAGTGATGCACTTTCGCCAACCGTTAACCATGCCACGAGCTAAAATGGCAAACACGCCAGGCCCCGGAGTAATACCAAATATAAACATGGCAATAAAGAATGTAATCGCACCTTCTAATGACATTGGACTGTCCTTATCTATAACCCAACATAATTGATCATGAACGTATCATGGAGCTTCGATTCGGGTAAAGAACGTTTTTGACTAAGCACGTTTAACACAACTCATGTTTAGAATAAGTGTCACACGTAATTTCCCCGCTAAGCCTAAGCCTAAGCCTAAAGCTGAAACTGAAACTGAAACTGAAACTGAGCGTTTTTCGTTAAGACACAAAAAAGGCGAACCTAGTGGCTCGCCTTTGAAAAATATTGATTACAAATCAACGTAACAAGATTAGTTCGCTATTGGTGACAACAACTCTGGGTTTACAACTATGTTTCTCACACCATGCGCGTGATCTTCGTTGAAGTCATTGCCTTCACACCAGCTGCCAACCGTCGCAATGTTTACTTTCGCTACTTGTGGTCTCACGCTCCATGTTACTTGGAACGGTGAACCTTGTTCATTGTAGCCAGGGCCCGTTGTAGAGCCTGCGTATTGAATCGCTGAGCCCGTATTTTGTGGAATGTTCGGGGCTTGGTTTAAACCGTTGACTTTAGAGTGTTTCGCTAATGCTTCGAAGTCGAGAGCTTTGTCGTCATTAACTAATACATAGACTTGAGTTTCAACACGCAATTGTGGATTGGTAATCGCATCGTTAAAACAAGCGCCCAATGTTTCACCCGGTTCAACTTGCGCCGTTGAATACACGTAATGCACCTCAATAGTATCTCCCGAGTGAAGAGAACCATGATCACTTGGACAAACCTTTTGATCAAATGGATTAAGTTCAGCCGCACTTAGCTTACCTGTGTATTTGAAACCACTTTGGAAGCCCTTTCCATCACCATTGCCAGCGTATTGAGTAAACTCACCCCCTTTATGCTCGGCGTTCTTGTGAAAGTGAATATTACATAAGTTCATTGCTGTTGAATCTGGCGCATCCGAAAACAGGCGGGCGTTAGTTCCCTTTAAAGAGTCCAAATCTCGTGGGGCTTGCGGTCCAAAACCTTTCCCTTGAGTATTTTCAGAAAGGTTCGCTCTTTGTTCGGCGATAACTCCATCTGAAACAGCTTCATGATTCGCGCTAGATGCATTTGCTTGAGCCGATAACATGACCATCGCAACGCTTAAAAACACACTCTTGTTCTTCATATCTCTTCCCTAGAATATTGATAACTTAATCTAAACATCGAACTTCACAACAAACATATTACTATGCTCCAAAGTGAATATAAGACATTGTCTTAGCAAGATTAGATTTCATTGCTTACTTTTGGGTAAGAGTATTAAAAGCCTTGATGCATATAACAAGTCGAATACAGTAAATACGACTAGTCCCTTCCAGAACGAGAAAATTCCTACTTTAGTTGACTGTGTTTTGACTTAATCAGATAGAGTTGTGGATATTGAACAACAAACATAATAGCCAACAGAACGATGAGTTAATTAGGCTGCGATATAAAAAAGGCGAACCACTTAGCTCGCCTTCATCGCTTCATTACAAAGTTTAGCTTAGAGCTCGCCCCCAACTTGCTTATCCATGGCCCGTCGCAAATATCCCGAAGGTCAGAATGTTCAATGTGTCTGTCACACCCTCTAACGATTTAATGACCTTCTTGGTTGGTTCATTATTTTGCAAGAAATAGTTTCCTATGCCCTTTTCACTATCGTGCTCATCGGCCGCGTGTTTTGCCGTTATTTGAGAGGTTTCTGTTGATGTAAGCTCTGTCTTAGTGTGTGTATTCGAATCTTCATTTGAGTCAGACGATGTATTTACATCTAAAGTCGTATTTGGTTCTAGGTTCGCTTTGGAATTTGGGAGCACATTAGAATCATCGTTGCCACCAGCATCATATAAAGGCTCATCACCCGTTTTAGCATTTGCGTCAGTACCGGAGTTTGTTTCTGTACTAATGTCTAGATTGGTCTCTTCCTCTACACTTTTAGATACAGTGTCTTCGTTACTTAATGTCTTATCATCAAGTTGATTGTTGCTCGTTGTAGAACAAGCCGTCAAAAGAAATAGGCTAACGATGAATGTGATTAAATTTCTCAGCATAGGGATTAGATTTTGAATTAATCAAACATTGTTCGATTGTAATTTATTTGGCTTTCAACATCCAGCATCTATTGGCTCTAAAGGCAGTTGGTGTGCTATTAAGTTTCTATTAAACGGTCTGGTATTTTGCTCTCTCCAACATCTAGTAATTGGATATTTCAATCAGGTTACCATCAGGGTCTCGAACATAGACAGAAACGATTTTACCCGTTGCGCCTGTTCGCGGTACTGGTCCCTCTTCTATCACGACTCCTTGCACTTGGATATGCTCAATAACATCAATCATGGGCGTATTGGTAATAAAGCAGAGATCGGCACTGCCAGCTTGCACGCACTCAGCCTTTGGCTCGAACTCATTACCTCTTTGATGAAGATTAATCTTTTGATTACCAAACGATAAAGCCAAACGCCCTTCACCGAATTGGATTGGCTTCATACCTAACACGTTGTGATAAAAATCCACCGTCACGGATAAGTCTTTAACGGTTAATACCAAATGGTCCAAATGGCTAATTTCCAATTTAATCATCCTTATCTCGTCGTTACTAAATGTTGAATATAAAATGCTGAATAACGCTAAGTTACATACTCTAATGTTGGGTTTGCTAACACAAGATAAGCGTACACCTTCACTTCTCACTTTGAACGAATAAAGGGAGCACAGACTGCGCTCCCTTCTCATAGGTTTTAGCTAACTTGAATCACTTTAAGTCGTTTTAACTAGTCACAAGTACCTTCAAATACCCAGTACCAATAATTGTTGAACGGGTCGGCTCCCCAGTTATCCGCAGACGCTGAGAATCTATTGCCATAATATTGAATTGCTGTGCCCGCGGGGTAATAGTAATTTGGGTTCCACTCTTGAAGGTTATCGCACAAACCTTGTGGTTCTGGTTGTGGCTCAGGTTGAGGAGCTTCTAGGTCAGCACTCACAGCAACATACGCATCCATCGAAGCTTGAGCCCCAGAAGCCATCACGTAAATGTCGGCACCCGTTACACCATTGAGACCACAATATTCTCGGTTACCTTGATTAGTTGACGCACAATCGTAGTCACTCAGCGTGGCTGGTCGACCGATCGCAACGTACATATCTACTTCACCGTACCCATTATAAGTCTGCACCCATACCTCATCGGCTGGTGTGTTTTTGAGAACGAACTGTTGCTGATCCGCGCCGTCACTCAAGATAGGCGTTGGCATATTGATCTCTAGGTCCACAACGTCTGAATTTGGTGATGGTAATGGTGGATTAGGCTGACCAGAACCACAGTGTTCTACATCAATGCCTACTTCGTTAAAAGCAATCCTTACCGCAGAGGTTTCATAACCAAGATCTTGGGCCGCTTTGCAGACACCGTCAGCACCTTGTTGGAAATCCGAGTTAGGTGTCCAATAAAGTTGGTTAGCGGTCGCGTAGGCCTCAAAAGCTTTCTTAATTCCCCAGTTATTGCTTGTTGATAAATGGTAGAACGCTTTATTGAAAATGCCTGAACTATGGTGAACATCAATGCCGTTGTAGTACTGGTTGACGTGGTCAATAGACACACCATCTTGGCTTGGTTGAATGAAGTAACGCATTGCATCACTATGTTTCATCACATGTTCGCCCATCTTCCAATTGAAGCTACCGTGCACATATTCACTTAATGCTGCTGCTGCCACATCAGAAAAGGATTCATTCATTCCTCCCGACATTCCACGATATTCTAAGCCTGAGTTTTGTTCGGTAAAGCCGTGGCTGACTTCATGGGCGATCACATCCCATGTTGCTAGCGGATACATCGATTGGTTACCATCGCCGAATGTCATTTGACGACCGTCCCAAAATGCGTTCCCATAATTTGAACCATAGTGAACACGCATCGTGAGCTTTTGTTTAATCGGACGTGTATTTAGCCAATCTTGGTACATGTCGAATACACGTTGGCCAAAATAATGAGCGTCATTCATCGGCGCATACGCACCATTCACTGCGCGATAATTGTTAACGTTCACGCCATTATTATCGCTACAGCTAAATTGATGTATCTGCCCAGAGCTTTGCTGATTGTTCATGTTCAGAGTAACGACGTTCTCGCTGTCCATTTGGCAATACGGGTTAACCTGAAAACCGCCATACTGTGTGTTTGAGCCAAAATAATAACGCCCACTTTTTTCGTTACCGCCAGGACCTTCAGCCTCAAGAAAAGCGATGCCTTCCCACTGTTCCAATAGCTCACCAGATTTAGCATCCACAAGCGTAATCGGCCTTGAAGGAGCCATCCCTTTAGTCTGTAAGAAATCAATTTTATAGATGAGCCGAGCAGACTGCTGATCATCAAGCCAAATAACAAGCTCAGTGTGAGGGTCACGGATAGTAGCCGCGGCAATACCTTTGTGTTGTGACTTCGCAATATCAACGGCCTGTTTAGCATTAATCATGGGCAGTGTTGAACCAATATCTGACTCAATACCGGTTAACACTTGGCCATCAACAGCCTTTGCCACACCTTGCTTAGAAAGATCAACGACCACAGATTGTCCATAAACAGGGATTCCATAATGGATCTGCTTCTTACGTAAAAGTGTTGTTGTATTGGTGTTTACTCGGCTTATATCTTGATAAGACAGTGGTTCACTGGCTACTGTAAGCCCTTGTTTTGTATTATTAAGTACTTTAGACAAGTCAACCTTCGAATAGTCAACAACATTAGCAGCTTGAGAAGTAAACGCTATCGGGAATAGCATTATTAAATGTGCACTACGCATATGTAACCTTTTATAATTATGTTTTACAAATTCACCAACTTGATGAGCGCGTATCTTAACGATAGATATTCCACATATAGAAATAAACCTAGTTGCATACGTGAGCTTAATTCAAAACATAATTACTGGAGCAAGACGAACTGAGACATGCAGTCAAAAAAAGTAAGTAAAATCTGATGGTTAACTGAAGCAATGTAATAAGAAGAACGAGAAAACACGAATTTATCCTCATGTCTTTTATATCCATATACAAAGAACTGAACCCAAAGATTGAACATTATTCGTCGCCTCTTTGGGTTAACGACGACGAAAGCGCAGCGTCGACAAATTCAACGGTTTGAATTCCATGATTACCTTCCGAAGAATAACCATGATGAGTGCTTGCTGGTACTTTGGTGAAACGTGTTATTTATCAACCCATATCAGCAATAAACAGATATAGGTTGGAATTCATTAACTTAGTCTTCACGCTTGTTTAGTGTGTAGTTAACTACACTGTCTTCTCCCACAATGAACACCCAAACATTTTCGCCGTCGACAAAGTGAAATTCATTGGTCGACTCATTCGACTCCAATTTCGCAATAAACTCGGACAATGCTGGCTCGTTGATGATAAAGCGTCCTTTTGAAGTATTCGCATCCAGATCGTTATTCACTTCAATATTCAAAGTAGATTTAGGCAGGATGTCGGGTAACCAACCTCTGTCAAACAAGCGTTCTACTTTGGCTTGTGCATAAGTCGAGTATTCATCGCTGACTACATCTGAACAACCCGACATTAGGGCCAGAGCCGAAAATAAGGCAGGAAGTAAAACGTTAATTTTCATTTAATTACCATCACTTGAAGATAAGGTTTTGAGGTCGTGCTTTGCCACATAACCTCAAAGACATTCATAAAAGACATTTTATAAATCAATCGTAATCACCATTCAAATCAATTGACTTTATTTACATCCAAACCAGTCATTGAATACCAAACTCTTGATTACTAAGTCATCGCGCTTTCACTCTCCCGCCGTTTAGCCTGTAACAGGTGCAGTCAATGCTAGATAATATTCAGACCAAAGACGCCTTTTACATCGAACAATACCTTTTGCGTTCTTTCCCTAGAGACTTCGCTACCATTTCGCAAAATATCGATGAGCTGCGCTTTGTCATCCAACAACTCAGATCTTCTTTCACGAATAGGACGAAGCATCTCTTGCAGGCACTCTTCCAACACTTTCTTAGTGTATCCATCGCCGAGCCCACCTCTTTGATAATGCTCTTTTAGCTGACTGACATAGTTAACGTCTGTGTGAAAAGCATCAAGATAAGTGAACACGATGTTCCCTTCTACCTTGCCTGGATCTTCAATTCGTAGATGGTTTGGGTCGGTATACATGGATTTAACGGCAGCTCTGATCTCCTTTTCTGTTGAACCAAGATTAATGGCGTTGCCCATCGATTTAGACATCTTACTTTTACCATCAGTACTAGGGAGACGCGAGGCGTTGCTGAGAAGTGGCCTGCATTCATTCAAGATTGGTTTGCCAGCGAGCGAATTTAACTTTCGCACGATCTCATTGGTTTGTTCTAACATCGGCAGTTGGTCATCACCGACAGGTACTAAAGTCGCGTTGAAAGCGGTGATGTCTGCCGCCTGTGAGATTGGATAAGTGAGGAATCCTGCTGGAATTGAGCGTCCAAATGCTTTGTTTTGAATCTCGCTTTTGACCGTTGGATTACGTTCCAAACGAGCGATAGAAACAAGATTACTGTAGAACATGGTGAGCTCAGCTAACACCGGCAACTGTGATTGTAAACAAATCGTGGTCTTCGCCGGATCAATTCCAACAGCAAGATAGTCAGCGACTACATTGAGAATGTTAGAAGAAACCTTCGAGGGGTTATGGGCGTTGTCGGTCAGCCCTTGCATGTCGGCGACCAATATCGTTTGGTCGTGAATATGCTGCAAAGAAACTCTTTGTTCGAGAGAACCGACGTAATGGCCTAAATGCAAAGGCCCAGTTGCTCTATCGCCAGTCAGAATGATTTCAGGCTTGTTGGTATTGTTCTTACTGCCAGCGCTATAGTTGCTGACCGCATCGCTGTTGCTATCAATATGGCTGTTTGAATGGGTTTTCATGAGGTATCTCCAAGTTAGAAAGGCTACTGGAGATAAAAAGAGGCGACATTTTTGATGACATTCTTAGCTACCGTCCAGCAGCTAAAGAATGTGAATATTCCGTGCTGCTCTATTAAGAGCACCACCAAAAGAAAATTGAAGTTGAAGCAGAATTAAATTTCATGGTTAAAACCTATCAACAATACAGACTAGCGACAACTGTTATTTACGCGCACCAAGAAAATAGGTTTTAAGATTAACAGGTTATAAGCTTAATCTTTACCGGAACACAGTTCAGTGGTTCGGTCACACATGGCTTGGTTAACTGTGAAGTGGGTGTTGAGGAACGCTAGTTGGGCAAGTGCTGATTCAGCGGTGCGCTCGTAACCTTGGGTAAAGGTTGGTAGCAATTGGGCAAACTTAGGAAAGCGCGCTTCTAGCCTTCTATCCGACATAAACTCATCGACGAATTCAGGCTCAGAATGTTCAGTTTGATCCACAAGATCGATCAAACGATCAAGTGCGTAAGATTGAACGAACCGACTCCCAGCCAGCTTTTCGCCTCGATTATAACGAGACATGCCGACATAAAGATTGGTAAGTGCCTCACCAATGATCCACTCTTGGGAGTTAGTGTCTGACTCCCCTTTTACGGGAGGAATACAACACTGCGTATCAAATTCCGGTTGCTGCCAAACAATGCGCCCTTCAGCAAATGGAATATGCGCTAACTCGTGGGGTTCAAACACAGCAAATTCGCAGAAGATTCCGTCAGCGTAAAGCACTTTATAACCATCGACGGTGTTTCTTACGGCATAGTCGATTGGGTGAATATCAGAGAGCCAATGCAAACTGTCTAAGAAATACTGCTTGTGCCCTGTTTGTACTATCGCGAAAAAATCGACATCTGAATACTGATCCAATCGTTCTGTCTCAATACCGACTGAGCCCAATCCCAATAAAGCATGAGCCTTACCCGATGCTTCCAAAGACTGCCCAATCGCATCTAAACGCTGTAGTAATTTTTCTGGTGTGTTTATGTGTCTTGTCTGCATCACTTTATCCGTTTGCATTGCTCAATCCCTATCAAGTTGAATGCCACTCAACCTAACTGATAGTTAGAACATCTATGAAGTCTAATTTATAAAATATGTGTTTTGGATAACGATCTGCGCAAGTTATTGTTTGAATTACGGTGGGAATTGGAGATGAGAAAGAGTGTGTTCAAGCTATAAACATCACTCTTCTCTCCTGACTTATCTGTTTAACCGCTTACATTTATAAACACCCAGTTTATAAACGATCAACTTACAAACGCTTTAGGGCTAAACCGACGATTTTTCCAAGTAAGCGGCCATTTCTTGCTCTGGCACCATGCCACCACCAGTCGCCCAAACAAGATGCGTTGCATTCGCTAGCGTCGACTCATCAATCTCTAGGCGATCAAGATATTCTCTATTCTGCTCAACATGAATCACACCCGGCATGCCCGCGAGTGCTGAAGGCTCTAGTTGAATCCCCTCGGCTTGATTCAGTTCACTTAGTAATTGATACATGTGCTCGTCGGTTAATGTGTAGTAACCATCAAGCAAACGCTCCATCGCACGACCAACAAAGCCAGAAGCACGCCCCACCGCTAAACCGTCTGCAGCAGTTAGATTGTCTATCCCCAGATCTTGCACTGCGATCTCATCATGCAAACCCGAGTGAACACCAAGCAACATGCAAGGCGAATGAGTCGGCTCAGCAAAAATACAGTGCACGTGATCACCAAAAGCCATTTTCAATCCAAATGCGACACCACCGGGGCCACCACCTACTCCACATGGCAAGTAAACAAACAAAGGATGCTGTTCATTAACCACAATCCCCTGTAACTCGAATTGCTGCTTAAGCCTTTCTCCTGCGACAGAGTAACCAAGGAACAGTGTTTGTGAGTTTTCATCATCAATGAAAAAGCATCGAGGATCTTGTTCTGCCTCTTTCCGTCCTTGTTCTACTGCAACGCCATAATCTTGTTGATACTCGACCACGTTAACACCGTGCTCTCGCAGTTTACTTTTCTTCCAAGCTCTCGCGTCTGCCGACATGTGAACAGAGACCGTAAAGCCCAATTTGGCACTCATGATACCGATCGACATGCCTAGGTTACCCGTTGAACCTACTGCAATGCTGTATTGTTGGAAGAAGTTACGAAACTCAGGTTCGAGCAACTTGCTGTAGTCATCGCTTTCACATAGTAACCCGGCTTCAATCGCAAGCTTCTCGGCATGCGTTAGTACTTCATAAATACCTCCGCGCGCTTTGATTGAACCTGAAATCGGCAAATGGCTGTCTTTCTTCATCATCAAACGCCCTTTTATTGGCTGCTGATAATGAGCTTCTAATGCCAACTTCATTGCAGGGATATCGATAAGCTCAGATTCGATGATGCCATTCGTCACATGAGTTTCAGGAAATGCCTTCGCCAGATAAGGGGCAAACCTTTGTAACCTCAAACTCGCATCATGAATATCTTGTTCGCCCAATCCCACATAAGGTAAACCGCGCTCCAGAGTCGTCACATTTGGGTTAAACCAAACCACTTCTTCCAATGCAATCAATTGTTGAAGCAGTGGGAAATCTGAGATGAGTTTATGGATATTCAATATGGTCATGGATTACCTTTTTTGGTAAAGCGCGCGCGACGCTGGTTCAGTCATTAGTAAACCTATTTAAACGGTATTTGTGTAATCATTCAATGACCTGTAGGCTAGCTTTTCTTCTCATAAGCAAACAGTAGAACAACCTATGAGCGCCTCTCTTCGTAATAGCATTTTCGTCATGTTAGGGATTCTATTCCTAGCACTTAACCTTCGTGGGCCTTTTACGAGCTTGGCTCCTGTGCTTTCTCAGGTTATGGAAGGCCTCAACCTTACGTCGTCGGCTGCTGGCTTCTTAACAGCTTTGCCACTGTTAACTTTTGCCTTATTTTCACCATTAGTCACCAAGATATCTCAACGAATTGGCCTAGAACCTAGTCTGCTCTTAGGCTTAGTTTTGATCACTACGGGTATTACACTGCGCTCTTTTGGAGCAATTCCGACTTTATACATCGGCACAGTAATGATTGGACTTGGTATCGCGATTGGTAATGTGTTGTTGCCCGTAGTAGTGAAAATTAGCTTCCCTACTCGTATTGCGACAGTCACTTCTTTGTACATCTTTACTATGGGCATCGGTTCGACGTTAGGCTCAAGTTTGATGGTGCCGTTTTCAAATCTAACCTTATTCACGGTCACGGGTTGGCAATTAGCACTGTTAATGAACCTAATATTCCCAATATTAGCTTTGATGATCTGGTTGCCTAAAATCAGAAAACGCTCTTCTTCATCGACCAATAACAAGCATCAAGAAAAGCCAATTCCGATGAAGAAGATGATCAAGAGTGGCGTTGCATGGCAAGTGACACTAGCTCTTGGGCTTAACTCATTTACCTTCTATTCTTTGGCAGGCTGGCTTCCACAGATCTTGAACGACCTTGGCTACAGCGAAATCGATGCGGGTTATATCTACGGATTTCTACAATTTTCGACTATGGTTCCGGGATTGCTGTTACTGCCGTTCTTAGGTAAAAGCGATAACCAACAATGGCTCATTACGCTTTGTACTTCGAGTGTATTCATTGGATTAATTGGGCTGCTGTATTTGCCTGAGTTTGCGATCTTTTGGGTGGGACTCTTTGGATTAGCCAACTGCTCTACGTTTATTATCGCGCTCTCTTTTGTTGGCCTGAGAACATCGAATAGCAGCCAAGCCGCATCGCTGTCGGGTATGGCGCAAGGAATTGGTTATGCTTTAGCGGCAACAGGTCCAACGCTGGTGGGTAAGCTTCATGCTCAAACCGATTCTTGGAGCGTTCCCATTCTGCTGATCGCATCTGTTGCATTTGCGTGCACGATTTTCGCGGCATTGGCAGCACGAGACAAAAAAGTGAGCGTTTAGGACGAACAGAATGGTTATGGCGTCGTGACTTTATTACTCGCGACTCTATTGCTGACGACGGTTTTGATGTATTCGCTTGGCGACAAACCAAACTTCCCTTTAAAGCGCTGACTAAAACGCCCCTCCGATTGGTAACCGCAAGACTGAGCCAGCATCGCGACATTCTGCTGCCCGTTTTGCATCAGATAAAGCGCGTGACTCAAGCGAACTTCAGCCAGTACCTCACGATATTGCATGCCTTCAAGTTTCAATTTACGGATAAGCGTGGCGCGGCTCATCGCAAAGCGCTCTGCTACCGACTCTAACGGATGTTTCTCGTCCGGTGAATGTGAAAGGTAGTGGCTGAGTTTCTGGCTAAACGAGACGTTTGAGCTAATAAACAATCGATGCAGTACGCCCTTCTCGGCTAATTGCTGGTATAAGCCCTGCAACCAAAACTGCTGGGTCTCTTTACTCATGCTTTGTCTATCAAAGGAAAACAGAGCATTGAGTGAATCTTGTAAGCTTCGGTCCGCTTGTACTGTAGGCAGCCCCAGATCATTCGAGCGTTCCTCACTTAAATCAAGCATCGCCTGAGAAGGTTGGAATTGAAAGCTGAATACACGCGAAAGGAAACGTCCTTTGTGGGGCATGTTCTCAAAACTCAATGACGATGATGCCTCACACAACAGCAGCTCTGAATGTGAGAGTTCTGCCATTGAGTCTTTCCAAAACAGGCGCTTACTGCCTGTAATGATCTGAATGATACTAGGGGATAGAATCCTCACATTACGCAGTTTTTGTAATTGCTCTGCACGAAAGATCGTCACTTGATATTGATGATTCATCTCATCCCCCTTGTTTACTTGTTATCAACGACCAGCTATCCCATCAATAACTGGTCGCTTTATTAGCTTGTGTCAATTATCAACGCGTATAAGTTATTAACGTATTCAAATTATTAGCGTACATAAGCCATTAACGTGTGTAAGTTGTAGTCAGTTTCGCTTTGCCTAAAGCCATGCTGTTCAACGTGAATCCAACCACAGCCGACGGCGTGTTTTCGTCTAGGTTGAGCTTATCCGTTGGCAATGCCCAAACCGCGAACTGGTAGCGGTGCATGCCATCTTTTTCAGGAGGACAAGCGCCACCGAAACCTACCGTTCCATAATCTATGCGGCCTTCTTTGCCACCCACTTTAGAGATGTCGACACCACGAGGTAGCTCGCTCACTGTTGCTGGAATATCAAACGCGACCCAGTGCCAGAAACCACTTTCAGTTGGTGCATCTGGATCATAAGCCGTGATTGCAAAGCTTTTGGTTCCTGCTGGAGCATCTTTCCACATCAACTGCGGTGACAAGTTCTCGCCATCACAGCCCCAACTTGAATATTCAAACGTCTTCGCCATTGGGTGACCTTCTTGAATATCATTACTCGTTAATTCGAATGCCTGAGCCGAGCCCGCTGTTAAGATACTAAGTGCCAATACTGATTTAATGAGTGTTTTCATGGTGGTTCCTCTGATTAGGTATGAGCCCAGTATAGTCCCCTCCATCCGTTCAATAATGACAATAAGTACACAATTATCTAGTTTAATCCATTAAAATGATACTTACTGTATTTCCAATTTATTATTTTAAAACATGACCCACTCGACAATTTGTTGTTAAAGGAACACTTGTTGACATTCAGGTTACAAATCACGTCCAAAACTCTTTAGACTCGCCCCACGACTTTTAACGAGAATGATTGGATGCGCAGGTTTACCTTAGCCCTTGGCTTGATCTTTTGGCTCCCAACTCTAGCCAATGCCCAAAGTTTGCAAGACAAGTGGCAAACCCTGTATCAACTGAGCTGGCAATCATCCCCAATCCTAGTATCTCAACAAGAGTTGGCTCAGTATCCGAAAGTTCTGCTTCATGAACGTAGCCGCTATCCTGATTTCAACCAATTCAGTTGGGACGACATCGCAGCGTTAGCGTCAATACAAGATCACTGCCGAGCGATTGAAAGCAATAACCCTTCATTAGATGACGCCATCGAGTTTGAGCTCGCTTTGTGTCAGCAACAAGCATTGGATTCCATTTGGTTTGCAGCACACTCCAAACGACACCCTGCAGGTGGCAGTTTTGCTGATCGTTATTTAGCCGCTTACCCAGATGTGACCGAGCAGATACGCCCATTTTTGAGTATTACCAACCCTCAGCATCCTTTATATAACAAGCTAGAAAACCTAAGCGCACAAGGCAGAGAAGCACTGCTCAGTGGATACCGCGCTTGGCAACAGGACGATGTGCTTTGGTTAAGTGGCGAACAAGGCTGGAAAGCCATTCCCTTAAATGTTTGGCAACCTATTGCAGAGCGGCAAGAGGTATCTTTGACGGGTGAAACCTGTACTTTTCGTTACAGCAACGTGTGCTTAAGCGAGCCTAGCAATGACAATCTGATCATGAAAACCTTGATCTTTACATTGCTGTTAACGTTGCTTTCCGGACTCGGTAGAGTCTTATACCTAAGAACAAAACAACGAAAAGAGAGGCAGTTCGTTTTACAGCTTCTTACTCATGAACTGCGCACGCCAATTACTAGCCTAGGCTTAACCGTCGAAATGTTTAGAAATCGCTACGATGACTTTTCTGATGAAACTCAAAATGCGGTTTGGCGTTTAATATCCGACTATCAAAGGCTCTCTCAGCTCACCGAAAACAGTAAAGTGTATCTAAGTTCGGATCAGTCAGAACCTTTGTTGAAGCAAAACGCTTCATTAGAAGAGTGGCTCGATCATGTATGTGAAAAGCACAATATCGAGTATCAATGTTATTCAAGTGATGCTGAACTTAACCTACCGTATTACTGGCTAACCATCTGCTTAGATAACTTGATTAAGAACGCTAAACAGCACGGTATAGGTGAGGTTTTGGTCAAGGTAGAACTCGCTGATAAGCTCAGGATTGAGGTGCAAGACGAAGGTCACTTCCCTTCTTTTCTGCAACGGTTAGTATCTCGAGCAACACCGAATATCAATCACAGACAAGACAACATGGGCATTGGCCTCACAATTGTCGAACACTTGATGAAACAAGCGAATGGCCGCCTCATTATTCTTCGTAACCCAACCCGATGTATTTTGGAAATAGCTTATGAACACCCTACTGCTGATTGAAGACGACCATCTACTTGGACAAGGCCTCGTCAGCTTCTTTGAGTCCAATGGTTACCCATGCCTTTGGGCGAAGGATTCAGAGAGTGCCAGTAAGCAATGGTTCCGCGCCGATCTAGTGATACTGGATCGACAACTCGAAGACGGTGACAGCTTGCGACACCTGCCGAATTGGCTACTCCTCAAAGCGCTTCCTGTGATTGTGTTAACCGCTAAAGTGGAAGTCCAGCAACGCGTAGAAGGCTTAATGGCAGGTGCCAAAGATTACGTCACTAAACCTTTCTCAAACGAGGAGTTGCTTGCTCGAGTCATTACCCAACTTCGTCCGTTAGGGGTGAGCCACTTAAATTACGCAAATATCCAAATCAACTTGTCAGAACGAATCGCTTATTTGGATGAAAGCCCGATCACGTTAAAACCTAAAGAGTTCCAGTTATTGGTCTTGTTTGTTCAGAACCAAAGTCGCGTGTTTCATCGTGATGAGTTACTCAATAAGATTTGGGGTTATCAAGCCTTTCCAAGTACCCGAACCGTGGATAATCACATACTGCGCTTGCGCCAGAAGCTGCCAACCCTAAAGATCGAAACACATCGCGGCGTTGGTTACCGCTTAGCTGGGGAATCATAATGAGAGTCACTTCGTTAATCGCATTGATCTGCGCTTTGCCGTTTGCGTGTCACGCCGCTTGGTTTACCAACACACCATTGCAACATACGTATCAATCTCTGCTTGATGAACAACCTCAAGTCGCGTGGCAAGAGCTTCAAATCGCACTCGATCAACAAACACTCGATAGTGAGCTTTGGCTGCCTGTGAAACAAGAGATATTGAGCCAAACTCAATGCGGAACTTCACTAAGACAAGACACTGAGACGAAACATCACATTCAAGTTAGCTTCATTCGACGCTACGGCCTGTCATCGCAAGGTTATCAAATCAAAGTCGCTGCAGAGCAACTCAGTGAAGACACGAAAATCCAAACACAACCTATCTCTCTGGTTTCCCCAAGAGGTAAAATCCTTCTCGATGGACAACTCGCTTCTAACAATGAGTATCAAGAGATTGAGACTAGTGAAATGTTTATCAAACCCGAATCTGGTGTTTATCAACTAAGGATAGGTTCGAACCACTATCCTATTGTTGTCGCTTTAGACAACAGCAAGCGATGGTTAACACTCGAAAGTAAACTCAGCGAACCACATATCGTGATCACGCCACCGAAGGTGATCGACAACTGCCCTAACGCCAATGTGAGTTGGCAATGGTTCGATGAGAACTACAACCTGTTAGGCTACAAAGTGCCAATCAAGACAGCGCAAGCACCCGTTCCCACAGAAAGCCCACTAGGGACTAATGCCAAACACTTGAGTGCTTCGGTTGAAATGTTTGAATACCAAGGCGCGATTGAAGTCCAATATGTGCAGCGTGTCGCGGTGCCTTTCTAATGGAATGCATTCAGAAGAAGATTAGAAACTAGGTAATGCAGAAAATAGAGACATATAGGTGACAAAGCACTAACGCTACTTGGGTGTAATGACCGTACTTACCCTTTACGGAATCTAGATATGCTCAGCGTACGTCACCCACTCAATCTTTCTACTTGTGCCATTGTAGCTTTAACAACAGCTTGTCTGTTTTCATCCAATGCACAAGCGAGCCAAATAACGCTAACCAGTAATAGCAGCGTCAACGCTAACACCACTACCAACAATACAGTCTCTATTTCTTCGAATACTTTAGAGGTAGATTGGAACGGCTTAAGCGTTAACAGCGCCGCTCTCACCGTTGATAGCCAACCACAGAAAGTGACCAATCTAGTCATTGGTCTTTCCGATAAAACTAACTCAGCAAAGACCGCAACTTGGACCTTAGTACCTAGTGGGATAAACGTTGAGGCCGAGCTTAATCAAGACCAGCTCACTTTTCAGTTCAGCTTCCCTTCAAATATACAGGTGAAACGTAACCAGCCCGTAGAGTTGGCGTGGTTTGATCTTGCAGAACAACAAACTCAGACCCTATTTCTTCCTTTTAGCGAAGGCATGCGTGTACCTACAAATAACAAGCTTTGGGGTAGTTATCTAGTCGACAACCATTCTGGAAGCAACACCACTCAAGACCTAAAGATGCCTTTTTGGACAGCACAACAGAACGACCACTTCATTAGCTACCAGATGATTAATGCAACCAACAATCAACTGCTCTTTTCAGATGCGTCCTCTAATGCTTCCTCAAATACAAAGACAAAAATTGATATGAAGGCATCACACCAATTTACGATGCTCAATCAGTCACAGCCTTTTATTGTTCGTATCACCCTCGGAGACTCGTGGTTAGATGGTGCCAAACAATACCGAGATTGGCGCATCAATAATGACCAGTCCGAAACACTTGTAGCAAAGCAAAAGTACAATCCAGATGTGAGTAAGTTGATCGGCGCGAGCCACATTTATTTGTTTGGTAAAGACCCATTAAGCGTCCAAGATGTGAGTGACTGGTGGGGATTGAAAGCTTGGTATCTAAAGGGCTCTAAACTCAACGTTTCCAAGGAAGCAAAAAGAGAGCTTTCATCACTCTCCAAGGGCAAAGATTGGTTCAGTCAGTACCACAAACAGTTATTGTTGGACTCTATTAGCCAGTCGTTGCAGGTGTTATTTCCAGTCGGTACTGCGACACTCGAAAACAACACGATCAAAGCTCAATACGTGGCAGCGCAGAATAAGAAAAATTGGTTGGTTGAACACGCCTCCCCCTACCTAAACTCGTCAGACACTTGGGGACAAGCGTTGTCTTCAGACATGGTAACCAATCTAAATAAGGCAGGCTTAAACAAACTTTGGCTCGGATTTGATAATTGGATGCCAGCATTCTATCAACCTAACGCTGTGGGTCTGGCAAAACAGTCGGGATATCTGGTCGGCACCTATGACTCCTACAACACAGCCATTCCTGCGAAGCTGAACGACAACTGGCTAACCGCTCAATTACCAGAGCCAATGCGTCAAAGTTGTGCCATTGAACTAGCGGATGGCAGCCTAAAAAAAGGGTTTCGAGGTAACGGATTCTATCTTAATCCGAATTGCCATTTAGATTACGTAAAGCAGCGCGCTCAAGACATTATGAAATTCGGCAACTTCAACAGCTTGTTCTTAGATGTTGATGCAACCGCCATGGCACGTGAGGATTACAGCGGCTCTATAGACAATCATAGCAAGAGTCATAGCAACAGCAATGTCAATGGCGATACAAACGAATCGGATATGCTTTCTGCCTTCAACAACCGAATGCTGTGGCTAAGCGAGCAACCATCGTTAGTATTAGGATCTGAAGACGGCAACAGCCTAACAACAAAAGGCATCGCGTTTGCGCACGGCTTAGAAACGGTTGGTTTTGGCTGGACAGATAAAGACATGAAAGAGAATCGCCAATCTCCCTATTACTTAGGTCGTTGGTACCCAGACCACAAGCCTGACTTCTTCTTTAAACCCGCCGAGGTTAAAGAGCCCTACAAGTCACTACTGTTTTCGCCACAATATCGAATTCCGTTATACCAAGCCGTTTTCCATGATGAAGTAATCAATACGCACCATTGGCACTCAGACAGCCTTAAGTTCACTAATGTACAAGCAGAACGTGACTTAACCGCGATGCTGTACAACACCCCCCCGATGGTTCACTTGACCAGAGATGAAGCTTTATCAAGTTCAAGTCCAAGGATCAAAGCACTCAAACGCTATCAAGATGGCTTTGAACCGATGCACGAACAGTTATGGGATAAAGAGTTGGTCGATTTCGACTGGTTAGATAAGAACGGCGATGTTCAACAAACCGAGTTCAGTGACGGGAGTAAGATCATAGCCAACTTCTCCAACAAGGCATTTCGTCACAACGGTATCGATATTGCTGCCCTATCGGTCAAAGCTATATTAGTGAATGGACAAGTCGTCGACTGGCAGTCAACTTATCATTAGCTTCGATACGGTTTAGGCAAAGCGATTAATAGGAAGCCTAAGCACTTATTTACCCGCTAAGGTTATCCCCCGTTACTTTTGCTTCCTATTTTGAAAGGCAGTCAGTAGATAGTCGATAAAGACCTTTTTACGTTTCGGCATCAACTGCCTGTCTGCATACACTAGGCTTACTGAAACTTCTGGCATCTCATATTCAGGTAACAAACGAATCAGCTTACCTGTCTTGAAGTGTTCCCGACAAATGAATTCAGGAAGCACCGCCAAGCCGAGCCCATCCACACACGCTGTTAGGCATGCCGTGATGGTATTCACCCGCAACTGACACGGTAGATCGATCAAAATCGACTCTCCGCCTTCTAATTGCAAATGCCACTTAGGTAGACGTGCCGCCTTGTTCACCACCTCAATCATCCTAAATGGAGGCTTAAGGTCATCGGGTGAAGAGATTTCACCGAACTGTTCTAAATACTCAGGGCTGGCTACCAATACACGCTTCGATGTTGTGAGGTAGCGAGAAACCAAGCTCGAATCCACCAGCTCACCAATTTGCGCGTAAAGATCGATCCCCTCCGCAATGATGTCGACTTCTCGATTCGACAGTTCTAAGTTCAAAGTCACGTTTGGGTGCTCTTTTAGGAAACTGTGGATGTATGTGGCTAATACTTGATGTCCCAATTCGACAGGCAACACAACATTCAACTGCCCTCGGATCAAATCCTGATTGGCAGAAACCTCTAACTCAGCTTGGTTCATGATCTCTTGCATCTGCATGCTCGACTGATAAAAGCGCTCACCCTCTGGCGTTAAAACTAAACTTCGTGTCGAACGAGTGATCAACCTCACACCTAGGTGCTGCTCGAGCTCATCAAGCTTTCGGCTGACGGTCGACTTGGTCATGTTCAATGCTTCAGCTGCGTGCGTGAAACTCCCACAATCAACAACTTGTGTAAAAACAGTCACAGCATTTAAGTCCATCGTACTTCTCCCAAAGCTATATTAGTAAGATTTTTGCAACAGTGTTTCCCTTTTTTCCTATCTTATCAATCAATCGAATTCATTTACAATTCGTTACATCTAAATAAAAACAAAATGAGAAATAAAAAATGACAGAGAACAATAACGCTTCGCAATCAGTAAGCACAAAAAAACGTAAAAAAGCTCCGCTTATTGCTACTGCGATCATGCTGTCATTAGGTCTTGCTGGTGCCGGATATTGGTACGGCTATGGCCAATACTTTGAATCTACCGACAATGCCTATCTACAAGGCGACATCACTAATATAAGCCCGAAGGTGTCGGGTTATATTGTTAAGTCTTACGTGAGTGATAACCAATCGGTTAAACAAGGTGACTTGTTGGTTCAAATCGATGATCGTGATTACCAATCTGCACTTGCTCAGGCGAATGCGCATTTAAGCGTCGTTCAATCAAGCGTACACAACCTTATCGCTCAACAAACGTTACAACGTAGCCAAATAAATCAAGCTGACAGCCGTGTTGATTCCGCACAAGCTGAATACGAGCGTGCAATCCAACAAGTCGTGCGTTCTCGTAGCTTATTAAAGCGTAACTATGCTTCGCAAGATGAAGTCGACAGCATGGTCGCACAACAAAAAGTCACCCAAGCAGAACTTGAAGAAGCAAAAGCAAACCTCGTCGCAAGTAATGATCAACTAATCGTGATTGCGAGTGAAATCGAACAAGCAAACGCATCCGTGACTGAAGCTCAAGCACAAAGAGATCAAGCACAACTTAACCTTGATTACACCAAGGTTTACGCGCCAGCGGATGGCGTGATTGGTAAACGTAGCGTCCGCGAAGGCTTGCTGATTCAAGCAGGCGCACCACTTATGAGCTTGGTACCAAACAACCAAGTGTGGATTGAAGCTAACTTCAAAGAAACACAGCTAAGCGGCATTCACAAAGGCCAAACGGTAGAAGTCGAACTGGATGCCTTTCCGGGTCAGCCACTTGAAGGCATGGTAGACAGTTTCTCCCCTGCAACTGGCGCCAAGTTTGCGCTCCTACCACCAGAAAACGCGACAGGTAACTTTACTAAAATCGTTCAACGTGTACCGGTGAAAATTACCATTCCAGATCAGCAAGAATTGAAAGGTCGACTGCTTCCTGGTTTGTCTGTGGTAGCGACCATCGATAAACGAGGCTAGACCATGAGTAACGCTGGTGTTGTCACCCACACTAATGATGATGGCGAGGTTTCAAGACGTCATTGGATCGCCCTATTTGGCGGTTTGATTGGCGCGTTCATGGCGATTTTGGATATTCAGATCACCAACTCGTCTCTTAAAGATATTCAAGGTGCGCTATCTGCCACCTTAGATGAAAGCTCGTGGATCTCTACGTCTTATCTTGTCGCAGAGATGATCGCTATCCCACTCAGTGGTTGGCTTTCTAAAGCGCTCGGTAAACGCCGTTATATCACGTGGACGACGGCCATTTTCACCATTTCATCTTTGTTGTGTTCGTTCTCTTGGAACATGACCTCGATGATCGTATTCCGAGCGATGCAAGGCTTCAGTGGTGGCGCTTTAATCCCGCTTGCTTTCTCGTTAGTGATTCAGTTATTGCCTGTTAACAAACGTGCTGTGGGTATGGCACTGTTTGGCGTAACCGCGACCTTTGCTCCATCGATCGGCCCAACATTTGGTGGTTGGTTGACGGAGAACTTTTCATGGCACTATATTTTCTACATCAATATTCCGCCTGCTTTGCTTGTGATCACCATGATCCGATATGGTTTGGATGATGAAAAGCTCGACCTTGGCACACTGAAAAAAGCCGACTGGTTTGGTATCGCCACCATGGCGTTAGGGCTAGGTTGTTTGGAAGTGGTACTAGAAGAAGGTAACCGTGAAGAGTGGTTCAGTTCGAGCTTTATTATTGGCTTGAGTATCGTGTCGGCGGTGAGTTTGGTTTACTTCGTGATAAACGAACTCCAACACAAAAAGCCATTAGTTAATCTGCGGCTATTGCGGGATGGGCAGTTTGCTATGTCTTGTATCGCCTATTTGATTCTAGGAATGGCGTTGCTTGGCTCTATCTATGTGCTGCCGATGTATCTCACTCAAATTCAGCAATATAACGCGATGGAAATTGGTGAAGTATTAATGTGGATGGGTTTCCCACAGCTTCTGATATTCCCAATTGTGCCTAAGCTAACACAGATTATTAAGCCTAAGTACTTGGTTACCTTTGGCTTCGCGATGTTCGGTTTTAGTTGTTACGTAAATACACACATGACAATCGACTTTGGCGGGCAACAACTGATTTTGTCCATGGTTCTGCGTGCTATTGGTAGCCCATTTATTATGGTTCCGCTGTCTTTGGTTGCCATGAAAAACATCAGCAAAATGGACACGCCAGATGCATCTACCTTAACCAACGTAATGCGCAACCTAGGGGGTGCTTTTAGTATCGCGATTATCGCTACGCTACTCGACAACAAAACGCGCGAGCATTTGGCGCATATCAAAGAGTCGCTGCCTTCCGTGAGTCAACTTGGTTGGCAAACGCTTCAGCAACAACAAGCGTTTTTCATTCAGTCAGGAAGTGATGCCGCAACGGCGATGCAACAAGCGCAAGCAAGCTTACTTGGTACAATGCAACGTGACGCTGCCATCATGGCTTACAACGATGTGTTCTTAATGATGACGGCGTTCTTGGCTCTAGCGGCAGTATTGATTTTTAACATGCGTGATTAGCGCTAGTTTTTTAGTTAGTAATGCTTCAAAAAGGCTACATTTCGGATAAAAAATCGAGTAAGAAAACAGAGAGGTAAGCTTATCGGCTTACCTCTTTTTTATTTCTAAAACACGGATAACCCCACAAAAATAAGGTAAACGCAGCCTGCGTTTGAAGGCTTTCATAAATGTTATCGAATACTCTTTAATTACCAATAGTTTATTGAGTGTTTGTATGTGATATAGGCACCTTGACAATGTGCAACCTGACACCTAAATTAAACATAACATTTGGTATTGAGGAAAATGGATTTGACCTTACCAACAGACCTTCGGGTTTTGATTGTCGACGACTCTAAGAGCGCAACAATACTTATTAAGCAGCAACTCTCGAGCTTGGGCATTTCACATGATTGCATCTTTATTGCGACCGATTATCGACAAGCCATCAAGGCGGTCGAGACGCACTCATTTCATGTACTCCTCATTGACTACCACTTAGAGCAATCCTTCACGGGGTTTGAGCTTTTGGGGATCCTTTATCGAAACAGGCTCATCGATCATACAGTCGCCACGATTCTTGTTTCTGGGGATATGCGTCAGGAAACCGTATTGACGGCCCTTTCAGGCGAAGCACATCACTTTGTTTCTAAACCGATCAATACTCAATCTTTAGGCAAGAAGATTCAAAGTGCTGTGTCCGTTTCGAAGAAACTCACCCAACTGAATGACTTATATCCGATCACTAATCTGGAACGATTGACACAAGCGTTAGCGATCTCCCCTAATGGCAATAGCGTTCAGTTTGAAGCGACGTTGATTGAGCACTTAATTGGAGGCAAAGAATGGGATTTGCTTTCAAGCACAATCAACAACTCGAACACGAAAATGCACCCGACCAAATTAGTCGCAGAGGCATTAATTCTAGACAGCTTGGGTAAACCGAACCTAGCCATAGAAAAGCTCCACAACTACCTGATTGCTCAGCCGTTGTCATTAAACGTTATTGATTGTTTAAGCTGCATCTATGAAAAACATAATATGTTACTGCCTGCACTTAAACTGGCCATAAGAGCGTTTGAAATGACGCCTAGCATCAGTCACCGTGCGATAAGAGCAATCGACTTGGCAGAAAACGTCGATAACACCCTTATGCTTATCAAGCTTGGTGAGATGTACGCGACGCATATATCGTCTGCCGACATTGATATTATTCATTCCATTGACGCTCACTTCAGTTCACTAAAGGCGACCTACCAACGTGAGACTCAATTAAAGTACAAACGTATCCTGCTGGAACATGCTAATCAATTCACAGAGTTGGTAAACCTCAAACTTCCCGTAAAACAACAGCAACAAGTTCTGGCCAGCCTTGCCCTATTTCAAAGTAATATTTTACTCATTGAGAACAGCCCTCAAGTTTCTCACAAGAAAGTGATTCGAGCCTCGACACTGTTAGCAAATAACTTTTACAACCAACCCACTCACTTATTGCTTCAATTGCTGCCTCTTCTGACTTACTTTGGCGAGTACTCCCTGTACCACTTAGTTGCAGAGTGCTTAAAAGCTCGAGGGGAGACAATAAACCATCAACTTGAATCAAAAGATGTAGATCCTTCTACTTGTGTAAATATCGAAAATTCCGATTCCATCCAAGAACTAAAGGACTACATTCACAATTACCCATATTCAATTGCGGCGAAACTTGACTATATATATGCCGTCCATAAAGCTCATATAGAAGAAAACCTTAGACACGAATACTTGAAACAGCTCGCACAGCTAGAGCTTCCACCAAGATGGAGCCAATGGCTCAGTGATTCATTAAGATCTGGTTTTTCTACTAAGCCGCCCAGCCCATTTTCAACATACAGCCGACAGGAGTCTATATGCTAGATTTTGATGCCCTAAATGCCTACTTAGATAATGACAAAGAAGTAATTTTCGCTGTGTTGTCTGTGTATCAAGAAGACCATGGCAATTCATTAGAAGAGATACAAGAACTGGTACAGCAACAGGATTGGGGCAAGCTTCATTTTACCGTACACACATTAAAAGGCATATTAGCCAGCTTCGGCGAAGAAACCGCCACCGTGGCCTTAGAAAGAGTCGAGCAAAACACACTTAATAAGCTTGCACCTCAAGATGATGATCTTTCTGTTATCTACAGCGAAATGAAGATCATCAACAAACAAATCGATGAGGTGCTCAGCACTTATTAGTCAATTCACTGAGCTTTTAGTATTCCGTAACAGCTTTTAGTCTCCACTAATAGTTTTATAGTTTTACGCAGCAAACAATGTCAGCTGAACAGGTTAAAGAGCTGAGGTGCTTTGGCAACATGGAACCTCGACTCTTGCCATTTTCTCCTCATTATCCCCTGTCAATTACATAGTCCAAACACACCTATAAATTCACCTCACTTATCTACATATAACGATGCATAACACGTGCTTTATAAACCCTGCATGTTCATGTTTTATCTGCAATAACGTCCCTCTCAATAAGATGTAACTTAGTTAAATATTTGTAGTTCTTTTTGTGACAAAAACATACGAAATTGCATTTTATTTATTGGTAAAGAAGAAACTGTTATCTACACTCTAATGAAACCAAGCGTTAATCACTTGGTGGCATAATAATAAAGTGAAAAAATAAAACGTTCAGTCGGCTAAAAAAGGACAAGGAAATGAACAATGACAGTTTTGCTGCGTTTCAGGGGCTCACGGATGACACACCCATTAAAGAATCATTTTCTACCACTGCAGAACCTTATGCTCACTATCTAAAGGATATTGTGGGGATTGATCTACTGTCGCGTGAAGATGAGGTGTATTACGCAAAATTGAATCGCGCGGGTGACAAGCAAGCACGTGACATCATGATCGAATCAAACCTGCGACTTGTTGTAAAAATCGCAAAGAGTTACCTAAAACGTAAAGGCAACAACTTCACGCTGCTCGACCTGATTGAGGAAGGTAACATCGGCTTAATCAAAGCAATCGATAAATACGACCCCGAACCCGGTTATCGCTTTTCGACTTACGCCGTATGGTGGATTCGAGAGAATATTGAAGCGGCATTGATGAACAAAGGTCGTACTGTCCGATTGCCCGCCCACGTATGCAAAGAAATAAACAGCCTCGCGTCCAAAAAGCTCGATGTAAGTAAAAAAATGAGTAGAGAGATTTCTATTTCAGAGTTGTCAGACAGCTCTGGCGTTAAGGCAAAACGTGTCGACCAACTCGTGGCGCTTAGCGGGTTTATTGACGTGACAACAACGGTTGGTATCAGCCACGCACCGATAGTACTTGAACAGTGTGAAAGTGAGTATATCCCCGACCCGCAAAAAGATTGTGAAGACCAGTCTTTTACCCAAGCTCTAGAGCAAATCATAAACACACTGCCACCCAAATTACAGAAGGTTCTCATTCACCGTTTTGGTTTCTTTGATAACAAGGTGAAAACACTGTCTGAGGTGGGACAAATGCAAGATGTAAATGTTTCTAATGAGCGTGTTAGACAAATGCAGAAAGAAGCAGTCGAGAGAATTCAAAAACGACTCAAATTTGATGGTTGGGTGTAAGTCTCACCCCTACTGAGAAGTTATAACGACAGGAAAGAACAATAACGTTAGACAAAAGCATCGTTAATTGAGAGCAACAACGTTAAGTAAAAAGAACCTTAAGGGTGAGCCTCAAAGCTTGCCCTTTTGTTTGCCTGTTTTGTTTACCTGATTCGCTAGAAAAACAAAAAGATCGTAAGCACACGAACCGTAAGTCGCTAATGGCTAATGGCTAATGGCAAGTGCCACTGCATTAACTTACTTTAAAGAAGTGACTCGCTCACTGCGTAAAATGAGATAATTGATGTAAGTGGTTTCAAGGCAATCTTGTTCCCACACAGATAAAATCCGTTTGGCCGCAAAATAATAATCTTTGTTTCTCAACAGCATCCCAACGGTGCCGCTGAGCTTTTCAAATCGAACGTGATCGCTCGCAGAGATGTAGTCATCTTCACTTTCAATAATGGGTGCTAAACCATCAGCAAACCAATTATTCAATATTTCTCGCATCTCTAATTCAGACTCAGGCACGTCCACACTAGACAACTCTCGATGTTGAGGTGGTGGCACGATGTACTTCGACGCTTGCGGTGAACTGACATAACGATACATGTCGTCCCTCCTTTCTAACTAACTCTTCTAATAATTAAGGACATTTTTATCTGTTCTCAAGTTTATTTAGCGAAACAAACAATATTATTTAGAACAACAAGCAATAAAAAAGCCATGTATCAATAACCCTACATGGCTTTAATGAGGGCAACTTTACGCTGCCCTATCTACTTGTTGGTTTAGACTAAATGTCGGTTCAGACTAAAACTAAGCCTTCTCGATTAAATCGAGCTTTGGTCGAAGTCGTTGCCTTGATCTGTTCCAGTTTGAGAATCTGAATCGAAGCTTCCAGAGTCGTCCGTGAAGTCAACACCTTGATCTTGACCACCTGAACTTGTCCAGTCGCTGCCTCCAGATTCCATACCCGCCATGTCTGGTTGCTGCTCTTGGGTAGAACCTTGCATGGTGTATTGATCATCGACCTCAACCTCAACAGAACCGCTAGCACCGTCTATTGAACTACCCAATTCGTCGTAACCTTGGAATTGGATCTCGCTAGTACCTTCATAACCTTCTGGAAGTTCAACGGATACAGGCTGCTCTAGGTTGCCACTGATTGTGAAGCTACCATCACCGTTATCCAGTGCGTTGCTCACAGTAGCGCCCTCAGGTAAGCCAGACATATCAGCGTAATCAACCGATTCGTTACCACTCACCTCATCTGGAATTGAGATAGAGATGGTATCGCCCGGTGCCGCGGTTACATCTGCTGTGCTGCCTTCAGCTTCAGCATCTTGAGCTTGGTCATCAGCTTGTTGAGCCACTTCCACTTGTTGCTCTTCTGTTGCTTGAGCAGCTTGGACTTGTGGTTCATCACTTTGCACTGATTCATCGGCCACTTGGATACTTACACTGTGGCTTGATACTTCACCGCCATCGTTAACGTCAACATTCATTGCTAAGTTGCCATCGAAGTCTTCGTTTGGCCAGTAGGTCCACTCACCTTCGCCAGATTCAGCAAAGAAGCCTGCATCATTCGCGTCTGCAACATCGACAACTTGTGCAGAATCACTCACGCCTAACTCATCCACCAGCTGTGACTCGGTAATAGTTAGTGAACCATCATCAGCTAAGGCATAACCTTCACTCGCCGCTGCTTCATCTCCGCCTTGGATATCCACATTGAAGAAGCTTTCGATGCGATTTTCGCCATCGGTCGCTATAAATCCAACTTGAACATCACCGGTGTAGTCTTCAGCAGGTGTGAATTGATAGTTACCTTGGTTATCGCTCTCAATTACGCCCTGACCTTCCATCAAGCTTACTGACTCAATGCTCAAGCTATCGCCTTCTGCATCGCTCAGGTTCGCTAACATGTCTTGATCAGTGAACGACAAGGTTGCATCCGCTGCGATTTCCGTCGTCGTGATGCTGTTAACTTCTGGTGCTGCATTCTCTTGTGAGTCTCCTTCTTTCACGACCACGCCAGTTTGCTCATCATGAAGCACGCCATCTTTATCAACCACGTAAGCAATGTCTGCTTCACCCGTGAAGCCAGGTGCTGGTGTGAACGTCCAAGTGCCATCGCCATTATCGACAATCTCACCTTGGCTGCGGTCTGCTAGATGAACCAGTTTCACTTCATCGTCGCTGTCAGCATCCACATTCTCAGCTAAACCGATTAGGTCGTCCGCGGTTAGGATGATGGAATCACCCGCTACCGTTTCGAAATCACCTGAATCGATGCCATCTTCGAACGCTTCTGGCTCATCTCCGTAATCGACTGTTGTTGCACTTACGGTTACGAAGAACTCACCATGGAAGTCTTCAGGAGGCGTCATTTGAATGTTTGAGATATCCCAGTCAAACAGGTCGATATATTGACCCGGCTCGGTGATCATCACGGTATTCACACCATCCGTCACCTCGAACCCAACAGGGAAACCTGTCATCACCAAGTTACTTAGTGTTTCTGAATCATCGACTAGGCCAACGTTCAACCCTAAGTGACCCGTTTCATCTTCACCGAAGACTAACGGACCGTCATGGTCAGTTGAAATAACCGCACCATCTGCGACTGGACGGACAAACACAGGAACATCGAGAACCGTTTCAAACTCACCGTCACTCACGACCACTTGTAGGTCAGAAACGCCTGCAAAGTCGCCCGTTGGTGTGAATGTCCAAGTGCCATCGCCGTTATCCGCTACCTCACCACCATCTTCACCGTCGGCGGTGATAATGCGTGAAACCACAAGGTCAGCCGTATCGATGTCACCGAACAAGTTCATCAAGTCGCCAGCATTGAAGGTGAACGCGCCATCTTCGTCTGTGGTCATCATCGCGTTACCGACATTAAATGGAGCGTCGTTAACTGGAATAACATCCACATTCAGCGAACCATCAACCACCTCTTCGCCATCAGTTGCTTGATAACCCAGTTCTACCAAGCCATTGAAGTCTTGAGTAGTCACTAAGTGATACATGCCGTCTGGCTGCTGAGTTAAGGTTGCATTGGCTGGAGCACGAACCGTAATGCTTTCGATGCTGATCTCGTCACCATCAAGGTCTGTGACTTGATCCGCGATGTAAGCCGGGTCAATCACCATGACCACATCTTCTTCGCCTTGCATCTCAATGGTTGGCGCTTCAGGTGCATCGTTCACTGGCGTAACATCGATGTTGCCGTCGACTGAGATTGTCTCTTGGCCATCGCTAACGTTAAACGTCATTGGCACATCGCCATTGAAGTTCTCGTTTGGTGTGAATGACCAAGTACCATCTTCGTTGTCTAGTAACTCACCCAAGCTAGGGTCGATTTGTAGACCAGATGCTGACAGCTCATCTGCGGTGTTATCAATGTCGGTAGCTTGAGCTAACAACATGTCTTGTGTGATAAGAATGGTGCTGTCTTCGGCTGTGGTTAGTTTCACATCCTCCGATTCAGGTCCATCGTTCACGGCCAGAACTTCGATACCCGCCGTTGTTGTGGCTGTTGCACCGTCATCATCGGTTACAACCACATCTAGGCTGATATCACCGTCAAAGTTCTCACTCGGCGTGAAGGTCACAGAACCATCATCGTTTTGAACCAATTCGCCGTCAGAGCCAGTGTAAGTCACGCTTTCAAGCGACACTTCACCATCAACGTCTGAGCTGTTCGCAATCAACTGCTCAGGGCTAATGGTAATCGTGCCATCTTCGTTCATTTGGTAAGACGTTGAACCCGCCACTGGTGCATCGTTAATGTCGGTTACGGTCACATCAATATTGGCATCGACTGTCTCAGTGCCATCGGACACTGTGAAGCCAAGGTTTACATCGCCATTGAAGTTCTCGTTCGGAGCAAAGCTGTAAGTGCCATCACCGTTATCCGTGAACACACCTTCTGCGCCCGTGTAAGACACATCCGTAATAGACAAGTCATCGCCGTCAATGTCTGCAGCGCCTGCTAACAGGTCTGCATCAGTGAAGATTAACGTTCCATCTTCTTCAACGGTGAAACTTTGGTCTGCGGCTGTTGGTAGGTCATTGACTGGGTTAACCGTTAGGTCGACGCCAGCTTGAACATTTTCAAGGCCATCTGACACATCGAAGCTTAGGTCAATGTCGCCGTTGAAATCAGCATCCGGCATGATAGTAAATGAACCATCTTCGTTTGCTGTTACGGTTGCATTGTCACCCGCAGATAGATTGCTTGCAGTCAGTGCATCACCATCAACATCGGAAGCATTCGCCAACAACTGTTCTTGAGATAGCGTAATTGAACCATCTTCATCAACCGAGTAAGCCACGTTACCTGCTACTGGTGCATCGTTGACAGCAATCACTTCAATACCAGCCGTGGTTTCAGCCGTTGCGCCATCGTCATCAATTACCGTCACATCAAGACTGATGTCGCCGTTAAAGTTTTCATTTGGTGCGAACGTTACCGAACCATCTTCGTTTTGAACCAAGATACCGTCTGCACCCGAATAGCTAACACTATCAAGTGATACTTCACCATCTACATCTGAGCTATTCGCAATCAATTGCTCAGGGCTTAATGTGATGGTGCCATCTTCGTTCATTTGGTAAGACGTTGCGCCCGCCACTGGTGCGTCGTTAACGTCTGTTACCGTTACGTCGATGTTTGCATCAACCGTCTCTGTACCGTCAGATACTGAGAAGTCCAGGCTTACTTCGCCATTGAAGTTTTCATTTGGAGCGAAGGTGTAAGTACCATCACCATTGTCGGTGAACACACCCTCTGCGCCTGTGTAAGACACATCAGCAACTGAAAGCTCATCTCCATCTATATCAGAAGCACCCGCTAGCAGCTGCTCATCCGTGAAGGTTAATGAACCGTCTTCTTCAATGGTGTAAGCCACATCTTCAACAACCGCGACATCATTCACTGGGTTAACAGTAAGGTCTGCCGTTGCGACAACCGTTTCAGTACCGTCAGACAGGTCGAAGCTTAGGTCAATGTCGCCATTGAAGTCAGCATCTGGAGTAATGGTAAATGAACCATCATCGTTTGCCGTTACTGTTGCGTTGTCACCTGCCGTTAAGTTAGCTGCGGTAAGGTCATCGCCATCCACATCAGAAGCTTGAGCCAGCAATTGCTCTTGGCTTAGGGTGATTGAACCATCTTCATCCACTGAGTAAGCCAAATCGCCAGATACTGGAGCATCGTTAACCGCAATAACATCTATACCCGCAGTCGTTTGAGCGGTTGCACCTTCTTCATCAGCAACGACAACATCAAGGCTGACATTACCGTTGAAGTTTTCGTTTGGTGCGAAGCTGTAAGTACCATCGCCATTGTCAGTAAAGATACCGTCTGCACCCGAGTAAGAAACGTCACTAACGGATACATCACCTTCAATATCTGAGCTGTTCGCAAGAAGCTGAGCATCAGAGATAATAATCACATTATCTTCATCAACGCTGTAAGTCGTTGAACCTGCAACCGGTAGGTCATTGACGGCAATTACGTCGATACCTGCCGTTGTTTCAGCGGTTGCGCCATCTTCATCCATAATGGACACATCAAGACTGATGTCACCGTTAAAGTTTTCGTTTGGCGAGAAGGTGTAAGTGCCATTACCATTGTCAGTGAACACACCATCTGTGCCGCTGTAGCTTACATCGCTAACAAACACTTCCCCTTCAACATCCGAACTGTTCGTCAGAAGTTGTGCATCGCTTAGGGTTATGCTGCCATCCTCTTCAACACTGTAAGCGGTGGTTCCAGCAACCGGTACGTCATTAATTGGGACAACTTGCACATCAATGTTTGCCGATACAACATCGGTACCGTCACTGACATCGTAAGTTAGGTCGACGCTGCCATTGAAGTTCTCGTTTGGAGCGAAGGTGTAAGTGCCATCGCCATTATCCGTGAACACACCGTCGGTGCCTTCGTAATTAACCGACTCGACAGAAAGGTCATCGCCATCAATATCCGTTGCACCAGCCAATAGCTGTTCATCGGTAAAGGTCAGCGAACCATCTTCATTAATGGTGTAGTCGTGGTCGTAAATTACAGAAAGGTCGTTAACTGCTGTTACGGTCACGTCTAGTTCCGCTGGAGTAACCCCACCGTTGCCATCGTCTACGTTGTAGCTAATCGAGAATTCACCATTGAAGTTCTCTTCCGGTGTAATGGTGTAAGTACCATCACCATTGTCAGTGATAAGAGCGTTCTCAATGGAAACATCTCCAACACTTGGTTCGTTTCCACCCGTATCACCAGAGTCATCACCTTCATCGCCAGTTAGCAATTCAGAGATATCAATGCCGTTTTCATTCGCGAGCGCTTCTTCTGCCGTTGGTAAATCAAACGCATTCTCGCTGCCTACATCTTGGCTTGGAACAATAACGCCATTCACGATATCAAATACATGCCAATGGTCACCTGATGGGTTATCAGATAAATCTGGGCTGAAGGTTTCAACCAATGTATCGCCTACAAATACCTGAACCTGTACATCTTCAACACCATCGACATCCCAACTTCTGCTGGTGTAGTTGTGTACTGAATAGTGCATGTCAGCATCTTGATAATTTGGAATAGTGATGGTTTCAGGACCACCGCCATTCGTGTCATCTACATCTTGCTGAACGACATTACCTTCACCCAAATCATGGCTCATGTCGCGATAGTAAATATGGTCTAGCTCACTGCCATTCTCTGTATCGTAGAGCCATAGGTGGTTGTCCATATCACGTGGACTGTCGCCCCATGTGACCACGATACGCATATCTGTTTCTTCAAGTACTTCGGATATAGCGGTTACGCCACCGTTGGTATCTTCGCCTGCTGGAACTAGGAAGCTGCTAGTAATTGAGCCTTCTTGTTCAATCGTAACGGTACCTTGGTCAACAACTGGACCGCTCACAGAGTAGTTACCAGATTGATCGGTCACCGCTGTGTAAGAATGACCTGCGTTGTCGGTTAGCGTGACATCCGCACCTGCGATTGGATTGCCAGTTTCAGCATCCAACACAGTACCGGTAACGGTCGTTTCATCGCCCTGCTCTCCGATAATTGCGGTCATGTCATCGTCTTCGATGTCAGTCGCGAATTGTAGGAGCTCTTCTTGAGTAATGGTGTATGAACCGTCTTCTTCAATGGTTATCGCCACATCAGCAGAAACAATTGGCGCGTCGTTAACTGGGTCAACGGTTAAGCCTAAGTTAGCGGCAATTGGTGTGTCGCCATCGCTGATGCTGTAGGCAACATCGATGTAGCCATTGAAGTTTTCGCTTGGAGTGATTGAGAACGTGCCATCGCCATTGTCGACAATCGTTGCATCGTCACCCACTAAGGTTAAGTCGGAAGCGACAAGGTCATCACCCTCAATATCAGCGGCATTCGCAAGTAGCTGCTCCTGCGTGATAGTGATGACATTATCTTCATCAACGTTCGCGTAAACATCAGATGTCGTTGGCAAGTCATTGACTGGGTTTACCGTCAGATCGGCGTTCGCCACAATTGACTCAGTGCCGTCTGAAATATCAAAGCTTAGGTCGATATCGCCATTGAAGTTAGCATCTGGCGTTACCGTAAAGGTGCCATCGCCATTATCAACAACAGTTGCATTATCGCCTGCGCTTAGGTTGCTTGCGGTCAGGTCATCGCCATCCACATCAGAGGCTTGAGATAGCAACTGCTCTTGAGTCAGAGTAATCGAACCATCTTCATCAATGCTGTATGCCAAGTCACCCGATACTGGTGGATCATTAATTGGAAGAACATCAATACTTGCGCTGGTGGCTACTGTCGCACCGTCTTCATCAGTCACCACTACATCGAGGCTAACATCGCCATCGAAGTTTGCGTTCGGTGCAAAGCTGAATGTGCCGTTACCGTTGTCAGTAAAGATACCGTCAGCGCCTGTGTAAGTAACGCTATCAATCGCCACTTCGCCTTCAATATCCGAAGAGTTCGCCAACAGTTGCTCTGCACTGATGGTGATAACTTCATCTTCGTTGACTGAGTAGCTGGTTGAGCCTGCGATTGGCGGATCGTTCACCTCAAGTACAGTGATTCCCGCTGTGGTCGCTTCTGTTGCCCCTTCTTCATCGGTAACAACAACCGCTAAGCTCACATCCCCATTGAAGTTCTCGTTTGGCGAGAAAGTATAAGTGCCGTCACCGTTGTCTTCGAACACACCATCACTGCCAGTGTAAGTCACGCTATCAATCGCAACCTCACCTTCAATGTCTGAAGAGTTGGCTAATAGCTGTTCGTTACTGATCGTGATTGAGTTGTCTTCATGTACGGTGTAAGACGTGCTACCCGCCACTGGTGGATCGTTCTCAGGCGTCACGCTCACATCGATGTTCGCTTGAACCGTATCCGTGCCATCTGAAACATCAAAGCTGAAGTTCACATCACCATTGAAGTTCTCGTTTGGCGCAAAGCTGTAGCTTCCGTCGCCATTATCAGTAAGAACGCCATCAGCACCCGTGTATGTCACACCTTCGACTGTTAGGTCATCACCTTCAACATCCGTTGCACCTGTTAACAGGTCAGCGTCAGTGAAGTTAAGAACCCCATCTTCACCAATAGTGAATGCTTGGTCTTGTGGCTCTGGCGCATCATTGACAGGTGTTACCGTCAAGTCTAGGCCAGCAGCGACCATGTCTTCCCCATCGGTGACATCGTAACTAAATTCGATATTACCGTTGAAGTTTTCACTTGGGGTAATGGTGAAGCTGCCATCGTCGTTCATTTGAACGGTCGCATTTTCATCATTGGTAGTTAGGTTGATTGCTGATAGATCATCACCATCAATGTCAACAGCGTGCTCTAACAACTGCTCTTGAGTTAGCGTGATGCTATTGTCTTCGGCTGTCACAGCACTGATATCACCATCAACTTCTGGAGCATCGTTCGCTGGCGAGATGTGAATCGTCACATCTTGCGTTGCCGTTGCGGTAGTGCCCGTATCAACATCAGTCGATGTCGCATTCACGGTTAGAACCACATCACCATTGAAGTCACCTGAAGGGATAAACTCTAGCCCTTCTAACTCGCCTGGTTGCAATGACCATGTGCCATCACCGTTATCGGTACCTGCAGAAAGCGAGCTGCCTTCCGGCACGTCTTCAATCAAGATAGCAAGGTTTTCTGAGCCATCGGTATCGGTTAGAGCGGCATCAATATCAAGCGGTACAGGTGTATCTTCGGTACCAATGATTTGGTAATCCGCGTCAGACACTGTGATTTCAATGTTATCGATGCCAAACGACTCATCACTCACACCTTGGTTCAAGGTTGAACCGAAGCCTAACTCAAGTTGGCCATCTTCGACGGGTACCGTTAGGTTGATTTGGTGTGCTTGGTCGTTCCAACCACTGAAGCCTTCACCTTGCGACGCGCCGTGAACAACTTCACCGACTTCATTGCCCGCTGAATCGTACAACGTTGTCGTGCCATCTTCGGTACGGAACGCAGAATTATCTAGCGAGGTAAGCTCTTCGCCGCCTACAAATATTTGGAACGACTCACCATCCCAAGAATCAATTTCGTAGAAGCTGAATGAGATATTCACTTCACTCACATCACTTGGAATGTCGTAAGTTTTACTGACCGCTTCATCGCCACCAGTGCCACCAATACGACCCAACATGTCACCCGACTCAAAGCCTTGTGAGCTTTCAGTACCCGCATTCCAGCCATTTGAGCCAGACTCGAAGTTATCTGAAGCAATCACCAAGTCAGAGGCAATCGACAGCTCAGGCATATCAACCACAGATTGAACATCAATCGTCGCTTCTGCTGGTACTGTCGCTGTACCGTCATTCACGTCGAACGTCACATTCACATTGCCGTCAAAGTTTTCATTCGGTGCGAATGTGTAAGTACCATCGCCATTATCAACCAAAGAACCGCTGTCAGAAGCGACATTTTCAACCGACAAGTTGTCGCCATCAATGTCACCTGCATTTTGCAGCAGTTGCTCTTCTGTGAAGGTAAAGCTGGTGTCTTCCTGAGTGGTGAATTGTGGTTCACCGACTGTTGGCAAGTCATTCACAGGGTTAACCGTGAGATCTGCCGTTGCTTGAATCGTTGCATCACCATCGGTAATGTCGAAGTTCAAATCGATGTCGCCATTGAAGTTCGCATCTGGCGTAATGGTAAAGCTACCGTCATCGTTTACAGTGACGGTCGCATCACCACCAACGGTTAGATTAGCCGCTGTTAAGTCATCGCCGTCAATGTCACCAGCTTGAGCAAGTAATTGCTCTTGGCTCAAGGTAATCGAACCATCTTCATCAACGCTGTATGCCAAGTCACCGGATACCGGAGCATCGTTAACAGGCAGAACATCAATGCTTGCGTTGGTCGCTACGGTTGCGCCATCTTCATCAGTCACGACAACATCAAGGCTTACATCGCCATCGAAGTTAGCGTTTGGTGCGAAGCTAAATGTGCCATCACCATTATCGGTAAAGATACCGTCTTCGCCGGTGTAGTTAACGCTATCAATCGCCACTTCACCTTCGATGTCTGAAGCATTCGCCAACAGTTGCTCTGAACTAATGGTGATGACTTCGTCTTCGTTGACTGAGTAACTGGTTGAACCCGCAATTGGTGGATCGTTCACCTCAAGTACAGTAATTCCAGCTGTCGTTGCTTCAGTTGCACCGTCTTCATCGGTCACAACAACATCTAGACTAACTTGGCCATTGAAATTTTCGTTTGGCGAGAAGGTATACGTACCGTTTCCGTTGTCTTCGAATACACCATCGACACCGGTGTAAGCCACGCTATCAATCGCCACTTCCCCTTCAATATCTGAAGAGTTAGCTAATAGCTGTTCGTTGCTAATGGTAATCGAGTTGTCTTCATGAACCGTGTAAGACGTATTGCCCGCAACCGGTGGATCGTTCTCTGGTGTCACGCTCACATCAATATTGGCTTGAACCGTATCGGTACCATCTGATACATCAAAACTGAAGTTCACATCACCATTGAAGTTCTCGTTTGGTGCAAAGCTGTAGCTTCCGTCGCCATTGTCAGTAAGAACACCGTCGGCACCTGTGTAAGTAACGCCTTCAACCGATAGGTCATCCCCATCGATATCGGTAGCACCTGTTAGCAAGTCTTCATCTGTGAAGTTCAAGATGCCGTCTTCGCCAATGCTTAACGTTTGGTCTTGAGGTTGTGGAAGGTCATTAACTGGATTAACGGTGAGGTCAGCCGTCGCAACCAGCGTATCTGCACCGTCATTAATGTCGAACGTTAGGTCAATGTCGCCATTGAAGTTCGCATCTGGTGTAATGGTAAAGCTACCATCATCGTTAGCAACGACTGTCGCGTCTCCATCAACAATTAAGTTAGAAGCAGTAAGGTCGTCTCCGTCTACATCGATAGCTTGAGAAAGAAGTTGCTCTTGGCTCAAGGTAATTGAACCGTCTTCCTCTACGCTGTATGCCAAGTCTCCTGATACTGGAACATCATTGATTGGTAAGACATCAACCGTAATATGAGTATCAACTTGAGCGCCGTCTTCATCTTGAATGGTCACATCCAACTGTACTTGGCCGTTGAAGTTTTCATTCGGTGCAAAGCTACATGTGCCGTCACCATTGATGGAGAAGATTCCGTCTGGGCCGTCGTAGTTGATCTCAACAAGTTGTACGTCACCTTCAATATCAGAGGCATTCAGCAGAACTTGAGACTCATTAAAGGTCAGTACCGAGTCTTCATCGATAGTATAAGACGTTGGGCCAGCAACTGGCGGATCGTTCACTTCTAGAACCGTAATGCCCGCAGTCGTCGATACGGCTGCATCATCTTCATCCACAACAACGACATCGAGGCTAACTTCGCCATTGAAGTTCTCGTTTGGAGAGAAGGTGTATGTGCCGTTACCGTTGATTTCGAGAACACCGTCACTACCACTGTAGGTCACGCTATCAATCGCGACTTCCCCTTCAATATCTGAAGAGTTTGCGAGCAATTGTTCGTTACTGATGGTGATGGAGTTGTCTTCATGAACTGTGTAAGACGTGCTACCGGCCACTGGAGGATCGTTCTCTGGCGTTACGCTCACATCAATGTTGGCTTGAACCGTGTCCGTACCATCTGACACATCAAAACTGAAGTTCACGTCACCATTGAAGTTCTCGTTTGGCGCGAAGCTGTAGCTTCCATCGCCGTTATCTGTGAGAACACCGTCTGCGCCAGTGTAAGTCACACCTTCAACACTTAGGTCGTCGCCTTCAATGTCCGTTGCACCCGTTAATAGATCTTGGTCATTGAACGTTAACACGCCGTCTTCACCGACGGTGAATGTCTGGTCTTGTGCTTCTGGGCCATCATTCACTGGTGAAACGGTTAACTCAAGATTGGTAGAGACAACATCATCACCATCCGATACATCAAATGTGAAGTTAACATCACCGTTGAAGTCAGCATCTGGCGTTAATGTGTAAGTACCATCACCGTTATCGGTAATCGTAACGCTGTCATCATCAGTGGCTAAATTCAGAGCGGTCAGCTGGTCGCCATCGAGATCACGAGCATTAGCTAACAAGTCTTCTTGCGTAATGATGATAGAACCATCTTCTTCCACAGTTGCAGCAACAGGAAGTGCTTCAGGTGCATGTTCAATGTGGGCGCCTGTCGCGTTAATGTAGATGGTTTGAGAGACCGTTTCAGAATCATCATTCGATAGCTCTGTTGCGGTTGCTGTTACATGAACTTCAAGCTGTTCGTTGAAGTCTTCTGGTAACTGGATTTGTAGTGCATTTTCGATAGCCGTTGTTGGTAGGTTCACCGTACCATCAGGACCAACCGTCACTTCACCACTGTAGATTTGGCTGTTCACTTCACCGACATCGATTGTGAAGTTGAAGTCTGAATAGTCAGCATCACCGCCGCCATACAAATCTTCAAAGCCGTAAACCAGCTCGCCGTCTTCATTAACCGTTGTGCGCGTATGTTCGATACCATCTTGGTTGAGCTGAGAGCTTGAGCCACCATGGAAGATCGCGTCACCATTCTGCCCTTGAACTACAGTTTCAGTTCCATCGGCAGCAACAAATACAAGTTGAGGATCAACCGTATCCATGTTTGCAGGCGAACCATCCGCTGCACGGAACTCGTACTGACCTTCCTGCATCGCGTCAAAGTCATTGTGCTGATGCCCGTTTGGAATCAAGAACAGGTTGAAACTTTCACCTTCTTCAACTTGGAAGCTGAACTGATCTTGCCCAGGGACAAGGTCACCGCCGCCACCCACTTGTGATGCATTCTCGTAGACAACTTCAACACCTGTAATGTTGCCGTCTTCATCGACTTTGTAGTAACCCGCTGCGTTTTGGTATCCCGCGGTTTCACCTTCAAACGTTACTGTGATTTCAGTATCGTTGTAACTGGTGATACCGTTTTCTTGGTCATTCAGAACGCCTTCATTATCGTATTGAATAACCGAACCTTCTGGCACACCATCTACTGTTACCGTCAGTGTTTCTGATAGATCTTGGTCTACTAGCGCAGCCGCAATATTCAGTTCAACAATGCCGCCTGGCTCAACCAAAATCGCTTGGTCATCGACGTTAACGCCATCGCTATCGGTAATCACAAGATCCGGCGCATCTGCGACCGCTTCAATGTGAACATTGAGGTCTTGTTCTACTTCAGTTGTGCCGTCGGTAACTGTAAAACTGAACTGTAGATCGCCACTAAAGTGCTCTTCAGGTACGAAGCTGAACGTGCCATCGCCGTTATCGGTGACTGTGCCTTCATCGCCAGAATAATTGATACTGGTAACGCTTAAGTCATCACCATCAATATCAATCGCACCACTCAACAGATCTTCTTGAGTGAACAGGATGCTGCCATCCTCTTCAATGTGATACATGCCTGGAGCAACGATTGGAATGTCATTCACCGGATTCACGGTCAATGTCATGTCATTAGACGTGCTCAGCTCACCGTCGCTCACCTCATAAGTGAATGCGATATCACCATTGAAGTTTTCCGAAGGCGTCACTGTGTACGTGCCATCACCATTATTTACGATGGTGGCGTTTGGATCATTGGTTTCCAGCGCACTCGCAAACAGCTCATCACCATCTTGATCGCTCGCGCTTTCCAACAACATCTCTTGCGTAACGAGAATTGAACCATCTTCGTCGACATCTGCAACCATTGGCGTCGCTTCTGGCGTATCATTGACGAACTCAACTTTTAGGTCGATGTTTGCCGCCACCACCTCCATGCCGTCGCTCACATCAAACGCTAAATCAACATTGCCGAAGAAGCCCTGCTCTGGCGTTAATGTGTATGTACCGTCACCGTTGTCCGTGACTTCTACCGTGTCGCTCGCGCTAGTCACATTCACAACAGACAGCTCATCGCCTTCAACGTCTGTCGCTTGTGCTAATAGTTCAGCTTCGGTAATGGTGATTGCTTGACCATCTTCCGTTGTGAAAGACATATCCGGTACGTCTGGCGCATCGTTGATTGGATTTACGGTCAGGTTAAGATCGGCTGCCACTGTCTCAATTGCGTCAGTGACATCGTAAGTGAACTCAATCTCACCAAAGAAGTCTGCACTTGGTGTGATTGTGAAGCTACCGTCTGAGTTTTCTACAATAACCGCATTTGGATCGTTGGTCGCAAAGTTAACCGCTTCAAGGTTGTCACCATCGACATCGGTTGCATTCGCCAACAAGTCCTCTTGCGTAATGGTGATTGAACCATCTTCATCAACCGCCGCTTCAATTGGGCCGCTAACTTCAGGGCCTTCGTTGACAATTTCAACGTCGACTGTTGCAATGCTTGGCGCGCTTGCTTGACCATCACTGATATCGAAAGTCAGATTCACTTCTCCAGAGAAGTTCTCTGTAGGCTCGAAAGTGAACGTGTTATCGCCATTATCCGTTAATGTACCTTGCGTTGGGTCTGCAAGTAGTAAGTTTTCAACATGAAGAATGTCGCCATCAACATCGGTCGCACCAGACAATAGATCTTTTGCTTCGATGATTATGGAGCCGTTTTCAAGCATTTGGGTGTGTAGCGGCTCACCTGGAACAGGAATATCGTTGACTGGTATAACTGTTAGGTCTAGATGTGTTGCTACTTCATCGGTGCCATCAAAGACTTTGTAATCGATGTCGATTTCACCATTGAAGTTTTCATTCGGCATGAAGGTAAATGTGCCATCGCCGTTATCGACCAAGTCACCGTTATCACCACCATAAGTGATGTCAGAAATAGACAGCGTATCGCCTTCCACATCTGTGGTGTTCGCTAACAAGTCATCCGCACTAAACGTGATACCTTCATCTTCATCTGTCGACAGAACAATCGGGCCAGAAACGATTGGTGCATCATTCACCGATTCGAAGTTGATATTGATGATGTTGTTGTCTGTCAGCTCACCATCGGTAACTTGGTAACCGAGTTCGATTTCACCATGGAAGTTTTCATCCGGAGTTACTGTCCAAGTACCATCACCATTATCGGTGAGCGTTGCATGCTCTGAGTTTTCACCCACCAGCTCTAGATTTTCAATATCAAGATCGTCGCCATCAATATCAGATGCTTGAGCCAATAATTGTTCTTCAGTAATCACAACAGAAGCAAACTGAGCAGAACCATCGGTATCGATAGTGATATTTGGAAGATCAGCCGTTAGCTCGATTTCGTTGTCACCCGCATGGATGTTCAACTCAACCGTTTCAGTGATTTCAGAACCGTCTACACCAATCGAAGTGAACACCGCTTCATCATGACAGGTTTGTGACACTGTCATGTTTTGAACGACGTAAGTACCATTTCCTTGTATTGTACCAAGTTCAAAGTAAGACACAGGTTCAGAAACAGTAAGCGTGTAATCAGTCTCGTAACCACCACGATCTTCCTTGTGGTAAGTCATCGAGTCAATTAGGTCGCCATCCTCATTGAATGCTTTGATTTCTACTTCTGTAAAGTGACGTGACTCTTCCATGAACCAACCACCTAAACCATCTAGGTGGAAACTGATTTCATTGATGTCTTGGCCTTCAACTGAAACTGTCAGTTTCTCATCACCACTCAACCCTTGGCGGTCTGTATCACCAAGGCCATGACCAATGTGAGTATTGCCATTCCAAGCACCTAGAGGATCATCGTTACTTTGAACGGTTACTGTTAAGTCACCATCTGAGAACTCACGAGTATAAGGGTCAACTTCTGTACCCCAGTCATCCACACTCGCGTTATCGTCAAACGTACCGATTTGTGTAGTGTGTGTGCCTTCAGCCAGAGCATCTTCACTTGGAACAAAGCGCACTTCGGTATCTGCAGGAACTTCTTGTCCTACTTCCAGTACCACCCATTCATCATTGACATTCGCTTCAATAATGCCGTTTTCTGGCGCTTGGTCTAAACGCAGTGCGGGCTCTTCACGCAGAGTCACACCAACTGTTTGGTCTTCTTGCGCTTGGATGAAGATTTCATCGCCCGCTTCCGGCGCATCGTTGACAGGGTTAACCGTCAAGTCGAGTGTTGTCAGAACTTCATTGTCACCATCACTGATACTGTATGTGAAGTCCAACTCACCATTGAAGTTTTCTGTGTGCGTAATGGTGAATGAGCCGTCGTCATTCGCAACAATTGTCGCGTCTGGATCGTTGGTTTGTAGGTTAGTTGCCGTTAACTCATCACCTTCAACGTCAGTTGCGTTTGCAAGTAACTGCTCTTGAGTAATGGTGATTGAATTATCTTCGTCGACCTCTGCCTGAATGCCCGAAGTTTCAGGTCCATCATTCACAGCAATAACATCGATGCCAGCGGTTGTTGTTGCGGTTGCACCGTCTTGATCAACGACAATAACGTCTAGTGAGATGTCTCCGTCGAAGTTTTCATTTGGCGTGAAGGTGTAGGTGCCATTACCGTTATCAACGAACGAACCGTCGTCACCAGCGTAAGTAACGCTCGATAGAGCAACATCACCCTCTACATCTGAAGAGTTCGCTAATAACTGCTCATCACTGATCGTGATTTGGCCATCTTCTTGAACTGTGTAAGATGTCGAACCCGCAACTGGTGGATCATTCTCAGGCGTTACGCTGACATCAATAACAGCAGCCGTTGAACCTGTGCCATCGGAAACATCGAATGAGAATTGAACATCGCCATTGAAGTTCTCGTTTGGAGCAAAGCTGTATGTGCCGTCGCCATTATTGCTAAGAACACCATCTGCACCTGTATAGAGCACGTTTTCAATCGACAGTTCATCACCATCAATATCCGACGCACCTGCAAGCAGATCAGCATCGGTGAAGAGTAACGTACCGTCTTCTTCAATCATGAACTGTTGATCTTGCGCTTGTGGCAAGTCATTCAGTGGATTAACTGTGATATCTAGGCCAACTTGAACCTCACCACCATCGTTATCGATGATATCGAAGTTCAGGTCTAGGTCACCGTTGTAGTCTGCGTCTGGTGTAATGGTGTAGCTGCCATCGTCGTTTTGTTGGATGGTCGCGTTTTCGTCGTTCGACAGGTTAATAGCTTCTAGGTTTTCGCTATCAATATCTCCGGCACGTGCTAGCAATTGCTCTTGGCTTAGCGTGATGGAGCTGTCTTCATTGATGGTGTAAGCCAAATCGCCCGATACTGGCGCATCATTGATTGGCAATACATCAACGTTAATCTGTGTTTCAACGGTTGCGCCATCTTCATCTTGAATGGTCACACCCAGTTGAACCTGACCATTGAAGTTTTCATTGGGTGCAAAGCTGCATGTACCATCACCATTTACAGTGAAGATACCGTCCGAGCCATCGTAGTTAATGCCGACTAACTCTACATCGCCTTCTACATCCGAAGCATTCACAAGAATCTGAGATTCGCTGAATGTCAGTACCGAATCTTCGTCAATGGTGTATGACGTTGGGCCCGCAACCGGTGGATCATTCACCTCTAGAACGGTAATGCCCGCAGTGGTTTCATCAATCGAACCGTCTTCATCGGCAACAATCAAATCAAGGCTGATATCGCCACTGAAGTTTTCATTAGGAAGGAAGGTGTAACTGCCGTCACCATTATCTTGGAACACACCATCGGTGCCACTGTAGGTCACGCTATCAACCGATACCGCACCTTCAACGTCAGAAGAGTTTGCTAACAATTGCTCATCAGAAATGGTAATCGCATTGTCTTCGTTGACCATGTACGAGGTTGAACCCGCAACGGGCGGATCGTTCTCAGGCGTCACAGTCACATCAATGTTAGCGCTGACCGTTTCTGTACCATCAGACACATCGAAACTGAAGTTCACATCACCATTGAAGTTTTCATTTGGCGCAAAGGTATAAGTACCATCACCGTGATCGGTCAATACGCCATCGCCACCTGTATAGCTAATACCTTCAACGGTTAAGTCATCGCCATCAATATCGGTGGCACCGGTAAGTAGATCGGCATCTGTAAATTGCAGAGTGCCATCTTCTTCAATGCTGAATTGTTGATCTTGAGGAACCGGCAAGTCATTAACTGGATTAACCGTAAGATCGGCGGTTGCTTGAACTGTGTCAGTACCATCAGTAATGTTGAATTGAATATCAATGTCACCATTGAAGTTCGCTTCTGGAACGATGGTAAAGCTACCATCATCATTGGCGGTTACTATTGCGTTGCCATCTACCGTTAAGTCGCTCGCGGTTAGGTCTTCGCCTTCAACATCGGACGCTTGCGATAGCAACTGCTCTTGGCTCAATGTAATTGAACCATCTTCGTTAACGTTGTAAGCCAAATCACCCGATACTGGCGCATCATTGATTGGCAATACGTCAACATTGATGACGGTTTCAACTTCTGCACCGTCTTCATCACGCACGGTCACATCAAGCTGAACTTGGCCATTAAAGTTCTCATTCGGAGCGAAGCTGCAAGTACCATCGCCATTTATCGAGAAGATACCTTCAGGGCCATCGTAGCTAATACTAACAAGCTCAACATCCCCTTCTACATCAGAGGCATTAAGCAACACTTGAGACTCATTAAAGGTTAGTACTGAGTCTTCATCAATGGTGTATGACGTTGGGCCTGCAACTGGCGGATCGTTCACTTCAAGAACGCTAATGCCTGCAGTTGTCGCATCGGTTGCACCTTCTTCATCGGCAACCACTACATCTAGAGCGATTTCACCATTGAAGTTCTCGTTTGGTGAGAAGGTATAAGTGCCATTACCGTTGATTTCAAGGACACCATCGCTACCCGAGTAAGTCACGCTGTCTATCGATACATCACCTTCGATGTCTGAAGATGTTGCCAATAGTTGTGCATCAGAAATGGTAATCGAATTGTCTTCATTAACTGTGTAAGACGTAGAGCCAGCAACTGGCGGATCGTTCTCTGGAGTCACGCTAACATCAATGTTTGCAGATACCGTATCGGTACCATCAGACACATCGAAGCTAAAGTTAACCTCACCATTAAAGTTTTCATTTGGCGCAAAGCTGTATGAGCCGTCACCATTGTCTGTTAGTACGCCATCAGTCCCTTCATAACTGATGCCTTCAACCGTTAAATCATCACCTTCAATATCGGTTGCACCAGTTAGCAGATCTGCATCGGTAAATTGTAGAGTTCCATCTTCTGCAATACTGAATTGTTGATCTTGAGGAATCGGTAAGTCATTAACTGGATTAACCGTAAGGTCTGCTGAAGCTTGAACTGTGTTGGTACCATCTGAGATATCGAAGCTGATATCGATGTCGCCATTGAAGTTCTCATCTGGCGTGATGGTGAAACTGCCATCATCGTTTTGAGTAACGGTTGCATCACCGCCAACCGTTAGGCCGCTGGCTGTCAGGTCATCGCCTTCAACATCGGATGCTTGAGACAGCAGTTGCTCTTGGCTTAGGCGGATAGAGCCGTCTTCATCGACTGAGTAAGCTAAGTCACCTGATACTGGCGCATCATCAACAGCGGTAACACTCACATCTATGTTTGCCGCTACCGTATCGGTACCATCAGACACATCAAAACCGAAGTTCACGTCGCCATTAAAGTTCTCGTTTGGCGCAAAGGTGTAAGTGCCATTACCGTTGTCGGTAAGAATGCCGTCGCCACCATCGTAGGTCACACCTTCAACCGTTAAGTTGTCACCTTCAATGTCTGTAGCACCTGTTAATAGGTCTGCATCGGTGAAGATTAGCGTGCCATCTTCTTCAACACTGAATTGTTGATCTTGTGGAACCGGCAAGTCATTGACTGGATTAACGGTTAAGTCAGCTGATGCTTGAACCGTATTAGTACTATCTGAAATATCAAAGCTGATATCGATATCGCCATTGAAGTTCTCATCTGGCGTGATGGTGAAGCTACCGTCGTCGTTTTGAGTAACCGTTGCATCACCGCCGACCGTTAGGCTGTTGGCTGTCAGGTCATCGCCTTCAACATCTGATGCTTGAGAAAGCAGTTGCTCTTGGCTTAGACGGATAGAGCCGTCTTCGTCGACTGAGTAAGCTAAATCGCCAGAAACTGGCGCATCATCGACCGCAGTCACACTCACATCGATGTTAGCAGAGACTGTATCGGTACCGTCTGATACATCGAAGCTGAAGTTTACGTCGCCGTTGAAGTTTTCATTTGGCGCAAAGGTGTATGTGCCGTTACCGTTGTCGGTAAGAATGCCGTCGCCACCATCGTAAGTAACACCTTCAACAGTTAGGTTATCGCCTTCAATGTCTGTAGCACCTGTTAACAGGTCTGCATCAGTAAAGATAAGCGTGCCATCTTCTTCTATTTCAAACGTTTTATCTTCTGGTACAGGCGCGTCATTAATAGGACGAACCGTTAAATCAATTGCGCTGCTTACGGTTTCTTGGCCGTCGCTGATATCAAAAGTTAGATCAAGTTCACCGTTAAAATCTGCAGAAGGAACAACCGTGAAAGTGCCATCACCATTATCTTGAACCATTGCATCTGCGCCAACTTGAACGTTAGAAGCAACCAGTTCATCGCCATCAACATCACTTGCGTATTCGAGTAATTGTTCTTGAGTGAATGTTATCGAGCCATCTTCATCCATGATGTAAGCCAGATCTTGTTCAGCTTCTGGTGCATCATTTTCACTTTCCACTTTGATTTTGAACGTTTCGCTTACCGTCTCTGAATCAAAGTCGTCTTCTACTTCACTGATGGTCTCTTCGTCAGAAGCTTGAACATCAACGGCAAATGTCTCTTCTACCGTCTGTGAATCTAAATCATCACCGACTTGTTGGTCGTCGGACTCAGAAGATGCAGCACTTGGAGCTGCAGACGTACGTGCAGCTTGGCCTTGTTCTTCGTTACCTTCAGCGCTCGAAGCACCTCCAGAACCTGCGGCATTTTCGCCACCGACAGCTTGAGCGCCAGCACCCGCTCCGCCGCCACTACCAGCTGCATTATCTGAGCCAGCTTCAGAAGCCGCACCACCAACTACATTGGATTGGGCTGCATCTGAATCTCCATCGCTTTCTGGCGTCTCTTCTTGAACAGCCCCACCAGAAGCAGACGCATCTTCTGCATTACCTGCGCCACTTGGATTGTCTTCTAGCGCTTGGTTGATTTCGTCTGCCGCATCCGTGTTTTCAGCACCCGTCGCGATTGTCGACGCAATCGTATTCTGTTGATTTTGTTGATTCTGCTGTTGGGAGGGCGTACCCGCGTCGTTCGTGTCCGTTTGTTCTACCGCGTCATTTAGATCTTCATTTTGGTTGTTTTGGTTATTTTCGCCTGCCATTACAGCCTCCGTTGCTACTAGCTAACTGATCGTATTTAGAGGCATTAAAGGACACCATTTTGAAAAACCAAGTTTTTATACAACTTTTTTCATATTTTTCTTTTTATACATAAAGAATGAAAAAAAATTTGAAAACTGTCTTTAAAGATCCTTAGTTATTGTCATTAAAGCAATTAAGGCAGTGGAATGATGATAGACATGACGAATTTGTTGCGTTCAATCGGCAACAACCACAAAGGGCTGCAATTGCTGTTAGGCGACTTTTATCAAGATTTTTCAGACGCAGATATAAACATAGATACTCTCCATGACATGCAGCGTTTTGATGAACTCAGCAGTTACTCAAAAAAACTGAAAAGCATCTTAACTTTGCTCTGCGACCAAGACCTACCACCCAAGATGGCCAAATTGGAACATTTGAGTAAACACCACTTCCCTGCGCCTGAAGCGCTTTTAGAGGATGTAAAAACTGAGCTACAAAACGTCAATCGACAGATCAATCACTTGTTGGATATTAAGGAAGTAATAGATGGCAAGTCATCGAGGTAGGCCATGAGCAATAACCAAATAGAGCATCACCTTAGAAAAGCGCTCGTTTCTAATAACGAAGCGTCTAAGGTAACAGCGGATGACACCATCGTGCTCGCCAGTGCCATGACCAGCGTTCACAAAACGTTGCTCATCATCTTTCTGCTCGCTTTGGTCGCTATCGCTGTAGCGTCACAAGCACGTATCGACATTGTCGTTTCTGTGCGCGGTGAATTGCTACTGGAATCCGACGTCGAGAAAGTCCAACACTTAGAAGGCGGCATATTGGAAGAGATGTTAGTCCGAAAAGGAGAAGTTGTTTATGAAGGACAACCAATCGCACGAATACGCTCACTAGATCGCAACACACAACTTGATACCGTGAATACCGAAATCACTCAGCTAGAGCTAGACAAAATTCGTTATGAAAGCTTGCGTGACATGATCGAACCAAACTTCGCTTCTTACATCGAAAGGTTTCCGGAACAAGTACAGGTAAACATGAATACGTGGCAGCAAGAGTTCTCTAAAAACCGCTCTAACGAAGAGCTCATTACACACGATATTAAACACAAGAGTTCTCTGATTAAATCGATGCTTAAGCGTCGTAAAAGTTCAGAGAACCAACTATCGCTCATTCGCAAACAACTCAACATCAAAAACACGCTTTATAAAGAAGAGATGGCGTCGTATGTCGACGTTCTCAACATGAAAGTACAAGAATCCAATATGGTACGTGAGATTGAAAACCTCGATGAGTCGGTCATGAATGAACGTTTTCAGCTCGACAAACTTGAAAAGCAGCACCGAGACTTGGTTGAGAATCGAAACTCAGAGTACCAAGCACAAATCATTCAGGCGAATAAAGACCTCAAGCTTAAACGAATCTTACAACCACAACATTCCGACAAGGTTGATCGATTAGTCGTCTACTCTCCGGTTGATGGTGTGGTCGATAAATTGCACTTCAACTTCCGCTCGGCAGTAATTCCACCAGGTGAGAGTATCGCTGATATTGCACCGATTAATAACTCCCTACACGGAGAAGCAAAGATCCCTCGTAAAGACATGGGGTTTGTTGAAATTGGTCAGGCTGTGAAAGTAAAAATGGACACTTATAACTTTGCAAAATACGGATTTGTTGAGGGAACGATCGCCTCAATCAGCCGTTCATCATATGAAGAGGAAGATGCCGAATTCTATTTAGCAGAGATCGAAATTGACCGAAACTTTCTTGAGCGAGGAGGCACACAATACAAACTATCGCCTTACATGGAATTTACCGCCGATGTAAAAACAGGCTCGCGTCGCGTAATCGAATACGCAGCGAAACCTGTGATGTCTGCCATTGAAGATGCATTCGATGAGAGGTAGTCAATGAGCGGAAAACCTTCATACAACATTTCAGTTCCAGCGCTACGTCTTAGCATAGGGTTTAGCGTCGTACTGGCGGCGCTCGCTTTCTATTTGTACTTTTCTTGGTCAAAAGTAGATTCCGTCGCGCAAGTGCAAAACGCCCCGCTGCTGATACAAGCCCAACAGTTAAATCAAACCATAGAGCTCGATATTCAAACCTTACAGCAATGCCTAAAAGCTAATAACTGCAGTACCCGTGAATTGAACCTTTCTATTTTGAAAGGTGAAATTGATGAATTTCGGTCTTTGGCTTCATTGAACAAAACCGAATTCAGTTTGGTTGGTGCGACCGAATATACGCAACTTGAATTGGCGATTAACCGATTTTCTGACAGCGTGAAAGCCCGTAACGATGTTTTGGACTTGTATTTATCACTGACTAACAACTACCTACAAATGGATGATAACTATCGCACCATGTTTAACAACCATGCGAGCGACTTGATGTCTGAGAAAAACGAGTTCTTTATCTGGTTGTTTATGGTGGTTCTGATATTAACTGTGATTACGGTTTTATCTAACTCAGTCGCGATGTTGAAACTGAAGAAATCCAGTTCGAATGAACGAGAAATCGACTATGAATTCGATGCTCTGTACCAAGAGCTCAAACACTTAGATTTACAAAGACTAGAAGAACTTCTTAACGAAGTAAGCATCAATCCTAAACAACGCCAGATTTACTCTCACCTCAAATTGATCTTCAGTAAATTAGAAGACCAGAAGCGCAACAACGACCTCTATAAACAGCTGTATGCGCTAATCGGATATGAGATTCGTGGAATCACCAACACCATTAATGGTGGTGTGCAATATCTCGTTCAAGAAACCGATGAAAATGGTGTATTGATGGCGAAAGATATTACCTCTGCGTGTAACACCTTATCTGAGCTCGCTGAAAACTATAACCGATTGATTTCACAAGGGACAGAAAGTAAATCGAAAGAGTTTTCGCTTCTGAGCGTGTTGTCTGAGTTGATGATTCATATCAGCGCAAAAGTGCAACGTAATGAAGGTCAGCTCGACTGCTTTATTTCTGACAATTTACCGAACCGTGTTGAAGGCCAATCCACCAGCTTGTTTTGGATACTGTTCTTACAACTTTCCAATGCCATTCAACTCAAGTCGAATAAGAAGTTATTTGTGACGATAGAGTCTGGCGCGGCTTCGGATATGGAAAATACGCGTGTCACCATCAATCTCAACTTCCTTTCAACGTTAAATGTCTCTGTCGCCAAGCTCAATAAGCTTCATTGGAGCGCTCATAAGCACCATACAGCTAACACCGACGACTTAGCGAAAAGCGTTTTAAAAGATTACGGGTATTACGAAAGTCACTGGTTCCAATCGGGTACACAGGAACGTTTTCAGATCGAGCTTGATCTCAAGGCGAAGAATTTCCATACCGAGAAAACTCGCTTCGACGGCAAACGTTTACTGCTTTGTGCCAATACTCAAGTTCGTATCGATGTAATGAAGAAAATGCTCAACAACTTGGGGCTTGATATCACTGAAATCCGCACTGCAAATGAGTTGTTTTCAGCGGCGAAGACCTTTGGTGAGTACGATGCCATCATGCTGACCGATACCTTTGAACCTAACAAGCTGCCATCACTGAGCAAAACAGTGAAATCTCAACTTAAGAATCATCCAAATACCAAGCTGTTGCTGTCAGTAACCAATACTCAGCATGCACAAGAGTGTCACAGCTTCGTCGATAAGATCATCAACTCCCCTGCGATTCCTTATGAGTTTATTCCGAACTTACTCACCATTATGGAAGCAGAAGCATCAGAAGAGCAGATGGAAAACAGTTCATTCCTTATCGTAGAGGATGACCGAGTTCAACAAATCTTACTTAAACGAATCCTCACCAAACAAGAGTATGAACCAGACACGGTTGGCGATGGTGCCGACGCAGTTGAGCACTTTATGAATAAACGTTCTGACATCATCTTCATGGACTGCATCATGCCAGGTATGGGCGGCATTGAAGCGACCAAACGCATTCGCCAGTTTGAACAAGAGAACGAGAAAAACCCTTGTACCATCATAGGGGCAACCGCATTGACCAGCAGTAACGAACACCAGGCTTGTATTGAAGCCGGAATGGATTACGTGATCAGCAAACCTTACAAAAGCGACCAAATCATCAAGGTGATCAACAAGTATGTGGCGGTACAGAAACTTAACTAGCAGCATTATGGCTGCGCTTGCATTCAGCACGACACCTTCAGCATCGGCGACAACCCTGCTTGAGGCAGTAGAACTCGGCCTGCAAAACAGCCTGTCCCTTCGCGCCAGTGATAAGGGTGTGGAAGAGAACGAATACAACATTGGTATCAGCCGCTCTAAGTTTCTTCCTTCACTTAACGGCGCTGCCGATACCACATGGAATGAAAACGAAACCTTGTTATCTAGCGTGCCTGATGAAACATCAAGCTATAACTCAAATAGCTACAGCCTTTCCCTTTCGCAATCAGTATTTAACCTAGGCGATATTTTCAAATACGGAACGGCAAAGCTCGACTTCAATATCGAAGAGATTAAACACGAGAATAAAATCCAAAGCACCATCTCTGAAATAGGCTCTCAATACTTCGAGTATTTGAAAAACAACGCGCAGATAAAAGCGACCAAGGTCGAACTTAAGTCATCTGAAACGCGTGAACATCAGATGCGACGCAACGTAGAGTTAGGCAACACCGCCGCTAGTGAACTGTACGAAGTTATCGCTCAGAAAGAAGGAGTGTCAAATCGGTTAAGAACTTTGCAGAAAGACCGTCGCGTCATTCTCAATGGGCTCTCTATTCAGATTCAGTACCCTATCACTCCGTCGCAAGATATATACGAAAGCGTGCCATTAAAAGAGATCAACGAAAGCGAACAACGCTCAATCATGGATCAAGCATTAAAGCTCAACAACGACTTGTTAGTAGCGAAAAAAAACGTCGAGAGAAGCCGGAGAAGCTTAAAAGAGAGCGGTACAAACTTCTTACCTACCGTGTCGCTTTCAGCTAGCTATCGTCACGATGACGCCAATAATTACGATAAAACCGACATCACTGCGACAGGCGAAAGCAACTCTACCAGTGTTGGCTTGAATCTAGCCTTGCCTATCTTGTCTGGTGGCTCTGACTACTATGGATATCAAAAATCATCGACAGCGATTGAACGTACCGAGCTACTTTATCAAGACTCGCTTTACACCACACGCAACAGCGTCAACACCTCTGTACTCAACATTAATGATTTCTCCCAGTCTATAAGCAGTTACGAAAACATCATTCGCGCCAACTACGCCTCTTACAAAGGTATTCAACGAGCTTACCAATTAGGTACGCGTACGATCACTGATTTATTGGCCGCCGAAAGTAAACTGTTCAGCGCCCTAAGAGATTACGAAAGCGCTCGATACGACTACATCATCGAAACCATTAAGCTTGAGCAAGTCAAAGGCGTGCTTTCGATTCAATCCATAGAAAGCATCATGCAATTGATGAGCGATATTGAAGGGCGCAACAATCAAGAACTCGTGCCGAAACACCTTCTCTCAACGGAGTCGTTGAAAACAGGAGGCCGCAATGCAAACTGAGCAGTTTTCACAAAAGATCAATATGGCAGATAAGTGCTACCTGACTTTCTCTACGATAATTTCCACCCTGTTTGGCTTGGTACTGCCCTTCTCTATTCTGATCATTTTTGACCGAGTGTTACCCAACCAAGCACAAGATACTCTGTTCTTATTGTTCGCGATTATCTTGATTTCCATCTTCCTCGACTATCACCTGAAAAATCAGGAAGAGGAGATATCTTCCGTCATCATGAGGCAGTTTGAGACCAACTTAACCAACAAGGTGTTCCAATCCATCTGTTTGGCTGAAATATCTAAATTCCGCCGTTTAGAACCGGGCGAATACTTAGAGCGAATCTCAACCATTCCTGAACTAAAAACCTTCTTTGGAGGAGAATCGGTTCGAGCGCTGATCAACCTAGCTGTCAGCGTAATAACCATCCTCATTATTGGCCTTATCAACGTATGGGCTGGCGTTACGCTTTTGATTGCCTCACTCATTTTAGCTATTTTCGCTTGGAGCCTTTCTAAACAGAAGATTGGCAGCCTACAAAATAAGTCAGACATAGAAGGCTTAACCACTTCCAAAATCATCGAGATCATTTCTAGCCCGCTGGATATCAAAGCGCGAAACATGGAATACCGCGTTGAAAGCCTGATGACACAAATGGTCGAGGAACGTGAAGTTGAAAACATCAAATACGAACAGATTGAATCGAACTTCGGCTTGATCTTGGCGCTGATCCAACAGCTTTCCATTGCTTGCGTTGTTGTAGTACTAGCAACCGCCGTTATCAACATGGAATCAAGCCAAGGCATTATGGCAGCGATCATCATGCTGACCAACCGTTACTTCGCGCCCTACCAACAAGTGATGCGTACCGCGAGCCGTTGGGAATTGAACAAGCTTCACATACAGCGTATCGCCGAGCTTCTTGAACTGGCAGCGTCTGTTGAACACCAACATGAAACCACAGAAGTAGAACGTATTTCGGTTAAGTATTCTGAAAAGCAGCGTATCGAGTTCGAACTCGGCCAAGCCTATCTGCTGACAGGGAAAAGTGGTTCAGGTAAGACCCACCTTGCTAACTGTATTACGCGACAGAACAGTGACAGCAAACTCGATATCATGATTAACGACACGCCTTTAGATGACGTCAATTACAACGTTTGGCGTAACAGCGTGCTGATGGTTGATAAAACAAGCTCGTTCGTAGAAGGGACGATTATCGATAACCTCACCTGTTTCCGACCAAGCTTGAATAACACGGCGTTTGCACTGTGTGAAACCATGAACATCAAGGCGCAAATTGACGGGCTTCCTGCCGGTTTTTATACCGAACTCAAAGGGCACATGCGCAATCCATTCTCTCGCCAAGTTGGATACGCTCTGTTATTAGTCCGAGCCCTGCTCGCCAGTAAACGTGTATTGATATTTGATGACATCGATTGCGTGTTTGATGAGGAATTTGCACGAGTGGTACTTACCAGCACAGCTTACCGTGCCAATGACAAAATTCTAATCATCGCCAGCAATAAAATGGACAAACTTAACCACCGCCTCAAACGCGTAAAACTTACCGGAGGTGACCAATGAGTATCCTTGTAGACTTCAATAATGTTCCACAGCGTGTCTTGGATTTTGAATCTAGCGGATACGACGAACGTTACAGTCAATCTCCTCTTATTCGTGGTTTAGCCTACACCCTGATAGCACTCGAATGGGAAGGCACTCCCGCAATACTCAGCGATGCTTTTATTCCAAAATCCAAAGACGGCGACAGCTTTACAGCAACCATCGAGCGCCTTGGGTATCGCTGTGATGTGACCAAGCTAAAGACACTCGAGAATATCGATAAGCACCCTCACCCATGCTTTATTGAAATAGAGAATCTAAGTGCGATTTTCTTAGGCACCAAAGATGGAAGGCTGCTGTTGTTTGATTACACAAATAACAACACCATTGAATACCCAATGTGTAAAAAACCCTGTTTGCTGATTGCTATTAGTGAATATTCTCGTCTGTTCCGAGAACCACCACCGGAATCTCAAGACAGAAGCAATTGGATTAAATACGCTTTTTATCGTTACAACAATGAACTCAAAAGCCTGATTATCTTGAGCTTCGTGATCAGTATTTTAGGTGCGTTGCAGCCGTTCTTTATTATGAGCGTGTATAACTTCGCTCTTACTTCTAGCTCTCAAGCAACACTCTATTGGCTAACCTTATTTGCTGTGATTGTTGGCTTCTCTGAGTATTTCTTTAAGAAGATGCGAGTCAACATCATTGCCACCTCCGGTAAAGATCTCGCGGTACACATATCCCAAGCCGTAATATCGAAGCTTCTTTGGCTGCCCTACGCGATGACATCAACCGCAGGGGTCTCGTCACAATTGGCTCGTTTGAAAGATATCGATACCTTCCGACGCTTAGTGACAGCAGAATCGACCCTCAGCTACTTTGATATGCCGTTTGTGATTGTGTTTATCATCGCGATAGCCCTTATGTCGGGCACAGCTGCTCTTGTGGTAATGGGCGGCTTAATATTGATGTTGGTGTTCTGTGTTTACTCACGTTATATCTATTCTCAAGCCACATCCAAAAGCTCTCGCGCCAATGCCATGGTCTCTTATCAATGGAATGAAATCCTTCGTGGTATCAAGACCATTCAGGGTTTGCCTTTACTGCGCGTGGTTCAATCTCGTTTTAGTGCCTCCCATATGCAAAGCACTAGTGATGCGGAGAATGTTGCTGTAACCAACAGTAAAATTCAGGCTGCAGGCGGTAGTTTGATTCAGGTGATTGGTACGGCAAGTATCGTGACCGCAGTAATCGGAGTCATGGAAGGCACTTCTGATGCGGGTGCGATGCTTGCAACCGTTATTCTCGTTTGGAAAGCACTAGGCCCGATAATGGGCATCTATAACTCAATTTCTAAGTTTCAATCCATCAAGGCTTCGTCGGCACAGATCAACAACTTGATGTCGATGAATGACGATAAACTGACCTTAGAGAAGAGCCCGCCTATTCGCTTGTTCCAAGGTAGCATTGTGGGCAGTGGTGTGAGTCACCGTTACACAGGAGCAGCAACAGGATTAACCAACCTTGGCTTTAAGATACCTCCCAGTGCAAAAGTCGTCATATGTGGACCGACAGGCAGCGGAAAGACCACGCTCATTTCAATCATGGCTGGTTTAGAAGATCGTTATCAGGGCGCGGTGTCTGTCGATGGCTATAACATTAAACAATTCAACAGCTATCGCTATCGCACATCGATTAACTACATCCCCTTCAATTTGCACATTTTCGAAGGTTCTTTGGAGACCAATTTCATTTTACACAATGGATTGATTCCGACAGAGAAAATGCAGGAGATGGTGAGCTTCTTCGAGCTAGACGAATGGCTGCCAGAAGGCTTGGCGACTCAATTGAGTGTCGATAAGTGCAAAGGTCTTCCGAATGGCATTCAACAAAAGCTGCGTTTGGCGCTTGGGTTAGGCAACTGTGAGCAATATCTGATAATCATTGATGAACCGTTCAACGGGGCTGAAAATGAAAACGCGCAGTATTTTAACCGCCTGTTCAGCGATAAGTTGTTGAACAAAACAGTCATTTTTTCAACCAATGATCCCGGTTTGATCGCTACTTCAAACATGAGTTTAGTTCTAGAGCCTGATGGCAACTTGAAATATTTTGGCTTAACAGACAAATACTTAAACAGTTTAAGTTAAACACGACGATGCTTACTCACAGATCACTCGTTCAATAAATGGATGTAATTGACAAAAACATAAGTGAGAGAGATGATTCGCTCTTAAATCACATTTAACAAGGAAGCAAATGTACACATTCGTTGCAGACAAGCTTGATGTCGCTTACTTATCCGCAATTCCTGAAAACCATCAACTTCAGGGCTGCGATGTGCCTGAAGAGGAGATCGAACTTCGAGAGATCGTTGAGGTTTGGTATGAGTGTGCCTTTCTACCCGCTTTCAACCTTCAGAAAGTCGATATCGAGAACAAAGCTGAGCTAACCGTCATACAAACACATGTTTTGAACAACGATACGAGTACGCTCGCTTTCCTACTCAAAAACAGAGTGTATCGCGCCGCACTGAACAGAATGCTAGGGGTTTGGACATTAGAACCCTCAGCAAAAACCGTGTTAGAGCAACTTCTGTTTGAACTAAGCCTCGATAAAAAGCTCCCTCATTAACTCGCTTTATAAGCTATTCATCAATAAGCATAAAAATTAAACCGACTGACAATCGCTATAAGTTGCTAGTAAGAGAACATATTTCAAAATAAGCTCTGGAATCACAAGAACTTATACCCCTCCCACACTTCCATTAAATTTACCGTTTCAAGGTTTCCATATCCGCATTTTTATTCTACTGTTTTTATATAAAAACAGTTGGATGGATCCTTATATGGCGATTACGGTCTGGAATAACCTTTCAGTCAAACATAAACTCTTTGGCTTAGTTCTACTTCCCATTTCACTACTGCTCTTTCTAGCAGGCAGACAAGCGTATATTTTAACGACTCAGTTAACCGATTTTGAACGAACCAATCAGTTATCTGTGTATCTTCAAGATATTTCAGTCTTATATCGGAGCACTCTGGCTTCTAGCCCTGAAGAATTCGCGACGCAAAGCAGCCAAGTAAAGGCAGAACTAAAAACACTTTCTCCAGCTATATTTTTAAACACTTCTGATGAAATGAACCAACTGGTTGCAGACTTCAGCGAAGCGACTCTATCAACGATGGAAGCGACTGATAGTTACGATAAATTGGATGCACTTGAATGGCAGAGTGATTTGTACAAACAGTTGCTCCTTGAGATAGAAAAAGTCCCTTTCGAAAACACCAAGCGTGAAATTCAACAACACCTCACCGCGTTACAACAGCTTGAATGGCTGATGTTTTGGTCAAATGAAGAATTTAAACTGGGTACCTCATTGATTGAGATATTCCAAAATAGCCAAGAATACGATCCAGAACTCGCTGAACAGATCGAAACTCTGAGTGAAAGACAACAACTGTTCCTAGAACGCTTTGTGTCATTGAATGCCAACGAACATCAAGTGTCATTGATGGTTGAAGTGTTTAGAAACGATGTATTTGCTCAAAGCCAAGAGATCCGCAGCGCCCTACTCGACCTAAACGCAATCAGCCAACTGACGCCACAAGAGATTTCAGTCGGATTAGAGGCTATGAGTGCTCGACTCAGCTTATTGCAAAGCCTCGGTAATGTTATCAAGCAAGAGTTCCAACAGGAAGTTGAGCAAGCCATCTATGAAGCGCAAATCCAACGAACACTGTTTATCTCCATCGTTGCTTTGCTCGCGACCATTGTAATGGGATTAACCCTAAGCTTGGCACGACAAGTCACCAACAACCTGAATTTGGTGTTGGCTTTCTTGAAAAGCGAAAATGATGAAACTCGACCTTCTTTGGATAAGCTGATTCAAGGCAAAGATGAACTCAGCCTATTTGCTCAGCAAGTTGAACGGTTGACCATCGAGCGAGAACTTGCAAAAGACAAGCTTACGATAGCGAAAGAAGACGCTGAGCGAGCCAAAGAAGACGCTGAAGAAGCGAAAGATCATGCAATACAAGCGAGCAAAGCGAAAAGCAGCTTCTTAGCTAATATGTCTCATGAAATTCGTACCCCACTCAATGGCGTTATTGGTATTTCCGAGATTCTTGCAGATACCCCACTCACACCCACACAGCGTGATTATGTGGATACGATTGAAACTTCATCCCAACTGCTACTGAGCTTGATCAACGATATCTTAGACTTCTCGAAGATTGAATCTGGCATGCTGTTAATCAGCCCGCACTCGGCGTCGATTAGAGAATCGATATACGACATAGCCTCTATTGTTGCGCCAAAAGCGAAAGAGCAAAAAATATCGGTTAACGTTGATATCAGCCCAGACACACCTGCACGCGTGATGATCGACGATCACCGCTTAAGACAGATCCTAATGAACTTTATGTCGAATGCAGTGAAGTTCACGGCAGAAGGTGGCGTCACATTATCAATCCAAACGCTCGAACAATCTGACGATAATGTCACCATTCGATTTGCCGTTCGCGACACAGGTATTGGTATCGGCAAGCAACAACAGAAACAAATATTCGAGCCCTTTGCTCAAGAAGATGACTCAACTACACGTCAGTTTGGCGGTACTGGTCTTGGCCTCGCCATCAGTACACAGTTGGTCGAACTGATGGGTGGCCAGATTCAGCTCGATTCAGTTAAGGGGAAAGGCAGCTGTTTCTACTTCGACTTAGAATTACCCGTTGACATCATGCTACCTAAACCAAGCACGGCAACCGCTGACATTTATATTCTGGGTAACGAGAGCATGCTTTCTACACGAATAGAATGCGACCTTAACCTTTATGGCTTAAAGGTAACTCAGCGAATGAATAACACTTCCGCGATGACCGAACAACTCGCGACTCAGAAACACAATAAACCGATTACTGTCGTTTTCGCTGAAGATGATGCATTCCTAGCTAATACCCACGCAGATAACTTAGCTAAGCTGCACCAGAATGGCATCACTATCTGTTTGATACGTTCTTTCTTAAGTGAGCCTGCGGATCTTGGCGACAGTGTTACTGCACAAGTCGCACAACCCCTACTCGGCTTACGTTTAATTAAAGCTATTGAGCTCTGTGATACGCAGGGTTTAGCTGAGCTTTCAGAGGCAAGCCAACAACCTCTAGAGATCCAACATAAGATACTCATCGTCGAAGACAACAAGATCAACCAAAAAATTGCTGGGCTTCATGTCGGTAAAAGTGGTTTTGAATTCGAGTTCGCTAATAATGGTCAGGAAGCTGTGGACATGTTCACCGCAAATCCTCATTACGCAGTGATACTGATGGACTGTATGATGCCCATCATGGATGGCTTTGAAGCGACAAGCAACATTCGACGCGTTGAAAAAGAGACCAATGCCACGCGTCGTATCCCTATCATCGCCTTAACCGCCAGTGTGATTGATGATGATATTCAAAAGTGTTTCGACGTAGGTATGGATGACTATGTACCAAAGCCTTTCAAATTTGAAATGCTAAAAGAAAAAGTACTTGCCGCCGTTGAAGCGATGCCACTTCCTGCTGCCTACAAAACTAAATCTACGAAAAAACCCACGACCGTAACACCGATTCTTAATGCTGCGGCTAAGCGAACATTGCCAGAAGAAAGAGTACAAAACACGGTTCCGAGTAAATCTGAAAGAATACTGCTCGTCGAAGACAATCGAGTTAACCAAAAAGTCGCTTCTGTGATGTTAACAAAGGCGGGCTACGCGTTTGAAATCGCCGACAACGGACAAATCGCCGTCGACATGTACCAAAACGACAGTAGCTTCGACATTATTTTAATGGATTGCATGATGCCCGTTATGGACGGCTTCACTGCGACCAAAGAGATCAGAGAGCATGAGAAAAACCTAGGCTTAAGCAAAACTCCTATCATCGCGTTAACCGCCAGTGTTATCGACGATGATATTCAAAAGTGCTTTGATTCAGGCATGGATGGATATGTAGCGAAGCCCGTAAGAAAAGAAAAGCTATTCCATCAAATAGAAAGTGCGACTTGTTAGGAGATACCCATGGATTGGATTAGAACAATAAAAACACTTCCCCGCAGAGTCATGTTGCCAGTCGCGGTAGGGCTATTAGGAAGCTTGCTTCTTCTCAGCCCTGCTCACGCCGCTGAAGATTATGCCATATTTTCTTTAGACTCCGGATTTGAAGAGATATCAATAAACAAAGCGCGAAAGCTCTATAGAGGGAAAACTAAACGCCTCAATGGCAAACGTGTTGAACTGTCTGATTGGCCTGAGAACAGTGCCGAAAGAGAGGACTTTTATCAGCTTTTGCTTGGAAAAAATGCCGCTCAAATGAATGCACACTGGGCTGGTTTATCTTTTTCAGGAAAAGCGCGTTATCCAAGAGAAATCAAAACGGCGTCAACCGACAGCTTAGTGGACTGGCTTGATGACAAACCAAACCGTATTGGTTACTCCCCACTCTCTTCGGTTCCTCAAAATGCCAACATTCTCTACGTTATAAGTTCGGAGAAATAATATGAAAAGAATAATTACGTCAGTACTGTGTGCTTCAGTTGCCTCTCCGGCTTTTGCGATTATTGAACTTACCGATAATTTTTCGTTAAGCGGATTCGGTTCTACTTCTTGGGCAACCTCAGATAACGATAATCCATTAATCATCAACCGCGGTTTTACCGATGAAAATTGTTACGACTGTGATACCACATTTGGGGTTCAGTTAGACTACTTCTACAACTCATTCAAAGCTTCTGTGCAAGTTGTCAAACCACCCCAATATGATTGGAGTGACCCTCAATTAGAGTGGGCTTACGTCGGTTATGAGTTTAACGACTTCGATGTCAGTGTTGGACGCTTAAGGCTGCCACTGTTCCTTGCCTCTGAATACTACTATGTCGGCCAAGCCTATATGACGGCGAGACCCCCAACAGAGGTATATAACGCCGTATTAGGTATTACTGCCTTCAATGGTATCAAAGTGAGTTGGACTCACGATGTAAGTGATGAGGCGACTCTATTACTCTCCCCGTTCTTCGGTATAAAAGACAACAATGAGGTCGACTTCAATTCGACAACTGAGCTGGAGTTTGAAACAAATCGAATGTTTGGTGCCAATCTACAATTGAGTGGAGAAGATTATCGTTGGAATTTGTCATTCCTCGATTCCAATTTTGACCAAACCGTAAAGATTAAAAACATCGGTTCACTTCCAACAGCAGACAACCAACACATCCAACTTTGGTCGTTAGGTGCTGAATATGAATTTGGTCAAGCTGTACTTGCCAGTGAAGGGCAAATTAGCGACTTCTCTTCATCCATGTACGCAAGTCTTGGCTACCACTTAGGGTCATTCACGCCTTACGTCGTTTATGGCGCACAATTTGACTCCAATGAACACTTAGAGGGGAACAGCTACTTAATTGGCGTTGACTATGATGTGTTACCTAACGTGTCTATTAATGGTGAAGTGCAATATTTTGAGGCTCGTAAAGCAAACGGTGCCTTTGTTGAGGATTTCAACGCACTTACTGGTTTTGATGACAAAGATGCCGTCCTTTACACCATCATGTTGAGTTTCGTTTTCTAACCCAGAATTAAACAATCACCATTAAATAAAAGCCCAAGGTAATCAAATAACCTTGGGCTTTTTAATGTTGGTAAGCAAACAACGCTTAGTATTTAAATAATACTTTCACGTCACCTGTTACAGCGGCTTCGTCGACATAACCAATTGCGTTGGTTTTTGAAGCAACCGTTGTGATTGCTTCGTTGTAGTCTGCAACCTGGATTGGCGCTTCAGCTTTACCGGTAAATACAAGTCGCGACCACGCTGATTGAAGTTGTGATTCGCTGCGCCCCGTCGCCACCTCATGGAAGGCTAGTCGACCTTCAGAACCATCAGCCAGCTCGATGATCTGTGCTTTGGTACCATTCGATAGCTTGCTTTTCTTACCCATGAATAACTTTTTAACGTCAGATTTAGATAGAGAATCAACGCCAGCATTGTTACCAATCACTACCATTCCAGCAAAAGCGTTAAATGAAAGAACCGCTACGGTTATTGCTGCCAGTAAACTTTTCATGTTGCCTCCTTAGAATACGAAATCAAGACGTGCTGAATAGACAATAGAGCTGTCTTCAAGGTAGTTACCCGTTGCAATATATGGGTTTGCTGTTGTTTCAACATTGCTTTGGAACCCACCACTAGTATCTCGGTAATCCACATACGTCACATCCGCTTTTAAAGACATGTTCTTAGCGAAATCCCAACGACTACCAACAGAGTAAGAAAGACGCTCGTAATTCATCGACTCTTTAATTGCCGTCGTAGTCATGTTTTCACGCTCTTCGTTGTCTGTTGTTTCAACCCAGCTAACAGAAACGTAAGGCGTAAATTCATTAATTCGGTAACCGACCAAGCCAGAAACCGATTGATAGTCATAAAACTGCCCTTCCAACTGAACATCCGCAGCTTCAACATTAACTAACAGATCACCATTGTCATATTGAGCACCCAAGGAGATGAACTGACCATCTTGGCTATCTAGCATTGCACCCAATTGACAATACGGGTCTTGTGAGTTTTGGAAATCACAAGAAGGGTTTGACTCAGCAACAAAGTACGAACCACGGAAAGTAAAATCATCAACGTTCCAGTTGGCACTGATACCGAATAGTTTATCCAGTTTAACTTCACCAACAATTGAGTCGTCTTCATCAATAGTACCAATACCGACCACAGGCTGAAGAAGAATGCTTGAATCTTCAAGCTCAATCGGAATCAATAAATCAGCGCCCGTATAGCCCTTTAAAACAATGTTTTCATACAATTCTTGAGAAGGTCTGATCATAGGGTATGCATAACCAAGATCAGTGTAGTCAGAGTAGAAAAACAGAGGTAGACGCAGCTTACCTGCACGGGCAGTAAATGAATCAAAATCATAAGAGGCGTAAGCCATTTCGATTTTTGGTTCATAGTCATAACGGCTGTTTGCAACAATTTGCGTCACGAACTTCGCTCGCTCGTTAACTTGAAAATCAAACTGCAAGCCCGCTAGTGTTTCTTGCTCCCAATCCAACTTTTCGTCCGTGTAGCCAGCATAACCGATCGCGTTATCTGACTTACCGATACCTACAGAACCAAATCCGCTAATACGAAGGTTATCCATATTTGCAGCATTTGCTCCAAACGCCATACTTACTAGGGCAGCAACCACTGTCTTCTTCATAACTAACTCCAATTTGTTATGTTGTTTCTTGTTTTTATGTAATTAACCCAAATGTTGGGCATACTCCCGCCCTCCTTGAGGCATAGCCAGAAAGAGAGAAGGAATGATTCTAGGGGGCTTAACTCACCTTAAAGTGGCCAGTTAATGTTGATATGTTACGAGTGACTTCCTGAATGTCATGAGCAACTGCATCGACTTGTTGAACGCTGTTGCTTGTACCTTCTGCCATTTTTCTAATTTCTTCGACAAAAGTTTCTATACGAGTTGAAGTTTGTTCCTGCTCTTCAGTTGCAGCGGCAATACTTTCGTTTCGCTGACTGATTTCAGTGATCTCGGAAGTGATTTTTTGTAGCGAGTTTTCAGCAACAAGTGACTTTTCAACGCAAGTTTCAGCTTTCGTCACGCTATCCGAAATGATCGTAGAGGCTGTTTTAGCTTGCTCTTGTAACTGCAAAAGTACAGATTGGATTTCTTGTGTCGACGTTTGTGTTCTTGATGCTAACGTTCTAACTTCATCAGCAACAACAGCAAAACCACGACCTTGCTCACCAGCACGTGCCGCTTCGATTGCAGCATTTAGTGCCAGTAGATTTGTTTGCTCAGCAATAGCGCTTATCGCCTCTAAGATAGATCCGGCACTTTGAGTCTTGTCATTCAATTGCTTAACCACTTGTGAAGCATTGCCTACATCTTGCGTCAGTTCTTGCACGGCTAAAATGGTACTTTTAACCTGCTGCTCTCCTAGTGTCGCCTGTTCACTGGCACTCGAAGCAGAAGTCGAAGCATCATTCGCGTTCGTTGCGATCTCTCTGGCAGCAACAAACAACTGATTTAATGAACTAGATACTTCTTCAATAGAAAGATGTTGTTTGGTTGAAAGTTCGTTCGTGACCTGACTAGATCTCACCAAAGAGCCAGAAATAGTGTCCAATTGAGTGACGTTTTCGATTGTATGCGTCACGTTTTGTTGTAGGTGAGAAACAAAGCTATTGAATGATTCAACTAGAGGTTTTAGTTCGTCGTTTTTCTCGTGTTGTAAGCGAACGGTTAGGTCACCATCTCCTTCCGCAATATCACGCATTTTATCACTGATGTTTGCTAAATCTTTCCGTATACCTTTTACAACAAACCACCCAAAGATACACATAGCAAGCATGGCTAATGCACCTGAAATACTCATGATCTGGTTAGCTGCTTTGTTATTCGATTCCAACTCTTGCACTGCGTTCTCAAACTCTGACTGACGAGCCGACGAAAACTCACTCATCCCCGTAGTAAGCTCTTCTAAAATTGCAGTGCTTTGCTTCGCGAGACGACCTGCCTCACTAAGGCTAATTTCTTCGTCGATCATGCCTTGCGCGATACGATAAGCCAGATCGAAATATTGATTGGTTTGATTTTGCAAAAGTGCGGATGAACCCTGTAAAGATGGGTCCAATGAAATTTGAATATTGAAGTTGCTTTGGATCGCAGCAAGAGTTTGCTTATTCATCTCCAAAATCTCTTCATCACCGAGAGTCACGGCTAAATTAAAACGCTCTGCTAATTGAGAGATTAAAACACTATTCAACGAAGCAGAATTCATGACAGGATAAGTCACTTGATCAATTCGATTAACCTGCTTTGTATTGTTGGTTAATGTATCCCCTCCAACAAATAGAATACTAATAAACCCGACTAACGAAACTAAACATAACGCTAGAATTCTATTCTTGATCGATAGTGTAAACATAAGCTTTCCTTGCTAAACAGTATGATAAACTGCACTAATTATTCGAACAATAACAGATCTGACCAGTATATCAATCTGTCACACCAAAAATAGTGACAGAAATGTTAATATTATTTATAAACTGTTATCTCAGAAAAATAACCATATAAATCAACATGTATAAATAACCATTTTATTAAAAACCCTTAGTCATCAAAATATCGGCCCTTTATTTAAAATATAGTTCTGCGGTTTTTGTCCTCATTTTTATTATTTAAGAGCAGACCTATCGTCACGATTAAATCGATATAAAGAAGCCAAAACCCTTCTTACATTCAACTTGGTAATAAATTAACGTCGCAGAGTGATCTACAATTTAATGGTTCTGTCAGAGCCGTCAGCATTGTGTAAAAAGGCTGCAAACTCACGAACTTCACCGCCCTTACTCGGTCAATCTTAGAGCGAATAAACAGATACCTTAAACGGAGAACGCATGCGAGTAGCGACTTTATCTTTAAGTTTGGTTTCAGCGGTCGGTTTCGCAGCTGAGCCAAATCCTTTTCCAATTACGCCAGATGAAAGTGGCGAAGAGTTTATGGTCAGTGCAACGAATCCATATGTAAGCAGCACCGGGTATTCGGTACTTAAGCATGGCGGTAATGCGGTCGATGCGATGGTGGCGATGCAGATGACCATGTCGGTGGTTGAACCGGATATGACAGGGATTGGCGGTGGTACTTTTGCGCTGTTTTATCAAAAAGACAAAGATCAATTTCTCGCACTGGATGGGCGTGATGAAGCGCCCTCAAGTGCGACTCCAAATATGTTTATAGCAGATGGTAAAGCACTCAGTCGAAATGAGATTTTAGGCCCTCGTTCTGTTGCTATCCCTGGCACACTTCGCTTGCTCTATAGCACTCATCAACAATACGGAAAGCTACCATGGTCTGAGCTTGTTCAACCCGCGATTGAACTGGCAAGCAAGGGTTACGCGATGAACAGCTACACCTACGACATCGTGGTTCGTGAACAAGAACGATTGATTGAAGATCCAGAAATCGAAGCCCTGTATTGGAGTGACGACCAAATCAAACCAACCGGCACATTGATGAAGAACCCAAAGCTTGCTGACACTCTTAGCAACATTTCTCAACAAGGCGATAAGTACCTTTATGGTGGCGAGTTTGGTAAGCACATCGTTGAAACTGTGAACAGCAGAATAGATGCCGACCACGCAAAGCTCTCTATTGAAGATTTTGCACAATACCAAGTCAAACAGCGTGAGGTTATTGAAAGCGACTACCGAGGCAACAAGATTGTCTCGTTCGGTTATCCAGCCTCTGGTGGCGTGATGGTTGCTCAAAGCCTTGAAATATTAGAAGCTTATGACTTAGCCGCCATGTCTAAAACTGATGTTGAACCTTGGCGCTTGATGACTGAAGCCATGAGAATCGCCAAAGCCGATCGCATTGCGTATGCAGGTGACCCAGATTACATTGAAGCGCCAATTGCTGCCCTACTCGACAAAACCTACATCGACGAGCGACGTAAGCTCATTCCGGAGAGTGGCATTGCCAAAACAAAACCGAAAGCAGGCAAGCTATCTGATACCGATTACGCTCAATATCAAGGTTTTGAGAGCCAAGATACAGGGCACATATCTATCATCGACAAAGACGGTAATGCCATTGCAATGACCAGCACCGTCGGCACAGGCATGGGGTCAGGGGTAATGGTCGACGGCGTGATTCTTAATGCCCAAATGGCAAATTTCTCCACCAAACCCACAATAAACGGTAAACCGACTCAAAACTCTATTGAAGCAGGTAAGCGACCTCGTTCCGCGATCACCCCGTTAATGGTTATGGATAAAAAAGACGACCTGCGTTTAGTGGTAGGTTCTCCTGGTAGCTCACAAATTCCGGGGTACGTGTTGAAAACTGTGGTTGGTGTTTTAGATTGGGGTCTGTCTGCGCAGGAAGCAATTGACCTGCCGAACATTCAGTACGGCACCAAGATCGACCGCACCAAACCTTATGATCCAACAGGTTTGTTGGTCGAGAAGAAGACTTACGCTGAAATGTTGGTTCCAGAATTTATGCAGCTCGGTTACCCAGTACATGTCATTCCAGTGGTCAGCGGTTTGAACGCCATTGAAATCAAAGATGGCAAGATCCATGGCGCGACCGACAGACGCCGTGCATCAAGCTCTATAGGGGAATGATAAAACGAAACGGGCAAGTAATAGGCTTGCCCTTGTTTTGTCTCTAGTCACTTGAGCCTTGTATAAGCAGTTCATTGATACGAAAAAGCCAGTCGAATATTTCGACTGGCTTTTCATAAGCGGCTTATCTATTTACTCATTCAAATATTATGAACTTGGCGCTACTCGCTTCTCTTTCAACTGCTCAATAACATAGTCAGGAGCCACTTTACCTAGCTCACTTAAGCAATCATCGGTCTTGTCGTTGCCGTATCGCACGTAGATATCACATACCGCATATAACTGCTCTGGAGAACCAGAGATCAAATACGCTTTCTCGAACGATTTAGTCGATTTGTCGATATCCAGCTCTTCTTGTAGTACCCCATTCAAGTACCAGTAGTAGCTGTTATCTTTTGCAAGTTCTGCTGCTACTTCAATCTCTTTGGCTGCTGCTGCCTTGTCTTCAAGGCGAACCAAAGTTAATGATTTAGAATAGTGCATCGCTGCATTGTCCGGCACGTTCTTCAAACCACGATCCAACACCTCGACCGCTTGTTGATCTTTATTCTGAGCTCGGAAGTTATCCGCGTAGCTCAGCCAAACTTGAGGGTCTTTCTGGTGAGTATTAATCAACTCAAGATAAATCGTTTCCGCTTTATCCCATTCATTGTGCCAACGGAGCACGTCAGCGAACAACAATTGAAACTTTTCAGATTCTTGTGATTCCAAGAATGTGATTAACTCAGCGACGGGTTGTTCAATTTGTGCTTTCTGTTCTTTATCTAACGTATTGTAATCACGTACTAAGTTCGATGTTGCCGAGTGACGAACCATAGAATCTGTATCGCTCAGCAAAGGTGAAACTAACGCCCAACGATGCTCAAGTTGATATGGCGAAGAACCGATAATCGAAGCCTCACGAACTTCAGGGTTTTGATCTTTCAAACCTCTTGCCACCGCCACCAGCGCATTCTGGCTTGGGTATGAAGCAAGCTCTTGCAGTGCACCAGTACGATTCTCTATAGATTGGTTCTGATCTTGTGCCATGTAAGACAACTGTTGAATACGGGTTTGTGTGTCCGTCATTTCGAGCACTTGATTGATATTTTGTGCCGGAGCGTCAACAGTTTGCTGAACGCTATTCGCTGCCATCGCAGACGTTGAAATCAATGCGGACGTTGAAACTAATAGAGCAACAGCCGTCGCTAAACTCTTCTTCATCATAGTATTACCTTAAACTGGAGAACTTAGCCTGTCCTTAGACTCGTATCTGATTAAATTTGTCTTAGACCTGTTGACCCAAAAAACGAGTTAAAACTTGGTCTCGAACGTAGTTTGTTGCGCCTGTTTTGCACGATGTGCCATCAATACTGAGTCACTGAATTTGCCATGAGCAACCGGATGCCCCATCGCACGAGCGATATAAGCCATCGACTTGTCGACATGAGAAAAGAACTTGTGCCAACCTGCACATAAGTAGTTCAAGCCCGGTTCGCCTGCGCGAGTTTTGATAAAGCGGTTTTTAGGACATTCACCATGACAAGCAAACTTGTAATCACACTGCTGACATTGACTGGTCATTGTGCGTGATTTAGCGAAACCAAACTTTTGCTGTGGTGCGCTGTACGCCAAGTCATCAAGCTTCTCGTGATGAATATTGCCAATCTTGTATTCAGGGTAAACATAGTGGTCGCATGAGAATACGTCGCCATTAGGCTCCATCGCGAGGCCTTTACCGCAGATTTCATTCAGAGTACAAAGCGGGTTAGGACGCCCTATCCATGTTTCTAAACTTGCTTCAAAATACTGAACGAACACTTTACCGATGTCGTTCTTCGCCCACTCATCAAATACAGAAATAAGGAAGTTACCCCAAGCCAAGTCCGACACACACCACGATTCCATAATCGAGTCTTTATGGCCGGGGATAAGGCGTTTGTCGCCTTGTTTAAGCTGCTCACTCACTTGAGACGTTTGTGGCGCAACCGTTCTAAAGGTTTTTTGCTCAACGATAGGGATAAACTGCATTTGCGGTGACTTCACCACATCACGTAGGAAGCGATACACCTCAAGTGCATTTTGACTGGTGAGGTTATTCACACAAGTCAGCGTTGCGAATTTCACTTGGTGTTTGTGCAGCAGTTCAACGGCCGCCATCACTTGTTTGAATGTACCACGGCCTGCTCTGTTGACACGATACGCGTTGTGTAGCATTTCAGGGCCATCAATACTCAAGCCGATTAGGAAATTGTTCTGTGCTAAGAATCGCCCCCAGTCGTCATTCAATAATGTGCCATTGGTTTGCAGATCGTTTGAGATCAACACACCTTCAGGTCGGTACTTTTTCTGTAGTTCAACCACTCTTTCAAAGTACGCTAAACCCAGCATGGTCGGTTCACCGCCCTGCCATGAGAAGATAATTTCAGGCGTATTTTGACCTTCGATGTATTGTCGGATGTAGGTTTCTAACGTCTCATCATCCATTCTTGGAGAACTGCCTTTCTTGTACTCCAACAAATCTTGCTTACTTAGGTAATAACAATATTTACAGTCAATGTTGCACGCTGCGCCAATTGGCTTAGCCATAACATGCAAGCGTTTAGACGCTTTACCATTGTATTGTGGACCTTGAGTAATATGCATGATTTATCTACCTATCTTAGTGTCTGTAGCCATCATAATGCCTATTTCAGTCAGTGGCATGTTATACCCTTTATAACCAATAGGAATGACCTTAAACGTTAAAATTGCCCTCTATTTCGAACATTCGAGGCACGTGATGAAATTTTTCAATTACAAACAATTAGCGGCGATCAGCAGCGTCACCATGACTATTTTCCTAAGCGGCTGTGCGAGCGTGCCTACACACCCTATCGCCCAACAAATCGACCAAGAGATGGTGCTAGTTGAAGGTGGTACATTCACCATGGGTTCGAACGATCCTGAAGCGACCAAAGCAGAACGACCAGCGCGAGATATAACTGTAGATAGTTTCTACATTGCGAAGTTTGAGGTGACTCAAGAATTGTTCGAATCGGTGATGGGTTCATCTCTCAGTTATTTCCAAAACCCACAAGTTCCGGTCAATAACTTAAGTTGGCAACAGGCGAACTACTTCGTTGAACAATTGAACGAACTTACAGGTGAAGAATACCGCCTGCCGACTGAAGCTGAATGGGAATTTGCAGCGAAAGGTGGCAACAAGAGCAAAGGCTATACTTACAGTGGTTCCAATAACTTAGATGATGTCGCGTGGTACTCAGCAAATTCTAAAAATAGCGCACATCCAGTCGGGCTAAAGAAGCCAAATGAACTAGGCTTATATGACATGACCGGAAACGTGGGTGAGTTTGTAATTGATGCCTTCGATGACACCTTCTACCGATTCGGTCCAACAGACAATCCTAACAACGCAAAACACAGCGACGTTGGTTTATCACATAAATCGGTTCGCGGTGGCAGCTTTGCTTATGACCAAAACGAATCTGAAAGTTACCGTCGCGACTTCGCAAGCCAATCGATCACTATGTCGGACATGGGCCTGCGTTTAGTTAAGGATACGAACTAGCTAAGGCTCTGAACTAGCTAGAGATGCGAACTAACTAAAGATGTGAACCAGCTAAATGTGCGAACTAACTAAGGTGCCGACGGTTATGACTCAATAATCTTCACCAACAATCCTAAAAATACGATTCGCACTGTATACACGTTAGAAATCTGACCAAACCTTAGAACTCTGCGGCAATACTGAATAAGGAAACTCTATGCAATACACCAAGCTTTCAGGACTGACACTCGCGTTACTCTGTGCTCTCCCAGCTTCGGCTGCGGAAAAGCCAGATCTAGTCCTTCAAATCACGGTAGATGGCCTGCGCGCAGATCTAATCGAACGATATAAGCATAACTTCGGTGAAGGTGGTTTCCGGTACTTAATGGATGACGGCACTTACTACACCAACGCGAACTACCAACATGGCAACACGGAAACGATCGTGGGCCATGTGTCGCTTGCAACCGGTGCGCCACCGAGCGTACACGGCATGGTAGGTAACGTTTGGTATGACCGTAGCGAAGAGCGTTTGGTGTATAACGTAGAAGACGGCAACTACAAAATGTTGACCTCTGGCGCGGGTGTCGACAAAGCAACTGAGATCGACCCAACGCAAAAGACAGCACAGGGCGATGGACGTTCTCCGGAGCCAATACTTTCCACCACGTTTGGTGACGAGTTGACGGTTTCCAATAGTGGCAAATCAAAAGTGTTCGGTGTATCAGTGAAAGACCGCGGCGCAATCTCATTGGCGGGACACAGTGGTAAAGCCTTCTGGTTCTCCAAAGCGCAATCTGAGTTTGTCACCAGCAACTATTACTACGACGAGTATCCAGATTGGGTATCACGTTGGAACGAGAAAGCGATTGCTGCTCAGTACTCGAAACAGAAGTGGGAGCTCTCATTACCACGTGAGAAGTACACGCTTCAAGAACACGATACCGAACACAAAGTGAAACTCGGTGACTTCCAACGCACCTTCCCTCACCCTTATGGCCCTGCAAGTTACAAGTACTACAGCACAACGCTAACCGTTAGCCCGGCCGGTGACGAGATCACAGAAAACTTTGCAAGCACACTGTTGATGCAAGAGAAGCTAGGCCAAGGTGAAGTGACTGATTATCTGTCTGTGAGTTTCTCATCAAACGACTACGTGGTGCACTTATACGGCCCTGAAAGCCTAGAAACAGAAGACAATCTAATTCGACTTGATAAGACGATCGCCAAGCTTCTTAAAACCGTTGATAACCAAGTCGGGCTAAAAAATACATTAATTGTGTTGTCTGCCGATCATGGTGTCCCTGAATCTTCACCTGCGGCAAATGCGCTTGGCTTTAATCAAGCTCAATACTTCAATAGAGACACACTGCTCTCGAGTGGCGTAGAAAAAAGATTGAAGGATCAATTTGGTTTATCCAAAGACGCAATTCGCTTGTATGCACAGCCTTATATCTATCTGAATCACGATTTAATCGCAGAGAAGAAACTTGACCTAGCTAAAGTGCAGGAAGCGATCGCCGATGAAATAGCGAAAGTGAAGGGTGTAGCGTTTGCAGTATCAAGCAGCGATATTGCAGCGAACCGAGTGCCTGATACTCATGTGATGCAGCTAATCAAAAACAACTACCACCCTGCTCGTTCTGGTGACGTGTATGTGGTATTTGCACCGCGTAGTTACATTAACGACATGGAAGGCCTTCAAATCGCCTCTACACATGGCTCGCCATGGAAGTACGATACGCATGTCCCTGTAATCTTCGCAGGCTACGACGTTGAAGCTCAGAAGATCTCACGTGCAATCACGCCATACGACATTGCGCCAACACTTTCGAACAAACTGGGTATAACCCAACCAAGTGGATCAATTGGAGAGGTATTACAAGAGGTCACTGAGTAGAGTATACCTCTAAGGTTTCGAGAGCTAGATTTCGAATCCAGAACCCACTCATTAAAAGAGTCGTTTATCATATTCAGACTGATTCAGTCGAAACAGATAAGCGGCTCTTTTTGATCGATAAAGGATAGATTGAATCTAACCTAGTTCTTACCAGAATATCGAAACGCTTCTCTGGTCAGCTGATCCAACTGGTCATTATTCATCTTGTTGTGCACAACCGTGATACGGCCTAAATAAACCAGTGGGACTTCTGCTTCACGCTCTTCCAAATGAAACTTGATCGCTTCGGCCGTTGCCACACCAAGGTCATCACTCATTCTCATTGGAGTCGCATCCAGTTCATCCGTACGAATCTTTTCAATCTCTTTCGCTGTACCGCCCCAACCCGTCACATAGATTTCAGACAACATGTCGGCATTGTTTAATGCATCCACCGCTCCCATGGTCATCGCAGTATTGGCGTTGTGAACCATGGTCACCTCGGGGAAATTACCGAGCACTAAACGAATCCCATCGGCACCGCCTATCTTCTGGTATTGCCCAAAATGCTCATACACTGTTAGCCAATCACCTTTCTCTTCTACGCAATCAATGAAACCTTGTGAGCGTTGAGTATCGGTTATTCCCGGAATCCCACGATTCGCTGAAAATTCCACGTCGTTACCGAGCTCTTTCACCACATGGTCACACAGGACATCGGCCCCCATCGCGCTTGAAAAATCGAACCAGCTATCCGGTTGATGTTTCCATTGTTCATTAGGCGTGTGAAAAGCCCAAATAAAGGTTTTGAACTCTGTCGAAGCAGACAGTTTTTGAATATTCTCAGCTTGAATACCCAGCTCAGAAGGGCCGAAAATAACGAAGTCGTAAGGGGTTTCAGAGTTCAACACTTGTTCGGTGTATTGGGTCTGCAATGAGTGCTCAATTTGCCTTGAAGTGAACTCGCTGATCTCAAATGGTAACTCCAAAGCGACGAGCCTTTGCTTCAATGCTGTGTAATTTCTTGTCCAAAAGTCAGAAATATCTGCACTTGGGTAAATTAATGCAATTCTAACCGGTTTTTCTACCGACATTGGAGCCAAAAGAATCGGTTCGCCACTCACAGTCTCTTGAAATTTTTCGAGTTTCTGAGCATCAGCCTCCACCCTTACCCGGTCAGACTTGGCGTACAAAGGGAAGGAAAAACACGCTGTCAGTAGGGTTAGCAAGACGTTTTTACAAATTTGATCCGGCATAACTGTTACCAAATGTTTGAATGTTTATTAACATTATTATAAATATAGAGCGATTATAAGTTAAAGCGTTTTATAAGCCATATGAATAATAGATTAAATTTTGCGAGTTTGTTGCTCGCTATTACTTGCTACTCTCAGAGTTTTGCGGGTAATCATGAAGACGATTTCTTCCAATATGCTGAAGAAAAAGTGATGCGTGCGGTTTCCAACCAACGAACGTGGAATGGCCCCACACAAGGCCCTGCTGTGCGCCATGAAAAGAACGTTATTTTTGTCGCGTCTGATTTACGTAATGGTGGCGTTTATGGCGTTGGGAAAGGCATATCTGAAGCCATTTCTAACATCAATTGGCACCTTAGATTCATCGATGGATTAGGCTCAGAAGTGCGCCAAGGTGCAGCTATCAGGAAAGCGATTGGTTTTGAGCCCGATGCCATTGTTTTGGGCGGCATTGACGCTGTCCGACACAAAACCATTTTGAAACAAGCTGAAGATCTGGGAATCGTTGTCATTGGATGGCACGCGACTGAACTTGTCGGTGGTAATCCAGAAATAGGTTTATACACCAACATCACCACCGACCCTCTCGATGTGGCGGAAGTGGCCGCGCTACTCGCGATTGTAAACTCAAACGGTCGAGCGAGAACCGTGGTGTTCACCGACCCTAACTATGAAATCGCGATGATCAAAGCCAACGCAATGGTCAATACCATCAAGCGTTGCAGCACTTGTGATGTACTTGAGCTTAACTATTTACCGCTCGATAAAATTGCCGAGCAAATGCCTGCGACATTAAAGAACCTAGATGAGAAGTACGGCGAGAAAGTCACTCATCTTCTGGCAATCAACGACCTGTACATTGACTACGCTATCCCGTCTTTGGAATCAAACCTAGAGGAGTACCGGTTGATACCACAAAACATCTCAGCGGGTGACGGTAGCAAGGCAGCGTACAAAAGAATTAATAGCGGTCAATTCCAACTGGCAACAGTACCTGAACCCTTATATCTACAAGGCTGGCAAATAGTCGACGAACTCAACCGAGCATTTAATCACATGCCGCCAAGTGGCTACTCTGCCCCTGTGCATCTCGTCACGCCCGATAATGTTGAAGAACTCATCAGCCAGTCAGACAAAGGCATCTACGACCCTAAAAATGGCTACCGTGAAGCGTATCTGAAAATTTGGAAGCCACAATGAAATTACCTCAGATAAACATCACCCAACGACTCATTATTTCGAACCTGCTTTCGCTTTTGATTGTCAGCTTTGCTGTCATCATGGTGATTCGATCTCTCTATTACGTCGAGTCAACGCTTAAAAACGAAACTTCTACACACGTATCAGACTTGATTGTTAACTCTGAAATCAGCCGACGCGTATTTACGCTCACCTCTCGAGTTAAGCTACTTGAACAAACTTTTTTGTTCAGTGAAACCACACTGTCGGAAGAAGCATTTAATGTGGATTTCCAGCTTCAACGACTCAGAGACCTATCAACTAACGAAGGTTTCTCGCAAAAAATTGATGCCTTTATCGATAACTTCCATCGTTTCTTAGGCAGTTCGCTCGCATTAAATCGAATTCTAAAGCAGACCAATCAGATCGACGCCACCTTAGCCGAACAGCTTGATCAGCTCGAATTTGCGATAGCCGACAGCAAGCTTAGGCACTTAGACCAACCCAATTTCATTCGTTATAACAATGAATTAGATCTTATCAACATGTTGAGAGAGTCGTTCCTCACCTCAGGAAAAATGGTTGGAGACATTCACAGTCGCATCACGCCAGAAACGGAGAAAGTACTGCTTATCGAAGTCGAGAAAGAACTCGATATATTCTTACTCCACTTAGAAAACGTTGATATCGAAACGACGGCGGTTATTGCTGAGAAGAAAAGAATCAATCGAACGGTGAAACGATACAACGCCGCTTTAAAGCGCATTAGAGCTAATCTGGAGCAGCGTTGGTTGGTGATGGCTTCACTCTTAGTCGCTCAAAGCGACCTATTGGAGATGGTAGAAAAAACCGAGTCACGCGTACAAAGCCAAGCCTTAGAATTAACCGACCAGCTTGAAAAAGAGATCGGTTTATCAAGACTAAACGCCATTATTATCAGTTTTTCAGCCGTTGTATTATCGATGTTGTTGGTTCACCACGTTGTTCGACATCACATTCGAAAGCCACTCAATGCACTGAGACATGGCTTCGATCGTCTAGAGTCTGGAAGCCTAAAAAACCCCATTAACTTGGGCCGAAGTGACGAATGGTCTCACTTAGAGAAAGCCTATAATGATATGGCTTCAAGGCTATCTAAAGCATACCTAGACCTCACTGAAGAAAAAAAGAATTTCGACTTCCTCGCCCACCACGATCCACTGACCAGTTTGGCAAATCGACTATTGGCAACCAAACAGTTAGATGAAGAGATCAGGAAATCCTATGAGAACAACGCCTCTTTCTTGCTGTTCTACCTCGACATTGACGAGTTTAAGACCATTAATGATTCTTTAGGGCATGCACCAGGTGACAACTTATTAGTCAATGTCGGGCACATATTGAGTAACTTAGTGGGTGATAAAGGCTTTGTTGCGCGAATGGGCGGAGACGAGTTCTTGGTTGTTTACTCAAACATTGGGTTAGACGAAGGCGAACCTATCGCAGACCGCTTAAATCAAGCGTTAAGAAAGCCTTATTACATCGATGATAATTCTATCTTTGTATCGGCGAGTATTGGTGTGTGTGAGTACCCTACTCATGGTTTAGATCGTGAAACTCTAATCAGAAATGCGGACACAGCAATGTATCACGCAAAGCGAAACGGCCGAGATCAATATCGCGTCTACGCGGACGAAATGACTCACGAGGTAAATGACTTGATTGAAACCAACATGGGGCTTCATCAAGCCATTGCCAATGACGAGCTTGAAGTCTTCTTCCAACCCAAAGTCAACTTAGACTCGCAAGACATCATTGGTGCCGAAGCTCTAATACGTTGGCGTCACCCTAAACTGGGCTTATTACCGCCCGTCGATTTCCTTGAGGTTGCCGAAAAAAGTGATCTCATTATCGACATTGATAAATGGGTATTTAAGAAAGTAGCGAATCTGATTACCGAATGGCAACGCGCGGGAATGGACCTACAGGGCGTAATTTTTTCCATCAACTTCTCAGCGAGAATGTTCTATATGACCGATCTCGCAGACCAGTTACAAGTGATACTCGACGAAACAGATTGTCAGCCTCATCAACTGCTTCTGGAAATCACAGAAAGGGATATGATGCGAGATTTCGAGACCTGTTCAAGGACCATCGAGGTACTTCATTCTAAGGGTTACAAGATCGCTATCGATGATTTTGGAACGGGTTATTCTTCGTTGTCGGTGTTGAAGAATCTTTCCGCCGATTGCGTAAAATTAGATCGAAGCTTTATTGAAGATATTAACTCGTCAAAAGTAGATTATGAGATTACTTGCGCGGTTCTGAAGCTCGCGCAAATACTCGATTTCTCAGTGATTGCAGAAGGCCTTGAAACCCAGAATCATGTAACGACTCTGCGCCAGATCGGTTGCAAATACGCTCAAGGCTATTTCTTCGCGCGACCTTTACCTATTGATGATTGGGTGTCCTACTTCTTGCTTAACTCAGAACAGAGCCCAAAAGAGGCTTAGTATCCGTTATTTAAATTAAACAGTTCAGTAAGTTAAGTTCCTTCACTGATTTATGATTAAACAAGGGCTGCCTTCGAGCAGCACCAAGCGAAACATATCTTACGAGTCCCACCAGACTCTAACTTGTAGGTCAATATCCCGTCCCCTTGTAGTAAACACCGCTTACCTCAGCTCAGGGATACTGGCTTTCTTTCCATTTAAAATTGCGCGAATGCTTTCTATGAAAAAGCCCTTTAGAAGCTAACTTGATAACTCTTTTGCCGCCGCTTTGAGCTTAGTGCGCAACCACTTGTGGCTAGGTTCGTTAGTGCGACTGGGGTGCCAAATCATACACATATCGAGGTCTTCCAATTCGAATGGCAAAGGCAGAGTTTTAACGTCATATTTTTCAGAAAAGCAACGCACCGATGACATAGGTAGCACGCCAATGTAATCAGAGCCCTCAATAACAGGCAGCATCTCAACAACGCCAGCAGCTCGATAGACTATTCTGCGTTTTTCAAGGTCACTGTAGTGTTCAGAACTCAATAAGCTTCTACGTGCATGCCATCTTGAAACAACCACATGATCAAGTGATAAAAACTGTTCCATATCGATAGTGTCACCAATCGTGGGATGGTCTTTACGGCACACCACCACCAGTTCCTCTTTAGAGATCACCTCATGCTTGAGCATGGTTCTTCCTCTTGGCGTCATATCGATAATGACATCATGTCTTTGAAGCCTTAAATCAGACTCGTAATCTTCCGTAAATAGAGGATGAATTTCTAATGCGATACCAGGTGCGACTTGACTGATTAACTGCATGACTCTTGGCATCATTTCATAACTCGCAGCTGAAACACAGGCAATTGAAAACACGCGGCCAGAGGTTTTAGGGTCAAAATCTCTTGATGCGGATAAGGTAGAAGTAAAGTTTTTAAGCGCAGCAGCCATTGCTGGATAGATATCAATAGCGAATGTGGTTGGCTCTACGCCAGAAGTAGTTCGATGAAACAGTGGCTCGTCATAGATATCTCTCAACCTTGCAAGCGCTTTGCTCACAGCTGGCTGGCTTATATCCATGCGATTAGCAGCCCTAGATAAGTTCTGCTCTTCATAAATAGCGACAAATATAGGAATTAGATTGAGTTCGGTACTTTTCATACAGTTCCATATTAAAGAAGCAGGTCCCCTATAGTAGAGAACCTGCCGATTTTGTTCGATGCGAATAACTAAAGTTTGCTACTTAGTTCTATCTTTTAAGTCTGGCAAGGCTTTAGGGATTTTCAAGCGGTCGAAAATTGAACGAGAATTGCTTGAGTTTGATGTGTCATTGGTTAAGTTACGTAACCCTCTCCACAAACGAGTAAAAACGTTTTTGTCTTCTCGCCCTTGTTGGAGGGATTCACTGTCTTCTAGCCAACGTTTCTGTCCATTCAATTTACCAAGTTGCGCTTTATTCAGTTGTGCTTTATCCAGCTCTAACTGAGAGGTTTCGTTTCGTAATTGACGATAGATAAAGGTTCTTAATGCAGGCCAATTACCTTGCTTAAGTAAACGACGTAGTACCAACCAACTTGGTGTTGGGCGGTTCGCGTAATAACGTTTAACAGAAACAAAGCACGCTACACCGAACAGCAAAGCCAGACCAACGCTAATAAACACTGACATGTAAGCCTTAATGAAAGATTGGACTGTGTGTTTGGCTTCAAACACATTCCCTTTTATCACTACATTTTCAAGGCGTTGATTCTTGCTGTCCCACCACTGAAATGAAAACTCTGGCAACGTAAATTCACCGCCCTGCTGAATAACATAAACCGTCTCCTCAATTCGACTGGAACGGTAGTTACCACGATCTTGAGTATCATCTAAACGATTAGGCTGCGGGTAAGCTTGGTACTGCTGGGTCGATTCATTGTTCAACACGTCCGGAAGTAATACAGAAAGGCTGTCTTTGGCCTTGATGGTTACCGTTCGAGTAATGGCATCGCCTACTTTTAAGTTTTCACTCGAGCGTTGCCATTGTTGCTCTGTATCTACTTCTGTTGCAGAAAACCAAGGCGATTCATTATCAAGTAAACCTGAAGGCAACGAAGCTTCAAACTTAATTGGCTGCGTGTAAAGCGTACCGCCAACGTTAGAACCATCAGGAGCAGAAACTTGGACGCGAACCGGCACGGTTGGAATGACAAACTCGCCAGAAGTCATCGGATAGAGTGTTACTTCCCATCGTTGACGCGACCATGTAGTGCCATTGACCCGTTCCGTGTAGTTCGTCGCGAGTTGGTTACGTTGCTTAGCGATCACGTTAGCGATTTCGATACTGCCGATTCGAGTCCCTCCCGTTAACCAACGCGGCGTCGCCACCTCAATATTCAGAATTACCTGCTCATTAACGCTCACTTTAGTCGGCGTTATCTTATCGCCTGACTTTGGCTTTTCCCCTACCCAAGCGATAAGCTCAACGTCACCACTTTTTTGGAGATCGAAGATATCGGCAGCAGAAGCAACAAAAGGAGAAAACCAACTCAATATAAGAGTCATCGACAGTAACCACTTATGGGTTCTGAATCGCACTCTCTTTGATTGAATGGCTTCAAGAGCTAAATCATATCGACTCATTGGGTTTGCTCCTGTTTTGATGCCTGTTCCGGTTTTGACGCTTGTTCGATGGAAGGTGCAGGGTCTCGTAGCTGAATTTGGAATTTAGATTTTAAGAAGAACTTAGGGTCCGCTTCTACTCGTTTTAACCACTTATCGGCAAGCTCTTGGCTACCCAAAATTTCATTGGCATTAAGCGTTTCCTTGAGCATCAATTCCGCTACCGTTTCTTCTTCAGCGCCATCACCCGTTCGTGGCTGATCGTCTTCGAGTTCTAACGACTCTTCAGGGCCATCTGTGGTTCCGGACTGGCTTTCACTGGTTCGGTTTACCTCTTCGACAATTCCACTAAGTACAGCAAGATTGTTCTCCACATCCGTTCTTAGTTCTGGTGACAGATCCTCTTTCTCGCTTAATGATTTCAAAAGATCTCGCGCGGCAAGGTATTCACGCTGCCTGGCTAACGCGCTCGCCGCGTTGTATAAACCAAGGTCAGTTTTGGTTTGCAGGAATGCACTGTGAGCGAGCTTAAAATCACGAGCATAGTAATAAGCCGCGCCCTTTCGCATTGGGTCAGTAAAATGTTTGGCAGCTTGAAGATATTCTTTCTGATTCAACAGGCGTTGACCTTGCTGATCGGGCGTTAACCATAAGTCCCACCACCATTGAGCTGTTTTGTCCCAAGTAGTAACCGACTCCACCACAACTGGTTTCTCAGCGGTTAAGTTGACTGTTTTCGCCAAAGTGTCTGGTGAATACATGCTGCTTGTGATCATCAAACCAACGACACACCACTGCACCAACCACCCTTTTCTGAACCATAGCAACATAATGAAAGCCATTGGAATAAGCAGTCCATAGCCCATGTCTTTCCAAGGCATTGAAGATTCGCCGTTGAGCTGCATGTTTCTTTCAACCGCTCTGTTCAGTTGTTGGATATCCGAATCATCAACGGTCACTTCAATCACTCGTCCACCCGTCTTACTCGCTAAGTTACGCAGTGAATCTAGGTCGACAGGGTTATCGCTCACCACATTACTGTTTCCTGCGGCGAGAATGAGCAACTGATACGGATTGTCGTTAAAGAAACTCTCGTACGCCCTAATGGTGCTTGGGTTTACACCATCTGATACCAACAGTACAGAAGAGCCTAACTCACCAGACAGTTGCTGATTAATCAGTGGCAGTGCTTCTTCTGCTGACTTACCTGATACCGGCATGATATCGGGCGTGATAGCCGCTAGAAACGGTTCGAATACTTTGCTGTCTTGAGTAACGGGCATCGCGACGTGTGCGCTGCCGGCATAAACCACTAAGCCCGTATTACCGCCTTTCCGAGCTGCCAATAAGTCTCTAATCTTCTGCTTAGATCGTTCCAAGCGACTCGGTGGTAAGTCTTTAGCGAGCATAGATTCACTGTTATCAAGCACAACCAACATCGACGCTTTGTCTTCACCAAAAGGCGAAGCCTCACGCTGCCATGTTGGGCCAGAACAGATAATGATGGCGATAGTTACAATCACCACCAATAGCTTCAATGGCAGCTGCTTACGCCAGCCTGTTTCGCCAATCGTCAATGCATCACGTAAGTGTGCAGGTAGAATGTCTTTCCACGTTGGTTTGGTCTCTTCTCTCCAACGAACCCATAACAGGAAGAACATCGGAATAAAGGCCAACAACCACAAAGGTCGGATAAAATGAAACTGGGTGAATAACTGTTGTAGAGTGAGAGAATCAGGCATCATCCTCTCCTTTCAATTTTTTAGTTTTAGAAGCCAAAAGCGACCTTCTACGTAAAGTCGCCAGACTAAAGGCCGTCAAATACATCACAACAACAATCGCCATTAAGTAATGGTGCAGTCCCTGTTTAGGACGATAAGTGGTACTTTCATATAACTGTGGTTCTAGTTCACCGATTTGAGCGTAGGCTTTGGTAAGTTCGTCGCGGTTAAGTGCCTCAAAGGCTTCGCCACCAGACTCTTGAGCCACTCGTTTGATGGTTTCCATATCCAAAGCCACTTCACCAACGGTTTGTGGGTCACCCATGGCGATCACGTGAATACGAACGCCTTTCGCCTTCGCAACTTTGGCTGCATCAATCGGTTCAACAAAGCTTCCCGTATCATTACCGTCGGTTAGTACGATCACGACCTTCTCTTTTTCGTTGGCATCAACACTTGAATCTTGAACGGCAGCACTTTGCTTTTCGCTTTGTTCAAACACCTTAATCGCCAAGCCAATTGCATCACCTAAGTGCGTGCTTTGCCCTGCCATAGCGACATCGGTTTGATTAAGCAGTTCAAGCCACACATCTTGGTCAGCTGTAAACGGTGTTTGTACAAACGCTGCATCACCAAAAAGAATCAAACCGAGTCGGTCCCCTTTTCGGGTAGTCGCAAAATCAGCCAGCACTTCTTTGGTCGCGTCCAAACGAGATATTTTATCGCCCCGCTTAGAGGTAAAGTCTTGTTCTGCCATTGAGCCAGATAAATCGACCACTACCATCACATCACGACCTAATTGTTCGCGAACTTGCGGCTCACCAAGAATGGTTGGTTTAGCGAGCGCGCACACGACCAATGCCCAAGTAATAATGAGCGTGGTTCGTTGCCACCAGCTTGGTGTTAGCTGGCTTGCCCCTTCAGACGGCGCTTCACCAATAGCTTCAACCAATTCACTGAAAAACGGCACCTTGATGGCCATTTGCTTGGTTCGATAAGCTGGCACAGCGAAGTAGACCAACAAAGGCAGAGGTAACGCAATAAACCACAGCGGATGCGCAAATTCAAAGCTGGAAGATAAAACATCAAACATTGTCTTGCCCCTCAACCGTTACCTGTACATTCGGCTTGTGAAGTTTTAGCCACATCATCGCGGTTTGAATCACCTCTAAACGCTGTTCAAAGCTCAAACGCACATTAGGGTCAATTAGGCTTTGCATCCATAATTCCGAAACTTCATAGGCAAAGAACGCATTGCTGTTTTCACTTGTGTTAGCGCTACCAGGTAGATAAGCGTTTAGACAGTTTACATAGTCTTGTCCAAACAGCTTTGCATTACTGCTGTCTAGGTAACGAAGCACCACTTTCAGTACTTTGAAGGTTCGTTCTGTTGAATTTTTGTCTCGTGCATCCAGTACTATGAGCTCTTGAAGCGCTTCTTTGCGATAACGGTTATTCCACCATTTCTGCGCCAAACGATAAACCAGATAGATAGCGACCAATAACAGAATAACGCCAAAGATCTTCCAGCCGATCGTTTGAGGAGCCCAGCTCACACTGTCAGGAATCGCTACATCGTGCAGTTCGCGGAGGATATAGGTACTTGGAGGCGTATGTTCAACGGCCATTTAGCGCCCTCCCACTAGCTTCTGCAGCTGTGATATGTGATTGCCCGACGTGTCTAATTCTATATAAGGGAGGTTTTTCATCGCCATCAATTTAGCAAGGGACTGTTTCTGAAGTGCCGCTTTCTGAGCAAGACTTTCACTCGCGAGGTTTACCTTAAATTGACTATCCAGATTAAGTTGAAAGCGACCATCACCCACCACCCAGTTTGCGCTTGCAAGATCTTGAGGCAATGACTGTTCTAATGGGTCGGTGACCATAATGGCCAAGATATCGTTGTGTTGCTGTAACTGCTTTAGTCGATCGAGATGTTGTTCTCGGCAATCTCGCCAGTCACTAATGAATATCAAGGTTGATTGCTTGAGTCTCATTCGCTTGATCAGTTCAATCCACTGGCTAAAACCAACACCATCATTGTCACTGACACTCACCCCTAAGCTTTGATTGGCTTTTGCTAGGTGCTTGAGCTGCGCCAGTAAATCAGACTGAGAACGCTGTGCTTTGCTGTGAAATAGCTTTTGGTGTGAAGCTAAAACAAAGCCGACACGGTCGCCGTCTTTAAGCACTCGCCATCCACACAATGCCGCCACTTCGGCAGCCACAACAGATTTCATGGTATTTTGAGAAGCGAAAAACATCGAACTGCGCTGATCAACACAGATCATCACATTTCGGTCTTTCTCTTCGGTGTAACTACGAACATGCGGCTTGCCTGTTCGCATTGTCACTTTCCAATCGAGGTTGCGGATATCATCACCCAATTGATAATGACGCAGTTCCTCGAAATTCAAACCTCGACCGCGAAACAAAGAATTATGTCGTCCTGACAATACGCTGCCTGCCTTTAAATGAGGTAACAGAGAAAACGACTCCGCTTGAGCCTGTATTCGCACTAGCCTTGAATAGTCACAATACAGTCGTGGATCAAGGCCTTGCGATTCGGGAGCTTGTGTTGGCTTCGCCATAACGCCCCCTAGTTATCCGATCTCAACATTATCAAGCAGCTCTTCAACTACTCGTTGATGGTTCACACCATCAGCCAATGCGTCATAAGATAGCGAAAATCGATGGCCTAATACGGTCGGTAGCATTGCTCGCACATCGTCTAACGTGACGTGGTCACGCCCTTGTAGCCACGCATAAGCGCGTGCACATTTATCCAAGGAGATTGACGCTCGTGGGCTTGAACCTATCTCAATCCATTTCGATAAGTCTGATTCTGGATAACGCTCAGGTTTTCGTGTCGCCATTACCAAAGCCACGATGTAGTTCTCAACTAAATCGGAAACGGCAATGTCTGGAAGTTGGCGGCGCGCTTCAAGCACCAATTCAGGTTCAATATGCTGTGGAGTTACAAGTTCCGAACTCGTCTCGCTACCAAGTTCCTCACTGCGCACAAGTCGAATGATGTCACGTTCAGCTTCATCTTCTGGATAGTCGACCGTCACTTTCATGATAAAACGGTCCATTTGGGCTTCAGGTAGTGGATACGTACCTTCTTGCTCTACTGGGTTTTGAGTGGCTAGCACCATGAATAGATCTGGCAGAATATGAGTTTGACCACCCACCGTAATCGTTCCTTCCGCCATGGCTTCAAGCAGAGCCGCTTGTACCTTTGCAGGAGCACGGTTCACTTCATCGGCTAGAACAATGCTGTTGAAAATAGGCCCCGGTTGGAAATGCAGTTGAGGCTTACCCTCTAGCTCTTGATACACCTCAGTACCTGTCACATCTGATGGCAAGAGATCGGGCGTAAACTGAATTCGGCCAAAGCTTGTGTTCAATAAATTCGCCAACGACTTGACCGAGCGTGTTTTCGCTGTGCCGGGAAGCCCTTCTAGAAGCACATGGCCATTGGTCAATAATCCGATTACCAGAGCCCGAACGACGTGGCTCTGACCGATAACACTTTTCTCTGTCTGTTCAATCAGTTGGTTTATTGCTTGTTGCGCATGGTTCATAGGTCTTCCCTTAATTCAATCTGGCTGCGTACATCCTACTCACAAGCCCCATAACTATTAGTTATAAACACCATAGCCACGTCAATTCTGGTGCTTTATTTCAGCATAGCTTTCAATTGGTTAATCGCCTCAGGCGGCGCCACCTTACTCAATGATGAAACACATTGTTCAAACGCTTTAGATACACCGGGTTGTTGGTAATTTCGCGCTAAGATTTCACACTGTGCATACAGGTGTTGTGGATTGCGGCTGAATTGGTAAGCCTTGTGCAGTGATTGACTTGCCGCAAGCACATCTGATTTCTCCAAAGCCAATCCGTACACATACCAATATTGTGGGTCGGTTTGTGCCGTTTCAGCAGCTTGTTTAAGGTACTCCGTTGCTTTGTCGTAATCTTTAACACGAAGCAGAGATAATCCTGTGCTGTATGGCAATACACTCGATTTAGGCTGAGCTTCAATACCTTGCTTCAACGTCGACAACGCTTTTGCTTCGTTACCTTGCGCTCGATACAAATCCGCCAAGTTGGCGTAGCTGTTTTCGAAGTAAGGCTCAATCTCGATAGCACCTTGATAGAACTCAATCGCTTTATCGTGCTGACCTAGATCGCGGTAAACGTTGCCTAGGTTAGTTCGTCCAAATCCTCTATCGGCATTAAATTGCTGTATCTCAATGTACTCTTCCAATGCAGGCTTGATTTGATCTTTCTGCAGAGGGTTCATTTCTCCCCAATAACGTACCAATGCACCTGCGGTTTCTGAACGAATCGACAATACAGGGTCTTTCAGTAGCGGCTCTAGAATTTGCCAACGGTCAGTGAATGGGAAACCAGACGAGCCTTGCACAACGCCCAAACGGATCATTTCATCATCATGTTTCACCGCTCTTGCTAGCGAGATAAGCGTATTCTTACCCGTATTGCCACCTAAACGTTCTAAGCTCGATGCACGAATGATATTGCTTAAGCTGGAGTCCTGAGCCGAGTATGCCAACGCATCCTCTGCCCCTCTGTGCCCTATTGAGTCAGCATAAAAGGCAACGGCAAAGTGCTGCTGATTACGATACTTAGAATCTGGGAACCACTCACCGATTTGCTTATCTGCCCACTGGTCAGTTTGGTCTTCATGACAGCTAGTACACACGTTCGGCGTTTTAATATGTTGGCTAATATCAGGACGCGGGATATGCCAACTATGGTCACGTCTTGGGTCGACCTCCATGTAAGTCGTTTCTGGCATGTGACAAGTGGTACATTGTGAAGCCTCAGTATTCGCTTCATGGAAAGTGTGCTTTTCAGGCGTGTATTCAGAAGCAATGTGACATTGGCTACATACAGCTTCCTCTGCAATTTTTAATTCTGCGGTATGGGGATCGTGGCAGTTAGTACATGTGACGCCTTTTTCAGCCATCACTGATTGCAAGAAAGATCCGTAAACGTAATCTTCATCGTAGATTTGACCGTCGTTGTGGTAGAGCTCAGGAGTAATCAAACTTAGACGATACTTATCAAAGAAAGACCCGTTAACGTGGTCACCCGTTTCATTTAACTGAGTACGTCGGCTGTGGCATTGAGCACAGGTTTGAACTTGGTTGGTATGGATGATGTCTTTTGGTTGCAGGGTTGAGTTGCCCTCTTGGTAGACCCACTCTTTCACCGACTTCGACAAGTCGCGATCAAAGCCATAATGCGCCGAGACTTGAGCATCCTTCCCGCCGCTGGCTTTTGCTGACTGATCTTTGGTCAATTGAGCTTTTGCTAGCTGGGCTTGTTTAACGTGCTCGCTTGCTGGCCCATGACAGGCTTCACAACCGACATTAATCTCAGACCAAGTAGTGTTATAGGTATTACTCGCGTTGTCGTAGTTTTTCTCTAGATTCGTTGAGTGGCAATCGGCACACATGAAGTTCCAGTTTTGACCGCTGTTGGTCCAGTAGAATTCATCAGTGTTGGTGGTATCCGGGTAGAGGTTAAACCAGCGTTGACCGCCTTCGCCCTCAGTGCGAGAGTCCCAAGCGAAAGGAATCAACTGTACTCGACCGTCTTCAAACTCAACCATGTACTGTTGTAATGGTTCAAAGGCAAAGGTATAGCTGATTTTGTAATCTTTGAATTGCCCATCTGGGCCTTCGATATTGACCCAGAACTCTTCACCCTTGCGGAAAAATCGGTTGGGTTTACCGCCATGAGTGACCGTTTGATCGTTGAAATTGCCTAATACAGATTCATCTGTAGCGTGTTTCATCGCCATGTCATGATGAGAGCCTTGCCACGCTTCGACTTCTTCACTATGACAATCAACACAAGCTTCCGATCCAACATAGGTGGCTTTAGAGCCGATAGGTAAAACATCAGAGCTAGCGTGTGAAGCTACAGAACTGAGCTTTGAAGTCTCAGTGTTGCTATTAGGAGCTTGCTCGTTGGCATAGGTGCTCAAACTGAACAGCGACAACATAAGTGGAGACAAGATTACGGATAATACTGCGACTCTCTGGTGTTTCAATCCGTTCACTAGCGAGCACAACCATGCAGACATAACATTCCTTGTTTTTATACATCCTCATGCTTACTAAGGTAGACGTAAAAACGACTAAAATACAATTATTTAGTGGCAATGAGCACGATAGTTGTGATTCATATTCACGACCGGAATTTACTCATCGATATGCGCATAAAAAAAGAGCTCCTAGGAGCTCTTTCGTGTTATCAGTTTAGCTAAGGCAATAGTTTACTTATTATGGTTCTCTTGAAGTTTCTCCATAACCTGATCCAAGCTAAAGCTTGCTGCTTTTTGGCGTGGTGGGTATTCGGCAAACGTTTCTAAGAACTCGCCTACATACGCTTGCGCAGGAACGAACATATAAGCATGGTCTAACAACCAGTCATAATAGGTATTCGACGTAATATCTGCATTTTCGTATGGGTCCATACGCAGGTTAAACAGCTTAGGAAGACGTAACGTCACGAACGGTTCTGACCAAATCTGCATGGTACCCGTTGCACGTTGCTCCATGAACACCGCTTTCCATTGGTTGTAACGAAGCGCCGCTAAATCGCCATCATCGGTAAAGTAGAAGATCTCTGAACGACGGCCTTTTTCTTCTTCACCCGTTAGGTAAGGAAGGAAGTTATAACCATCTAAGTGAACCTTAAACGTTTTATCACCTGCAGTATGACCTTTAAGTAGTTTCTCTTTGATTTGGTCATCACCAGCAGCGGCAACGAAGGTTGGCATCCAGTCCATGTGGTGCATGATTTCATTGGATACTGTTCCAGGTTCAATCTTACCAGGCCAACGGACCATTGCTGGTACACGGTATGCGCCTTCCCAGTTAGTGTTTTTCTCACCACGGAACGGGGTTGTACCCGCATCTGGCCAAGAGTTCATGTGTGGGCCGTTATCCGTTGAGTAGAAAACAATCGTGTTGTCTTTGATTCCCAACTCATCCACTTGCTTCAATAGTTGCCCAACGTGTCGATCGTGCTCAACCATACCATCAGCGTAGTTACCGACACCGGTCACACCTTTACTGTCGGCTTTCACGTGCGTTCTAAAGTGCATACGTGTTGCGTTCCACCAAACGAAGAATGGCTTGTCCGCTTTCACTGCGCGATCCATGAAATCAAGTGCCGCGTTTAGTGTTTCTTCATCGACCGTTTCCATACGCTTACGCGTCAGTGGACCCGTATCTTCAATCTTGCCATCAGCGAATGACTTAATGACACCACGCGGACCGAACTTCTTACGAAACTCAGGATCGGTTGGGTAATCTTCATTCTCGGGCTCTTCTTCAGCATTCAGGTGGTAAAGGTTGCCAAAAAATTCGTCAAACCCGTGTGCTGTTGGAAGGAATTCATCTTTATCGCCAAGGTGATTTTTACCAAATTGACCTGTCATGTAACCCATAGGTTTTAGCATTTCTGCAATTGTCGCGTCTTCCGCTTGCAAGCCAATGTCCGCGCCCGGCAAACCTACTTTACTCAAACCCGTTCGTAATACACTTTGTCCCGTAATAAAGGTAGAGCGACCCGCAGTACACGATTGTTCAGCGTAATAATCGGTAAACATCATCCCTTCTTTGGCGATGCTATCAATATTAGGCGTTTTGTAACCCATTAAACCAAAGGTGTATGCGCTAACATTAGACTGTCCAATATCATCCCCCCAAATCACGAGAATATTTGGTTTTTCAGCTGCAAATGTGGTGGTGGAAGCCGCCATCATCGCCGTACCCAAAATCGCTAAACGACGTTTAACGCCATATTTCGCTGTCATAGAAACCTCTTCGTAAGTTATTTGCATCCTGCCCTACAACGTATAGTCCATTTTTTAAGCATGCGCGAGGTTCGCTAAGCTATTAATCTTTTTGTCATTTTTTATTCAGATACAGGTGCAGAAGTTATCGATAAGGTTTACGTCGACAAACATGATAAGGATCACACATGTTATCTAAGGGTTTCTGGTAACCATCAGCCTAAATTCAATTTAATCAGCAAGTTAACCATGCATCATAACGATTGGTTATAAGCACTATAAAAGGACGTAACGGAGTTTTGAGAATAACATTTGCTCATCGATGCGTTGTTCTAACGCATTAATCTTAAAAGTGAATCGGAGTCCTTATGGGTACTAAAATTAATAAACTAGCATTAGGTGTTGGCTTATTAGCAGCTTCTTCAGCGGCAGCAGCAGCAGAAAAACCAAACATTCTTGCTATCTGGGGTGATGACATTGGTGTATTCAACATCAGTGCATACAACAACGGTATGATGGGTTACGAAACACCTAACATCGACCGTATTGCTAACGAAGGCGCACTATTTACTGACCACTACGGTCAACAATCGTGTACTGCTGGTCGTGCTGCATTCCTAACAGGTCAAGAACCTTTCCGTACTGGTCTATTGACTATCGGCATGCCAGGTTCGGACCACGGTATCCCTGATTGGGCTCCAACGATCGCAGATCTTCTTAAAGAACAAGGCTACATGACAGCTCAGTTCGGTAAGAACCACATGGGTGACCAAGACAAACACCTTCCAACGAACCACGGTTTTGACCAGTTCTTCGGTAACCTGTACCACCTAAACGCAGAAGAAGAGCCAGAGACATACTACTACCCTAAAGACCCTGAGTTCCGTAAGAACTTTGGCCCTCGTGGTGTAATCAAATCGACTTCTGACGGTAAGATTGAAGATACAGGCCCTATGACGCGTAAGCGTATGGAGCATGCGGATGAAGAGTTCCTGGAAGAATCTCTAGCCTTCATGGAAAAAGCCGTGAAAGCTGACAAACCATTCTTCATCTGGCACAACACAACTCGTATGCACGTGTGGACTCGTCTACAAGAAAAATACCAAGGCGCATCTGGTATCAGCATCTACGCTGATGGCATGTTAGAGCACGATGACCAAGTGGGTATCCTTTTAGACAAGCTTGATGAGCTTAAAATCGCAGACAACACTATCGTAATCTACTCTACCGATAACGGTGCAGAAACCGTATCTTGGCCTGATGGTGGTGCTACTTACTTCCACGGTGAGAAAGGTACAACTTACGAAGGTGGCATGCGTGTTCCTCAGCTAGTTCGCTGGCCTGGTACTATCAAACCGGGAACTAAGATCAACGATATCATGGGGCACCAAGACTGGATCCCTACTCTACTCGCAGCCGCTGGTGATGATAAAGTGGTTGAGAAGCTAGCGTCTGATAAAGGTGCAACTTACAACGGTAAAAACTGGCGTGTTCACCTAGATGGTTACAACTTCCTACCTTACTTCCAAGGTAAAGAAGAAAAAGGACCTCGTGACAGCATGCTTTACTTCTCTGCTAACGCTGAGCTAAACGCAGTTCGCTGGAATGACTTCAAGATTTCGTTCGCAGTGATGGACGGTAACATCGTTGATGCGGTTCGCTTCCAACCAAACTGGCCTCAAGTTGTTCACCTACGTGCTGACCCATTCGAAAAAGCACCACACGAATCGGGCATGTACCTACGCTGGATGGCAGACAACATGTGGCTATTCGTACCAGTAGGCGGCAAAGTACAAGAGTTCATGAACACGCTACCTGATTACCCAATGCAGCAAAGCCAAGTGTTGAACCCTGGTAACTTCAACCAGAATGCTTACATGCTTCAAGGTAAACTTAAGCAACTAGAAGCGGCAGCAGCGCAAGCTAAATAATAGCTAGCTAACGCTCACAACCCTAGTAAAGCCAAACAAAGCCGTGATAACTCAAACGTTATCTCGGCTTTTTAGTACCCAATACAAAGAACATGAGGCGCGAACCGCCAACTAGCATAATTCATCCCCAACCTATCCGCTCATTTTTCAAAAATAAAACTCACACTAGTCAATGTGAACCTTAATATATGACCGTTGCGTTAAGATTTTGCAAATTTTTCCAAATCCTTATAACTTGACTTGAATTGGAGTTCTTACCATGCGATTGTAATTTAACTATCCATAAACAACTGTATGATTATGAAAACATTACAATCCATCGCGCTGCTTTCCACAATTATCGTAGTACCACACGTGTTAGCTGACGTGACAATTGAAGTTCCTTCTAGCGCAGATGCGTTAGTCGAAGTCTTAGCTGTAAATGAGGCTAAGCCTGATCTTGACGGTGGCTTTTTCTCTTCGAGCAAAACGATAACCGTTCCAGATGGCGTGAACCAAATCGTTTTCAAATATCAACTTGCTTTTAGCCAAGGTAACGACCGCGAGTTTGTCGATAGCGACACCATTATTGCTACTTTTGACGCGACAGACACCGCATTAACGTTCGACATGCCGAAGTTCCGCAACACCAACGAAGCGAAAAAAGGCCTTCAAAACTTAGATTGGAAACTGGTTGATGAAAACCAAAATGCAATCAGTGTTAAGCAAGATAAACTGATCAAAGATGGCATGCAGATTGGTCGTGAGTACCCGCAAGAAGCGAAGGAATACAACCAAAAAGGCGGCATCGCTGCACTTACACTAGGTGCTAGCGCGGGCGCAGCAGCAGCACAACCCGTAACGCTTCCAGCAAAGATTGACGGAAATGCGGCGAATACAGCTGAAGAAATGTTGTATTTCTGGTACGAAAAAGCGGATGCTGAAACGAAGCAGAAATTCAAAGACTACGTGAACAAGTAGCTCAATGGTCTTAATTTAAAAATGAAAGAAGCTGGCACACTGCCAGCTTCTTTTTTGTCTTCATCTAGATGATTTAGGCTTATATTGATTAAGCCGACTCAGTCGATAACACTTTTCCATCTACTTTTGTTGGCCATCCTAGCGCTTTGTATTCTGCGGCCAGTAAGTGCGCACAGCGGCTAGAAACTCTTGTTTTAATCCAATCACCAAGCCCCAATACTTTATATTCCAATACAGCCATTTTCATAACAATTCTATTCCGCTCTAATTCAATTTATAAATCTAGAATGAACATTATAGATGTTCTCTTGTAATGTATGTTCCTAAAAGAACACTGTGCATAATTTTTTTGAGATATCTAATAAACACTGAAATCTAGTAATCCAAACGTTCGCTCGTAGTGTTAAAGATTCATGCCTTAATTTCAGAAACAGGGTCTCGTATCATCAAATTCATCGGTGAAATATGCTCATACAAGCCCTTGACATCGGTGATAAACACCTTTCCTCTTTGTATCTTAACCAAGCCTTGCTGCTCTATCCCTTTAAGAACTTCGTTTAGCCTAGGTCTTGATATGCCAGTTATCGAACTCAATTGAATTTGTGAAATATTAATGCTGACGGTTGCCCCCGCGATATTGGTCTGGCGTGCCGCAAGTTCCAACAAGACGTAAATGGTTTTCTGCTCTTTTTCATGAATCGAGGATAAGTAAGCCTGCATCCAAATAGATTGCGCTTTGGTTCCACAGTGAAGTAGCCATTTGTAAACCATGCATTTCCGCTCTGCGAGCTCTAATACCTTGCTTGCAGGAAAAAGTACCATAGTAATAGGCTCGACTTCTTCTGCCACGGCAAAGAGGTTGTAGTCAGCATGTATAGACAAAGCCCCCATCCAATCTCCCCTTCCAATAACACCACCAGATAAGCTTTTCATGTTTTCTGTAGAAAAACAGATTCCAGCGGAGCCACTTAAAATATAAAAGACACCGGGCAAATTCTGAAACTTTTTTGTAATCTCAAAGCTGTCGACACCCGATTTAAAAACGGCAATATCAAGCAAGCTTTCTATCAAGTCCGCAGACAATTCACACGGCCATTGTATTTGTTCACTGATTGTTGGATCTAACAACAGTTTGTTCCTCCTCAGACAATCTCTGTGTCTGCTTTTATACGCTTATGCTTAAGTTAATCTCTATTTCAATACAGCGTGACACTGTATATCTACACCTCGTTTAAATGTAGTTCATTAAAGCTTAAGACAAGATGTTTTTACCCAAATAAAATCATATTTCTTAATGTCTTAAGCCACTTATCTAGCTTAAAACCCGCTTGAGAACCAAAATAAAAACGACCAACACTTGTTGGCCGTTTAAGCTTTCTAAATCGCAGAATGCCGAGAGTTCGTTCGCATTCACCTATACCCTAAACTTCGCCTTTAGCTTCATACTGAAACTTTTAACTTTTAACTTAAGCGAGATACGCCAAAACAACATCACGATATTGCTGTTTCAATGATTCTTCAATAAAGCTCGCTTCTATAGCATTTAAAGTAAATTGAGCAAGCTCTTGCTCCGTCATCTCATGAGCTAAGCTCACCGCGTTAAAGTTATCCGACATATAACCACCAAAGTATGCGGGGTCGTCCGAGTTAATCGTCACCGCTACGCCTCGTCTTAACAGCTCAACAATATTGTGGTCTTCCATCTCATCGAATACACGCAATTTAATATTAGACAGTGGGCACACGGTCAGCGGCATTTTGGTTTCAATCAATTCGGCTATCAGAGCTTCGTCGGTCATACACTGCACACCATGATCCACTCGGCTCACGCTGAGCATTTCAATCGCATCCACAATGTTTTGAGCAGGCCCTTCTTCTCCTGCATGGGCAACCGTTAAGAAGCCTGCTTGTTTTGCTTGCTGGAATACACGCTTGAACTTCTCTGGTGGGTGCCCTAATTCAGAAGAGTCTAGACCAACTCCGATGATCTTGTCTTGATGCTGCAACACCTCTGCGAACGTTTGAATGGCGCTCTCTTCAGATAAATGGCGCAGAAAACATGCGATGATTTGAGAGGTAATACCCAACTCTTTATGACTCTGTTCAAGCGCACGATGAATGCCGTTAATAACGGTGTCGAATGCAATGCCACGATCGGTATGTGTCTGAGGGTCAAAGAAAATTTCAGTATGGATAACATTGTCGGCTTTACAACGTTCTAAATACGCCCAGGTTAAATCATAGAAGTCTTGTTCAGTGCGCAATGCATCCGCACCTTGATAATAGATATCAAGAAATGACTGCAGGTCATCAAATTCGTATGCGTGTCTTAGCTGCTCTGGGGATGAATAAGGCAGATCAATGCCGTTGCGTTGAGCAAGTTGGAAAAGTAACTCAGGTTCGAGCGAACCTTCAATGTGTAAATGCAACTCTACTTTTGGGAGCCCTTGAATAAATGCGTTCATATTTCACCTACTATGGATTTTAGGTGTGCACTTACTCTGAATAATAGACAGGAGGTTTTCTTGAACGCCATTACAAAGAGTAAGAACACAATTGTGATCTAAACCCTTCGTAATCAGCACTTTGCGGGAGCTGGTAGAGACCCCCAAACCATATCATTGGGGTTATACGAAGCAAACGGTTGCCACTATACAGAGTTCAGTGTGAATTTCACTAATCAATTACTCATTAACATAGTAAAAACCGATTTATATAGCAGGAACCCGTTTAGCTCGATATCAGCGATAATCCGGTCGAATTCTCGACATCAGTAACATATCGATATATTTACCCGCTTTGAATGTACTCAGCCTTTTGGTGCCTTCTAACTGAAAACCTACTCGTTCATATAAAGCAATCGCGGAGTGGTTATCTGCATGAACCTCAAGCTCAAGACGAACTAGATTTAGCCAATTATCGGCCTGATTGACCACCTCTTGCATCAAAGCCTTTCCTATCCCCTTCCCTTGAGCTTCAGGGTGAATCGCAATACCAAGCCCAGCACAGTGCCTGTCTCTTACCTTTGTGGTCATGAATAGCGTAATGTGTCCTACGACTTTCTCTGATAATTCGGCGACCAATGTGAAATGATCAGAATGGCCAAACAGTCGCTCCACTTGGTCAGAACTAAGATAAGGCTTTTGTGAGGTATTTTCTGAAACTGAAGGGCGGCGATAAATATCAAAAATATCGTGGCTATCCGTTGCTTCTAAATGTCTAATTTGTATATCCAAAACGTTTCCTTATCATATTATTTTTGTCCATAAGCTAATTTTCATATTACGGATAGCAACGGGCACCTACAACCTTTGAAAGTGTAAGTGCCCGAAATAATTAAACAAATAGAAAGACTGAGCTTCTGCTTCAGCTTTGATTAGTATTGTTTACGCAGTGTGAATATCAGAATTTGTAGTCAACACCAACACTCGCTAATGCTTGTTCAGAGCTGTAAAAGTCAATCTTAGAGTCAATCGACCTTACACCGAGTAATGAAATAAACGACCAATCTTCATAACCCATTAAGCCACCAAACTCATAAGCTAAGAATGCACCGAATTCATTCTCTTCACGTACTTGCCCGTAAATTGGATTCGACTCATCATATTCACGATCACTTGCATCTAGGGTGACAACAAAACCATGACGACCGATTCTCTTCGCGTAGTTTAATTCAATACCATAACTATCGAAGCTGAGTGCTCCTCCTTCTGCGTCTGAGTGGAAATACACCATTGAAGGAACAAATAGACCTGCTTGGTTTGGCAAGATAAAGCGGTACCCGGCTTTGGCGTACACATAGGTTCTTTCCCTATCCAGCAGCACAGCATTTTCCGGAGATAAGCCTTGGCTACCAGATAGCTCTTCATCAACATCAGATTGCCCAAATGCGAGATCCGTTCGAAAACCAGTTCCACCGATATTAGTGAGCTGCAGTCGTCCTACATTACCTTTCACATCCGTTTCATTTCGATTAACGCCAACAGCATACGGATCCGTCCAAGCCTTGCCCGAGATAAGCGTAGGAAGAACAGAAAAATCCAATATTGTGCCTCCAGATAGCTGATGTCGATAACCAATCTCAAAAGCAATGGTACCTGTTGCAATATCCTCTCGAGTGGTACCCGCATACACTTGATGAGTCAGTGACTCACCAAAGGTATATTGAACCGTACCCAAAAAACCGAGTAGCCCTAGATTTTCGCTATCCCCCTCCTTGGTGTTAGTTGCTTGATTCGCGTCTTGCTCGGTGCTCAAGTTACTGCTGTCAGAAGATACACCCGTCAAGACACTGAAGTTACCACTGAAACCTTCCGTTGGTGCAAGGCCACTATAAGCTGGCATTGAAGAGAATGCCGAAAATACAACTGGTAAAACAAACCTCATATTCACATCCATTAATTGAATAATCACCCATTAACTATATGTATTAAATTAAGATTATAACAACTATTTAACGGAGACATTCATTCAACTGACGAATTGGGTGTCTAAAAAATAGGTTCAAAGGTGCAATAAGTTGATCTATCGCTTTTAAGCTTTCGTAGAACTTCTCGAAAATAACGGACAAAACTCAAAGGAAGACAATATGTTTAACAAATTAATCAAAACCACATCAGTGCTAGTCGCGACGCTTCTTTTTACGGCTTTTGCTCATGCTAACCACCACGAGATGAAGAAAGACATCGTTGATGTTGCGGCTGAAAACGGCTCTTTCAATACTTTAGTGGCTGCAGTAAAAGCAGCGGACTTAGTTGACACATTGAAAGGTGAAGGCCCTTTCACCGTATTAGCTCCCACTGATGAGGCATTTGCTGCGTTACCAGAAGGAACGGTCGACATGTTGTTGAAGCCAGAAAACAAAGACAAATTAGTTGCAGTGCTCACATACCATGTAATACCAGGTAAAATCATGGCAGCTGAAGTTATGAAGTTAAATAGCGCAGTGACGGTTCAAGGCGGTGCGGTAATGATAGCGATAGATGACGGCAACGTAATGATAGACAACGCCAAAGTTATTATGCCAGACGTTGAGGCTAGCAATGGTGTTATCCATGTGATTGACGCTGTGCTATTGCCTAAATAACAAATGCAATATCGGTCAAAGGTTTTAAAAGGGTGTGACAGGTCACGCCCTTTTCATCTTTTAATTAAAAAGTTAATAACTGTATCAAGCCAACCGAGGTGCCTTTATATCAACAAGAACTATATCGACAAGAACCCGAGTTACACAAACAAGCGGCCGAATATTAGAAATACCGCCATCGACACCACCTTCGTGAAGACCACCACCCAAATGCAATCACCAATACTAGAGTGCGTCGCTTTCCCGAGTAGGAACACAAACAGAATCAACCCCAACACCCAACCCACTGTCGGAATCAATGACACCAAAGCAACGACTAAAGCAATAGTAAGAAGGGATTTAAAGTCTGCGACCACGAAAGACATTTTGGAGGCGATATACATGCAGCATGCTGTTATTAATGCGTCCATCACAAACGCTAAAGCTTCAATTCCCACGTTACTTCCTTCACTCAAATTAGTTGCAGTGAATATTATCGCTAAAGTGATAATTTTTCTTTAAGAAGAGAACCAAAAGCAGGTGAAAACTGTAACAAAAATGAGATTACCGTTCGTCTGAAGGCACTACCTTCTCCATCACGTAATTGGTGAGTTTTACGCCACGCATTTCAACTTCCTGCTCATTAACGACTTTAAAACCAAGGTGTTCATAGAAAGGCCTTGCGGTAATACTTACTTCAGAGAAATACCGCGATACACCACGAACACGACCAACAGCAAGAACATGTTCCATTAGCGCTCTTCCAACGCCTTTACCATGGCATTCATGATGACAGAAGAAATGATCAATCAAGCCATTGAGTTGCAGGTCAGTATAACCAACAACGCAACCATCTAGCTCAGCCACAAAAGGTAGTAACTCGTTCATGCGCTTTTGCCAAAGCTCAGAGTCAAAACCGTTTGGAGCCCAAGCCTCTACTTGCTGCTGAGAATAATCTCGAACATTAACATTGCGAACGGTATGAAAGTAAATCTCCCACAACGCCTTAGCATCACTGGTTTGGTAATTTCGGATTCTAACCACAACGTAGTCCTTTCATGTATTTAGCGTATTGGACAGGTAAAGTATTATCCCTATGTGCTCTCTGAATGAATCGACTCTAGAACAAAGAGTTTCAACGATAAAACACAGCCAACCAGATCGTCACTATGTCTTTGTCCGTACCAATAACCTTGTGCTTTTCTCTTGCGGCAATGTTGATGTAATCCCCTTTTGATAAAGTCACAACGCGTCCATCTTCAAACTCAATCACACCTTGACCTTCAATCACCATCACCCATTCATTCTCATCTTGGTCATACCAACCCTCTTCTGGGGAACTGTGACCATGAGACAATATTCTTTCGATTCGAACACTGTCGTTCGCAAGCAGGTCATTGAATATTTCATTGGGCATCGACGAAGGAACATCAGCGTAAATATTAGACATCGGACTATCCTAATCCTTGTTGACTGTAATCTGGTGCTGCGCTTTGAAGCTTGTGGTTCTTTGACTTAATAAACAGTAGAAAGCCGAAACCTAGGCAGCAACACTCTTTTTGAAGTAAAAACGGTAATAGCCCACTAAGTTACTGCATATAAACAGCGCTTCCATCAGTACGGCTGTTGGAGAGCCAACTAAGTAGTTGTGAACCAACCAAAAACTGGTTCCGATGATCATCAACTCTCTCAATCGACGGTCATCTTTATTGAAGGCTGCAAAGGTTTGAAATACGGAAGCAAAGCAACTCAATATGCTTGTCAGCCCCGAGTAAGTCACGGCCGTTGCGACCACCGACATGGAACAGAACAAATATTTAAACTTAGACGATGTAGAAAACACGCTCGTTAAATAGCGAACAGTGGCAATCGTCATTAAGCTCGCCGCTGTCCATTGTTCGAGAAGAATAAAGTGACTCGAAATAAGCACACCAGCAAAGAACAGACAAGTGACGATTTTCTTCCTTTCCTTAAACTGAAATGACAAAAGATCGAAACAGATCGCAATCGCGACTAATACTTGAGAAAGATAAAAGGCTGACACGGTGATTCCTTCAATAATAACATTACGCCCGAGCCGTTTTGTTCAACCATGAATAGCCTAAGAAACTCTCTTGGTTAATTCAAAAATACGGCAACAGTGATTCAAAGCTTCAACAGGGCTCTAAAGTTTCAACACACCACTAATCACAGTGATAGCAGAACCGATTAACTTTATTCGCCCGTTAGCTAATAACTCTGTCGACATATAGCCACCACGACGAGACGCCTGATAAGCATTGAAACTACTTTTGTTTAGCTTTTCTGCCCAGTGCTGCGTCAATGCACAATGTGCCGAACCAGTGACAGGGTCTTCATTAACACCCACCCATGGCGCAAAGTAGCGAGAAACAAAAGCAAGTTCAGGATTTGATGGAACTGCCGTTACCACAACACCTCTACCATCCATGCGTTTCAAGGAGTCAAAGTTTGGCGACAAATCCAATAGAACGCGCTCATCAACGACTTCGATTAACTGCTTTGAATCAAACTCTCTAAATGAAACAACTTGGTTGAACTCCAAGCCAAGGTGTTCGAGCAATTCTTGATCGGGTTCCAGACTCGGCGATAAATGAGTGCTAGGAAAATCCAGCTCGATAGACGATTCACGAACCGTGGCAGATAACTCACCAGACAAAGTATCAAAAACTACCTTATCACCCGTTTTCACTAACCCTTGCTCTTTCAATACGTGGACGGTTGCCAAAGTACCATGTCCACATAGTTTCACTTCTACTTCTGGCGTGAACCATTTAAGCGTCATAGTGTTAAGCACAAGAAAAGCCGTTTCTGATACCGCCATCTCTTCCGCTATTGAAAACATTAATGCTTCATTCAAAGGCTCTTGAGAAATACAAACCCCAGCAGGATTTCCTTTAAAGGCTTGGGTTGTGAACGAATCTACTTGATATATATCTAAATCCACAATGGTTCCTAACTCTAATATTGGATAACTATTGTTGCCTACAATAAGCACAAACACCCTGTGCTACAAGTATTTAACAACAACTTTATTAATACCTTATTTAAGAAGTAAGGAATGATAAACAAAGAGTTATGAAAAGAATTGGTGGATTAAGTAGAAGGTTGAATATAGGGCAGACAAAAGATAAAACTTATCAGCCCTAATAGGAAACAAGCGTACATTTGCGTCTCATAGGCAACATATCTTGCCAAAAGCGTAGGTTACTCAGTAATGATGAATCTACTGACGTACCAGAGCAGATTTCACAATGGTCAAGCCAAGCAGTCCCAACATTACTCCTGTCACTTTATCAATATAGTAAGCAACACGTGTAAACTCTCGACGAACTTTAGGTGCCGATAAAAGGAATATGATTGCTGCATCCCAGACAAATACAACTACCGTCATCCAAACTCCCAGCCCGAGCTTGAACATAAAGCTTACATCATTATTCAATACCACAGTGAATAAGCTTAAATAGAACAAGAGATTCTTGGGGTTGAGGGCTCCTGATAAGAAACCAGTGATGAACTCCTTTAGGAAAGTCGTTTGGCTCGATGCATTTTCTGGTACCACATCTATATTGTTGTAATTACATTTCTTCGCTCTTATTGCTTGAACAGCAAGATAGACAAGAAACAATCCACCAACAATTTTCAGAGCAATCATAACGGAAACGGATGCCGCTAGAATCGACCCTACTCCAACCAAGCACAAAGCAATATAAACCGCATTCGCACTGGCAATACCGAATGCAACACCTAATGCTTTTCTTCCCTTATTTCGAACGGCACTCTTTACCACTATCACAAAGTCAGGCCCGGGACTCAACAGCGCTAGAAAGTGAGCAATCGCCACGGTAACAAAAATTCCGACTAAACCTGCATCCATAAATCAATATCCTTATTGTAAAAATTAATGCATTATTATTGCATAATTATTGGAGGCTGGGTTTTATTGGTCAAGTGTTAATGTTTAGATACGAAGAGAATCAGACAGACAACACGTTTTCATCAGTCTTGTTAGGTACGAGACTTCCTAATAATAAGCTTTTCAATATTTAGATTATCAAACCACGATTTAGCTTAGTGAGCTTTTGACCAAGGCTCAATAACTCGCTTATTTGGAGTCAGAAAATTGTTGTTCACGTGCAATGCATTAGGTTGTACTAAAATAAGAGGCCTAAATTTGAACTATGTCTCAAGAATTGGGCTACGATTTAATTAATCACAGTACGAAAGGAATCCGTCAGTGAAAACATTCTATGTTTCAATTGTTGCGTCATCATCCTTTTTAACTGGCTCTGCACTTAGCCAAACCCATGAAATTTATCTCTACAATTGGGATGAGTTTTTATCTGATCGTGTTATTACTCAGTTACGCGATACTTACGATATTTCGCTGAAACAACAGTACTTCTCTGATGAGTCAATAAGAGATGAAGTTTTGTTGAGCGAACGTCGAGGCGCTTTTGAACTAGTTATTGTAGAAAGTGTAAAACTTAAAGCGTTAGCCGAACAAAATCTATTCCACAACCTCCAAGACTTGCAACAATCCATTGCAGGAAACTTCGATTCTAGATGGGTTGATGGATGTGGAGATTACGGTATCCCTTATGCTTGGGGGACATCAGGTATCTTGTATCGAAGCGATAAAGTTGCTACTCCCGAATCTTGGAATGCCATTCTTGATCCCGACACAAAAGCCAGTGGCAAAATAAGTATGTATTACGAACCAACAGATTTAGTGAGTACTGCACTGTTGGCACATCAATTTGATCCATTCACGAACAACGAACAAGAACTGCGCGTTGCGTATAAAACCCTACAAACACAAAAGCCGCATCTTGAAAGCAACGAATACGTTATCGACTACATACACCAGCCTGAACGCCTCTTAAACATTGACCTCGCCTACGGTTATTCAGGCGATAGCTATGCACTCAATGATGCCGATCCTGGTTCGTCTTGGGAATATGTCGTGCCTCAAGAAGGAACAACTTTGTGGCTAGAGTGTATCGCAGCAATTAACAACGGAGCCTTATCTTCACAAGCCACCACAATAATGACATTCTTATCTCAACCCAATATCGCCGCTCAAAACGCGATGGATTCATGGTTTGCAACCCCGAGTACAAAAGCAAAAGAGCTAACCTCTCAAGAGTATCAAAATGACCCTGAACTTTTTCCTAGTAAAGAGATATTAGATCGCAGCTACCTATATAAACAATTAGAACCTAATAGCATTCAAATTCGTAACCGTATTGTCGACAGTCTGAGATAATTGATGCCAGTATTGAAAAAGCTGTATTTCGTACTCATACCAACACTGCTATTTGTTTTTACGATAGCGGGAATGGTCACCTATAATTTCGCATCAAACCATGCGAAACACATGTACCTCGACAAAGTACAATCTGACGTTAACACTGCGTTAGTTGCAGCTGAGTATGAACAACTCGGTTTGTCTTTGTTAGTTAAAGATATCGGGTCGTCGTTACAATTTCTTCGCTACATTCAAAACCCTGGTGATTACACCACCCTGTCTCTCCTTGAAAAACGAGTACTGCGCGTAATAAACCAGAACCACGTTAGCCAATTTGGACAACGTAATATCTACATCATAGATCCCAAGTTTAAATTAACACTGTCTACATTGAGAGCCGACCCTTTCGAAGGGTTAAAAATTCCCGATAATATTTATGAAAAAATCTTCGACATATATACTTCATTGATAAATAAGAACGAACTATCAAACGAAGGTTTTTCTTATATCTCAGTCAGTGGTGAGCTTAGGTACGCTTATGTTGCTGCAATTGATCCTTATTTACTCCCTCAGGATAAACGTGCAAATAACAGTTTAAATCGATACATATTGATTGCCGACGGGCCCTTAAAGCAACTCTCTAGCTTGTTAATCAAATACAACGATGATGACAATATGCAGCTATTGATTGAACCTTCATCAGACGTTGCCAACATCGAAAATACTCAGTTCGTCATCAAGTCCATTGAACAAACTAACGAAAGCATCAATGTACAGATGACAAGCCGTCATCTCATTGCTCAAGTTAACATTCGCGAGAAAAAGTTTAATCATGAGAAAGCCATCATCGCCAAACAGACCCTACTTGGCTGCTTAGCTACTCTCTTTATAATCATGTTAATTGTCCACCTGGTTGTGCGATACCAACTTGTGCGCCCCCTCAAAGGCTTATTGCACGAGATATCTATCGGTGGGTTAAAGCTTCGTTATTTCAAGCGGTCGTCTGGGCAAAGTGAAATTGATGGCTTAAAGAACGCGTACATTGACTCGTTGACGGAATTAAAATTCGAGGCTGAGTTTGATCAACTCACTAAGTTAGCCAACCGACGTTCGTTCATACGTCACCTTGATGTACGTTTAAAAAGTTCAATGAACTCACGTTGCTATTTGGTTTGTTGGGATATCATCGATTTCAGAAAAATCAATGATTTATACGGTGCAAAAGTAGGTGATAATGTGCTAATTAGCCTAGCTAAAGCATTGAGAGAAACGCTACAGAACCAACAATCGTCTTTGGGCTTTAGTTGTAGTGATTATTCTCTTGCAAGGCTCGGGGGAAACCAGTTTATTGCCATATTGGAAATCGATGAACATCAATCGATAAGCGAAGAGATTGAGAACATCAACAACACACTGACCGGAACCACTTTCCTTGATTACTATGGATTTAGGCTCTCGGTTGCAACAGGCGTATTGCCTGTCGATACACCAAAATTTGAAGAGATTTGGCATCGATGTATTGATGAGATGTTGATCAATGCTAAGTCTCACAGTGATGGCGAAAGTCGCGTTATTTACGGCGAAGAGTTATTACACACATTAGAGAGACATGATGTCATCGAGAAAAGGCTTTTGGAATGTTGTGAAAGTGACAATTTTGAACTCCGTTTCATGCCTATTCTCAATGCCCAAACACTTCACATCGATGGCGCAGAGTGCCTTATCCGTTGCCCTGCTTTGTTTAGTATTAATGCCGGACCCGATGAATTCATTCCTGTCGCTGAAAAAAGTAATCTAATTTCAAAACTCGACATGTGGGTGATTAGTACCGCAATCAAGAGCTATAAAGAGCTGTCAGAGGTTCACAAGTACGAAGGTACCTTATCCATCAACATTTCAGCAATGGAGTTATATAACCGCAATTTTGCAAATAACATTCGTAAAGTTCTTGAACGATATCAAGTGCCTCCGGCCAAGATTATTATCGAAATTACGGAGACCAGTTATGTCAAAAGTACAAAACTTACGGTTCAAACTATTGAAAACCTCAGAGGCTTAGGACTAAAAGTGTCCCTCGATGATTTTGGTACTGGCTACACCGCATTTAATCAACTTCTCCACTACCCTGTGGATGAGTTAAAGGTGGATAAGAGTTTTATCGATAATATCGTAAACGACAAAGCCGGCCGCAAGATGGTCGAATCAATGATTAACTTAGGCCATTCTTGTGACACTTTAGTTGTCGGTGAGGGTGTGGAATCAATAGAGCAATATCGACATCTCAAAGAGGCGAATTGCGATTTGATACAAGGTTACTTATTCAGCCAACCATTAACATACCTTCAATTTATCGAGTTTGTTCGAGACCATAATCCTCAGGAAATCTTAGACCCTCAATCCACTGTAGATTCTAGACCTGACGAAAGAATTGTTTCTCTAACTCAGAAAAAATAACCTCAATACATCGCTTCATATTTTCGAACTCGTATTGGTTTCTACTATTATCCGCAGCGCAGAGAGTTCGCCATCTCATCCATCTCATCCATCTCATCCATCTCATCCATCTCATCCATCTCATCCATCTCATCCAAGATAAGGTCCAAAGTGAACAAATCAAATCTGACGTGGCTCTTATGGTGAAAATTAAACGAACGAAGAATCTAATTGAAGCGATATCAAGTAGTCGATAGAAACGTAAAGCGACTAAATAAAAGATTGGACACGAGCGATACATTGCTCAACCTAAACGCGGCTGAACGAAGAGGAACCGAGCAAAGCGATTAATGAATGGAACTGAATGGGGATAATGAACTAAACAGCTCAGGTAAACTCAATAATGCTCTCATATGAAAGAGCGTTAACCTTGCATGGTGGTGACCAACTCCATCATGTCTTTAGAACTTATATTTCTCTTATGTCTTACTACAGCGTCAATCATCAATTCTAAATTACCTGCCGAAATATAATCACTGAGCACCTCGTTAAATTTCTCCTGTATTTCACCACTCGCATGTAAGTGATCAGGGATAAAGAACAAAAACTGACTACCACTGCTACGAAACGAAATAGCACTTTCAGGGATCTTTGCCGTAAGAGACTTAGCGGCTGAACTCACGACTAAGTCGCCATATTCAAGCCCATACTTTTGATTAATCTCGCTAAGATTTCTGATTCGCACGAAGTACAGATCGAAGTTGTTGTCTCTCGAGTAATTATTTTTTACAAATTTCATTAGCGAGACTCTATTATGAAATCCTGTAATACAATCGGTCGAACGGAGTTTTCGTTTAGCGGAAAAATCGATATAAAAAATTGCTCCCGTCATCATCAATATTAAAACAAGAAACGCGCTACTGATTTGATGAACCATGACCAATTTGTCGACCATGGAGGTGTTTTCCTCTATCACTGGGCTTTGTAGGCGAAATTTTTCATTAATAAAGCCCACTAACGTGTGATAACAAATATCGATTTTTTTCTGTAACGACTCTTTAGGAAGGACGCCTTCGTTGACTAGCTTAATTGAAGACTCTAACGCCTTAAACTTTTCAAACTCTGTTGTAAAGTAAGGTCTAAAGTTGGCTGACTTAATGAAGTTAGACGATTCAGTGCTGTTTATTAAAATATCAAAACGACTCCAAGTAATATCGTACGCTAACCATAATTCATCATAATCGATGGTGTCAGAGCGACTGACCATCAAGAAGTTGGCGTATTCTTTTACTAACTGAAAAACGAACCACGTTGCTTCATTTTGTCGACTCGAAAAACTCTTATTGATGTCGTTAATACGCGTGACACTGTAGATATTTACGGCGAGCACCACCGCCGCTAAAGATAACACGACAATTTTAATGGCAGCCAATGACAGCAGCTTTTTCATAGTAATCCCTTACAAATGAATATCTCGTATCTGCCAAATCATCTTGGCATGGAAATCCGTATTGTTGATGCTTGGATTTGAAGAAAGTGGATAGATCAACCAATAAGGACCTTTATCTCTTACTGACATAAACTCACCATTTTGTTTGATAGCGATAATCGGATGATAATCATCAAAATCTTCTTTAGGTACGGTAATTTTATAATCGTTCAATGCCACAAACGTCACTTGCGACGATATTGGTAAATCAATGGTTTCAAGAATCGTTTGTAGCGTCACACCACTATAAACCGACTTACCATCAACCCAAGGTAGCAAAGTGGTGATTTCTTTTTGAGGCATTAAAAGAAGTTGGTCCCTACTTAACTCATGTTTTTGACCTAAGTGATCGAAAACCGTTAACTCTGAAGCGGCAAAATTGGAAAACGAAAAAAGCGAGAGGGCAAACAAAAGTACAGTTCTCATTCTAAACTCCATTTAAAAAGGTCACTAAATTCAGTCTAGCCTATATTGAGCATTTGACTTGCCTCGCTATTAGCTAATTGTTCAATCACATAACTTTCATGTTAATCATATAGCTTTCACGTTAATCGTATAGCTTTCACGTTAATCGTATAGCTTTCACATTAATTGAAGACTCTCCTCTGCTTTTTCATCAATACCGTATTCAAATCCGCAGTGCGACGCTTCTTACCCTTCAAACATTCTCTGTTTAACGATGTTTATTATCAATAACATTACTTTTCGAACCCGGTAAGTAATCCAATTGACCAGGTAAATACGTATCAAGTTGTAAATTTAATAATAAATATGGCTCAACAAGTAGCGGGAATGCTCAACGCTGCATAACCTTTAATCGAACGAATCTATATTTAGAGCCTTTCCAATAGCTTTCGTTCAGGTTGTCACAGCCAAGCAACACAGTTCTTAAACCAAAAATCGCTTGTTAACTTTAGAACCAAGGGAACCAGTAATGAGTTTAAATACACACAAGTTTAACCCCATAACCGCACTTTCCGTCCTTTTAATGACGCTCGTAACGCATCCAGTTTATGCAGAAGTCGACAATGAAAAATTCGAATTGGGAAAACAAAAAGCCAAGGTATGCATGACCTGTCATGGCGAAGATGGTATCTCGACACAAGATCCCTACCCTAACCTTCGAGGTCAGAAGGTCGGTTACCTCATTTCCTCTTTGAAAGATTACCAGACCAGAGAAAGAACCAGCGGTTTGGCGATACTTATGCAGCAACAAGCCGACACGCTTTCCGATCAAGACATCCGAGATATTTCGTATTTCTACTCTCAATTAGGTCACGAAGCACAAATGGGTAACGACTCTCAACTAGGCCACGAATCTCAATAAAGATGCACAGACCAGTATTAAAGAACAACTAAACGACGATTCAAAACTTTAGGCAAGGAGCCTTGCTATGGAACAAGTGACAACGCAATACAGCATTAAGGTCGTGAAATACTTCATCATCGCGTCCTTGGTGTGGGCTATTGTTGGTATGATCATCGGCGTGATCCTCGCCGCCCAGTTGTATTGGCCAGCGAACTGGTCATTGCGAACTGTTCAATAAAAGCCTGTCATGGATGGTATTTTGGGGTTGGCAATTCATTTTGTTGCTCGCGGTCGTCTCCTTACCCGCGGGCCACACCAGTTCAAAAGAGTATGCGGAGCTTGAATGGCCAATCGACTTAATGATTGTGTTGGTTTGGGTGCTGTATGCGGTGTTGTTTTTTGGCACCCTTGCCAAGCGGAAAGTGAGCCATATCTTCGTGGCTAACTGGTTCTTTGCTGCTTTCATCATCGTTGTTGCCATGATTTTCATTGTGAACAACCTCGCGATGCCGGTCTCGGCAATGAAGTCCTACTCTGTATTTGCGGGGGCTCAAGATGCGATTGTTCAGTGGTGGTGGGGACACAATGCCGTCGGTTTCTTGCTAACAGCAGGTGTGATTGGTATGAATTACTATTTCATACCCAAGGCAGCGGATCGACCTATCTACTCCTATCGTTTATCCGTGATTCACTTCTGGGGCTTAGTCGGCTTTTACACATGGGCCGGAACGCATCATTTAGTTTACTCTTCCGTTCCTATCTGGATTCAAAACATCGGAATCGTGATGTCATTGATCCTTTGGCTCCCTTCATGGGCTGGCGCATTCAATAGCGCAATGACCCTTCTACAAAACAAAGAAAAGCTAAAGTCCGACTACATTCTTTTATTCTTTTTCTCAGCGATTCTTTACTACTGTTTGGCAACATTCGAAGGGCCCCTGCTTGCTATCCGCTGGTTCAACATGGTGGCACACAACACCGAATGGATCATCGGCCACGTACATTCCGCAGCACTAGGCTGGGTTGGAATGTCAGGGATAGCGGTCTTTTACTATTTCATTCCGCGATTATGGGGCCAAACCGATCTTTGGTCGCGACGACTGATTAAATGGCACTTCTGGCTTGCTCATGCTGGCGTCGCCATTTACGCGATAGCACTTTGGGTCGCAGGCATCGGCGAAGGATATATGTGGCTCGCTCAAAACGAAAATGGCGAACTGATTTACAGTTTTGTTGAGGCTATGGACTTCAAAGCACCATGGTTATTCATGCGCTTCTTTGGTGGCTCACTGTTTGTACTTGGGCTGTTCTTAATGGCATTCAACTTGTACAAAACGGTTCGTATGCCCGCCGTACATGACGCTAAAAACACCGTTAATGAGGGGGTTTAAATGATGAGTAAAGACTTCACACATTCAATCGTCATTTTAATTTTGACTACGGTTGTCGTTGCCTCCTTCTCTCTGTTGGTTTGGGTAGTGCCTAGCATTGTCCGTGGAGACGATATTGCCAAAGGCAGCTTAGCAATGCCGCTCACACCTCTTGAGTTAGCAGGACGAGACATTTACATCAGTGAAGGCTGTCATGTGTGTCACACACAAATGGTTCGCCCTCTAGAGCCTGAAGTGAAACGTAATGGTCGTCCGAACAAAGAAGCAGACGATATCTATGAGTTTCCCAACTTGTGGGGTTCTAAGCGTACGGGGCCTGACCTCACTAACCTAGGTAGAAAGTATTCTGACCAATGGCATGCTATTCATCTAATTGACCCTCGAAAAGTCGTACCGACATCGATCATGCCCGCCTACCCTTGGTTATTTGAACAGACTCTGTCAGGTGACGACATAAGCGACAAAATGGAGACCCTCCGCATACTCGGCGTTCCTTATACTGACCAAGAAATCGGCGATGCCAGATTACAAGTAAGAGGAAAAACCAAAGGTGAAGCTCTGATCCGCTATCTACAAAGCCTTGGTAAAGATACGTCACAGGAGGTATCACAATGAGTGCATTTTGGAATCTATGGGCGGTAATTTTAACCTTAATCTTCTTCGTTCTTATGGTGTCTGTTATCGTTAAATATTGGCGTAGCAATCACCAAGCCGATCAAGACCACACCCTTGGTACTTTTGATGGCATTGAAGAAAAAGATGCGCCACCGCCAAAACTACTCTTTGTTAGCTATGCTATTGCCTTTCTATTGTCTGCTGGCTATTTGGTGCTCTACCCCGGGCTTGGTGAATGGGAAGGGTTAGTCGATTGGAAGCAAAGTGACGACAAACTCAGCTCACCCAGCACAACGTTAAACGAGCAATTCTCTCAAACAACGGAAACCACCCTCGAAGGATTGTCTGACATACCCGAAATAGTAAACAGCGGACAAATCTTGTTCCAAACTCACTGTGCGGCCTGTCACCGAGATAATGCTCAGGGACAAAAGCACTTCCCTAACCTCATTGACCAAGAATGGCTATATGGTGGTAGTGATGAAGCGATCATTCATTCGATCGCCAAAGGGCGAAATGGCGCGATGCCGGGTTGGAGCGAGATAATGCGCCCCGATGAAGTGGCTAAGGTTTCTTACTACTTAGCTTCGCTCAACCAACGCCATACCGATGTTCCAGAGGTGAAAGTCAAAGTTGGTAAAGAGCTGTTTGCAAAATACTGTTCATCTTGTCATGCCGATGGTTCTATCGCGAATCCGGCAATTGGCGTGCCTGATCTTTCAGATGATATCTGGCTGCACGGAGGGAGTATTGAAGAGATACAGCACACTATCAACAAAGGCTTGAACAACCTGATGCCTGCGTTTGATAAACAGCTTACGGAAAACGAGATACTCGCACTGGGTGCTTACATTCGACATGCGGGCTCAGAGCAGCAGCAAAGACTCGCGAACCTAGAAGCTCAGTCTGTTGAACGGGGTGAATACCTCGCTTATGCCGGTGACTGTGTCGCGTGTCATAGTGCCGAAGGTGGCGAACCTTTTGCTGGCGGCCTGCCGTTTGTGACCCCTTTCGGCACCGTATATTCAACCAATATTACACCCCATACAACGGAAGGTATTGGTACTTACGATTTTGATGATTTCCGAGCCGCGTTAGTTGCAGGTAAAGGTAAGAATGGTTACCTGTACCCTGCAATGCCTTACACCTCTTATCAATACCTCACCGACCAAGACATGCTCGACTTGTGGGAATACATGCGGTCAATCACCGCGGTACCTCGCCGCAATGACGACAACAGCATGATGTTCCCATCGAATATACGTCTAGGCCTGCTCGGGTGGAACATTGTGTTCATGGATACCGACCCGATTGACTATCAAGTGCCTGAAGAACTTAAAGCGGAAGTCGAAAACGTTGAGAAATGGCAACAAGGGAAATATTGGGTTGCTGGTCTTGGACACTGCTCTGAGTGCCACACCCCGCGAAATATTGCTCAAGCTCTGATACCCGAACGTATTTTCCAAGGTAACTTGATTGACGGTTGGAATGCGCCCGATATCACGGCCAACGAGCTGTATGTCGATGGTTGGGATGAAGCGACACTGACCGATTTCTTACACACGGGTCACTCAGACAAAGGGACTGCTTTTGCGGGCATGGCTGACGTAGTGAAAAACAGCCTAAGTTTGATGACGCGTGAAGATATAGAGTCGATGTCTTATTACCTACTCAGCGGTGACATCAACAACACCATTGCCAGTAACGCTGTTCCGTTACAGCCTAAAGGGTTTGATGAAGACTCTTACGCGACTGACATTTACACTACGTATCGCCAGACATGTGGAGCTTGTCATGGTGACGATGGTAAAGGACGAGACCCAATTGCCCCTACGCTATTGAATAACGGCATTATCATGCACAGCGACCCATTCAACACTATTGCGGTGACTGTGCGCGGCCTACAACCCACCTATCTCGACAAAGACAGAAACTTCATGCCAATGGCAAGCTTTGAAGATGTGCTGTCGGATCAAAGGTTGGCTGAGTTGATCACCTTCGTGCGATTGCACCTTGGAGATAGAGAGGAACCCGTCACAGCGGAACACGTAAGAGAGGTAAGAGAAACACTTGAAGCAGCAGGTTACGCTGGAGGATTACACACCACACCTGAGATGTACGAAAATCGAGATAAGAACATTAACATTCGCTAGGTTCTCGACGTATTCGAGTAGCTCAGCAAGTAATAAGTAAGTTTTATATTGATTAATAAACCCAAAGGAGACCAGTGCGTCTCCTTTTCTTTTTACCATAACCCGAGTTTTCTGACACTTTGCCGCACAACACAATTGTAACTAACTGATTACACAATTAAGCAGAGCTGCACATAATGCGATCAATCTCGCAGAACAAAGATGACACCAAGTGCATAATACGCAAAATTTTCTAAAGATGTACTAAGGACAGTTATGGATACAACTACACTCATCTACGATACGTTGGAAGGCCTGTCGAGCGCAAAGCCACAGCAACACGCTCAAATCCGCCAAAATCTATATAACCAATTAGATTTATCATTTGAGAAGCAGTTGGCTTTATATTCATCAGTTCTTGGTCCAGCAAGTGCTGGTAGATTGACCGACTTGGATAGTGCAGTGATGTCTGCACGCAAGATTGTTGGCTTAGAAAACAACTAAACAACCTTCAACCTATCTCAACTTTAACGCTGCCATTGTGCAGCGTTTTTTTATGGACGCTATTTACGATAAGGACGGTTGGTTACGATAAACGCCGTTAGTTACGATAAATACGGTTAGTTGCGATAAACGCGGTTAAGTAAGATAAGTGCAGTTAGGCCTGTTTTTCAAGTTACACGCATTCTCATTTGGTTAATCTTATGTTCCATTTTTAACAGGTGTGCAACCTCAACAATGGCGCTAATGTTAGTAGCACGTTAACCACACACCGAATGGAAGAATCATGAGAGTACTTATTGAATATACACAAACAGGCAAATACCGTGACCATGCGTGGGAAGCATTAACGATTCGATCAAAAGGCGAAATTCAAGCTGTGACTCCCTCTTATGCGGCTCAACTTATCGAACAGAACCGCGCCAGCTTATCGACTACTGAAAATCAAGATATCGTCATCCAACCATAATGAGTTTAGGAACTATCCCTCCCGGTTCTTAAACTCTATCGTTTCAGTTAGCTGTAGTTCTTAACATCACGGCTAGTAAAACACAGTTCGATGACATAAAAAAAACGCTGCACGGATGCAGCGTTTTCTTGTTTCTGGCGTACCTTATTTCTAACGTAGATAGCTTTTAACACAGATAGCTTCTGACGTAGATAGCCTTTAACGCAGATGGCCACTAACGTACATAGCTTTTTACGTAGATAACTTTTTAACGTAGATAGCCTCTAACGTAGACAGCTTCTAACGTAAATCGTCTAATTATTTTGGCAGGTTCTCTAACGCTTCAACCATCGTCATTAATTTATCTACAATTCTTTCGCCATCGACTCTCAAGCCATTGTGTTCATACTCGTTAGTAATCCACGCTTTTGAGTTTGGAATGTTCGCCAGCGTTTCGCGGCTGTAATCCAGCTCTACGTACATATCGTCAGCGTAAACTGCGCATGCCATTGGAACCGTATTCTTACTCAGCTGCTCTGCGTTGTACAAAGAGCCCCAGTCCGACTTCTCGGCCAACATGTTTGCCGCTTCACGTAATGGCTTCAGCGTTTCTAGTTGGTCGAACATCCATGGGTACACCATTTCTCCGGTAAACCAGAACTCGCTACCCGATTGGTAGTTAAAGTGGGGGTACTGCTCGCGTACTCGGTGTGCAGACCAGTTAGACGCTGCACCTTGGCAGTAAATCGATTCATGCAAAATAGCGTAGATTGGGTTCGTTAGGTAGCCCTGCTCTTGCTGCATTTGATTTAAGAAGCTGTAGCTCAACTGCTTGCTTCCGTTCACTTCAACAAACGCACTCTCCAGTGTGAAATACATTGGAAGGTTTGCTTCGCCGCCACCAAGATTAATACCGATCAACTGGAACTGTTCAACTGTAAATACCTGACCGTTTGGCAGCCTCACATCATTGTTAAGCAAATAATCAGAGATTTCACGACACATAGCTTGCGCTTGTGGGAACTGAGCAAAGAAAGCTCTGTTTTTGTCTTCTACACGCTTGTAAGTCGCACGATATACATCATCAGCTTCACGCTCAATAGACGGAATGCCGCCCGTTACATAGCAGCGCTGTAGGCGTTGTGGGAACAATGACAAATAGCTCAAGGTGCAGAAGCCACCAAAGCTTTGGCCAATCGTCGACCATTGCTTAACACCGAATTGCTCGCGAATCGCTTCGGCGTCACGAACAATGTTATCCGCTCTGAAATGCGTTAAATATTCGACTTGTTGCTCTGGCGATAAGTGCGCCAAAGTTTCATGGCTGATCACCGTGCTGTTGCCTGTGCCGCGTTGGTCAAGAAGCAGAACACGATAGTTTTGCAATGCACGCTTTAGCCAGCCTGATTGACCGCTTACTCGTGGAGAAGGAAAGCCTGGCCCACCTTGAAAATAGATCAACCACGGCAGTTCTTGTGCGTCTTTTGTAACATCAACCAGTTCACGTGCGAAGACTTGGATCTGTTGTCCATCTTTGGCTTGGTAATCGAGTGGCAACTCAAAAGAGTGCTGACGATACAGGGTGGTTCCATCAATAAAGTTAGCTTGCACGCTTCATTCCTTTTTTATCTGATTCTAAAGTCATCGGTACGAATAAAAACGGCGCCCTTTGGCACCTTTAGTTAGCAAGATACGCATACTAGCTTGTAAATGAAACCGTTTGTTTAACATGAATGTGAAGGTGCTTCGTTTAATTGTTCAATTACCTCTCAACGGGTAACAACGTGTGTCAAAACAGTCAATTTAGAAGGGATTTATCTAACGAAAGATCGAAAGAATAAAGTGAAGCAAACCAAAAGCGAGAGGCAAATAAAAAGAGCTTAACGAGGTGAGGATACGTTAAGCTCTTTGGTTTTATCTGTGTTGATAAACTAACTGGGTTATTTGTCGTTAATCTATCGAGAATCTATTCGTTCTAATAAATCTATCATATTTAGCGAATCTAGCGACTACGAAGCCGTTAATTCACCTGCACCTTGAGTCGAACGTTGGCTACTTTCGACAAGGATAGCCGTCGCAGTCTCTTTCAACGCGCCCCACTCTCCATCATCAACCTCAATGCCATCGTTCCACGCTTTCTCTTGAGTTTTAAAAAGCGCTTCTGATTCAATGTGTGTTTGGTAGCCATCTGACAAACGTTCGATATCGAAATCCTGGACGGAAAGCTCGATGGTCATATTGTGGATATGTTCGACCGATGCCAGTGGCAAATCTGATAAAAACAGTTCTGGTGCAACGCAACCACGATTAAGCACATACAAAGTGCTCTTAGGGCTAGAGCCGTTATCCCAACGTGCCATGCACGCGATGCCTTTCGCTGCCAGTTTTACAAGCTCACTATACGCCAACCAACGGTTGTGGCAGTTATTTAGCTCAATTTTCAGCGTCTTCTTACCAACCATTTTTTCAATCGAATAGTCCATAATCACAGGAAGATGACAGGCTAAGCTCGCCTTGTGTAGGTCAACTTCAACGGTATTATCGCTGCGCACTTGAATGTCTACAGGGCAATCGTCTTCAAGACCCATAAAGTTGCTCGCATTGTTAAAATGACGAACTCCATCCAAACCGACCATTTGTAAATCTGCCACCATGTTCGCTATCACATCAGCTTCACCACATGTACGACGCATACCCAGAAAGGCTTTATTAACGGCCGCTACCAGTTCATTGTGAGAAACGATCATAACGATTTACCTCCATGTTGAGCGTTGATATGTGTAGTAGCTTTTTGTGAGTCAGCGAGCTCCGCTTCACTTGGTGCTTCACTTGGTAAGACTGGGAACACCCATTCGTCCTGATGAATTTCATCAAGCAATGGCGCTCCTTGGAAAAACGTCACTCGTACCCAGCGATCTGAGCGAGGATCAAACTTAGTCGCACCAAACATTGCTAGCTTACAACGCAGCAAGTGCATTGGAGGCGAATCTTGGTGAAGCACATTCATTTGAATGTCGCCCATCGCTTTGTTACCTAGCGTCCACACTCGGCGTGCAATTGCACGGTGTTGCGGCTGTTTAACAAGGAATTCCGCCAATGAAAGCTCTGGCGCAAACTGCAATAAAGCATGGTACAAACGATAAGCTTGACGGCCAATATCCAACGGCAGTTCACGCTCTTCACCCAGCTCTTCACCTCGAACACCGAGCCTTGGCTCTTCTTTGTCTTGAGAGCGATACCAGAACCAGTAGTTGTTCTCTGCTTTCGTAAAGTCGGTCGTGATCGCCCAGCGATACTTCTCTTCTAGTACAACAAGAAGATCTTGAATCTTTTTGCCGCTAGGAAGCGACAGTGTTTCGCTGCAATTCATTTGCTCTTGATGGGCGTCCACTAATTCTGGGTACAATTCCATCAAGCATGAGATAAGGATTTCTTGGGCTTCCATACTCATGTGCTTAGATTGTTCGACTAACTGTGCCCATGTATCGCACAGGCTGACAGAAGCTTCTAATGATTGTTCTGTGTTCTTCAAGTCATCAACAGCAGCTTTGTTGAGCTCTTGCTGTGTTTCATTGATGGTAACGACTTGTTCTAAATGACAAATCGCTTTTTTAACTAAGGTACGTAGTGGCTCGATCAACGCCGTATCAGTCTGACTGGACAGCACGTCCGCCAATGCCTGTTCACGGGTTGTCATCCACTGATCGACAATACTAGGGTGGTTAATCAGGTATGGCGCCATACCTAAACCAGTCGCATTACCAACACCAAGGTAACGTTGTAATCCTCGATGCAAGGTAATCGCTTGCTCACCGCCCTGTTGTTCGGCTAGGTAATGAACCCAATCTAGGCTGAACTCACGTAGCATATAAACTGCACACATTTGCGCACTAAATGACTGATTAAAATCTTCATTTTTCTCTAAGATTTTAAAGTCTGCAATGCCAAATTTGCCATTGCCATAAACGGCAGTGGTTCTTAGGATGTAGCCTACTTCAGCGAGTTCTTTTGGCGTTGGTTGAACACCTTTCGCCAAGTGACTCACGATGTGTTCAAACACACGTACACTTTTGTTTGCACGCGCTAAAACAAGTACGTTATTTGGATTACGGCCGGCTTCTTGAAGCGGTACATTCGCACGAAGTCTTTCAAGTAGGGTGACATCAACATCACCAAGAACAAGCGCAAACGTTACGTCCCACTTTTCAGCAATTACACGGTCATTTCGTTCGTCATCTGCAATTTCATCGCAAAAAACAACCAAATGATAAACATGGTTTGGCGTCGCTAGTTTATAGATAACATGACCAAAACCCTGAGCGTCTAATTGCCATTCATGTTTCGTCACTTTCCATTCTTGCTGCGCCATTTTACGAATCAGAGTTCTTACAAAGCTGATACGTGTTTGGTGCATCGCACCTAGCCTTTCCGGTGCCATGACGACCGTTGCGTCACGTAATGCTGATTCAGTGTAGGTAGAACGATGTGCATCCATTTTGCTCACCACCTTATAGTTATAGGATTTTGCTAGCCATTCAGAACCGATCGTTGCCGTCATTTGAAGCATTCGTTATTACTGTATGCTGGTTAGCTTTCACGTTATGTGGGGCAAGCGAGCTCGCCCCTTATTATTTGTCCTGACTAGATCGATTGACCTAAATACGTTGCCGTCCGGTGTATCTTCACCAGTACGGTTTTGCTGTTCCTTTCGGAATTTTTGCATCAGCCTTCTTTCGAAGGCTGATTTGTTCTTATTTAATCAGTTTCTTGTTTTACAGAGCTCTTGTCTTACAGAGCCCTTTTCTTTACAAAATCTGCTCTTTAAAAAACCTGTTCTTTAAAAACCTTGTTCTTTCGCCATCTTGATTGCGATTTGAGGCGCATTCCAAAGCGATGGCAGTAAGATTATGGACACCGGAACCGCTGTGATTACAATGAACGATTGCAGCGCAGAGATTCCGCCTGAACCTAGGGAAATCAGAATCAATGCTGTTACCCCCATCATCACACCCCAGAAAGTACGAATAATTGCGTTAGGCTCTGTCTCACCACTGACTACCACACTGATGGTGTAAGTCATCGAGTCACCGGTCGTTACGATGAAGATCGTCGTCAAGATCAAGAACAGAATAGAGATAAGCATTGGCATTGGTAATTGCTGAGTTACTGCCAGTAGCGCGCCAGGTAAATTAAAGCCTTCGAACGCTTTACTTACGCTGCCTGGGTCTGCAATTTCAAACGCTAGACCAGAACCACCAACAATGGTGAACCAGAAACATGTTACAAACGGCGCAATAAGACTGATGGTTGATACCAACTGGCGAATACTACGACCACGTGAAATACGTGCGATGAAGATTGCCATCATTGGGCCGTAACCTAAGAACCAACCCCAGAAGAATACTGTCCACCAGCTCAACCAACCTTCGTCACCACGGTATGTTGCCATTGGGATGAAGTTATCTATCATGCTGCCTACACCTTGGATGTAGCCATTGAAAATGAAGTTTGTTGGGCCGAAGATCAGGATGTAGACCATCAATGCCATGGCTAAAATTACGTTGTAACGGCTTAGCATTTGCATCCCGCGGTTAAGACCACTTAATGCAGACAATGTGTAAAGAACGATAGCGAACAAGATGATGATCAGCTGTGTCGTGAAGCCATCTGGGATACCAAACAGTTCGTTCAATGCGTAGCTCACTTGCAAGCCCAAGAAACCGATCGGACCGATGGTGCCCGCTGCTACTGCAACAATACAACATGCATCAATCAGTGCGCCGGTATGACCTTTCAGTGCTCTTTCGCCTAAAACTGGGTATAGCAAAATACGAGGCTTAAGAGGCAAGCCTTTGTCGTAGTGAAGGTGCATAACCACAATAGACGTTAAGCTACCAACGATTGCCCATGCGAGAAAACCCCAGTGCATAAACGATTGTGATAATGCGTTTACTGCGCCTTGTTGTGCGTTTTCTTGTGCGCCATACAACGGTGGAGGACTCACATAGTGTGCGATAGGCTCTGCTGCCGCCCAAAACACACCGCCACCCGCAAGTAACGTACAAAAGATGATCGCCATCCAACGGAAGCCATCCATCTCAGGCTTATCGATGCCACCTAGGATAACCTTGCCTGTTCGCCCTGCCGCTAGGCCAAGACCAATAAGAAAAGTCAGAAGAAGAAGCATTTGCCAATATGGGCCGAACACTTTTACAGACCATGCAAAGCCGGTATTTACTAGGGTAGACAGCAGCTCGCCATCAAACAAAGCAAGTGCTACAAACAGAGCAATAAAGCCGCCGCTGTACCAAAGTGCTGGGTTAGTTAGTCCTAATTTATCTGAGGCAGACTCAGACTGTGTATTTTTACTTGCTGTGTTTGCTTGACCCGCATTTACATTTGAAGATTTCACGCTATTGGTTAAATCAGACATACTCTGACTCCAGAGGTTTCTTTGCAGCCGTCATTAAAATGATGACTACAAGAGGTGTATTTAACACCTGCCCTATTGTTTTTGTGTTGGGCAGGCTAATCCATGTTTGGGTTACCGCGTTGCGAAATAGACCGTTGTTCCTTTTGTATAATTGATATTCTTTTCAATGCTGTTCAAAAAAGCGGTTACTTTTTGCTTTGAGGCTCTAAGCCGTCTTTCAAAAAGTTAAACCAGTTATCGCCTAATACTTGCCCAGTTTCAGACTCACTGAAACCGTGACGCATCAATCCGTTATAGATATTTTCCATACCAGAACTCCCACAGAACCAAGGCAGTGAATCTGGCCAGCCTGAGTTATTCGCAGAACCTTCACCGTAGTCCATAGCCTTCGACCAGCGACCATTTCGCATCCACTCAAGAACGGCTTGAGGTTGGTTTAAGCATAGGTCACTACCAATACCTAGGTGTTCTACGCCGACCATGTCAGCAGTCGTTGCAACCATTTGGCAGAAATCTTCCAACGTACATTGGCTGCCGTTTGGTAGGTGGAATGGGTATAAGCTGAATCCGATTAAGCCACCGCGTGCGGTTAGGGCTTTAATCACATCGTTTGATTTGTTTCTTAGTGCATCATGAGCAAACGTCGGGTTCGCATGGCTGATACAAATAGGACGAGAAGACAGGTCTATCGCCTCAAGTGTTGAACGTTCAGCACTATGAGACATATCGATGATCATACCTACTCGGTTCATCTCTTCGATCGCTTGCTTACCGAAGCGCGTGATACCTGTGTCGTTCTGCTCATAACAACCCGTCGCCAATAAGCTCTGGTTGTTGTAAGTCAGCTGCATGATCAAAAGACCCTGCTGACGCATCACTTCGATAAGACCAATCTCATCATCGATTGGCGAACAGTTTTGAGCACCTAGAAAAATGCCGACTTTGCCTGTCGCTTTTGCAGTTTCAACATCAGCCATTGAATGTATCGGCATAATAATGTCTGCATTCTGCTCGAATCTTAAGTTCCACTCAGCAAAACGAGATAAAGTTTCACGAGCTGTCTCGTGATAAACCGCGGTAGCGTGAACTGCTGTAATGCCGCTCGCCTTTAGTGTTTGGAAATATTCTCTGTTCCAATTGCAGTATTGCAATCCATCTATAACAATCCGTTGCTGGTACATAACCACTCCTATTGAAAGCTCAGTGTTCTAGCTCGGTTTTGAAAACACGCTCAAATAACATGTTTTCAAAAATGGGTTAAATCACTTACTGGGTGCTCAGTCTTTGAAATCTATATTTGATTGAGCTTGATTGAGTTTTGATGTTGGCCTGACTCGATGAATCAGGCCAATTCGATAGCTGGATAGTTAGGGTCTGTTTAACTAATGACTCCAACTATCCCGTTCTAATTAATACAAATCTAATTAACAGAAAGCTGCTTAGTAAGGGCGCTGGTAAGCTGTCTTAACCACGGTATAGAACTCTTTCGCGTACTGACCTTGCTCACGAGGACCGAAGCTAGACTCTTTACGACCACCAAACGGTACATGGTAATCCGTACCTGCAGTTGGTAGGTTAACCATCACACAACCTGTTTGTGCTTGTTGTTTGAACATCGCACTGCTGCGTAGGCTTTGAGTAATGATACCGCCTGTTAGGCCGAAACGTGTGTCGTTTGTTGTCGCGATAGCTTCTTCTAAGTCAGCAACTCGAATCACACTTGCCATAGGAGCAAACACTTCTTCTTGGTTCACTTCCCAATCGTTCTTAGTATTCAAGAACAAGGTTGGAGACATGTAGAAACCTTCGTGTTTCATGCTCAAGCGTTCGCCACCAAATGCTAGCTCACCGCCGCTTTGACGTGCTTTCTCAACCCAACCAAGGTTTGCTTCAAGTTGGTTTCCATCGACTACAGGGCCCATGAACACGCCCTCTTCTAGTGCATGACCGACTTTAAGCTCACTCATGCGTTTGATAAGTGCTTCAACGTATTGGTCGTGAATGCCATCCATTACCACTAGACGAGAAGATGCGGTACATTTTTGACCGGCACCCGAGAATGAACCCGCGATAGTTGCATCTACTGCAGTTTGGATATCTGCATCGTCAGCAATCACTAATGCGTTCTTACTGCCCATTTCTAGTTGGCAACGAACGAAGTTTGGCGCTGTTGCAGCTGCGACTTTACGACCCGTATCAACAGAACCAGTAAAGCTCACACCATTCACGTCTTTAGAGTTGATCAGTGCATCACCAACCTTTGAACCACTACCCAGTACAAGGTTGAACGTGCCTGCAGGCATGCCTTGGCGGTGGATAATCTCAGTTAGCGCAACTGCACTTGCTGGTGTTAGGTTTGCAGGTTTCCAGATAACGCTGTTACCGAAAGCCAATGCTGGAGCGATTTTCCAAGCTGCTGTTGCTGTTGGGAAGTTCCAAGGAGAGATGATGCCGATAACACCCACTGCTTCACGAGTCACTTCTACAGAAACGCCTGGGCGTACTGATTCTGCGTTGTCGCCAATTTGACGAAGCACTTCAGCTGCGAAGTATTGGAAGAACTGACCTGCACGGTAAATTTCACCACGACCTTCAGCAAAAGGCTTACCTTCTTCACGAGAAAGTAATGTACCTAGCTCGTCACAACGTGCAATCAGTTCATCACCAATCGCTTGAAGCACTGCTTGCTTACGTTCAATCGGTGTTTTTTCCCACTCTGGCTGAGCGTGCTTCGCCGCTGAAATCGCTTGTTGAACTTGGTCAGTGCTTGCTTGTGCAAAGTTACCGATGTTTTCAGAAATATCTGATGGGTTAATGTTCGCAACGGTGCTAACACCCGCTTGCCATTCGCCGCCAATGTAAAGTGCGTTTTCTGCTTGAACATTCTGTAATTGAGTCATCATTCTGTCCTTGTAACGGTTAGGTTGCGGTTGAGTCTGGCAACCATCTGGTTAATTAATAAACTGTTAATATTCAGGTAATTAATTGCTAAAATAAGATGTATATTTTGTTTCTAAAGTGAACCAAGTCGCTTGTATCAATAAACCACTTCAATTCAAAAGAGTTTTGATCCGCAAATAGCTTTAGTTCACAGTCTGATTATTCAGGTTGAGACGCCGATGCATAAACCACGAACTCGACCAGCATCTCTTCTCTTGCTAACCCTGCAACGACGACCGCAGCACGGTTTGGGTAAGGTGCATTGAAGTATTCTCCGTATACGCTGTTTACCGTTTTTAGATATTCACGGTCTGTCACGTAAATCAGAACTTGCAGCACTGAATCCATAGATTCGCCTGCACACTCCAACGTATGAACAAGGTTGTTAAAAGTCTGACGCGTTTGCGCTTCAATACCGCCTTCTACTACTGCGCCAGTCTCATCGATTGGAATCTGCGCTGTGTATAGAGTGCCGTTATTAACGATTGCCCACTCTAGTGGTGCTTTTGAAGCGAAAAGCTCGGTTTTTACTGGGTGTTTTTTAGTTTGTGCGTTCACGATTCCATCCAACTTTGTAACAACTATGTTTCAAGATGGTTAAATACTGCATCTTGACGGCTGATAAATCTAACGGTAAATTTTGTGCATTTGATAAATAAAATCTATCACCTTTAAAAAAGTAAGGTATAGCAAGGCCTAGAGAAGGATTCCTGTCATGAGTATTAAGCTACAACAGTTAAAACATTTTGTTTTAGTGGTCGAAGAAGGCGGATTTAGAGCGGCATCTCACCGAGCAAATCGCTCGCAAGCGGCACTTTCAACATCGATAAAAGAGCTAGAAAAAATTCTCGGCCAACCACTGTTTGAAACGGGCAACAAATCGACGCTGACACCTTTTGGCGAAATATGTTTGCCGAAAATCATTCAATTCTTGAATGTTTACAAAGCATTAGATAACGACCTTCGTGCTGCAGCAGCTGGACAACAAGGGCGAGTTCGAATAGCGAGCGTTCCTTCAGTGGCCGCAAAACTAATCCCTAGTGTTTTAGGGGCTTTTTGCGAAAAGTACCCCAATGTTGAGGTCAGCTTAATTGATGATAATGCGGCAGGTGTGGAAGCGAGATTACTCTCTGGAGAGGTGGATGTTGCCCTCGGAAATAGCTCCCATTTAGAAGAAGAGAGCATCGATTTCACCCCTTTGCTTTCAGATCCTATTGGTGTGGTCTGCCTGAAAGACAACCCTATCGCCTCCCAACGAGAGGGAATAGAGTGGCAAACTTTGTTAAAACAACCCTTCATTCGCAACGGTACTTGTACCCTACTTGACCCAACACCTGCACGAATGCTCAGCGAACAGGCTCTGTATTCGGTAGAGAACATCACTTCGTTGTTTTCGGTGTTAGAACTCGGGATAGGCGTGACCACGCTACCTAAGCTGGCTTTCCCGACCAATGAAACCCGTTTGGTTTGGATCCCATTGATTGACCCGCCCTTACAACGTCAGATCGGTATTTTCAGATTGGCTGACCGTACGATCTCGCCACAAGCACAAGCCTTTCATGACTTATGTATTCAATACCTAAGCTATGAAGAGTAATAAAGGAACATGAATGAAGGCGCTTCCTATAGGCCTATTGATACGACAAACATCTTTAGATTCCGATTATTTCTGTATTGAAACTGTGATTTCTGGGTCGATGCTCTGCGAATTCGTCCGATAATAATTCGACCCAACCTCAGCGATACCTCTATTTTTGAGTCAATTAACCCGTACTTTTCATCTGTACGTATGTTTCCTCGCCCTTATCATTGACCCTAGATCTTGTTGCATCAGCGGTTGGATGCTGAATTTTTCATCAAATTTTCATCTTGAACCCGGTGCTGGGCGTGTTGATTCGCGTTCCAATACATCAATAATGAAAATATGATAACGATATTAAAAAATATTAGCTTAATGATAAGGAGCACCATACTGCTATTTCACTACACAAACGAAACCTTCCAATATCAACAAAATCTTGGTTATACGCCGCTTCGAATACCAACCCGTCATCACATTTAGAAAAGACTCTAAGTCATTGAATATACTTACTTGATAACATTATATCTTGATATTTTTCCTCTCTAATTTTCTGGGTAAAACCTCCCTTTTCTCGCTATAAACAAAGCATTTTAAATATTCATGGATTTAATAATAGAACTATTACTTTCATAAATGAAAAACACTCATTTCAAAAATGGAATTATTGATGCCGATATTTGTCGTTTTGATCACATAATTTTAGGCGTAGTTTATATTTTGTCGAAACGATAGCGAGTTAGTTTTTAACGTTTAATTTCGTCAGGAGATATAAAGCCAGAAAGATTATTTCTTTGTTAACAAGTAAAGGTTTATTAACAAGTCAAATTGCTATTAACAAGTAAGTGCTAGTAACAAAACATATTCAAACTGTGTTTTATATTGACTTACACTGTTAAATATAAGGTTTTATTATGAGGCTTAATGGGATAAGTAGCGACATCCTTGTTGCTGCTAAAAGAGTTGTTCTCTGCCAAATAGTATTAGCCGTCGGTGTAGTTTTATATGAAGTGTTTTTTGGTAATAAAGTAGATATGGAGTCTTCAGCTTTGGGTGTCGTAATCGCGATGTTACCACCGCTGTTTGGTTTTATATATGCAAGCCTTAAGGTGCACAAGAATCCTAATTATAGTTTACGTGACTTAATGCAAATGAGTCGTGTCGTGAAAATAACCTATACGTTCTTAATGTTTATCCTGGCATTCCAGTTTTTCAAATTGGATAACCCAGTAATATTATACGCGTACATTTTCACAATGATTGGGTACTTCTTAACACCATTTATTACTGCCTCTACAAGATCGGAGTACGTGTAGTATGGATCAAGTCACTACCGCTCACGAATACATAGAGCATCACTTAACCTTCTTAACTACAGGTGATGGTTTCTGGGCGTTCAACATTGACTCAATGTTGGTATCTTGGATCACGGGTTTACTGTTTATTGGAGCTTTTCGATATGTAGTGACCAAGGGCACTAGCGGTGTTCCAGGTCGTTTTCAATGTTTTATCGAGCTTATCTTTGATTTCGTTAACAACCTAGTCAAAGAGATTTTTCAAGCGGAGGATAAATTAATAGGGCCACTGGCATTAACCACTTTTGTTTGGGTGTTGTTAATGAATGCAGTCGACCTATTGCCTATAGATTTAATACCAGGGTTAACTCGTGTAATGGGTTTAGAGCACTTTAGAGACCTACCGACAGCGGATGTAAATATCCCAATGTCGATGGCACTCGGTGTGTTTATTTTATTGTTAACTTATACGTTCAAAAATAAAGGTTTGAAAGGCTTTATCAAAGAGCTAACTACTCAGCCATTTGATAACCCTATTTTATATCCTGTTAACTTTGTTCTTGAATTAATAACATTAATTTCAAAACCAATATCGCTAGGCTTACGATTATTCGGAAATATGTATGCAGGCGAGATGATATTCATCCTTATCGCACTAATGCCTTGGTGGATGCAATGGGCACTAAGTGTTCCATGGGCCTTATTCCACATATTAATCGTATTCTTACAAGCATTTATATTTATGGTACTGACCGTTGTTTACTTAGCAATGGCAACAGAAGAACACCACTAATTAATAACTAAAAAATTAACTAACACATTATTTATCGGAGATACAAATGGATATCGTAAGCGCAGTTTTATATGTAGCAGGTGCATTACTGATCGGTTTAGGTGCAGCAGGTGCAGCATCTGGTATTGGTAACTTAGCAGGTAAATACCTTGAAGGTGTTGCTCGTCAACCAGACCTTACTCCAATGCTTCGTACTCAATTCTTCATCATGATGGGCCTTGTTGATGCTGTACCGATGATCGGTGTTGGTATCGGTCTATACATCATCTTTGCCGTTGCTTAATTGAAAGCTTTGAAAAAATCGATTTGTAAATAATCAAGATTTAGTGAGGAAGGTATGAATTTAAATGCCAGCATGTTTGGTCAAGCAATCTCATTCGTGATTTTTGTTTGGCTATGCATGAAATATGTATGGCCCCCTCTCACCGCGATGTTAGACGAGCGCCAAAAAGAAATCGCTGATGGTTTACGCCACTCAGAGAATGCAGCGAAAGAGCTAGAACTAGCAAAATCAAATGGCGCACAACTCGTCGCAGATGCGAAAAAGAATGTGACCGAACTGATTGAGCAAGGCAAGAAACGCCGCAACGAAATCATCACCTTAGCTCACCAAGAAGGCGAGCAAGAAAAGGCACGCATCTTAGAACAAGGTAGAGCTGAGCTAGAAGGCGAACGTCAAAAGTTACGCCGTGAACTTCAGGCGGATATGGCAGACGCTGTTATTCAAAGTGCACAGAAATTGATCAGCAAGAACCTAGATTCTGAAACGAACCGAGCGTTAGTTGATCAAATGATAAGCGAACTCTAAACGGAGGCAATATGTCAGATTACACCAATATTGCTCATCCCTACGCTAAAGCATCGTTCGACTTTGCTTTGGGTGAAAACAAGTTACAAGAGTGGCACTCAATGTTGTCCATTCTTGTGACGGTAGCGGAAGAAGAAACGATCGCTAAGCAGATTTCATCAGCAGAAGGTGTTCATACACAGCAATCTGAAGAACTGGTCAATCTCATCATTCACGTTTGCCAAGGACTCGTTGATGACCACGTCATTAATCTCATTAAAGTCTTGGCTGAGAATGGCCGTCTTGCCGTGATCAGAGACTTGTTTAACTTGTTCAGCGACCTAAAGGACGAACATGAACGTGTAATCCCTGTCACTGTCACCAGTTCAGAATTGCTTACACAAGATCAAGTTACATCACTCACTGCTGCACTTGAAAAGAAATTAGAGCGTCAGGTTGAAATGGAACAGGTTATTGATGACTCGCTGGTTGGCGGGATCGTAATCAAGGCGGGTGAAACCGTCATCGATGGTTCTTTGAACACATCAATTAGCCGATTAGCTCATCAACTTCACGCGAGATAGGTAACAATTATGCAATTAAATTCAAACGAAATCAGCGACCTGATTAAAGATCGCATCTCGAAGTTTAATGTGAGCACCGAAGCTCGTAACGAAGGCACCATAGTCTCGGTTCGTGATGGCATCATTACTATTAATGGCCTTGCGGATGTCATGCAGGGTGAGATGATCGAGCTTCCAGGTGGCAAATACGCTCTTGCTCTTAACCTTGACACGCACTCAGTCGGTGCCGTAGTTATGGGCCCCTACACTGACCTATCTGAGGGTATGAAAGTGAAAGGGACAGGTCGTATCTTGGAAGTACCAGTCGGCAACGGACTTCTTGGCCGTGTAGTTAACACACTAGGTGAGCCAATCGATGGCAAAGGCCCAGTGAGTTGCGACCGACTCGACCCTGTAGAAGTAATTGCACCCGGTGTAATCGAGCGTAAGTCCGTCGATCAACCAATTCAAACTGGTTATAAAGCCGTTGATACCATGGTGCCTATCGGTCGTGGTCAACGTGAACTTATCATCGGTGACCGTCAGACGGGTAAAACAGCGCTAGCTATCGATGCGATCATCAATCAAAAAGATTCTGGCATCAAATGTGTGTACGTGGCGATTGGCCAGAAAGCCTCTACTATCGCAAACGTTGTTCGTAAACTCGAAGACCACGATGCGCTTAAAAATACCATCGTTGTTGTAGCATCAGCATCAGAATCAGCCGCGCTTCAATACCTAGCACCTTATGCGGGTTGCACCATGGGCGAATACTTCCGTGACCGCGGTGAAGATGCACTGATCATCTATGATGACCTATCAAAACAAGCCGTCGCTTACCGTCAAATCTCATTGCTACTTAAACGCCCACCGGGTCGTGAAGCCTTCCCTGGCGACGTATTCTACCTCCACTCACGCCTACTAGAACGTGCGGCACGAGTAAATGCGGAATACGTTGAGAAGTTCACAAATGGTGAAGTGAAAGGCCAAACAGGTTCACTGACAGCACTTCCTATCATTGAAACTCAAGCGGGTGACGTATCTGCGTTTGTACCAACCAACGTAATCTCAATTACTGATGGTCAGGTTTTCCTACAAACCCAACTATTCAACTCAGGTCTACGTCCTGCTGTTGACCCAGGTATCTCGGTATCTCGTGTGGGTGGCGCGGCTCAGTGCAAGATCATCAAGAAACTGTCTGGTGGTATCCGTACATCATTAGCTCAATACCGCGAATTAGCCGCATTTGCTCAGTTCTCTTCTGACCTAGACGACATGACGCGCAAGCAGCTTGATCATGGTGAGCGTGTAACCGAACTGATGAAACAAAAGCAATACTCTCCAATGTCTGTCGCTGAGCAAGCAACGGTTATCTACGCAGCAGAAAAAGGCTATTTGGCTGACGTAGAGTTGAACAAGATTGCGCGTTTTGAAGAAGAATTGATTGCTTACGCGAAAGGTCAAAACCCAGAGTTGTTCGACACCATCAACGCTAATGGTGACTACAACGATGAAATTGATGGCGCTCTTGCAAAGCTTCTCGGTGACTTTGTAGCGTTGAAAGCTTGGTAAACGCTCCGGTTTGTTGGCTGGAAATCAAAACAAATTAGGAGCAGATAATGGCAAATACTAAAGAAATTCGCACCAAGATAGGCAGTGTTAGTAACACTCAGAAAATCACCAGTGCAATGGAGATGGTTGCGGCAAGTAAGATGCGTAAAGTTCAAGACAATATGACGCTAACACGTCCATATGCCGAGAACATGCGTAAAGTTATCTCTCATGTCGCATCAGGGTCGCTGGAATACCAGCACCCCTACCTTCAACAGCGTGAACCAAAACGCGTTGCTTACATCATTATTTCGTCCGATCGAGGCTTATGTGGTGGCTTGAACTCGAACTTGTTCAAGAAAGTGTTAGAAGAGATGGAGATGTGGCGTACCAAAGGCGTTGAAGTAGAAACGACCTTAATTGGTTCAAAAGCTATCTCATTTTTCCAACGCAGCGGCAATGTTATCGCGCAAACGTCAGGCCTTGGTGACGCGCCTAAATTAGAAGACATTTTAGGTACGGTTAACGCGATGCTAGGGCATTACGACGACGAAAAAATCGACAGTTTGTATCTCGTGTATAACCAGTTCATCAACACCATGGTTCAAGAACCAACGACCTTGCAGTTGCTGCCCCACCCTTCAGATTCTGAGGCCGATGGAGGCGCGAAAAAAGCACGTCGTTGGGACTACATCTATGAACAAGCACCACGAGACATCCTCTCTGAGCTGTTACATCGATACATTGAATCGCAAGTGTATCAGGGCATCGTAGAGAGCATTGCCTGTGAGCAAGCAGCCCGAATGGTGGCCATGAAAGCGGCGACCGATAACGCAGGCCAACTCATCGATGATTTGCAGTTGGTATACAACAAAGCGCGACAGGCTGCCATTACCCAAGAGCTGAGTGAAATAGTCTCAGGTGCTCAAGCTGTCTAAGGGCAGACAAGAGTGGGTTAAGAATAGAATTTGAGGATTTAGAGATGAGTGTTGGAAAAATAGTTAAAGTTATCGGCGCGGTGGTAGACGTCGAGTTCAGCGGCGGCAACAGCCCACGCGTTTATGATGCATTGAAAGTGACGAGCGAGGAAGCAAGCTCTCTCGTATTGGAAGTTCAGCAACAACTGGGTGGCAGTATCGTTCGTTGTATTGCAATGGGTACGTCAGATGGCTTGCGCCGCGGCCTAACTGTTGAAAACACAGGTTCTCCAATCACGGTTCCGGTGGGCGAAGAAACCTTAGGCCGTATCATGAACGTTCTTGGTCAGCCTATCGATGAATGTGGTGAAATCGGTCAAAAAGAAAGCTACGAAATTCACCGTGAAGCACCCTCTTATGAAGAACAAGCAAACAGCACTGAACTTCTTGAGACCGGCGTTAAAGTTATCGACCTTATCTGTCCGTTCGCAAAAGGCGGTAAAATTGGTCTGTTCGGTGGTGCTGGCGTAGGTAAAACCGTCAACATGATGGAGCTTATCAACAACATCGCAAAAGCCCACTCAGGTCTCTCTGTATTTACCGGTGTTGGTGAGCGTACTCGTGAAGGTAACGACTTCTACTACGAGATGAAAGAAGCCGGTGTACTAGACAAAGTGGCCATGGTTTATGGCCAAATGAACGAGCCACCGGGAAACCGTCTACGTGTTGCACTTACAGGCCTGACTATGGCTGAGCGCTTCCGTGATGAAGGTCGTGACGTACTGTTGTTCATTGATAACATTTACCGTTACACGCTTGCAGGGACTGAGGTGTCAGCACTGTTAGGTCGTATGCCTTCAGCAGTAGGTTACCAACCAACACTCGCTGAAGAGATGGGTGTGCTTCAAGAGCGTATCACTTCGACTAGACAAGGCTCTATCACGTCTATCCAAGCGGTATACGTACCTGCGGATGACTTGACCGATCCATCACCAGCAACAACCTTTGCTCACTTAGATGCGACCGTTGTACTGTCTCGTAACATCGCGGCATTGGGCCTCTACCCTGCAATCGACCCATTGGATTCAACCTCTCGCCAATTGGACCCGCTTGTGGTTGGTCAAGAGCACTACGACATTGCACAAAAAGTACAAACAACGCTGCAACGTTACAAAGAGCTAAAAGACATCATCGCGATTCTTGGTATGGATGAGCTGTCTACTGAAGACAAACAGACCGTATCTCGCGCTCGTAAGATTGAACGTTTCTTAACTCAGCCTTACCACGTAGCCGAAGTGTTTACCGGTCAGAAAGGTGTATTTGTACCGCTAAGCGAAACACTAAGAGGCTTTAAAGGCCTGTTAGGTGGCGAATATGACGATATCCCAGAGCAAGCATTCTTGTACTGTGGTTCTATCGACGAAGTGCTTAACAAAGCAAAATCACTCTAAGAGGCAGGTGCACCATGGCTATCGGAATTACAGATAATACATTTCAACTTAATATTGTAAGTGCGGAAGGTACGCTGTTTTCAGGTCCAGCGTATGCCCTAGCCGTTTCTGGCGCTGATGGTGAGCTGGGGATCCGCCCCGGTCACTCCCCGCTTCTCAGTAAAATAAAGCCAGGCGTGACAGTGTTTGTCACAGATCCTAAATCAGAGGGGCAAGTGCTTTATGTTTCTGGCGGGATGCTTGAAGTCCAGCCCGATGTGGTCACGGTGTTAGCCGATACTGCCTTGCACGGCCAAGATATTGACCGCGCTCGCGCAGAAGAAGCGAAATATGCAGCTCTAGAGAATATCAATAAGGGCAATGTAGACATCAACTTTGCACAAGCTCAGCTTGAACTAGCAAAAGCCGTTGCTCAGCTTCGCGCATCAGAACTGACGTCTTCTCGCACTCGCCACTGAGAATAGAACTTAGACGTTTGATGCTTGATGTTTGATGCTTGATGCTTGATGTGTAAATAGTCTACCCACTTAAAAACTGTTTAAGTGGGTAGACTACATCCGATGTTATTGAATCAATCCCTTCCCTGCCGACTCCTTATTTACTCGCCTTATCCACCAGCATCTTCACATTACTTCTCAGCAAAACGCGCTTGGTGCGGATCAAGTTCATGACCAAGAGGTTGTGTGAGTGAATGATATAACTCTGGCTTGCGACCACGAATCCAGCGTCTACCCGTACACATATCTAACTCTTCTGCTTTTAGCTCTGCAATCACCATATCGTTATCAACACTATCAGTCTCAGCAATGATTTCACCATAAGGGCTGAGGATCATCGCATTGCCTGTTCTTACTTCATCCATATCAACGCCAACACCATTACTAAACACCACAAACATACCGTTGTCGTGCGCTCTTGCAGGCAGCCAACGCATTAACCACTCTCGGCCATTATTGCCCTGCATTTCAGCTCGAATCGCCTCTGGATTTTCATCTCGGTTAAACCATAACTCAGGGTCAATTCGCTTCATCGCGTTAGGGCTTCGTGAATGACAACCGCCCGTTTGGTGTGGCGCAATCAATATATCTGCACCTTTCAAAGCTGTAATCCTTACATTTTCGACCAAGTTGTTATCCCAACAAATCAAGATACCAACTTTGCAACCATGCGGCGTATCGAACACCGTGTATTGGTCTCCACTGCTCATGTGAGAGCTAACAAAGGTGTGCAGTTTTCGATGTTTCTGAACTTCTCCATTTGGCATCGCAAATACGTAGGTGTTGTATAACTCGCCATCAGTATCTTGCTCTATCAAGCCCGCGCCAACGCTCATGCCAAATTGTGTTGCCAGCGAAATGAGTTTTTGAGTCGATTCACCATTTGGTACGGGTTCCGCTAGTACTTCAATATCACCCCGCGACAAAGCAGACACATGCCAATAACCGGTAATGCACATCTCAGGAAAACTGATGATCTCCACGCCACTCTCCGAAGCTTGTCGAACATATTGATCTATCACAGATAGGTTGTACGCCTTGTCACCCGTATGGTGGTTGAATTGAACCGATGCTACTTTGATGTCTTTCTTCATGATTCGTCCTCGAATTTCGCTTAATCTGATTTGGTATGAACTCAGTATAAAAAATCGATTCAATTCCATATAATGAAAAATATTCTTAGTTCAATGAGCATTTGGAATGGAATTTGATTTACTGAAGGCATTCTGTCAGTTGGCTAAATCGGGCAATTACCGTTTGGCGTCAGAGCAGCTCTACATCACTCAATCTGCACTCACTAAAAAGATTCAACGACTTGAATCCAATATTGGGGCATCTCTGTTTTCTCGTGGTAGGAATGGAGCAGAGCTAACGCACGCAGGCAAAACATTACTGGCAGAAGCCCAACGTTTGGTTCATTCAATGCAAGCGTTTGAGCAGCTGTCAGGCTCGGTGGTGAACGGAACTCAGGGGCATTTAAACATTGGCTTTGGCGTGTCTACTTATCATGAAGCACCCAAGCTTATTGCCGCTTATAAACAACGATACTCAGACGTTCATATCACCTTAAATGACACACCTTCCAAGCAACAGACGGATGAACTGTCAAACCATGAACTCGATATCAGCTTCAATCGGATACCAGAATCATCGGATTTGGAAAGCCTAACACTGTTCAATGATTCGCTAGTGGTCGCGATACACAAAGATCTTCTCAAGCAAGCGCCAAGTAAAAATCACGTCGTCTCTAAGTTATCGAAATGGCCTTATCTAAAGCTGGCCCAACATCGCGGCCCTGGATTAGACAGACAGATTCAACAATATTGTCTTGCCAATAAAATCGACTTATCAAAGACGCAAGAAGCCGATGATATTCTGACCCTGCTTGCCTTGGTTTCTGCCAATATCGGTTTCACCATTGTACCCAGCAGTGCGCAGTTCATTAGTAATACCGATGTGGAATTCATTGCGTTAGAAGGTGAATACGCCACTTGGCCAGTCGGCCTGATATGGAATAGAAATAGCGAAAATACACTCCGTGATCGATTTGTAGAGTTTGTTGTCGAACAGAGATAACAACAAAGAAAAAATGAGATAAAAAGTCAGTGAATAAGTCAGGCTTAATGGCACAAAAAAGGCTCACTAGATAGTGTAATGCCGTTCGGATAAGCATTACTGCTTGAACCTAAACGGATATTTGGCTGGAACAAAGAGGACTGAACGTGGAAACGTTCGGTCCTTTCTTTTATCTGGAAGAATGAAGTGACTCAGACTTTCT